>NZ_JAINVH010000019.1 GCF_020400825.1 Streptomyces sp. HPF1205
ACCTGACAGTCTGCCTCTGCACGCCCTGAGCGAGGACAACCTGGCCTCGGCGAGTCCGGATCTGCTGCGCTCGATGGTCAAGACGTTCACCGACGCGTTGATGTCGGCGGAGGCCGACGCGATGTGCAACGCGGAGTACGGGCAGGCCAGCGACGAACGCGTCAACCACCGCAACGGGTACCGCCCGCGGGAGTGGGACACCCGGGTTGGGACCGTCGAACTCGCGATCCCCAAGCTGCGGCAGGGAAGCTACTTCCCGGCCTGGCTGCTGGAACGTCGCCGCCGGGCCGAACAGGCCCTCATCAGCGTGGTCGCCACCGCCTACCTCCTGGGTGTCTCTACTCGGCGGGTGGAGAAACTCGCGCAGTCCCTCGGCGTTACTCAGCTGTCGAAGTCGCAGGTCAGCGCGATGGCCAAGCATCTGGACGAGCAGGTGGCCGCGTTCCGGAACCGTCCGCTGGACGGCGGACCTTATGCGTTTGTCTGGGTCGACGCCCTGACCCAGAAGGTCCGCGAGGACGGCCGGATCATCAATGTCCATGCGCTGGTAGCGGTCGGTGTCAACGCCGACGGGCACCGTGAGATCCTCGGCATCGACGTCGCCACCGCCGAGGACGGCGCCGGCTGGCTGGCGTTCCTTCGGTCGTTGACCGCCCGCGGCCTGGGCGGCGTCCAGCTCGTTGTCTCCGACGCCCATACCGGCCTGGTGGCCGCGATCGGAGCCGTCCTGCCCGGAGCGTCCTGGCAGCGCTGCCGCACCCACTGAAGCCGTAAGGAATCAACCTGTCGGTGTGTCGTCTTCGCTTCGTCCTGCGGCGAGGAGGGCGGCCGCGGAGCGGTAGCGGGTGCCAGCCGGGGCTGGGAGGAGTCCGGCTTCGGCGAGCAGAGGGCGGACTTCGCGGATCGTGTTGCCGATCGAGGACCTGCTCACGTCGCCCAGCGCCTCGGTGAGGACATCCATGGTGCACAGCCTGCGCAGGTAGAGGAGTGCGAGGACGACGCGCTCTTCGTCGCCGATCTTCTTTGGGAAGACCCCGCCGCGGCTGCCGGGCTGGCGATCGGCGCCCCGGCGCTGGTAGGAGGCTCGTTCGGTCTGAGCGAGCTGGCGCGGGGCGAGTCGGCGGGCGAGCGAGCCCAGGTCCTCGCGTGACATGCCGGTCAGCCTCGGATGGGACAGGATCGACATGATCGAGGTGCGTCGAGGTGCCTCTGCCGTGTCGAGGAAGGCCAGCAGTTGGGTCGCGGTGGTGAAGCGGGTCGAGGCGTATCCGGGCTGGTGACGGTGGTCCTCCAGCACCCGCCGGGTCTCGGCGACGAGTTGGCCGATGCATCCGGGAGTCACCTCGAGCATGTCCGCCAGCAGTTTCATCGAGCAGACCTGCCGTTGGTAGAGGAGAGTCAGCATGACCCGGGTCGCATCATCGAACAGCGGCTTGGCCCGCTGTTTTCCAGTGGCCCGTCGGGCGCGTCCGCCGCGTTGCTCGCTGTGGCGTTCCTGGGCCCGTGCGGCCTGGAGCGGCGCCAACTCGGTGCATGGTTCGGCGAGTTCCGTATTGTCCATGCCGGTCAGTCGTGGATCGGCCAGGCGAGACAGGAGAGATCGGCGTCGTTCGGCGACGCCGTACGCTTCGCCGCTGACAGGCAGGTCCGTCGGCGCGGCGGGGCCGGGCAGCAGGGTGTAATTCCACTGCCCGTGGGTCTCGTGCTTGACCAAGGGCAGGGCGGCGAAGCGCTCCTTGCTGATCGCGATGCCGGTGGGGTAGTCACCGGTGTCCAGGTGGGCCTCCACCGTGAGTCCGGTGCGGGTGCGGGTGGCTGCGATTGTCTGCAGTACGACGTCGTGGCTGGTCAGCGGCCTTCCGCGCCAGTTGTGGGTGATGTGGGAGAAAAGCCGGTGCTCGATCTTGTTCCACTTCGACGTGCTTGGCGGGAAGTGGCAGACCGTGATCGCAAGGCGGGTCTCGGCGGCCAGCGCGGCCAGCTCGCTCTTCCAGACGCGGTAGCGGTATCCATTGGATCCGCCGGCGTCCGCGGTGATCAGCAGCCCCGGGTCGCGGTCGGGTAGTCGGTCTGCCCGCGAGTCTTCCACCAGCGGCGGATCGACTCGACAGCGAAGGTGGCGGTGTCGTGGTCGACGCCGACGTTGACCCAGCCGGTGTTGCGGGCGATGTCGTAGATTCCGTAGGGGATGGCTTGCTCGACGTCCGGTCCGCTGAAGAAGAAGTGGTGGTCCTCGACCTGGACCGGGTCGCCCTTGGGGCGCCACTCGCGTCCGGCCATGGGCAGGCGGCCGATCTGCTCGCGCTTCTTGGTGTCCACGCTGATCACCGGCTCGCCCGCAGCCTGGTGCTGCTTGACCTGCTCGTTCAGGTAGCGGAACTTCGCGTCGCGGTCGGGGTGCTGAGTGCCTTCGAGGGTCTTGGCGTTGCCCTGCAGGCTGAAGCCGGCCTGCTTGAGCAGCCGACCCACGGTCGGCGCCGAGACCCGATGGCCCTGCCGGCACAGTTCCTCGGCCAGGTGCCGCAGCGACTTCGTCGTCCAGCGCAGCGGGGATTCCGGGTCCCCGCGTTCATCGGGCTCGACCAGGGCCATCAGCGCGTCGACCAGGCCTGGAGCGACCGTTTCGGCGCGCCTGCGGCCTCCACCCGCGGCGCGAGTCCGCCCGCCGGGCAGTGGCCCGGCGCCGGACTCCAGCTCGCCGACGCCCCGGCGCACGGTGGTCTCGCTGATCCCAGCCGCCCGGGCGGCGGCTCGCACTCCGCCATGGCCGAGCAGCCTCGCCTCAGCCGCGACCGCCAGACGCCGCTGCCGCTCGTTCAGATGGGGCAGCAACACCGCAAAGCGGCAGCGGAGTTGGGACAGAATTGCCTCTGGGATCGCCATACCAGGCCAACGAGCCGAGGCCCCCGAAGCAATAGGTTGATTCCTTACGGCTTCACTACGCAAGGAATCTGCTCTCTCAGGTCCCGAAATCTGCCCAGCCCTGGGTGGCGACCCTGCTGCGGACGGTGTTCGAGCAGCCCGACGCCGACGCCGTCCGGGCCCAGATGCGGCACGTCCTGGACGCGCTGGAGTCCAAGTTCCCCAAGGCCGCCGACCACCTCGACACCGCCCAACACGATCTGCTGGCGTTCACCGCGTTCCCGCGTGAGATCTGGCGGCAGATCTGGTCCAACAACCCCCAGGAGCGGTTGAACAAGGAGATCCGCCGCCGCACCGACGTCGTCGGGATCTTCCCTGACCGCGCCGCCCTGATCCGCCTGGTCGGCGCCGTCCTGGCCGAACAGAACGACGAATGGACCGAAGCTCGCCGCTACATGAGCCGCGAACTGCTGGCCAAGGCCCACCACCCGATCGAGTCAGAAAACCACGAGACGGTCCTGCCCACCGAACTCACCGCATAGCGTCAAGAGCAAGATCGCCGAGAGGCCGTCGATACACCACTCCAGCGGACGTGACCGCGGTCGGCCATGGGCGGCAGGCGTTCACCGAGGTGACCTGGCGTGAAGGCTCCCGCGGGCCGATGCGCTCACGCTTCCTGGCCCTTCGGGTGCGGCCGGCCGGGGTCCGGGCCCGCCGCCTGGCCCAGGCCGCCGCCACCACGCGATACCGCTGCTGGGACGGTGTCCTGCCCGAAGTCACACTGCTGCTCGAATGGCCTGCCGGAGCCGAAACACCCACCGACTACTGGCTGTCCAACCTGCCCGCCGACACACCGATCGCCGAACTGGTCCGCCTGGCCAAGATCCGCTGGCGCATTGAGCACGACTACCGGGAACTCAAGCACGGCCTCGGCCTGGACCACTTCGAAGGACGTTCCTGGAGAGGCTGGCACCACCACGTCACCCTGGTCACCGCCGCTCACGCCTTCCTTACCGAACAGCGCCTGGCCCCAAAAGCCGATACAGCGGACTCACCCTCTATCAGACCCTCGAAGCCCTCCAAGACCTTCTGAACTGCTGGACCGGCACTTGCACCACCTGCCACCGCCCCCTGCCCAGAACGCCCACCACCAGCCTGAACCCAAGAGCCAGATCAACCTAACGGAGTCCTACTAGTCAATTCGTGTCAACTCTGGACGAGGAAATCCCAACTCTGGTCGACATACTCGCCGCACGGGTATGTATTGATCGGCGCTCCGGCGTCCGTGCGAGCTCCGGGAACAGAGATGCACCATTCCTGAGGCGTCTCCACTGTGCCGTCCCACGGCAGGGGGGCCAAGAGCTGCGTGTTCACGTTCCCGTTCGCCGCATGCGACCCGCAATACTGAAGCGTCAGCTGAGCGTAACTACCGGGCACGTAGGTCGCGCACAGACTGGCGTTCTGCCGGGGCTGAAAGTAGAACCAGCCGGGATGACTGTCCGAGGACTCCTCAATCCAATACTGGTCCGGGTAGAGTCCGCAATTCCATTGGTCGATCACCGCTCCCGCGTAGATATTGTCACCAGGTACGGACATGCAGAGGCCGGAGTGGTCGTTTTTGATAGCGGTCACATCAGCAATCGCACTGCTGGAGGCGGAAGCGGGGATCGTACTTGCGCAGAATCCGACGGACGCCAGGAGGCCCACCACGAGGGCGTACCACCTGCGGCTCGGCTTCCGCGCCGTGAGCGCTGTTGACATGCTGCTCCCTTCATGGTGGGGCAACCGGATGCCCCTCGGGAACGCTACGGACGCGGGTACGTGAACCGTCCTGGTTTCGTCCTAACGCCAGGTCAGGCCGGTCTGGGCTCTTCCCACGCCAAGCTGGGGGGAGCGCGTGCCGGGCGTCGGGAGCCCGGCATTGATCTTCAGTGCGCTCCTAGCGTTGATCATCTGGGCGGGCGAGTGGATTTGCCGTGGTGCGGGAGGCCAGTTCCGCTTCCTGGTCAACGTGGTCGGCGAGATGGATCAGCGTGGCTTGGGGGTCCATCCCGAATGCGGCGGCGACCGGCTTGGGGTCCATGGTGTTCACCAGGTCGACCGAACGGGTGCTGCGGATCATCCGGCGCGGGTATCCGCAGTCGTCAAGGACGTGAGCGAGATAGGCAGTTGAGGCCGGGCTGCGCTTGGACTTGGTTCCTTTGGTGACCATCTGTCGGTGTACCACGGCTTGTGCTCGAGCCGGTACAGGTGGACGCGCTCAGTTGAGGGCGGCCGTCCCGATAGGCGCGCATCTCGCCGAGTACGTCGAATCCAAGCCCGGGGATCAATCCAACCTCCTGAGGAGAAGCGATACGGCCGCCTCGAAGGCGGTGGTCCGTCCCCCACACCACTGGCACAGAGAGCCCGCACGACTTCACTGGTCCGCCGGTTCGTGTACCGGACCGGCGGACCTGGGTCAGTCGGTGTCGACCGAGTGCTGATTCAGCCCTGGCTCAACGGCGTGTGCTCGGGCCACCATCGCTGGACGGCCTTGACGGTCGTCGTCGGGCTCACGTTGAAGCAGATCTTCGCCTTCGGCGCCAGCTCGTGCGTGGCGTTGACCAATACTTCCAGGAGCGGCGTCAGCGCCGGATCCAGCCGGACGCCGGCGCCGATCACCACGAAGTCGTAGTCCCTGGCGGCCAGCGCGGCACGATAGACCGCCTCGGCCGTACGGCCGTAGTCGAGGAGGCAGACGTCGACGGTGAAGCCGAGTTCCTCGAGCCGGGCCTTGCCGGCGGCCACCCCGGCCCGGACCGCCTCGGCGTCCATCTCGGGGAACGCCGCCCGCGACGAGGGTGCGTCGTCCACCAGCGCCGGGTCCAGTCCGACGGTGAGCATGGACTTATTCATGGTGCGGTGCCTCCAGTTGCTTCGGTGTGTACCGATCGACGCTACGCGTCCGGAGGCCGCGTGACCCTCCCACATTTCTGGGACATCCGTCATCTCTGTGATAAACGGCTGGGATAAGGTTCGCCCGGTGAACCTTCCGCTGGGCCTACGCGAGACCGTACGTGACATCGAGGCCGTCTGCCGTCTCGATCTCGACTCCCGGGAACTGCGGCGCCGGATCACCGGCCGACTGACGCGACTCGTCCAGGCCGACTCCTACTGCTTCGGCGCGACCGACCCGACGACACTGCTCACCACCGACGAGGTGAGCGCCGGACTCGTACCGGAAGCGGCAGCCGCTGTCGCGCGCAACGAGTACCTGGTGGACGACGTAATGAAGTTCGCGGAGCTGGCCCGCGCCGAGGTGACCGCCGCCACACTCGGCACGGCCACCGGCGGCGATCCGGAGTCCAGCCACCGGTACCGCACCGTACTGCCGATGGTCGACGCACGGCACGAACTGCGGGCGGCTTTCGTGGTGGACGGCCGCTGCTGGGGCGCCATCGCCCTGTTCCGCGGCGGTGGGCGGCCCGACTTCACCCCGGCCGACGTCGATGTGCTGCGGCGGCTGTCCGCACCGGTCGGTGCCGCCCTGCGCCGGGCCACGCACCGAGCGGCCGACGCCGCCGCCCAGGGCCCCGCCGAAGCGGGTGTACTGCTGCTCGACGACGACCTGCGGCTGATCTCGGAGAACTTGGCTGCCAAACTCTGGCGGGACGAACTGGCCTCGCCGGGAGCCGGGCTGCCCCTCGCGGTTCTGGAAGTCGCCGCGCGGGGGAAGGCCGCGGACCTGCCGGCGTACGGGCGGATCCGTGGCCGGTCGGGCCGGTGGCTCTCGCTGCGCGCCTCCCCACTGAGCGGCGGCCCGCCTCCGGCGCCGGTGGCCGTGACGATGAACCCGGCGCCGACCACCGACGTTGCTGAGGTGCTGCTGCTCGCGTACGGGCTCACACCGCGTGAGCGGGACGTACTGAAGCGGGTCGTCGCCGGTCTGCCGTCTCGGGCCATCGCCATGGAACTGCACATCACCGTATCGACCGTGCAGGACCATCTGAAGAGCGTCTTCGCGAAGACCGGTGTCCGCAGCCGCAGCGAGTTGGTGGCGACGATCCTGAACCTGTGAGCCGGCGGCCGGGCGACACGTACTGTCCGCCCGTTCTCGTCACACGCTCCCGACGGCGGCACCGCGGGAGGGAGGTCGCATGCCGGGCGTTCATGCGGACCTTGGTGAGAAAGCGCCGAAGGCCGGAAACACAGGCGCTGTTCGCGAAGAGGTGCGGGTCTCGCCGGCGTCGGGCGGCCCCGGTTCGGTTGCTGTCGCCGGCTGTGGCGCGCTGTTCGATTGGGGTGGCGGTGCGGCTCAAGGTGACTCAGTGCGGCCAGGGGGCGGTGCCGCCGTCGACGCCGAGGGTCATGCCGCTGACGTAGCTCGCGCGGTCGCTGAGGAGCCAGGCGGCGGCCTCAGCGATCTCGTCCGGTTGGCCGGGGCGGCCCAGGGCGGCGAGGGAGCTGAGGTGATCGACGATGCTCGGATCGCGCTGCTGCCAGGAGACCATCATCCCGGTCATCGTAGCGCCTGGCGCGATGGCGTTGACGCGGACGCCGTCACGGCCGTATTCGGCTGCGGCGGCGCGGCTCAAGGCGATGACGGCGGCCTTCGTCGCCCCGTACACGCTCTGCCCGGCAGCGCCGAAGGTGCCTCCAATGCTGCTGATGTTCACGATCGAGCCACCAGCGGCGCCCTCCGCGGTCATCGCCTGCAGTTCGGCGCGCATCGCCAGCCACACGCCCTTGAAGTTGGTCTCGAGGACGGAGTCGAAGGTCTCGTCGGTGACCTCCGCGAGGCGGCCGCCGCCCTGGGTTCGGCCGGCGTTGTTCAGGGCACCGTCGAGGCGCCCCCACCTCTCGACCGCGGCCGCGACGGCTCGTTGCAGTTCGCCGGCGTCGGTGGTGTCGGCCTGAACGGCGAGCACGTTGCCTCCACCGGCGGCGATGTCCTCGGCGACACGGTCGAGTTCGGCTTTGCGGCGGGCTGTGATGACGACGTTCGCGCCTTCGCTGGCGAACAGACGCGCGGCGGATTCGCCGATGCCGGACGAGGCGCCGGTGATGAGGATGGTCTTGCCTGCGAGCAGATCGGTCATGGATGTTGCTCCATTGTGCGGGTTCTCGCTCGGTCCGGGGCCGGATCGGCGAGGAGTCAGTTACGTGTCCGGTCCCCGACGAGCGCGTGGATGAGCGCGTCGCGGACGACGGCGGACGTCGCTTCGTTGTCGCCGTTGACGGGGTTCGCGGCGACGGCGTGGGCGACACCGCGCAGGGCCGCGCGGAGCGCGTTCGTCGCCAGCGCTGCGGTGATTCCGGGCCGGAGGGCGCCTGCCTGTTCGAGCTCGTCGAAACCGGCGCGCAGCAGCGCACCGCTTCGTTCGACCTGGCTCGGCAGCGGCCCCCATGTCGGGTACATCGCCGGGTAGAGACCTGGGTAGGCGAGCGCGAATCCGATGTGCGCGTCCCATCCTGCGGCGACGCGGGCACGCGGGTCCGCGTCATCCACCGAGGCAGCGGTGTCCTTGCGGTGGAAGTACTCCTCGAACGCCACGTCGACGACCGCGCGGATCAGTGCCGACCGGTCGCCGAAGTGGTGGTACAGCGACGGGGCCTGCACACCTGCGGCGGTGCAGACCGCACGCGTGGAGACCGCGTCGACACCGTCACGTGTGGCGATCTCGAAGGCGGCGGCGAGCAGCCGCTCGCGGGCGCCACCGGCTGTATTCTGTAGCACCACTACAATGTAGCATCGCTATAGACGCTTGAGCAACATGGCTCCCAGTGCGCGGCTGTTAGAGGTCGTCCTGCTTGACGAAGCCATAGTTCATGGTTTGCGCCAGATTATGGTTGTTTCGCCCGTTGCTCCTTTCGCGAGGTTGGAGATCATCGCGAGGCGGATCATGCTCTCGGAGTGCGCCGGTTTGGTCTCATAGTCGCGGGCGAGACGACGGTGCATCATGATCCATCCGAAACTTCGCTCCACGACCCACCGCCGCGGGATCACGGAGAAGCCCTTGACCTGCTCGTTTCGTGGAACGACGTCGACGTCGATGCCGAGCGAGGCGCCGTGCTCGATCGCCTTCTTCTTGTAGCCGGTGTCGACCCATGCCTTGGTGATGGTGGGGTGGTCGGCGGCGACGCGGGTGAGTAGCTGTATGCCGGCCTCGTTGTCCGAGACACTGGCGGCAGTCACCATGACCAGCAGTAACAGGCCGAGGGTGTCGACGACGATGCTGCGTTTGCGTCCGACGATCTTCTTGCCGGCGTCGGTGCCCTGGGTGTCGGTGGGCACGCTGGTAGCGGTCTTGACGCTCTGGGCGTCAATGACGCAGGCAGTAGGTTCGGCGGTGCGTCCTGCCTGCTCGCGGACCATCCGGTGCAGGTGGAGGCCGAGTTTCTCGATGGTGGGCCTTGACCCCGGTTCCTGGACACACGAGACACTGGATCGGTCCTGAGGCTCTGAGGACGGACATCTCGTGGTCGTGAAGAACTATCCGCCGCAGTTCAAGGCGGACGCTGCTGGAGCGGCCACAGTCGCCCACCCTGACGCAGATCGAGGACGGCGACGAGGTGGTGACCGTCGCCGCGAGGCTGAACCACCGCCTGGCCGTCCCCGCACCGCCCGGCCTGCCCCGGCTCCATGAACAGGCCGACACCTGGCAGGAACCGCTCCGCAAGGACGCCCAAGAGCCGACACACACGCTCCCGCCCCCGGCGCCGGATGCCGCCCTGACGACCGTACGGGAACTCGGCCGCGTGCAGCCGGACACCCTCATCCACGGCGACCTCCACGCCGGGAACATCCGGTCGCTGCCGCGTGCGCCGCGCTTCCAGCCCGCCTCCGCAAGGCGGTGTCCCCCCGGTCAGCGGGCGATCGATATGGCGAAGGGTGCGAATCCGCTGGACCGGATGACGTGCGGCACGAACAGGATCGCGGCTTCCGTGGCGCGGGCGGTCCGGATTCCGCCGAGGTCGGTGATCCACTCGTGGCGCCAGCCGATGTCGGTGAGCGGGTCATGGACGGTCTGCTTGGCCTGCGGGTCGTCACCGGACAGGAAGGCGTCGGGCGGCCGGGTGAGCGTGGCCGGCGCGGTCATCACCGGGAAGAGCATGGTGTTGAGTGTCTTGACGACGCGCGTTGCGGGAAGCGCTTCCTGGAGTTGCTCGGCGAGGCTCGATCCCCCGGCGACACAACGCCGACTGGACTCGTGCCAGTACTGGACCCGCCGGGTGCGACTGTGGCGGTCGGCGAGGGCGTGGGGTGGGTCCGTGCGAGGGGCGACGGGGAAGTCGTCGCCGACGGTCGCAACGGCCGCGTGCTGTCCACCGGCGTCACCAAGCCGACCGCTGAAGCGGTGTCCAAGCGATGCGAGCGCAGCGTCGTGCGGGAGAAGGAGCCGTGGCGGGCACTTCCACCAGGTGCACACCGAATATGAATCAAACAATTTGACGAAAATGCCCATACATCACCCACGGGGCTGTGTCGCGGGCTACGGTGCGGTCGAAGTGATGCTGCGCCGGAAGGGCCGGCGCAGACGGGAGGAGAGATATGCGCGTCTCCATACGGACCAAGGCGGCCCTGGTCGGCGTGGCGGTCTCAGTGGCCGGCCTGCTGACTGCCACATCCGGGACGGCCTCGGGGGCCCAGCCCTCGACCGATCCGATACCTCCCGACAAAGGCGTCTGGACCGCCACGTTGACGTGGGAAGGCCACGTCAGGGGGGCGGCGATCTGGCACGCCTACGGCGACTCGCTGTATGCGCGGGACTCCTATGCCGACGGATTCGGGATCACCGCGTACCTGAGCACCGGTCGCAAGATCTCCACCGCCGGGAAACCGTCCCCCGTGACCGTGGGGCCGGCGACAGGGAACCTTCCCGAGTACCAGCCGTACGAGATCTGGGCCTGCCTGGAGAAGCACGGGGTCATATACGTCTGCACCAACACGGAACTCGTGTACTCCTGACGCGAGGTCGCAGAAGCCGGTAGCGGCTGTGTGCCCGGGGCTGCACTGAGACCCGCGGGCCGCCGCAGGTCACAGTCCTGCATCAGCCACGCCCGCGGCCTCCTGGGCTTCATCATCCACCTCCGGACCGGCCAGGACGATCCCGGCGACGTCGCCGCCACCCCGGAACCTCTGCGAGACGAACACCCGCGCCGGCGGCTCCCGCGGCCGGCTGACCGTCAGGGTGCCGTCACTCTCCTGCGATCCGTCCGGGGGCCTACTGCGGTTCGGGCGTGAGGTCCTGGGTGCCGAGGACCGAGAGCAATTCGAGCTTCTCGACCGCGTCGGTGCCCGGGACGGGGCTGAACCACAGCAGGCGCTGGCGCCCGTCCTCGCTCAGCAGGTTCAGGCAGTTGACATGGATCAGGCCGAGGGAAGGGTGCACGATGCGCTTGGTGTCCATGCGGCGCACCGCCACGTCGTGCCGGTCCCAGAGCTCGGCGAACTCGGGACTCCGCCGCAGCAGCTCGGCCACCATCGCGTTCGCCTCCTGGTCCCGCGAGCCGCGCCGCGCCACGGCCGCCCGCAGGTCGGTGACGAAGGTCTCCGCGTGGCGGCGGTGGTCCTCAGGCGGGTAGATGGCGCGGGAGTCCGGGTCGGTGAACCACCGGTGCACGAAGCTCGCGCCCACCCCCCTCACCGACGGTGGCGGACCGAGCAGGGCGACGGCCGGCGGGTTCTGCACCAGCATGACGTGCAGGTCGGTGATCACGCAGGCCGGCGTGCCGGCGAGCCGGTCGAGCAGATCGAGCATGCCGGGATGCACGTGTGCGGCACCGTTGTCCGACGGCGGGAGCGGGCGCTCGGCCAGGTGGTACAGGTGGTTACGCTCGTCCAGCGACAGGCGCAGCGCGCGGGCGAGGCCGGCGAGCATCTGCTCGGAGGGCTGGGCGCCCCGTCCTCGTTCGAGCTCGGTGTAGTAGTCGACCGACGCGCCTGCCAGCTGGGCCACCTCGTCGCGGCGCAGCCCGGGCACACGCCGGCGCGGGCCGGCCGGCAGCCCGACCTGCTGCGGGCGGATCCGGTCGCGCCGCGATTTCAGGAACGCTCCGAGTTCTGCGAGATCCACTCCTCCAGTGTCCACCCGCGTCCGGGGCCGAGCCAGGGGGTGACGACCTCCGGGTAACCAGCCACTGGTTCGCCCTGAGCGACCGTTGCACGGTAGGTGTGTCGCCCCGGCCGACCCGGCCGGACAGCTGACCGGGTGGCCGGGCGGCCGGCGCGTCGAGAGAACCGCGGAGGACACATGAGCGAGGACAGCACGGTGGTCCAGGAGGCGGGTCACGGGAAGGTCGTGGTGGTCACCGGCGCCTCCTCGGGCTTCGGCGACCTGACCGCGCGGGCCCTGGCCCGCGCCGGGCACACCGTCTACGCCGGCATGCGCGCCATCGACGGCCGCAACGCGCCCCGCGCCGCGGAGCTCGCCGAGCTGGCGGCGGCCGAGGGGGTGGACGTCCGCGGGATCGCGATGGATGTCCAGGACCAGGCCTGCGTCGACGCCGCCGTCGCACGGATCGTCGAAGAGCAGGGCCGACTCGACGTCGTCGTGCACAACGCAGGTCACATGGTCCTCGGACCGGCCGAGGCATTCCCACCCGAGCAGCTCGCCGAGCTCTACGACATCAACGTGCTCAGCACCCAGCGGGTGAACCGCGCGGCGCTGCCGGTCCTGCGCAAGCAGGGCTCGGGGCTGCTGGTGTGGGTGGCCAGCTCCAGCACCCGTGGCGGTCACCCGCCCTTCCTGGCACCGTACTTCGCCGCCAAGGCCGCGATGGACGCGATGGCCGAGAGCTACGCCGCCGAGGTCATCCGCTACGGCATCGACACCGTGATCGTTGTGCCTGGCGCCTACCCCAGCGGCACCAACCACTTCGCGCACGCCGGCGCCCCGGCCGACTCCGAGCGCCACACCGCCTACGAGGCGGCCTACGGGGAGCTGCGCGCGACGCTGCCCGAGCGCCTCGCCGCGCTCTTCCCCGCCGGCCGCACGGTGGACGAGGTCGCCGAGGAGATCGCGCGTGTCGTCGACCTGCCCGCCGGGCACCGCCCGTTCCGCGTCCACATAGACCCGTCGCGCGACGGCAGCGACGTGGTGTCCACGGTCAGCGACCGGATCCGGGCAGAGTTCTACCACCGCATCGGCATCGACGACCTGCTGCCGGAGCAGGCCAGCCGCTGATCGCGGGCAGAACGTCGCCGGCATCGAGAACGCCGGCATCAAGAACGTCGAGAACGCCGGCCTCACCACATGACAGAGAGACGCACCAGCATGAACATCTCAGGGAACACCGTCTTCATCCCCGGCGCGACCAGCGGCATCGGTCTCGCTCTCGCCCTCGCCCTCAAGGACCGCGGCAACACCGTGATCATCGGCGGGCGGCGGACCGACCTGCTGGAGAAGCTGGGCGCCGAGCACCCGGGCCTCGGCACCGTGCGCATCGACACGGCCGATCCGCAGAGCATCCAGGCCGCCGCGCAGGACGTGCTGGGCCGCTACCCGGAGCTGAACGTACTCGTCGCGATGGCGGGGATCATGCGCGTCGAGGACTGGCACCGGCCCGAGTCCTTCGTGGCCTCGGCCGAATCGGTCGTCACCACCAACCTGCTCGGCCCGATCCGGCTGATCGGGGCGTTCGTCGAGCACCTGCAGACGCGCCCCGACGCCACCATCGTCACGGTCTCCTCGGGGCTGGCCTTTACCCCGCTGGCGGTGACGCCGAGCTACAACGCATCGAAAGCCGCTATCCACATGCTCACCGAGTCGCTGCGGCTGCAACTGGCGGACACCTCGGTGCAGATCGTGGAGCTCGTGCCGCCGTCGGTGCGCACCGCGCTCCTGCCGGGACAGGAGACCAGCGACTTCGCGATGCCGCTGGAGGACTTCATCGCCGAGACCGTCGAACTGCTCGCGTCCCAGCCGGACGCCAAGGAGATCCAGGTCGAGCGCGTGAAGTTCCTGCGCTACAGCGAGGTCCGCGGCGAGTACGACAGCGTGGTGGAGACCCTCAACCACGCCGACCCGCACGGAAAGTGACCCCGCCCCCGCCCCCGCTACCGCAACCCCACCCGCACAGGAGGAATCCGTCATGCCCTTCGCCAACTTCAAGGTGCCGGCCGGAACGCTGAGCTCCGAGCAGAAGGAAGTCATCATCCACCGCACCACCGACCTGTACGCCGAGATCTACGGCGAACGGGCCCGGGCCACCACCATGGTGCTCGTCGAGGAGGTCCCCGACGGGGGCTGGGGCATCGGGGACAACGTCCTGACCCTGGCCATCCTCGACAGCCACGACTCCGAGCCCCCCTCGGAAGCAGGGCCGGCCTGACCCGCCGCCTTCGCGCCCGGCACGGGCGGGCCGCCTCCTGGGGGTGGACTTGCTTACCCGAGGAGCGTGGACGGCGCAGTCCACATGATCAGCACATGTTCAGGGAATTGGGTGCCGAGCCTGTCGGCGACTGTGATGCCCTGGTTCGGCACGGCGCGAGGACGACCTGCCGAGGCCAGGCGCTCGGCGAGCGCGTCCGGGTAGCGCCGGTCGGCAACCAGGGTGCTGCCCACGCCCTCGGCGAGGGATCGCCCGAACAGCACGACGCCCGCAGGTCGCCCAGGCCGCCGTCCACGTCCGACCCGCTCGGGTAATACCAGGACTGCGAGGTCTCGGCGAACGCCGTGCCGACGTCGTCCGGGTGATCACCGTCGGCGCGGCAGCTGGGACGCCGGGCGTCTGGCGCCCGGGTCGCCAGCAGCGGCCGCAGCCTCTCACGAGGCTCTCACGGACTGGGCGTCACCGGATGGCATCCCATATCTCGGCGGAGCCGCGGCATACAGGCTGGCCTGCACCGTCGGGACGAGCCTCGCCTCCCACGGGCGGCCCGTCAGGGCCCGCCGAACGCTGGGGGTCAAGGGGTCGCAGGTTCAAATCCTGTCGTCCCGACGGTGTTGTCGCAGGTGAGAGCCGGTTTTCCGACAACGGAAGACCGGCTCTCACTGCTTTCCGGCACACTCTGGGTGTGAACTGGGTGTGATCTTGGTCGGCGCTGCGCCCGGACCTGGCACGCTCCTGCAACAGCCGGTCCAGCACCGGCACAGGGGAACGCGGATGCAACACCAGACGGGCGTCCAGCGACTCGTACCAGACCTCCGTCAGACCCTCCACGAGCCCGGCCCGCATCGAGTCGGTGACGTGGGCATAGCGGGCACTGACCGATCCGCCTCGTGCCCCATCCGCTCGTCCATGAGCACCTTGGGCGTGCCCAGCTCCTCCATCAGCGTCCGGTGACCGTGCCGCAGGCCGTGCCGGGTCAGCCGGGTCTGAACGGGCAGCCAGCACGCCTCCGCCCGGTCGGAGGCGCCACGCCCCCGCACCGGCACCCCGGGAAACGGCCAGCCCGTCATGGGAACGGGATGGGCGGCGTGCGACTTCCTCGGGTACCAGCCGGTGGCAGCCGGGGTGAAGACCCACGTGGCGTGACCGGACCTGCGCCAGTGAGGAGCCTCACGCGACGGGCCGGCCTGCCGGACGAAGCCGAGCTCGGCGATCGCCTTCTCGACACGGACCCGGGTCCTCTCGGCGACCGCATCGGGCCGGTTGAGGACGTTGGAGACCGTGCCGGTCGAGACACCGGCCAGCTCGGCGACCTGGCGCAGCGTCGCCCCCCGGTGCCGAGTGCCAGGCGTGCCGCGGCCGCGGTACACGGACCTTGGCCCCGAATCCTGGACACGGTTTATGCGGTTGGTGTCAGCGTAGTTGATGGTGTCCGGGAGGCTGCCTCGTAGGCGATCGGGCTGCGCTGTCCGAGGCGGGAGTGACGGCGGCGGGTGTTGTAGCGGTGCAGCCATCCGAAGGACTCCCGGTTGTCCACCCGGCCCGGCCCCGGGGTTCGCCGTCGGCCGGTGACGGCATCGGCTTCGGCGGTCCGTGTGACGGACGGGTCCGTCACACGGCGGCGCGGGCGACGGACCCGTCCGTCACACGGACTCAGTCCTGTTTCTCGCCGGAGGCGAAGCGGGAGATGATCAGGGCGACGATGATGATCAGGCCGTTGAGGAACTGGTTCCACAGCGGTGGTACGCCCGCCAGCGTCATCACGTTGACCACCAGCTGGAGCGTCAGCACACCTGTCAGGGCCCCGAGCAGGGTTCCGCGGCCGCCGTTGAGGCTCACCCCGCCGATGACGGTGGCGGCGAACACCTGGAAGATCCAGCCGCTGCCCTGGTCTGCGGAGATGGAGCCGTAGTGCCCGGTGTACAGGACGCCCGCGAAGGCCGCGAGCATCCCGCCGGTGATCAGCACCGTCCACACCACCGCGTCGACACGGATGCCGGCGGTACGGGCGGCCTCGCTGTTACCGCCGATGGCGTAGAGGGCGCGGCCGTGCCGGAGCCAGGCCAGGGCCGCGCCGCCGAGCGCGTACAGGACGATGCAGATCCACACGGCGGCCGGCATGCCCAGCCACTGGCTCCTGCCCAGGTACGTGAAGGAACCGGGCACGTCGACGATCGACTTGCCCTGCGAGACGGCGACCTGGAGGCCGCGCAGCATGGTGAGTCCACCGAGGGTCACGATGAAGCCGTTGAGGCGGAGTTTGAGGATGAGGAAACCGTTGACCGCGCCGATCAGCGCGCCGACGAGCAGGCAGACGGGCACCGCCGTCCAGGCCGGCAGCAGGTCGACGCCGTTGAACCGGCCACCGTGGGCGGGCAGGACCAGCCAGACGGCGATCACCGGGGCGAGGCCAATGGTGGACTCCAGAGACAGGTCCATGCGGCCGGAGATGAGGATCATCGCCTCGGCCAGGACGAGCAGGCTCAGCTCGGTGGACTGCTGCGCCACGCCGATGAGGTTGTCGGAGGTGAGAAAGGCCGGGGAGACGATGAATCCGATGACGCCCAGGACGAACAGCACCGGGATGAGCGACAGATCACGGTAGCGCTGCAGGTCGAGTGCGCGCCGTCGGCCCGGGGCCGCCGGCGTGTTCTCCGCTGCCTCCTTGGCGGCGGTCGCGTCAGTGGTGGCTGGCATTGCCGGTGCTTCCCTTCGTACGTTGCGTGCCGGCCGTCCCGGCCATGCCTTCGATCGCGGCCACCAGTTGCTCGTCGGTCCACCCCGCGGGGAAGGAGGCGGTCACCCGGCCGTGGAACATCACCACGACGCGGTCGCAGACCCGCAGGTCGTCCAGTTCGTCGGAGACGACCAGCGCCGACTTGCCCGCGGCGGCCACCGCGCGGACGCGGCCGAGCAGGAACTCCTTCGACTTGATGTCCACGCCGTTGGTGGGCCGGATGGCGACGAGCAGGCGCGGGTCGGTAGCCAGCGCCCTGGCGACGACGACCTTCTGCTGGTTGCCGCCGGACAGCGCGGAGACCGGGGTGGCGGCCCCGGGCGTCTTGATGTCCAGGTCGTCGATCATGCGCCGGGCGAACGCCCTGGCCCGTGCGGGCAGGACGACCCCGTAGGGGCCCAGCTGGTCGGTCACGGTGAGGGTGGCGTTCTCCGCGACGCTGCGTTCGGGCACCAGCCCCTGCAGGTGGCGGTCCTCGGGGATGAACCCGACTCCCGCCGCCAGAGCCGCCGGTGCGCCGGCGCGCACCTCCCGGCCGGCTAGGCTGACGCTGCCGGAGCGGGAGCGGTGCAGCCCGGCCAGTGTCTCGCCCAGCTGGACGTTCCCACTGGCCGCCGCCCCGGCCAGGCCTACCACCTCGCCGGGACGCACCGTGAGGGAGACGTCCTCGTACACCCCTGGCAGGGTCAGCCCCGTCACTTGGAGCATCGGGGGGCCGGTGCCCGACAGGACACCGGCCCCCGCGGGGCGTGCCGGCTGTTGCGCGCCGGTGGTGCCCTCGCCGGTCATGGCCGCCACGAGAGCGTCGTGTCCCAGTCCGGCGACCGGCGCGGTCAGGACGTGCCGGGCGTCACGGTAGACGGTGACCGTGCTGCACAGTTCGTAGACCTCCTGCAGGTGGTGCGAGATGAACAGGAAGGCCACGCCCTTGTCCTGCAGTTCGCGCAGCTTGGTGAAGAGCCGCTCGATGCCGCGGGCGTCCAGCTTGGCGGTGGGTTCGTCCAGGATGATGAAACGCGCGCCGAAGCCCAGTGCCCTGGCGATCTCCACGAACTGGCGCTGCTCCACCGTCAGGTCCCTGATGCGGGCGCGCGGGGAGACGCCGACACCGTACTCGGCGAGCAGGGCCTCGGCGCCGGCGCGCAGTTGCCTCCACCGGATCGGGCGCAGCGCACCGGCGCTCTGTCGGTCCAGGAAGAGGTTCTCGGCCACGGTGAGGTCGGGGACGACGGTGGAGCGCTGGTAGACGCAGGCCACCTTCGAGCGCCACGCATCCGTGTCGCCCATGGCCGGGGCCGGCTTCCCGGAGAAGAGCAGGGTGCCGCTGTCCGGGCGCTGGATGCCGGTCAGCACGGAAACGAGGGTGGACTTGCCGGCTCCGTTGCGGCCGACAAGGGCGTGGGACTCCCCCGGGGCCACACGGATCCGGACGTCGCGCAGAGCCACGGTGGCTCCGAAGCGCTTGGTGATCCCGGTGGCCTCCACCACGGGAGTGGCGGTCACCGGATCGGCGGAGGCGGAGGGCGCGGGCGTGTCCGCCATGGTGCCGTCCTTTCGCAGGTGGGGCGCGGTCGCGCGCGGCGGGCTGGTCACTTGGAGATGTTGTTGCCCCACAGCGTCTTGTCGTCGACGTCGGCCTTCGTCACCAGTGGCGCCGGGAGCTGGTCCTCCAGTCCGTTGGGGAGCTGGATGATCGTGGAGCCGTGGTCGGTCGGGCCGGGCGTGAAGGTCTTCCCGGTGGCCGCCGCCCTGGCGTAGTACAGCGCGTACTTGGCGTAGAGGTCGGCCGGCTGGGAGATGGTGGCGTCGATCTGGCCCTTGCGGATCGCGTCGAACTCCTGCGGGATGCCGTCGTTGGAGATGATCGCGATGTGGCCGGGCTGCCCGGCCGGCTTGAGCAGGCCCTTCTGCTGCAGCAGCGCGAGAGTGGGCTGCAGGAAGACGCCGCCTGCCTGCATGTAGAGGCCGTTGATGTCGGGGTGCTGGGCCAGCAGCGTCTGCAGTTTGCTGGAGGCGACCGCGCCGTCCCAGTTGGTGGGCAGCGGGTAGACGGTGATCCCGGGGAACTTCTGCTTCATGCAGGAGCCGAACGCCTCCGAGCGGTCGCGGCCGTTGATGGAGCTGAGGTCTCCCTCGAACTCCGCCACCTTCCCCTTGCCGCCGAGCTGCTTGCCCAGGAAATCGCAGGCTTTGGTGCCGTACGCCCGGTTGTCGGCGCGCACGACCATGTACACCTTGCCCTTGTCCGGGCGGGTGTCGACGCTGACGACAGGGATGTTCTTCCCGGCCAGCTGGTCCAGCGTGGAGGCGATGGCGCCGGTGTCCTGCGGGGCCATGACGATGGCCTTGGCGCCCGTGCGCTCCAGCACCTGGACGTTGGCGACCAGCTTGGTGATGTCGTTCTGCGAGTTGCTGATCGGCAGGGCCTTCACACCCTGCGGGCCCAGGTAGTCCTGGATGTACTGGGCGTAGGAGTTCCAGAAGTCGGAGTCGGATCTGGGCAGGTCGATGCCTATGACCGGCTTGCCGGACGACCCCGAGGAACTGCTGTCACTGCCGCGGTTGCACGCGGTGGCGACTGCGGCGAACAACACCGCGCCGGCGACTGCGGCCGTGACACGAACGTAGCTGGGCTTCATGGGTCCGCACTTTCCTCGTCACCGAGGGCCGTCCTCGGATGCCTGTGAGACGTGGCGAGGACGTTACGAGCGCATTGCTGAGCTTGACAAGAGTTCATCCGATGAATTCGCGTTTTCGTGACCTGAGCCGTCCTTGACAGCGGCAAGATCCAAGGAACTTTCGCCATCTATAGGGAAGATTCGCTTCATCGTCCTCTCACTCGCCTAGGAAACCTCGGAGGTTTGTCTTGCGTTGGTCGGGTGGTGGCCGTAGGGTCGCGATCGCTGCGAGTGATTCCTCCGAAGACCGGGGTTCGCGCTGGTCGGACGGCCGTGCAGACGTGCGGACGGACGGGCTGCGGTGGCGGTGGGCGGCGGGTTCGGGCGCTTGAGGAGCGGGCGGGCCCCGGTGCGTAGGCCGGGGCGCGCGGGTGCCCGGTCCGGCTCGGCTTCCCGGGCCCGGCGGCGTGTCCGGCGTTGCCGGTGTGTGTTCGGCGGTCGGCTCCGGGTCCTCACCGCAGGGCCTGGCCTCCGGGGTCCGGTCCTGCGGTCCGGGCCCCGGTGGTGTGGCCCCCTCGTACCAGTGAAAGGCCCTTCTCGTGTCCTGCGGATCCTCCCGGATTACCGGCTTCCACACCTATGACGTGCGTTTCCCCACCTCGCGGGAGCTGGACGGGTCGGATGCCATGAACCCCGACCCCGACTACTCGGCCGCCTACGTGGTGCTGCGGACCGACGATGCCGACGGCCTGGAGGGCCACGGCTTCACCTTCACCATCGGCCGTGGCAACGACGTCCAGGTCGCCGCCATCGAGGCATTGCGCGCCCACGTCGTGGGTCGCGGCGTGGCGGAGGTGTGCGCCGATCCCGGCTCGCTCAGCCGCGACCTGATCGGCGACAGCCAGCTGCGCTGGCTCGGGCCGGAAAAAGGCGTGATGCACATGGCCGTCGGAGCGGTCGTCAACGCCGTGTGGGACCTGACGGCCAGACGTGCGGACAGGCCGCTGTGGCGGCTGCTCGCCGACGCCGACCCCCACTGGCTGGCCGACCAGATCGACTACCGCTACATCACCGACGCCCTCACCCGCGAGGAGGCCGTGGCGATCCTCCAGCAGGGACGCCAGGGCCGGGCCGCCCGGCAGGCCGACCTGCTGGCCCGCGGCTACCCCGCCTACGCCACCTCCCCCGGCTGGCTGGGTTACAGCGACCAGAAGCTGACCACGCTCGCCCGCCGGGCCGTCGCCGACGGCTTCACCCAGATCAAGCTGAAAGTCGGAGCCGACCTCCACGACGACATCCGGCGCATGCGCGCGGCCCGCGCCGCCGTCGGACCCGGGATACGTATCGCCATCGACGCGAACCAGCGGTGGAACCGCGACGAGGCCGTCACCTGGACCACCGCGCTGGCCCGGTTCGATCCGTACTGGATCGAGGAACCCACCAGCCCCGACGACATCCTCGCTCACGCCGCCATCCGCAGAGCCGTCGCACCGGTCAAGGTCGCCACCGGCGAACACGTGCACAACAGGATCGTCTTCAAACAGCTCCTGCAGGCCGACGCCGTCGACATACTCCAGCTGGACGCCGCCAGAGTCGCCGGCGTCAACGAGAACCTCGCCGTGCTCCTCATGGCCGCCAAGTACGGCGTGCCGGTCTGCCCGCACGCCGGAGGCGTCGGCCTGTGCGAACTCGTTCAGCACCTGGCCATGTTCGACTACCTCGCCGTCTCCGGCACCGTCCAGGACCGTGCGATCGAGTTCGTCGACCACCTCCACGAACACTTCACCGACCCCGTGACGATCAGCGACGGCCACTACCTCGCGCCCACCGCAGCCGGCTTCTCCGCGCGCATGCACCGCGGATCCCTCACCCGCTACGCCTACCCGCACGGCGAATTCTGGACGGCCGACCTCAGCGGCACGCCGCAAGCCACCGCCCCCCACCACACCCGCGATCAGGACGAGGACGAGGAGCTCACCGCATGAACGGACTGGAGGGCCTGCGGGCCCTGGTGACCGGCGGAGCCTCCGGGATCGGGCGGCCCACGGCCGAACTCCTGGCGCGCCAGGGCGCGCACGTGGCCGTATTGGACCTGAACACCCCCACCACTGCCGAGCCGCTCATCGCCCTCACCGCCGACCTCATCGACGACTCCCAGGTCCGCGCCGCCGTCGCCCACGCCGCCGAACGACTGGACGGCCTCGACATCCTGGTCAACAACGCCGGCATCGGCGCCATGGGCTCGGTCGAGGACAACCCCGACGAGCAGTGGCACCACGTGCTGGACGTCAACGTCCTCGGCGTCGTACGCACCACCCGCGCCGCACTCCCCCACCTGCGCCGGTCCCGGCACGCCGCCACCGTCAACACCTGTTCCATCGCCGCGACCGCCGGCCTGCCGCAACGGGCCCTGTACTCCGTCGGCAAGGGCGCCGGACTTTCCCTCACCCCGGCCATGGCCGCCGACCACGTGCACGAGGGCATCCGGGTCACCTGCGTCAACCCCGGGACCGCCGACACCCCCTGGATCAGCCGGCTGCTCGACGCGGCCGACGACCCCGAGGCGGAACGCGCCGCCCTCGACGCCCGCCGGCCCCTTGAGGCGCCTGGTGACCGCCGGCGAGGTCGCCGCCGCCATCGCGTACCTGGCCTCGCCCGCGGCCGCCTCGGTCACCGGCACGTCGCTGGCCGTCGACGGCGGCATGGCCGGCCTGCGACTGCGCCCCCGGCGATGACCCACATCACCCCCGCACACGTGTGGGACCTCGGCGCCGGCGGCGTGCCGCGCGGCCCGGAGGCCGGCCTGCGGCGTCCCGGGCCCGGCCACGTCGGTCACGCGCGCCGCCACGACGCCGGCACATACCCCGGCCACACCGCCTGCGTCCCCCCGGCGAAGGCGGGCGACGCCGGCGCCGCTTCGCCCGCACGGCGCCCGGACGCCGCGCGGGCCGGGCAACTCTCCGCCGGCCGCGCCCGGGCCGGCGCACCCACCGCGAAGGGGGCCCCGTAATGCGTATCGCCCTGTTCATCACCTGCTTCAACGACACGCTCCACCCGGACACCGGCAAGGCCGTCGTACGGGTGCTGGAGCGGCTCGGCCACACCGTCGAGTTCCCGCTCGCGCAGACCTGCTGCGGCCAGATGCACTTCAACTCGGGTTACCGGCCGGAGGCGATGCCGTTGGTGCGCGGCTTCGTCCGGGCCTTCGCCGGCTACGACGCCGTCGTCACCCCTTCCGCGTCGTGCGCGGGAATGGTCCGCCACCACCACCAGGTCCTGGCGGGGCAGTACGGCGACGAGCGCCTGCGGTCGGAGGTCGCCGACGTCAGTGCGCGGGTTCACGAGTTCACCGAGTTCCTCGTCGACGTGCTCGGGGTGACCGACGTCGGCGCGTGCTTCCCGCACCGGGTCACCTACCACCCCACCTGCCACTCGCTGCGCGGGCTGCGCCTGGCCGACAAGCCGCTGCGGCTGCTGCGCGCGGTGCGCGGCATCGACCTCGTCGAACTGCCCGGCGCGGAGTCCTGCTGCGGCTTCGGCGGCACCTTCGCGGTGAAGAACGCCGACACCTCCACGGCGATGCTCGCGGACAAGTTGCACGGCGTGATGGCCACGGGCGCGGAGGTGCTGTGCGCGGCCGACAATTCCTGCCTGCTGCACATCGGCGGCGGCCTGTCCCGGCTCAGGACCGGCATCGGCACCCTCCACCTGGCCGAGATCCTCGCCTCGACGCAGTCCCCGGTGAAATCCCCGGTGAAGCCCCAGGTGAAGCCCCAGGTGAAGTCCTCGGCGCGGGCGACCGCGGGCGACGCGACGAGCGGGGACGGTGCGCCGTGGTGAGGTCGGTCGACAAGCACGGGTCGCGTGCCGCCGCCACTCCCGGCACCGGCACCGGCACCGGCACCGGCACCAACGTGGTGTGGCTGGGCAGCCCTCCGTTCCCCGAAGCCGCCCGCGAGGCCCTGGCCGACTCGCAGCTGCGCCGCAATCTGCGCACGGCGACCACCGCCATCCGCGACAAGCGCACGGCCGTCACTGCCGAGCTGGACGACTGGGAGCAGCTGCGGGAGGCGGGCGCCGCGATCAAACGCCGGACCCTGCGCCACCTCGACCGGTACCTGGTGCAGTTGGAGGACTCCGTAACCCGGGCCGGCGGCACGGTCCACTGGGCCTGCGACGCCGCCGAGGCCAACAGCATCGTCACCGACCTCGTACGCCGCACCGGAGCGCACGAAGTGGTGAAGGTCAAGTCCATGGCCACCCAGGAAATCGGCCTGAACGAGCACCTCGCCCGGTCCGGCGTCCGCGCCTACGAGACCGATCTGGCGGAGCTCGTCGTCCAGCTCGGCGACGACCGGCCCTCCCACATCCTGGTCCCGGCCATCCACCGCAACAGGGCGGAGATCCGCGACATCTTCCTCCGGGAGATGGCCGCATGGGGGCGGCCGTCACCGGAGGAGCTGACGGACGAGCCGGGCGCCCTCGCCGAGGCCGCCCGGCTGCACCTGCGGGAGAAGTTCCTGCGCGCGAAGGTGGCGGTCTGCGGCGCCAACTTCGCCGTGGCCGACACCGGCACCATCGGCGTCGTGGAATCCGAGGGCAACGGCCGGATGTGCCTGAGCCTGCCGGAGACGCTGATCACCGTCATGGGCATCGAGAAGGTCCTGCCCACCTGGCAGGACCTCGAGGTGTTCCTGCAGCTGCTGCCGCGCTCCTCCACCGGCGAGCGGATGAACCCCTACACCTCGACCTGGACGGGCACCACCACCGGCGACGGCCCCCGCGCCTTCCACCTGGTCCTCCTCGACAACGGGCGTACGGCCACCCTCGCCGATCCCGTCGGCCGCCAAGCACTGGCCTGCATCCGCTGCTCGGCCTGCCTCAACGTCTGCCCGGTCTACGAACGCACCGGCGGCCGGGCCTACGGTTCGGTGTACCCCGGACCCATCGGCGCGGTCCTGACCCCCCAACTGGTCAGTGGCGGTCACGCCGACACGCTCCCCTTCGCCTCGACGCTGTGCGGGGCGTGCTACGAAGTCTGCCCGGTGATGATCGACATTCCCGAAGTCCTCACCCACCTGCGAGCCCGGGTCGTCGAGAACACGCGCGCGAGGCGGCGCACCCCCACTCCCGAGGCCGTCATGATGAAAGCCGCGACCGCCGTCCTGGCCGAGCCCGCGCGTCTGGTTGCCGCCCAGAAGGCGGCAGCGTGGGGCGGGCGGCTGCTGGGCAGGCGCGGCGTCATGGGCCCGCTCCCCGGGCCGCTGCGCGGCTGGAGCGACGCCCGCGACACCCCCGTTCCGCCACGCGAGACCTTCCGCGCCTGGTGGCGGGACCGCCGAGAGGAAGGAACCGCCGACCGGTGAACAGCCGCGACACCATCCTCGGCCGCGTGCGGGACGCGCTCGCCGACGTACCGCCGCAGGAGCGGCCCGAGCACGTTCCGGTCCCGCGCCACTACCGCCGCAGCCACGCGGGCCCGGCCGGCCTGCCGACACTGTTCACCGAACGGGTCGCCGGCTACGGCGCCCGGGTGACCGAAGCGGACGCGTCCGGGGCGCGCCGGGTCCTTGGCGGCATCCTGGCCGACCGCGGGCTGTCGTCCCTGGTGGTCCCGCCCGGCTTCCCCGAGGAGCTGCTGCCCGAGGGGCCGTGGCGGATCCTGCGCGAACCGCTGACCGTGCCCGCGCTCGACCGGGCCGACGGCGTACTGACCACGGCCGCCGCCGCCATCGCCGTCACCGGGACCGTCGTCCTGGACGGCGGTCCCGGCATGGGCCGCCGCGCCCTCAGCCTGCTCCCCGACTACCACCTGTGCGTGGTCCGCGAGGACAGGATCACCGCCGACGTCCCCGACGCCCTCGCGCTGCTGGACCCGTCCCGCCCTCTGACCTTCGTCTCCGGGCCCTCGGCCACCAGCGACATCGAACTCGCCCGCGTCGAAGGCGTCCACGGCCCCCGCACCCTCGACATCCTCGTCCTGCAAGGCCTCCGCCATGAGGACAGGACGTGAAAGCCGCCCCGCGCGCCCCCGCGTCCTCCCCCGCCCGTGCGTGCGCGGGCAGGCCCGGCGACCGCAGGCACGAGGTTCGGGCGCACCACCTCGGTCCGCGCCGGGCCGGAGGGGGACTCGCGCTGCCGCCCGGCTGGTGCTGTGCCCGGGAAGGTCAGCCGGTCGCTCGCGGCGTCCAGGGGGTGCATTCGCCGCAGGGCAGCGGGAGCTTCGCAAGGCACCGGATCGGCCGCGTAAGGGGCCTGTTCGGCCGGTTCGGCAACGCCGCTCAGGTGCCGTGACCGGGGGCACCTGCCGGCCGCCGGGTCAGCGCACCTTCACCGCGCTGGGGAGCCCGCCGTCCGTCCGGGCCGGGGGATCCCGGGCCCTCGGACCAGTCCGAGGGCCCGGGTCCGGGGAGTCGGCCGCGCGGACGTGCGCGGTGATGCCTTCACGCGGACGGGAGGGCCCCGCCGTGCTCCGCCCGGCACCGGCCTGCGCGGCAGACCTTGACGCGCCCGGCCCCCACGTCCGGGCGCGCGGCACTGCGGCTAGGCTTCCGGCACGGCGAGGGGGCGCCGGGCCCGCCTCGTGTGCCGGCGCCGTGCAGCGAGGAGCGTGTTGTGAGCACACCACCGGGGGGCCAGGGTCCCAACGGCAGTCCCGCCGCCGCGAGCGGTCCCTACGGACCCCCGCCCGCAGGCGGCAGCCCCTCCGGGTACGGCCCGTCCGCCAGTGGCCACCCGGCGTACGGCGGCTCGCCCTACGGGCCGGGCGGGTACGGCGGCGCCCCGCCGGCGGGCACGGTGCCCGGCCGGCCGGGCACGGACCGGGCCCCGGCGGGCGGCGGCTGGGTTCCCTCGGGGGCGACGCCACCGCCGAGGCAGACACAACCAGGAGTCGGCGAGAGGCAGTTCACGGCAGCCCCGCGGCGTTCGCGGACCGGCCTGGCCGCGCAGTACGTGCTTCAGTACGTCTACATCCCCGTGTGGGCCGCGCTCGCCTTCGCCCTGCTGGCCCTGGTGGTCGCCATCGACATCCTCGGCGACGGCAACCTCGGCCTGCCCGGCGCGGTGTTCGCCTTCAAGCAGACCGCCATCTCCTGGCGCCGGCTGCGTACCGAGTGGACCGGGCGCACCGACCTGTGGGCGGCATTCACCGACGAGCGCTTCGCCAACCTCTTCCCCGAGGCGGAGAAGAGCAGCGGCTGGCAGGCGGCCAAGCTGCCGCCCAGCGGGGTCCGGCGGGCCGAGTGCGTACTCCCGGTGCGCCACTACCGCGGGCTGGACTCGGCGGCGATCGAGCGGCTGGCCGGGCGGCGCGGCTGGTCGGTGGACTGGCAGGGGACCCGGGACCCGCGCAGCGAACTGCGTCTGCACCGGTTCCTCCCGCCCCCGCCGCACACGGGTCTGCCCGACCCGTACGGGCCCGCGCCCCGGCGGGGCGAGCCGTGGGGGCCGCTGCGACGGCGCTTCGCGATGCCGCTGCTCACCATGGTCTTCATGCCGCGGCTGCGCGCCCTCGAACTGCGCGACAGCGCCGACGCCTACCGCGCCCACCTCCGCACCCGGCTGCCGCGCCTCTTCGCCGCCGAGACCAAACGGGACCCGCGCCGGGGCTACCTGGCCGAGGAGGGCCGTATCCTGCGCCGGGTCAACGTGGCGTCCTGGCACTTCCGGGGCGCCGGAGCGCATGCCGTACTCGCCGTCGCCGCCGAGCACGGCTGGCACCTGGACCACTCCTTCCCGGCCGAACCGGACGGCCCGGTCCGCCTCTGCCGACCCGACGCGGCCACGCCGGCCCCGTGAGCCGGGTGCGCCGCCGCGCGCGCACGCGAAAGCGGCTGGGCGCCTGTCCTCCGGGCCGTCCCTCGGGGTACGGACGGGTGCGCCGCATGCGCCCGGCCGGTCCTCGGCCGGGCGCCGCGGACCGGGCTTGCGGGTAAGAGTGCGCTGATCTTCAAGCTCGTGGGTACGGGGAGGCTGCAGCAGTGACGACCGAAGTGACGCCCGAACTGGCAGAGGCCATCAGGCGTGGCTACGACCGGCGCGACCGGACGAACATGGCACCGACGATCGCCTACTTCCAGGAACTGCTCGCCCAACACCCCTACCACTCCGTCCTCGTGTACGAGGTGGGCGGCGCCTACGACACCGCGGGCCAGGAGCAGACCGCCCGCGGTTACTACGAGCGGGCGCTCGCCCTCGGCCTCGAAGGCGACGTCCTGCGCCGGTGCCTGTGCCAGTACGCCAGCACCCTGAGGTGGCTGGGCCGGCTGAACGAGTCACTGGCGGTGCTCGACCGCGCCCGCGAGCAGTTCCCCGGCTCCGACTCCGTACGTGTCTTCCGCGCCCTGACCCTCAACGAGGCCCGGCGGCCGGACGAGGCGGTGGCCGAACTGCTCACCGTCGTCACAGAGCACGCCGACGCCACCGACCTGGGGCGGTGGGCGACCGGGCTGCGCGGCCTCGCCCAGTGGCTCGCCGACGGCCGACCCGAACAGCACCGGACTGCTCACCCGGGCGGGCGCCGGGGGACGGGCGCGCGGTGGCCTCGGCCGCGGGGCGCCTGCGCGGCCGGCGTGGTCACAAGGGCGCCCGGGCGCACCCCGCGCCCGGGCACCGTTGCGCCCATATCAGGTGGAGTGATGCTCTGTCGGTCCGTGAGAGCGCGCCGGCAGCGTGACGTCCGTGCTGTGCGTCGGTTCGCCGCAGGTGCGGACCGAGGTCACGCGCCGGCCGCTCCCGTCATGGGCCGGCGCAGGTGAGCGATGGTGACGTCGGCGTTCCGCTGGCGGTGAAGCCGAACGTCGTCGAGGCCGAGGCCTGCAGTGCACCGTTGTAGTCGGCGTTCTTCACCGTCACGGCCGAGCCGCTGGTGCTGAGGTTTCCGTTCCACAGCTGGGTGATGGCCTGGCCGCTGCTCAGGTTCCACTTCACGGTCCACCCGCTGATGGGCTTGCTGCCCGCCGTCACGGTGACTTCACCCTGGTACCCGCCGGACCAGGAGCCGACCGTGCGGTAGTCCGCGGCGCACACCCCGCCGACCGGTGGCGGAGTAGTGGTGGGCGGCGGGCTGGGCAGGGACGAGCCGATGCGCGGCCCCGCGCAACTGCTGACGAGCGACGGGACGTCGGCGGCCGGATCGGCGGTGTAGCGGTACGGCGGAGTGGTGAAGGGCGTGACGCCGCCGCCCGTGCCCCCGGCGCCCGTGTCCCGGGAGCCCGTCGTGTGGTCGTACACATTGCCCCGGGCGACGATGTACGACGGCCGGACATACATGAACTGGTGCGGGTTGTGCGTGTCCTTGAAGTAGTTGTTCTCGATGAGCGCCGAGCCGAGCGCGCCGACGCCGATCGCGTAGGTGTTGCTGGGGTTGGTGTAGTAGTTGTCGTAGATGTGCCCTTTGCCGAACAGCAGTCGGGGCATGCGCTGGTCGGTGAGGTCCGCGAACCAGTTGTGGTGGTACGTGGCGTTGTTCTTGCCGAGGTCGGTGTCGTCGTGGTCGGCGCCCGAACCGATCAGACTGACGAGGCGGTGCTGGTTGGAGGTGGTCGTGTACCAGAACTTCACCCACGACACCGTGAGGTAGTCCGAGCCCTGGGTCAGGTCCATCAGGCCGTCCCCTGCGTCCCAGAGGTTCAGGTGGTCGAACCACAGGTGGTTGGCGCCGCGCGCGGCCACCGTGTCGGGTGGGTTGTAGTTGCCGTACCCGGCGCCCTGGATGTTCAGGTTGCGCACGATGATGTTGCTGCTGCCCGCCCGGATGTTGATGCCGCCCTGGATCTTGGCGTTCCCGTCGGCGCCGATCACCGTTTTGTTGCTCGCGATGTCCACCGCGTCCGGTTCGGTGACGATCGTCCCCGAGATCTTCAGGACGCGCGGGGTGGAGTCACCGGCGTACTTCTTCAGGTCGGACAGGTTGGTGATGGTCTGGGGGGTGGCGTTCCCGCCACCCGTGGTGGTCGCGACGCCGTCGCCGGGGACGGATGCCCATCCCGTCAGCGCCGTGTCGCATGTCGCCGCCTGTGAACTGCTCCGGCCGGCGAACACCATCACCGTGCTCGCCACCATCACCACGAGGACCACCGCGAAAGTGCGCCACCGGCGGGACAGGAACGGCGCGCCGGCTCCTGATGGCGGGGCGGTCCCGCCGGGTGTAGTGATCTGAAGGCTCATCAGATGCATTCCTCTGCTGTCGGGTGTCGTTTCCGATCGCAGGTGTGCGGTCGGACTGGACTCGGAGGGGGTGGCCGCCTGACGATGGGAGCGCTCCCACAGGCGGCCGAGGGTGTACACCGCCCGGCGGGAAGCGTCCGCCGGCACGCATGGCGCCGGAGCCGGCCAGGGGGCGGTGGAGTTCGTGCGGCGACGGCGTCCAGGAGTCGGTCGACGCCCCCCGGCGGGAAGCGGTCGCCGTTCGGGGAACCGCGACCTGCGCCTGGGTGGAGCCCGGCCACGGAGGCCGGCAACGACCGTCCCTGACACGGTGATCCGGTCATCGTCCCGGACGTCCGGTTCGATGCGCGAAATCGGCCCGGCAGCCGCCGGTCCGGCGGACCGCCCAGGCGCGATACCGCGCCGGAGGCGGGACGCCGACGGGTTACGGCCGCTTCACAGCCTCACCGTCACGGTCCGGCTGGGCTGCGGGACCCCCGGCGCCCCGCAGCCCAGCGGCGGGAACCGGTTGTCCGACGGGTTCGCCTTGCCGATCACCTCATGCGAGCGGGAGACGACCCCTCCGATGTTCTGGGGAAAACCTTCGCTGCGCCCACCGAGTGTCACCGTGATCGGCGCCGGTGTGCAGGAACGGACCGTCACCGCCGACGGCGCGTGAACGATGAAGTGCGCAGTGGCGGCGGCATGCCGCAACAGCCCTGGACGGTGGGACACAGGTCCTCCTGAGGCGTCGCAATACTGTGGGGGGATGCGACAAAAACCCGTCGATACATCGGATGTGTTATAGCGTGTTCCTCGCGATCCGTCCAGAGACGCCGGTCGCGGCGGACGGCTTTCGAGGGCCCGCGAGATCGACAGCGAGGTGGTCCGGGGAGCACGACCGGGGCGCGCGAGCTCACCGGGATCCGCGCGGTGCGCGCGCCAGGGGGCGCCGAGGCGGGCGCAGGCGTCCCGTCATCAGGCGTTGCCAGGTGACCTCGGTGCTCGTGGTGTCCCGGCCCGGACGGATCATCAGCCACCGCGAGCAGTGCGGAGATCGGCTGTTCGGTCGCCCGGACGTCCCCCTACCCGGAGTCCTCATGCCGGCGCACACCGTGCGTCGAGCGCCGACCGGAGGTGCGCCGTCGCATCCGCGGCGACGGGCCGTCCGGCCGTGGCGCGGACGGCCCTGCGTGCGGGGCCAACGGCCGGCACCGGCCGTGGGCCCCGCACGAGCGGTTCGCACGTCTCAGGACAGGCCGGCCCCGTGTTGCCAGTCGGCCACCTCGCTGGGGGTCAGCACTCGGTTGAACACCGCGGCTCGGTCGATCTCACCGGTCAGGGTCTGACCGCCACCCTGGTCGGCTCCCAGGTGGACCTCACCCGTCGCGCAGCCGTTGATGCCAGGGGGCTCGGTCTCTCCTATGGTGGTCTGTTCGACCTGCCGGCCGTCCAGGTACAGCGTCACGTCACCGGTGTCGGCCACGGTGACCACCAGGTTCACCCATGTGTCCATGGGCAGTTGGGTCGCGAAGCCGTGGTTCGTGCCCGTGGTGATGAGGCGAAGTGAGTTCCACGGCGTCAGATCGATGAGAAGTCCGTCGCCGTCACCCCCGCTTGACGATTTCCAGTCCCAGATCCGTCGGTACGTGGACGCCGGCTCCGCCTTGACCTCCACCGCGAACGTCGCGTCGGGCACGAAGCCCAACGATGTCGCCGCCGAGCTGAGGTATCCGCCGTTCCCCAGGGCGGCGGCCGTTCCGGTCGGTCCGTCCGAAGCGTAGGACGCTGGCTCGTTGGTGAAAGCCAGGTCGCGCTTGTTCCCGGAGGCGTCGGTGACCGTGGTCCCCGACGCAGGGTCGTAGGCGGCCAGCAGCGGCGTCGTGGGGGTGGCGCACGGCGGAGGCGTCGGCGTGTCGTCGAGCCCGATCTTCCGGTTGCCCAGGCGCTTGTCCGTAGTGGCCGGGACCCCGGTGACCTGTGCGTACGGCAGGGCCGTGGTCGGTGCGCCGGGCCGCTCGACCAGGTAGGAGGACCCGGCCCGGGCGTTCAGTGCCAGCACGGCTGCCGAGGTCGGGGCGACGACGACGTCTCCGGTGCCGCCGTCGACCACCTGGACCTGCTGGCCGGGCCAGGGGTTCTTGACCCGCAGGCTCTCGGTGGTGGCGGCTTCGATGGCGGCTGTGACGAGCCGACCGCCCTCGACCTGGACGTCGACCTTGTCCTTGTGCTGGATGTAGACGGAACCGCTGCCGTCCCAGTCGGAGGGCCACGCCGGCGCGAACCGGATGATGCCGTCGTAGTCCTGGGCGAGTGCCTCGTCGACCGCAGTGGCCACGTTGGCGGACTGTTCCTGGTACGGCTGGTAGCCGATGGAGTTGTTGATGTCGGCCAGGCCGTTGACGTAGACCTGGTGGGCCTCGGTGCTGGAGACGAGGTCGGCCTCGACCTGGGCGGAATCCCCGAGCCGGGCCGCGTCCACCGCGTCGTAGGACCAGTCGTTGCCGGCCTTGTTCGGCCGGTTGGCGTAGCTGCGCTGCTCCAGGGCGAACAGGTTGGCGTCCTGGTCGCCGACCTGGTTCCAGGGCCACAGCGGCTCGAGCTCGATGTTCTCGCCGTTGTGCCGCCGTGCGGCAGGCTGGTAGGAGATGCCGATCATGTCGGTGCCGGTGGCGTCGGCGGCTCGGGTCTCGGCCTCGGAGTAGCCGGGGTTGAGGAGCTGGGACCTGGTTCTGGTGTCGGTGCGCGGGTACGGGGGGATCTGCCGCAGCGCGGCGGCGAGCCGGTCGGGCAACGGGTCCCCGGCGGAGGCGTCACCGACGATCTCGGCGGCCTGCACGACGATCGGGAAGAGCGTCCGGTCCGCGACGATGTCCATGGTGGGGTCCTGCACCGACCACTGGGTCTCGTGCGCGTTCGCGACCGCGTGCAGCAGCCCGTCGGAGCCCACCTGCTGGTATGCCAGCAGGAACCGGGCGGTCGCCTCCATGAACGGGAAGGCCCTGCGCAGGAATCGGATGTCCTTGGTCCCCTGGTACTGCTCCCACATGTACAGCGACATCTCCGCGCCGCTGCTGATGTTCAGGGCGTTCCACTGCGGCGCCGCGCCCAGGGCGCACGAGGCGTCCGACGCGACCGGGCCGTCGTGGTAGTAGCCGTTGCCGTTGAAGCTCATGGTCTCGGGCACGCAGGCACCCGGCAGACCGCCCATCTGCTCCTTGGTCCACGCCTCGATGTTCGGCAGGTCGTTGATGTACATGTCGAAGATCGGCGTGTTGAGCCGGTAGTTGCCCGAGCTCATGTTCGCGGAGATCTCCCCGCGCAGGTTCCACAGCCAGTAGTCGTTCGGCGCCCAGGTCTGTTTGTCCTGGGCCCAGGCGAACATGTCGGCCTCACCGGCCTGGCTGCCGAAGTACGTGCCTTCCTTCGAACTGGCGGCCGCGTCATAGAGGTAGAGCGTCCGCAGGTTCTCGATGTAGGCCGCGGTCCCGTCGGCGGAGTCCATCTCCACGACGCCCGAATGCGCCCAGAACCGGTGCCACCAAGCGTTCTGCCTGCCCAGCAGTGCCGGCTCGGGCAGGGTGGCGCTGTCACCGATGACCTGCGCGGCGGTCGCCGCGGCGTCACCACCGGCCCAGTGGGGAGCGGCCACCACCACCCTGAAGTCGCCCCTGGCGTCCGGGGTGAAGCTGAGCTGCACCTTCGTCGAACCGGCGACCTGTGCCGTGACGTTGCGGCCGTTGGCCGTGAGGGCGGCCAGCGTCCCGAAGGTCTGCCCGCTGGCACCGTAACCGGAGTCGTCCTTCCAGGTCTCGGCCAGGGTGCCGGTCGTGCCGGAAACCGCGGCAGCCGGGTGACGACCGGACCACAAGCTGACCGAAGCGGTCTGGGTGACGTCCGGGTTCGCACCGGACACGTCGACGATCAGCTCGTCCGTGGTGGTGGAGACCCACGCCCTCATCGACATTCCGCCGCCGGACTCCTCCAGCACACCGTTCGTCAGGTCGAGCCGGCCACTGAAGTCGGCGGCCTGTGTCATCGCCGAGAGGCCCGGGATGGTGACCTGGCCCGGGGACTTGCGCGACGGCATCGTGTCCGACCGGTTGAGCTGGGCGGTGAACCCGTTCGCCGCCCAAGCGGCCACGCCCAGCGAGCCGTTGCCCAGGGGCATGGACGTGTTGGGGTTGGTGCCGGCCTCGGTCATCACGATGTCGTCACGGCTGACGACGCCGAGGGGGTCGAGGCCGAAGGCTCCGTCGCGCCAGGCGGTGGTGGAGGTGGTCGCCGCTCCGGCCGGCGCGGTTCCGGCCACGAGAGCGCCGCCGGACACGGCGGTGAGCAACGCCGCAACGCCGGCCACCATCGACCGGGTACGGCGTCCGGGTGGGGATGAGTGAGGGGATCGGAACGGGCTCAATGACACGGTGCCTCCACAGCGAGTACGACTGGCAGCAGCCTCGATCACCTTGATTGATCCGATGATCGAAGCCATGGAGTGCCCGATATGTCACGGTACTTCGGATGTCATCCCGCAAATCCGCACCCTGGTGAAGTCGGTCTTCCGCTTAACATCGGGTCAGTGCTTTATACGGCGAGCCCGTCAAGGCTGTACAGACCCGGGAGCTCCGATCTTTGGCAAGCCCTGACCCTCGGCCTGTCGCTGCGGTGATCCCGACGCAGGCCGGCGACGGCGGGGACGGGCGGTGGGTCCACGCCCGGTCGGTGCGGCAGGACATGGAGGTCCTGCCGGCAGCGGAGGCAGGATCCTGGCGGGCGCGGACCCGGTTCGGGCGCTGTTCCAGGTGCGGGGCCGGGGCCCGCCGTGATCACCGCGGGCGGATCGGTGCCGGACGGCTCGCTCCCGTGCGGGAGGCGAGGGGCAGGGGTCAGCAGGCTGCGCGCGCGTCGTTCCCGTACGGCTCGGGCATCAGTCTCCTCAAGGACGAGGCGGTCCTGCCGGCAGGCCACGACCCGGTCCTGCCGGCGAGCGCCTCGCCGAGCCCTGGCGCCGGGTCCGGGTGCCGACCGCGGGAAACCGGGTTGAGGTCACAGCAACCGGTCGACGAGCCCGTTGACGTAGTCCGGGGTGAGCGGGCCCATGCCGAACAGGACCCGGATGTACATCGGGTACTCCGCCGAAGGCTGCTACTTCGACGCCCACGACCACGCCGCGCTGTGCCGGGTCCTGCTCGATCCGCTCGGCCCCGGCGGCCCCGCCCAGCAGCTCTACTTCGCCACAGCCCGTCCGGCCGACCACGCAGACGTCATCGTGCACAACGATCAGTTGCAGAGCCCGGCCTGGGAAGTCCGACCGAACCTGGCGCCTCGGCCGGGAGGTGTCCCGCCGCAGGCTCGTCCGGCGCCCGGTCACCCTGTCAGGGACCCGGCGAAGATCTGCCAGGCCAGGAGGGACTTGGCGACCAGGCTGAGTACGAGATAGGCCTTCTCGCCGTGCGCGTAGTCGCTCCACCTGCCGATCCGGCGGTACTGCAGCCACTGGTTCGCGCCGAAGCTGAAGAAGAGCAGAGCCTGCACGACGACGATGCCGTACACGAAGCCCGGAACGGATCCCGCCCGGACCAGGTTGAACACGATGGCGATCCAGGGGGCGAGTCCCACGACGGCACCGAAACGGAAGGGCAGCATCGTGGTGGCCGTGCGGCCGGGTGGGTTCATGCGCTCCTGGAGCCATCCGAAGAAGATCATCCCCACGTTCGCGCCGGCGACGGCGATCAAGGCGTCGATGCCGGTGATGCCCGAGTACAGGCTGATGAGAATGACCATCAGGGTCGCGCTCAGCGTGTATTCGGCCCACCGGAAGCGGTTGATGCCCGAGCGCAGGTCGCGTTCGTAGACCTCGCGGAAGGCCGACGCCGTCAGCAGGTGGTCCAGCGCGGCCAGTCCCAGGAAGACCGCCACGGCCCAGCCGATCCGCACGTCGAAAAGTGCGTCGGGGCGGGGCGGCGGGGTCCCGGGCGGTCCCGCGGGGATGGACGAGGTCACGGCGACGGAGAAGCCCCCGGCAAGCGCCGCCATGACCGCGGCCTGGGCCAGATGCAGAAGGGTGAGCCACAGGTTCCAGGTACGCAGCTCGGCCAGGCGCCGCACGGAGATTCCGCCGGCCGCCCCCGCCTCGCCGTCCGCGCTCATCGACCCCTCATGGCTGTGCATGCCGCCACAATCACCCATTGTCCGCATATTCGCACGCAAAACCCACCGGCCGCTGCCCGCCATGCCGGAACCGACCGCGGTGACGGCCGGGGCCCTCGCGGGGCGAAGAGCTGCCGTCGGCGGACGGACCGCTGGTGCGCGTGGAGCTTCACGACGGCCAGCATCTGTACGCGGTGGTCAAGCGCCGGCGCCGCGAAAGCGACGGGTCGTGGTGGTACGACCTGCAGATCCATCTCCCGTCGGCCACCCGGACCTACGGCCGCCTGGCCGACGAACCCGCGCCCGTCGACTTCCGCGCCCCCGCGACGCGCTGCGAACCCGTCGAGGGCCAGCCCTACGAGCAGGTGCCGACCGAGCGGCACGGCGTCACACCCGATTGGAGGATCGAGCAGCCCGTGTACTTCGGCGCCCGGCGCGGCCCGGCACGGATCGTGCACCGGGGCTCCTGCCACGCCTGCCGGGATCTTTCCGAGCCCGCCACGGCCGACCAGGCCCGCGCCGCCCTCGTCCGGCCCGGCGCCGTGCCCTGCCGGCTCTGCCGCCCGGACCTGCCCCTGAATACAGCCGCATAGGCCACTGCGCCCTTCGCTTGTCACTCGACCGGCCCTGCGGTCCCGCCCCGGGGCACTGCGGAGATGCGTCTCCCCCACGGCCCCGAGAGCCTCCCCCCGTGATCGTCAGGACGCCGTACGGCAGGGATCTGTGCGCCCGACCGCTGCCCACGGGACCGCTTCCGCACCCACCGGACCGATCCACCTGTCCCGGGCCGGGCCGCCGCGGGCCGAGGACGCCGTGGGTGTTACGGACCGGTCCCGGCACCGTCACACTGCCGGAAGCGAGAGCCGGACTGCCGAGAGCGCGGGTCACATGTGGCCGCCTCCGCGCGGGGGCCGTACCAGTCCAGGCACAGCACGGTGGCGTCGTCCTGCAGCCGGCCCCCGCACGCCTCGGTGACCGCGGCGGTCAGACTGCGCACCACCTCGCGGGGGTGCTCGGCGGCTGTGTCGCGCACGAAGCCGGGCAGGTCGACACGTACGGCCCGGCGTTCCTGCATGCCGTCGGTGTAGAGGACGAGGCGGTCGCCGGGCCGCAGGTCGAGATCCTGCACCCGGTAGGGTCGGGGGGCGGGCACACCGAACGGCAGGTCGATCCTCAGGCGCACCTCGCCGACCGTGCCGTCACGCAGGCGCAGCGGCCAGGGGTGGCCGGCGTTTCGGCGGCGCCGTTACCCAAGGCGACCGACGGGCGCCTGGTCCTGGCGGTGGACATCTCACCGTGGCTGCGGCCGGACGCGGACACCGCCCCTGACCGGTGCTTCTGCCACACCTACGGGTACGGCGACAACAAGCACCTGAGGATCCCCGGCTGGCCGTACTCGATCGTCGCCGCGCTGGAGACCGGGCGCGCGTCGTGGACAGCACTCCTGGACGCCATCCGACTGGCTCCCGGCGCAGACGTCATCGCGGTCACCACCGCCCAGATACGCGAGGTCGTCGATCGACTGGTCGCCGCGGGTCAGTGGGAGGATGCCGTGCGCCCCTGCAACAGCAGGGGCGCACGAACAGCGCGGATGGGCCAGACACTGGCGGAGATCGCCGGCGAGGTCGACCGAGCCCGGCAACTCGTCGCCCAGGCACGCGGCGCCCACCGGGCCAGCGCATGCGCCCGCCACCCGGGCGGGCGGGCCGGCCGACCCGACCGCACCGAACGGCTGCCTACTGTGTGGCACGCAAGAACGGCGGCCGGCCCGGCCGCTGCCGCTGCCGCTGCCGCAGTGCATCGCGTCCGGCGAGGTCCTGCGGTTCCTCCAGGCCCACGGGCAGGACGCCGCCGCCCGCCGCTACGGAGCGCAGGCCGCCACCCGCGCCCTGGTCGCTGCCCACCGCCCCTCCTCGACCCCGCGGCCCGGCGCACCGGCCGGGCCTCATGACGACACCGAAGGAGCGAAGTGACGCTCAGCACGCCCGGCGAAGTGCGTGAATTCCTGCTGCAGCGGCCCTGACTGCGACGCAACCGCTACCACGGACACCGCCCTTGCTGCGTGGAGCCACCCGGCCGGCGGTCCGTGGCCGTGTCTGACGTGCTCCGAAAAGAACTTGTCGTCTGCGTCCCGCGCCCGGATCGCCGACGTCCCTCCCGGCCCGGAACCCGCCCGCACGCACGCGGCAGGGAGGCTCGCGGTGACGCGGGCCAGTTCGCTGATGGTCTGCCTGTTCGGCATCAGTTACCTCACCGCGACGCTGGCCAGCGCCAACGCAGCCACGCACGGGCACGGCGGATACGCCGCGGTGTTTTTGATCGCGTCGATCGTGCTGTTGGCCGCCGCGCACCGCGAGCTCCACCACTCGGCACGGCTGCTCCGCACCGTCGCCGTCTACCGGCACGGCCAGATGTCCGGGCCGCTGCGCGACGCGATCGACGACGCAACCGCGCTGCCACCCGAATGCACCTGCGACACCTGGTGGACCAGCCTCGGCGAGCAGCACGCGCCCGCCTGTCCCGCCCACGTGTGGGAGAACAGCCCGTGAGCTGCAAGCTTCCGCCCGTCCCGCCATACGAACCCCTGTATGCCACCCCCTCCGGCCGACGACGAGCCGCCCCGGACACGCTGCCGACCAAGATCGTCGAGTACAAGACCCGCAGCTCAAACCACTCTAAAAGGATCAGAGTGACCAATTCGTTAGCTTCATTGGATTCAGCATCAGCCACACGTTCGTGACGCCTTCATCACTGACGTCAAAGGTAACCATTCCGTATCGACGCCCCTCATTTCGAAGAATGTATCCGAGACCGTCGGCCGTGTCGCGTCGCTCAAGACGGAGGGCGGGCTGCTTGCGCATCACTCCCATGAACCACCGGGCTACATGATCCGACCCACGGATGACCTGAGGTGCGGCATTGACGAAGCCGCCGCCGTCCACTCGTAGTTCGACGTCGGGAGCCAACACGCGGAGCAGGTCCTCGATGTCCCCTCTGGCAGTTGCACCACGGAATGCCCGAACAACCTCATCATGCTGGCGGGGAGACACCTGTGCGCGTCTTCCTCGTCGAACGTGGCGGCGTGCGGACGTTGCCAATTGTCTTGTTGCTGCTGCTGAACGACCTACGACACCAGCAATCTCGTCAAACGGGACTCCGAACACATCATGCAGCACGAACGTCACTCGCTCTGCCGGGGTCATGGCCTCGAGCACCGTCAGCAATGCCATGCTGACGGCATCATCGAGAGTGACACGTTCGAGCGGATCAGCAGCGAGACGGCTGGAGTTCAGTGGCGTAATCGCTGTGTCTGCAAAGAGGTCAGCTGGAACCGGCTCGGGCAGCCATTGCCCGACGTACGTCTCCCGTCGCGCCCGCGCGGAACCCAGCAGGTCGAGTGAGATGCGGCTCGCAACTCGAATCAGCCATGCTGCGGGCGCGGCAATTTCGTCGCGTTCCTCGGGCTCAAGGCGGTACCACCTCACATATGTCTCTTGCACGACGTCCTCGGCATCGGCCAGGGTGCCCATCATGCGAAAGGCCAGCGACAGCAGACGATGCCGTTCCGCCATGATCGAATCGAGGGCGTGTGATTCATCACGCTCGGCTTTTCCGAACTCCGCGGATTCGAGAGGAAGATCTTCCGACATGGGGCACCCTTTCCCATTGGAGCGCAGCACGCCTGACCTATTGCCTGGCGGTCAGACGTTCCCGCCTCTCTCCACTATCGCATTCAGACAGTGGGGATCCCTGTAATCGGGTACCGCACGGTGCCTGTCCGGTACGCGCCGCGTGGAACCATGGCCTCGAGGGGCTCCTGCCCGTCCACGGTCACAACCTCACGATCGTCTCCGCGATCGGCCAGAGTGGCACGGAAGAGGTCGTCGTGGTAGAACCGGTCGGGTCCAGCGATCTCGACCACACTTCCCGGCTCCAGCGTCGTGACAGCCTCGGCGAGCAGCTCGATGACTTCGTCCAGCTCGACGGGCTGGATGAATGACCTCGGAGCGAGAACCTTTCCGTCCACGGTGTGCTGGTCGATGAGGACAGGAATGTAGCTCTGGAACTGGGTGGCCCGAATGATGGTGGCGGGGATCGAAGCGGATCGCGCCGCCTTCTCCTGCGCCACCTTACCGAGGTAGTACCCGATCTCGGATGCGTCTCCTTCCCCGACGCCGACAATGGAGAGCACGATGTGATGACGCACACCTGCCCGCTTGCCCTCCGCAGTCAGGTTGTCGGTCGCTCCCTCGAAGAACGAGATTGCCCCCTCCGCATCAAAGCGGGGGGTGTTGAGGACGTCCACGATGGTGTCGACTCCGACGAGCGCCTCGGCGAGCCCCTTGCCCGAGAGCACGTCGATCCCGTCCTCAAGTCCTCCCGTGACCACCTCGATGCCCTTGGCCTCCAGGTTGTCAGCAAGGCGGGACCCGACACGGCCGCGCCCACCAGCGATGAAAACCTTCATTTCCTCACTCCGTTCCGGGACACCAGTCGCTGCCCTCACCAACACGACGACGCAGGCCGGAGAAATGTGAGGCTGCGAAGCAGGCTTGCTACTACACCGTGGCCCATGTGGTGAGGCGGATGAGTCGCTTGCGGCAGCGCAGGGCGGCGGCTCGTCCGAGAAAGGCTAGGTGGTTACGGGGATCGAGTTCGTAGCGGGGGCTGAGCCGGCGGTAGCCGGACAGCCAGGGGATGGTGAGTTCGATGACCCAGCGGCATCGCCCTAACTGATCGTTTTGGAGTGGTTTGAGCTGCGGGTCTTGCACTCGACGATCTCGGTCGGCAGTGTGTCGCCTGCTCCCGAACGGCGCCAACGCTGTCCAGGGCGGCTGCGCGTTCCGGACCGCGTGGCACTCGCCGGCGTCATGTACGTGCTGCGGACGGGTGTCGCCTGGCGCGACGTCCCCGCGGAGACCGTGAGCTGCTCCGGGGTGACGGCCTGGCGTCGGCTGCGGGAGTGGACCGAGGCCGGTGTCCGGCTCCGCCTGCATGCCGTCTTGCTGGACGAGTTGCGCCGCGCCAGCCCGCCAGACTGTCGTGCTCGGGCACGACGTCAACGCCAACGCCGACTTCCTCAACAAGCTGATCGAGAACGACTGACCGCCGGGGCGCCGCCGCCCCCATACTGCGGCGCCCGGCCCGCCAGAACCAGGAAACAGGGCCCGCCACGCCCCTCCGCCGCACGTGGCGACCCTTGAGGAGAACCGTGCCCGCAACATCGTCCGCATCTTGAACCCGCTGACCCGGACACTCCGCGACCGGGTCAGCGGCGCCGTCTATCGCGCGAATGGTGGTGGCGGCGCGTCAACCATCGGGAACTGATGCAGTTCCTCGACCGCGCGCGGCTGGTTCGCGATTCCATCGAACCACCACCCAGGGCACTCAACCGACTGCGCGCCGACTACGCCCGCCAATTGGAGACGGACGAGCCCTGACTTCTAGGTACAGCCGCGCCACGCCGCCGCCACACCCACCGCGGCAGCTCCCACTACAGCAGGCGCAACGGCCAGTACAGGCAGTACACGATCAGCCACCAGTACAGCAGCCCGATGCCCTTGACCAGGGCCACAAACGCCCTACCGCCGCCGCTCGATCCACGCCGGCGGGGCCAGAGGACCATCCCGCCGACAGCCGGTACCTCCCAGACCCGCTCGGTGACGAGCGTCGTGCATGCGGTTGGCGGCGGCGCCGTCGCGCGCGGTGCCGGGGGCGGCGCCGTCCACGTACAACACAGCCTCGGCCGCACCTCGTTGAGCGAGGGTGGCCAGGGCCGTGCCCAACAGGGCCCGCCCCAGGCCCTTGCCCCGGACGTCGGGGACGTCCGGGGCAGTCGGTGACCTCCAATGCTGTCACGTGCAGGTCACTGCACGCTCAGCCTTCGGCGCCGCCGTACGGGTCAGCAGGAGGAGTAAGCACCCCAATTGGCGCCGTTGGCGTAGGCGTGCCAGGAACCACCGGCCTCGGAGCAGCCGTCGGGACTTTTGACGACCGCCTGCCAGGTGTCGGGGTTCGCTGAGTGGATGGGCACCCACAGGGTGTACACGTCCAGCGTCGGGGCGTCGACGGTGTCCCCGCTTGTGCACACCTGCGGCACGTAGTCCAGCGTCTGCACGCATGGGTTCGCCGAATAGAAGGTTCCGCTGTGGGCGGCCCAGAATCTCTGGGAGTACTGGAAGTGGGCTCGAACACTGCCGCAGCTGTCGTACTGCTGCTCCACCTGGCCCGCGTACATGCCGTCGATGTTGATGTTGCCGGGGTTGCCGATGTCGATGACCGTGCAACTGGCCGGGCTGACCTGCGCGGTGGCCGCCTGCGCGGTGCCGCCGACGCCGACGGCGGCACCGCCGGCGAGAGCGAAGGTGGCGGCAGCCATGGCGATGACACGCTTTTTCTTCCCACGTTTCAGCATGGGTGTTTTCCCCCTCGTCGTTGATGCCCCTCACCGGGACAGGTGCTTCCCTCGTGCTGGTACCGAGCAAAAGGACTTTCAGAAACGCGGCGGTTCCTGTCGGCCCCGGCTACGAAACATTGCTCCCGACCGCCTGGCGGTGACGCTACGGTCACGGGTCCTTGGCCTGTCCTAGATGCGTCCTGTCGGGGCGGCGATTGGCGAAGATGATCGCCACCGTTGGACCGCGGCCGAGGAGGACTTCTTCGAGGAGCTGTCGACATGGCGTAACTTCCTCGGACACGCCTCGCAGACGTCCCGCGACTGGTTGCGGGAGCGGCTGGTGGATCACGGCGAGGCCGCCACGCGCCGACGGCAACCGAGTGTGCAACCCGGCCCATGCACGGGTCGGGCAGGTAGTACAGCGGCCGCGAGCCGGCGTCCCGCAGCGCGGGCCACCACCCGCGGCTCGGCTTCCCACCCAAGTCCACGGCAGCCGACGGACGGCTCCCCCAGCCCTCGGCGACCGGGTCGTACGCACCGCCGCCGAACGCAGGGAGCACCGATGTCACTCCACGGCGCAAAATCCGTTCGAGTTGCCGCCCCCCGCACCAACGCGCGGATGTCTCACCGGCCGGCACACGAAGGACGCAGCGACGACCGATCCGTCCATCAGAACCCCAGCTTCAACGTCTGGGAAGGCCGCTGGAAACGCCTGGACATCCAGGTTGAGGTCCACAGCCGCCCCCCTGTCGCACAGCAAAGGCTCCCCGGCGTCCGCGGCGGCGGGTCCGGCACTCCAGCCGGGGTGCGGCCACCCCGGTGGCCAGGTCGTGCCAGGCACCGCGAGGCGGACGGGATGTGTCGGACGCGGCCTACGGCCGGCTGTCGAGGAACGGGATCCCGGCCGGGCGGTCGAGGGCCTGCCACAGCGCCATGGCCTGCGGGTCGATGCCCACCGCGCCCTCGCACTCGCGCTGGTACCCCTCCAGGTAGGCGCGCAACGGCGCGGGATCGACGGTGTCCGGGCCGGCTCCGCCGAACTTGGGGTCCGCGTGCAGGACGACGAGCATCAGGTGCGGTACCCGCCGGGTGTCCGGCCTGAGGGCCGCCTGGAAGTAGGGCAGGTCGAGCACACGGGCACCTCGGCGCTGGTAGAAGCGCCATCGCGCCGCCGGGTCCCCGTATGCCTCGCTGCCCCGGAAGTGGGCGGGGTCCTCGACCTCGGCCAGGATCAGGCAGGGGCTCAGCCGGGACCGCCACGCGTCGAGCGCCGCCCGCAGGAGCGAACCGCCGACCCCGCCGCCGCGTACCCCGGGCCGGACGGCGAGGTAGGACAGCAGGACGACCCGGTTCTCGGCGTCCCACTCGCCGACGGCGCCGCCGAGTATCCGCCCGTCGTCGTCCTCGGCGATCCAGATCGGGCCGGTGCCGGCTTCCAGCGCGCTGTGCAGGGTTCGCAGGCTGTGCAGTTCGTCGGGCGGGAAGGACGGGGTGAGAACCTCGGCATAGAGAGCCTGCGTCTTCTCACCCGGCGTGGTGAGCTCGTGGACCAACATGCTGTACGCCTTCGCTGTCGATGGGGGACTGAAGGGAACCTGGGACTGACGGGACGGGGACCGGGCGGGCTCACCGGCTAGGGGCGCAGCGGGTTCCCCCCGCTCGGCACCGCGGTTTCACCGGTGAGCGGCGCGCCGAGGGGCTCGGCCAGCCTGGTGCTCAGGGTGCGGGGCGGCAGCAGGGCGGGGTCGAAGTACAGTGCGCGTATGTCGTTGAAGTAGTCGCTCTCGCTGCCCTGCAAGGTGTCCGCGTGGGTGGGACGCGGCGGCAGGATCTCCCCGCGTACCGGACGGGTCAGCCGTACCCGGTCCCAGTACGGCGCGAACAGCGCCGCGATCTGCTCGTTCGCCGCCGCCCGGGCGGGTCTGCCGAGCTGATCGAGGCGGCGCATGAGCCGCTGGTGCGCCTCCTCGTGCCGCTGCCTGGTGTAGGCGTTGGGCGTACTGGGTTTGGTGACCCCGTCGGTCTCCTGCTGCAGGTGGTAGGCGTGCGCCCACAGGACGGCGCGAACCGCGTAGGCCACGCTCCTGTCGGGCCGGCCCTCGGCCCACTCCAGGTCCGACAGCATCTGGGCGACCAGTATCGTCATGTCGTTGTCGTGGATCTCGGCGACCCGGCGCTCCACGGACTCGATCAGCTCCCTGGCCCGCGCGAACTGACCGTTCTCGTAGTACGTCTCGGCCACCTGGTAGTCGATCCAGGGCGTCATCCAGCTCTCCCGGATCGTCTCGCGGGCCACACCGAACCAGCGGAAGGCCTCGTCGTGCAGGCCCTGGAAGCGGCAGACCGCTCCTCGCAGCAGGGCGATCAGGCCGTGGAGTCCGTGGCCGGCCTCGGCGCCCGGGGACAGGCCGAGGTGCCCGGCCAGGCTCCTCAGTGCCGTCTCCGCCTTCACCCACCGGCGCAAGTCGTTGGCGGGGCGCCAGCGGACCGAGTACGAGCCGGGGACGAAGTTCTCGCGCACGGCCCGCAGGTCGGCCACCCACGCCGCGGCGGGCCAGCGGCGCTCGTACTCCTCCAGCAACTGTGTGCAGTACGACGACGGGACGAACGCGTCCCACCAGGTGTAACAGGCGAGGAAGAGCTGTGCGCACGACCGGCTCACGTCCTGCGCCGCCATGGAGCCCGCGCCCTGCGCGTGGTCCAGCCATTCCAGGGTGAGGGCGTGCCACTGCGGGCTCTCGAAGCGGAGCATGGCCACGAGCTGGACATCGGCGGGTTCGTCGAGGTCGGCGTCGATGAACCCCCAGTACTTGCGCTCCACCACGGCCCGCAGGCTCTCCATCCGGCCCGGGTCCTGCCGGCGCAGCCTGTCGCGGCGGAACTCCTGGAGGAAGGGCACCAGTCTGACGCCGAGTTCCAGGTCGTCGTCGTAGGGCTGGATCTCCTGGTCCTGCTCGCGCAGCCACGAGACCACGGCGGCCGCCTCCTGCGGGGTCAGCCCCTCCTGCTCCTCGAGGATTTCCTCCAGGACGGTGGCGAGGTAGTGCCCGCCGAAACGGTCCAGCACCGCGAGCCAGTCGGTCAGCGGCAGCGAGGCGACGCCGGCGATCGCCGCGGCCTCCTCGTCCAGCCGGTCGAGCGCCGCCGTCGCGGCCTGGGCGACCGGCTGGTCGACCAGGTGGTCGGAGACGACGGTGTCCAGGACTGCCGGACCGCGGGCCGCCACCTGCCGGCACAGCCAGTCGAAGGCGAAGCACATGCCACCGCTGGCCTTCATGATCCGGTCGGTGACCGCCGGCAGCCGGTCCCTGTTCTGCCTTCCCAGACCCGCCAGCCGCCAGGCGGCCTCGGCCTCGCCCTGTGCCCGGGAGATCACCCCCAGGGGCAGGAGATGTCGGTCCGTCACCTGGCCGAGCGGTTCCTCCGCGGCCAGTACGACCAGCCCGGCCCGCTTGGCGACGACCGCCCTGCCCAGGGCCAGCAGCCACTCGACGGCCGCCGGCTCAAGGATGTGGTGGACGTCGTCGACCAGCAGGACGACATCGCGGCCGGCTCCACTGAGCACGCCGCTGACGGTCTCGGACAGCTCGTTCAGGACGAAGTCGACCGAGGTCTCCTCGAAGATCCTGGTCTGGGCCCGGGCTATCGCCTCCTTCAGCTGCCGGTCAAGGTCGGGGTCGACCTCGCGCAGGTCGTTGGCGATGGCCTCGACGAGGTACAGGCAGGTACGGGCGGTGGCGAAGCCGGTCGCGGTCAGGACGGTGACCCAGGCGACCAGCGCCCCGCGCCTGCGGAAACGGGCCGCCAGCGCGCCCAGCACGCTGGTCTTGCCGTAGCCGAGCGGCGCGGTGATCAGCCACTCGCGCTGGCCGTGGCCGTCCTGGTAGGCCCGTTCCACCTGGTCCACGAAACCGCTTACCCGCGGCGAGCGCATGACGTGGTCGGGCCGGGCGCGACGGCCCGGGCGGGGGCGGCGTACGCGACGGGGCCGGCTGTGGGAGGCCAGGGCCAGCCAGAGCACGCGGACCAGGACAAGCGCGACGGTGACCAGGAGCACCAGCAGCCATACGGACCTGGTCTGCTGTGCCACGATCCCGAGCAGGCCGATGACCGCCACCAGCAGCGACACCACGGCCCCCCGCCCGGGCGGACAGACCGCCGCCGCCCCGCCCGGCACCGGCGTCCGCACCGCCCGCCGGACCGGCCCCGGCCCCGGCCGCTCCCCCCTGGCTGCCCCCTTCGACCCGGCGGGCAGCCCACTCGCCCACGCCGCGTAAGCCCGCGGCCACCGCTCCCCGGGCAGCCGAGTCGGCGCCATCACCCGGGCCCTGAGCCTGCGACGGCCCCGCGTCGCCCTGCTGACCTTCTCCAGCGCCCTCCGGCACGACTTCCCTCCCCTGTCCGCTCCCGCGGTACGACCCCGCCCACAAGTATGTCGAATTCAGAACGTCGATGAGCTGTCAAGACCGGATAGACACCGTCACGCGTGCGCCCGGTTCCGCAAACGACCGCCTCACGCCCCGAACGGCTCCGACCTGATGAGCCCGACGGCCGCCGACTACAACGCCAGCGGCACCCTGACCGCCACCCACCAGTACAACCCGCTGGAACAGATCCAGTCCCAGACCCTGCCCACCGGCGCCGCCCACTTCCACCACCACGACCAAACTCACCGACAACGCCGGCACCTCCCGGACCAACTGGGCCTACACCGCCTACGGCCAGGCCACCGCCACCAACACCGCCCCCAACCCACCCGCCAATCCCTGTACCTGCACCGGCAAGTACACCGACCCCACCACCCCCGCCGCCGGCTGCGACCTGCGCGCCCGCAGCAACTGTCGCCCGCCTCCGACAACACCGTGCAGAGACGCCAGGGCTCGCAGCCCGCGGTCGGCCCCGACGGCACGGTGTACGTGGTGTGGGAGGAGAGCGGCGAACAGGTGGTCGCCACCTCCGCGGACGGCGGCACCTCCTGGTCCCGTCCGGTCACCGCCGGCCCGGTGGCCGACATCCAGGACCCCATCCCGGGGGCGAACTTCCGCACCGACAGCTTCACCTCCATCGCCGCCGACCCGCGGACCGGCTCCACCACGGTGTGGCTGGCCTGGGTCAACCGCACCGCGGACGGCGGCCGGGTGGTGGTCACGCATTCCGCCGACCGCGGCCGCACGTGGGCCCCGCTGACGACGGTGTCCACCGCCGCCGAGGGCTACGCCTTCTTCCAGGGCCTGGACGTCGCCCCCAACGGCCGCGTCGACGTGGCCTACCAGGGCCTGACTGCCAAGGACCCGACCACGTACGGCACTGGTAACGCCGCCATCAACACCTGGTACACCGGCAAGGCGGACGGCGGTTCGTGGACCACCCCGATCCGTACCTCCAGCGCCCCGAGCGACCCGGCGGCCGGCGCGCAGAACAACCTGGCACGCCAGTTCTGGGATGACTACAGCACCCTGGTGTCGACCGATGACCACGCGTGGTTCATCGACACCGACTCCCGGCACGGCGCCGACTGCCCGGTGGTCGACGCCTTCCAGCACCAGGTCGAGGGCACCGCGCCGGCACAGGAGGACGACGACGCGGTGGGCGGCGGCACGACCGCCGCCGATGGTCCGGCAGCCCCGGCGCCGTCGCTGGACTGCCCGCGGCAGTTCGGCAACACCGACGCGTACGTCAGCGTCATCACGCCGTGAGGTGACGGTTCCCCCCGGGGGCGGGCGCGGCACGCCGCGCCCGCCCCTTCGCTGTGCGCGGTGGTGCGTACGGGGCGAAGCGCGCGTGCGGCTCAGCGGTCCCGTCCCCCCGGCGCTCGGGCGGCGCTCCGGGCGGATCGCACCGCCACACCGCTCGCTCCGGCGGGCGGCGCGCTGACCGCCCCAGGCACTACCACCGCGTGCCGAACGGGTGACACCGCGCGCGAACGGGTGGTCCAGGCGATCTTTCCCATTGCCCGGTGGAAAAGAAAAGAGTGGCATTCGTCCGATGAAAGTACGTATGACCACTTGGGAGAGAAGATGCCGATACAAGCGAGCGCGCTCGTGCGCGGCGGCACGGTGCTGGCCACCGCCGCCGCGGTCGTCGCCGTGCTGGCCGCTCCTGCCGAGACCACCGGGGCCCGAGCCCAGGCCCAGACCCCGAGCAAAGCTCAGGCCCATGGCGGGCGAACGGCTGGAGGGCCGGCGGCCGAGAGCAGGCAGATCGCGTCCTCGGTGCTGGACGCGGACCGGAACGTCGAGTTCACCCTGACCGCGCTTCGGTCCACCGCCGACCCGCTGGCGGCCTCCGTACGCCTGAAGGCCTTCGTCCGGCAGCACGGCCGGTTCGTGCTGTCGGACGAGGTACGGGTCGGCGCGGTGGACGGCTGGTTCTGGTTCCCGGTCACCGGACGCGGCGCGATCTGCGAGTTCTCGGTGGCGAGCAGCAACCCCGCGCCCGTCACGGTGAGCTTGCTGGTCACCCCGTCGATCGGCTGCTCGCTGCCTGAGCACTTCGAGTTGCGGGACGGGAAGTTCGAGGCCGGCGGCAGCGGCGCCAAGGCCCCGCACGGCGCAGTGGGCGCCGGCGGTGGCGGCATGGCCGGACCGGCCGCCGGCCGGGGGACGCGGGGGACGCGGGGGACGCGGGAGACGCCGACCGACGGGTAGGAACGGCGGGGCGGTGCGCTCCGCACCGAGCGCCCCGGTCATCTGCCGGCCGCAGACGGACTGGCCGAGGCCCGCAAGCACCCCCGCGTCACCCAACTGGAGTTCTACCACTCCCCCGGTGACATCCTGAACGTGCCACCGCACGTCTCCCAGGGCACACGGGCATGTGCTGTTCACCGGTGCGAGCCGCGCTGCCCCGCCCGCACCTGGGCCGCCTGCTCCTGCGCGGCGGCGTGACCGACCTGCTCACCGACCAGGGCGACCCCGCCGACGGTCATGCCCCTGCTATGGATCGGATCGGCACTGCCCCGGCCCGACTGACGGCCGCCGCGTCGGCGGGGCAGCAGCCTTCAACCTCATCGCGTGTCTCGATCCGCGGTGAGGCGCTGAAGCAGGTCGAGCAGGGTTGCGCGGTCCGCGTCGGACAAGGCGGAGAAACAGTCGGCGAGCACCTCGTCGGCGACCTGGTGGCCGGCCGCCATGACTTGCTCGCCCAGGGGCGTGAGGTGGTGCTCGATGCGCCGGCCGTGTCCCGGTCGACGCTCCACGAGGCCTTGTGCCGCGAGGCGGCCGACGAGCGTTCCGAAGGCTTGCTCGGTCTGAAACGTCGCTGCGGCCAGCTCGCGGGCCGATGACCCGGGCGAGCGGCTGATCGCACGCAGGGCGTCCCACTGGGCCAGCGTGGTGCCGACGGCCGTGAGTGCGCTGTCAAGCGCCCGATGCTGCCGATACTGGGCTTGTTTGACCGCTCTGCCGAGTTCTTGCAGCTCACCATGCATGGAGCGAGTCTACGCCATAACTCAGCTAGCTTATATAAAGATATTTAGTTACTGTGGTGGGCATGCCTACAGACGCATCAACCGTGTACGCCGACCTGTCCCTCACTCTGGCCGAAGCCGGAGCCGGCAGGCCAGTTCTCATCCTGCACGGCGGCGGAGGCCCCGCCACGGTCGCCGGCCTCGCCCAGCACCTCGCCCGCGTCGCCCACACCCTCACGCCCGTGCACCCCGGCTGGGACGGCACGCACCGCCCCGCATGGCTCACCGGCATCGACGACCTCGCCCTGACCTACCTGCACACCCTGCGTCAACGCCGACTGCGCGACGTTCTCGTGATCGGCTCCTCCCTCGGGGGCTGGACAGCCGCCGAGATGGCCGTACGCGACAGCACGGGAATCATCACCGGCCTTGTCCTGATCGACGCTGTCGGCGTGGAGGTCGAGACGGAACCGATCACCGACTTCTTCACCCTTGACGCCCGCGGCGTTGCGGAGCACACCTGGCACGACCCGGACCGTCACTACCTCGACCCGGCCGACGTCCCATCCGAAGAACTCGCACGCCGACAAACCAACATGGCCACCATGCGCATCCTCGCCGGCGACCCCTACATGCACAACCCCAAGCTGCTGCGCCGGCTCGGGCATATCCACACGCCTGCCCTCCTGCTCTGGGGTGAGAGCGACCGCATCGTCACTCCCGCCTACGGCGCGGCGTACGCCGACGCCTTCGGCAACGGCCGGCTCGAGGTCATCCCAAAGGCGGGCCACCTCCCGCAGATCGAACAACCGGAAACCACCTTCGCGCTGATCGAGGCCCACCTGCGCCGGACGAGCAACACATCCCATCAACAGTGAGTAACTGCCGGCGGCCGGTCGACAGCCCGTGCGGGAACGCTGGTGGCATGACCGCCACCCGCTGCTGACAGATCACGACGAGGACATTCCGCGGCGCGTGGGGCGGACGCGGTACGGTCCTGCTGTACGAGCGCGACGACAAGCGGTTCGCGACGCTGCTGGAGCGCGCAGGCCACCGTCCCATCGGGCGGCAGACGGCCTGTCTGCTCGGTGAGGCCGGCGCCCGGGCGCACGTCCGCAGTGGACTCGAACAGCTCCCGTACTGCCCCATCACCTCAATGGCTTCCTCGCCGGGACCGGACTCTCCCCCGGCCTCCCACCGCCGTCACCTCGAAGCGCCGAAGTCGGTAAGCTGCCAGGCGATCAGGGCGGGACGGGCGGCGGAACGCCGGGCCGGGCGGGGACGGGGGGCGCGGTGGGGTACAGGTTGCTCGGCGGCCGGTACGAGTTGGTCGAGCAGTTGGGCCGAGGCGGCATGGGCACCGTCCACCGCGCTGTCGACAACCGGCTGCGCCGTACGGTCGCCGTGAAGGTCCTCTCAGAGGACCTGGCGCACTACTCCGAGGCCCGCGCTCGCTTCCAACGCGAGGCACACGCCGTCGCCGCGCTCAACCACCCCGCGGTGGCCACCATCCACGACGTCGGCGAGGAACCGGAACTCGAAGGGCCGCGGCCGTTCCTGGTCATGGAGTACGTCGAGGGCGAGACGCTGGCGGAGGCGCTGCGGTCCGGGCCGCTGCCGGTCGCCCAGGCGGTGGCCGTCGGCTGCGAGGTGCTGGACGCGCTGCACCACAGCCACCAGCACGGCATCGTCCACCGCGACATCAAGCCGTCGAACATCATGCGCGCCACCGCCGGGGCGAGTGCCGGGGCCGGCCGCACCGCGGTGAAGGTGCTCGACTTCGGCATCGCCAAGGCCCTCACCGAGGCCGCCACCCGCCTCACCGGCAGCGGCGCCGTCCCCGGCACGCCCGCGTACCTCTCGCCCGAGCAGATAAGCAGCGGAGACATCGACCACCGGGCCGACCTGTACGCCATGGGCTGCCTGCTGTACGAACTGCTGACCGGGCGCGTCCCCTTCACGGCGGACTCCCCGTTCGCCGTGATGCACGACCACCTCTTCACCGCGCCGGAACCCGTCACCGCACTCCAGCCGCGGATACCCGAGGCGGTCGGCGTGGTCGTCATGCGGGCGCTGGCGAAGAACCCGGCGGACCGGTTCGCCGACGCCGACGAGATGCGGCTCGCCCTCCAAAGCGCGCTCGCCGCCACCGCCACCCCCACCACCCGTCTGGCGGGCCCGGCCCCCCGCACCCGCCTGCGCCTCGCACTCACCCGGTTGCGTGCCGCCGCCCGGCCCCCGTCCGCCGGCGTCCTGCTCGCCGTCCTCGGTGCTCTGCTCTGCCTGCTGAGCGCGCACGGCCAGATGGTCGACACCGACCACTTCGGCCGCGTCGCCGACGTCGCCGCCGTCCTGGCCCTGCTGGTCCTGCCCCTGTCCCCGCGCCTGTCCTGCGCGCTGGCCTGGGGGCCCGCCGCCGAGACCTTCGCCGTCAACTCCGATCTGCGCCGCGCCTACGTCGGCTGGGCCGGGTCCTACGCGACTCTCGCCGCCCTCCTCTGCCTGACGGCCGCGCTGTGCGCCCTGACCGCGCTGCGCCGCCCCCGCGCCACCGGCGCGCTGCCCGTGGTCGCCTTCTGGGCGACCGCCGCCCCCGGCATCTGGTACTTCCTCGACGACCTGCACAAGCTCTACGTCTTCTACGCCCTCCTCTCCGCCGCCGGCTGCGTCACCGCCCTTCAGGAGGCGTGGCTCCTGCGGCGCACCCGCCGACGTACGCGATCCCTGCGCACACCCGGCGCCACGGCCCGCGCCTGACCCGAGTGTCCGGCAGGGCGTGCCGGTAAGGGGCTTCGACCCGCGTGGTGTTCGCCGAGGGCCGTACCGGACTTCCGGGCGCGGACACCCGTCGGCTGTCGAAGGCGGCGGCTTCACGCAGGCGTGTGACCACCTGGGTCGCCGTCTCGGGCGGGCCGGAGGGCAGCGTCGCCGTGCGCCTCGTGGCGGCCCAGGAAGGCAGGCCCGCTGTCCGCGGTCCTGTACGTCCGCGGCCCGGGGTGGGTCCTCGGCAGCGCACGTACACTCGACCGGCGGGTGCGCGAGACGGCGGTGGGCGCACGAGCGGCCCTCGCCTTCCCCGAGTACTCGCTGCCCCCCGAGCCGCGCCACCCCCGTCGCGCTGGAAGAGTGCCACACGGGGCAGTCATCCCCGAGAAGGACAGTCCCCAGGACCGGCAGCGGGTGCCGGGACCTCGTCTACGGCAGGAGAGCGCTGCTCGGGTGGCCGGTGGCATGGTCCGGCCGCTCCTCGGGAGCGGACCGGGTGCGCGCGCTGGAGAAGCGGTTCGGGGTGCAGCCGGCCATCTGCTTGAAAGTACGGTCGAAGTGCGGCTGGTCGAAGAAGCCGGCGGCAAGCGCGGCCCCGGCCCAGGGGAGGCCGCCCTCCTGGAGCCGCAGGGCACGCTGCAGGCGCAGGATCTGCGCGATGCCCTTCGGCGAGGGCCCGATCTCCCGGCGGAACCGGCGCTCCAACTGGCGGCTGCTCCAGCCGACCGCCCCGGCCATGGTCGACACCCGCACCTGGCCGTGGGCGCGGCGCAACTCGCCCCAGGCCCGCCCCACTTCCGCGCTGCACTGCGGCCCGGCGGGCATCCGGACGGCCAGCTCCGCGTCCAGCAAGGCGAATCGCGCTGCCCAGCCCCGGCATTCCGCCAGCCGCTCGACCAGCGCGGTCACCGGCGAGCAGCCCAGCAACTGCGCCGGGTGGACCACCAGTTCCGACCAGGCGGACATGGGCACCCCGAAAAGCCGGTAGGCCGCTTGCGGAGTCATCAGTACGGTCACGCACCGGACTCCGCCGCGGTGCTCGGCGACCAGTGCGGTGGTGCGGGCCGCGGTGAGGAAGGAGGCACCGGTGACGGCCCGGTCAGGTGATACGGCGTCCGCCAGACGCACCGGGGAGCCGAAGCCCAACGTCAGCCGGACGATTCCGTCCGGTATCAGGAGCCTGCGGCGCGGTGGGCACGGACCGGCTTCGAACGCCCGGTAGCCGAGCACCTGGCCGTGGAGCGCGGCTGCCGACGGGTGGCCGAGCAGGGTGCGTCTGCCACGGTCGCCGTTCGGGCGCATGACGGGCACAGCTGTCCCCTGCATGGCAATCCTCCGATGCGTGGTGGCTTCCGGTCGTGAGTCGAAGAACAGGTGGCGGCGGTGGCGGCCGGACCGCGGGGCAGTCGCGGCCCGTTGATCACCGAGGCGTCGTGCCGGTATCGGCGGGAGAGGAGTGGCCTTGCGTATACGGCAACCGGCCACCGTGGCGGTGATCGCCCGTGGGGACACCGCACGACACGGTGGCCGGGGGCGCCGTCGTCCCCGACGGAGCCTCGGCACGTGCTGCTCGGGCCGGTCGGGGAGGCGGGCGAGCGGGAACGGACGCCGCAGCCGCTGAGACGTGTCCGCGACGGACGGCCGTACCGGCGATTCGGCACGGCCGTCCCACGGTCCCTACGGTGGGAAATGCCGCCGACCGCGATCGGTCCCGCCACCAGGATGCGGTGCGACCTGCCGAAGACCCCCGCCTGTCGTCACGCCCGGCCGCGGGCCGTACGACACAGCGCCGGCTGCCCTTCGCGGCGCCGGAGCCTTCGCACGCCCTCCCGGCGACCTGCCGGAGAGCCCTTCGTTCAGCTCAGGGGCGCACGGCTGGGAGTGGGGTCGGTTGAAGTCGCTCCAGCCCGCGCTGTACGTGTGCGGGGCCTCGATGTACCCCGCGAGCCCGACGCCGTGGTAATCGATGACGCTGGACTCCTCACAGCCACCGGGGTTGGACCTGATGTTCGCGCCGTGAGGCACCCAGCCGCTGTTGACGTCCTGAAGCTCCAGGGCGTTCCCCGAGTCACCTTCCCCGACGCCGACGTAGACCGTGTCGGCACTGGACCGCTCGTTGCGGACCAGGTGGTACCGACCTCCCGCATTGTTCTCCGGGTAGGGACTGAACCAGTTCGTGCTCGCCGGCGGCGGGTTGCCGACAGAGGCGCCGGCGGTCCGCCGAGGCCGATGGTGGCGCCGCCGGCGAGGGCGGCAGTGGCGGCGGTGAGGCGAGGGTGCACTCGGTCTTCCCGAGTTTCCGCATGGTGTGCTTCCCCCTGTACGAGTGGAGCCCTGGTAAGGGGCCTTGGATGTTTCCCGTTGCTCGTCCGGGCATCGATGTGCCTGTTCTCGTTCCGTCGCGAGCGTAGGGTCGGCAACGCGGGGCGTGGCGTGGCGAGTTGCACAGTGAAGCGGGGGTTCCGGTGCCGCGGTGCACAGCGAGCCGGCATCTTGGCCTGCCCCGGTCCGTCGAGCCCGACGTCGCGCCCGGTGTCTTGGGGCGTGCCCCCGGCACGCCGAATCCCATGTCCCCCCGGCACTTCACGATCAGCGCCGACGGCCCTGACCGACCTGGCGCTAGGACGAATCCAGGACGGTCGACGGACGCGTGTCCATAACATCGCCGTGGGGGCGCTGAGGCGTTCGCGCGCGCCGAAACGGCCTCTCACCGGGCCCAGCGGCCATGACCAGCCGCGGCAGGACACCCATGAACCACCAGGGGATCCACACACGAAGGTCTCGAAGTATTCGAGACCTTCGAACAAGGCATCACTCAACGGGGAGTGCATCGTGTACCAGTCGTTGGTCGGCCCGCTCCGTCCCGCGGCCCGCGGAACGTTGTCCGGCGGACCGGCACACCCGGCCGGTTCCCGCCCCCGGGAGCGCCCTGAGATCGTGACGCTGCCGATCCCGCTGCTTCCTGCAGCCCCGGCCGATGCCGTCCCGGTCGAAGTGCGGACGCTGCGGGCCGATCCGGTCGCCGTGCCGGAGAGGCTGCTCCGGGATCCCTCGTTGCGCCACACGAGACCGGACGCCGACTCCCGCGCCTGCTGCGGGACTGCGCGGTCGGGGCCGGGAAGCGGTCCACCCTGGTCCCCGCCGTACCCGACGGCACTTCCATGTCCGCGAAGAACTTCGACATTCCGCTGAACCGAGCCGCGAAGGCCCCGGCTGCCACGACGGTGGCCGGAGGGCCGGTACGGACAGCGGCGCGAGGGACCTCTGCGCACGGTGAAGGTGTCCCGCCGGTGCCGGACCGCACAACGGCCTTCGTTGTGCGGTCCGGCACCGGGACAGTCTGCAATTGAACAGCTTTGGTCGTCTTTCGAAGGATTCGGGGGGATGACGTGAACCGTGACCACTCGCGTGCGGACACGGCGACCACAGGCAGGTCGCCTCAACGCGCCGACGACGTGCTCGACATGCAGCGTGCGGCCCGTAGGGGTGGTACCGCGCAGTTGCTCCGGTGGCTGGCCGCCCGTACCGGAGCCGCGGTCCTGCTGGTGAACCGCTCGGGCACCGTGGCCTCCCCGCCGCCGTCGTCCCTGGCCGGCGCCACGCGCGAGCTGGTTCTCCGCGCCGTGCGGGAGGTGGCCTCGCGGGGGCTGAAGTCCGTGGCCATCGACCAGGAACACCTCACCTGCGTCGCCCTTCCCCTCGACGGCCCGTCGGGGGTCCGCGCGCCCCTTCTCGCCGCCGTGAGGGAACGGCCGGCGCCGCCCGAGCTGCCGCTGCTGCTCGCGGACGCCACATCCGTCCTCAGCCTGTGCTGGCAGTCGGAGTACGCCGCGCGGCAGCAGCGGCGGCTGCGGCTCGCCGACGCCCGGAACCGGGAAGCCGTCCTGCACCTGCTGATGAACGGTCAGGTGAGCGCCGCACGCCAGGTCGCGGCGGCACTGCGCCCCGCGCTTCCGGACGTGGTGCGGGTGTACGTCATCGAGGGACCGCGCGCACAACGTGACGCGGTGGCGGACGCGGTGGCCGAGGCGGCCCAGGACGCGTGGGTCGTGCCGTGCCCCGTGTACGCCGACCACATGATGGTCCTCGTCTCCGCCGGACCCGGGGACCACACCACCGACAGCCCTCCGCAGGGGGCCTGGCTCCCGTCCGTGGCGGACGCCTGCCGGATCGGGGTGAGCGAGGCCGTGCCCTTGCGCGATACCGCCACCGGCTATGCCCAGGCATTCCACGCGCTCGCCGCCGCACGCCACCGCACCGAGCGCCAGGCCTCGTTCGCGGGCAGCCCCGACCTGACCCTCACCATCGGGCCGGACGCGGCGGCCTGGGCCGGGGCCTTCCTCGCCCCGCTGCGCGCCCACCGCGCCCGCCGTTCGCAGGACCCTGACAGCGCGGAGCTGCTGGCCACCGCGACGTCATGGCTCCATTTCGCCTCCCGTGCGGCAGTGCACCTGAAGATCCACCGCAACACCCTGACGACGCGTCTTGCCCTGGTCCAGGAACTGCTGGGCCTCGACCTGAACCGGCTCGCCGACCAAGCGGCGCTGGACCTCGCCCTGCGTACGGTCACCGCCAGCCTTCCGCCCCGCGACGAGCCCCGGCCCCCGGGAGCCGACGGCACGCCGTCCCTGGACCAGCTCCTCGCGTTGCCCCACGTCGTGGAGTGGGCGGAAGGCCGGTTCCGTCCCCTGCGGACGCCAGAGGTCCCGGCCTGCATCGCGCAGACGCTCACCACCTGGCTGCGCCTCGACGCGCGCATCGGCCCGACGGCCGCCGCGCTGTCCCTTTCGGCGTCCGCGGTACGCAAACGCCTGGCACGGAGCGAAGTCCTGCTCCAGCGTTCCTTCCTCCGGTCGCCCAGCGCCGTCCACGACCAGTGGCTCGCCCAGCGAGCCCTCGACCTGGCGGGGCACGCGGCGACCCGCTCGTACGAGCCGGCTCCGGCAGCGTGATCCGGCAGCGTGATCCGGTGGTGTGCGCTCCCGACTGTGTCGAAGGCGGCGTGCGTGCACGTGCGCGCGCGGCGCACGTGCACGCCGTGGTGTCGGCAGTCAATGCCGGGGACGGGTCAGTTGTAGGCGACCCAGCCCGTGTCGTACGGGTTGACCTGCCCGAGCAGGTCGTAGCCGTTGTAGTTGAGGATGTTGAACTCCTCGCAGCCGCCGTTGTTGAAGCTGATGTGGGTCCCGGTCGTCGTCCAGCCGGTGTTGACGTCCTGAAGCGTCGCGTAGGTGTCGCCCTGGTCGGCCACATGGACGTCGACCCAGACCCGCTGGGCGGAGCCGGTGTAGTTGCAGATCAGGAAGTACCGCTGGTTGTACGCGTCGTTCTGCAGGAAGAGGTGCCACCCGCCCGTGGTCGACGGGTCCGGGTTGCCGACGGCAGCGCTCGCGGACCCGCTGAGACCGAGGGCGGCGCCGCCGGCCAGGGCGACGGTGGCGGCCGTGAGGGCGGTGAGGCGCTTGGTCTTCTTCAGATTCAGCATGGTGTGCTTCTCCTTGTGTGGGTGATGGGGCGCCGGGCCGCGGTCATCCCGCCCGCCCGGCCTCCTGATTGCGGTTCCGGCCGAGTCCGAGCAGCAGCCGGGCGGGCCCGGGCTTCGGGAAGGCCGAGACCGCGTCGGTACGAAGTCGGGCCAGTTGGCCGTCCAGCGCCGCGTCAGGAGCCCGGCCCTCGGTGAACAGCCGTTCGTCATGGGCGAGTTCGATGGCACGGTCGAAGACGTCGTGCTGCTCCTCGGTGAGCGGCCCGCAGGCCACCCGGGCTCGCCGCAGCGCCTCGATCCAGAGCCGGCTGCGTACGTCGGGGGGTGACTCGGCGAAGATGGCGCGTTGGTACGCGACCGGTCGCTCGGTCACCTTCTCGTAGTCGCGCGGGAGTTCGTCCCGGTGGGCGGCGGCCCACTCGGCCGCCTCGCGGTTCTCCCGGGCCGCGGCGACGGGCGCCTTCCCGGTCAGCAGCAACCGGGTGGCGACCAGCGCGCCCGCCACCAGCCGGATCGGGCCGCCGCCGTCCCCCCGCCGCAGCCGGCCCAGGGCCGCGACCACCGCGACGGTGCGCCGTGTCCCCAGCCGCAGGAGCAGCGGAAGGGCCATCGCCGGACCGGTCCAGCCGCGTACCTCCTCGCCGCGCACCCGCAGCAGTGTCGGCGCCCAGGGGGCGCTCGCGCCCAGCGCGTCGGCGCGCAGCCGGCGCACGTCGGGGCGGTCGAGCGGCACCACCCGCAGCCGTCCGTCGGCGGCCCCCGCGACCTCCCGGGAGATCGCCCGGCAGGTGCCGCAGGTGGCGTCGTAGGCCAGCAGGAACTTCGGGTCGGTCACCGGGATGCCTCCGTCATCGGCTCGGCGGCCCGGCCGTCGCGGGCCAGCAGACGTGCGTAATACCCCTGCCGGGCCAGCAGTTCGGCGTGGGTGCCCTGTTCGACGATCCGGCCGCCGTCGAGCACGACGATCAGGTCGGCCGAGCGGACCGTGGACAGCCGGTGCGCGATGGTGATGGTGGTACGGCCCGCCCGCAGCCGGTCCAGTGCCTTCTGGACCGAGCGCTCGGTACGGGTGTCGAGAGCGCTGGTGGCCTCGTCGAGCACCAGCACCTTGGGGTCGCGCAGCATGGTGCGGGTGATCGCCAGCCGCTGTTTCTCGCCGCCGGAGAAACGGTAGCCGCGCTCGCCGACCACCGTGTCGTAGCCGTCGGGCAGGGACTCGATCAGGTCGTGGATCTGGGCCGCCCGGCTCGCCGCGATCACCTCTTCCGCGGTCGCCTGCGGTCTGGCGAACCGCAGGTTGTCGCCGATGGTGGTGTGGAAGAGGTGGGTCTCCTGGGAGACCACCGAGACGATCGAGGCGAGGTCGGCGAGGTCCAGGTCGCGCAGGTCCGTGCCGTCGAGGGTGATCCGGCCGGAGGTCACGTCGTACAGCCGCGGGATGAGGTAGCCGAGGGTGGTCTTGCCCGCGCCGGTGGCGCCCACCACGGCCAGGTGGCTGCCGGCCGGCACGTCCAGGGTGACGCCGGACAGGGCCGGCCGGTCGCCGTAGCTGAAGTACACGTTCTCGAACCGCAGATGGCCGCGGGGCTCGGCGAGCCTGACCGGGTCGGCCGGCTCGGGCAGTTCGATCGGCAGGTCCAGGTACTCGAAGATCCGCTCGAACAGCGCCAGGGAGCTCTGCAGGGTGATCCCGACGCCCAGCAGTGAGACGGTCGGCCCGAACAGGCCCTGCTGCAACGTGGTGAACGCCACCAGGGTGCCGACCGAGACGGCCAGGTGATGGTCGTGCTCGGTGAAACCGGCGGCGCAGTAGACCGCGATCGGCATCGCGCCCATGATGATCTGCATCATCACCGCGCGCCAGCGGCCCGCCATGGACGACCGGATCGTCAGCCTGGTCAACTCGCCCGACTGCCGGCTGAACTGGTCGACCAGGGTCTCGGTCCTGCCCATCACCCGGCCGAGCAGGAACCCGCTCACCGACAGCGACTCCTCCACCAGCACCGACAGCAGGGCCTGCTGCTCCTGCCGCTGACGGACGATCGCCCGGCGCTGGTCGCCGACATTGCGGCTGATCACCGCGAAGACCGGCACCATCAGCAGGGACAGCAGGGTCAGCCGCCAGTCCAGCGCCAGCATCGCGACCAGGCTCGCCACGACGGTGGTGACGTTGCCGACGATGCTGCCGGTGAGCGTGGTGATGACGGCGCCCATGCCTCCGATGTCGTTGGAGATCCGGGACTGCACTTCCCCGGTGCGGGTGCGGGTGAAGAAGGCCAGCGGCATCCGCTGCAGATGCGCGTACACGGCGATCCGCAGGTCGTTCATCATGTTCTCGCCGACGCCGAGTGACACGTACGCCTGCCAGACGCCGATCGCGTTGGAGGCCAGCATCAGCGCGAGCATGCCGGCCGCCAGCAGCGCGAGCAGGCCGGTCCGCCCGTGCGGCAGCGCCTGGTCGAGGATGGCGCGCAGCAGGAACGGCGGCAGCATGCCCAGCACCGCCGAGCCGGCGATCAGCACCAGCACCACGGCGAGCCGGGCCCGGTAGGGACGGAAGAGCCGGAGGATCCGGCGCAGCGGAAACTGCGGTCGGGCAGGAACCGCCTCGCCGGAATCGGGCGTCGCCCCATCCGAAGAAGGCGCCGCCCCGTCGGAACCGGACCCCGCCTTCCCGGCCCCGGGGGTCGCGGCCACGGGCCCGCTCACCGGAGTGTGAGGAAGCCCTCGCCCAGCAGCGTCCGGACCAGCGTCCGGCGGCCGGGCGCGTCCAGTTCCCCCGGGATCGCGCCTTCGGTGAACCAGTCCGCGCGCTCGGCGATGAAGCGCACCTCGTCGGCGACCGCGGCCGGGAACCGGACGGTCTTGTTGTGGAAGTGCAGGCCGGCCACGCCGTCCTCGACAGTCAGCAGCCATTGCACTCCGGGGCGGCGGCGGACCTCGGTGTCCGTGCTCAGGCCGGGCATGTCCTCCAGGTCCTGCAGGTGGTGCCGCAGCAACGGGCTGCTCATGGAGACCGTCCGCTCCACCGCGCCGGCGGTCAGCTCGGCCGGGTCCAGCAGCTCACGCAGTGCGTCGATGAGTTCTCCGAGCTGCTGCCGCGCCCGGGCGCGGCGCGCGTCGTCCCGGGCGAAGCCGACCGGAAGAGTGCGGCGGAACCGGACGTCCTGGTCGAAGAGCCTGGACAGCCCGTCGCTCAGCACCTCGGAGGCCAGGACGGGGTGCACACCGAGGGTGACGTGCAGCGAGGCGGTCTCGTTCGCGGCGGCGGAGTGGTAAGTGCCGCGCGGCAAGTACAGCAGGTCGCCGCTGCGCAGCTCGAACTCCCGGGTCGGCTCCGGTCCCGGCCTCGACTTGTCGTTCGGGTGGTTGTAGAGCGGAAGTGGGTAGTCCGCCTCGGTGGTGCGCCAGACCTTGCTGCCGTACACCTGGGCCACGAAGACGTCGTGGGTGTCGTAGTGCACGCCGAAGCCCTGGGAGCCGGGCGGGGTCAGGTAGATGTTCGACTGAATCCGCACGCCCAGTTCGGCGCCGAGCGCGGAGGCCGACCGCGAAAGCGACGGCCAGCGCTCCTGGAGCGAGTTGATCACGACGGTGGAGCCGGCCCGGTACCGCTGGTAGAGCGACTCCAGCGCGTTGGCACGGTTGGCGCGGCCGGGTCCGCGGACCAGATCCGATACGGGAGTCTCCTTGCCGTCCACGACCACCCGGATGTCGTTGAGATCCGCTCCGGCGAGCGTGAGGACCTCGTCGATGGCGTCCAGGGTCAGCAGGTCCGAGTAGTAGTCCGCGTCGTCGCGCTGGATGAGCAGCGGGCGGCGTTCCCAGTACTCCTGCCAGAATTCCTCCAGCGCCAGCGGAGCGAGCAGCCGCGTCAGCTCGGGCATCGGGTAAGCGGGGGTGGTGGTGACTGCGGCGGGCAGCAGGTCGGTCATCGTCAGGGTCCCTTCCGGAGGAACTGGTGTCTGCGGGGAGCCCGGCCCGGTGCGTGCGACCGGGGCCGGGAGGCACGCCGGCCTGGATCGCCAGGCCGGCGCGACTACCACCGGGCTAGGACCTCACTAGCAGCGGGCGCCGCTGTTGGTGTCGTCCCAGCCGTCGTACAGACCGGAGTCGTTGGCGTTGTTGTCGTCCCACGGACCCCAGCTGCAGTCGAACGGGCTGACGATGTTGCTGCTGCTGTTGGTGGTGACGGTGATGTCACTGGCCTCGAGCGACTTCGTGGTCATCTCGTGCTCCTTCCTCGTGATGCGGTTCCGGTCATGACCGGTCCCGCGCCGGTTGGCGGCTGTCACAATTGCCGAGCTCCGGGCCGGGCGTCTTGCACGAATACGACCTGGCGATCCCGGACCGGCGTCCTACCGCGAAGGTCCGAACTCAGCAGGTGCTGCGGTCGGAGTCGTCCACGAACACCCCCGGCCAGTCGGAGCCGCCCGAGTCGTTGCTGTCGTTGTCGTCGGCGTAGCCGTAGCCGCAGTCGAACGGACTGATGACATTGCTGCTGTTGGTGGTGACGGTGATGTCCTTGGCGTCAAGCGATTTGGCCATCTCGTACCCCTGTCCCGTGTCGCAGTGCGCACCGACGGGTGCGCATCCGGATATCGGCGGTCAGCCTTTCCGATACCGAACCGGGTGTCTTGCACGAATCCGACCTGAGAGCCTGACGCTGGCGGGGATCTTGGAATCCGGAGCCGCCGATCATGACGGACAAGCCGAACAGGCGGTCCGTTTCCCCTCGTCAGGGGTCGGTGTGCGGGTTGATCGCCTGGTACTGCAACGGTGTCCGCCGTGACGGGTGGGCAGGTCTCTCAGGAGGCTCTCACGGAGAGGGTGGCACCGAGCGGCGGCCCATAACGAGGCGGGGCAGTGTCGTCACGCCGGTGCACGAAGCCCGCTGGCGGAGCATATCGCTCCAGCTCAGCGGGCTCCTTCGCGTCTACGGTGACTCTCAGCGGACCACCCGCGGATGCCGCTTCGAGCGATCTCGTGGGACCACTTTGGGACCAGGGGCGGTTTCGGGTGTCATCTGGGTGTGGGTTTCGGCGCCGCTCAGGTGCGCGGACAGGGCGGCCCCGGCCAGGTGGATCGAGCGCCGGTCGGGGTGCAGGTAGCGCTGAGTCGTGGTGAGCGAGCCGTGTCCGGCGATCTTGCGAAGGACGTGCAGGGGCACGCCGGCATCGGCCATCCACATCAGGCCCGTGTGCCGGAGGTCCAGTGGACCGAGGACCACCGCGCGGACTTCCGCTGACCGCTACGCCAGGCTGCTGCCCGAGAAGGGCGTCCGCCCCCAGCGGTTGCCCTTCTCGCAGCGGATACGGGCACGTTCCTCGCGCCGAGCGCCGAGCACCGAGCACGTCAGGGCGGCGGCGCTGCCCCGGCGCGGGGAACGGTGAAGGGCCCGGGTCGGACGGGTGAGCCGCGGAAGCGTCATTCCGGGCTCTCATAGAGCACCGTCGTCGCCGCGCTGTGCGCGGCCGCGGCGATGTCCGACGCTTCGGCGCTGACGGCGCCCGTCAGTTTTCCCATGGCCTGCGAGGCGCTGGTGCCCTGCTCGACCGCGTCCCCGCCCAGGTCCTTGGCCATCTGCTCCAGTTCGTTCTTCAGCGCCTCGCAGTTGCCCTTGGTCACGGCCGTGTAGCCCCGCATCATGTCGGCCACGGCGCCTTGCCAGGCCCCGCGGGTGGCGCTCGCGGCGTCCTCGAGCTTCTCCGCCGCCTGCTCCATCCAGTACGCCGCACCCCCCATCGGTGTCATGGGTCCGGGCGCGATGTACACGGAGATCTCCGCCACCCCGTTGCTGTCCCAGTCCAGCTGGCCCAGGGGAACGTCGAACACCGAGCTTCCCCAGCCCTGCTGGTGGTTGGACGGATCGCCGCCCCCTCCACCGGCAAGTTCGAGGAGTGCCCGGCGCAACAGGTCCAGCGACTGGTAGGCCTGGTAAAGATCACGGTCATGCAAGAAGTCGCCGCCCATGGCACCTCTCCTCCGTAAGTGGCTGCTTCCCCTGGCGGCCGCAAGGTCCGGCTGTCCCACAACGGCGCCTGGCCGCCGACAAGCCCTCACCGCCCGCGCACAGTTGCCGACCCACATGGGAAACCGCCCGGCCGGACACACGGGGAGAGACTGTGGCCTACCTCATTCATTTCACGACTGAGGATCTGGCGCGGACGAAGGTGACACAGGCGGCGCTGCCGTTGATGGAATTGGACCTTGCAGCGCGGGCGTTGCAGGACCGCAGCCGGCCCGTGCGTCTGGACGCCTGGCGCCAGGAAGCCCGCGGACGTTTGAGTGTCCATGGGCGCATGGCGCTGTCGCTCATGCCGCCAGTGGGCTGGTCTCCCACTTTCCTGGACTCCTCGCTGAACGGATCGCCCGAGGAACTCCTCCAGCAGATGCGGGCCACTCCTCGCCGGCGAATCCGCAGCGAGCTGGAACTCCTCGTCCATCGGCAGGGGATTCCGGACTGGGCCAGGCAATTACCGGAAGAACGCGACCTCCAGGAGCAGCTGTACCAGGGCATGGACAATCTGTGGCACGTCCTGCTGGCCCCCCACTGGCCGGCTGTCACCGGCGTCGTGAACGCGGACCGCTCGCTGCGGATGCGCCAGTTCGCGGAGGGCGGCGTGGAGAGCGTACTGGCTCACACCAATCCACGATGGATGCGCTGGAAACCCCCGGTCCTGGAGATCCGCATGGCCAACGGAATAGACCACGATCTCCACCTGGGCGGCCGGGGGATACTCTTGGCTCCCTCCGCATTCGCCACCCGGACCCTGATCGAGGACGACATCGATCAGCAGCCGATCCTCACCTATCCGGCCGCCGGTGATCAGCCACTGCGGCAGCTGACCTCGCTGGGCCCGGGCGCGGTGTCCGCGGCCCCGCCGGGGCTGGCGGCGCTTCTGGGCCATACGCGGAGCGCCGTCCTGTATGCGATAGCCGAACATCCGGCCTGCAGCACGAAGGAACTGGCCGCCCTCGTGGGGATAGCTCCTGCCAGCGCCAGCGAACACACCACGGTTCTGCGTGGCGCCCGCCTCATAGAGACGCAGCGGCACAGAAACAGCGTCCTCCACACTCCCACCGCCCTCGGCGTCGCCCTGCTGAACGCTCAAGTCTGACAACGCACCCACCGCGACGCAGCAGTTGAGCGGCGAACCGCCGCCCCCCTTGGAGAAACCCTCCGCCACGCCCGTGGCGCCACCGGCCGCGTGCCGGGCCCGGTCCTGTCGAACCGCTGCGCCTCGCCAGGTCCTGGGCGAAGTTGAGCGAGGTCCGGTTTCCGCCGATCTCGCTGCTTTGATGTGAGCCAGGGCGGTCGGGGTGCCGGTGCTCGGGTCCTCGGTCGTGCGATGAGGCTGCGGTGGAGTCAGCCCAGCACTCCGGTGAGGGCGCGGGTGAGCACGGTGGCGAACCGGTCGTGGGAGGTGTGTTCGGGCTGGGTGGCGGCGAGCATTGCGGCGATGCGGGGGTGGGTGCCGGTGGTGGCCGCGTGACGCAGATAGGAGGACTGGCGCTGGGCACCGGGGTCCGATGCAGCCAGTTCGTTCTGGACGAACAGCGCGGTCAGCGCGTTCAGTACGGCGAATGCCTCGAGTTTGTGGGCGGGCTCGGCCGGATGGTCGGCGAGTACGTCGAGTAGGTGTTCAAGCAGGTCGATCCCGTGCGGGCCGAGGGTTGGACGCGTGACGACCAGGATCGGCAGCCAGGGGTGGCGTCGCATGATCCGTCGGGCCTGGTGAGCGATCTCCAGAAGGTCCGCCTGCCAGTCGCCGGTTGGGGCGGGCAGGTGGTATTCGCCGGCGGTGCTGTCGATCATCAGGTCGAGCAGGTCGTCGCGGGTGGCCACATAGCGGTAGAGCGAGGCGGCACCGGTGCCAAGGGTCGCGGCAAGGCGGCGCATGGAGACGGCATCCAGGCCCTCCCGGTCGGCCAGTTCCACTGCGGCGGCGGTGATTTCAGCGCGGCTGCGCTCGGCCGGGCGTCCGACCGGTGCCTGTTCCGGCCGCAGCCAGATCACTGGTTCTTGCTGTCCCGCCACTGTCACCTCCCGCGTTGCCACTACTCTACATTTCCGAGTACGGTGTTCGCGAACGGCGTTTGCAATCGATTGGAGAGAGTCGCAATGCCGCGCTTCGCGTACAACGACGAAATCCAGATCGCCTACGAAGACCTCGGCGGGGCGGGCGGCGACCCCCTGCTGCTGGTGATGGGACTGGGAACCTCGCGATTCTGGTGGCCGGACGGACTGGTGGAGGAACTGGTCCACCGCGGCTTTCACGTCGCGGCCTACGACCACCGTGACGCCGGCCAATCCACGCACCTGCCCGACCGGCGTGAGGGCCCACCGGTCGCAGCCCTACTGCGCCATGCGCCCCCGGCCTACAGCGCCGAGGACCTGACCGACGATGCGGTCGCCGTTCTCAACGCACTCGGCTGGGAGCGCGCCCACCTCTTCGGCCACTCCATGGGCGGGCTCGTAGCGCAGCGCATCACGATCCGCCATCCACAACGCGTGCATACCCTCACCACATCCTCGGCCGTGCCCAGCGACGTCAAGGGACTGCGTGTCCTGCGCTACCTGCGCTTGGCACCCCTGGCCCGCTTCGCCAGGTTGCATTACCCCGAGACCCCGCAGGGCAACCTGGCCCTGGCCCTGGCCGTCGCCCGCATCCTGGCCACACCCGGCCAGCACATCGACGAGTACGACGTGCGTGAGTTCGTGAACAAAGAAGCCGCGCACCAGGTCGCCAGCTTCCGCGACCAGAAAGCCCAGAGCCGCCAGATCGGTGCGAAGTGGCACGGCGGCCCACTCGCCCGGATCACCGCACCGACCCTGGTGCTGCACGGATTGCGAGACCCACTGCTGCGCGTGTCCGCCGCACGCGACATCGCCGCTGCCGTCCCCGGCGCCCGCCTGCGCACCCTGCCAGAGGTCGGGCACTTCCTCGTCGGCGACATCTGGGCCACTTACGCCGACGAACTGCGTGCGCTCGCCGACCACGTCCACGACCAGCCACCCACCCTCTGTGAAGACTGAAGACCACGCGGTGGCCGCGGGTCACGGAGTGGACCCTGCCCGCCGGCAGGAGGCGTTCGAGGTCCTGATGTTCCAGATGGCAGGCCGGTTCGCGCGGGTCGAACCGCGCCGCCGGGTGCGGACCTCGTACTGGCGGGCGCGCGGCAAGCTGGACGTGCCGAAGGAGCGGTTCATCTCGTACGGGCAGACCAACGTTCCACGCCCGCCCTGTACGGCTGGACGGGCTGGAACCCCCAGGAGCAGGCCTACGCCCTGCTCGCGTACATCGCCTCCCACGAGTCCATGAGCGCCGAGGAGCTGACCCCGTTCCTCGCCGGGCTGCTGGAACTCCAGCCGTGGCTCGACCAGTGGCACGACGACTTCGACCCGGCGTTCAGCGGCTCCCCGGCCGCGTACTTCCGGGGCGAACGCCAGGTGGAGCAAGGCAGGCACGGCCTCACCGACGACGGCCTGCGCGCCTGGCGACCGGCCGCGGCCACCCGTGGCCGCCGGACCGCGGCAAAGCCTCAGTAGTCTGCGTCGTAAATCCTTCGGGGGTTGATCAGGCGGCCGGTGCGACGATGGATTCTTCGTGTCGGTCGGTGAGCGTGTGTCGGTCGAGCCAGGCCGGCAGATCGTCCCCCGGCGGGAAGAGCCGTTGTCGACGATCCGGATGACCACTGGTTCTCGGTGGGCTCAATGAGTCCAGGGCGGTGTGATAGTGCCGCCGTCGGCCAGCTCGGCGCTGAGCCCGACACGTGTGGTGACCCACATGTGCGCGGGCTGGTCGGTGGTATTGGCGACCGCCAGTTCGGAGCCCGCCGGAGCCACCGCAGCGTCACCGACACCGAGTTCGGCGCTCTCGCCGCCGATGGTGAACCGGAGGCGACCGGACAGCACGTAGAACGCCTCTTCGTGACTGATCGTGTGGGCCGGACCCACTGTTCCGGCCGGGACCTCGCCGCGCCAGGCGGCGAGGTCCCGGCTGCCTGTGGCCGGACGGACGTAGGAAACGAAGCGGGCACCGTGGATCTCGTGCGCGACGGCCTCGCCGCTGCGGATAAAGGGCACACCGGCCTCCTCTTGGACAAGTTTCTTGTCTATAAAGACAAGCAGCTTGACGAGTTATAGTCAACCCATGGATGACGCTCTGGCCTTCTCCGCACTCGTGCTGGCACTCTCAGGACAGTTGGTGCAGGAGATCCACGCCCGCGTGTCCCAGCAGGGATTCGAGGACCTACGGCCGGCACACGGCTTCGCCTTTGCCCGCATCTCCCTGGGTGACGCCACCACGGCCAACCTGGCCGAGCACCTCGGGGTGACCAAGCAGGCCGCCGCCCAGCTGGTCGAGGAACTGGTCCGCAAGGGATACGTGGTGCGGCATCCACACCCCCACGATGCCCGCGCCCGGCTCTTGGGGCTGACCGAGGCCGGCTGGGCCGCCACACGCGCCGCCGACCAGGCAGCCCGCGCTGCCGTCGCACCATGGCGAGAAGCGCTGGGCGAGGCGCGCTTCAGCGAACTTGTCGCCGACCTGGCCCGGCTTACGCCACCGGGGCCGATCCGCCCCGCCTGGTGAGGAGCCGACCACTTGGCCCGGCGGCCTGCGTGACGTAAGCGCCGACCGGCACGAGCCCGAACAGCAGCCCTGGACCAGGGCAGATGGGGCGGCTGCAGGACGAGGCCGCTCTGCGGGAACGCGCCCCGCGGCGTTCGCTAGGATGCTGATCCTTCGTTCGCATGTCCGGTCGCAGCGCTGGGCTTCGGCGCCGGAGCGGACACTCGGGTCTCACGTTCGGCCGCGCCGCCGCATGCGACAGGCCGGAAGCGGGGGGCGTGGATGCAGGACACGGAGCGGGCCGGACGAACCTGGCGCCGCCGCGGGAGCATCGCCAGGATGACGGATGGGCTGCCCTGGTGGCAGGCCATCTTCGTCCTGGCGCCGTGGGCGCTGGGGCCGGTGGCCGGCTCGCAGTCCGGCGCCAAGTTCGGCGGCGGGTTCATCGGCGCGGTCCTCGCCGGGGGAGTCGGCGGCGCCATTGGTGGCGGGGCCGCGATGGTCTGCTCGAAGCTGGCCCGCCGTCCGGGGAACGCGGGGCTCAAAATCATCGCCCTGTCCTGCGTCGGCGCGCTCGCCTACGGCACCTTCTTCACCGTGGCCGACCTGGTGAGCAGTGCGCTGCCTCCGGTGCCCGCGTCAGCCGCCTCTCCACCGCCGGGGTGGCCGAGCCCGGCGGGCGCCGCGCCGGCGGCTACGCAGACGCCGGAGTACAACCCGACAGCGCCCGTCACCCCGCCTTGGATGCGCCAGCCGGTCAGCCTGGACCCGCCGACCGTCCTCCACGCGACTGGCGCGGAACTGCACTGGCCCGCCGTCTACGACGGCTCGTCTCCGGCGAGCGGCCCCGCCGACCTCGAGGTGTATCGCGGCCCGCAGGCGGACTTCACACCGTCGCCCGCGACGCTGATAGCCAAGCTCGACGCCAAGGCGTCCGGTTTCGTCGACAGGACCGCGCCTGCGGCGAGCGGCTCACACCTGGACCACTATTACTACATGGTCGCCGTGCGCACGAAGGACGACGGGCTGATCATCGGCAACTTCCAGTTCGCGCAGCTGCCCCCACGCGGCGAGACCGAGGTCCTCGTGCCGGCCACCGCCGCGGCGACACTGAACTCGGCCTACCCGGAGGTCTCGAACCCGGGCCTCACCGGAGTCAATCCTGACATCGCCGGCCACGGGGCGGGCCGTGGGATATTCCGGTTCGGCCCGATGAGCGAGGTTCCCCGCGGCGCGCACGTGTCCAGCGTCCACCTGGGCGTGGCGTGCAACGGCAGCGACCCGGGTCCGCTCGAAGTCCACGCCTTGACGCGATCCTTCACCGAGCGGGCGACGTGGCACAACGCGGCGCCCGGCGTCGCGTGGTCACATCCCGGTGGGGACTACGCCGGTCCCGCCGCACGCAGCCTGCCCACCGCGGGCTTCTGCCTGTGGGACGTGACGTCGATCGTGCACCGCTGGAGCGTCTCGCCGAAATCGGAGCACGGACTGCTGCTGCGGTTCACCGACGAGTCGTCCTCGTCGCCGCACGGCGGGTTCAACGACGGGTCCATGCGTCCGGGCGAGGAGCCACAGCTCCTGGTCACGTATACGCGCGGCTCCTGACGCAGTGCGTCCAGGCGCCGCGCGCGACCGGCCGCCCGGTCCGGCGGGCACGTCCACCGGACCAGGAGCCGCGCAGGGACAGGACGCGGGCGAGACGTCAGCGGCTCCCGTACTCCGTGGACTACGGGAGCCACCGCGGCATATGCCGCTCAGACGTCGAGTCGGCCGTTCCTGACAGCCGACACGAAGGCCGTCCAGCTCGCCCCGGGAAGATGAGGGCCGGGCCTTGCGGGTTCTTGCTGTCGCGTACGGCCAGGATGCCGTCGAAGTCGTCGCAGACCTCGACGCACGCGCCGCCGTCCTGGTTGCTGTAGCTGCTCTTGCGCCACGTCGCAGCGTTCAAGTCGATGGAGGGCGGCCGGGAGTGGGACGCCGTACCGGAGCGGGTGGAGCGCGTCGGTCCCGCGGAGCTGCTGCGGGCCCGGGTCGCCGAGGCCAACTCCCGCAGCAGTCGCGGGACTCCGGGGTAGCAGCCGGGCGAGGTGCGGCGGTTTCGGGGCAGGCGGACGCCTACGTGAGGGTCGCGCGTGGCATGCTCACGGTGGGGTCTCCATCACACGGCGAGCACACCGGGCGAACTTCTCCCGGCTCAGCTCCACCGCGTCGACCGCGTCTTCGAGGCCGGTGCGGTACCCGCCGTCCGGCACCTCCCCTTCGCGCATCCCGCGGAGCGTCCTTTCGAGGTACGTCCGCAGGGACCGCACGTCCGACCACACGTTCACGGCCTGCGCGGCCACGGATTCCGGCCCCATCAGATCGAGCCGCGCCTGTGCCTTGTAGAGGGCGTCCACCGCGGTACCGAGTTCCTCGACGGCTGCGCTCAGGACAGCGGCCGGAGGCGGGGCGTCCCGCGCGGAGGCCACCTCTGCGTCCTGGTGCGCGACCCTGTGCAGCACGCCGTCGACCGGCTCCGCCGCCGCCATGAACAGCAGGTACGCCTCCCGGCGTTCGCTCCGCAGCGCGCGACCGTGATCGACCGTTCCCTGGTCACGTGCCTGCCGCCGAGTGGCCGCATACGTCAGCACCGAGGTGCACAAGGTACCCACGACGCCCACTCCGGCTCCCGCCAGGGCCGCCCATCCCGGATCCACGCGGTCCATGGTCCTGCGGTATCCGGCCGGGCGCATCCTTTTCCCCGGATCCTCACCCCTCCTAGACTGGAGGGACAAATGTCACACATGGGTGATCGCGGGCCATGGCTTGGAGGACACACAGGTGGCCACAGCAGCACAGGACCCGTCGGGCGTCGATCCGGAGGATCCGGCGGAGCGGTTCGCCTCCGAGTTACGAGCCCTCCGCAGCTCCGCAAGCGGCCCGACGTACCGTCAGATGGCCGCGCGCACCGACCAGTCGCCCAGTGCGCTGTCCAACGCCGCGAAGGGCGGGCGTCTGCCGCCCCTCGACGTCGCCCTGGCCTATGTTGATGCCTGCAACGGTGATCGCACGGAATGGGAACGACGGTGGCGGGCGGCGAAGGCCGGGCTCGCCGCGGCACCGGCACCGACGTCACCGCCGGAACCGGCACCGAGACGGCGGTGGGCGGTCGTTGCCGCCGTCGGTGCCGTCGCGCTGGCGCTGTCGGTCGCCGGGGTGGTTCTCGCGGGCGGGCCAGGCCACAAGCCGCCGCCTTCGGACACCGCGGACCGCTCCCCCCGCTTCTTCGCCGACGACGATGCCTTCAACCAGCGGCATCCGCATCCCCAACTGGCGCCCGACTCCGCGCGGATGGTCACCGACCTGCTCGGCTCGGGCCAGGTCGAGGTGTACAGCGGCACCGCCGGCTTCCGGGTGTACCGGGCCGACGCCGGCACCCCGACGTACGAGATCACCCCGCGGGAGCACGTCGGTCAGTGGGGGCCCAACCCCTTCGAAGGCGTCGGCTTCCCCTGGGACTCCTCCTGGAAGGCGCCGCCCCCGGACCGCGAGTGGGCGGTGGTGATCACCCCGGACGGGCGGTCGCTGGAGTGCCTGCGGATCGAGGTGCACGAGGGCAGGCCGAGCTGTGCATGGGGAGCCGTGTCCGACACCCGCGGCTCGTCGGTCTCCTTGAAGGGACTGGCCACCGGCAGCGGCCTGTCCCGCCTCGCCGGACTGATCACCCGCGCCGATTGGAAGGCCAGCCGCATCGATCACGCCCTGAGCTTCGGCGCTCCGGACAACAACAGCCGGCCTGTGCTCCCGGCGGTGCAAAGCGACGGCAGGGCACAAGGCCGCTGGAGCGAGGGGCAGTTCATCTGGCTGGACCCCGCGTACGACATCGACGCCGACACCTCGCTCAAACCGTACGAGCGGATGATCGCGAAGGCGCTGCAGGAGTACGGCGCGTTCGACGTCAAGAACGCCGGGAGGTTCAGCTTTCTGTCCGAGTACGGATCGAAGCCGCCGGGCAGCGACGACGCCTACCCGCTCCTCACCGACATCAAGTTCGCGGCGTACCTGCGGGTGGGCACGATCGCGCCTGCGCCGTAAGGGCGCGCGGTCGGGGGCCGTCCCGGGCCAGGAGGCTGCGAGGAGTTCTACCTCCGCATCGACGTCGGCGACGTGCTCCAGGGGTACATTCAGACGCCTACCTTCTATGGCACCGGCTGGACCCGGCACGACTGACCCATCCGGGTCATGTCGACGGGGGCGGGTTCGTCGGTCAGGCGGCCGAAGCGCTGGGGGTGGCGGGGAGGTGGATCTGCAGCAGGTACCACCACAATGTGTCGGCCTCGCGGCTCCGGCCTTTGACGACGGCGTAGAGCTGCCGGCCGCCGGTACGGTAGGCGGCCGTCAGGCGGTCGGCCTTGCCCCGCGTACCCCGTCCTTGCCCATGTGTCGCCTGCTGCGGCCGGCCGGCCATTTCACTGGGGCGCCCCCTGTCACACGCCCAAGGACGGACCTAGGACGAGTCCAGGGCTCGCAAAGCTAGCTTCGCCTCACACCGACCGGCAGCGCACACACCAGCCCCGGCAGCCGCCGCGTTGTGACGGAAACGCCTGAAGAGCCGTCGCCGTACGGGAGGGCCACGCCGGGGATCTCCCGCTTCACCCCAAGGAATCCCAAGCCGAGGGAGCGTTCAGTTGAACAACATGAGCCGACGAAGATTCCTGATGACGACATCAGGGGCGCTGGCAGTCACCGCTTTTTCCAGCCTCGAGTTCACCCAACCGGCCGACGCGGCGTCCGCCACGCTGGGCCTGGACTTCACCACGGGAGGCTCTCCGTCCGCGAGCACGATCGCTTCGGCCGGCTACTCCTTCGTCTCCAGGTACCTCAGCGACTACCCGAGCAAGAACCTGACACCGTCCGAGGCGAACTCGTACCGTTCCGCGCACATCGACATCATCGGCAACTGGGAGAACGACGGCCTCCAGTCGTGGCAGAATTCGCCTCCCGCGACCTCCGCTGCCTACGCCCAAGGGGCATCACACGCCAGAACCGCGCAACAGCAGGCCGCGGCATGCGGCATGGCGCCGAGCAGGCCGATCTACTTCAGCATCGACTGGGAGATGCCCTCAAGTCAGCAGTCCGCGCTGAACGCGTACTTCGACGGCGTGGCGTCGGTGATCGGCCTGGCGCAGACCGGCGCATACGGCGGCTACTACCAACTCCAGCGTCTCTTCGGCGCAGGCAAGATCGCCTGGGGCTGGCAAACCTATGCGTGGTCCTACGGAAACTGGGATCCGCGCGCCCAGCTCCGCCAGATCCAGAACGGCGTCTACGTCGGCGGGGCCGAGGTCGACAAGGATCAGGCCATGGCGTCCGACTTCGGCCAGTGGGGCGCCGGCATCGCCCGCCTCGTCGCCGGTGACTTCCGCGACACCGGACACGTCGACGTCGCGGGGATCGACGCGAACAACAACCTCAAGCTGTACGCGAACGACGGCACCGGCCGCTTGACCGATTCGGGCATCTACATGCTCGGCAGCAACGGAGCCTGGGGCGGATTCAAGCGACTTGCCGCGGGCTACTTCGTCAATCGCGGCGACTACACACAGCTCGACGTGGCCGGGATCGACGCGAGCAACAACCTCAAGCTGTACACGAACGACGGCACCGGCCGCTTGACCGATTCGGGCATCTACATGCTCGGCAGCAACGGAGCCTGGGGCGGATTCCGAAGCATTGTCGCCGGCGACTTCCGCAACAGCGGGCTCAGCGACATCGCCGGGATCGACGCGAACAACAACCTGAAACTGTACACGAACGACGGCACCGGCCGCTTGACCGATTCGGGCATCTACATGCTCGGCAGCAACGGAGCCTGGGCAGGGTTCCGAACCATCGTGGCCGGCGACTTCCGCAACGCGAGAACCATCGACGTGGCCGGGATCGACGCGAACAACAACCTGAAACTGTACGCCAACGACGGCAAGGGCCGTCTGACCGATTCGGGCATCTACATGCTCGGCAGCAACGGAGCCTGGGGCGGATTCCGAAGCATTGTCGCCGGCGACTTCCGCAACAGCGGGCATACCGACATCGCGGGGATCGACGCGAACAACAACCTGAAGCTCTACGCGAACGACGGCACCGGCCGCTTGACCGATTCGGGCATCTACATGCTCGGCAGCAACGGAGCCTGGGCAGGGTTCCGCTGACCATGCCGGCCGACTGCCGCCACGCCGGTGAACCGTCAGCACGTAGGGACTTCGTCTTCCGGCGTGGCCCCCTGCCGAAACGGCAGCACATCAGTTGATGAAGGGAACCATGAAACACATCCTGCCACTTGGCATGAGCGCTTTGCTCGGGGCGGTTGGTCTGGCCGTTCTGCCGACCGCGCCGTCGGCGCACGCTGCGACTCCTGCGGTGCGCGCACTCCGTGTGATGCCGCTGGGTGACTCGATCACCGTGGGCACCGGCAGCGCGACGTGGTCGTCCTATCGTCTCCCGCTGTGGAACCTGGTCGGCGCTCAATCGCGGTACACCGTACGGTATGTGGGTTCCCAAGCCGGTGGGCAGTTGCCCGATCTCAGCCATGAGGGCCACTCCGGTTACATGATCGACGACATCCGCGCCGGGATCGACCAATGGATCGGCGCAGCGCACCCTGATGTCGTCCTGCTGCACATCGGCGTCAACGACCTCGACCGCGGTACGGACCCGACCCACGCTGCCGACCGCCTCAAAACCCTGGTCGACCAGATCTTCGCCGATGAGCCAGGTGTCGCAGTGATCATGGAGGGAGTGATCCCGACCACCCAGGGGCTGCAGGTCCCACCGTCCGAGTACAACTCCCGGGCTTGGCAGTTGCAGTCCGTCGAGGCGCAGGCCGGGCACACGTTCCGGTACGTGGACGCGCCCGCGCTGACACCGTCGCAGATGTACGACCGCCTGCATCCCAACGACAGCGGCTACAGCCTGATGGCCCGGGCCTTCTACACCAGCCTGGACCAGGCTTTCACCGACGGTGCGGTGGTCGGTTCCGCACCGCCGGACGCCGCGAACGACTCGGGTGGTCTCGGCCGGGTGCGGTATGCGGACTTCGACGGTGACGGAAAGAGCGACTACGTCACGATCAGCAGCAGCGGCGCGGTCAATGTCTGGCTGAACCGCGGCGGTGACGGCCACGGCGGCTGGCAGTCTCTGGGTCAGGTCGCCGTCGGCGCCACCACAGACCAGACCCGCGTCAGGCTCGCGGACTTCGACGGCGACGGCAGGGCCGACTACGCCGTCGTCAACCCGAATGGTTCGATGCAGGTCTACCTCAACCGCGGCGGCGACGGCCACGGCGGCTGGCAGTTCCTCGGCCAGGTCGCCGTCGGCGCCACCACGGACCAGACCCGCGTGAAGCTCGCGGACTTCGACGGCGACGGCAGGGCCGACTACGCCGTCGTCAACCCGAATGGTTCGATGCAGGTCTACCTCAACCGCGGCGGCGACGGCCACGGCGGCTGGCAGTTCCTCGGCCAGGTCGCCGTCGGCGCCACCACAGACCAGACCCGCGTGAAGCTCGCGGACTTCGACGGCGACGGCAGGGCCGACTACGCCGTCATCCAGACCGACGGCTCCGTGCAGGTCTACCTCAACCGCGGCGGTGACGGCCACGGCGGGTGGCTGTCACTCGGACAGGTCGCCATTGGTGTCACCACCGACCAGGACCGGATCCAGTTCGCCGACTTCAGCGGCGACGGAAACGCGGACTACATCGACACCGACCCCTCGTCCAACTCCGCCGGCGTCTACCTCTGGAACGGCGGTGACGGCCACGGCGGCTGGAACTACCTCGGCCAGGTGGCCGCCGGAGTTCCCATCGCCTGACCCCGCCCGCTGCCGCAGCGCCGTCCGAGGATCTCGTCCTCGGGCGGTGATCTGCTGGTAGGCCGGACCGTCCGGCGTGACCGAAGTGGACTGGCACGGCGTCGACACGGAAGACTGCGGCACCGGGGTCTCCTGATGTCGCTCGGTGATTCAACAGCAACGAGCTGTTCAGGAAGCCCCACTCGCATGCGCCCAGCGGTCCGCGACCACCCGAGTCCAGCCGAAGGTGTGTTCCAGGTCGAATCTGCGCAGGTAGGACCGCCACAGTTGGTCGAACGTGGCCGGGGTCGGCTCCGGGGCGTGAGGACCACAGCCACAGGGATGCGTTTGAAGGAGTCTTCCATCATCGTGGTGCTCAGCCCGGCGTCGGCCTGCTTCTCCTCGTGCGTGAAGGGCCCCGGTCGAAGGTCACGACCTGGAAGTCGGTGTCATGTGCTTTGGTCGTCAGGCCGAACCCGGGCCTGGGAGGAGGTCGACGTCGTCGGCGTGCATCGGCTCTCCGCAGTGACTGCAGCGCGGGTCGACGTGGCCGATCTGCCCGCAGGCATGGTGGCGGTACAGGACGGGAGGGCCGGCTTCGCCGGCGAGCCAGCGGTCACCCCATCGCGCCATCACCATGAGCATCTCGACGAGGTCGGCGCCCTTGGCGGTGAGGTGGTACTCGTAGCGGGGGCGGGCGTCGTAGGGCTGCCGCTCCAGCACACCCTGCTCGACCAGGTGGTTGAGCCGTTCGGTGAGTACCTTGCGGGAAATCCCGAGGTCGGCCTGGATGTGGTCGAAGCGGCACACCCCGGCCCACACGTCGCGCAGGATCAGCGGCGACCAGGGCTCGCCGATCACGTCCAAGGTGCGCGCGATGGAACACGCCATCTCCCCGAATCGCGTTCGCTGCATGACGGGAGTCTAGCAAGTAGGGTTCCCTTACGGAACTGAGGGTGCTACCTTCCTCAGCGTCTCTTGAAGAAACCTCGATAGGGGTCCCATGACATTCGTAAAGCGCTTCGACCACGTCGGCATCACGGTCGCCGACCTCGACGCCGTGACGGCGTTCTTCGTCAGCCTCGGTCTGGAGGCCGATCGGAAGATGGCCGTCGAAGGCGAGTTCCTGGACACGGTGATCGGCATGACCGACGCCCGCACGCAGATCGTGATGCTGCGACCGCCCGGCGGAGGTACGACGCTGGAACTCTCCAGCTTCACGCGGCCGGACCACCTCCCGGGTTCGCCTGCCGCACCGGCCAACGAACTGGGCCTGCGCAACGTCGCCTTCGAGGTGCACGACCTCCAAGCCGCGGTCGACCACGCCGCAGCCGACGGCTACGGCCTGGTGGGAGGTATCGGCGAATACGAGGGCGTGTGGCGGATGGCCTACGTCCGCGGGCCCGAAGGAATCATCGTCTCGCTGGCCGAGCGCATCGAAAAGTAGGGAGACATCATGAGCACGACCGTGACCGACGAACAGATCCGGGCTCTGGCCGCGACCGCGAAGCCCTACAGCCTGGCGCTCCTCCAGTGGGGGCCGCAGCGGACCATGGACGGCGCGGACGCGATCGAACTCGAACACCAGCGACGCATGGTGTCGCTGCACGCCGAGGGGGTGATCGCGATCCTGTGCCCGGTCACCTCCGACACCTTGGCCGGCGTCGCGATCATGACCGTGCCGACCGAGGAAGCCGCGCAGATCATGGCCGGCGACCCCTGCGTGCGAGCCGGGATGATGCGCTGCGAGGTCCACCCCTGCCACGGCTTCCCCGGAGACGCCCTCCCCGCATGAACGATCCCGGCCAGAGCAATCTTCTCCGCACCAAGTTCGGCGGGGCCTGTCGCTCAGGCAGGGGGTCGCGGTGCGCTTTCACCGAGCCTGCCCGCCTGAGCAGGCAGCAGAGACCGCGTTGCACGCAACTGCCCCATGGAACCTTCTGGTTGCCTTCGCCCAGGTCTGGTCATCGTGCACGACCAACACAACGTCCCCGCGCCCGAGGTCACGAACTCACTGTTCTGACGGAACGTCATTCCGCTATTACCCAGCTCCGGATGGCGAAAGGGTCAGTTCGGACGTGGGTGGCGTGGCTGCGACGGCTTGTGCCTGATCCTCAAGTGGGGTTCCAGCCGTCAGTGCCGGCGAGGTACTTCTGAGGGGTGTAGTTCGCCGCAGCCGAGGTGCTCATCTGCGGCCGGTTGCCGTTGATGGTGGCGCCGGCCCCAGTGTTGGCGTACTCGTCGAAACGCGCGTTCTTCCAACTGTTGGAGCTCATATCGACCCAAGGCTGCGCCGTGGCGATGGTGGCCGAGAGCGAATCCTGGCTGTAGAGCACCTGCGCGGCGGCGCCCCACGGTCGGCCGAGCTGAGTGACGTTGTCGGCCGCGCCGGTGATCGTCGACTTGTAGATCAAGATGCCGTAGGTGTTGCCGGACGGTGTGCTGGCCGCCGTGATCGGCCCCCCGGTGGTGCGCTTCTGGTAGATCGAGCAGTTACTGAACACCGCCACTGCACCGCCGAAGATGAAGTCGACGGTGCCCTCCACGTAGGAGTTCACGTAGTAGGCGCGGTACTTGTTGACCAGCAGGGTGTCCTGGTTGCCGAGGAACCGCACGTTGTCGAACACGGCGCGGTCGGCGTCGACGTCAACGGCTACGGCCTGAGTGCCCACCCCGTAGTCGTTGGACAGCGTGAGGTTCGTGGCCTTGAAGTCGTGTCCGTAGACGAACGCGGTCGAGCTGCCCTCGGTTCCGTAGCCCGCGCTCGCGCCGTGGTTGTCCACGATGACCGTCTGGTTCGCCGCGGAACCGAGCCCCTGCAGCGTGATATAGGGCTTGTTCGACGGGATGGTCACGACCTCCCGGTAGGTGCCCGGCTTGATGGTGATGACCACCCGGCTGGTGTTGTTCGCCGGGACGGCGTCGATCGCGGCTTGCACGGTGGTGTACTGGCCGGTGCCGTCGGAGGCGACGGTCGGTGTGCTGGGCGTCGTCGACCCAGCGAGGTGCAGCAGGATCTGCATTCTGGCGATGTCGGCGCAGGTTTCCTGGATGATGGGGTTGCCACCGGCAGTGGAGCTGTTCCGGTCGCTGAGGCACTGGGAAGTGGCCGCGCCGACGATCTGGTACTTGCCGGGAGTGGCGGCCGAGGCGCTCAAGGTCCACAGCTGGTTGTTCTGGGCAGTGCCGCAGCCCCACTGCTGGAGCTGGGTGCCGGAGGTGGTGGAATTGCCGGGAACGTCGATGCACATTCCGGTGGCGACGTTGACCAGGTTGTACTTCCCGGCCGAGGGGACGAGCCGCCACTGCTGGTTCGTCGCCCCGGCGGCACACGCGGCCTGAGTCAGCAGTGCCCCGGGCGTGGTGTCGCCGACAGGCACCTGGACGCACTTGCCGCTGGCCCCAGGCACCAAAGTGTAGATACCGCCGGCCACCGGAGCCGTCGCTACGTGCGCCATGGCGACCGCTGTGCCGGTGGCAAAGGGCAGGACGAGCACAGCCGCGAGGCCGCTCAGCGCGGACCTTCGAATCCTGAGGGTCCTCATCGGTCAGCTCACCGTCGCATTGCTCTGCTTGATCCACGCCGGCCCCGAGGCGGGCGTGATGCTGACCGAGCTGGTGGCCACGGACGCGTTCCGCACGACCACGCCGGTCTTGGCGCTGATGTTCACCGAGGTGAGCGTCAGGCCGCTGATCGGCTGCTCGGGCACGCCGATGATCTGGCCGGCCGCGGTAGCACCCGTCGCTGTGACCTTGCTGATGGCGATGCCGTAGTAGTCCGGCGTGGTGCTGGTGACCGCCTGGGCCGGGTCGCCGTCGGCGGGGATGCTCGGGTAGTACGCCGTGATCAGGATCGGGGTGGCCACGCCGGTCATCGTGAGGTGCGTGTACGTCAGCGCGTGCACCGCACCGCCGCGGCCGCGGGCCGACTTGATCCGGATGCCGGAGGACGTGCCGGTCATGGTGTCGTCGTGCACCGAGACGTTGTAGACGCCACCGCCGGTGTAGCTGCCGATCGAAAGGCCGTGTCCGTGCAGGATCGTGTCGCTGGAGACGGTGATGTCGTGCGCCGGGCCGTCGCCGGCCGAGGAGTCGATCGCCACGTTGTCGTCCCCGCAGTCGATGGTGCTGTTGGTCAGCCTCACGCTGCTGGAGGACCAGATGTCGAATCCGTCGGTGTTGGGCGAGGTCGGCGGGGAGCTGATGTGCATGCCGTCGATCGTCACGTTGGTCGACTGCTTCATCGTCACATGCGCGTTCGGGGCGTTCTTGACGGTGATGTCGGTGAGCGAGGCGGTGCCGACCGACTGCAGGGAGATCATCGCCGGGCGCGGGGACAGGGGCTTCCCCGCCGCCTTCTCCGCCTCGATCTCCGCCCACCACGGCGCGCCCTGGCCGTCGATGGTGCCGCCGCCGTCGATGGTGACATCGCTCGCCTTGCTCGCCGTCAGCAGTGCGGCCAGGCCGGAGCCGGAAGTCGCATAGTCCGCGGCGTTCTGTGAGGCCAGTAGCGTGGCCCCTGCGTCGATCTGCAGCGTGATCCCGCTGGGAAGGGTGAGCGGGCCGGTCAGATACGAACCCGCGGTCAGCTCGGCGACACCGCCGTTGGAGCAGGCCGTGATCGCCTTTTGCAGCGCGGCGGTGTCCTTGGTCATGCCGTTGCCGGTCGCGCCGTAGGACTTCGCGGAGCAGACGGTCGCGGCGAGAGCGGGGTGGGCCAGTGCCGGGAGGAGGCCGGCCGCCAGGGCCGCCGAGGTGATGGCGACCCTCAGCGCCGGCTTCGGCCGGCTTCTTGTGAACGTGAGCATGTCAGAGGACCCTTCGTAGCGTTGTGGGGGGAGTCGCTCCTGGGAACTGCTGCGGAAGTTATCCGACCTTTCCGAGCGGGTCAAGGAAGTTGTCCGACCTTTCCGAGAGGGATCAAGGAGCCTCCGGGTCATTGATCTATCTCCAACTGGCCCTGCAGGGCCAGTAGTTGGCGTGACTGACGAGTGAAGCCGCCGGTAGACGGGGTCACGGCCAGGATCACCCCTGCCACCAGAGGCCGCGCCCGACTCGCCGCCTGCCCCGGCATCGGCACAACCACTGCGTACCGTTGCACCACCCAAGGCCGCTTGAGGACCCTGCGGCCGGGCATGCGGCCGCCCCGTCGCGCAGGGAGGCACTCCAAGCTACGGTGCTCCCCACATCAACATTGATCGGATCTTTCATGCCGTGGTGTGGGCTGGCAATTACCACGTTGCCGCAACGTGCGACGCGGTTCCGGTGTGTGCGTTATGGGTTGAGGCTTGGCTCGCACGACTTCGGCTTCCGTGCCCATCGACGCCCTCGGCTCGCGAACGCTTGAGAGAGCGCAAGTCGTCCGTGAGCGTCTGCCACCGAAACGGGGTGAACGGGGTCTGCACGGTGAGTGGCCCTGGCTCGCTTTTGGTGGTGACGGATCGTGGTGCGGGCGCGAACCCCGCGGGGCGCCGCAGCGACCCCGGTGTCCGCCGCGCGGGGACGCGGTGGACACCGGGGGTTACGGCGAGTGCTGGTCCCGGATCAGTTGCAGGCGGTTCCGTTCAGGGTGAAGGCGCTGGGCGAGGTGTCGTTGCTGGTGAAGGTGCCCTGGAATCCGAAGGAGGTGCTGGCGCCCGGGGCGATGGCGGCGTCGTAGTCCACGTTCACCGCGGAGGCCGTGGCACCGGACTGGGTGACGGTGGCGCTCCAGGCGCTGGTGACCTTCTGGTCACCGGGGAAGGTCCACTTCAGCGTCCAGCCGTTGATCGCGGAGGTACCGGTGTTGTCGATCACCACGTTGGCGGTGAACCCGCCTGTCCACTCGGAGGCACGCTGGTAGTCCACGTGGCAGGTCCCGCCGCCGGATGATCCGCCGGTCACCGTCCAGGTGAAGGAGGTGGAGCCCGATGCACCGGTCGGGTCGGTGACGGCGACGGTCACGGTGAACGTCCCCGCCTTGGTGGGGGTGCCGGAGATCAGGCCCGAGGAACTGATCGACAGCCCGGCCGGCAGGCCTGTCGCCGCGTACGTCAGCGTCTGGCCCGAGGCGGAGTCGGTGGCGTGCACCTGCACCGCGGTGACCGCGGTGCCGACCGTCCCGGACTGGCTGCCCGGGTTGGTGACGGTCACGGTGTTGCTGCCCGCGGACGGCAGAGTGTTGCCGCTCAGGCCGATCGTGACACTGCCCAGCTGCTTGTAGGCGGTCGCCCGGGTTCCGGTGACGGAGGCGAAGGGCAGGGAGGTGGTGAGCGCGCTCGGCCGCTCGACCAGGTAGGTCTGACCGGTGGTCACCGGGACGCTGAGCGTGGAGTTCGTGGTCGGCGAGACGACGACGGCGCCGGTCGAGCCGTTGACGACCTCGGCCTGCTGTCCGGACCAGGGGTTGCGCACGGTCATCGTCGTGGTGCTGCCGGCCTCGATGGCGGCGGTGGCCAGGGTGCCGCCCTCGACCTGGACGTCGACCTTGGAGCCGCCCTGGACGAAGACCTGGCCCGAGCCGTCCCAGCCCGAGGGCCACGCGGGAGCGAAGCGCAGCGTGCCGTCGTAGTCGGTCGCGAACGCCTCGTCCAGCGTCGCGGCCACGTTGGAGATCTGCTCGATGTACGGCTCGTCCGGGGAGCTGGTGTTCCACGCGGCCAGTCCCGAGGGGTAGATCTGGTACTTCTCGGTGTTCGCGACGAGTTGGGACGAGACCTCGGACGCCAGGTCCAGCCGCGCCGCCTGGATCGAGTCGTACGCCCAGTCGTGGCTGTTGACGTAGCTGCGGTGGCTGTAGGTGCGCTTCGCCAGGGCGGTCAGGTCGTCGCCGTTGACGACGGTCTTGTCGCCGATCAGGTTGTAGGGCCAGACCGGTTCGAGCCCGATGTTCTCCGAGTTGTGGGTGCTCGCGGTCGGCTCGTACGAGTTGCCGATCACGTCGGTGCCGGAGGAGTCCGCGGACGGGCCGAGCAGCTTTGAGTGCGTGCTCTGGTCGGTGCGCGCGTACGGTTCGACGTGCGTCAGGGCGGTGCGCAGCTGCGAGACCAGCGAGGAGTCGGTGCCGAGCAGGGTCGCGGCGTTCACCGTCGCGGTGAACAGGGCCTGGTCGGCGGCGATGTCGGTGGTCGGGTCCTTCACCGCCCACTGGGTCTCGTGCGCGTTGGCCACCGCGTGCAGGTAGCCGTCGGAGCCGACCGACTGCCAGGCCAGCAGGAAGGTCGCCGCCTGCTGGAGCACCGGGTAGTACTTCTGCAGGAAGGCGCGGTCACCGGTGTCCTGGTACTGCTGCCAGATCCACAGCGCGATCTCCGCGCCGCTGGTGATGGTCTCCGCGTTCCAGCTCGGGCTGGAGGCCGTCGCGCAGGAGGCGTTGTTGGTGTTGTCGCCGCCGTTGTAGTAGCCGTTGCCGTTGAACCGCATGGTCTCCGGAACGCAGGCGCCCGGCTTGCCGTTCATGTTCGCGCTGGTCCACGACTCGATCGCCGGCAGGTCCTTGAGGTACATGTCGAACAGCGGCAGGTTCTGCGCGAACGCGCCGGAGTCGAGGTTGGCCTGGATCTGGCCGCGCAGGTTCCACAGCCAGTACCCGGCCGGATACCAGTCCTGCTTGTCTCCGTCGTACGCGTACAGGTCGGCGAGTCCCGCCTGGCTGCCCGGGTACTGGCCGGAGTGCATGATCCCGGCCTCGAGGTACAGGTAGAGGGTGTGCAGGTTCTCCATGTACTGGGCGGTGCCGTCGGAGGAGCTCGCCTCGATCAGTCCGCTGTGCGACCAGAAGTTGTTCCACCACGCGGACTGCGTCGCCAGCAGCGACGACTCGCTCGCGGTGGTGTCGGAGCCGATCAGGGTGGAGGCGGTGGAGTTCGCGCTGCCGCCGGTCCACGAGGGCGAGGCGACGATCACCCGGTACGAGCCGTTGCTGCTGGGGTTGAACGCCACCTGCACCTGCGTGGAGTTGACCACGGAGGCAGACACGTTCGACCCACCCGCGGTGATCGCGGCCATCGCCCCGAACGTCTGGTCGGAGTGCCCGGTCTGGGAGTTGTCCGACCACGACTGCGCCAGGCTCGCGACAGCGCCGGAGGCGGTCGCCGTGGGGTTGCGGCCGCTCCACAGGTTCACGGTGGCGGTCTGCCGAGTGCCTGGGGCGGCTCCGGTGACGTCCACGACCAGTTCGTCCTTGCCGGCCGGCACCCAGGCCGTGAGGGTCATGCCGCCGCCGGACTCGTGCAGGACCCCGTTGTACAGATCCAGGTAGCCGACGAAGTTCGAGGCCGAGGTCATCGCCGACAGGCCGGGGATGTTCAGCTGGCCCGGCGAGAGGCGCTTGGGCATCGTGTCACTGCGGTTGAGCTGCGCGGTGAAGCCGTTCGCGGCCCACGTGGAGACGCCCAGCGCCCCGTTGCCAAGCGGCAGGAACTGGTTGGCCGACGAGTTCGCCTTGCCGATCACCACGTTCGACCGGGAGACGATTCCTCCGATGTTCTGGGAGAAGGCGCCATTGTGCCAGGCGGTTGTCACCGTGGCAGCGGCAGCCGGCGACTGCGAGCCGACTGTCACCGCCAACAGTGGCGTGACGAGGGTAAGCGCCGTGGCGGCAGCACGCCGCAACAGCCTTGGACGGTGGGACACGAGTCCTCCTGACGCGTCGCAATGGTGTGGGGGGGATGCGACACAACCGTCGACACATCGGATGTGTTATAGCGCAACTGCCGCCGGCCGTCCAGAGAAGCCGGCCCAGGGGACGACATCACACACCCGTAGATACCTAGGATGTATGTCGCCAGCAGTCGTCACCGGACCGCCTGACGGCCCGTTACCCGCGGCCCGCGGCAGACGGAACGCACGATATTTTCACCGTCCGAGAGAAGGCACCTGAACAGCGGCGGGGCGCGAAATCCGGCGGACATCGGTCCGTTGCGGCACCGCACCACCCTTGCCATTCCGGACCGGTACTGCCACGCTTCCTGATCGATGCGGCACAACCCCACAACAGAACACCCGATCTATCGAGCCAGGGGTGACCAGCCCCGGTGCCGCCTCCCGCGAGCGCCGGGCACGGCCGGCCGCCGCCCGTCGCGGCGCCGCCCCCGCCGGTTCTGACGCGTCCACCCGGTCCGGGCTCCCGAGTCACGGGTCGACCGCGGCCACGCGCACGGCCGCCGCGAGTCGGCCGTTCGGGCCCTCGCGACCGGCGGGCGCGATCGAGCATGGATGGCAGTTGCCGCATGCGTTCGGCGCGGAGGTTGTCGCCGGCCTGCGGGCCCTGCGGGCGTCGCCGTACTCGGCAAGGGTCTGAGTGGCGGACGCGGGGTCAATGCCCCTGCCTGCCGAGGCAAGCAGGGAGTCGATCCACTCCTGCGCCCATTCCGGCGTGGGATGCAGCGAGATACGGGGTGGCGGCAGCGGCATGAGGGCCGCGTGGTCACGGGCCGCCCGCTCGCCGATGACCTCCCGGTGCGTCCTGTGGATCTGGGACCGCCGCTGCGGCACCCAGGCCATGAAGGCGGCGTCCGTCTCCTCTGTCGTACCGGTACCCGATGCGACTCATGTGGGGCAGCCGGCCCAGGCCCGTTCTCCTCATGGGTTCAGCGCGGTCCCCCGGTCGCGAACCGGACATCGTGCTGCTACGCCGAAGCCCTGTCCCAGTGGTCGGCACTTTTGGTTGCGCCACGCCGATGTGGTTTGTCCGCAGAATTCCGCAAACTCTACGTTTGAATGGTGCACCGACTGCCAGTCGTCGGCCCACTGGCGCGTCCCCGGACGTCACAGCGGCCGTGCGAGGGGTTGGCCGGGGCAGTCCGCCGTCTCCGTCAACGTAGGAGTACTCGTCATGGCCGTACGTGTTGCAGTCGTCTACTACAGTGCCACCGGGAATGTGCACGCGCTGGCTGATGCCGTGGCCAAGGGGGCCGCGAGCCGTGGTGCCGAGGTGCGTCTTCGGAGGGTCCCCGAGCTGGCCCCGGACTCGGCGATCGACGCGAACCCGGCGTGGCGGGCGCATGTGGACGCCACGAAGGACAGCGTCCCTGAGGCGACCTTGGCCGACCTGGAGTGGGCGAGCGCGTACGCCTTCGGCACCCCGACCCGCTACGGCACGCCCTCGGCCCAGCTGAAGCAGTTCATCGACACGACCGGTGGGATCTGGCAGGCCGGTGTGTTCCACAGCAAGCCGGCGACGAGCTTCACCTCGTCGATCAACCGCCATGGCGGGCAGGAGTCCACCATCCTGTCGCTCAACAACGTGTTCTACCACTGGGGCTGCATCATCGTGCCGCCCGGCTACACCGACCCGCTGCTTTTCGCTGCCGGCGGCAACCCCTACGGAACTTCGTGGCCGAGCGGCGGCGGTGAGTTGCCCGATCAGGCGACCCTGGACGCCGCGAACTACCAGGGGCGGCACCTCGCCGATATCGCAGGGCGCCTCACCCAGGCGTAGCCCCACGAGGACGGACCTCGTTCCTGGCAGCATGGGCGCATTTGCGACGATTACGACGTAATGTGAACGTCACCAAAGGCGTGGACCGATCGATCCGGAACGAGGATTCCCATGGAACTGCACCTCAAGGACAAGGTCGCCGTCGTCACCGGGGCCAGCAAGGGCATCGGCCTGGCCGTGGTCGAGCGGCTGGCCGGGGAGGGTGTCAAGGTCGTGGCCGGCAGCCGCACGTCCTCACCCGAGCTGGAGGCCCTGGCGGCCGGTCATGACGTCACCGTCGTGTCGGTCGACCTGTCGACCGCCGAGGGCGCCGAGCGCTTGGTCCGGCAGGCAGTGGAGCGCCACCGGCGCCTGGACATCCTCGTCAACAACGTCGGGGCCGCTGAGCCCCGCGAGTCGTTCCTCGCGGTCAGCGATTCCGAGTGGCAGCGAATCTTCGACCTGACCTTCTTCAGCGCCGTACGCGCCAGCCGCGCGGCGCTGCCCCACCTGGTCGCGGCGGGCGGTGCGGCCATCGTGAACATCAGCTCGATCAACGCCCGTCTGCCCTTCCCCATGGTGGTCGACTACTCGGCCGCCAAGGCCGCGCTGACGAACCTGAACAAGTCGCTGTCGGAGGAGTTCGCGCCCCAGGGCGTACGCGTCAACGCCATCGCCCCTGGGCCGGTCCGAACCCCGTTCTGGACCGCGCCGGGCGGCTTCGCCGACGCCACCGCCGCGGCTGCCGGCACCACCGCGCAGGAGGCGCTCGACGTGGTCGTCCCGCAGAACATGGGCATCAGTTCGGGCCGGATCACCGAGGCCCACGAGGTCGCCGACCTCGCCCTCTTCCTCGCCTCGCCCCTCGCCGCCAACGTCACGGGCACGGAGATCCTCATCGACGGCGGGCAGGCCAAGACGCTCTGACTGTTCGCCGTCCCGGGTCTGGGCACCGCCCGCCGGCCCGGCAGCCATGAGGTGCGCCGTGGCCGGGCGGAGTACGAGCCCTGCCCAGGTGTCGTTCTCCCGCGCCGGGCCGTCGCGATGATCGCGGGGGCTCGGCCGAGGTAGGCCGATCGCCGCAAAGGCGTGCGCCACGATGGGCCGTACGCTGTCCCGGGGTCCGGCATGCGGTAGTAGTCGTGGCGTGACGAACACGAGGTTGAACGGATCGGCTCGGCCATGACCGGGCCTCCCCCTGGTTCCGGCCCGGTCAGACCGCCGCGGCTGGAGGAGGTCGGCGAGGCCGCGTCGGCCTGGATCACCCTGCTGACCACCGAGCACTACAATCTGCAGACCCAGCGTGCCGCCACGATCGGCGAGGTCAACGGACGGGCCAGCGTCTTCCTCGGTGCCGTGTCGGCCGGCCTCATTTCCCTGGGATTCTACGGTCACGCCGGACGCAGCGCGGGGACCACCGCGTTTTACGCGCTGGTGCTCTCCTCACTGGCGTTCCTGGGCGTGGTCACCTTCCTGCGGTGCCTGGAAATCTCCATCGACGACCGGCAGTTCACCCTCCGCATCACCAACCTGCGGGCTCTTTACGCGCAACTGGTGCCCGAGCTGTCCTACACCCTCCTCGATTCCGCCGGCGCCGAACAGGCCGTGGTCATGCTCACCCCTCGGCGGCAGCCGTTCCAGCGGATGCTGAGCGTCGCGGGCAGTATCGGCGTCATCGCGAGCGTCCTCATCGGTGCCGACGCCGGCGTCCTGGCGTTCGGACTCGGCGCCCCGCCGGCCGCGGCCCTTCCGATCGGGGCAGCGGCCGGGCTGGCCGCGCTGTACGCGAGCGTCCGGTTCCAAAGTGCCCGCTGGCGCGGCTCCTACTCCTCCGAGCCCACCCGCGGGAACGTTCAGGGCTTCTCGTCCGGATCAGGGGACTGACCGCGGGGAGAAACCGGCGTGTTCGTGCCGCGCGACCGGGCAAAGCGGGTGATCACCTTCAGCCGGAGATTATCTTCTCATCTCGCAACGTTTGGTCTACTATCGGCGAAATGAGCGCAGACGATGCGAATCGGCGGTGGACGCGGTCCATGCCCGAGGCCTACGAACGCCACCTGGTGCCGGTCCTCTTCCGTCCTTTCGCGTCCGACATGGCGGTCAGGGCGGCGGCGCTGCGGCCCCGTACGGTCCTGGAACTCGCCGCCGGTACCGGGGCGTTGACCTCGGCCCTGCTCACCGCGCTGCCCACGGCCTCGATGGTGGCGACCGACCTCAACGAAGCCATGGTCTCCGCCGGATCGGCACGGGAGCCGCGTGCACGGTGGCGGCAGGCGGACGCCCAGGCGCTCCCTTTCGAGGACGGCGCCTTCGACCTCGTCGTGTGCCAGTTCGGGGTGATGTTCTTCCCCGACAGGCCCTCGGCCTACGCCGAGGTGCGCAGGGTCCTGGGCCCGCGGGGGCGGTTCCTGTTCAGCAGCTGGGGTCCGCTGGCCTCGCACGCGTTCGACGTCGCCTTCCAAGCCGCCCTGGAGGAGTCCATGCCCGGGCAGGCGCCTGCGTTCCTGCGGGACGTGCCGCACGGTTACACCGATCCGGACGTGGTCGCCGCGGACCTCGCGACCGCGGGACTGACCATGGCCACCGCCGAGGAGGTCACGCTGAAAGGCGTCGCGGAGTCGGCCGCCTCCGTCGCCACCGGGCTCCTGACCGGCACACCGGTGAGTGCCGCCCTGCGGGCCCGCGAGGACGCGCAGGCCATCCGGGCCGCCGTCACCCGGAAGATGACGGACCGTCTCGGCGCCGGCCCCGTGACGGCGCCGATGACCGCGACCGTCTATACGGCCCATCCGGCATGAGTCTCCCCGGCCGGGGAGCACGGCCGGGGAGCACGGCCGGGGAGACGGAGGGAGCCCTTACGGCGCCGGAGCGCCGCCGGGCCTACCCGATGGTCAGCGGCTGGAGGGCGCAGGTCAGGGCGATGTCCGCGGTGATCCGGCCGGCTGCCGCGCGCAGGGCGGGCAGGACGGTCTCCCGGGCCTGTTCGGCCGATGTGCGGCCGGCGTGGAGGGAGACGTTGACCGCGGCCGCCACCTGGCCGCCCGGGCCGTGCACCGGCACGGCGATCGAGCGCAGGCCCTCCTCCAGTTCCTGGTCCACCAGCGCGTAGCCGTCGCTCGCCGTCCGCTCCACCACGGCCGTGAGGCGGTCCGGATCGGTGAGGGTGCGGTCGGTGAGCGGCTTGAGGGCGGCATGGCGCATCCACTCCTCGCGCCGCTCGGGCGGAAGGCCGGCGAGCAGCACCCGTCCGAGCGAGGTGGCGTGGGCCGGGAAGCGCGTGCCGACCGTGACCGCGACGCTCATGATTCGGCCCGCCGCGACGCGCGCGACGTAGCGGACGTCTTCGCCGTCCAGCACAGCGATCGAGGCGGATTCGCGCAACAGGCTCACGAGAGCCGCCAGATGAGGCTGTGCCAGCTCGGCCAGCGACCTCGCGGACAGCGGCGAGTAACCGAGGTCGAGCACCCGGGGCAGCGGGGCGAACCGGTGGCCGCCGGCGTCGGTCGTGACGTAGCCGAGCCGCTGGAGCGTCAGCAGTGAACGGCGCGCCGTGGCCCGGGGCAGGCCGGTGGCCCCGGCGACGGCGGACAGCGTCATGCCGCCCGGGGCGCCGAGCGCGGCCATGACGGTCAGTCCGCGGGCCAGTGACTGCAGGTATTCGGGCCCCAACTCCTGTTTCGGATCGAGGGAGCGGTCGTGCCGCGGGGCCGCGGCCGGCGGCCCGGAGCCGACCCGGGCGAGCGCCTGCCCCATCCGTCCTGCGGTGCGCAGCATGCGCTCCAGGGCGTGGTCGCGCAGGTCCCGCGCGGAGTGCCGGCTGGTGTGGCTGACGACGCTGAGCGCGGACACGGTCCGGCCGTCCCCGTCGCGCACGGGCACGGCCACGGCGACCAGTCCCGGTTCGATCAACTGGTCGTCGAGCGACCAGCCGCGCTCGCGTGCCCGCGCGGCGCGGGCGCGGAACTCCGCCTCGCCCGGCCGCCCCTCGCCGGCGGGGGGCGGCAGGACGGCGGGAAAACCCGTGTCGTACGGGTCGGCGCGCGTGCGGGCCAGCCAGTCGGCGTACGTCGGCTCGTCCCAGTCGGCGGCGAACAGCGGTCCGGGGGCGCAGCGCTCGGCGGGCAGGGCGTCCCCGGTGCGGAACGCGACGGACAGGGTGCGGCGGCGCGTGGTCTGCACGACGAAGCGCACCGCGTCGCCGTCGGGGACGGCCAGCGAGACCGACTCGTCCAACTCGTCGGCCAGTGCGGTCGCGAGCGGGCCCAGGGCGCCGGGGATGCCGCTGGAGCGCAGGTAGGCCAGACCGAGTTCGATCAGCGGCGGGGCGAGCGCCAGGGCGCGGTCCTCCTCGCGCAGGTAACCGAGCCGGACCAGGGTCGTGGCGATCCGGTCGACAGGGGAACGGGCCAGTCCGGTCAGCCGGACCAGCTCGCTGGGGCGCAGCCGTCCGCCGGGGGCCCGGGCGAGCGCTCGCAGTACGGCGATCCCGCGCTCCAGCGGGCCGACGGACGAGTCGGCGGTGGTCGGCGGCATGTTCCCTCCTTGTCCCGGAACCGTACCGGTCCGGGCGCGTGCCCCTGGTCCGGGTGCGCGGCTCTTGACAGCTTCCGGACCCGGGCGGACACTCACCGCACCCACATTAGCGAATTATTGTTCACTGGGCGAACACATGCCCCGGATCGTGCAAGGGATGGGCGGATGGACAAGGTGGTGGGGTCGGCCGACGAGGCCGTGGCCGACATCGGCCACGGCTCCTCGCTGGCCGTCGGCGGCTTCGGGCTCAGCGGCGTCCCGGACGTGCTGATCCAGGCCGTGTACCGGCGGGGCGCCGAGGGACTGCGGGTGGTCTCCAACAACTGCGGTGTGGACGGCGGGGGCCTGGGCATCCTGCTCGCGGCCGGGCGCATCGTCCGGGTCACCGGCTCGTACGTCGGCGAGAACAAGGAGTTCGCCCGCCGCTACCTGTCGGGCGAGCTGGAGCTGGAACTCACCCCGCAGGGCACCTTGGCCGAGCGGCTGCGGGCGGGGGGCGCCGGCATCCCCGCCTTCTTCACTCCCGCCGGGGTGGGCACCCTCGTCGCCGAGGGCGGCCTGCCGTGGCGCCACCACCTGGACGGGTCCGTCGCCGTGGCCTCGCCCGCCAAGGAGGTGCGCGAGTACGACGGACGCGAGTACGTCCTGGAGCGGGCCATCACCACGGACTTCGCCCTGGTCCGCGCCGCGCGGGGCGACCGGCACGGCAACCTCGTCTTCCACGGCGCCTCCCGCAACTTCAACCCGCTGGCGGCGGCGGCCGGGCGGATCACCGTCGCCGAGGTCGAGGAGCTGGTCGAGCCCGGCGGGATCGACCCGGACCAGGTCCACCTGCCCGGCGTCTTCGTCCAGCGCGTCGTGGCGCTCACGCCGGAACAGGCGTCCGCCAAGGGGATCGAGAAGAAGACGCTGACCCGGAACGGGACCACGAGGACGGTGAGGACGGCCCCATGAGCTGGACCCGCGACGAGATGGCCGCCCGCGCGGCCCGCGAACTGCCCGACGGCTCGTACGTCAACCTCGGCATCGGCCTGCCCACGCTGATCCCCGACCACCTGCCCCAGGGCGTCGACGTGGTCGTCCACTCCGAGAACGGCATCCTCGGCGTCGGCCCCTATCCGGCCGAGGACCAGGTCGATCCCGACCTGGTCAACGCGGGCAAGGAGACCGTCACCGTCCTGCCCGGCGCGGCCTTCTTCGACTCCGCGCTGTCCTTCGCGATGATCCGCGGCGGCCACATCGACGTCGCCGTGCTCGGCGCGATGCAGGTCTCGGCACGCGGGGACCTGGCGAACTGGACCGTACCCGGCAAGATGATCAAGGGCATGGGCGGTGCGATGGACCTGGTCCACGGTGCCCGCAGGGTGGTCGTGCTGATGGAGCACACCGCCAAGGACGGCAGCCCCAAGATCCTGGCCGAGTGCACCCTGCCGCTCACCGGCCGCCGCTGCGTGAACCGCGTCATCACCGACCTCGGCGTCCTCGACGTCACCGATCAGGGCCTGCGCCTGGTCGAACTGGCCCCCGGCGTCAGCGCCGGGACGCTGCGCGAACGCACCGGCGCCGATGTCCTCGACCCGCCGGACTCGCCGCGTACGCGGGGCGTGGGCGTTCCTGGAGCGACGCGGTGAACGCGCCCCGGCGCATACGCGATGTCTACGTCGTCGACGCCGTCCGCACGCCTTTCGGCAAGTACGCGGGGGCCCTGTCGCACGTCCGCCCGGACGACCTGGCCGCCGGCGTGATCAGGGAGCTGCTGGCGCGCACCCCACGGCTGGACCCCGCCCGGGTGGGCGATGTGGTACTCGGCAACGCCAACGGCGCCGGTGAGGACAACCGCGACGTCGCGCGGATGGCCGCGCTCCTGGCCGGGCTGCCCGTCGGTGTCCCCGGCGTCACCGTCAACCGGCTGTGCGGCTCCGGGCTGGAGGCCGTCGTCCAGGCGGCGCGCGCCATCGCGGTGGGCGACGCGGACGTCGTCGTCGCGGGCGGGGTGGAGTCGATGAGCCGCGCCCCCTGGGTGCTGCCCAAACCGGAGCGCGCCTTCCCCGCGGGGCACCAGGAGCTGTACTCGACCACTCTCGGCTGGCGGATGGTCAACGAGCTGATGCCGAAGGAGTGGACCGTCCCGCTCGGTGAAGGCGCGGAGCTGATCGCCGCACACCACGCGATCAGCAGGGAGGAGCAGGACCTCTTCGCGCTCGCCAGTCACGAGAAGGCCGCCCGGGCCTGGCGGGACGGCCTCCTCGACGGCGAGGTCGTCGCGGTCGGCGGGGTGGACCTGCCGCGTGACGAGTGCGTCCGCGACGGCGGTACGCCCGGGACCATGGCCCGTCTGCGGCCGTCCTTCCGCACCGACGGCACGGTCACCGCGGGCAACGCCTCCCCGCTCAACGACGGCGCGGCGGCCCTGCTGCTGGCCGGCGAGGACACGCTGGCGGAGCTCGGCCGCGAGCCGCTCGCACGGATCCGGGCGAGCGCGGTCAGCGCGGTCGAGCCGCAGTGGTTCGGGCTCGGCCCCGTCGAGGCGAGCCGCCGCGCCATGGCGCGGGCCGCGGTCGGCTTCGACGAGCTGTGCACCGTCGAGCTGAACGAGGCCTTCGCCGCCCAGGCGCTCGGCTGCCTGGCCGAACTGCCCGAGCTCGACCCGGCCAAGGTCAACCCGCGCGGCGGCGCGATCGCGATCGGTCACCCCCTGGGAGCGTCGGGCGCGCGCCTGGCCGGCTCCCTCGCCCACCAGCTCGCCGCCCACGGCTCGGGCACGGGCCTGGCCGCCCTGTGCATCGGCGTGGGGCAGGGCATCGCGCTCGTCCTGGACCGCTGAGTTGCCGCCCGCGGCTTCCCAAGGAGGTATGACATGAGCGAACTCACCCATCAGGACGTCATCGACGCCGAGATGGCGGCGGTCCGGCCGGACGGCGGCGCGCACCCGTCGCGGTCGTACGGCCCCTACCGCAGCACCGCGCTGCGCCATCCCGTACAGCCGCTGGTGGTGGTCGAGGACCCCGAGGCGGTGGAGCTGACCGGGCCGGTCTTCGGGCACACCGACGTGACCGCGCTCGACAACGACCTGACCCGGCAGCACCCCGGTGAGCCGCTGGGCGAGCGGATCACCGTCACCGGCAGGGTGCTCGACAGCGGCGGCCGTCCGGTGCGCGGCCAGTTGGTCGAGATCTGGCAGGCCAACGCCTCGGGCAGGTACGCGCACCAGCGCGACCAGCACCCCGCGCCGCTCGACCCGAACTTCACCGGCGTGGGGCGCTGCCTGACCGACGGCGAGGGCGGGTACGCCTTCACCACGGTCAAGCCGGGCGCGTACCCGTGGCGCAACCACCTGAACGCCTGGCGCCCGGCCCACATCCACTTCTCGCTGTTCGGCACCGCCTTCACGCAGCGCCTGGTCACCCAGATGTACTTCCCCGGCGACCCCCTCTTCCCGTACGACCCGATCTACCGGTCCGTCACCGACCCCGCCGCCCGTGAGCGGCTGGTCGCCGAGTACGTGCACGAACTCTCGCGGCCCGAACAGTCGCTGGGCTACCGCTTCGACATCGTCCTGGGCGGCCCGAGGGCCACCTGGACCGAGCAGCAGGACCGGCAGGGGGACGACGCCGCATGAACGAGAAGGTCACCGCCGGGCAGATCACCCCCTCGCAGACCGTCGGCCCCTTCTACGGCTACGCCCTGCCGTTCACGGGCGGGGGCGACCTCGCGCCGCCCGGCGACCCGCGCGGGATCACACTGCACGGGCGGGTCCTGGACGGGGAGGGCGCCCCAGTGCCCGACGCGCTGCTGGAGTTCTGGCAGGCGCACCCGGACGGCTCACGGACCGGCGCCCCCGGTTCGATGCGCCGCGACCCGGTGACCGGCGCGGTACTCGGCCGCCACGGCGTCGACTTCACGGGCTTCGGGCGCGTCTCGGTGGACGCGGACGGCCACTACGCGCTGCGCACCCTGCCACCGCCTCCCGACGCGCCCTACATATCTGTCGCGGTGTTCGCCCGGGGCCTGCTGCTGCACCTGTACACGCGTGCCTACCTGCCCGGAAGGCACGAGGACGACGCGCTGCTGCGCGGTCTCCCGCCGGAGCGCCGCGCAACTTTGCTGGCCGTGCCGGAGCGCGAGGGCGTCCACCGCTTCGACATCCGCCTGCAGGGGGGAGCCGGAGAGGAGACGGTCTTCCTTGAGTTCCGCTGACCTGGCCGCGAACGGTGCCGCGGGCGAACCGGTGGCTGGTCCGGCCGGTCCGGCGCCGGAGGTCCCCGCCGATGTCGGGCTGCTGTCCCCCGGGTGGGCCGGCTCGCCCGTGGAGGCCGCGACCGGCGACCACGCCTTCCTGCAGGCCATGCTCGACGCCGAGGCCGCGCTGGCCCGCGCCCGGGCCGAACTCGGGCTCACTCCCGCATGGGCCGCCGATGCGGTCGGCGCGGCGGCCCGCGCGGACCGCTTCGACGCCCGCTCGATCGCTCTGCGCTCGCCGGCCGGGGGCAACCCGGTGATCCCGCTGGTCGCCGACCTCACCGAGGCCGTCGGGGGCGACGCCGCCGCCCACGTCCACCGGGGCGCGACAAGTCAGGACATCCTGGACTCCGCGCTCATGCTGGTGGCCGCGCGCGCCCGCCGGCTGATCGTCGCCGATCTCGACCGCAGCGCCGCCGCGCTCGCGGCCCTGGCCGCCGCGCACATCGCCACGCCGATGCCGGGCCGCACGCTCACCCAGCACGCGGTGCCGACCACCTTCGGGCTCAAGGCCGCGGGCTGGCGGCACCTGGTCCTGGACGCCCGGGACCGGCTCGCCGCCGTCGAACTGCCCGCCCAACTGGGCGGCGCCGCGGGCACGATGGCCGCCTTCGGGGACCGGGCGCTCGATCTCGGCAGCGGTTACGCCCGGCGGTTGGGCCTCGCGGAACCGCTGCTGCCGTGGCATGTGCTGCGCACTCCCGTCGCGGAGCTGGGCGCCGCCCTGGCCCTGGCCGGCGGCGCGCTCGGCAAGATCGCCGCCGATGTGCTGGTCCTGTCCCGTACGGAGATCGGCGAGCTGGCGGAGGGCGCCGGCGGCGGCTCGTCGGCCATGCCGCACAAGGCCAACCCCGTCCGGGCCACCCTCATCGCCTCGGCCTCGCGGCGGCTGCCGCAGCTCGCGGCGGTGCTGTTCGCCTCGATGGCCGCCGAGGACGAGCGGCCGGCCGGCGCCTGGCACACCGAATGGGAGGCGCTACGCGAGGCGCTGCGCCTGACCGGTGGAGCGGCGCGCCACGCCGCGGAACTGACCGCGGACCTGCGGGTGCACGAGGGCCGGATGCGCGCCCACCTCGGCGCGACGCGCGGCCTGATCGTCTCCGAGCGCCTGGCCGCGGCCTTCGAGCCGCTGGTCGGGCGGGCCGAGGCGCGCCGGCTGCTCACCCGCGCCTCACGGGCGGCCGCCGCCGACGGCTTGGAGCTGCGTGAGGCGCTCGCCGGCGACCCGGCCCTGGCCGGCCTGATCGCACCGGAACGGTTGCGGGACCTGCTCGACCCCGCCGGCTACCTCGGCGCGGCCCCGGCGCTCACCGACCGGGCCCTGCGCCGCACACCGCGGCCCCAGTCCTCCGACCGGTAGGAACCGTGATGTCATCACCAAAACCACTGGAACCGACGAAACCGCCGAAGGCCCCGAGCGGTCCGCCGGCGCTCCACCACCGCGCGGACGGCCGCGAGGACGCGCCGCCGCTGCTCCTCGGCCCGTCGCTGGGCACCTCCGTGCGCCTGTGGGACGCGCTCGTCCCGGCGCTGTCCCGCGGGCACCGGGTGATCCGCTGGGACCTCCCGGGCCACGGCGGCACGCCCGCTTCGGCGCTGCCGGACCCCCGGCCCGGCCGGACCACCGTCGCCGACCTCGGCGGGCTCGTGCTCGCCCTCGCCGACGCGCTCGGCGTGGAGCGCTTCGCCTACGCCGGCGTCTCCCTGGGCGGCGCGGTCGGCATCTGGCTGGCCGTCCACCACCCCGACCGGGTCGCCTCGCTGACCGCCGTGTGCTCCTCCGCCCGCTTCGGCGAACCGGACGGCTGGCGGGAACGGGCAGCGCTGGTACGGCGGGAGGGCCTGGAGCGGCCGACCGCCACCGCGCCCGGGCGCTGGTTCACCCCGGCCTTCGCCGAGACGCACACCGCCGCCGAACTGGTGGCGGATCTGCGCGCCGCCGATCCGGCCGGCTACGCTGCCTGCTGCGACGCGCTGGCCGCCTACGACATGCGCGCCGAGCTCGGCCGCGTCCGGGCGCCCGCGCTCGTCGTCGCCGGCCGCGAGGACCCCGCAACGCCCCGGGCCCACGCCCGCGAGCTGGCCGACGGCATTCCCGGCGCGGCTCTGGTCGAGATCCCCGGCGCCTCGCACCTCGCCCCCGCCGAGCGGCCCACGCGGGTGCTCGGCGCGCTGCTCCCCCACCTCGGCCCGGCGCCGCGCGCCCTCGCGACGACCCACGACGAGGCGCACGCTGCGGGCATGGCGGTGCGCCGCGCCGTCCTCGGCGACGCGCACGTCGACCGGGCGGTGGCCGGGACCACCCCGTTCACCGCGCCGTTCCAGGACCTGATCACCCGTTACGCCTGGGGCGAGATCTGGACCCGGCCGGGCCTGGACCGGTACACCCGCAGCTGCGTCACCCTCACCGCCCTGGTCGCCCTCGGCCACCACGAGGAACTGGCCATGCACGTCCGCGCGGCACGTGCCAACGGCCTGACCGCCGAGGAGATCGGGGAAGTGCTGCTGCAGACCGCGATCTACTGCGGTGTCCCCGCCGCGAACTCCGCCTTCACCGTCGCGAGCCGCGTCCTGGCCGAACTCCCCGACACCGCGGGGCCCACCGGACGCGGCGAAGCCGCCGGACCCGCTGACCGAGAAAGGCCCACCGATGAACCGTAGCGAGCCCGCCCGTACCACCGTCGGCATCGTCGGCGGCGGCCCCGCCGGGCTGCTGCTCGCGCGGCTGCTGCACCGGGCCGGTGTGGACTGCGTGGTCCTGGAGAGCAGGGACCGCGGCTACGTCGAGCAGCGCCAGCGTGCCGGGATCCTGGAGCAGGCCACCGTCGACGCCCTGCGCGCCAGCGGCGCCGGCGACCGGCTCGACCGGAAGGGCCTGGTCCACGACGGCATCGAACTGCGCTGGGACCGGCGCGGCCACCGGATCGACTTCCCCTCCCTGACCGGAGGCCGCAGGGTCTGGGTCTACGCCCAGACCGAGGTCGTCAAGGACCTGATCGCGCTGCAACTCCACGACGGGCCGCCGCTGCTGTTCGGCGCCACCGCCGAGTCGGTCAGCGGCGCCGATACCGACCGCCCCGTCATCCACTACGTCCACGAGGGCCGGCGGCGCAGTCTCGCCTGCGACTGGGTGGTCGGCTGCGACGGCTTCCACGGCGTCGTCCGCCGGGCGGTACCCGGGAGCGAACTGCGCACCTTCGAACGCACCTACCCGTACTCGTGGCTCGGCGTCCTGGCCGACGTCCCGCCGTCGTGCGACGAACTGATCTACGCCCACTCACCGCGCGGTTTCGCCCTGCACAGCATGCGCTCCACGACGGTCAGCCGGCTGTACCTCCAGGTCCCCAACGGCACCGAGCCGTCGTCCTGGAGCGATACGCGGATCTGGGAGGAGCTGGAGGCGCGCTTCGCCGTGGACGGCGACTGGCGGCTGGAGCGCGGCCCGATCACGCAGAAGGCGGTGCTGCCGATGCGCAGCTTCGTCACCGAGCCCATGCGCTGGGGCCGTGTGCTGCTGGCCGGCGACGCCGCCCACATCGTGCCGCCCACCGGGGCGAAGGGACTCAACCTGGCGGCAGCGGACGTCATCGTGCTGGCCAGGGCGCTGGCCGCGCTCCACGACACCGGCTCCACGGCGCTGCTGGACGCCTACTCCGACACGTGTCTGCGCAGGGTGTGGCGGGCCGAGCACTTCTCCTGGTTCATGACCACCACCCTCCACGCGGACCCCGGGCAGGACGGCTTCACCACCCGTCTCCAGCTCTCCCAACTGGACCGCATCGCCGCCTCACCGCACGCCGCCGCCGAACTGGCCGAGAACTACACCGGCCTGCCCCTCGTACCCCCGTCCTGAGCGAGCACGGCAGCGGCAGGAGGCCGGCGGACCGCACGGACGCTCAGTCGCGTGCGGGCGCGGTGCAGCGGTCCATCCGTTCGGCGAACTCACCGAGGTAGTCCGCCCGCCATTGGCTGACGTGCTTCGCGCCGGCCCAGGGGCCCTCGGCGAAGGCCGGATCCTGGTCGTCGGTCCACCAGCGGGGGTGCACCGAGGACGGCGTGCCGGCGCGCTCCGCGGGCGGTGGGACGGCCGTGACCGCACCGGTCAGGCCGTCCAGGGCGGGGTGATCGCTCCGGATGACGTACGGCCACACCTTCGGATCACGCGGGGAGAAACGGAACCGCAGCGTGCTCCCCTCGTTCACGGCGGCCGGGAACGGGCCCTGGACCCGGTTGTCGATCACCATGTGCGCGGTGTTGTCCGGTCCGTAGCCCTCGGGAACGGGCAGCGCGAACTCGACGACGCCGTAGACCTCCGCGGTGTCCTGCGCGGTGGTCAGGCGGTCGAAGACGGTCTTCCTGCCGTCCCATACGCGGACGTAACTGCCGCCCCAGCTCGGCCGGGTCGGGTTCCGGGTGCCGTTCAGGTACCAGACCACGGACGGGCTGTCGCCCATCTTCAGCTGCGCCGACCGCGCGGCGAAGAAGTCGCCGAGGGCGCCGTGCCCCGCGACATGTTGTGCGACGAAGGCGGTGCCGCCCCACTCGCCGCTCTGGTCCCCGCCGGTGAAGAAGCCGCGGTAGGTCGCGTTGGACTCGATCATCCACAGCCCGGGATGGTGGGTCTCGATGTAGTTGTAGGCGTTCACGGCCCACAGCTTGTTCGGGCCGCCGATGTAGTACACGCGCAGCTTCGGCAGGATGTCGGGGGCATCGTGCAGTGCCTGGGCGAGGTCGTCGATGCCGCCCCACACCAGGACGTCGAGTGGTCGGGTGTCCCTGCGCCGTGCGCACTCCACGATCCATCGGGAGCCTTCGGTCGGCGCGCTGTGGCCCGGGTCGGCGGCCGGGTCGTGCGCGCCCTGCTTGCTGATCGCGCGCAGCCGCCCGGGGGACGGGTAGTGCGGGGAGTACGTCCTCAGATGGGGGTGGTCGTGTTCGTAGGCGTCGATGACGCGCAGGATGTCGTCCTTGGTCCCCGGGCCGAACGGTGAGGACACCAGCCCTTCGATGTCGAAGCGGTCGGCGTGGAGCAGGAGATGCACCATGGACTGGAAGTCGTCGAAGTCCGTACCGCCGATGTCCGTGGACACCAGCAACCGCGGGCGGCTCTGGTCACCGCCCGCGCCGCGGGTCCCCGGCCGCGCCGCGGCGTAGGCACCCGTAGCGGTCGCGCCCGCGAGCCCCGTTCCGACCAGGGCGCCTGCCGCCGACCGGGCCGCCTGCCCCAGAAACTCACGCCGTCTCATCGCCATTGCCGAAAACCTCCCGGGAGGAGTGAGGTGTGCCGTGCCGGCGGGTCGCCCCGTTCGCCGCACGGCCGCATGAGGTCGTTTCGCCGCATGGTGAGCGGGATCGGGTGGCGACGGGAGGCGTGGGCGCCGCGTTGGACGTCGTCGGTCATGATGGCGACGGGAGTGACATGGGGCAATAACCACCCACGATCGAATATATATTCAGACCGTCCGTATCCCCCACCCCCGAGCATCTGCGCGCAGACACGTTCTGAATATCTATTCTCTGATGAACAGTTATTGCCTGACGTCACTCCCGTCGCCATCATTGCCGACGACGTACGCAGCGGCGCCCGTGCCTCCCGTCGCCATCGACGCGGGCAGCTACGGCCCCGGCCGGCCGACCGGCGCACAGGAGGCCGACGGCACCGCGGCGTTCCCCCGACACACGTCACGCGCCCCACCACGGCCGTGACGAGGCAAGGAGCCAGCCGATGCCCCGACCGGAAGAGCCGCGTCCCGCCGACGGAACCCCTGCCGCCCGACGATCGCGGCGGGCATGGGCGGTGCTCCCGGTGGCCCTCACCGCCCTCGCGGCCGTGCTGTCCGTGGATCCCGCCTACGCCGGTACCGCCCAGCACGACGACTGCGGTCCTTCCACCGGCGCCGCGGCAACCGCTCTCGCGGACCTGACCCATGCCGCCGTTCCGCGGCCCCGGGTCATCGTGACGACCGACGGCGAGATCGACGACAAGGCGTCCTTCCACCGCTTCCTGCTCTACAGCGACGAGTTCGACGTCCAAGGTCTCATCTACACCAGCTCACGGTTCCACTGGGCGGGCAACGGAAGCACCATTCCCTCCCACGGCCACTGGGGCGGGACCACCTGGATGACGGACATGATCAACGGCGGCTACGCGCAGGTGTATCGGAACCTGGCCGCACAGGATCCGCGCTACCCCACACCCGCACGCCTGTCCGGCGTCGTACGAGTGGGCAACATCGAGAACGTCGGCGACATGGCCGCGGACACCCCGGGTTCGGACCTCATCAAGCAGAAACTGCTCGACGACCGGCCCGGACCCCTCTGGCTCGATACCTGGGGCGGAACCAACACCATCGCACGTGCCCTGAAGTCCATTCAGGACGAGTACTCCGGCACCGCGGCCTGGCCGGAGATCTACCGCAAGGTGTCGCGGAAGGCCTTCGTCTACGTCATCCTCGACCAGGACACCACCTACAAGGACTACATCGCGACGAACTGGCCGGACATCCGGTTGATCATGAACAACGACCAGTTCCAGCCGATGGCCTACAAGTGGAAGAGCCGCGTCCCCGCACCGCTGCAGACCTACTTCCAGGGACCCTGGATGACGGGGAACATCGTCCAGGGACCCCTGGCCCAGGACTATCCGGTCGGGCCGATCCACGCGGGCGGCAGCGACTTCGGTCCGGGAGAGTTCATCTCCGAGGGCGACTCGCCGTCCTTCATGAACGAGATACCGACCGGCCTGCGCAGCGCCGAGGACCCGACGTACGGAGGATGGGGCGGCCGCTTCGCCCAGGTGGGACCGCACCTGTGGACGGACCTGCCGGCATACCTGGGGCAGTCCGGTGACCAGGTGCGTGACCTCGACCCGTACACCGGGGCGGACGACAGGGCCTACCCCCAGGCCCGCTGGACCGACGCCTTCCAGAACGACTTCGCCGCACGTGTCGCCTGGACGACGGCCCCCGACCACGCGCACGCGAACCACGCGCCCGTCGCGTACGTACCGCCCGGCCGGCTCGACATCGACGTCAGGCCGGGGCAGACGGTGCACCTGAACGGCATCGCCGCGGATCCCGACGGCGACGCCTGCACGAGCACCTGGTGGCAGTACCGCGAGGCCGGCACTTACCCAGGGGCGGTCCCGGTCACCGATTCCGCCACGCCGCACCCGTCGTTCACCGTGCCGGACGGCGCACGGCCCGGCCAGACGATCCACCTCGTCTTCCAGGTGACGGACAAGGGAACTCCGCCGCTGACCGGCTACCAGCGGGTCATCGCGACGGTGAGGTGACAGCGGAAACGGGAGCACTCCCCTCCGGCGGGCAAGGATTGACGGTGTCACCTCAACGCCATAAGATATGATACATCGCGTATCTGACGCTATGTCAGCAATTGTCGATCACATGCCGATCCGCCGGATACGCCGCACGTGCACCAAGATCACACGCACTTGCTGAAACTGCCCTCGCGGCAGTCCCCCCACATCACCTCCAGAGAGAGGTCCACGCATGATCAGGCACACTCCCGCCGTCTCGTCACGGCGCGAGAGGACCGGCGTCACCATGAAGAGGAAGGCGTTCGCCGCCGTGGCGGTGGCCGCGCTCGCCTCGGCGGGCGCCCTGGTCGCGGTCGGCTCGCCGGTCTCGCAGGCGGCGGCTTCGACCGTGTCCCCGGCGCTGAACAGCAACGCCCTGTACGTGGCGCCGGGTGGAAGCGCGAGCGCTCCGGGCACGCAGTCCTCCCCGACGACGCTCGCCAACGCGGTCACCAAGATCTCCGCGGGCGGCACGATCTACATGAGGGGTGGCACGTACAACCTCTCGTCACCGATCGAGATCCAGGCCGGCAACAGCGGCAGCTCCGGCGCGCTGAAGGAGATATCCGCCTACCCCGGTGAGACACCGGTGCTCAACTTCTCCGGCGAGGACGCGAGTTCGTCCGACCGCGGGATCCAGCTCAACGGCAGCTACTGGCACCTGTACGGCCTGACCGTCGAACACGCCGCCGACAACGGCATCTTCGTCGGCGGCAGCCACAACGTCGTCGAGCGCGTGGTGACCGCCTACAACCGCGACACCGGACTGCAGATCTCCCGGCCCGGCTCCAGCACCCCGCAGTCCCAGTGGCCGGCGAACAACCTGATCATCAGCTCCGAGTCGCACGACAACCGCGACTCCACCGGCGAGAACGCCGACGGATTCGCCGCCAAGCTCACCGTGGGCTCAGGGAACGTGTTCCGCTACGACGTGTCCCACAACAACGTCGACGACGGCTGGGACCTGTTCACCAAGCCCGAGACCGGTCCCATCGGCCCCGTGACCATCGAGAACTCGCTCTCCTACGACCAGGGCACCCTCTCCGACGGCAGCGGAAGCTCGAACGGCGACAAGAACGGCTTCAAGCTCGGCGGCGACAGCATCCCGGTCAACCACATCTTCCGGAACAACATCGCCTACGGCAACGGCGCCAAGGGCATCGACTACAACAGCAACCCCGGCACCATAACCGTGTCGAACAACGTCAGCGTCAACAACAGCCAGAGCAACTTCTACTTCGCCGCCGGCACCTCGGTGTTCCGGAACAACACCTCCTGCCGGTTCAGCAGCGGCAGCGCCAACGACAAGATCGTCGGCAACACCGACGGCTCCAACCAGTTCTGGTCCGGCTCCAACGGGTCCCGCTGCTCCAACTACAACGGCGGGCTCGGCTGGCACTTCGCCTCCGACGGCAGCCTTGTCGTCACCTTCGGCGGCACGCAGGTGACAGGCGGCACCACCACCGGGGGCACGACGACCGGCGGCAGCACCACATCGGGCGGCACCACCACCGGCGGTACGACCACCGGCGGTACGACCACTGGTGGCACCACGACGGGCGGGACCACCACATCGGGCGGTACGACGACCGGCGGCACCGGCGGGTCCGGCTGCAAGGTCACGTACACCCCGAGCACCTGGCCCGGCGGGTTCACCGCCAACGTGACCGTCGCCAACACCGGCTCCACCGCCGTCAACGGCTGGAAGGTCGGCTTCACCCTGCCCTCGGGACAGGCCGTCACCAGCGCCTGGAGCGCCACCATCAGCCCCACCTCCGGCTCGGTGACCGCCACCAACGTCGACTACAACGCCCAGATACCCGCCGGCGGCAGCCAGTCCTTCGGCTTCCAGGGCACCTACACCGGCAGCACCTACACCCAGCCCACGAAATTCACCCTCAACGGCACCGCCTGCACCACCGGTTGAGCCCCACCTGAACCATCGGCTGAGCCGGCGGTTCAGCCCCGCGGCCGGGATCCCCACCGGATCCCGGCCGCATCGCGGTCACCGCCCGGGAAGCCGGACGTGCCTGCCGTGAGGTCACAGGTCCAGGGTCAGACGGCCGCCGGGGACACGGCAGCGGGAGACGCAGATCATCATCGTCTCGTTGGCGGCACGTTCCCCGTCGGTGAGGACGCAGTCGCGGTGGTCGGCCTCGCCGGAGAGGATGTCGGTCTCGCAGGTGCCGCAAGTGCCTTCCGTACAGGAGTACAGGACGGACACGCCCGCCTGCTGAACCGTCTGCAGGATGCTGCGGCCCGGCGGTACGGTCAGCAGCATCCCGGACCGGGCGAGTTCGACCGTGAAGGCCGTATCGCCGCTGGTGTCGGCGGCGGAGGCGGGGGCGGTGAAGCGTTCCAGGCGCAGGACGGAGGACGGGACCCGCGACTGAACGGCTTCCAGCAGCGGCGCCGGGCCGCAGGCGTAGACCAGTTCGCCCGGACGGAGCCCGTCCAGGTAGCTGTCCAGGGGGAGGTGGCCGGTGACGAGGGTGACGCGCCCGTCGGGGTGGCATCGCGTCAGTTCGTCGACGAAGGCCATGGAAGCGCGGGAGCGTCCGCCGTACAGCAGGGACCACTGCGAGGAGGCGGCCGTCGCGGCGGCCAGCATGGGCAGGATCGGGGTGATGCCGATGCCTCCGGCGACGAAGCGGTGGCGTGGCGCCGGCTCCAGCGGGAAGTGGTTGCGCGGGCCGCGGGCCCGCACCCTGGTTCCGGGCCGCAGGGAGGCGTGGACGAAGTCCGAGCCGCCCCGCCCGTCCGCCTCGCGCAGGACGGCGATCCGCCACTGCCGCGCGCCGGGCGCGCCGCACAGCGAGTACTGGCGCTCCAGGCCCTCGGCCAGCAGCAGGTCCACGTGCGCGCCGGGCTGCCAGTCGGGCAGGGCCCGGCCGTCGCTGCGGCGCAGCGTCAGGGACACCACGCCGACCGCTTCCTCGCGCCGGTCGGCGACGGTCAGTTCGATGGTGTCGTTCACCGGGGGACCTCCTCGCGGGTGGGGTGGTCGGGGTGGGCGTGCATCCAGTCCCACATCTCGACGGGGTCCTGGCACTCGTGCTCCGCGCCGCAGTGGCAGGTCCCGAGCAGGACGTCGGTGCCCGGGAGCCAGCGGACGCGCAGGACGGCCGGGGTCGAGGACGGGCGCCCCGCGCTCATCGCGCGGCCGGCTCGGCCAGCCGGGCCAGGATGCGCCTGGCCGCCAGGCCGCCGGTGTCGATGTTGATGCTGAGTTCCTGGTAGCCCTCGGGCTCGGTGTCCAGGCAGCGCTGCAGCAGGTTGAGCGCGTCCACGTCCTGCATGACCACGGTGTGGTTGAAGTCCCTCAGGAAAGTGGTGACCTCCTCGTCCTCGACCGCGAAGTTCCGTGAGACGGCCCAGAAGTCGTAGACCTTGCCCGGCGCCGAGGGCGTGATCGCGTAGGTGATCTCGGTGCGGAACAGGGGGGTGTCCTGGCCGGTCGGGCTGATCCGGCTGTGCAGCAGGTACAGGCACGGCGCGAAGTACTCGATGTCCTGCAGCCGCTGGATGCGGCCCTCGATGCCGGTCGAGCGGGCGTAGAAGGGCGGGCACTCGGCGTCGGGCATGTGCCGGGAGACGCGCACGACACCCGCCTCCTCGTCGACCTCGGTCGTGATGGGGGTTTCGGCGACTTCCGGTGTGCCGATGTAGCCGCCGTGCAGGTAGGTCTCGTGGGAGAGGTCCATCAGGTTGTCGACCAGCAGGCCGTAGTCGCAGTCGATGGGCTCCATGCCGCTGACGGTGACCCAGCCCTCCTCGGCCAGGTGCGGGGCGCGCGGAATGCCGGCGGGATCGGCCTGCTCGGGGTCGCCGAGCCAGACCCAGACGAAGGAGTCGACCTCCGCCACCGGCCAGGAACGCACGCGCGCGGTACGGGGAACGCGCTTCTGGCCGGGGACGAAGACGCAGGTGCCGGTGGTGTCGTAGGTGAAGCCGTGGTAGCCGCAGACCACGTTGTCACCGTCGAGGCGGCTCGCGGACAGCGGGTAGCGGCGGTGCACGCACCGGTCGGAGAGGGCGACCGCCTCACCCTCCCCGGTGCGGTACAGCACGAGGGGTTCGCCCAGCACGGTGCGGCCCATCAGGTCGCGGCCCACCTCGGCGGACCAGGCGGCGACGTACCACTGGTTGCGGGCGAAGGCTGAATGCGTGGTCATGGCTGAAGTCCCGTCCCTGTACGGCGGAGCGCCGGTGCTCCGCGTGGGGCCAGGTTCCTGACCGCGCGCGGCCCCGGACAACAGGACTTCCGTCTGACGGAAGCCCGGGCTCAATTGGATACGGGTTGCCAGCCGAGGGCCCGTGAGATGCCGCGGCCGGCCACGCGGACGGCGGGGACGAGCGCGGGTGTCGGCGCGCCCGCGGCCGGCACGACGACCGATACGGCGGCGACAACGTCGCCGCGCGGGCCGCGCACCGGCGCGGCCACCGACAGCGCGTCCTCGGTGATCTGGCGGACGCTGACCGCGCAGCCGGTGCGCCGCACCTCGGCCAGCATCCGGCGCAGCCGGGCGGGGTCGGTGACGGTGAAGGGGGTGAACGCGGCCAGTTCCCCGGCGCAGTAGCGGTCCTGCAGAGCGGCGCCCCCGTGGGCCAGCAGCACCAGGCCGACCCCGGTGGCGTGCAGCGGCCAGCGGGCGCCGACCCGGCTGTGCACGCCCACGGCGGAGCGTCCCGAGATGCTCTCGGTGTAGACGACCTGCAGGCCGTCGCGCACCGCGAGCTGCACGTTCTCGTGGGTGGTCTCGTACAGGTCCTCCAGGAAGGGCATCGCGGCCTGGCGCAGGCCCACCCCGCGCGGGGCGAGCGCGGCGACCTCCCACAGGCGCAGGCCCACGTGGTAGAGGCCGTCCTCGGCGCGTTCGAGCGCGCCCCAGCCGGTGAGAGCGCCGACCAGCCGGTGTGCGGTGGGCAGGGGCAACGCGGCCCGCCGGGCGATCTCGGTGAGTGTCTGGGCGGTGTGCGCCTGGTCGAAGGAGCCGAGCACGTCGAGCAGCCGGTCGGCGGCCGTTCGCAGGGCGGCGCGGGAGCCGGGCCGGGAACCGGATGCCCGGTCAGCCGCCATCGGCCGGGTTCTCCGGCGGTTCGGCGATCCGCAGCAGCAGGCGGTGCAGTGTCCGGCGCTCCTGCGCGTCCAGGGGCGCCAGCAGTTCGTCGGTGACCCGGGCGCCGTCCTGTTCGCTCTCCTGGAGAAGGCGCTGCCCGGCCTTGGTGAGCACCACTATCCGGTTGCGCCGGTCGTTCGGGTCGGGCCGGCGTTCGGCCAGGTCGAGCCGCTGCAGGTCGTCGACCAGGCTGACGATGGCGCTGGGGTCGTAGCCGAGCCGGTCGCTCAGCTCCCGCTGCCGGGCCCCTTCCACCGCGGAGAGGTAGCGCAGCACGGCGTAGTGCCGCAGGCGCAGGCCGTGCTGCTCCAGGCTCGCGTTGAACAGGCTGCCGGAGCGCAGGCCCAGGCGGTACAGCAGGTATCCGGTGTCGGCGTGCAGGCCGCGCATCCAGGGTGCGTCGCTCATGGTGGCATCATCCCGCAGAACAACAGTAGAGGACAACTATTGACACCAACAATGATTGCTCTTAGCTTCTTTCTCCATGAGCGCTGAACCCACCACCCGCCCCTCCCCCGATCTCACCGGCAAGGTCGCCGTCGTCACCGGCAGCGGACGCGGACTCGGCCTCGCCTACGCCACGGCACTCGCCCGGGCCGGAGCGGCCGTCGTCGTCAACGACCTCGACGCGAAGGTCGCCGAGCAGGCCGCGCGGACCGTCGTCGAAGCCGGCGGCCGAGCCGTCGCCGAGGCGGTCGCCGTCGGCAGCAGCGAGGCCGCCGACCGCCTGGTCGCCCGTGCGGTCGGTGAGTTCGGGCGCCTGGACGTCATGGTCACCAACGCGGGGATCCTGCGCGACCGGGTGCTGTGGAAGATGACGGACGAGGACTTCGACGCCGTCATCGCCACCCACCTGCGAGGCACCTTCACCTGTGCCCGGGCCGCCGCGGTCCGCATGCGCGAGCAGGGCGAGGGCGGCACCCTCGTCCTGGTCGGCTCCCCGGCCGGACAGCGCGGCAACTTCGGCCAGACGAACTACGCCGCCGCCAAGGCCGGGATCGCCGCCATGGTCCGCACCTGGTCCATGGAACTGGCGCGCTCGGGCATCACCGTCAACGCGATCGTGCCGGTGGCGGCCACCGCCATGACCGAGACCATTCCCGCCTTCGCCCCCTTTGTCGAGCGGTGGCGGCAGGGGGAGCCGCTGCCCGACTTCCTGCGCAAGGGCGAGGGCTTCGGCACTCCCGAGGACTGCGCCGCGCTGCTGCCGTTCCTCGCCTCCGACGCCGCCCGTGACGTCACCGGCCAGTGCATAGGCATCGGCGGCGACCGGCTCACCCTCTGGTCGCACCCGCAGGAGACCGCCGTCGCCTACTCCGACGGAGGCTGGACCCCGCAGACGCTGGCCGCCGGCTGGCACGGCTCGGTCGGCCGCGAGCCGCAGTCGGTCGGCATTCCCGCGCCGCGCGTCCCCGAGGGGGAGGGCGCGTGAGCGGCGGCCGGCCGATGGATCCCGAACGGCTCGTGGCCATCGACGTGCACACCCACGCCGAGGTCTCCGCGCGGGGGAACGCGTCCCTGTCCGCCGAACTCGACACGGCCTCCGAGGCGTACTTCAAGGTCGAGGGCAAGCGCAAGCCCACCCTCCCCGAGATGGCCGCCTACTACCGCGAGCGGAACATGGCCGCCGTCGTCTTCACCGTCGACGCCGAGCACGCCACCGGCACCCCGCCCGTCCCGAACGAGGAGGTGGCCGAGGCCGCCGCCGCCAATCCCGACGTCCTCATCCCCTTCGCCTCCGTGGACCCGTTCCGCGGCAAGGCGGGCATCCGTCAGGCGCGGCGGCTGGTCGAGGAGTACGGCGTGCGCGGCTTCAAGTTCCACCCCAGCATCCAGGGTTTCTTCCCCAACGACCGGATGGCCTACGGACTCTACGAGGTCATCGAGGAGACCGGCACCGTCGCCCTCTTCCACACCGGCCAGACCGGCATCGGCGCGGGCGTCCCCGGCGGGGGCGGCATCAGGCTCAAGTACTCCAACCCGATGCACGTGGACGACGTCGCCGCCGACTTCCCGCAGCTGAGGATCATCCTCGCGCACCCCTCCTTCCCCTGGCAGGACGAGGCACTCGCGGTCGCCACCCACAAGCCCGGCGTGCACATAGACCTCTCCGGCTGGTCGCCCAAGTACTTCCCGCCGCAGCTCGTCCAGTACGCCAACTCGCTGCTGCAGGACAAGGTCCTCTTCGGCTCGGACTACCCCGTGCTCACTCCGGACCGCTGGCTCGCCGACTTCGCCAAGCTGCCCGTCAAGGACAGCGTCAGGCCCAAGATCCTCAAGGACAACGCCGCTCGGCTGCTGGGACTCACCTCCTGAAGGAGCCTCACATGCGCAACGAGGGCATCGGGTCCTGGCCCGCCCGCCGGGCCCGCAAGACCCCGCACCGCACCGCGCTCGTCCACGACGGGCACAGCCTCAGCTACGCCGACCTGCACGAGCGCAGCACGCGCCTGGCGCACGCGCTGCGCACCGCCGGCGTCCGCCGCGGCGACCGCGTCGCCTACCTGGGCCCGAACCACCCCGCCTACCTGGAGACCCTCTTCGCGACGGGCCTGCTCGGCGCGGTCTTCGTCCCCCTCAACACCCGCCTGGCCGCCCCCGAGATCGCCTACCAGCTCCAGGACAGCGGCGCCCGCGCCCTGCTCCACGCCCCCTCGTACGCCGCGCTCGTCCCGGCCGCCGTCCCGCTGACCGTCGAGACCGGCCCCGCGTACGAGGAACTTCTCGCCGCGGCGGCCACCGAGCCGATCGACGAGAACGTCACCCCGGACGAACTCTGCCTCATCATGTACACCTCGGGGACCACCGGCCGCCCCAAGGGGGCCATGCTCACCCACGCCAACCTCATCTGGAACGCCGTCAACGTCCTGGTCGACCACGACCTCACCGCCGACGAGCGGGCCCTGGTCTCCGCTCCGCTCTTCCACACGGCCGGGCTGAACATGCTCACCCTGCCCGTCCTGCTCAAGGGCGGCACATGCGTCCTCGTCGAGTCCTTCGACCCGGCGGCCACACTGGCGCTGATCGCGAACCACCGGATCACCTTCATGTTCGGTGTCCCCACCATGTTCGACCTCGTCGCGCGGCAACCCGGCTGGGCACAGGCGGACCTCTCCTCGCTCCGGCTGCTGACCTGCGGCGGCGCTCCGGTCCCGACCGCGCTCATCCGCACGTACCAGCAGCGGGGGCTCACCTTCCTCCAGGGCTACGGCATGACCGAGGCCGCGCCCGGCACACTGTTCCTCGACGCCGAGCACTCCGTCAGCAAGGCCGGCTCGGCCGGGGTGCCGCACTTCTTCAGTGACGTCCGCGTGCTCGGGCCCGACGGCCTGCCCGCCGCGGTGGGCGAGGTGGGCGAGGTGGTCGTCCGCGGCCCGCACGTCGGCCCCGGCTACTGGGGCCTGCCGGAGGAGACCGCGGCCGCCTTCCGCGACGGCTGGTTCCACAGCGGCGACGCGGCCCGCGTGGACGCGGACGGCTACATCACCATCGCCGACCGGATCAAGGACATGTACATCTCGGGCGGCGAGAACGTCTACCCGGCGGAGGTCGAGCACGCCATCCTGGCACTGCCCGGCGTGGCCGAGTGCGCGGTCATCGGCGTCCCCGACGCCCGCTGGGGCGAGACCGGCCGGGCCTTCGTCGTCCCGGCGGACGACGCGGCGCTCGTGCCCCGGGAGCTGCTGGCCGCGTTGAACGGCAGACTCGCCAAGTACAAGATCCCCACATCGGTGGTGCTGGTGGAACGGCTCCCGCGCACCGCCTCGGGAAAGCTTCTCAAGCACCTGCTCCGCGCAGAAGAGCACCGGCCGCACGACGGCTGACGGCCCCGGAAAGGCAAGGACCACCCACCATGACCACGCTCCCCACCACCACCGTCCACGGACTCGACGAGCTCAAGGCGCTCGCCGGCGCCGAGTTGGGCACCAGCGACTGGATCGAGATCACCCAGGAGCGCATCGACGGCTTCGCCGACGCGACCGGCGACCACCAGTGGATCCACACCGACCCCGAGCGCGCCGCCACGGGCCCCTTCGGCGCCCCGATCGCCCACGGGTACCTGACGCTGTCCCTGTTCATCCCGCTGTTCACCAGCCTGCTGGAGGTGGACGGGGTCAGCACCAAGGTCAACTACGGCCTGAACAAGGTGCGCTTCCCCTCCCCGGTCCGCGTCGGCTCCCGCATCCGCCTCACCGCGCGCCTGACGGAGGTCGAGGAAGTGCCCGGCGGTCTGCAGATCACCGTGGACGGCACCATCGAGATCGAGGGCGCCACCAAGCCGGCAGCGGTGCTGCAGAGTCTGTCGCGGTTCTACGCCTGAGCGGCCTCGGCCTCTCGCGCGAGTGCCCGGGCAGCGCCGGCCGGACCACGGCGGCCGGCCGGCTCTCCCGCGACCCCGGATAAGCTGTCGCCATGCCGATGGAGAAGCCGTCCCTGGAGAAGCCGTCCCTGGAGGCGCTGGTCCTGCGACGCGCGGAGGAGGGAAGCGCCCTTCCACGCCAGCAGACGGGGGCGTCGCCGCAGAGGCTGCTGACGACGCTGCTGGGCGAGTACTGGCTGGACAGCACGGCGGGCCTGCCGATGGGCGCGCTCATCGGCCTGCTGGCCGAGTTCGGCATCAGTGAGACCAGTGCGCGGGCGACGGCCAACAGGCTGGTCAAGCGGGGTGTCCTGGCGGCCGAGAAGTCCGGGCGGCAGTCGTACCTGCGGCTGAGCGACATCGGCCGGGAGGACAGCCGCCAGAAGAACGCCAGCATCATGCGGTTCGGCGCCGGGGTCGAGGACTGGGACGGCATGTGGACCGTCGCGGCCTTCAGCGTCCCCGAACAGGAACGTCATCTGCGCCACCGCGTGCGCAGCTACCTGCGATGGCTGGGCTTCGCCCCCCTGTTCGACGGACTGTGGGTGTCCGCGCACGCCCGCCCCGAGACGCTCACGCCCATCCTCCAGACCGCCGGTGTCGACAACTTGACGGTGCTGAGGGCTTCCGAGGCCGGCGGCGACTCCCCGCTGAGGGCATGGGATCTGGACGGCCTCGCCGCGTCGTACCGGCGCTTCCTCACCGACCAGCGGGAGTCGCTGGCACGGATGCGAGCCGGAACCATCACCCTGAGCGGCGCGCTGGTCGGCCGCACCAAGGTCTTCGACGCCTGGCGTGTCTTCCCCGGCATCGACCCGGGCCTGCCGGACAGGCTCCTGCCCGCCGACTGGCCGCGGGCGCAGGCCCGTGAGGTCTTCACCGCTTTGTTCGACGGGCTGGGACCACTCGCGGTGCTGCGGTTCCAGCAGGTCGTCGCGGAATACGACAGCGCTCTGGCCGAACTGGCCGAGCACCGCACGACCGCCGTGTGGGCAGCCTACTGAGAGGCGAGGCCGCTCGCGGCGAGCCGTTCGCACCTGCCGGGAGCGGCCTCGCACCGCGGGCGTCGTCGGCGCCGGTCAAGGCCGAGGCGCCGCCGGGGCCGCGGGCGCGGACCGGTCCAGGGACTGGAAGCGGGCCTGCGCGGCGGCGTCCTCGTCGTGCACGGCCATGATCTGCTTGACCCGCGTCTCGGCCGGCGGGCCAAGGGCGTTGTACGCCTGGGTGAACAGCGAGCGGGCCTGCCGGCGCGGCCAGTCGGCCGGCATGTGGTCGTTGGGGAGGCCGGGGTCGATGCCGGGAAACCGCCGGTAGGTGTCCATGAGACGGGTGCGTGCGACGAGCGCCTGCCGCGGGGTGACGCGACCGGCCCGTGCCTGGGCCAGCAAGGGACGCGTCTCGTCGATGAAGGAGGCGTACACCTCGGACAGCGCGTCCAGGTCCCAGGCGGCCAGTGGTGACCGCTCGGCCGTGAGGTCGCTGGTGCCGCGCAGGACCGTCGCCGTGAAGATGTTCAGTTCCTCCAGCACGGTACGTGCGTCGGCGGCGGTGGCGGAGGCGGACACCCACACCGCGTCGTAGAGCGGCGCGAAGCCGAACCAGCGCAGCCGTGAGCGCAGCAGGTGCCTGCTGCCGCGCCGGTCCTCGGGCACGCTGAAGGCGACGACGGTCCAGTGGCCGTCCCAGTCGGAGTCCAGGCCGAAGGCGGCGATGCGCCGACCGCCCTCGTTCACGCGCTCGGCCGCCTGGTCCTGAAGGCGGTAGAAGGTCTGGCGCCCCACCTTGCGGACCTCGACCACACCGCGCCGCAGCAACCGGTTGAGCGCGGCGCGCGCGCTGGCGCTGCTGATGCCGAACTCGGAGAGCAGGTCGATGAGCCCGGCCGACGACAGGTGCCGGTCGTAGTGGAGCCAGTAGTCACCCAGCAAGGTCACCAGCAGATGCTGGGGCGACGGCCCGTCCTGCACGCGGGGCATCGCCTGTTCCACGGCGTCCCGGTCCGGAGCCGAACGAGCCCTCGTGTCCACAGCGACACTCCCCCAACTCATCACACATGCAACGCCGAACGTCACAAGACATGACCACATAATCGAGATCAGCACCACGAATGTCAACGTCAGACGTGGTCTACGCCTGCGCGGCCCCTGGCCCTTGCGGATGAATCATATGTTGCACTTCTATTGACGCTCGTTACGTACGCGACTACGTTCGCCCCATCTCGTGGTCCCCGTCACAGCCGCTGAGGAGCGCAATGTACGGACTCATCCCCGCCTCCGGGCGGCGCCGCCCAAGACTCACCCGTCCACGTCTGGCGGCCGCGGCGGCGGCCTGCGCCATGCTGCTGGCAGGCTGCTCCGGCGGCGGGGCCGGTTCGCAGGCGAGTACCCAGCTGTCCCTCCAGTTCCCCGGCCCTCCCGTGAGCCTGGACCCGGCCAAGGCCGGCAACGGCGGTTCCACCGTCTTCGTCTCGCTCGCCTACGACCCGCTGATCTACCTGAGCGGCAACGGCCAGTTGGTGCCCGACCTGGCGACGAAGTGGGGCTTCACGGACGCCGGCAACAAGGTGTTCGAGCTGACGCTGCGGGACGGCGTGAAGTTCTCCGACGGTTCGGCGCTGAACGCCGCGGCGGCCGCCGCTTCCATGAACTACTTCCTCAAGGCCGGCGGCGGCCTGGTCGGCAAGGCCGGCCCCGTGGCGAAGATCGAGGCCGTCGCGCCGATGAGGATACGCATCACCTACAAGGCGCCCACCCCGGAGGCGGCGACGACGCTGACCCAGTACAACGGGCTGGGCAACCTCATCGGGCCGAAGGGGCTCGCCGACCCCGGCTCGCTGCTCACCTCCAGCGACGGCACCGGCCAGTACATCTACGACGGTGCCACCTCGGTCAGCGGCAACCGGTACGTGTACAAGAAGAACCCGCACTACTTCCAGCCCGCCGCACAGCACTTCGGCTCCGCGGTCGTCCGCGTCATCAACAACCCCAACGCCGTACTCTCCGCGGCCCGGACGGGCCAGGTCCAGTTCGCCGCCGGCAGCGCGAGCACCGCCGCGGCGGCCAAGAGCGCGGGCCTGAAGATCGACGCCGCGCCGTTCTTCAACTGGTCACTCAACCTGGTCGACCGCCAGGGCACCGTCGCCCCCGCCCTCGCCGACGTACGGGTGCGCCAGGCGATCGCGCTGGCCTTCGACCGCCCGGCCATCGCCAAGGCGATGGCCGGCCCCTACGCCGCCGGCAGCAACCAGGTGCTGCTTCCGGGCACCGACGGCTACGACAAGAACATCGGCTACGGCTACGACGTGGCGAAGGCGAAGTCCCTGCTGGCCGCGGCCGGTTACGCCAAGGGCATCAAGCTCACGGTTCTGACGGAGTCGCTCCTCGACGTCAACAACACCTACTCCCAGGCCATCGCCAACGCGCTGCAGGCCATCGGCATCGACGTCACGCTGAAGGTGCAGACCACGGGCATCGCCCAGTTCGCCGGCGACGCCCTGTCGAAGAAGTACGCCGCCATCATCTTCCCCACCGCCGGAGCCACCATGTCCGAGCTCGACGGGCAGATCATGAGCGGCCTGTTCAACCCCTTCAACTCCTCCGACAGCCAACTGGATTCGATCCTGCGGCAGGCCGCGGCGGCGACCGACCGCCAGACCCGCACGGCGCAGTACCAGAAGGCGTCCAAGCGGCTGGAAGACCTCGCCTGGACCGTGCCGATCTTCAGCACCCAGAGCATCGCGTACTCGGCGGCCGGCCTCCAGAACGTCCAGCTGTCCGTCCTCAATCCCAACCCCATGCCCGTGGGCCCCACCGCCGACCTCTCCTGGCGGCTGAAGTGACCCGCGCCGCCCCACGGCACACAGGAACCGGAGGTGCAGCGTGCTGCGGCTGATCGGTCATCGCCTCCTGATGTCCATCCCCCTCCTGCTGATCGTGTCCCTGATCGTCTTCGCCCTGGAGGCGATCGTGCCGGGCGACGCGGCCCGCACCATCCTCGGGGAGAACGCGACGGACCAGAGCCTGGCCGCCTTGCGCGGCCAACTCGGACTGAACGACCCGTGGCTCGTGCGTTACGGCCACTGGCTGCTCGGCGCCGTCCACGGCAACCTGGGGACGTCGATCATCAGCGGTGTGGACGTGCGGTCCAGCCTGAACGGCCGGCTCGGTGTCACCCTGTCGCTGCTGGTGCCGAGCATGCTGCTGAGCGCCGTCGCGGGTATCGCACTGGGCTTCGCCAGCGCGGTGCGCGGCGGCGCGCTGGGGCGGTTCATCGACGTGGTGTCCCTGCTCGGCTTCGCCCTGCCGAGCTTCTGGATCGCGCTGCTGCTGGTCACCTTCTTCGCGGTGAAGCTCGACCTGCTGCCGGCCACCGGCTACCAGGACTTCGCGTCGTCCCCCGCGGGATGGCTGAAGTCGATCGCCCTGCCGGTGCTGGCGCTGAGCCTGCAGGGCATCACCTCGGTCGCCAAGCAGACCCGCGACTGCGTGATGGAGGTGCTGGAGACCGACTACGTGAAGTTCCTGCGGGCCAACGGCGTCCATGAGCGGTCCGTGCGCTACCGGCACGTGCTGCGCAACGCCGCGATCCCCGTGGTGACCTCGCTCGGACTGGTCTCGATCGGCATGCTCAGCGGAACGGTGTTCATCGAGAACGTCTTCGTCCTCCCCGGTCTCGGTTCGCTCGCCACCCAGGCCACGCTCGACCACGACGTACCGGTGATCCTCGGCGTGGGTGTCTTCTTCACCCTCGCGGTGATCGTCATCAATCTCGTGATCGACCTCGCCTACGGTCTGCTCAACCCGAAGGTCCGTGTCTCATGACGACGCCGATCGCCCCTGCCGCCGCGAAGCGCGGCGTCGTCCGCTCGGTGCTGGCCACCGGACGCGGCCGGATCACCGGGGGCTTCCTGCTGCTGCTGTGCGTGTGCTGTCTGCTCGCCCCGGTCCTCGCGCCGGCCGACCCGCTCCACCAGGACCTGCGGCACATCCTCCAACAGCCCTCCGGAGCGCACTGGCTGGGCACCGACAGCCTCGGCCGGGACGTGCTGAGCCGGCTGCTGTACGGCGGCCGGTCGTCCATCGTCGGCGTCCTGGAGGGAGTGGCCGCGCACTTGGTGGTCGCCGTGCCGCTCGGTGTCGCCACCGGTTACCTGGGGGGCTGGTTCGACCGGCTCGTCATGCGGGTCGCCGACATCGTGATGTCGGTGCCGATCATCGTGATCCTGCTGGCCATCCTCTCCATCTTCAACCGTTCCATCACAGCCGCGATGATCACCTTCGGGGTACTCGGCGCCTCGGGCACCATGCGCATCGTGCGCGGCGCCGCGATGGCGGTCCGGCAGGAACTCTACGTCTCCGCTGCGGAGTTGCTCGGGCTGAGCCGCGCACAGATCGTCTTCCGGCACATCCTCCCCCGCTGCCGTGGCGTCGTCATCGTGCAGACCTCGCTCTTCGCGGCGGTCGCCATCGTCGTCCAGACCGGTCTGACCTTCCTCGGGCTCGGCCCGCCGCCGCCCGCCGCGACCTGGGGCGGCATGGTCAACGAGGCGTCGACGACCATGACCACCGCGCCCTGGCTGCTCGTCCCCGCGGGGGGTCTGATCGCCCTGACCGTGCTCGCCCTCGGCATCCTGGGCGACACCGTGCGGGACGTCACCGCGCAGAGCCACACCTCTTCCGGCGGCCTGCGGGCCGCACCCGCGAAGCGGCGCGCCGGGGCGCCCCCGGCTCCCGTGCCCGAGGGGACCGCGCTGCTGTCCGTCCGGGACCTCGGCGTCTCCTTCCTCACCCCGCGGGGCGAGACGGAGGTACTCACCGGCGTCGGCTTCGACCTGGCCGCGGGGCAGACCCTCGGGCTCGTCGGCGAGTCCGGCAGCGGCAAGTCCGTCACCGCCCGGGCCATCCTCGGTCTGCTGGAGGCCAACGGCACGGTCACCGGCGGCTCGGTGATCTTCGACGGACGGGACCTGACCCGGGCGAGCCGCAAGGAACTGGCCGCCCTGCGCGGCACCCGGATCGCGCTCATCTCGCAGGAGCCCATGCTCGCCCTCGACCCCTCCTTCCGGATCGGGGCGCAGCTTTCGGAGATCGTGCGGTCCCACTCCCCACTGTCGCGCGAGGCGGCGCGGCGCCGGGTGCTCGACCTGCTGCGGATGGTCGAACTCCCCGACCCCGAGGAGATGGCGAAGCGCTACCCGTTCCAGATCTCCGGCGGCATGGCCCAGCGTGTCGCCATCGCGGCCGCGCTGGCGGGCTCTCCCGACCTGCTCATCGCCGACGAACCCACCACCGCCCTCGACGTCACCGTGCAGGCGGACATCCTGGCCCTGCTGCGCCGCCTCCAGCGCGAGACCGGCATGGCCATCCTGCTCGTCACCCACGACTGGGGCGTCGTCGCGGACATCTGCACCCACGTGGCGGTCATGTACGCGGGCCAGGTCGTGGAAACGGCCCCCGTCGAACAGGTCTTCGGCGCCGCCGCCCACCCGTACACCGCCGCGCTGATGGCCACCAGCCCCGAGAACGCCCCGCGGCGCACCCCCATCGCCGCCATCGCCGGAGCCGTGCCGCCGCCCGGCAGCCGGTCCGGCGGCTGCCGCTTCGCGGACCGGTGCGCGCTGTCCACGCAGGACTGCGCGCACAAGGACGTCCCGCTGATCCGACTGAACGAGGAACGTGCCAGCCGATGCATCCCCACCGAGCGACTCCAGGTGCGGCCGTGAAGGGCGCCGCGAGGGCCGACGAGCCGGCCGAACTCGTCGTCACCGACCTCGTCGTGGACTACCCGATCGGCAGGCGCCGGCACCGCCGGGCGGTGGACGGAGTGAGTCTGGGCGTCCCCGCCGGCCGCGCGGTCGGCCTCGTCGGCGAGTCCGGATCGGGCAAGTCCACTCTCGCCAAGGCCGTTCTCGGCATGGCCCCCGTCAGCGCCGGCCAGGTCACCTACGGCGGGAAGCGGCTGAACGACCTGGGCCGCGGCGCACGGCCGCAGGAGATCCAGGTCGTCTTCCAGGACCCGTACAGCTCCCTGGACCCGACCAAGACCATCGGCTACACCCTCCAGGAGCCGCTGCGCGCGCAGTCCGCCCGCACCGGCCGCTCCCTGCCGGCAGCCGCCCGCGAGGAACTCGTACGCGCCATGCTGACCAAGGTCGGTCTGCCCGCCGAGGCGGCCGACCGCTACCCCGCCCAGTTCTCCGGCGGACAGCGGCAGCGCGTCTCCATCGCCCGCGCGCTCATCCTGGAACCCCGGCTCGTGATCTGCGACGAAGCCGTCAGCGCGCTCGACCTGTCGATCCAGGCGCAGATCCTCAACCTGCTGCTGGAGCTCCAGCAGGACCTCGGCCTGTCCCTGCTGTTCATCACGCACGACCTGTCCGTCGTCAACCACATCGCCGAGGATCTCGTCGTCCTCTTCCGCGGCCGGGTCATGGAGACCGGGCCCGCCGAGCGGGTCCACCGGCAGCCGCAGCACCCCTACACGCGGCAACTGGTCGTGTCGGCGCCCTTGCAGGACCTCGACCGGCAGCGGGCCCGCCGCGAGCGGCGCGAGGCCCTGGCCCTGCCGCCGGCCAGGCAGGCCCCGCTGGGCGAGTCCTGCCCCTTCGCGCACCGCTGCGCTTTCGCCGTCGACCGGTGCCGCAGCGAGCGGCCCCTGCTGCGCGCCGCGCCCCTGGGCGGCCAGGTGGCCTGCCACCGCGCGGAGGACCTGCCGCCCTGGTCCGAGGACCTCACGCACCCCCACGAGGCCACCGGGAGCACCGCGCCATGACCCTGCACCACCTGCGTGAACTGGACGTCGCCCCCGCCTCGCCACCGCTGGGCACCAGCCGTCTGCCCGCGGACGGCGTCGGTGTCGACCTCGGGCCCCTCGGCTACCGGGAGCGCGAGTTCCTCGCCGCCGGCACGGCGGGCGAATACCGCCACCGCGACGGCGTGCTGGAGCAGACCGGTGAACAGCCCTACGTCACCCGCGTCCTGGTCCGCACGCCGCCCGCCGAGCGCTTCAACGGCGTCGTCCTCGCCGAACCGCTGCACCCCGACTACGACACCGCGCTCACCTGGCAGACGGCACACCCCTGGATCACCGACACCGGCGCCGCCTGGGTGGGCATCACCCAGGACCACCGGATGGCGGGCGTCATGCGGGAGGCGTTCGACACCGACCGCTACGGGGAGCTGTCGATCCCCGCCGCGGGTCTGCGCTGGGACGTCGTCGGCGGGATCCTCGCCGCCCTGCGCACCCCCGGACGCAGCGCCCTGGCGGACCTCGCCGACCGGGTGCGCCACGTGTATCTGTCGGGCTGGTCGAACACGGGCAGCTTCTGCCGGGTGTTCCTGCGGGACGGCTTCCACGAGCGGCACCGACTCGCCGGCGGGGCACCGGCCGTCGACGGATATCTCATCGGCATCTCCTCCGGGGCCGCCGGCGCCGCGGGCTATCCGCCGCTGTCCGACGGCTCCGAGGTGCTGCCGGCCGACGATCCGCGGCGCACCATCGGCCCCGCCGACGTACCCGTCCTCGAAGTGCTCAGCGAACTGGAGAGCGAGACCCACGGCCCGGCGCTGCGCGAGGACAGCGACGCCCCCGGCGACCGCTACCGCCTCTACCAGGTCGCCGGCACCTCCCACGACAACCCGAACCTGTGGCCGGTGCTGACCAACCGCACCCAGTTCCGCCGCCGCGGCCACGACGTGCCCGTCCGGCGCATCGTCGAGCGGCTCAGCGACGCCCGTCTGGACGCCGTGGCACGTGCCGCGTACGCCCTGCTGCACCGCTGGGCGTCCACCGGCGCCCCGCCCCCGCGCGTGGAGCGCTTCCTCTTCACCGGCCCGGAGGGACCCGCGGGCGTGCCGGAACTGGCCCGCGACGGGCACGGCAACGTCCTTGGCGGTGTCCGCACCCCATGGGTCGAGGCACCGGTCGCGGCCTACCACCCGCACAGCACGCCGGTGCCCGGATACTGCGCGCCCTCACCGTGGGCCCCCATGGGCACCCCGGAGATGGTCGCCTGGCTGATCGGCCACATGACGCCGCTGCCCGCCGCGCAACTGCGCGCCCTCTACCCGACCCGGCAGGACTACCTGGACCGGTACGAGGCCGCGTGCGCGCGGCTGACCGGCCGGGGACTGCTCCTCGAACGCGACGCGCGGCTGCTGCTGAGCAGGGCCCGCGACCGCTCCCTCCCCCACCTGCCCGCCGGTCCCGCGCCGTCACCGCCCGTACCGCACGACAAGGGCGCCGGTGCTCCGGCGTCCTCGGAGAAAGGACCCCGCTCGTGACCACCTTGGCCCTCGACGGTGCCGATGTCTGGTTCGAACAGCACGGCACCGGCGGTGACGTCGTCATCTCCAGCGCCTCCGGCTTCGGGCCGTACCCGGCGATCCTCGCCGAGGACCCGTACCGTTGCACGGTCGTCACGGTGCAGGCGCGCGGCTTCGGCCGCTCCACCCACCTGACCCGGCCGCCGGCCGCCGGCTGGCTCGACCAGTGGGGCGACGACGTGCTGTCGGTCGCCGACCACCTCGGCATCGACACCTTCGTCTACACCGGCGTCTCGCACGGCGCCGGTATCGGCTGGCACCTCGCCCACCGCCGGCCCGAGCGGCTGCGGGCCCTCATCAGTGTCGTCGGCACACCGCACGACCGGTCCGGGGACACCTCGTCCTCGGCCGGCCGCAGGCGGATCGTCGAGGGGCGCCGCGATCCGGCGGTCGTCAGGGAACAGCTCGGCATCATCGGTGGCCGCACCGAGGGCGAGGAACGGCTGCGTACGCGGGAGCAGACCCTGCGCCGGCTGGTCAGCCACCACCTGGCGTACACGGAGGAGGAGGCGCTGGTGAACCAGGGCATGCCCTTCCCTCAGGCGACCTCGAACGAGGAACTCGCGGAGATCCTGAGCACCATCGAGGTGCCCGTGCTGTCCCTGGCGGGGCTGCGCGACGGCGTCATCTCGCCGCGCTCGGCGTTGCGCGCCGCGACCGCCGTACCGCACAGCAAGACCGTGCTGTTCGAGGACGAGGGCCACTTCATGGCGGAGGAACGCCCGCGGCGGCTGGCCCGCGAGGTGCGGGTCTTCCTCGACGAACTGGCCGACTACGAGACCAACGGAGGTCAGTGGCGATGACGACACTCCTGGCCGTCGGCGACCTCGTCCTCGACGAGCCCGACCCGGACTCGTTCTTCGAGCCCAGCCGCCGCACCCTGCACGGCGGGGACGTCGTCATCGGACACGTGGAGGTGCCGCACTCGACCACCACCCTCCAGACGAGTACGGACGTCCCCGCGCCACCCGCCGATCCCGCGGCTCTGGGCGCCGTGGCCCGGGCGGGCTTCTCCGTGGTGACACTGGCCGGCAACCACATCGCCGACGCGGGTCCCGACGGTGTGCTCGACACGCTGCGGCACGCCCGTGAACACGGCCTGGCCACCGCCGGTGCCGGTGCGTCGCTCGCCGAGGCCCGGCAGCCGGCCGTGGTCCGCGCCGGGAACCACACGGTGGCGGTGCTCAGCTACAACTGCGTCGGTCCGCGCGAGAGCTGGGCGACGTCGGCCAAGCCCGGCTGCGCCTACGTCCACGTCCTGACCCACTACGAACTGGACCACGCGAGCCCCGGCGGCCCGCCGAACATCTACACCTTCGCCGAGCCCGGCAGCCTCGACGCCATGCGGCAGGACATCGCGGCCGCCCTGGAACGGGCGGATGTCGTCGTGGTCGGGCTGCACAAGGGAATCGGTCACACCCCGGCCGTGCTCGCCATGTACGAGCGGCCCCTGGCGCAGGCCGCGATCGACGCGGGGGCGCACGCGGTCTTCGCCCACCACGCGCACATCATGCGCGGTATCGAGATCCACCGCGGCCGGCCCATCTACCACGGCTTGGGCAACTTCGTGACCGTCACCCGCGCCCTCAACGCCACCGATGACAACGACAGCCCGGAGCGCCGGGCGTGGGCCCGGCGCCGGGTCGAGCTGTACGGCTTCGCCCCGGACCCGGACATGCCGTACTACCCCTTCCACCCGGAGTCCAGGAACACGGTCGTCGCCTCGGTGGAGGTCGACGGCGGGGAGGTGCGCGCCCGGCTGCTGCCGTGCCGCATCGACGACCGGGGCCGGCCGGTACCGGTGACCCGGACCTCGGGCGGCGAGGAAGTCGTCGCCTACGTCCGCGACATCAGCCGCAGGGCCGGGCTGGACACCCGCTTCGACTGGAGCGGCGACGACATCGTGACCATCACACAGGGAGAACAGCGGTGACCGGCATGCCCCACACCGACCGTACGCCGAGCCGCCCGCTGGCGGGCACCGTGGTGCTCGACCTGACCACCGCGTTGTCCGGGCCCTACGCCACGCTTCTGCTCGGCGGCCTCGGCGCCACCGTCGTGAAGATCGAGAACCCCGCGACCGGCGGTGACAGCGCACGCTACAACTCGCCCTACTGGGGGGCGGACGGGCTCAACGCCGCCCGCACCGGCGACACCGACATGTCGGTGTCGATGATGGGCCGAGGACGCAACAAGAAGAGCATCACCCTCAACCTCAAGGACCCGCGGGGACGCGAGACCTTCCTGCGGCTGGCCCGCAACGCCGACGTCGTCGTGGAGAACTACGCGGCGGGCACCGCGGACCGGCTGGGCATCGGCTACGACGACGTCCGCGCCGTCAACCCCTCCGTCATCTACACCTCGATCAGCGGCTTCGGCGCCGGCGGCGGGCCGGCCAAGGCGATGGACGCCATCGTCCAGGCGCTGAGCGGGGTGATGTACACGGCCGGGGAGCCGGGTACCGATCCGGTCCGCTTCGGCCTTCCGGTGGGTGACCTGCTGGCCCCGCTCTACGCGGTCATCGGCACTCTGGCGGCCAAGGTCCAGCGTGATCACGACGGCGTGGGCCAGCGTGTCGACGTCTCCATGCTCGGCGCGCTGACCTCGCTGCTGTCCACCGAGCCCTTCGACGCCCTGGAGCAGGTCGGGATGCCGCTGCGGACCGGCAACGCGGTGCCGCGTCTGGCCCCGTTCGGCATCTTCCCGGCCGAGGACGGACTGATCGCGCTGTGCGGACCGACCGACACCTTCGCCCGCGGCGTCTTCCGGGCGATGGGCCGTCCGGAGCTGATCGACGACGAGCGGTTCGCCACCCGTGACCAGCGGGTGCGTCACGCCGGTGAACTCCACGCGATGGTCGCGGCCTGGTCGCGGGGCCGGCCGCGCGCCGAGGCCGTCGCGGCTCTCGGCGCGCAGGGGGTGCCCGCGGCCGAGGTCCTGCAGCCGACGGACGCGCTGCGCAACCCCGACGTGCTGCGCCGTGAGGAAGTCGTGGAACTCGGCCACCCCCAGCACGGTTCCACCGGTCTGATGGGGCCGGGCGTGCCGATCCGGTTCTCCCACGCCGACGTCGGCCTGGACCGGCCCGCTCCTCATCTCGGGGAGCACACGGCGGAGTTGCTCGCCGCCATCGGCGGACTGTCGCAGCAGGAGATCGCCGAACTGCGGCAGGCGGGGGTGGTCTGACATGGCGTCCCCCGAGGCACAACAGGCGGCCGAGGCGCGCCAGGCGGCCGCCGCCCTGCGTGCCGCCCACGACGACCGGTGGCTGCACGCCCGCCGGCGGGCGGCGCAGGGCCGGCCCGTGGTCGGCTACGTCGGCTTCGACACCCCGGTCGAACTGATCACGGCCGCCGGGGCCCTGCCCGTACGGCTGGCCGGACACGCGGGACGCGACACCGCCCTCGCCCGCACCTATCTGGACGGCGCCGTCGACCCGCAGGTGGTGAACGTCCTCGCGGCGATCCTCACGCCCCAAGGCCACGACCCCGTGCCCGACCTGGTCGTCATCACCCACGACTGCGATTCCTCGCTCCAGCTCTTCTACACCCTCAGGGAGTTGCGCCGGATCGGGGCGCAGACGCTCCCCCCGGTCCACTTCGTCGATCTGCTGCACCTGCCCGGGGAGGCGACCCGGCAGTACAACCTGGGCCGGATCCGCCGGTTCGCCGCCCAGTTGGGCGCCTGGCGCGGACGTGCCGTCAGCGAGGCCGAACTGGCGGAGGCCGTCGCCGACCACAACGCCGCCCGGACCGCGCGCACGCGGCTGCGCCGGCGCCGCGCCGGCGCCCTGACGGGAGGCGAGGCACTGCGCTGGTACGCCGCCGGAACATCCATGCCGGCCCGTGAGTACGCCACTGTCCTCACCGCCGCGCTGACCGGTGCCACCACCCGGCCCGCGGGCCGTCCGCTGTTCGTCTGCGGCAGCGGCCATGACACCGCCGACGTCTACGACGTGCTCGAAGGCGACGGCTGGCTGGTGGTGGGCGACGACCACGACTGGGGCGACGGCGGGGAGCAGCCCCTGATCGGCGAACCGACCCTGTCCGCCCTCACGGACCACTACACCCGTGCGGTGCTGCCGGCGTCGGCCCTCCCCCTGCCCCGGATCGCCGCCGCGGCCCGCGACGGAGTCGACAGCAGCGGCGCGCGGTACGTCCTCACGTACTGCCGCCAGTACGACGACGCGCACCGCTGGAGCCATCCCGCCCGGGCAGCGGCCGCCGGAGTGCCCGCCGCGCTCCTGCGCGACCAGCCCTACCCCGGCGTCGACCTGCCCGGTCTCGACGCCCGACTCCGCACGCAGGAAGCGCAGAGGACGCGATGAGCAACCCCACCGCCACGCCCACGGGCCCGCGCCTCGCAGCGGCCGCGGCCGCGCTGCGCCACCAGCGCGAATGGTTCGCGACCCTGCGCGGTCGAACGGAGCGGGGGCACCCGTTGGCCCTCGTCAACGCCGACGTCCCGCAGGAGCTGCTGCGCGCCATGGACGTGCCGTACGTCGTCAACCAGTGGTGGTCGTCCATCATCTCCGCCAAGCGGATGTCGGGCCGCTACCTGGAGGCCCTGCGCGAGCGCGGGCTGCCCGACGACGTCGAGCAGTACAGCGCCCTGCCCCTGGCCGAGGCGCTCTCCCCGCGTGGCGACGACGCGCCCTGGGGCGGGCTGCCGCTGCCGTCCGTCGTCATCGCCGACTGCACGGGCGACAGCATGCGCCGCATGTTCCAGTTGTGGGAGAGCGAACTGGGCGTGCCCTTCCTCCCGCTGGAGAGCGCCGCGGCGGAGACCGTGCCGGTGAACTGGTGGGAGCTGATGCGCCACGACTGGGAGACGGCCATCGGCTCCCCGCGCATCGATCTGCTGCACCGGGAACTGCGGGAACTCGTCCCGCGACTCGAACAGCTCACGGGGGCCCGCTTCAGCCCGCAGCGCCTCACCCGGATCATGGCACTGTCCAACGAGCAGGCCGAGTGGAACCGCAGGACCCGGGACCTGCTGGCCTCCGCCCCGCGGTGCCCCGTTCCGGTCAACGACATCATTCCCGCCGTGATGATTCCGCAGTGGCACCGCGGCACACCGTGGGCGACCGCGGCGGCGCAGTCCCTGTACGACGAGGTCGCTTCCCTGGTGGCCGAGGGGCGGGCGGTCGTGCGGGACGAGCGGCGCCGGCTGATGTGGATCGGGCGCGGCCTGTGGTTCGACATGGACTTCTACCGTTCCTTCGAGCAGTCGCACGGAGCGGTGTTCGTCTGGTCGATGTACCTAGCCCTGGCGGCCGACGCCTACGCCCGCTACGGCGACGACCCGCTGCGTACCCTGGCCGCCAGGTTCTGCGCCTTCCGCGACCAGATGTACACACCGCCGTGGTCGGTGGAGTGGTACGTGAAGGAAGCCCGTGCGCACCGGGTCGACGGCGTGGTGCACCTCATCAGTGCCGACAGCCGCAGCAGTTGGTTCACCACCCACGCGCTGCGCGAGGCGGGCATACCCGTGACGGAGATCCGGGCCGACAACGCCGACGGCCGCTCCCTCGACCCCGCGGCCCTGCACGACCAGGTCGCGCGCTGGATAGGGTCCCTGCCCGATCGGGGCTGAGCCGCGGCGGCGGTGGACACCGCGGGAGGAGCGAGGTGTGGCGTACCGCGCGGGCGGGCGCCCTGTCCGCCGCCGCGCCGTCGATCGAGGTCGACGGCGCGGTCAGCGGTCGGCGGTCGGCGGTCGGCGGTCGGCAGTCAGGGCGTTCCCGTGGTCACTTGTGCCCGCGGGTACGCAGTACGGGCGACTACCCGCCGTGGGTGCTTCCGACGACGTGGACCATGACCCGCGCGTACCGGGTGAGCGGGAAGTCCCCGTTGTCCGTTCCCTGCAGGATCAGCGAGATCGTCTGGCCCGGCCGCGCGTCCGCCGGCACCGTGACGGTCGCGGTCGCCGAGTCGGAGCCGCTGACGGCGACCTTGCCGGGGTAGGTGCCCTCCTCCGCGTACTGCCACCAGTGCAGGGCCACGCTGTCGCCGTCGGGGTCCGCGGCCAGGCCGTGGAGCTTGAGCGTCTGCCCGGGAACGGCGTGCACGTCGCCGCCCGGCAGGACGCCGACGGACGGTGCGTGGTTGCCCTGGCCGTAGCCGGGGGTCAGTGTCCACTGCATGCGGGCGGCGAAGTCGTTCTGTGCCGCGGCCTCCCAGCGGTTGGTGGTGTAGTTGGACTGGCTGACGCCGTTCGCGTCCTTCTCGGTGGGCACCATGCTCCACAGGTTGGAGGTCGTCGAGACCCTGACCGCGCGCCCGCCCCAACTGCCGAGGTTCGGGTCCTGCGGCGCCTGGATGCCGGTGTCCAGCAGCGGCATGTAGGCCACGTCGTCGCCCTCGGAGAGGAAGTCGTACGGACCCAGCGGCGGGCACCACCCGGTCTTGGCGAGCACCGGGTCACCGAAGATGTCGGCCGGGTCTCCGGGCATCACCTGGCCGTCGAGCCACGACCGGTACAGCGAGCCCAGGGGGCCGATCTGGATGTTCTGCTTGATCCACCCGCCCTGGAAGTACTTCTCGTCGCCGGGGAGGCCGCGGGTGTTGCCCGTGTCCGACCAGTTGCAGTTGTACCCCCAGGTGGCGTACCCGGCCGAGAGGTCCTCGGTGCGCAGGTCGGGCCAGTTGGGAGCGATGTAGTCGGCGTAGGTGTGGTCCTGCAGGCCGCTCGCCAGGATGACGGCCTTCTTCGACACCATCGCGTGGATCCTCGACCACTGAGGAGTGCCCTCGTACTGGTCCTGGATGGACTTCAGCGCCCGCGCGATCGTGTTCGGGCCGCCCCACACCTGCAGGTAGACCGGGCGCGGGTCGTGGTCGAGGAGGAGGTTCTTGATGAGGTTCGACCCGTCGGTGTCGTGGGCCATGTCGTCCTCGAAGGCGATGTTCCCGACCTTCACCTTGGACAGCAGGCTCGCCGGCGTCGGGTAGGACGGGTCGTGCCTGACCAGGTTGGGGTAGACCTGGGCGTACGCCTTGAGGACGATGTCCTGGATGGTGCGGGTGCCGGTCCAGCGCATGCCGTTGCCGGATCCGTCGCCGGCCCAGTGCCACATCGAGGCGGTGTAGACGATGCCTTCGGTGTCGAGGTCGTTCGTGTACAGCATGTACCGGATGAGCGAGGCCAGGTCGTCCTGCTCCATGTCGGTGGTGACCACGGTCCGTGCCTTGGGGCCGGTCCTCGGCAGCAGCCCGGCGGGTACGGAGGAGCCCTGCTGAGCCGGTCCGGCGGTGGCGCCCTGGGGCGCGGCGCTCGCGGTGGCCTGCGTTCCGACGCTCACCGTGGCGGCGACCAGGACCGACAGGCCCGCGATCGCCGCCCGGCAGCGGTTCGTCCGCCGGGGGTTGTTACGTGTGGTGCGCATGTGTGCTCACTTTCCCGAAGGCCCGCCGCACAGGGCGGGCCGGATTCCTGTCAGCGGACGTCGACGACGATGCGGCGGTAGCTGGTGAGGTTGGGGCTGCCGTTGTCGGTGACTTCCAGCACGATGTCGATCTGCCGGCCCGGAACGTCGGGCACGGTGAATTCGGCCTGCTCGCTCGTGCTGTGGTTGATGGCCAGGTCGGCCATGGTCGGGTACTGGTACCACTTGTAGGACAGGGTGTTGCCGTCCGGGTCGCTGGAGCCGTTGGCGTGCAGCCGTACGGTGGAGCCGGCGGCCGCCCGGATGTGGACGATCTCGTCGCCTCCGTGGCCGTTCAAGCGGGCCACCGGGTTGTGGTTGGCCTGGCTGTAGGGCTTGACGGCCCAGTCCATGCGGGCGGCGAAGTCCCAGTTGCGGGCCGTTTCCCAGCGGGAGATGGACGACGCGCCTTCGGAGGAGCAGCTCCAGCGGTTGGTGGCGTCCTGCTGGAAGCGTCCGCCCCAACCGCCGAGGGTGGGGTCGCTGGGGTCGCTCAGGCCCTGGGTGCCGCTGAGGAGGTACAGGAAGTCCGGGGTGTCGCCCTCGTAGACGCCGGGGTTGCCGTAGTTCCAATGGGACAGGGGGTAGTCGGCTCCCAGGGCGCCGTGGCCGGTGGTGACGTAGGTCTTCAGCCAGGTGCCGTCGAAGGTCGAGGTGTTCGCCATCCCCCAGTAGCACTTGTTGGTGATGACGAACAGGCCGGGGAAGGTGTCGCGCATCCAAGCGGCGGAGCCGTCCTGGTCGTCGATGAGGTAGACGCGGAGCTTGGACACGAAGGTGGCGAGGTCGGCGGCGCTGCGGGTGTTCTGGACCTTCCACAGCGCCTGGCCGAGTTCGCGGGGTCCGCCGCCACTGACGAACCACACCGGTGTGGTGGCCTTGTCGACGACGCTGATGATGTGGTCCGAGGCCTCGGTGTCCTTGCCGGCGCCCAGGATGTTGGTCGCGGACTGGCCCCACGTGCCGTCCAGCCCCTGCTTGGTGACGGCACGCAGCGCGTCGGGGGTGGGGTAGTTGGCGTCGTGGAGTTTGAGGTTGGGGTAGACCTGGGCGTAGCCGTTGATGACGTCCAGGATGTTCTGCTTGTTGGCGTAGTTGGCGAAGGTGCCCGAGGAGGCGATCAGCCCGTCGACGTGGAAGTCGTCGGCGTAGCTGAGGAAGCGCACCATGGTCTGCACGTCGTCCAGGTCCGACTTCATGTTCGCGGGACCCGGCTCACCGCCCGGGATGCCGTTCACCGGCGGCATGTCCGTGGACAGGATGATGTGCGGCCTGTCGCTCTTACCGGGTTGCGCCGCCGCGGCGGACGGGGCCGCGGCCGGGCCTCCCGCCGCGTGGGCCACGGTCCCCGCGGCCGCGACGACGAGAGCCGTCGCCGTGGCGAATACGCCCTTGCGCAACCGGGAGCCTGAAACCCAGGACCGGGCGGTGTGTCTCATGTCTGTGCTCCTTGTCTCGCCACGAGTGCTGTGCGGCGCGTGGCGTGCGTGCGAGCCGGGGCTCGGGTGCCGTTCGGCCGAGGGGTGAGCCCGGTCACCGGCCCTGGCCCCGGGGACGTGCGGGGAGCTCACGACCGGCTCCCCGGACATCGACGGTCATCCTGACGAGCCGACCCGCCCTCATCAATAGTTCTTCACAGATGAATGGATATTCAGCACACCTTCCCGCAGCGCCTTGACAAGCCGCACCGTCGTGCCACAGCATCACTGCCACAAAACAATTCAATGCTGAATGGATATTCAATGCTCACTGCAGACATCCCGGCCGCGGCGCGGTACCGCGATGCACGGCGGGCCTTGCGCGACGGCGGGCGGGACGAGGTCGTCCGCCGGCTGGAGTCGACGTCGGCCGAGATCCGCATCAAGATCATTCGCATGATCGACGCGGCGCAGCTCGGCCATGTCGGGGGCGATCTGTCCGTCACCGACATCCTGGTGACGCTGTTCGGCGCGGTGCTGGACGTCGACCCGGAGCATCCGCAGGCACCGGACCGCGACCGGTTCATCCTGAGCAAGGGGCACTGCGCCGCCGCCCTGTACTCGACGCTCGCCTGGTGCGGCTACTTCCCCGAGGCGGAGCTCGGCTCCTTCATGGCGCCGCTTTCTCCACTCAACGGGCATCCCAACCGGCGGAAGGTCCCGGGTGTGGAGACCAACACCGGTCCGCTCGGCCACGGCTTCCCCGTCGCGGTGGGCTGTGCGCTCGCCGCCCGGCTGCGTGGTTCCGGCAGCCGGACCGTGGTGGTGCTGGGCGACGGTGAGATGCAGGAGGGCAGCAACTGGGAGGCCGCGATGACGGCCGGCCACTACGGCCTGTCCTCGCTGACCGCCGTCGTGGACCGCAACCGGCTGCAGCAGGGCGCCCGTACGGAGGAGACCAAGGCGCTGGAGCCGCTCGACGCGAAGTGGGCGGCGTTCGGCTGGGAGGTCAGGACCGTGAACGGGCACGACCACGCCGCGCTCCTGACAGCGTTCGAGCCGTCCACCACGGGCCGTCCCGTCGCCGTGGTGGCCAACACGATCAAGGGCAAGGGAGTGTCGTTCATGGAGGACCGGGTCGAGTGGCATCACAAGGTGCCCACGTCCGAGCAGGTGCGTGCCGCGATCAAGGAGCTGTCCCGGTGACCAGTACCTCCGTGCCCGTGGCCGCCCCCTCGTACGACTGCCGGCAGGTGTTCGCCGAGGAGCTGATCGCCCTCGCCCGGGCGGACGAACGCGTCGTGGCGGTGTGCAACGACTCGGTCGGCTCCAGCAACCTGGTCGACTTCCGCCGTGAGTTCCCCGACCGCCTCATCAACGTGGGCATCGCCGAGCAGGACCTCGTCGGCGTGGGCGCGGGGCTGGCCAACGGCGGCATGATCCCCTTCGTGTCCGCGGCGGGGCCCTTCCTGACCGGCCGCGCCCTGGAGCAGATCAAGGCCGACTGCGCCTACAGCGGCCACAAGGTGATCCTGTGCGGGCAGAGCCCGGGCATGGCCTACGGCGAACTGGGCCCCACCCACCACTCGGTGGAGGATCTGTCGTGGCTGCGCGCGATCGCCGACCTCCCGGTGATCGTGCCGACCGACCGGGCCCAGACCCGCGCCGCGATACGGTGGGCATATGCCGCCGACGGCCCCTGCTACCTGCGCATTCCGCGCTTCAAGGTCCCCGATGCCATTCCCTCCGACGCACCCTTCGCACCCGGCCGTGCCGTGACCCTGCGGGAGGGCGGCGACGTCACGGTCATCGCCATAGGCACGATGGTCAGCCGCGCCCTGCAGGCCGCCGACGTCCTGGCGGCAGAGGGCATCTCGACCCGTGTGATCAACTGCCCGTTCGTCGACCCGCTCGACGAGGACACCGTGGTACGCGCGGCCGTCGAGACCCGCGGCATCGTGACGGTGGAGGAGGCCACGCTCAGCGGCGGTCTGGGCGCCGCGGTGGCCTCGGTCGTCAGCCAGCGGCACCCCGTGCCGATGCGGCTGCTGGGCGTCACCGGATTCGCACCGACCGGTGACACGGCCTTCCTGCTCAACCACTTCGGTCTGACGGCCGACGGTATCCACATGGCGGTCGTCGACGTACTGGAGTCCGCGGGCACATGAGCGGCACACCTCAGCACGGTCCGGACCTGCTCCTGGCGATCGACCAGGGGACGTCCGCCACGAAGGCAGTTCTCGTCGACGCCGGCGGCGCGGTGGTGGCCGCCGCGTCGGCGCCGCTCGCGGCATCGCACCCCCGGCCGGGGTGGGTGGAGCAGTCCCCCGTCGACATCTGGCGCAGCGTCCAGGAGGCGGTGCGCGCGTGTGTGGCGCAGGGCCCGCCCTGGCGGATCGCCGGGCTGGGGCTGAGCACCCAGCGCGAGTCGGTCATGCTGTGGGACCGGGCCACCGGAAGGCCGGTCGGGCCGCTGCTGGGGTGGCAGGACCGCCGTACGGCCGGCATGTGCGGCCGTCTCCTGGAGGAGGGCGCCGGGCCGCACGTGCGGGCCGTGACCGGTCTGCCGCTGGATCCGATGTTCAGCGCCCTCAAGGCGCGGTGGCTGCTGGACGCGCACGATCCCGGCGGACTGCGCGCAAAACGCGGTGAACTGTGCCTGGGCACGGTCGACTCCTGGCTCGTGTGGCGGCTCAGCGGCGGCGCGGCCCACGTCATCGAGGTCGGAAACGCCGCGCGCACCCAACTGCTCGACGTCCGCAGCCGGCGGTGGGACCCGCAGCTGCTGGCGCTGTTCGGTGTCCCGGAGCAGGTGCTGCCGCAGGTCACCGCATCCACCGGCCCGTTCCCGCCGGTGCGCGGTTTCGCGCCGGTGCCGGACGGCACACCGGTGGCGGCGGTCCTCGGCGACTCGCACGCGGCCCTGTTCGGTCACGGCGTGTTCGTGCCGGGCCGGGTGAAGGCCACCTACGGTACGGGCTCGTCCATCATGGGTCTCGTCGCCGACCCGGGGGCCGCGGCCAAGGACAGCCGGCTGTGCCTGACCGTCGCGTGGGACGACGGACAGCCCGCGTACGCGGTGGAGGGCAACATCCGCTCCTCCGGCGCCACGCTGCGCTGGCTGGCCCAGGTGGCCGGCCGTCCGGAGGGCGAACTGGCCGCGCTGGCCGCGCCGGACGCGGGCGGGGTCCATGTGGTGCCGGCCTTCGGTGGACTGGCCGCGCCCTGGTGGGACAACGACGCGCAGGGCGTCGTCAGCGGCCTGTCGTTCGCGACGGGACTGCCCGAGCTGGCCCGGGCGGCGCTGGAGTCCGTCGCCTTCCAGGTCGAGGACGTGGTCGCGGCCGTGGACGACGTCACGGGACCGGTGTCGGTGATCCTGGCCGACGGCGGCCCGACCGCCAACGCGACCCTCATGCAGTTGCAGGCCGACACCTCCCAGCGGGTGGTCGAGCGCCCCACCGCCCGCGCGATGTCGGCCCTGGGCGCCGCCCACCTGGCCGGCCGCGCGCGAGGGATGTTCACCGGCCTCCAGCTCGCCGGGATGCACCGCGACAGCGACGTGTACCGGCCCCTGCGTTCCCGGGCGGACAACCGCACTCGTGTCGCGGCCTGGCACGACGCCGTCCGGCGCGCACGTGCCCGGCCCGGGGACGCGGGAGAGACCTCATGACCGGAACGCGGTCCTCGCCCCGTACCGCCGGCGAGGCACCGTCCGTCGCGAGCCTCAGCGAGGTGCACCGCATGTCCCAAGGCCACGACGTCGCCGGCCGCGAGCAGGTGGACAGGCTCCGGCTGATCGTGCGCGTCGCCCGCCTCTACCACGAGCAAGGTCTGCGGCAGAACCAGATCGCACGGCAGCTCAACCTGTCCCAGGCGGGTGTCTCCCGCCTGCTGCGCGCGGCCGGCGACCTCGGCATCGTCCGCACGGTGGTGGTGTCGCCGGACGGCATCCACAGCGAGCTGGAGGACGCCGTCGCCGCCAAGTACCGGCTCACCGATGTGGTCATCACGGAGAGCGACGACCTTCTGGACCACCCGGTGCTGATGATGCGCGCCCTCGGCTCGGCCGCCGCGAGCTACCTCGGAACGGCCTTCCGCGCGGGCGACCGCATCGGGGTGTCGACGTGGAGCGAGACGCTGCTGGCGGCGGTGGACGCCATGCAGCCGCTCAAGCAACCGGTCGGCGGCCGGATCGTGCAGCTGATGGGCGGCATAGGTGACGCCCGCGGCCAGGTGCAGGCGACCCGGCTGACCGCCCGGCTCGCGGGCCTGGTGGGCGCCACTCCCCTGTTCGTGCGGTCGCCGGCCCTGGTCGGGTCGGCCGAGGCGCGGGCGTCCCTGCTCAGCGACCCCTTCTTCCAGGAGGTCGGCCACGCCTGGCAGCGGCTGACCTCCGTCGTGGTCGGCATCGGGAGCGTGGAGCCGTCCCCGCTGCTGCGGCTGTCGGGGAACGCGGTACCGGAGGAGGAGCTGGCCAGGCTGCGCGCGCTGGGCGCGGTCGGGGACATCTGCCAGCGCTTCTTCGACGCCGGTGGAGCCCCCGTCGACGCGGGCCTGGGCGAGCGCACCATCGGCATCTCGGCCGACCAGTTGCGCGCCGTCCCGCGCAGGATCGCCGCCGCGGGCGGTGCCCGGAAGTACGCCGCCGTCCGCGCCGCGGTGCGCGGCCGGTGGATCACCACGCTGATCACCGATCTCGACACCGGGCGCCGCCTCGTGGACGAGCCCTGACACGATCGCTCCCCCGGGCTGCGGGGCGGGCGCTTCCGCCCGGCCCCCGCAGCCGTACCACCACACGCGAGCAGAGGAACGCAACTCATGCACACAGCCCAGGCCCCGGCATGGCAGCAGGTCGAAGTGACCCTCACCGCCGAGTCCGAGCACCCCGACCCCTACCGCGAGGTGGAGGTGTGGGCCGACTTCACCCACTCCTCCGGGCTGCGGCTGCGCCGCCCCGCGTTCTGGGACGGCGGGCGCGTCTGGCGGCTGCGCTTCGCCTCGCCCCTGTCCGACGGTACGTGGACCTGGCGCAGCGCCGCGTCGGTCGGCGACGCGGGGCTCGCCGGCGTGGAGGGCCGGGTGACGGTGGAGGGCGTCCAGGAGGACGGCGACGTGTTCCGGCGGCACGGGTTCTGGCGGATGTCGCCGGGCGGGCGCAGCCTCGTGCACGCCGACGGGACGCCTTCGCTCCTGGTCGCGGACACCGCCTGGGCGCTGCCCTGGCGCGCCACCGAGGAACAGGCCCGCGTCTACGCCGCCGACCGGCACGCCAAGGGCTTCAACGCGGCGCTGATGATGAGCGTCCAGCCGGACATGGACGCGCGCGGCCCGCGCGACCGCACCGCCGACGAGGGGTTCGACGTCGCCTTCGAGGACCTGCCGGCCGGCCGCCTCGACGACCTCGTCCCCGTCTACTTCCAGCGGCTCGACCGGCTGCTCGCGATCCTCGGCGAGCACGGGATCGTCCCGGTGCTGCAGCCGGTCTTCCAGGGCTGGGGCTGGAAGGGCCTGCGGGCGGCCGGCAAGGTCGTCCCGCCGCGGGGGTACGCGCGCTACTGCCGCTACCTCGTCGCCCGATACGGCGCCGCCCCGGCGATCTGGCTCGTCGGCGCGGACGGTACGGGCGAGGAACCGCAGGTCGAGGCCGCCGGCCGGGAGATCCAGGAGTGGGACGCCTACGGGCAGCCCTGCGGCATCCATTACCAGCCGGACTCGACCTCGCGCGCCCACCAGGACGCGGACTGGCTGGACTTCCAGTGGTGCCAGACCGGCCACCGCGGCGAGCACGTACCCGAGCGCGTCGCCGACCTGTGGCGCAACCTGCCGGCGAAGGGTGTCGCCAACGGCGAACCCACCTACGAGCACTCCGGGCGCCGCGGCAAGGCCGAGGGCTGGTGGCAGGGGCACGAGGCGTGGAGCAACCTGTGCGCCGGCGGGACCATGGGCGTCGTCTACGGCGCCGGAAGCCTGTGGCAGTGGCTCCTGCACCCGCACGAGAAAGGGCAGGAGCCCTTCTTCGCCGGGCCGGGCGCGGGCTGGCGCGAGGCACTGGACTACGAGGGCTCGGTGTACGTCGGGCTCGTCGGCCGTATCCTGGCGGGCCTGCCGCTGACGGACATGCGGCCCAGCTGGGAGCCGGCCCTCGTCCCGCGGGGCCTGCTCGTCCCCGGCGTGCTGTACGTCAGCTACTGCGAGAACGGGGGGCCGGTGCAGTTCCGGCAGGACGGCGCCGACCTGATCCCCCGCGCGTACCGGATCGTCGACCCCCGCAGCGGGGAACTGCTGGCCGAGGGCCGGCGTGAAGCCGCCGACGATCCGATCCCGTGGGCCGAGGGCGCCCCCGCGGTGTACATCTGCCACGACGCGTGACGTGCCGCCGCGCCCGGTGGTGCCCCGAGGGGACGGGCCGGGCGCGGAGGCGGTCAGCCGCGGCTGACCAGGGCGCGGGCGACCTCGACGTCGGTGACGAGTATGTTGATCCAGCCGCCGAGCGCCGCACCGCGGATCGCGGCGATCTTCGACTGGCCCCCGGCGACGCCGATGCGCCGCTCCACCGCGCGCAGCTGCTCGGGGGAGATCCCGATGATGTGGTCGTCGAAGTCGGCCTTGACGGGCCTGCCCTCGGCGTCGAAGTACCGCGTGCAGACGTCGCCGACCGCCCCGAGGGTCTCCAGCTGACGCTGGTCCTCGGGCGCGATGGCGTTGCCGGAGCGCAGCAGCAGCGGTGAGGGCTCCAGGGTGCCGATGCCGACCAGTGCCATGGTGAGCCTGGACCAGGCCTTGACCACCGCGGCCACGGCCGGCTCCTGCCACAGCAGGTCCCGCAGCTCCCGGCTGCCGACCAGTGCGGCGGAGGGCGCGAACACCGGCCTGGCCCCCGTGAGCTCCGCGAGCCTGCTGGTCAGGCGGGTGGCGTGCAGCTGCACCTCGGGGCTTCCGGACCCGCCGACGATCTGCACGACCTCCTCGGCGACCGGTGTCGTCTTGGCGCGCATCACGTTCACGGATTCCAGCAGGGTGGCGCTCCACGAGGAGATCCCGATGACGTCCCCGCCCTTGAGCGTGGCATCGAGGTACGTGGCCGTCGCCGCGGCCAGCGCGGGGATGACGTCCGTGCCCACACCCTCGGTGTCGACGACGACGGCGTCCCGCAGGCCGTACTGCTCCACCAGGGCGTCCTCGAGTTCGGCGTGGACGCCGTCGGGAGAGACCACGACGGTGCGCACGACGTCGCGGTCCACCGCTTCCTTCAGCAGGCGCGAGACCCGCGGCTGGGACATGCTCAAGTGGGCCGCGATCTCCGGCTGGCGCATTCCGCGCTCGTGGTACATCCGGGCCACTTTCACCAGCAGCCGCAGATGGTCGGCGCTGGGAGTCGACGCGAGGACCAACGGCTTACCCTTGTCTTCTCGTACCGCGGCAATCCGGCGCCGCAGTATAGGCGTGAAGTTTATCCGTGCGGCCGGGGAGGCGGCGAGGGGTTCCCGCGCCGCCTCCCCGGGGCCGGGTCGTTCAGGAGATCTGCGCGAAGTTGTTGAACTTGTCGGCGTTGTCCTTGTTCACCAGCACGCAGTCGATCGTCTGCTTCTCCGGCTGGCCGGTGCTGCCGGTCTTGATGAACTTGTCGGCCTGTGCGACGGCCGTCTGAGCGCCCAGGGCGGCCGGCTGGAGGGCGGTGGCCACCATGGTGCCCGCCTTGATCTGGGCGATGGCGTCGGGGCTGCCGTCGAAGCCCACCACGACGACGCCGGTCTTGTGCGCGCTCTTCAGGGCGGCGACGGCTCCGAGCGCCATGGTGTCGTTGCCGGCGATCACGCCCTGGATGTTCGAGTTCTTCTGCAGGATGGTCTCCATCTTGGTGAAGGCCTCCTGCTGGTCCCAGTTGGCGGTCTGCTGCGCCACCTTCTTCATGTCCGGGTACTGGGAGATGACGTCGCCGTATCCCTTGGAGCGCACGCCCGCGTTGGTGTCGGACTCCTTTCCGGTGAGCTCGACGTAGTTGCCCTTCTCCTTCATCGCGGTCACGAACGCCTGGGCGGCGATCTGGGCGCCCTGGGAGTTGTTCGAGACGATCTGGGCCTTGGCGACCCCGAGCTTGTTGATCTCGCGGTCGATCAGGAACACCGGGATGCCGGCGTCCGTCGCCTTCTGCACCGCGCCGATCGAGGCGTCGGCGCCGGCGTTGTCGAGGATGATGGCCGCGGCCTTGCGGGAGATGGCGGCGTCGATGAGCTCGCTCTGCTTGTTGGGGTCGTCGTCGTGCGAGGCGACCGACGTCTGGTAGCCCAGGCTTTCCGCCTTCTGCTTCGCGGCGTCCGCCTCGGCCTTGAAGAACGGGTTGTCAGGAGAGGGGGTGATGATGGCGATCAGGTTGCTCTTGGCGTGGCTGCCGGACTGCTGCCCGCTGCCCGAGGCGCTCGGCGAGGCCTTCGACGAGCCGCTGGACGAGCTGCAGGCGGACACCGTCAGCGTCATGGCGCACAGCAGTGCGGCGGCGGTCGCGCGGAAAGCGGGTGCTCTGAGAGGGGACATGGGTACCTCCTGGGTGTTTTCGGGCATGGCGAACCGGGCGCGGGGACCGGAAGGGTTTCCGGCGTGACCCCGGCCGGGACGGGCGGAAGGTGGAGGAAGGCGGTCGGTCGACCGCCGGGCCCCGCGGTGGGGGCGCGGGCCGTTTCAGGCGCCCGAGGCGACCTTGACCGGTTGGTTCTCGGCGGGCTCGGTGGCGACGGCCGCCGCGGATGCCGCGACGCCGCGCTTCTTGAACCGCTGCTGGCTCTGATCGAGGATGACCGCGACGATGATCACGGCGCCCTTGATGAACGTCTGCCAGAAGGTGGAGACCCCCACGATGACCAGGCCGTCGGCGAGGAAGCCGATGACGAAGGCGCCGACGAGGGTGCCGCGGACGTTGCCGCGGCCGCCGGTGAGGGCCGCGCCGCCGATGACGACGGCCGCGATGGCGTTCAGTTCGAAGCTCTCACCGGCCTGCGGGGCCGCGGAGGTCAGTTCCGAGGCGATGATGATGCCGGACAGGGCCGCGCAGGCGCCCGAGATCATGTAGACGGTCGTCTTCACCCGCTGCACCGGCACGCCGGTCAGCTCCGCGGCGCGTTCGTTGCCGCCGGTGGCGTACAGCCAGCGTCCGTACGGTGTGGAGCGCAGCACGACCGCCACCACGGCCGCCAGGACGATCATGATCCAGACGGCGACCGGCAGGCCCAGCGGGCGCCCGGAGCCGATCCAGCCGAAGCCGGTGTTGTGGTTGCGGGGGTCGCCCGCGAGATTGGGGTACGTGGTGCCGTCGGATATCAGCAGCGCGGCGCCCCGGGCCACGTACATCATGCCGAGCGTGGCGATGAACGGGGCGACGTTCATCCTGGTGACCAGGAAGCCGTTGATCAGGCCGACCAGGGTGCCCATCGCCATGCACAGGACGACCACGGCCCACACCTGCGGGTAGGCGACGAAGCTGCCGACGTGGACGCCTTTGAGCAGCTCGCCCGCGATGACGCCGGACAGTCCGACGCTGGAGCCGACGGACAGGTCGATGCCGCCCTTGAGGATGACCAGCAGCATGCCGAGCGCCAGGACGGCGTTGATGGCGACGTGCTTCGTCATCGTGATCATGTTGTCGGCGGTGAGGAACGAGCCGGACAGCAGGCTGAAGACGACGATGAGGACGCCCAGGGCGATGAACGCCCGCAGTTCGAAGATCGAGTCGAGGGTCTTCAGCCGCCTGGCCTGGACGGCGGCCCGGCGGCGCTGCGCCTCGATGGCCGCGTGGTCGTCGGTTGTGGTGTCAGTCATCGTGAGCCTTTTCAGTGGATTCGGCGCCGTCGGCGCCGTCGGCGAGACTCATCAGCCGGTCGCGGGTGACCTCGCCGGGGCGCAGGTCGGCCACCAGCCGGCCGCGGACCAGGACGAGGAGCCGGTCGGGGATGTGCAGCGCCTCTTCTGCCTCGGAAGTGGTGAACACGACGGCCAGGCCGCGTTCGGCCTGCCGTGCCATCAGTGCGAAGACGTCCGCCTTCGCGCCGACGTCGACGCCGCGCGACGGCTCGTCGAGCAGCAGGACCCGGGGGCCGGTCATCAGCATCTTCCCGATGACGACCTTCTGCTGGTTGCCTCCGCTGAGCGAGCCGATGGGGGCGTCGGGTCCGGAGGTCTTGACGGTCACGTCGCCGATCATGGAGGTGACGGCGGAACGCTCGTCCGCGCGGGCGACGACCAGCCGCCTGACGAACCGGGACAGCGCCGCCAGGGACAGGTTCTGACCCACGGACATGGTCTGCACCAGGCCGTCGCGCTGCCGGTCCTCGGGGACGAGCGCCAGGCCCGCCCGTATCCGCCGTCGTACGTTGCCCGTCACCGGGCTGCCGTGGAGGTACACCTTGCCCGCGGCGGCGGGGAGCCGCCCGGCCAGGCACTCCAGGAGTTCGGTGCGGCCACTGCCCATCAGCCCGTAGATACCGACGGTCTCGCCCGCGCGGACGCTGAGGGAGACCGTGTCGACGGCGAGGCGTTCGGGGTTCGAGGGGTCGGCCACCGACAGTTCGACGGTCTCCAGTGCCACCGCCCCGGTTTCGGTCTCCCGGGTGGGGAACAGCCCGTCCTGCTCGCGGCCGACCATCGTACGGACCACCCAGGCCAGGTCGACGTCGTCGGCCCGGGCGGCGGCCACCATGGAGCCGTCACGCAGCACGGCCACGTCGTCGGCGATGTCGAGGGCTTCTTCCAGGTGGTGGGAGATGTAGACGACGGCGACCCCTTCCGCCGTCAGTTCCCGGATGACCTTGAAGAGGATCTCGACCTCCGGGGCGCTGAGCGCCGAGGTCGGCTCGTCCATGATCAGGACCCGGGCGTTCTGCAGCAGCGCGCGGGCGATCTCCACGAGCTGCTGCTGTCCCAGGCGCAGCTCGCCGACGGGGGTGGACACCTCGATCGACCCGTCCAGGCGCCGCAGCACCTTCCGGGCGAGCTCGCGCTGCGCCGCGCGGTCCACGACGACGCCGCGCCGGGTGCGTTCCCGGCCCAGGAAGAGGTTGTCCTGGATGCTCAGGTTCGCGCACAGGCTCAGTTCCTGGTGGATGATCGAGATGCCGCGGTCGGCGGCGTCCCGGGCGCTGCCGAAGCGGACCACCTCGCCGTCGAGTTCGATCAGTCCGGTCGTCGGCGACTCGACGGCGCTGAGGATCTTCATCAGTGTCGACTTGCCGGCGCCGTTCTCGCCGAACAGCACGGTGACGCGGCCGGGGGCGATGTCCAGGGACACGCCCTTGAGCGCGTGTGTGCCGCCGTAGACCTTGGTGACCTCGACCGCCCGCAGTACCGGCGCGGCGGGCGCTTCCCCGACAGCGGCCGTCGTCATGACGCCGCCTGTATCGACACCGGGGTCACCGTCAGGACGTCGCCGGTCAGCGGAGTCATGGCCCCCACGACGGTGATCTTCTTGCCCTTGAGGGCGGCGGCGTCGAGGTGGGCCAGCACCGCGGACTTCATCTGGTTGTTCAGCGCGGTGCCCGCGTCGGCGTAGTCGACCTGGTTGGTGAACTGGCCGAACTTGATGAAGCCCGCCGCGTCCCGCAGGGAGGTGCCGTTGACGGCCGGGCCGACCTGGACACTGACCCGCGCCTTGTCGATGCCGGGCACGGTGACGGCGAGCAGTCCGCTGGTCACCACGCCGGCGGTTCCCGTCAGCTTGACGGCGTAGCTGTACGGGCTGGTGCCCTCGCGTGTGCCGTACCGGGCGCCGGCCGCGTTGCTGTCGGCGGCTATCGCGCGCTGCAGCGTGACGATGTCGACCGCGCGCTTGTCGATGGCCGGCACGACCTTCGACCGATAGGTGGCCGCCCCGTACTTCGCGGCGTCGAAGGCCGCCGGACCGTCGGTGGTGGTGGAGCCTGCCGAGCGGTATGTGGTCGTGGCCGCGATCGCGATGACCAGCAGCGCGAGCGCGACGAGGCTGACGCGGCCGAGCGTGAACCATCGGCCACGTCCCGCGTCCCAGCCGTCATGCGATTCCTGGACAGTTGTCACGACAACCCTCTTGTAGGTGCGTACGCCGGCGCATGGGTGCGGCCGGTAGTGATTCCCCGTTGTGTGCGAACCGCTCGCTCAGTCGGTTTCGCTCTCCGCGAGTGCCCGGTACAGGGCCCTCTTGGCGATGCGCTGAGCCGCGAGGGCGTCCTGGCGGCCCTGCGCGGAAGCGAGTTCCTCGCGGTCCAGGTAGGCCAGTGCGCGGTGGAAGGCCCGCATGGTGCGGATGCCGGTCCGGGCGGCCTCCACGGGGTCCTCACGGAACGGGAACTGGTCGAGCTGCCAGACACCCGTCCAGTCCGCGTCGTGCAGCGCGAAGAAGAACTCGAAGGTCTCCATCAGGTGGACCGATCCGACGACCATGTCGTCGTCCCACCCGCGGAAGTTGTCGTTCACGTCGATCGCGAAGAGCTTGTTCCGGTTGATGGCCATGCGGGCGGCCTCGGCGGGTGTCTCCCCGCCGTACAGGGAGTGCCCGAAGTCGAGCAGGACCCCGACGTTCTCCACGCCCATGTCCTCGATCGCCAGCAGGGTGCGGGCGACGGAGGAGAAGACCATCCGGTTGCGCGGCTCGCGGGGCTTGTACTCGATCGCGAACCTCATGTCCGGGAACCGCTGGGCGAGCTCCCGTACGGCGCCGACCGACTTCTCCCACAGGTCGGTGTAGTCGGCCTGGAACGGGTAGTCGTAGCCGTCCTGGCCGGGCCACAGCTTGACGTAGTCGACGCCCAGCTCACGGCCGACCTCGGCGCTCGCGGCCACCAGGTCGATGGCCTCCCGCCGGACGGCGGGGTCGGGGTTGGTGAAGCCGCCCTTGGCGAACCTGCCCGTGTAGAACTCCGGCGTCACCGCGATGGGGCGCAGCCCCTCCTCGGCCAGGGCGTCCCTCACCTCGGCGGTGCTGATGCCGCCCGGCGGGAAGGGCCAGTTCAGGTCGACGACCGACAGGTCCTGGACCTTGCCGGCCAGCTTGATCGCGTCGAGCACCGTCCGGGGTTCGCCGTACCCGTCCGTGGCGTACCGGTCCACGTACGTGGCGAAGTGCCAGATGCCGGCGCCGTAGGTCGGCTCGACCGTGCTTTGCATTTCTATGCGGCCTTGATCAGACATGCGGCGATGTTAAGTGGGGGTGACTGGGGTGTCAATCACTTCGGCACGGTCACCCGAGGGGCGGTTTCGCCGAACCGCAGGACCGGACCTGGAAACGGTTGACAGCGGCGCCGCTTGGTCGCGACCGAAGGCCAGGGAAGTGTGCGCCTTGCCGAAATCGTTACGAGCAGCGCGGCCGTCCGTAGCGCACGACGGGCGTTCAGGATCGTGTCGTCAACGACACGGGAACTACAATCAGTAATCAATACTGGACAAATCACCCAGAGATAGTCAAGGTCCATGCCTGACCGAGCGGCCGAAGCCTGTAACGGGTAGGGCCTCGCGAGTTTCGGGCCCGACCGCGGCAGCCACGCGCGTCGACGGTCGCCGACGACGTCGGCGACCGTCTCGGTCCGCTGTACGCGGTCAGCCGACCTTGATGAGGACGCGGCGGTAGGTGGCGAGCGCGGGGCTGCCGTTGTCGACCGCGCGCAGGACGATGTCGATGGTCTGGCCCCCGGCGTTGGACGGGATCTGTACGCTCACCGAGCGGCTGCCCGCGTTGGTGAGGTTGACGGTGCCGGAGTAGCCGGATCCGGTGTCGTGGGTCCAGCCGTAGGCGACGTTGTTGCCGTCGGGGTCGGTGGTGCCGTCGGCACTGAGGGTGAGGGTGCTGCCGGCGGTGGCGTTGACGGTGAGCGGGGCGTAGCCGGAGTCACCGTTGACGACCACATTGGGGTTGCGGTTGCCGGAGCCGTTGGTGGCCCAGTCGATGCGGGAGATGAAGTTGTTCGTCTGGTCCTGCAGGGTGTTGTCGACGGCGGCGCGGCTCTGGTTGGCGGCGTCTCCGGAGTTGTCGACGTAGGCCTTGGTCTGCCCGTCCGGGCCGGTGCCGTAGACGAACCGGCCGCCGAAGCCGTACTGGCTGGGGTCCTGCGGGTCGTTCAGGCCGGGCCACAGCTGCAGCCAGCTGGGAGAGTCGCCCTCGACGATGTACTTCCACGTCGGGTACATCCCGCCCAGTGCGCCGCGGCCCTGGATGTGGGAGGTGTACTGCGACCAGTAGCTGCTCTTGATCTTGGAGCCGTACTCGCCCCAGGCGGTCTCGGACCAGATGTAGAACAGGTTCGGGAAGGTCTTGCGCATCCAGAACTGGGAGCTGTTGGAGTAGCCCTCACCGGTGTATCCGCGGTCCTGGTCGGTGATGGCGTACACGCGGATCTTTGAAATGAAGGTGTTCAGGTCGGCGGCCGAGCGGGTGTTCTGCACGTGCCACAGCGCCTGGGCCAGGGTGTTGCCGCTGCCCCAGAACGTCATCCACACCGGACGGGTGTCGGCCTGGTCGACCACGCTGATGACCTGGTTGCTGCCCGCGGAGTCCTTGCCGGCGCCGACCGCTCCCATGCCGCGGACGTCCAGGCCCTCCTTGACCAGGCTGCGCAGGTGGTCCGGGCTGGGCCAGTACCCGATCCGCTGATGCGTCTCGTCGGCCAGGAACCCGGTCTGCCCACTGCGCTTCATCAGGTTCGGCAGGTCCTTGGCATACGCGTTGATCACATCGTTGATGTGGTAGGTCTGCAGCGGGCTGCTGCCGTCCAGACTCCAGCCGGTCGTCGAGATGATCCCGTCGATCTCGTACATGTCGGCGCTGGCCAGGATGTGGATCAGCGACTCCATGTCGTCCGGTTCCCAGTTCGCCGACGTGATGTCCGTCATGATCACGATCCGCGGCTTCAGC
>NZ_JAINVH010000002.1 GCF_020400825.1 Streptomyces sp. HPF1205
ACACCGACGGACACACCGACCACCACCCCGACCCCGCCCCCGGCGAACCCGGTGACGCTCGGGCAGTTCCCGGGGCCGTGGCCGGGCATCTGGGGGCCGGGAATACTCGACACCAACCCGTCGAACCCCGGCGTCCTGGCCATCGGAGAGACCGGCATCTCCACGGACTCGATGTCGGTGGTCGACGTCTCCACCGGCACTCCGCAGTCGACCGCGTGGTACTTCGGCGACTACACCCTGAACTCCGGTATCTCGGACATCGACCTGGTGCCCGGCAGCACCCCGCAGGTACTGGTGAACGGTACGCAGCGGGACGGCTACTCGGGTGGCAAGTTCACTGCCGCGGGGGCCTACCCGGCCGGTGAACGCGCCGACATCGCCGCGAACGGACTGGTCGCCCAGGCGTCCGGCACCAATGTGATGGTGTACAAGCCGAACGCCACCCAGCCGCTGCACAAGTACGCCGTCGGAGGCACCGGAGCCGCCGCGCTGACATGGGCCCCGGACTACTCCCGGATCTTCGCGCTCGTGGGGAACGGCAGCACCTACACCCTCAAGGTGCTCACCGACCCGACGAAGAACGTCCCGACCCTGACACTGAGCGCCCCCGCGACCGCCACCCGCGGCAAGGCCCTCACCGTGAAGGGGAAGCTGTCGGCGACGGTGCCGGTGAGTTCCGGCGCCACCCTCCAGGTCCTGCGCGTGGACCTGGAGAGCCCCAAGGGCAAGGCGCTGGCGGCCGTCCACCCCAAGGCGGACGGGACGTTCGCGTTCAGCGACACCCCGCCGGCGGGCGGCACGGTGACGTACAAGCTCTCCTACGCGGGCGACGCCACGCACACGGCGGTCAGCGCGTCCCGCAACGTGGCGGTCTCCCGCACCGCGACGACGCTCACCGTCAACAACACCGGGAAGGTCTACAACTACAACACCAAGGTGACCTTCACCGCGCACCTCGGGGCCACCTACAGGAACCGCACGGTCGAGATCTGGGCCGACCCCTACGGCGGGGACAAGCCCAACAAGCTCGTGCGTACGGGGACGGTCAATTCCCGGGGCTACATCAGCACGACCGTACAACTGGTGCGGGACACGGCCATCACCGTCGTCTACAAGGGGGACGCCCGCAGCGCCCCGCGGACGGTGAAGGGGACCGCGTACACGCGGGTCGCGATCTCGACCGGCATCAGCAGGTACTACAAGACCGGCAGGATCGGCTCGAGGTCGTACTACTGGTTCCACAAGTCGACCGCTCCGTACGTGACGACGGTCATGACGGCCTACCCGCGCCGCGCCCAGCGCCTGGATCTGGAGATCTACTACGCCGGCAGGTGGTACGCGACGGACTCCGAGTACTTCCTGCTCAGTAGGACCGGAAGGTCGGTCGTCGACCTCGGGGCGCCGGGGGAGTCCGGCATCAGGGCCCGGATCAGGGCGGCGTACATAGACACGTCGTCCGGCGACTACGTCAACACGACGACATACGGGGCCTGGAAGTACCTGTACTTCTCCAACTGAGCCTGTTCGAGCCTTCCCATCGGGGTCAATGCGACGCGCCGCCCGGACACCTTCCGGGCGGCGCGTCGCGAATCCAGCCCTCGGGCCGGGGCCACCTCGACGTTCTGGTCATACGGGGTGAGGCGCCGCCGGCCCGGACGCCAGTCGCCGCACTCCCGGCCCGCCCGTCCTCTCGTCACCGGCGACGAGATCGCTCGTCCGGCCGGGGTCACTCGGGCCGCCGCTCATCTCCACTCCGCCCGGCCTCATCGCCGACGCCCATTCCGCCGCCGCGACCCGCACGAGCCCGGACCAGGCACGGCTGTCCACCGTGTACAGCCTCACCACCGCCGTCCTGGTCAAGATCGGCTCCCACGACCGCGCACGTCTCACCGCCGACCGCGCCCGCACCTGGGCCGAGATCTCCGGCCCCCGCCGACATCGCGGCCCGACTGGGCCTCGCCGAGGGCGACTTGTGCGTCCGCACCTCGTACGAGTTCCTCGCCGGCGGCAAACGCTCTGGGGAGGTTGGGGAGCGGAGAGCCGGTTGTCGGAGCGGTCCCGTAGGGTCGCCACCCGTCTGAGGCCGGTGCTCGTTGCGGGGGGGACGTCGTGAGCCTTGATCTCGGGGTGTGGTCTGAGGAGGCTCGGCCCTCACGTGCCGCGGGGGCAGAGACACTTCGGCGTCTGCGCGCGGGCGAGGAGGCGTTCCAGCATCGCCGCGGCGACCGTCGCGTCGCCGAGGGCCGAGGTCCAGTCCGCGATGCCGACGATGTGCTCAAGATCGTGCTCGACGACTTCCGGCCGCAGCGCTTCGTCTCGTTCAGCCAGCCGCTTTTGCGCGCAGCCGCGCCACGTCGGCGGCGGTCCATGTGTCGGAGGCCGGCGGCGCCGTGACGCGCACGGGAGCACCGTAGTCCGACCAGGTGAACGTCGCGAGGAAGGCGCCGTCGGAGAAGTCGCCGCGTATGGAGGCCTGGTAGGGCAGGTGATCAGGGCCGAGCCACACCTCGAAAGTACCGACTCGCGTGCCGGACTCCTTCAGCCAGGGCAGCACTCCGCTACCCGGCCCGCCCGCCGCGACGGCCTTCGCCACGTGCGCGGCCGACACGGTGCCGCGGTAGCCGGTGAGCACCCGGTCCTGCTCGGTACGGGTACCCACCCGGTGGACGTCGGCCGATGTCAGCAGCGCGCCTACGGCGAACATCGGATCGCTCGCTTCGACCTGCTCCTTGAGCAGCACGACCCCATGGCGGTTCGGCTCGCCCGCGCGCCCGGCGAGGTCGGCCGGGGTGTACTCACCCCAGTGCCTGCCCCGAAGCGACGGGGTCAGGACGGGAGAGCCGGTGTAGAACGCCTCGGGCAGCGACCGCGCCAGCCCGACGTCGCCCTGGCCACTGCTGCGCATGGACTGCAGAACCGGCCCGTCGGTGAACGTGAACGTGACATCCGCGCCCACCTCGTCCACCCAGGTCTGCGAGCCCTTGAGCCGGTCGGTGCCGTAGACGCCGTCGTGCACCACCCCAGCCGCCTTCGCCGAGCCCTTCGCGTTGGCGGCCCATACGGCCAACTGCAGCGCGGTGGCCGCGCCCGAAGGGCCTGTCGCCACGGCGGCGGCCGACCGGGACGCGCTGGGCCCGGTCGGCTTCCCATCTCCCGCACCACCCCGTGCCCCACCACAAGCGGCCGCTGCCGACAGCAATCCTCCGGCCGCCACGGCGGCCACGGTACGCCGGACCCGACCCCTGGGCATGGTCATCCCCCCTCGGCAGGCGGCCCTCGCCCCTGCTCAGGCCTTGGTCGGGGTGCTTCCCGCCAGGTCGGTGAAGTTCACGCAGTCCGAAGCGGGCGGCGCCTGGACGTGAACGGCCACACCGAAGTGCGAGTAGTACACGGTGGTGTCCAGGTCGCCCTTCTTGGTGCGGGCGTGAGTAACGACCTTCACGGGCAGGTGGTCGGCCGTCACCCACAGGTCGACCCGCTCGCTGGTGACGCCCTTCTTCCGCAGCATCGCGCGGACACCGGCCAGATCCGAGGCACTCAGGTGGGGGTGGTCCTGGCGGGCGAGGGCCATCACGTCCACCGTCCCCCGGTAGTGCGTGGCCGGCACACCCCGTACCGTCTCGGTGCCCACCTGCCGAAGGTCCCCCGAGGCCAACGCGAGGTCGACCGAGCGGACCGGGTTGTCGCTCTGGAAAGCGTCCTGGATCGCGGTCCCGGACTGGCCGGTGATACGCGCCAGGTCCGCGTACCCGTACCTGATCCAGTGCTTTCCGCCCAGGAGACCCGCAGCCTTCTGCCCCATGTTCGCGTAGTACGCGCCGGGCAGGTACCGGGCCACCACCGTGCTCTGCCCCGTAGCCCCGCGGATCGCCTGTGCCGCCTTTCCGCCGGTGACGTTCATGGTCAACTGGCCCTCCAGGCCCCGCGACCAGTCGATGTCGCCCTTGGCCGTGGCACTCATCGTCGTACCCACGCGCATGGTGATCTCACCGGTCGCCGAATGCACCTTGCCGGTGTCCGCCCGCACCAGATCCAGTGCCTGCACGGCCTGGACCACGGTGCCGTGGCCGCCGGCCGCCGCACTCGGCGCACCCGCCGGGCCGCTCCCCTTCGCCGTACCACTGCCCAAGGGGCCACAAGCGGCCAGCGAGAGCGCGGCGACGGCGGTGGCAGCGAACACCGCCCCCTTCAACGAACGCATCAGTTCCCTCCCCACCCCGGGAACCCCTCCCGGAGCACCGGTAACCATAGCCCAGAGCAATGACAGCACCGCTGCGGCGGGCGTCCTCCCCAGCCGATCTCCGTCCCCAGTTCTGCCGGAAGCCGGTCCGCGCCCTTGGAGGTGGTCGCGGAGAGCCGACGCGGCACAGACGGAGCGGGCGGGCGAATTGCGGGTCCACGGCTGGTCCGCTGCGCGTCGTCATGCCGGGTCGGGCAGGGAATGTGGCCGTCGACGACCAGTCGGCCGGTGTTCGTGATCAGTTACGACGCGGCCCCCTGGAGACCACCTGTAGCCGTGTCCTCGGACAGGGTTGACAGCCACGGACGATCACTGCAAACTCGGTCGGCTTGACGCTGCAAAGGGGCGAAAGCCGTGGCCGACCGGAACGAGCCGGGCAAGAAGGGGAACGTCTACGTCGACATGGCGGGAGACCTGTTCCACCCTGGACACGTGGCGCTGCTCAAAGCCGCGCGCGCCTTTGGAGAGCGGCTGATCGTCGGCGTGCTCTCGGACGAGGTCGTGGCCCAGTACAAACGGAAGCCCATCATGACCCTGGGCGAGCGGGTCACCGTGATCGAGGCGTGCCGGTACGTCGACGCGGTGATACCGGACGCCCCGTACCGGCTCACGGCCGAGTTCCTGGACGAGCACGACATCGCGGTCGTCGTGCACGGGGACGACCTCCCACCGGAAGCCGTCGAAGAGGTCTTCGGCCCGGTGGCAGCCGTCGGCAAACTGCGGCTCGTGAAATACACCCCCGGCGTCTCCACCACGGATCTCATCCGACGGTGCCGAACGCGAGACCGCAACTGGTGACCTTCATCGGGCGCCGTCTGCCGGACCCGTTCCCCGGTTCAAGACATACAGCCTGCGCCATCACCCGTCGAATCCCCGTAGCGCGCCGGGATAGGCCCACCCCGCGTGCGAGATCGAGCGCACACGGGCTCCACCACTCCCATGCGGGCGTCCCGTTCAGCAGTATCGGTGTGGCCGGCCTGGGCCGTCGCCTGGCCCGGCCACTTCCGGTAGAGCAGGCCGTACTCGCGGGTGAACCAGCCTCGGCTCACCCGCTTTGTGGCAGGCCAAGGCGGCTACCGATAAGCGGCGGCGGGAGCGGCACCTGACGCGGACGACCGGGGTGTGGCCGCGGCGGGACCACGTGCGGGTGATCGGCGGCGTCATCGAGAAGCCGGCCTCGTCTTCGAAGACCAGCCAGGCCCCGAGCGCCGCCACGGTCCTTCCACGTCGGGCCATGTCTCCTTCACCCAGCCGGCCACCGCCGCGTCGCCGCGCTCCATCGCCCGGCCGGCGGGCGCCTGACAGCTCCGCCATGCCGTTTCAGCAGCGCGGCGACGCCCTGGATGGTGCAGCTCTTGTGGAACCGGCGCCCGATCAGGGTCTTGATCCGTGACAGGGCCCAGGTCTGGTCCGGCCAGCCGTGTGCCACCGGCCCCTTGGCCAGCTCCTGCTCCAGCACGGCGAACAGCTCGTCACTGAGCAGCGGCAACGACGCCGGCCCCTTCGAGGCCAGGGCCCCAGCGGCGCCCTGCGACCAGGCCTTGCGCCAGCGCAGTACCGACCGGACGCCGACCAGCAGGTCATGCGCGATGACCGTGCTCTCCTCGCCCTGGGCGAACCGCTCGGCCGCCTCCATCCTCAACCTCTCGCGGAAGACCCGCCGCTCGGCCGTCAGCCCGCCTCCTTGCGCATACCCCATGAAGTCGGCACACCGCAGGGATCATGGACCGTCAGCCCCGCCGACACCGCCCTTTGAAGATCGGTAAGAACTCGTTACGGAATGAGCCGTTTGCGACCGGTCGGATTTCTGGCTCCGTCCCTCTTTCCCAGGTGCGGCAACCTACCCATCGCCGACCGTCAGCCGCTTGGACAGGCTCCGCGGGAGCCCTTCAGGAGGTGTCATGGCGAAGGTCACCATCAGCCTGGACAGCGATTTGGCCATCGAGGTCATGCTGCTGGCCGGCGTCAGGAGCGCTCAGGACGCTGTCGAGTTGATTGTCCGGGACCACCTGGCACGGGGTCACCGCACCGAGGCGCGTGCCGGTAACGCCGCCGACCAGGATCGCCTCGCCGACCGGCGGTCAGCGCCGGAAGAGGGCCGATGAGCACTTCAGGTGAGATCGGCGTGTCGGCTGGTGGTTGCGGGTCCTTCTGGGCGCCGCCGTCAGAACAACGCGAGCACCCCTCTGAAATGCGGCGGTGGCTCACAAGCTTCATCGTCAGTCCACACAACTCACGGTGATCACTGATGGCCGCAGTCGTCTCCGCGCCAGGTCCCACCGGCTCGATCAGGCCGTACGTTCGGACCGGCGGCCGCCTGCGGCCGCCGCTCGCCAAGATCCCCTGAGCGCGGCTCCGGCGACCTGGGATCATGCCGTTATGGCATCTGGTCGCATCATCTTCCTCAACGGCACCTCCAGCTCGGGGAAGTCGAGCATCGCCCGGGAGCTTCTGGAAATTCTCGATGACGGCGTCTTCTTCCACCTGGCGGTCGACGGCTTCAACGCGATGCGCAGCAAGCGGGAACTCGGGGCCGAGGAACTCGAAGAAGCGCTGCGGCGGACCAGGATGGGCTTCCACCGCTCGATCGCGGCCATGGCCGAGGCAGGCAACGACATCGTGGTCGACCATGTGCTGAGCGAGCCGTGGCGACTGCTCGACTGCCTGACGGTGCTGCGGCCCGAGGACGTACTCTTCGTCGGCGTCCACTGCCCGCTCGACGAACTGACCCGCCGCGAGCTGGCCCGGGGCGACCGCCCACCAGGCCTTGCGGCGCACCAATACCACCTGGTCCACGAGCACGGCGACTACGACCTGGAGTGCGACACCAGCACGGCAAGCCCACGCCAATGCGCGCAACAGATCAAGGAGTTCCTCTCGCACCGCCCCAACCCGACCGCCTTCACCCGCCTCCGCGGACGCTACCTGAGGCACCCCTACGCGGCCGTGCGGCACCTGAGCCCCGAGCCTGATCCGTACAGGCAACAGGCTGTGCATGAAGATCCAGCACCTTCCACGAATCACGACCCGCAGAGGCGGCCTGACCTGGGGCGCGAGGCAAGCAGACCCTACGAGGAAGAACCTTTCACGTCCGGCAAGTGGGCCGCGACGTCATAGTTGGCGATCTTGTCGGCCAGACCGCGCGGGCTCACCCCGTGCGCGTTCTCCCGCTCCGGATCGGCCCCCGCCTCCAGCAGCACACGCAGGATCGCGCCCTCCTCGCGAAAGTTGAATACCGCCGTCCACAGGGCGGTATTGCCATACCGGTCAGGCACATCCACCGCTGCCCCAGCGGCTAGAAGAGCCTCGGCGGCCTGCGCGTTCTGGGCCTGCGCGGCGAAATGCAGCGGCGTCCACCCGGCACTGTCTGCAGCGTCCAGATCCACCCCGCTCACCGCAAGCCCACGCAAACAATCAACATCACCGTTCAAAGCGGCATAGTGCGCCGCCGTCCGGCCCGCCCGATCCCGCCCCTGAGCCCCTCGCGTCATGACCCGCATCCTCCCCGGAGCTCGACGAAGGAGAGAGGGGCACCCCCCACATGGATGTTCTGCGACGATCTGCATTCGCGTTTGAGATCGCGCCAGCAACGCCGCAACGATCGCAGCTCGCCCGTCCCCACCGCACCCACCGCGGCACCCAGCACTGCGGCCAGCCCCGCATCCATGACGCTCATTCTCGCCAGCACTGCTTCTACAGGCGGCTATTCGGCAGATCTGGTCGAAGACTGTCAAGCACTCGGGTCGTCTCCGGGCCGTCTGAGACCGCACAACGATGACCAACGCTGACAACCGTTGACGGCTCAGCCGCAGATCACAGCGTTGATCGTTCGTAAGGCCCCAGGTCAGCGGGACCCCTGTTCACTTGTTCGGCATCTGATCGGGCAGGCTCAGTGGTTCGTGGTGATGCCAGATCAAGTAATGATCTTCAGTGCGCAACTCGGCCGAGCCCCATTCGAGCCTCATCACGCCGCGGTCCATCGCGCAGGCATACGCAACCAGAACCAGCCCGACATCCGAAGGAAGGTGGCTGAGGTCGCGGTGTACGTCCTGCTCATCCACCTCGGGGAGACCCAGGTCGAGTTCCCCTTGCATCGGTTCAGGGCCGTGATAACGGATGAGGTCTGCGCGGAGGCCGGTGGCTCGTCGGAGCCGCGCAGCCGTGACGGGTACGTCGGTCTTCGCATAACGTATCGGATAGATGACGTGCCCCGCGATGATCATGACCGTCCGACCCTGAAGGCGTACAGCGGATGCGTCGGGGAAGAGTTCAAGACTGGCGGCCAACTCCTCGTACTGCACCGCATGGAGACCATGGCCGTACGCCTCAAGTGTCTGAGTGTGGACACCTTGGTGACCGCTTCGCGCTCGCTCATGCGCTCGGGTAAGGCACGTGGGAATAGCTCTCATCAACTCCTCGGCCTGGTCACCGAACATCTTCCGGGCCCACGGCGTCACCGGTGCCACAGTCCCACCGCCCTTCCCCCACATGCCGGACGTCATAGGTGCCTGCTTAGACGGTGAGTCTCGAAGCCGGAGCGCACAAGTGCGCGCAGGAGAGTAGGAAACGCACAACCGCACATTCACCAGGCGTAACGGCCCAGCGCGGTCGTGCCCCATCCGTGCCCGATCCACCGGGGAACCGCGGGGAACCCCGGTCACTACCCGACACCGCACACGCCAACGGCCCCTGACCGAATCGCCTGGTCAGGGGCCGTTTCCCGTACCTCTACCGCGGAGGCTGTGGGATTTGAACCCACGGTGACATCGCTGCCACGACGGTTTTCAAGACGGGACACCCGGCAGTGGCCGAGGGGTGGTCTGACCTGCGGCGGGGGTGGCATGGGGGCGTGAACGGTCGGCCGATGGTCCACGGCTGGTCCACCAGCTCGGGAACAGCCCGATGACCGCTACTGCCCTGACGGTACGGGCAGGCGACGGCCTCGCGGGCACGGCGAGCAGGAGCAAGCAGGTGTGCCCGAGGGCGGGCGAGCGCGGACACCTGCGGATAATCAGCGCAGTGGGAGGAGCAGCAGCCCGAGCTAGAGGCCATCGCGCTCGATGAGTGAGCCGTCAGGGCCCCGAGAGAAGAAGCGCGGTGGGCCCATGGCTTCCACGGCCTTCTGCAGCGCCGCTTCCCGCTCCGCGGGTATGTTCCACCACAGTGTGTCTGGACTCTGGCCCGCCGAGTACTTGTGGATGCTTGAGGCAGCGGCCTTGAAAGATGGCGTTACGGCCTTCGAGGTCTACATGGAGAGTGCTCTCCAGGAGACCTTTGAGCACCTCCGCTTCGGGCCCGAAGGCCAGAGAATGCGTCTGCGGCTGAAGACCAACAAGAACCAGGAGTCGCCTCCGTGGTCCTTGCTGGCCTGCGCTCACAAGATCCTCGGCACTACCGTCGACACAAACGGAGTGGAGGAGATAAGAGCTCTCCGCCACCTGCTCACCCATCAGCGGGGGGAGCTGCGCCATGAGCAGTCGTGGCGTCGCTTCCGTGACGAAAGCCTTGAAGCAACGATGCAGGACTATGAGCGATCGTACGTCGGCGGCAAGGTGATGCTAGGCGAGGCGAGGGTTCTGCGGCTTCTCGACGAACTAGGCGCTGTTGTCCGCGAGGCAGACCGGCCCGTGTGGGCGCTGAGGTGGAACAAGGGGACACTTCCTGCGGAGGAGCTCTACCGCGCAAAGTGTGTCGAGCTCGTGCCTGCCGACTAGCTTACGGTTGATCAGCTAGGGTCCCCCGGACTCAAATATCCGCTGTCCTCGTGTTGGGCGAAGCCCTGGTCGATCAAGTCGTTCATACACGTTTCTTCGCTGTCCAGCACCTTGGCGTAGTACCGCTGCAGTACTGCGATGCTCTGGCCTGCCCTGCGCGCGGTCTCGGCGAGGCTGACTCCGGAGCGCAGCCAGAACGAGACGCAGGCATGCCGCAGGTCGTACGGGATCGACGCCAGAGGCGAGGCGACCTGTGCCGGGGTGAGTGCGCGCCGTCGCGCTTCCTTCCACACCGCCCCGTACTCCTGTGACCGGACGGGTCCGCCCCGGGCCGCACGGAACAGCCGACCGTCTGTGACGACCCCTTCCCGCGCGATGTGCTGACGGAGCAACACGTCGGTCATGACGAGGTGGCCTTTCGAATGAGGGGTGACCGATCGGAGGGGTGGGGGGGCCAACCGGTGGTGGTTCGGCAATGACGCGCTTCCACGCAGCCCGCAACCGGACCTCGGCGGCGGTGTGACTGGCAGCGCGGAAACGCACGGCCAGTTCCTGGTACGACGGCGGGGGCGCCTGCTCGGCCAGAAGCGCGGTGACGATGCGGTCCAAGTCCGCATCCGTCAGCGCGGGTGCCTCCAGCGCGGGCGCGGTGTCGACCGGGCCCCACACGGGTGTGACGCGGCCCGTCACGCTGGTCAGGGCACGTGCGGTGTCCTCACCCGCGCGGACCTTCTCCAGCGTCGATCATGCTTCGGACAACGTGGCGGCGGTGGCAGCCTGCACCCGTGCGACGCGCGCCCCAGCCTGCGTCACGGCCGCAAGGCGGGTCTCCTCGGTGGCGGCTTCCGCCCGCAGCCGGGCCCGAGCCACAGCGGCTTCGTCATCTCGCTTTGTCAGTGGGGGCGGCTACTGTGCACCCGCCGATGAAGGCCACACCCTGGGGAGGGGCTTTGGGAGCCAAGACGGGCTTTCTGGTGTACGCCGACGGCGAGGTACCTGGGCTGCTGCGAGAAGCGGGCACAGCGGACCTCGCACGCACGGCCGGCATGATGCGGCTGCTCTACCCGGGCTGCGAGATAGAGGAGATCGCAGGCTCGACTCTCTGGGACGGCGTATACCCCCCGGAGGGGACGGCGTACGCGGCGAGCTGGCCCGGCATCGAGGTCATCGGCGACCAGAGGGTGATGATCGACTTTCCCTCCCAGCTCCCGGAACACCTCGTAGCGTCGAGCGTCGGCCGGCGGCTCGTTCTGCACGCCATGCACAGCGTCGTGGACTGGCTCGCGTTCGCCGTGTGGGAGGACGGCCGACTCGTCCGCTCGCTGAGCCTGTCCCCGGACAGCGGCATCATCGAGAACATCGGCGAACCACTCCCCTTCGAGCTGCCCTACTGGGCTGGAGACCGCCCGGCCGACATCATCCCTTGGCCGGACGAGGACGAAGAGCCGTACCCACTGCCGTTCCACCCCTTGGAACTGGGCGAAGACGCGCTGCGCGCGCTCTGCGGCTTCGTACTGGAGGGCCACCCCGAGCCGGACGACATCGACACGGACAGCATCCGACTGCACGGCTTCCGGGTCCGGGACCCACACGGCCCTGATATCCACGTGCTCGTCGCCTTCATGGCGGTCCGGGTCGAAGATCTCCGCTAGTGACCGCTCCGCCTCAGTCCAAGATTTTTCATAACCAGTCTCAGACCAAGCCGTAGACAGCCGTAGGAAAGCTCGGATGTCAGCCTCAGCGTGCTTCCACTCGTCGAAGGCTTTGCTGACTGTGCCTGAGCTCTCGTTCCACGTCACCACGGCAGCCTACGAACGCACGCAACTTCAGCGCAGGGATTTTTCACGCCTCGGTCACTGCCCCCGATCACGTCGCGGCGGTCTGGCCGCAGGTTGGCCGCGCGCCCTGGTCAACGGTGGTCAATCGTGAGACACCTCACGCACAGAGCGGGTGCCCCTCTCGGAGGGACACCCGCTCTGACCTGCTCTTACTGCTACCTGCGCGGAGGCTGTGGGATTTGAACCCACGGTGACATCGCTGCCACGACGGTTTTCAAGGCCGACTCGCGCGACGGAGGCGCACGCGGTCTGATCAGCGGAAAAGCTGGGTGGCGAGCCCGTGGCCGCGCCGGGCTGACCAAAGGTTGACCACGGGCGGCTGACAAAGCTCGTTGGTGCACGTGGGCCCGTACCCGGGTTGGCAGCGCCACCGTGCTTTCGCAAACGGCCTTGGGCTCGACCCGGCCGCCGTCGACGCGGGCCTCACCGTGCCGAACGCTGAAGCCATGGCCACGTCACCTTGCCGAGTCGTCCCTGGCTTCGGCGTCGCTCGACCGGGCGGTGGCCTTCCGGAGGATCTCCTCACTCAGAGCCCAGCGGTCCGCCCCGGGGTCGAACCTGTGCCCGCGCTGCGAGGTGACCGTTTCGGCAAGCCGCCTGAGCTGCCGGGGGTCGAGGTCATCGATCATTTCTGCCGCGAGCAGCATCGCGTGGTACTGCTCGAAAGCACTGTGAGAGTGTCCGATCGCGTCGAGGACCGTCTCGAAGTCCCGCAACTCACGCTTGGCACGCATCAGAACCAAGGCGGTGATGCGCTTCTCCTCGTTCCCCTCCCGCAGCCAACGCAGAACCTCCGCCGGCTCGAACGACTCCCGTTCCGCCTGACGGCGGGTGCGAGCGACCAGCTCCTCCAGCACCCGGGTGCGCTCCGGGCCGGGAGCCATCGAGTCGCGCAGCCTCCGGTACTCGGCCGCCGCGGGCTCGGCCACACCCAGCAGGGCCCGCGCCTGCTCACGCAAACGACGCGCGGTGGCACTGTCCCCCCGCCGTTCCGCCTCCTCCGCGAGCGCGTACGTATCCGCGGCCGCCGCACGAAGCCTGAGCTTGGCTCCCCCGAACTCAAAACTCTCCAGACGATCCTCGAACAGCGCGAGAACCAGCAGCACACCACCGAGACCGACCAACGCCCCCGTACCCGTCCCGTTCCCGGTCACGAAGACCGCGCACACCCCCGTCCCCAAGGAACCCGCCCCCAGCAGGCCCACGAGCACACGGCGTAAGCGCGCGAACCGCGTCGCTGTCGAGCGCAAGACCACCGAGTTCTCCCCTCCTCGCTGGGAGGAAACTACCGTGCGCCGTCTGCCTCGGCGTGTCGAACCGAACAGATCGACAGGGAGCAGCGCAGGCCACTGCCGACCATGGTGGCCGCGCTCCCACCCTTCCCTGGCAGTAGGGCAGCCGCCCTTCTCGCCCACCGTCCCATTGCGTTGCAGGAGGCGAACCTGCCGGAGCGAGGCGGCCCCCACCGAGCGGGCCGGCGACGTCGAAGACGGCGGCGCACCCTTCGCTGCCCGTCCCGGTCCTACGGGACACGCTCCAGCGGATCCGCGCCTCGCCGACCCCACCCTCGGTGACCGGGAGCCGATGGCCCAGGCAAGGCGCTCTGAGCTGCGGCCCGCGTGCACGTCGCTCCCGGCACCGTTGAATCCTTGACTCGGCAGGTGTCAGACCAGGGACTTGTAGATCTGCCACCCTCGACCGACCTGCACACGTGGTGCGAATCGGCGGTTGCCGAGGCCGTTGTAGCGCCACAGGCCGCCGTTCTTGTCGCGGGCGATGAGGTCGTTGTTGCCGTCGTGGTTGAGATCGCCCACTCCAACGAGGGAGTTGTAGACGTTCCAGCCGGCGCCGATGCGCAGGCGGGCGTTCATGCGGCCTTTCTCGTTGCACTGGTACTCCCACAGCACGCCGGACTTGTCCCGCGCGAGGAGGGAGCCCCACTGCGGCAGGCCCGCTTCCATGGAGTGCACACCGACGATCATGTCGTAGATCTGGTAGCCGTAACCCATTGTGGTCCGCGGGGCGAACACGCCGGACGCTGTTCCCCTGTAGAGGTAGAGGGTGCCCGAGGTGTCGCGGGCTATCAGGTCGGGGAGACCGTCACCATCGGCGTCGCCGGGCGACGTCAGCAGGTTGTAGATGTTCCAGCCCCCGCCGATCAGGTGGGAGGGCGACGCCGGGCTGAGCGGCAAGCCCTTGGCGCCGTCGTAGCGCGTCAGACGGCCGGAGGCATCGCGCACCAGCAGGTCGTTGACCTTGTCGCCGCTGAGGTCGTCGATCGGCACGATGGTCGAACCTGAGGGCCAGCCGGTGGCCTTGAGCGTGGCAGGGCCCACCGATCCGGTGCCGGTACCCGGGCGGACGTCAATGCCGCCATGGGACGTCAGGGCCAGCAGGTCACCGATGTCGTCACCGGTGTAGTCGCGGGGGGCCTCCGGGCCCCCGGACAGCTTCACCGTGCCCGTGACACTACTCGTACCGCCTCGGCGGTCCGCCGGCGTCAGCGTGAGCGTCCAGGTGTAGTCGCCGTCGGGGGTCAGCAGCTCCCGGCTGTCGCGGCCGTCCCAGCACAGGCCGGCCGCCCGCGAAGTCGCCCCGCCGGAGAACGACTTGACGACCGTCGTGGAGCCCTTCTGCCGCAGGTCCACCCGCCAGGACGTCGCCGGCCGGGTCAGCGTCCACTCCGGCCGCCACCCGCATCCGCTGGAGGACACTCCTGCCAATGCGCTCACTTGGCTGCTGAGAACGCCGATCGGAGACGGTGCCACACCCGACGGCAGCACGTGCGTGGTGCCCTGTGGATCGGTATACGCCAGGAAGTCGCCATACTTGTCAAGGGCCCAGGTCATGTCCCGGTCGTCGGAGTACGAGCCGGCCGGCAAGGCCGCCACCACCCGGTCCGGCGCGGCCGATCCGGTGTGCACATCGGTCAGCACCAACTGGTCGCCGGAGTGCCGCAGCACATAGCCGTCACCGAGCAGGGCATGACCCGCGGGGACGGAGACCGACTTGTGCGACACGCCGTCCCAGACCCCGGCCGGACCGTTGCCGCCGCACGACCAGTACAGCCACCGCCCGAGCACCTGGATCTCGTCGGGCACGCAGGGCGCGTCTGTCGCGACCGTACTCGTCACCCTGCCGGTCTTCGCGTCGGCGGCCGTGAACACGCCGGGTGTGGCCGTGGCCGACCACAGCGTGTCGCCCCACAGCGCGGCTGTCGTGGCTGAGCGGGTGGAGAGTATCTGCGACGACGTGACGTCGAGGACGTACTGCTCGCCGTCCGAGCCGTCGAACAGCAAACGGGCACCGCTCCCCGAGACGATCCGACCGCCGTGGGAACCCGGGATCACGATGCTGGCCCGCCGCCCGTGGACGTCGTCGTCCCCGGTCTTCGTGCGCGACACCCAGGCCGAGGAGTCACTCGTGCCGTCATCGCTGTCAGCGAGAGCCAGGCAGCGCAGCCCACCGTCGCAGCGAGGCATACCGGCGTCCGACACGGTCCCGTCATCGAGCGTGAGCCCGAGCGTCGGCGCCGCTCCGCCCCCTACCTCGGTTCCGCTGACGTAGGCCGTGACCGAGGTATCGGGCCCGGTCTCGGCCCGCGAGACAATGCCCCTCGCGACGGAGAGGCCGATGTGCTCCGGTTGGTGGGTCGGATAGCGGTACACGACGGTCGGCGCGCCGCCTGCCGCCGGCACTTTGTAGGCGACCTTGGCGCCGGTGTCGTCGACGCCTGCGACCAGAGCACCGTGATCCGCGCTCGTACGCAACGTTCCCGCATCCTGCAGCAGGACGGTCGCCGGCCCGCCGTCCAGAGGCACGGAGTAGAGCGTGCCGTGCGCTTGGTCGCTCGTGAAGTCCTCTTCGAGAAGGACGGAGTCCGTGAGGACCAGGATCTTGCTGTCACCCGCAGGTCCGGGCAGGCTCAGTTTGCGCGGTGCCGACTGCGGATCGCTGCGCGGGCGCAGCTCCACTGCTCCATCGGCTCCCCAACCGAACAGATCATGGTTGAGCAGGGGCGCGTTGTCCTCGGGACCCGACACGGTCAGCGACGCGGTGTCCGTGTCCAGCAGTCCCGCGGTCCACTGCGGGTCCATGGTTTCGAACTGCATCACCGCGGTACCCGGGGCCACCCGCCAGGCGCCGAAGGAAGTGGTGCCCGCGGCCGGCCAGCCCGTCACCGGGCGATCCGTGAAAACCCCGTCCGCCTGAGGGTCCAGCAGGTGCAGCAACTGCGGCGCATACGGGCTCGTACCTTGCACGGCGCCGGTGGCCGCGACGGTCCAGCCGGACGATGTCGGAAGGACCTGCACAGCCGTTCGGCCGGCGGGGAGCGGGTACGTGTTCCACGTTTCCGCGGCCCGGTCGTAAACCTTGACCCCCGTCCCGCCCTGGACCAGCGCCCACAGCAGCGTGCTGCCGTCGCCGAGCCTGGTCGCCTGCGGGCCCGGGCTCAGGTCCCCCAAGTCGTGGGCCAGAGATCCGTCGTCGTTGTACCAGGCGTAGTGAACGCCGACACCGGCCAGAGAATCCGACCGGAGCAGGTAACCGGTCGCGTCGCCCACGGTCACCGGCCAGCCCACCGGACCCGCCTTCTGCTGCGGCGCGATAGTCAGCTCGGCCGGGGCCGTATCGGCTTGGGCCAGTTGCGGGAGCGGACCGGCCGCCGCCGCGACGGCCGCAAGCGCGGCCACCAGGGCACGGCGGACTGTGGTGCTACCGGTCAACGTGAATCCCTCTCCTGCACGGCCCCCACGCAGCCGCGGCATGGCCTGCGGACAGCCCATGGCAGGTCCGCGTCGACGAGGAGGCGCCGTGGCCCGAAGGCGAGCGGACGGGCGCGCCGCAGCGCATGACAGCACGCTGCCGCGAAACGAGATCGACGAACCCCCCGGCCCCGGTCATCCCCCAACGAGACAGCGAACTTTAACAGTGGCCACACCCCAACGGAATCCCAGGAGGCGGCGGATACGCCCGCCGCGGGCGTTGTTCCCCGCGCCCCCACCGTGGTTGACTCCTGACTCTCGTCCCGCATCTCCGACGCGAGGTGACCTTGCCAGCGGTACACGACGGCGATGGAGTCGATGCAGGCGCCGACTGGGCCGATGACCACCGCTTCGAGGTGATCACCGGCACTCCCCTGGTTCGCAACGCGGTTGGTAGTTGCGCAGCCCACGCTCGTATCCCCATGAGCGCCGAGGAGTTCCTCGCGAGGACCGCCGTCGTGTTTCCGGCCCTCGGCGGAGCCGTAGCCCGCGGGGCAGTGGACCGCGGACGCATATGGGCACTGAAGCGGGGCTTGCGTACCGGGGCGTCACAGGAAGGTGCCATACCGGCACCCATAGGCCGCGTCATCGCCGCCGTTCTGTGCTCCATGGCCTTCCACGGCCAAGCGGTTCGATCCGTCGAGCAGCGTGAGGACGGATGCACCCTGACCGCCGAGATCCCCTCTGACCGCAAGACCTTCGGCGGCGTACTTCGAGTACACGTCGACCGTGGTGCCGACCGCAGCACCACCATGCACGCGGAGGCGCAGATTCCCGGACAGCTCTACGACTGGGGGGAAGAGCAAGCAGACCCTCACCGGCTTGTTCGCCGACGTGCTCGCCCTCCCGAACTCCAAGGTGCGGGCCATCGGGATTACTGCCGCGCCTCCCACTTGCTGAGCAGCGTCGTGTCGAGGCGGCACGGTACACGTCGTTCCTGACTCCCGCCCAAGGCCACGATGAAGGCCAGGTCAGGGCTCACGCTCGGTTTGGCCGGGGCTGGGCACCGAGACGGCGAGCCGGTCACCTGCGCCGGAACAGTCCGCGGGCCATGGAGCAGAGCCGCGACCCCGATCCTGGCAGCCGCTCGCAGTCCACCCGCTGTTATAGTGCGCTTCTTGTTGCTGGGGGGACATCCGGGGGCCGGGGGGCTTTCGATTCTTCCTGCGCTGCCGTGCGCAGGCCGCCGCGTGTCCGTGCGTCTCCGCTTTCTCGACCCCGGGCGCCTCCCCATCGACGGCTGTCCGGCCGACACCGGTCGGCCGCAGGCCCGCGCGTCGCAACGCGGGGACGTGCACGGGAGGGGACCCCACGTGAGCCGTACCACCGCACTCCGGCACGGACTGGTCGCCGCGCTGGCGGCCGTAGCCGCCGCCGTCGGCCCCTTGCCGCCGCTCGCGCACGCCGATACCGCCCCGGTCGAGGTGACGATCCCGACCGCGACCCATGCCGGTCCGGCGGGGGAGCCCGTGTACCGGGCCGGGGCCACGGGTTACCTCATCAGGAGCACGACCGCCTCAGGACAGTTCGACGACGTCTGGCACGGCTACGACGGCACGGACCGCCATTTCGGCGACATCACCCTGGCGCGGCTCATGGACGACGGACACGGCCCGGTCCTGATCGGCGCGCTGCCGAGCGGCGGCCCGCTGCAGATCTACGACGTGGCCACCGGAAGCCGGACCGACTACGCCTTCCCCTCCGGCGAAAAGCCGCTGGGCGTCTTCCCGACCTCCTCCGGCTGGGTCGGCGTCAGCGAGACGGCGGTCCTCGCAGCGGACGGCACCACGACCGGGTACACGCTGCACCTGCTGACCCCCGGTACGGACGGGACCTTCGTCCGTGACGCCGTGATCAGCGGGCAGCCGGCGTCGGGAGTCAAGAACCCCGCGTGGAGGGTGGCCAGGGGCGAGGTGGTGATCGGTTACCTGTCCGGTATCGAGCGCCGGGTTGGCCTGATCGACACCGACAACGCCACTCTGGCCTGGTCGACGGCGGCCGATGTCGGCTCCACCGACCTGGTCCTCGGCCACGGCTACTTCGGCTACCTGGTCGACGGGACGGTCACCGTCCGCGCGGTTACCGATCCCTCCGAAGTCGTCCGTGACATCGCCATCGGCGGTTCTCCCTCGAACCTGGCCTTCACCGGTGACGCGCTGCTCACCGCTCCGGGAGTCGGGGGAATCCAGTCGCCCGCCCACGAGCCGCTGCTGTCCTACCCGCTGGCGGGTGGTCCCGCGACGGCGCTGAACGGCGACGCGGGGATGCTCCTGCAGTCCGACGGCGGGGGCTACGTCTTCGACGCGGCGACCGGCGACGGCAGTTACGGTTCGTACAAGGTGGGCCCCGACGGCGGCACCCCGCAGTTGCTGCGGACATACCCCACCTACCAGCCGCGGTCCATCGGACTCTCGCTCTCGGGCGGAGAACTGACCCGGGTGGAGACGGCGCCGGGCACCCCACCCCAGGCCGAAGCATCCTCCTTCACAATCGGTGAGGATCAGGTGCCGACAGGCCCCACGTCGACCGCCGACGAAGGAACGGAACCCCTCAGCGGCGTCACCGAGTGCGGCGAGGGAAACCCCTGCATGCCGCTCACGGCCTCGTACCGCTACCCCGGGAGAGTCACGCTCATCCGGGACGCGTCCGGCGACGACCACCTCGTCAACGGGCTCCCGCCCTACTCGGTCCTGGACGTCGACCTGCACTCGTCCGGCGGCCGCATCGTGTCCGCGGGTCTGCACCACGTGCTCTACGACAGCGGTTCCGGTGGCTCAGCCGGCGAGCAGTCCGTGATCGACCTGGCAACCCGGCACGTCATCGCCACTCGCCCCACCGTGGCGGCGGCGCTGTGGGGCGAGACCCTGTGGTCGGCCACGGCGACGCCCGGCGTGCTCACCGCCGCCGACGCGGCCACGGGCGCGAATCCCAGGACGGTCACGACCGACGCGCCGTGCGTGCCGGACGAGATCCAGGTGCTCGGCCGCTGGGTCTACTGGTCGTGCGCGGCCGCCGGCCCCGCGGGCGTCTGGGACAGTACGACGGGCCAGTCCGTGCGTGTGGGCGCCGGGCCGGCGCTGCTCGGTGACGGATTCGTGCTCCGGCACACCGAAGGCGCCCTCGTACTCACCGATGTCCACACCGGGACCGCACGGGATCGTACGATCGCGGCCCTGCCCGCGGGGCCGTACGCCGACGACCGCAACATCACGTGGACCGTCGACAAGTACCGGGGCTTCATCGCGTACACGGACACCTCGCTGACCACCCACGTCCTGGCGCCCGGCGTCCCGTACTCCCCGCTCGCCATTCTCGCCGACCAGGTCCCCGCAACCGTCACGGCCGGGCCGCTTGCCTGGGAACCCAGGTGGCAGCTGACCGGCCCCGCGCGCTGGCAGGTCGACCTGCGACGCAAGGGGTCCAGCACGGCCGTCTGGACTCAGCCGGCTGCCTCGGATCTGCTGGAGCAGGACGTGTACGGCGAGTGGGACGGTCATGGCGCGGACGGCCGGGTACTCCCGAACGGCGCCTACACGTGGACGCTCACGGCATGGCCCGCCAACGGTCAAGGGCCCGCCGTCGTCACGAGCGGGACAGTGATGCTGAACGGGGGCGCCTCCGACGCCCGCGACTACACTGGTGACGGCGTCGGCGACCTGCTCGCCCTCACCTCGGCGGGACGTCTCGACGTCCGCCCGGGCACCGGCAGCGCACCCGGCGGGGTACGGGCCGCCTCCGCCTCCGGAACGGGTTGGCCGGCCTCCTCGACGGCCGTACCCATCGGCGACCTGTCCGGCGACGGCATCGCCGACCTCCTCGTCCGCGACGCCTCGGGCCGCCTGAACCGGTACGACGGCACCAACGGACAGTCCTTCGCCCCCTCCTCCCCCAGCCGCCTCGTCGGCTCGGGCTGGAACGTCTACAACTCCCTGGCAGGCGCCGGCGACCTGAACGGCGACGGCCGTCCCGACCTGGTGGCCCGGGACTCCTCAGGCGTCCTGTACTTCTACGCGGGCAACGCGGCGGGTGTCTTCGCGGGACGGGTGAGGATCGGCGGAGGCTGGCAGATCTACACCGCGCTGATCGCCGGGCAGGACCTGAACGGCGACGGCATCGGCGATCTCCTGGCCCGCGACACCGCCGGTGTCCTGTGGCGCTACGACGGCAACGGCAACGGCGGCTTCCACTCCCGTATGAGGATCGGCGGAGGCTGGAACACCTACAACTCCCTCGTCGGCGTCAGCGACCTGAACGGCGACGGCCGCGCCGACCTCCTCGCCCGCGACGCCAACGGCGACCTGTGGCGCTACAACGGCGAGGGCAACGGGCTGTTCGCGCCCCGCGCGAAGATCGGGTGGGGCTGGCAGACGTACAGGACGCTGCTGTGAGCGGAGCCGGGTGGGCGAGGCTTTCCGTAAGGACTCCGACGCCGTGATCACATCCGTCCCCCTGGTGATCGTGCTGCCTGCCGAGAGGGAGATCAGCGCGGTCGGTGGAACTCGTGTACCACCTGGATCTCGCCGACGATGTGGGCGTTGAAGTCGTCGAGTTCCTCAGCGGGAACCCACAGTTCGAGGATGGTGCGCCCGCCGGCCTGCTGGACGGGGTAGCGGGTAAGGAACTCGGTCTCGACCTCGAAGCGGGTGACGAAGCCGGCACCGTCGTGCTTGACGTTCCAGTCCCTGGCGATCCTGATCGCGTAGTCCTCGTTGAGCACGGGATAGAAGATCGGCTGCTCGGGCAGGCGAGGCGGCCAGGCACGCCGGCCGAGCTCCCGCACGAGCTCCAGTTCCTTCGGCCCCGTCGGACGCCACAAGGTCGTTGTCACAGGCCGGTTGGACATGATCGGCGCTCTCCGAGTCATAGGCCCCGCAAGGGCGATGGGCCGAGGAAACGCACGGTACCGCCTCAACCAGCGACCGAGCGATGCGATATCCGCTGAGCCGGCCATAAGGGGGCCGGTCATGGGCAAGCTGAGCCCATCGGCTACGGGACGAGCCCCGGATCGTCCGCCCTCGAACAGGCCTCTGCCGAGCCGGGTGTCATAGGCCCCCTGCCGCGCTGTGCCGCGCGCTCTCCTGTGCGAAAGCACAGAGCTGGTCGATGAGGTCGCGGTAGCTTTCGGGGCTGCCGCAGTTTCTGCCGGCGGGGCCGTCACTTCAGTGCTGCCAAGGACCGCCCGGGGTGAGGAACCGAGCCGCGTTGTCAGCACTAAGCCTGGCGTCGATCAGCAGAAGAGCGCCGATCGCGGGCCCCTGGTCGTAATCGAGGTCGAACCGGGCCAGGTAGCGGTCCAGGTAAGCCGCCAGAAGCCCGGCGTCAGCAGAGGTGCCGAAAGTAGCGAGGGCAACGCAGTAGGCCATACCCGCGTAAGGCCCTTCGCTGGCGAGCAGGAGTTCGCCGAGACGATCGCGAAAGCCGCTTCTGCCGGCCACGGCGATGAGCCACGCGGCAGTCTTGCGCTCACGCCATCCGCCGTCGAGCAGGATGTCCAGCTCACGAGGCGTGATCCTGCCTGCGTCCTCGCCGAGGTTCCGGGCGAACCTGGACCGTTCCCGTCCGTCCCTGGCCAGAAGGCCGCCGCCCAGTTTGAGGTAGCGCCGGCCAGCCGTCACGTAGCGACGGATCACCTGCAACTGCTCAGCCTCATCGGCGGCCTGGTCCATCACGGCATTCTGTCCGGCACCAGGCCGTCCGGCCAATGGTTTCCCCGAGCCAGCCGGACGACATTCCCCGACCCGCAGCCGAACGGCCCTGATGCGCCTGCCACCGACCACACGCTCGACCCGTCGGGCCACCGGGCAGCCTTGAGGGACCCCAAGCCCGGTCCACCACTGGTCCACAAACACTGGTCAACACTGGGATCCGGGCGCCCGGGAGTGAGACAGGCCACACGCCGATGGGGTGCCCCAGAACCTGGGCCACCCCATCTGACCAGCTAGAACGCTGACCTGCGCGGAGGCTGTGGGATTTGAACCCACGGTGACATCGCTGCCACGACGGTTTTCAAGGCCGACTCGCGCGGCGGAGGCGCACGCGGTCTGATCAGCGGAAAAGCTGGGTGGCGAGCCCGTGGCCGAGCCGGGCTGACCAAAGGTTGACCACGGCTACCTTGCAACGTTCGAGCGGACGACATCCGCCCCTAGAAGGCGGACGTCGGGAAACAGCCCCACGGGCAGGAGCAGCTGGTTGTGGCCAGGCCCGCGGTGTCCTTCGCGGGAGCAGCCCCGCGCGTGCGAGGAGCAGTCGGTCAGCCCCTCGACGCGGACCTGCCAGCCGGGAACAGCCCCGCGCGTGCGGGGAGCAGCGTGCTCGGCGTCGATCTTCTCGTCGAGAACGTAGGGAACAGCCCCGCGCGTGCGGGGAGCAGCATTCGGCGCAGGGGTAGCGGCGGTGGGGGATGGGAACAGCCCCGCGCGTGCGGGGAGCAGGTGGCGGGTGGTCAACTCTTCCCGGTCGCCCGGGGAACAGCCCCGCGCGTGCGGGGAGCAGCGGACACCGTTCCGCAACGGTTCCGGAACCCGGGAACAGCCCCGCGCGTGCGGGGAGCAGTTTCCTCTCATGGGAGGCCAGGGCCACCCGTCGGGAACAGCCCCGCGCGTGCGGGGAGCAGAGCCGGCCGAAGCCCGCCGTCTGCAGCTTGCTGGGAACAGCCCCGCGCGTGCGGGGAGCAGCCGGTCACGGCCTGAACCAGTTCGCACAGCTGGGGAACAGCCCCGCGCGTGCGGGGAGCAGACCTCGCCGTACGCGGCCGTGATGATGTTGCGGGGAACAGCCCCGCGCGTGCGGGGAGCAGAGCAGGAACTGGCGGAACGCACGGCAGCTGTTGGGAACAGCCCCGCGCGTGCGGGGAGCAGTCCTCGCCAGCATCGACCCGGCCGGCCGAGCAGGGAACAGCCCCGCGCGTGCGGGGAGCAGCTGCTCGTGGTCGACACCGCGTACGCCGCGGGAACAGCCCCGCGCGTGCGGGGAGCAGCATGATGCTCTTGTCCGGCCGGGGCGCCCAGTGGGGAACAGCCCCGCGCGTGCGGGGAGCAGCCGCGGCGGCGGCGGGGCGGGGTTCCGCCGTTGGGAACAGCCCCGCGCGTGCGGGGAGCAGTCGGCGGCCGCGGCCGGTGGCACCGCGGGCGCGGGAACAGCCCCGCGCGTGCGGGGAGCAGTACGCCTCCCGGTCGTCGAACTGTTGCTGCCGGGGAACAGCCCCGCGCGTGCGGGGAGCAGAGGCCGCGACCTGGGGTTTCATACTGGCAGTCGGCTGTTTTTACTTACAAGCTGAGATTCCGGCATTACCCCTAAAACACTGCAACCAATGCAACAAGTGCCATCAGTTCCGTACTCCTCTTTAGTGTTTCTTCGACAGCGCAGTACCAGCCGCTCAAGGCCGACCTCCCCCGTCCTCACGCCCCCTCCTCCCGTCGAGCTGGCGGGAGCAGCAGGTCGCGGTCCGGGTGGGTGTCGCCGGTGACGCGGCCGCTCACGCCGAGGTCCGCACGCGCTGCCTCGTGGAAGGCGTTGATGGCGGCGAAAGCCCCGCGGTGGCGGGCCCGCCACTCCTCCAGCGTGCCCGGGGTCTTGCCCAGGGCCTGCCAGTCGATCTCCATCGCGACAGCGTTCAGGGAGTGGGCGGCCTCCACGACCTCGTCGCCGGCCAGGAGCATGATGCGTTCGAAGGATCGGCCCCGTAAGCGCGCGGCATCGTTGATGGCGGCCACCATCGCCGCCTCCGGGTCGTCGCTGGGGCGGATGCCCTCGCGGTGTTCGTACAAATCGACGGCGAGGAATATCGAGGCGCGGACCCGGTCGACGTAGTTCTCGTAGGCGTCGAGCTTGCGGGTGTCCCAGCGGGTGAGGTTCTCGCGGCGGATGCGCTGGCGTTCTGTCCAGTAGTTGGTGACGTACGTGGTCAGGGCGCCGAGCAGAACGGCCGCGATCGTTAAGAGCTGTTCCGACGCGCTCAAGCCCGTGCCACCACCCCGCGGTCGTAAAGACGTCTTGAGGATTTTAGGGGGCAGGGCGCTCCCGCGCGGGGTGTTACGGTGCCCGTGGCCCCCTGCGGAGAGGTGATCGATGAGCGGCCCCGTGGAAGACGTCCTGGTCACGCTCGGTCGGTGGTACGTACGCAAGGCCCCGGGCACCCTGCTGAAGGCCCCGCTGGCCGGCGAGTACCTCAACCCCCGCCTCCGCGACGAGCCGAGGCGAAGGGTCACCGAGACCGCCATCGGGGCACGATTCGCCCTCGACACACAGGACCTCATCCAGCGGTACCTGTACCTGTTCGGCGTGTGGGAGCCGCGCATGACGCACTGGCTCCAGCGCCGACTCCGGTCCGGCGACACCTTCGTCGACGTCGGCGCCAACATCGGCTACTTCAGCGTCCTGGCCTCCAAGCTGGTCGGCCCACAGGGGCGGGTCGTAGCCATCGAGGCCTCAGAAGCCTTCAACGCGCGGATTCAGCAGAACGCCCGCCTCAACGACTGCCGCAACATCCGGGTCGTCCACACTGCCGTGTCCGACAAGCGGCAGACGCTCACGTTCATCCTGGCCAGCTCCGCCAACATGGGCGCCAACAGCATCGTCCCGTGGGACGGTCCCGTGGAGTCGAGCTTCGAGATCCAGGCGTACCCGCTCCCGGAGGTGCTGGAGCCGGACGAGATCGCGCGGGCCCGCGTCATCAAGGTGGACGTCGAAGGCGCCGAGGGCGGCGTCGTACGCGGCATGGCCCCGCTCCTCGACCAGCTCCGGCCCGACGCCGAGATCACCGTCGAGGTGACCCCGGACCGTATGGAGCAGCTCGGCGACTCCGTCGACGAACTCCTCGACACCATGCGCAGCGCGGGCTTCCACGTCTACCGCCTCGCCAACGAGTACGCCGCCGCGTCCTACCCCTCCGCGCTGCGGGGCCCCGCCGCCGTCCCCGTACGGTGGCGGGGGCCGGTCACCGAGGAGAGCGACCTCATCTTCTCCAAGGTCGACGCCGAGACGCTGCCCTGAGGGCTGCGCCCTCCTGAACCACCGACTCCGCAGATGCGGTCTGGGCGTACCCCGGCTCCGCACACCGAGCTCGGCCCTCGGACGCCGATCACGTCAGCCCCACGATCAGCGACGGCGATAAGGTCCGTTGCGTGCTCGTGAACCCGAACGATCTGCTCACCGGAGCACACAGCGGAACGCCTGGCCGGCCAGAACGTCGTCGGGTGCGAGACCGACGGTGCCTCCGTCCTGCTCGGCGACGCCGCCACGGTGATCATCACTGACCCTCGGGACGGACTCGACGTGAGCGGCGTATGGAACAGCCGTCGGTTCCACCGTCACGGGCCATTCGTCGACGACGTCAGCGTCCGCCTGTTCGGACATCCCCCGGACTGTCCTGGATGGCTGGAGGCAGCGTTCGGATGCGCGGCCGTTCCACCTGCTGACCCGACTGCCCGAAGGATGCGTGTACCCGGGAATCGGCAAGCCGGCGCAGGCCCGATACGCGAACGGATGTCTGGCCTACGCAGCCCTGACGATCGAGCCGGAACTGACGCCAGGCCTCCTGGACCGGGTCAGACCGCCTGCCGCACCCGAGACCTTGCCGAATCTGGGCTGGCTCACGCAGATCGAGCTGCGGGGCCGCCACGTCGAGTGAGAATGTTCGGCTCGGGATACTCAGCCCGATCCACCGGCTTGATGTCTCTGGACGGTTTCTCGGGGAACGGGGCATCCCCCTGAGTGGTGGACACGCTGATACTGGATCTGCTTGACCCGGAGGAAGTGCGAGGAGTTGGCGTCCTCGCCCGGGGCGGGGTGTCCGCGCGGGAACGCTACGGGGCCCTGAAGTCGCGCTGTCCGTGCGGCTGTTCTGGCCTGGGATGATCGCTGAGGCGACCAGGCGGGTGCCCTTGCCAGGGAGCGAGCCCGGCGGGACCTTGAAGGCGTGGCCGGGGCCCGGCCAATGGCGGCTGGTGAGCGGGTCGACCAGGTGGGTGGTCGTCGCGGTGTCCACCTTGCGGAGCTCGAAGTGCTGCTGGAAGTCGTGCTGCTCCTGCTCGGCGGGCCCGCGGTTGTCGTCCTTACTGTCGGTCAGGCCGGCACGGACCGGCCCCAGGGGGAACACCCCCCTGGCGCGGGTGGGGTAAACCCCTGCATGCCGGGGGTGTTGGCGGGATCGTGCGGGCGGCGGGCGCGCTCGTAGCTTTACGGCATGCGAAGCACGGGACACAGAAGACTGAGCAGCCGGGCTGTGAGCGTCGCCTTCGCCGGTGCGGCGGTGACCGTCTGCGCGGGGGTGCTGGCCGCGGCCAGCGCAGCCGCCGGGACCGGCGGCGCCGTCAAGGCGGACACGGCCGGCCCCGCAGGAGACACCGGCAGGGGGCAGGTGGTGTCGTCCACCCTGATCGCGCATCTGTCGCAGGCCGCGACGGCTCAAGCACTGGAAGACGCGGGATACGAGACGTCGGCGCCGCGCTATGCCATCGACGAGTATCGCGTCGTCTACCGCACGGGCGGGACCACTGGCGCTTCGACCCAGGCAAGCGGGCTGGTCGTGCTGCCCGAGCGGGGCGATCAGCAGCTGCGGGTGGTGTCGTACGACCACGGCACGATGGTCGCCAGGGACGACGCGCCCTCGGAGGACGACAACGCCGGGCGCGCCGCGGTCGAACTGTTCGCCGGGCGCGGCTACGCGGCCGTCGCACCGGACTATCTCGGGCTGGGCCTGGGGCCCGGAGCCCATCCGTACATGGACGCGGCCACCGAGGCGTCCGCGTCCTTGGACATGCTCAGGGCCGCGCGAACCGTCGCGGCCGGCCACGGGCACTCGCTGGAACGCGGTGTGCTGGTCACCGGCTTCTCGCAGGGCGGCCAGGCCGCGATGGCCCTGGCCGGCACACTACGGCGGGGCGGCGACCCCTATTTCCAGGCCGCGGCGGTCGCGCCGGTCAGCGGGCCGTACGACGTGGAGCACGCCGAAATCCCGGCCGCCTTCGACGGGCGGCTCGACCCTAAAGAGGCCACCTTCTACTTCGGGTTCTGGATCACCGCGATGAACCGGACGTACGGGCTGTACGACGCGCCCTCGCAGGCGTTCCTGCCGCCGTACGACCGGACCGTGGAGGACCTCTACGACGGCGCGCACAGCGACGAGCAGGTGTTCGCCGGCCTGCCGGACACGATGCAGCAGCTGCTGACGCCGCGGTTCCTTGACTGGCTGCGGCACCCCAGCGGCGCGCTGGCACGCGCATTGCGCACCAACGACACCACATGCGCCGGGTGGCAGCCGGGCATTCCGGTACGTCTGTACGCCGCCAAGGGCGACCGCGACGTGGCGATCGCCAACGCGCAGTCCTGCCGGCACCAACTCGAAGCGAATGGGGTTTACTCGGACCTGATCAACGTGGGCGACGTCACCCATTTCCCCTCGCAGTTGGTCGCAGTCCCGCGCGTCGCGGACTGGTTCGACCGGCTCGACCGCTGAGGCGGTCCCGTACGCGGTGCGGGCGGGGCGGACGCGGCACCGGTCGTGACCACTCCGCCGGCTACCGGTTGCCACGTCTGACCCGGGGCCGCGTCAGGCCACCGCTCACCGCCCGGGAGGCTGTCTTCCGACCGGACCTCGGTCGGTTCCCGACCGTTCCGGCACGTGACACGTGTGCGGCCTCGCATTGAGCAGCACCCGCGCCCGCCTGATCATCGACGCGCTGCGGACCCCGTCGTCGCCACCCGTACCAACGCCCGACGATCCTCAGCACTCAACGCAACCGGATACTTCTTCTGCGAGGACACAGGCACCCCCTGCCCGACCGAACGGAAGCGGCAAGGGGAGTTTGCCCGACCCCCAACTCCAGCAAGCAGAACAATACTTAGCCGCGACAAGCTACTAGCGCGGCAGCCGCCTGGTACTTGCCGGCTGCGCGGCCTCTTCTTGATAGGCGGTAAGAGTGAGTCGTCCGTCATCCGCTGCCGCGACGACGTTGACGTGCAGCATGCTCTCCTCGTCGAAGCGCAGAGTGAAGAGCGGATCGAGCGCCATCAGGAAGTCGAAGCCCTCCTGATCCTCCCCGGTCAGGGAAGGTTCAAAGGTCGCGTCGCACGTCCAGTCGTTGCCGGTCACGCCAACCGCGACTCGCACGCCGAACCTGGCCAAGCACGTCGACTGGTTAGCCCACCACTCAAGCGTCGCAGTGCCCTCGTAGCTATCCATCGCCCAAGTATCGTGGCAGGTGGACGGCCGAGTATCAGCGGTGCAGCAACTTGAACCACAAGATCGTTTTACGAGCTCTGTGGGGGCCTCCATCCTGATTCCGCGGGTGGAAGGTCCTGGTTGCCGGGCTGGACAGCTACAGCTTCGGCGTTATGCGGGGGGCAGTGCGATGGGTCAGGCACGCCGCTCCCTCGTGCCACTCGGGGATACGACCGCCCACACCAGCTTGCCCACGCCCTCCCGGCTGCTCACCCCCCACCGCGCGCCGGTCAGTGCCTCCACCAGGGCCAGGCTGCGTCCGGACTCCTCGTCCTCCGCGGCCCTGTGCACCTCCGGCCTCGTCTCGTTGGCGTCGTGGACCTCGATGCGTACGCCGTCGCCCGTCCGCTGAAGACGGGTCTCGATCAGGCGGCCCCTCGGCATGCGGGCGTGCCGTACCGCGTTGGTGACCAGTTCGGACACCACCAGTTCGGCGGTGTCCACGAGGGCCGGGGCCAGGCCCCACGCCTCCATCTCCTGGCGCAGGTGGTGGCGGGCGCGCGGGACGCAGCGGGGGCCGTTCGGCCAGCGGCGTACCGAGACGGCGGCCCCGGAGCCGGCCTCCGCCGTCTCGTCCATGGCGTCAGCGCCGTTCATCGCGCGCTCCTCCGAGCGAGCCGGCGGGGTCGTACCCATCTGGTGGTTCCTTCCTGAAATCCCCCGTCGCGAAGGCGACTTGCGCCCGGTCGCCGGGGAGTACGAGCAGGGCGTAGGCGGCGACCGGGCCGCGGTCGGTGAGGAGGGTGCGTTCGACGGCGAGGACGGGCGTGCGGGTGGCGATGCGCAGCGACTGTGCTTCCGCGTCGGTGGGGAACCGGGCGGTGACCTGGTGCGTTTCGCATGCCACGGGCACGCCGGCCCGCGTGACGAGTTGGCGGAGGACGTCGTCTCCCCAGGGGGAGTAGCCGATGTCCGGGACGGCGAACTGGGCGACGCGGTGGGGTACGTAGACGTGGGCGAGGCTGTGCGGGGCGTCGTCGCGGTGGGCGACGTACAGGTACTCGGTGACCGGCGTGCCCGGCGGTGATGCGAGCCGGGCGGCCAGGTCGCCGGTGGCCGTCGTGTCGGCGTAGCTGGCCGTTACGTGGAGGCCTCGGCCGTCGGCTCCGGGGTATTCGAGGCGGGGAAGGGGCGCGCGTACGAAGTTCCCGCGCCCTTGGAACTTCTCCACCAAGCCCTCGATCTGGAGCACCCCGAGGGCTTCACGGAGGGTCGGGACGCTGACCGGTACTGGGCGGCGAGCGCGGATTCGGAGGGCAGGCGCCGGCCCACCGGCAGGTCGCCGGACCGGATACGCCGCCGCAGGTCGTCGGCCACCTGCTGGTGGCGGGCACTCACGCGGGGGCTCCAGCCCGCAGGCTGGACCGTATTCCCGCCTCAATGAGGGGGGTTGGTCGCAGCGACCGTCGACGGCGGCGGCCGGTAGCGGGAAAGAGCCGCGGAACGGCTCGGGGGATGCGGTCGAACACGGTGGTCAGCTCCTACGGCTGAACGTGCGGCCCCTCGTCGGGGTCTGGCGGTACGAGGGGGCTTCGGCGGACGGCGGCCCATAACCAGCGGCCGCGTTTGCTGCTGTCGGTGAGTCCGAACCAGTCGGCGGTCTCCAGGGCGGCCAGGACCTCGGCCCAGGACTCCGCGGACAGGGACGGCGGAACAGCCGCTTCCACGGAGGTGTGGCCGCGGCTCTCCTTGCGTTGCGGCCTGAGCCCGGCGGCGGTGAGGCGCGTGGCGATCTCGGTGATCCGTGCTTCCCGGGGCTCGGCGGCTCCGGGGTTCGAGGGTGGGGGCACAAGGCGGTCCTCCGCTTGGGCGCGGTTGTGCAGAGATCACGAGCACAGCGAGGCATCGTGAGCACTCTGCGTGATGCTAGTTAACTAGATTAGAGCTAGTGGACTAGATTGTGCATATGCCTGATCAGCCGCCGTACCTCCGCATCGCCGACGTGCTCCGCGAGCGCATCGCGGCAGGTGACTGGGCGCCCGGCGACCGCCTCCCCTCCCGCGCCGACCTGGCCGCGCAGTACGGCGTCGGGGACAACGTCGTGCGCCGGGCCCAGGAACTGCTGATCTCCCTGGGCACCCTGGAGGGGCGCGCGGGCTCGGGTACGTACGTCGCCCAGCCGCGCGAGCGCCTCCGTATGGTGCGCTCGATCTACCGCGAGCAGGCGGGCGGTTCGCCGTTCGCCTCGGACATGGCGGTGATGGGCAGGCGCGGCACCTGGGAAAGCCGTACGGACGCCAAGGTCCCGGCGCCCGCCGACATCGCGGCCCGACTCGGCCTGGCCGAGGGCGACTTGTGCGTCCGCACTTCGTACGAGTTCCTCGCCGACGGCAAACCCGTCCAGCTCTCCACCAGCTGGGAGCCGTACACCCTGACCGCCGGCACCCTGATCGTCCTCCCGGAAGGCGGCCCGCACGCGGGCAAGGGCGTGGTCGAGCGGATGGCGGAGATCGGCATCACGGTGAGCCGCGCGGTCGAGCAACCGTCACCGCGAACGGTCACCGCGGAAGAGGCCACCCTGCTCGGCGTCCCCAAGGGCACGCTGGCCACCCACATCCAGCGCACGTACTACGCGGAGGACGGGCGACCGGTGGAGACGGCCGACATCGTGGTGCCGGCCAATGCGTGCGAGATCGTGTACGAGGTGCCCGTACGGTGAGGCCGCGCACGGCTTCATCAGTAGCTGGGCGTACCTGTAAGCACCGGCCGCCCGCAAACCGTCCACCAGCAGCGGCCACGACCGTTCATTGAGACGTGCGCAGCCGCGCCGCCCTGGCGACCAGTTGATGCAGTTCCCGTGCACTCGCCGTGACGCCCAAGGCTCTCAACTCCGCGGCGCGCGCCTCCCGTGCGGGAGTGACTCGCCCCGTGTAGAAGACCACAGGCCCCGAATAGAGGCCCCCGCCGCGGAGGCGTTCGAGATCATCGAAACCAGCGTCGTAGTCAGTACCACGAGTGATGTCGGAGATCAAAAGATCGTGGCTTTCAATGGAAAGGTGCCACTCTGCCTCCGCCCTGTCCTTGACGACCGCCACATGAGCTCCTTCCCGGCGCATCATCCGAGCTTCATGCTCGACGCCCTCCGGCATGTCATCGATCCACAAGATGCGCATACCCCCGAGTGGTTGCTCGGCCCGCGCCCTCCCGTCGTCGGGAGCGGGCCACTCAGGACTATCTGGCACCGCCTCCAGCGCTACGGCAGACTCGGCAGGACCGGAAAGGGGTTGCCGCTGCTGCCGCAACCTCTGGATCAGTTCCTCGGCCTGCGGCAGCGCCATCAGGTCCTCAATAAGCGAGGTGAATCCGCGATCGGAAGCCAGCGCAGGGAATCCACTGGGCAACTGCGACTCCAATTCTGCCAGGGCCCCTCTGTGATCCGGATCCTCCTCCGCCGGCGGCCGCACCTCGTGCTCCACAAAGAAACGAGCGAGATCCACATCGTTGGAGCCGTCGTCCGCTATTTGCCGTAGAGCACGCCTGACCTGGCGATATTCCAGAAATTCAACGAGTACATCACCGTAGGCCGTACCGCTTCCGATGAGCATCCGGTAAAAATCTGGGTACAGATGCTGGAGAAGCAATGTCCTGATTACGGCGTCTACGGCCTGAGGACCGAAATCCCGCCACAGCGGATTCAGACGAATTTCCAGTACGAATCCGTTGATCAGCTTTTTGATGCGTCGCGGGTTGCGTCCCGAACGGTCAGCAATGAGAGAGACGAGATCGGCGTTCAGCAGCGCTTGGATGCCGGATTCTTGAGCACAGCGGCGAACAAAGTCCTCGATCCCGGTTTCGTCGGGCACGGGAACCCGGTAAGTTGTCTGAAAGATTTTCTCCATGAATGCTGAACCGGCCGGTGACAGATCGCGCAGTAGGCCGCTGGGGCCCAGCGCCGATCGGTCACAACCGATGACGAAGGCCAGCCCGGGTACGTCCAGGTATACCTTCACAGCCTCACAAATCGCGAGTACGGTCTTCTCCGAGCAGCGGTCCAGATCGTCGATGAAAACCACCAGCAGTCGCTGCGGTGAGAATTCACTCGTTTCTGCCCACTCTTGCGTTAATTCCTTGATCTCTTTCTGCATCTCGTTACGAGCCTGCGGGCTGACGGAAAAACTTTTCCACAGCTCGTCCGCCAGGCCAGCCACTCCGAGCGGCCCCGTCACCAGCATGGTGAGAGCACGGGCCACTCTTACAAGAGCCCTGCTATCGGAGACTCGCTGCAAGGCCCGGCGCAGCACACGGCGGTCGAAACGCATGAGGACAGACTTGATGAGCCCTTCCAGGGCATCCGCGCCGGTCGAGGTCCATGCGTTGTACCAGACCGTGTATACGTCAGTAGCCTGTGCCAGTTCTGTGTCGACCAGATGCATCAGGCTGCTCTTACCCGTCCCCCATCCGGCGTCGACGGCCAGGGTAAACGGCGTCGAGCCCCGCGAGGCGACAAGCAGGCCAGCGAGTTCTTTTGCCGCACGGCTGGCGCCTAACAAGTCGGTTGCAGCTGTGGCAACCGGCTCGTCGTTGAGCAACGAAAACCGTTGCGAGCTGGGCTCGGACACGCCCTGTCCCCCGTTCTACGCGTCGACGAAACCAGCACCCATCCTAGTGAGGTGTAAGCAACTCGACAGCTCCGACCGCATTTTCTCCACGATCCCGCGCACAAGGCCGTCGATCACATGTCGTGCGTGCCGTACGGCGATTGTCCTGCGAGGCTGTGGATCCGGATGCACCAACTTGTCGGTGATCGGAGTACCGGTTCGTGCCGCTATCGTGCCGTGGCCGGCACGAGACAGAGAACCGTTACTGACGGGGTTCTGAGCGGGGCGTCCTGGACCACCGTGAAGTGGGTCCCCAGGTGGGGCGCCGGGTTCAGCGCCGTGAAGCGTCGGCGCTGGGCCAGGACACCCTTGCCCGGTACTGCGGGCATCTACCTGTCCGTAGGGTACGTCCACCCAGCGCTCAAGATCGACCGCACGCGGGCTCCCACCACCGCCATCCGCGCGTCCCGCTCGGCGGTCTCCGTGTGGCTGGCCTGGGCCGTCGCCTGCCCCGGCCACTTCCGGTAGAGCAGGCCGTACTCGCGGGTGAACCAGCCGCGGCTCACCGCGTTCAACGCCAGCAGCAGGCCGGTGTCCTCGGAGGCCGGGAGGGCCATCCAACCGCCCAGGGCAAGGAGGAGGTCGCGGCGGATGAAGAGGGTGGCCGGGTGGACCTGGGCGCGGTAGTTGTGGGCCGTCCAGTAGTCGAAGACCACGCCGCGGTCCAGGGGGCCGTCGTCCGGGTCGCCGTCGAAGCCGGCCGTCGAGCCGTCGGGGAGCAGGTCCAGGACACGGGAGGTGGCCCAGCCGAGATCGGGGTCGCCTTCGAGTACGGCCAGGTCGCGGGCGAGCGCGCCGGCCGTCAGCTGGTCGTCGGCGTCCAGGACCTTGACGTACGTGCCCGCGGCGTGGGCCAACGCCATCGTGCGCGCCACGCCCGGGCCGCCGGGCCGGCCCTGGGTGAAGGTGATCCGGGGATCGTCCGGGACGTGAGGACGTACGGCGTCGCTCTGGCCGTCCTCCCGGATCAGCCAGTGCCACTCCCACCCGTCCGGCAGCTCCTGTGCGACCAGCGACTTGTAGGCGTCGGCGAGGTAGGGGGCCGCGGGCGCGTGGACGGCCGTGATGACCTCGATGCGGCGAGTTGGCACGGCGGTCACCACCTTTCCAGGTGAGTGGTGAACAGCATCTCCGTACGGTCGCCCGGCAGCGTCACATGCGACAGCTCGACCACCCGCCCATCGGTGTCGTACGACGCCTTGCGGAGCACGATGACGGCCGTGCCGGGCGGCAGGCCCAGCTCCTCGGCCTCCTCCACGGTGGGCGTGCGGGCGGTGACCAGCTCCTCTATGCGGTCCAGCTCGATGCCGACCGTGAACAGCTGGTTCTGGGTGCCGCCGGGCCACGGCTCGTTCGAGTCATCGAGCAGGGCGGGGTTGCCGGCGACCAGATCCCGCGGGAGGTAGGACCGTACAAGCGAGAAAGGAGCGTGCTCCACGCGGTACCGGGTCCGATACGTGCGCTCCAGCATCGCCGTCCCGACGGGAACGTCGAACGCCCCCGCCAGCTCCTCGTCGGCCTTAGTCTCACGGTACGAGGCACGGAAGACCAGGTCGTCCACGGCCAGACCGGTGTCGTGCTCGGTGGCCACAGTCCGCGCCCGCTGCTCCTCCGGCTCACGCGCCCGGTCCTTCTCCCACTGATGGCGCAGGTTGGTACGCCGGACGGGCGTACGGGGGACCCGGACGAAGTTGCCGCGCCCGTGCTGCTTCTCGATCAGCCCCTCGGACTGGAGCAGGCCGAGCGCCTGCCGAAGCGTCGGGAGGCTCTTCCCGTACTCCTCCACCATGGCCGTCTCGGCGGGCAGCCGGTCCCCGGGTCTCAGTTCACCAGCTTGGATGCGCCGACGCAGGTCGTCAGCGATCCGTTCGTATGCCTTGGCCATCGGCGGTCACCCTCCTGATCAACGGGGTGACATCAGCATACAAGTCCTCAAGAGAACTTTACGAGTTGACGGCGGCGGTGGCTGAGGCGGGGAGTCAACCGCTGCACCGCCGACTGGAAGATGAGCCCCGGCCTCGGCCGACCCCTGCACGCATGTCCCGACGGTCACGGAATCCGCAGGTCTCGTCCCGGCCCGGAGCTGGGTCGTCCTGCGTGGCCTTCTCCCCGGTGGCAGACTTCCCGGCATGCCGGACTTCTGGGTGAGCGACAAGGGTGCCAGATACCACGGCTGGGAGGGCTGCGGAGCCCTTGAAGCCGAACGGGTGCCCGCCGACTCGCAGGAGGGCTACGAGCGGCGCGCAGTGAGGTGGTACGACAGCGAGGATGCCGCTCGGGCTGCCGCCAAAGAGCACGCCCGCTGCGAGGCTCACGCATGCTTCGCCCGGGGGCGTGGTGCGGGACTCGCCCGGCTGTCGGTTCAGGTCCTCAAGGCTCTGGACGATTCGAAGGTTCCGCCCGTCCGCACGGACGAGTCGGCGTTGGCAGATCAGGGCTGCGGCGATGCCGACGAAGGCGAGGAAGTGTTCGGCCTTGCGTTCGTAGCGGCGGCGGAGTCTGCGGCGGCCGACCAGCCAGGACATCGACCTTTCGACGACCCAGCGGTGGCGTCCCAGCCGTGCCGATGACTCGATGCCTTTGCGGGCGATACGGGGGCGGATGCCTCGGTGGCTGAGCCATCGGCGCAGGTGGTCGCAGTCGTAGCCTTTGTCGGCGTGGAGCTTGGCCGGCCGCCGGCGGCGTGGCCCGCGTCGGGAGCGGATGGGTGGGATACCCGAAGTGGAGGACCGGCAAGCCGCAGCCTTCCCCCGCCGCCGTGGCAGTGGAGCTCAAGCATCGCGGCGGTCTGCGAGCGCCGGAGCTTGGACTGACCGGATCACTCTGTCATGGGCAGGCACTCGTCGAGCAGGTCGACGACATCGCGCCAGGCCCGCCGCGCGTGCCGTGGGTGGTAGCCGACGCCGGGGACGGTGGGGTGGTCGACCGGCGGGTGGTGGAAGGCGTGCAGGGCGCCGCCGTAGACCACGAGGCGCCAGTCGACACCCGCGGCCTGCATCTCGGCAGCGAACGCCTCCCGTTGCGCGGGCGGCATGATCGGGTCTTCCGACCCGACCCCGGCCCACACCGGGCAGCGAATGCGCGCCGCCTCGCCCGGCCGGCCCGTGGTGAGCGCGTTGACCGTCCCGATCGCGCGCAGGCCGACGCCATCGCGCCCGAGTTCCAGCCCGATCGCGCCCCCGGTGCCGTAACCGACGGCGGCGATCCGGTCGGGGTCGGCCCGCGGCTCAGCGCGCAACACGTCAAGGGCCGCATGCCCGATGCCCCGCATCCGCTCGGGATCGGCGAGCAGCGGCATGCAACGGGCAAGCATCTCCTCCGGGTCGCCCAGATAGCGCCCGCCATGCAGGTCGAAGGCCAGCGCCACGTACCCCAGCTCGGCGAGAGCATCGGCCCGGCGGCGCTCGACATCGCTGAGCCCCATGCCCTCCGGCCCGACCAGCACCGCCGGCCGGCGGCCGGCACCGGTCGGAAGCGCGAGATGCCCGACCATCGTCAAACCGTCCGCCGGGTACCCGACCGCACGCGTCGTAATCGTCCTCATGAGACTGAACCGTAGTGATCGTCAAGCCCCGTCCGGCCGGTGTTCCGCCGCCGGCAGAACAGCGCGGGCACCCCTCTGAAATGCGGCGGTGGCTCACAAGCTTCACCGTCAGTCCACACAACACACGATGATCACTGGTGGCCGCAGCCGTCTCCGCGCCAGGTCCCACCGGCTCGATCAGACTCTACGTTCGGACCGGCGACCGCTTGCGGCCGCCGCTCGCCAAGATCCCCTGAGCGCGGCTCCGGCGACCTGCGATCATGCCGTCATGGCATCTGGTCGCATCATCTTCCTCAACGGCACGTCCAGCTCGGGGAAGTCGAGCATCGCCCGGGAGCTTCTGGAAATCCTCGATGACGGCGTCTTCTTCCACCTGGCGGTCGACGGCTTCAACGCGATGCGCAGCAAGCGGGAACTCGGGGCCGAGGAACTCGAAGAAGCGCTGCGGCGGACCAGGATGGGCTTCCACCGCTCGATCGCGGCCATGGCCGAGGCAGGCAACGACATCGTGGTCGACCATGTGCTGAGCGAGCCGTGGCGACTGCTCGACTGCCTGACGGTGCTGCGGCCCGAGGACGTACTCTTCGTCGGCGTCCACTGCCCGCTCGACGAACTGACCCGCCGCGAGCTGGCCCGGGGCGACCGCCCACCAGGCCTTGCGGCGCACCAATACCACCTGGTCCACGAGCACGGCGACTACGACCTGGAGTGCGACACCAGCACGGCAAGCCCACGCCAATGCGCGCAACAGATCAAGGAGTTCCTCTCGCACCGCCCCAACCCGACCGCCTTCACCCGCCTCCGCGGACGCTACCTGAGGCACCCCTACGCGGCCGTGCGGCACCTGAGCCCCGAGCCTGATCCGTACAGGCAACAGGCTGTGCATGAAGATCCAGCACCTTCCACGAATCACGACCCGCAGAGGCGGCCTGACCTGGGGCGCGAGGCAAGCAGACCCTACGAGGAAGAACCTTTCACGTCCGGCAAGTGGGCCGCGACGTCATAGTTGGCGATCTTGTCGGCCAGACCGCGCGGGCTCACCCCGTGCGCGTTCTCCCGCTCCGGATCGGCCCCCGCCTCCAGCAGCACACGCAGGATCGCGCCCTCCTCGCGAAAGTTGAATACCGCCGTCCACAGGGCGGTATTGCCATACCGGTCAGGCACATCCACCGCTGCCCCAGCGGCTAGAAGAGCCTCGGCGGCCTGCGCGTTCTGGGCCTGCGCGGCGAAATGCAACGGCGTCCATCCGGCACTGTCCGCAGCGTCCAGATCCACCCCGCTCACCGCAAGCCCACGCAAACAATCAACATCACCGTTCAAAGCGGCACAGTGTGCCGCCGTCCGGCCCGCCCGATCCCGCCCCTGAGCCCCTCGCGTCATGACCCGCATCCTCCCCGGAGCTCGACGAAGGAAAGAGGGGCACCCCCCAGATCCATCGGCATGGGCTATTTCCCCCTTTCCAGGCGGGCTGTGTCCCCGAAGTCAGCGAGTGGGACCCACCACGCGGTCGCGGAACTCCTGGAAGGCGTGCCAGCCCGAAGTCCCCGGCGGGGTGATCAGGGCGCCGTCGGAGCAGTCCAGAACCTTGCACTCCAGCGCGGCAGCGAGGCGGAAGACGGGGGTGAGCACGTCGTCGCCGGAGCCACGGATGTGCAGCATGATCGAGTCGACCGGGTCCCTGGAGCCGATGTTCAGTTCCATCGACCAACTCGGCCCCAGCAGCTCGCCCCACGTGGGATCGGAAAGATCCGCTTCAGGAATGGCCCGGCTCACATCGGCGAGGACACCCTGCCGCTGACCGAGCGAGGGCGGAGCGAAGTCGTCAGGAATCTGGTCCACGGAAGTGATATGGGCGGGCAGACGCAGGAGAAGGACGTCCCAACTCATGCAAAACCTTCCAGGTATGTGATGGCAGGTGATCCCGCTTCGGCGAGGGTCGGGTCCATCGGTGTCCGCGTCATCCAGTGCGTTGCAGAAGTCCCCTGCGGCGTCGTTGTCGACGGGGCAGACCGGCCGTTGCGCCTCGGCGACGGCATCAAACCGCCGACGAGCCGTCGGCCTCCGGTGGCGATGGGCCGTGAGCGAGCGTTCCCCTGGGCCGGGGCTGCGTTCGCCAAGTCGACTGTCGGCGCGGACCCGTCCGCGCCGGAGCGTCAGCAATTGGGACACTCCGGATTCTCCGGCGGGTGGGGGAAGGTGCGGTGGCCTTCAAGCCAGTCGGTGAGCCACTCGGCGAGCGTGACCTTCTCCGGGAAGAGGTAGTGGCGTTCACAGCCGCGGTTGGGATCCCAGCCCCACATCCTGCCTTCGGGGGTGCTGAGGTCGATGCACCACCAGATGGCGCAGCCCATTGTCATGATCGGCAGTATGTGGTTCGGGTAGAGGTGCCCGTCCGGTGCGGACCACTCGTGGTGCACGTCGAGAAGCGATTCCTCGTCGCTGAACCATGCGCCCGAGTCGGAGAGCGAGACCACCTCATCGACGCCGAAGCCGCCATTGGCCACCTCGCAGTACAGCCGGCGCAGTAGCGGCGGCATGGGGTATCCCACGGCGGCCTCCAGTTCGGCGGCCGCCTCGATGGGGGCCGGCGGCGGCAGCCGCCGCGCTTCGGCGTATTCGCGGACCTTCGCAACAATCTCGTCGTCGCTCAACGCGGTCATGGCCGGCACCCTGCCACGTCCCACTGACACCCACCGCCGAGCCCTTCCATCCGTCACCACGAGACCTCCTTTCGTGGGTGACCCGCATGGTGTCCGTTCACGCACCCACCTCACAAGATCACAAATAGCGCATGGACAAAGGGGCCTCCCCTCCCGGGGAGACCCGGCTCCGCCACGCCCACCACCACACCCCCGAACCCCCTTCACACCGGAAAGGAGGTGACCCCATGGCCTGGGTCACGAAGATCATCGCAATGCAGCAGGTCGACTACCGGCTCGCCGAGCACGCCGGGTGCTTCGTCGCCCCGCCGGACGGCACCCCCACCCCCGCAACCTCCACGCCCGGCGCCGACCCGACCGTCGACTACCGCCTGCGCGCCGAACACGACGGCGCCCTCGTCTGGATGGGCAGCGGCCTGTCCGCCTTCGGTCTTCGGCCCGGGCAGCGGATGGACGAGGCGGGCAAGCAGGCCGCCCGGCTGATCATGAACGGCACCCACCCCGCCACCGGCGCCCGCCTCGTCCCCGCCGAAGTCCGCGCCCACGACAAGGCCCAGCTCACCGCCGCCCGCCTCCTCGAAGCCCTCCGTATCGAGGCCGAGCGGCGCGGCCTGCCCGATCCAGCCGCCCTCTTGGACGGCAAGCCCAAGCAACAGCGCCAGCTCGCCTCCCTCACCCGCCAGGTCCACAAGTCCGGCGACGCCTACCGCCTCCAGTACGACACCCTCCACCGTCTGGCCCGGGCCGCCGGCCTCGACCTCGCCGACGTCTACGCCCCCACCGAACTCGCCGAGGCCCGTGCCCACCAGCACCACCGCGTCAACGTCCGCGTCCGCGGCTGGGACCTGGTCGCCGACCTGCCCAAATCCCTCAGCGTCGTGCACGCCCTCATGGACGACAGTGACGCCCGCGAGCTGCGCGCTCTGGTCCACCAGGCCAAGGACGACGCCTTCGCCCAGCTGGAGCAGTGGATCGGTTACGCGGTCGCCGGCCGCGACGGCCACCCGGTCCGTATCGCCACCGGCGGCCTGATCGCCTGGAGCGTCGAGCACCACTCCGCCCGCCCCGTCGACGACACCACCCCCGGCGACCCCCACCTGCACCTCCACCTCACCATCGCCAACCTCGCCCGTTGCGCCGACGGTCACTGGCGGGCCGTGGCCAACTCCGGCCGCGACCTGCACCGCCACGCCAAAGCCTTCGACGCCCTGTTCAAAGCCCGCGTCCGCGCCCTCACCCGCGAACGCTTCGGCATGCGCTAGGCCCAAGACCCGGTCACCGGTGCCTGGGAGGTCGTCGGCGTACCGCCCGAGCTACGCGAGGTGTTCTCCCGCCGCGCCGCCCAGGTCAACGCCGCCGCCAGCCCGGACGCGACCCGCGCGGACAAGCTCCGCGTCTCCCAGCAGACCCGCCACGCCAAACACGACACCGGCACCGCCACCGACCAGCGCCGCTCGTGGCGAGAACGCGCCCACCAGGCCGGGTACGAGGCCGGGGCGGTCGTGACCGCCGCCGCTCCCCACAGGGCCCACCACCGTAACGACCCCGCCACCGACCCCACCTCCCGTCGCCTACGGCCCTCGCGGCGACCGTTTTCGACCCCGCGACCGGTCTGACCTCCCACGACAAGGCCTTCTCCCGCGCCCAGCTCCTGACCGCCCTCGCCCACGCCCTCCCCCACGGCATCGCGCCCGGCACCGGCCGCCTGGACGCCCTGGCCGACCAGGTCCTGACCGCCACCGCCACGCCCGGCACCCCCGCCCCCGTACCGCTGCCGCACCGCGGCTCGACCGTCATGACCAACACCGAACGCCACACCACCACCGACATCCTCACCGCCGAACACACCCTCACCGCCCAGGCCCGCGAACGCTACGCCGACGGCACCGCCCAGCTCACCCCCGCCCAAGCCGACGCCGCCCTCGGCGTCTTCGAGGTCGCCGCCGGATTCCCCCTGTCCACCGAGCAACGCGCCGTCGTCGAACGCCTGCTGACCGCCGGACACGGCATCGACGCGGTCATCGGCGTCGCGGGCGCCGGCAAGACCACCCTCATGGACGCCTGCCGCATCGGCTGGGACACCGCCGGCCTCGTCCACGCGGGCGCCGCCCTGTCCGCCGTCGCCGCCCAGAACCTCCAGGCCGAGGCCGGCATCCCGTCGCGCACCATCGCCTCCTGGCTCCACCGGATCCGCGAGGGCGAGGGCCTGACCGGCATCGACGTCCTCGTACTCGACGAAGCCGCCATGACCGACGACCGCGCGGTCGCCGTCCTGCTCACCGAAGCCGCCCGCACCCGTACGAAAATCGTTGCGATCGGCGACCCGCTCCAGCTCCAGGCCGTCGGCCCGGGCGGAGGGTTCGCCGAGGTCCACCGCCTGGTCGGCGGCCCGACCCTGACCGAGAACCGCCGCCAGCGCGACGAAGCGGAACGGGCGGCTCTGCGCACCTGGCGCACCGGCGCCCGCCGCAAAGCCCTCCAAGTCTTCGCCGACAGCGGCCGCGTCCACGCCACCGACACCGCCGAAGACGCCCGAGCCGAGATCATCGGCGCGTGGGACAAGCTGCGCAAGCGCTGGCCCGACCCGCACGACCTGCTCGCCCACCTCGTCGTCCTCGCCCCCCGCAACCACGACGTCGACCACCTCAACGCCCAGGCCCAGGCCCTGCGCGCCACCGCCGGCGAACTCGGCCCGGCCCACACGTACGCCCTCACCGCCGGCCGTCACCTGACCCTCGCGGTCGGCGACCTGGTACGGGTACGCGCCAACGACTACCGCTCCCGCCACGGCGCCGGCCCCGACATCCTCAATGGCCAACGCGCCCTCATCACCGCCCTCAACCCGACCGACGCCCGCAAGACCGTACGCATCACCTGGCGCCACCCCACCCCCGACGGCCCACCCACCCTCACCTCCGCCTGGCTCACCCTCAACCAGATCGTGGGCGGCCACCTCTCCCTCGGCTACGCCATGACCGTGGCCGCCAGCCAGGGCATGACCACCGACACCTCCCTCACCTACGGCCACGGCGCCGACGCCTTCGCCCTCTACGCCGCCCTCACCCGCGCCCGTACCGCCAACCACCTCTGGCTCCCCACCGCCGCCCTCGAACCCCCCGAAACACGCACCCGCCTCGGCGAACCTCGTACGGAAGCCGAACTTCTCACCCGCGCCTTGGACGCCTTCGCCGACCTCCTCCACCAGTCCCGCCCCGACGGAATGATCACCCACGAATTCGGTCGGGCCCCGGCTCCCGCCATCCCCAGCTGGCGGGACCGCCAATACGGCCACCTCACGGACACAGCTCTGACCACACGGGTCGCCAGCGCGGAATCGGCCCTCACCCGCCTCTGTGACCGGATGGCAACCCTGTCCCGCCAGGCCAAGACGGCCCCCGCGACGGCCGCAGAGGCAATCACCGCCGACCTCAACCACCTCGACACCAAACGCATGGCCCTGCAGACCACCCTCACGACCCTCCGCACCGAAGAGTCCGTGCGAACAACCCTCCAACGCACCCACCCAGCCCGCCACGCAGTCGAAACCGCAGAACGCGCGTCGGCGAAGCCACAGGAAGAGGTGACCTCAAGGGGCCGATCACGACAGCAGAGCACCCCCCTCCCGCCTCAGCCGTATAGCAAACGATCAGCGCCTGGACCGGCTCATCACCGCTGACCTGAAAGACATCGCCGATGAGCCAGGTTCTCCACTGCCCGACCACCAGCTCGCCGCCCCGCCTCCCCCTGGTGACCGGGGCTTCCGACGTCTACCTCGCCTGGCACCGTGGCGGCGGTCGGGACGCTTTACCGAAGAGTGCTGCTGTCCGATTCTGGACCACCAGAGCGACCACGATCGAGCAAAGCCGATCGACCACAGCCTGCAGCTGAGTACCTCCGCGTGATCAGGATGTGGCTCAGGCTGAGTCCTCGGGCTCCTCGACCAGGCCGAAAGCGATAGGGAAAGCCTCCAAGAACGCCCGTCGGCCCGGGTCCTGCTCGGACTCGGCCAGATCCGCGATGACCTTGAGCAACCGGGCGCATTGGTCCTGCGGCAACTGCCCCAAAACCCAGCTCACGCTCTCCATCATCTTCACCGCGGAATCGGGGTCGACCTCGTCGTCCTCGCAACTGTCGAGGAAGCAGACGACATCGACGACCAGCCCGGCAAGAACGGGCACCAACGGGTCCATGTCAGTCATTCCGGCAACATATCCCGACCCTCACCACGGCAACACCACCAACTGGTGCGCGGAGCAGCGATCAACTTTACAAGGCCTGGCTCCGCGCCGGGGAACAGCCCCGCAGGTGCGGGGAGCAGATCGTGGCCGCGGGCCGAACGCCGGGCTTGGTGGGAACAGCCCCGCAGGCGCGGGGAGCAGGCCTGCGCGGCCGCGTCGGTCACGGTCAACGGGGGAACAGCCCCGCGGGCGCGGGGAGCAGGTCCGGCCGACCGGCGTCTACGCGATCCCGCGGGGAACAGCCCCGCGGGCGCGGGGAGCAGTACCAGACCTACGGGGCGCGGGGTACGGGCGCGGGGAGCAGGACACCAAGCTGCGGGATGGGACGCTCGCCGAGGGAACAGCCCCGCGGGCGCGGGGAGCAGGTCGGCAGGGTGGAGTACACCGCGGACGACGGGGGAACAGCCCCGCGGGCGCGGGGAGCAGAACGTCGCCTCCCTGGTGACCGTCAAGGACGCGGGAACAGCCCCGCGGGCGCGGGGAGCAGAGGCCGCCACCAGGCACGTTACCGGCGGCGCTTGCGGTTTTTACTTACTTTGCCAAATTCCGGCAAGTCACATAAAAGCCTCAAGTCAACGCACCCGCACATGTCACCCGCTCACCACCTCAAGATCGGAACGATCCAAGTCACCGACGTCCCTCATCGGCCTCCGCCTCCGGCACGCAAACCTAAGCATCGCCCCTCGAACCGCAGCGCCAGGGTCCCATCCACTTCCTCACGGCCCCGCGTCGAGCGCGGCGCCGCCTGTCGGATCATCTGGAAGACCCCCGATCGGTCGCCCATTGTCAGTTTCGATCAAAAGCGTGCAACTCCGTACCTTTCTTCGAATTCTCATCCGTGGGCATGCCGCCATGCTGTCCAATGTCGCCATGCACCGTGATTTACCCGCATCCGCGGGTGCCTTCGGCGCGCTGTCCAAGGCGGCGCGGCGGACTTGGGGGAAGCACGACCGGGACACCGAGGACTGGCTGCCGCTCAGGCAGCACATGGCCGACAGTGCCGCCGTAGCGGGCAAGTTGTGGGACGAGTGGCTGCCGCGGAACATCAGGGAGCTCGTCGCTGAAGTGCTCCCGACAGGCATGGACGACGGGCGGCGGCTCGCGGTGTGGCTCGCGGCCTCCCACGACATCGGGAAGGCGACGCCGGCCTTCGCATGTCAGGTGGACGGCCTGGCGAACCGCATGCGGCGGGCCGGGTTGGACATGCCGGATCAGAAGCAGTTCGGAACCGATCGTGTGTTGGCACCCCACGGACTCGCGGGGCAAGTGCTCATCCAAGAGTGGCTGAATGAGCGGTTCGGGTGGACCGTCCGCACCAGTGCCCAGTTCGCCATCGTCGCCGGAGGTCACCACGGGGTACCGCCCGGCGACCGGAAGCTGCACGACTTGGCCCAGCATCCGGAGCTGATACGTACGCCCGGGCCGAGCGAGGCGAAGTGGCTTGCCGTCCAGCGTGAACTGCTCGACGCCTGCGCGCGGGAAGCCGGTGTCGAGGACAGATTCAGCGCCTGGGCGGCGGTGAAGCTGACCCAGCCCGTACAAGTCGCTCTCACCGCACTCGTCATCCTGGCGGACTGGATCGCCAGTTCCGCGGAGCTGTTCCCGTACGCGACCGCGTCCAGCGAGGCGAACCTCGACGGCAAGCACACCCCTGGCAAACGGCTGGACGCGGCATGGCAAGGCCTGGAGCTACCGCCCGCCTGGGAACCCGCCGAGCCAGAACCCGAAGGCGGCGCCGCAGAGCTGTTCGCCGCCCGCTTCGACCTTCCCCCGCAGGCCACGATCCGTCCCGTGCAGGAGGAAGCGGTCCGGGTCGCACGCCAGATGCCGGCCACCGGGTTGCTGATCATCGAAGCACCCATGGGTGAGGGCAAGACCGAGGCTGCGCTGGCGGCAGCGGAAATCCTCGCCGCCCGCACCGGAGCCGGCGGCTGCCTGATCGCGCTGCCGACCCGGGCGACCAGCGACGCGATGTTCTCCCGGCTGCTGACGTGGCTGGAGCACCTGCCCGCCGCCAAAGCGCAGTCCGTCTTCCTGGCTCACGCCAAAGCCGCTCTCAACGACAAGTGGTCGGGCCTGGTACGCGAGGGCAATCGGACCATCGCCGCCGTGGAGGCCGACGACACCACCAGGATGCCGAAGCCCGGCGACCCCATACGCCGGAGCCCGGCCGGTCTCCAGGCCCACCAGTGGCTGCGCGGCCGTAAGAAGGGGCTCCTGGCGTCCTTCACCGTGGGGACCATCGACCAGGTGCTCTTCGCCGCCCTCAAAAGCCGCCACCTCGCGCTACGGCATCTGGCCCTCGCCGGAAAGGTCGTCGTCATCGACGAGGTCCACGCCTACGACGCCTACATGAACACCTACCTGGAACGCGTGCTGGAGTGGCTGTCGGCCTACCGGGTCCCGGTCGTCCTTCTGTCCGCCACCCTCCCCGCGGCCCGTCGGCGCGCCCTCGCGGAGGCGTACGCGGGCCAGGACGTCTCCGGGATCGATCTGCCCGCCGACGCGTACCCGCTGGTCACCGCGGTGTCGCCTGGTGGCCGTACGCTGACCGCTCGCCCACCGGCCGCATCCGGGCGCCGTACACCCGTCGCGGTGGAAGCACTCGACGACGATGTCACGGCCCTGGCTGACCGGCTCGCGACGGAACTGGAGGACGGCGGCTGCGCCCTGGTCGTGCGCAACACCGTGGACCGCGTGCTGGAGGCCGCGCAGGAGCTGCGGCGGCGCTTCGGCGAACACCGGGTCACCGTCGCCCACTCGCGCTTCCTCGCCGCGGACCGGGCCCGCAACGACGCCGAGCTGCTGCGGATGTTCGGCCCCGACGGGGACCGGCCGGAGGGCGCCCACATCGTCGTCGCCAGTCAGGTCGTCGAGCAGTCGCTCGACATCGACTTCGACCTCCTCGTCACCGACTTGGCACCGGTCGACCTGATGCTGCAGCGCATGGGCCGGCTGCATCGCCATCCCCGGACGCGACCCGCCCGCCTGACGAACGCACGATGCCTGGTCACCGGGGTCGCGGACTGGGCGGCCGATCCGCCGGCCCCCGTCCCGGGCTCGCTCAGCGTGTACGAGGGCCCGTACCTCCTGCTGCGCGCCCTCGCCGTACTGCAGCCCCACCTGACCGGGGCGCGCCCCCTGGAACTGCCCGGCGACATCAGTCCGCTCGTCCAGGCCGCGTACGACGATGAACCCGCGGGCCCCGAGCACTGGGCCTCGGAGCTGGACAAGGCGCGGCACGCCTACCGGACCAAGCTCGTCGACAAGCGCGAGCGGGCGGAGATGTTCCGGCTGGGCCCGGTGCGCAAACCCGGGCGAGCCGTGATCGGCTGGCTCGACGCCGGTGTGGGCGACGCGGACGACACCCCGCAGGGTCGGGCGCAGGTGCGCGACAGCGAGGAGAGCGTCGAGGTGCTCGTCGTCCAGCGCAGGCGGGACGGCGTGCTCACCACCGTGCCGTGGCTGGACCGTGGCTGCGGCGGCCTGGAGCTGCCCGAGCACGCGCCGCCGTCCGCCCGGGCGGCGCAGGCGGTGGCGGCGAGCGCGATCTCGCTTCCCTGGCAGTTCTCCAAGCCCTGGCTGGTCGACCGGACCATCGCGGAACTGGAGAAGTTCTGCGTGCCGGCCTGGCAGGTGAAGCAATGCCCTTGGCTGGCAGGCGAGTTGGTGCTCGTTCTCGATGAGGAGTGTCGGACCCGTCTGTCAGGCTTCCACCTCCGGTACAGCCGGAGTGACGGACTTGTGGTGACGGCCGACCGCTCGGCCGAGGTTCAGGAGTAGCGGGTTGGTGACTTCCTTCGATCTGGTCTCCCGTCCATGGCTGCCGGTGCTGCGCGAGGACGGGACGACGGCGGAACTCTCGCTCGACGACGTCTTCCGTCACGCGGCCGGCATCCGGCGGCTCGTGGGTGATCTCCCCACCCAGGAGCTGGCCCTCCTGCGGCTCTTGCTCGCGATCCTGTACGACGCGCTGGACGGGCCTGAGGACATCGAGGACTGGGAGGAACTCTGGGAGGACGAGGAGCCTTTCGCCCCGGTCGCCGCGTACCTCGAACGGCACCGGGACCGCTTCGACCTCCTTCACCCCCGCCAGCCCTTTTTCCAGGTCGCCGGCCTGCACACCGAGAAGGACGAGGTCTTCTCGCTGAACCGGATCGTCGCCGACGTACCGAACGGCGATCCCTTCTTCTCCATGCGGCAGCCGTCGGTCAATCGGCTGAGCTTCGCTGAGGCCGCCCGCTGGCTGGTGCACGCGCACGCCTTCGACCCGTCCGGGATCAAGTCGGGAGCCGTCGGCGATCCGCGGGTCAAACCCGGCAGCGGCAAGGGCTACCCGCTCGGCGTCGCCTTGACGGGGAATCTCGGCGGTGTCTTCGCCGAAGGCGACAAGCTCCAGCGGACGCTGCTGCTCAACCTGATCGCGGCCGACAACGACTTCCTCCGGGCCGGCAAGAAGGACGCACCGGCGTGGCGCCGCCCGCCGTCGGGCCCTGGCCCGGCCCGGGAGGATCTGGAGGACTTGGACGAACCGCGCCCCTCGGGCCCGCGCGACCTCTACACCTGGCAGTCCCGCCGGGCACGGCTGCATTTCGACGCCGACGGCGTCACGGGCGTGGTCCTCGGTTACGGGGACCCGAAGGCCGCCCCGGACATGCTGAACCGCGAGCCGATGACGGCTTGGCGGCGCAGCCCGGCCCAGGAGAAGAAACTCGGCGGGCCGCTGGTCTACCTGCCGCTGGAGCACGATCCGGCCAGGTCCGCCTGGCGCGGTCTGGCCGCCCTTCTCCCGGCCCAGCAGCGGGCCGAGGACGGGGCGGACCAGCGGCAGGAGGCCGCGCGTACTCTCCCACCGGGTGTCGTCCAGTGGCTGGCGCGGCTGGCGAACAGGGAAGCCCTGCCCGCCAGGAGCCTCATCCGGACGCGGGTCGTCGGCGCCAAGTACGGTACGCAGCAGTCGGTGATCGACGAGGTCGTGGACGACAGCGTGAACCTCCCCGTCGTCCTCCTCCACGAGGAGCGCCCGGACTTCGGTGCCGCGGCCGTGGCGGCCGTGGGCGACGCCGACTCGGCGGTATGGGCGCTCGGGCAGCTCGCGGGCAACCTCGCCCGAGCGGCGGGCGCCGATCCCGACGGTCCGGCTGAGGCGGCCCGCAACCTGGGCTTCGCCGCACTCGACACGCCGTACCGCCAGTGGCTCGCCTCCTTGGCGACGAGCGACGACCCACGGCAGGCACGCGCCGCGTGGCAGGTGGAGACCGCCGAGATCGTCCGCGGCCTCGGCAAGCGGCTGCTCGACCAGGCTCCGCCTGCCGCCGCCGAGGGGCGGTTCATCGACGTGAAGGACGGAGGGGGCAACGGGGGCGGCACCCGCTGGGTCGACGACACCCAGGCCGACCTGTGGTTCCGCATGCGGCTCAACCGCGTGCTCCCGGCAGCCGCCGCCGTCTCCCCGGACGGGCCACCCCAGCCGCCCTCCTCCACGGATGCCGCCGATGCCGATGCCGATGCCGCCGACGACGAGCCCACGGAGGCCCTCGTATGACGAACGCCGAGACCGCCGCGCCGACCTCCACCGCGACATCGACCGCCCCTCCCCGGTACGGGCCGATCGGCACGGCGGCCGACCAGTGCATCCGGGCGCTGCAAAGGGGCTATCGGGACGACCGTCCCTACGCGGTTGCGGCGCTCGCCCGGCTCAGGCGCGGCGCCGGGCGGCAGGCCAACGACCTCACCGAGCTGTGGGGTCAGACCGGCACCGAGCAGCTGGCCGCCGAGCTCGCCGTGCTGCCCGACGACGAGCGCCGACGGGTGGACTTCGATCGCGCCGACCAGGCGCTGCACCTCGTGACCACGCTGTGGGCGCTTCACCAGCAGTCCCACCGCGACGCCAACATGCACGTCGCCAGCAGCGGGCTCGGGCGGGCCGTCCGCGAGCTCATGCGGGCGGTGTCACCGGGTGGCGGTGCCGCGGGCGAGTCCTCGGCCCAGGATCTCGACGAGCCGATCCGCCGCCGCTTCGTGCGGGTCGGCAACGCCGGTTCGCTGGACATGCTGGGTGCCCGGCTGCGAGAGGTCGTGCAGTTGCTGCGCAACCGGCGCATCCCGCTGGACTACGCGCTCCTCGCCGAGCAGCTCTACCGGTGGCAGAACCCGGCGCAGAGGGCGGACGTCCGCCGCGCCTGGGGCCGCGACTTCCACCTGGCCGCCATGCGCCGCAAGCCGGAGGCCGGCGACAAGGGCGCCGGTTCCTCGTAGATCCGTACGGGCAGGGACCTCGCCAGCCGGTCTGCCGACGGCCCCTGCGCACCTCCCCCGCAGCAGTTCCGGGCTTTCCCGACCGGCGCCCGAAAGCAACAGGCAGCAGCAGTTCACAGCAGCAGCACGTGCGGCACGCGCGACACGTGCGGCACGTGCGCACATCCAGCCGATAGGAAAGAACCGACGTGACCCGAACCATCCTCGACATCCACATCCTGCAGACCGTCCCGCCGAGCAACATCAACCGTGACGACACCGGTTCGCCCAAGACGGCGTTCTACGGCGGCGTGCGCCGGTCGCGCGTGTCGAGCCAGGCGTGGAAGCGCGCGACCCGGAAGCGGTTCGAGTCGCTCCTGGACCCGTCCGAGCTGGGTGTCCGGACGAAGAAGGTCGCGGAGGCGCTGGCTGAGAAGATCACGGCTCTCGACTCCTCACTGGACCGGACGACGGCCCTCGACCTGGCGGCCGAGACGCTGCGCACGGCCACGGGGTCGAAGATCGAGCCGCCGAAGCGCAAGGCCAAGGAGGGTGAGGACGATCCGGCGCCCGAGTCGTCGTATCTGATGTTCCTCAGCGCGCACCAACTGGAGGGGCTCGCGGAGCTGGCCGTCGAAGGCAGCGAGGGCAGCGGCGACATCAAGGTGCTGAAGGAGTTCCTCAAGGCCAAGGAGAACAGGGCCCGGGCGCGCGGCCTCGTCGACACCCGGCACTCCGTGGACATCGCGCTCTTCGGCCGCATGGTCGCCGACGCCACGGACCTCAACGTCGAGGCGGCCACGCAGGTCGCGCACGCCATCAGCGTCCACACCGTGGACAACGAGTCCGACTACTACACCGCCGTGGACGATCGGAACACGGACGCGGAGACCGGCGCCGGAATGATCGGTGTCGTCGACTTCAACTCCGCCACCCTGTACCGCTACGCGGCGCTGGACGCCGACCGCCTTCACGCCAACCTCGGCGCCGGCCTCGCCGAGGACAAGTCGCCCGCGACCCCCACCCGCCGGGCCGTCGAGGCCTTCGTCAAGGGCTTCATCACCTCCCTGCCCACCGGCAAGGTGAACACCTTCGGCAACCACACCCTGCCGACCGTCGTGATCGCCAAGCTGCGCACGGAGCGGCCGATCAGCTTCGTCGCGGCCTTCGAGAGGCCGGTGCCGCTGAAGACGGAAGGGGGATACGTGTACGAGAGCTGCGCCCGCCTCGCCCGGTACGTGCCGGAGCTGGAGCAGGCGTACGGCGTCGCGGACGGCGAGAGCACGTGGATCATGCGCGTCGGCGAGGACACCGAGCCGCTGGCCGCTCTCGGCCCGTCGGTGGGCCTGGACGAGCTGGTGGAGGCGGTCGGCGCCGCGGTCGCCGGCCGCCTGGAGACCACGGCATGACCGTGCTCCTGCTGCGTCTGGCGGGCCCCTTGCAGTCCTGGGGATCGTCGGCCCGCTTCGTACGGCGCACGACGGAGAACGCGCCGACCAAGAGCGGGGTGATCGGCCTGCTCGCGGCCGCCCAAGGACGTGATCGGGACGCGGACGTCTCCGATCTGGTCCGCCTGCGGTACGGCGTGCGCATCGACCAGGCGGGGACACCCGTACGCGACTTCCAGACCGCCCACCACCAGGACTCCGACAAGGCCATGCCGCTCTCGGAGCGCTTCTACCTCGCCGACGCCGTGTTCGTGGCGGGCCTGGAAGGCGACAGTGCGCTCGTCCGCGCGCTGCACGACGCCGTCCGCAAGCCGGTGTACCTCCCGTACCTCGGCCGCCGTTCCTGTCCCCCCTCTGCACCGCTCGACCTCGGCGTGCGGGAGGACGTCGGGCTCCTGGACGCGCTGCGGCAGGCACCCTGGCAGGCCTCGGAGTGGTACCAGCGCACGCTCGGGGCCCGGAGCCCCCTTCGGCTCAGCGTCCTGTTCGACTGCCCTCCGGACGAGTCGCCGGAACTCACCCTGCGGGACGAGCCGATCAGCTTCGACCTCCGCCACCGGCGCTACGCCCTGCGCGGCCTTAAGTCGGCGCAGGTCCCCGTGCCCGGGTCGGCCGGCACGCAAGAGCCACCCGTACACGATCCGACTTCCGTTCTGGGACCCGCCTGATGTTTCTCACCCGCTTCCGTATCAACACCGCCCGCCGGGAGGGCAGGGAACTGCTCGGCTCGCCGCACCGGATGCACGCCGCCGTCGCCATGTCCTTCCCCGACCTGCCCTCGCGCGACGGAGACGGCCCGCGAGTCCTGTGGCGGGTGGACCGCAACTCAAGCGCTGAGGTGCTGCTGTTCCTTGTCAGCCCCGGCCGCCCGGACCTGACCCACCTCGTGGAGCAGGCCGGATGGCCGGCGTCGCAGACCGCCGGCTGGCAGACGTACGACTACAGTCCCTTCCTCGGCCGGCTCACCGAAGGCAGCACCTGGGCGTTCCGGCTCACCGCCAACCCGGTGCACGCGATCCGCCGCAAGGAGGGGGAGCCCACCAAGCGCACAGCGCACATCACGCCCCGGCACCAGGCGGCATGGCTACTCGCGAAGCAGGAGTCGGCCGGCTTCGCCGTGGTCGAGACTCCGGCGGACAAGCGCGTCCTGCAGCACGGCGACGAACACCAACTGGTGGTCCGTGACCAGCGCGCGCTGCGGTTCGCGAAGGCCTCGGAACAGCGCACGGTCACGCTCACCACGGTCACGTACGACGGCCTGCTCCGCGTCACGGACCCGGCGGCTCTGCGCCGCACCCTCACCCAGGGGTTGGGGAAGGCGAAGGCGTACGGATGCGGGTTGATGACGCTGGCCCCGGTGGGCTGAGAGGTGAGCACGGTTGGGCGCCGGGGAGCGTCGACGCCTCGCGAACTCGCCCGCGTCGGCGACCGGCTGTCGTTCGTCTACCTGGAACGGTGCGTCGTCCACCGTGACGACAACGCCATCACCGCGGAGGACGCCGACGGCGTCACCCACATCCCCTCCGCCACGATCGGGACGCTGCTGCTCGGGCCGGGAACCCGCATCACCCACCAGGCCATGACGGTGCTCGGCGAGTGCGGTGCGGGTGTGGTGTGGGTCGGCGAGCAGGGTGTGCGGTTCTACGCAGGGGGCCGCGCGCTGACCCGCTCCTCCGGCCTGGTGGAGGCGCAGGCGATGGCGTGGGCGAACCAGCGCACCCGGCTCGATGTCGCCCGCGCCATGTACCGGCTCCGCTTCCCGGACGAGGACCCGGCAGGGCGTACCCGGCAGCAGTTGCTGAACATGGAGGGCCGCCGGCTTAAGGCCTGTTACCGGAGCGAGTCGGCCCGGACCGGCGTGCCATGGGTTCGCCGGGAATACCACCGCGACGACTTCTCGGCCGGTGACCCGCCGAACCAGGCCGTGACGGCCGCGGCCCAGTGCATGTACGGCGTCGCCCACGCGGTGGTGGCCGCACTCGGCTGCTCACCGGGCCTGGGCTTCGTCCACTCCGGCCACGAACGGTCCTTCGTGCTCGACATAGCCGACCTGTACAAGACGGACGTGGCCATCCCGGCGGCCTTCGACGCGGCAGCCGAAGGCCCCGAGGACATCGCCGCCCGCACCCGACGCGCCCTGCGGGACCGCATCAACAAGACCCGCCTACTGGACCGGTGCGTCAAGGACATCAAGGACCTGCTGCACTACGACGTCGCCCAGGAAGCCGCCGAGAGTGCGGAGGACCGCGTCACCCTGCAATCCGACCACGGCCGCCACGTCGAAGCGGGCCGCAACTGGGACGGGGACGCGGACGAGGTCATCTGGTGACCGTAATCATCCTCACCAACTGCCCGGCCGGTCTGCGCGGCTTCCTCACACGATGGCTCCTGGAGATCTCCCCCGGCGTCTTCCTCGGCTCCCCCAACGCCCGCATCCGCGACATCCTGTGGGCCGAGGTGCGCACCTACGCCCATCAGGGCCGCGCCCTTCTCGCCTACCAGACCGACAACGAGCAGGGCTACACCTTCGAAACCCACGACCACGCCTGGCACCCCATCGACCACGAGGGCCTGACCCTCATCCACCGCCCCGCCGCGCAGCGTCCCGGCGGGTCGCCCGGTGGAAAACCCGGTGGCGCGGGACCGGGCGCGCCGTCCGCGTCGGAGGGCGGCACCCCGCGCCCCGGCTGGAGCAAGGCGGGCAAGCGCCGAAGGTACGGTGGGCGATAGGTGCCGGCGGCCGGGCGCGGCGGTGGCGACGACTGGGAGTGCTCGATACGGCGGAGGGTTCGCTTGTGGGTGACGAGCAGGGACCGATTGTGCGGCTTTTGAGCGATATGCCGGAACCTTTGAAGCTGAGTAAAATCGAGCGCTCGCCGGTTTAAGTCCGCAGGTCACGCCCTCTGCTCCCCGCGCACGTGGGGCTGTTCCCCCGGTTGAGAGGACATGCGCATGTACGACATCCTGCTCCCCGCGCACGTGGGGCTGTTCCCGTGACGACCGACCACCACCCGCCCTACCCTGCCTGCTCCCCGCGCACGTGGGGCTGTTCCCGGAGCTCCGCCGGTACCTGGTGCGGCGCGCCGCTGCTCCCCGCGCACGTGGGGCTGTTCCCCGGGAGACGATCCGCCGGACGGCGTCCGGGTGCTGCTCCCCGCGCACGCGGGGCTGTTCCCGGCCGAACAGTTCGACGGCGCGTGCGCTGACGCTGCTCCCCGCGCACGCGGGGCTGTTCCCCAGGCCATGCTGATGACCGACCTGGTCCTCCACCGCTCCCCACGTACGCGGGGCTGTTCCCGTGTCCAGGGCGAACGCGCCGTTTTCGTCGTTCTGCTCCCCGCGCACGCGGGGGTGTTCCCGTGCCCGCAGTCATGATGAACGCGAACGGCGCCTGCTCCCCTGGCCAGCAGGCAAAGTTCCGTGCAAGAGTCTCTCCCGACCCAGGAATTCCGGTCAGCCCGTGCCGACAGCCGACGTCTCCCCCGCGCGCAATGTAAGGCTGTTCCTGAAGACGTAGGCCTGCTCGATCTCAGAGCCAGCGCCGGTATAGCCGACCTGCGGTGGACTATCGCCCCCAGCAGGCCGGCGCGCAGAACTGTTAGCCACGCCGAGGGCCTCCATGGGGCACAGGCGGTGGGCATAGACACCAACCGACACTGACATGACCGTGCGGAGGTGGGCCCTCGGGTAGATGCCACCTCCGCACGGTCTTCCACTCAGATACGCGACCAGCAGCTGAAAAGCACTGGCTCCAGCCGACGCCGTAGACCTTCCTGCTCAAGTACCTGGAAGGCATCGAGGCAGGCGCACGCCCATCGGGCCTCTTCTTCTGTCAACCCTGCCAGTTCCATCGCGACCAAAAGATCATCTTCGGTGGTCCAGCCAGAGCCGAACTCCTCGGCGACAGCCCGATAGGCGGCCGCGATGAGAGGATCCGCAGCGAGGCCCGCAGCGTCCACTAGGTTCGCTCCGCATGCCCTCTTTTGAAGCTCGTCGCTGAGAGCTTGTAGAGCCTGATCCTGGTTCCGGGACTTTTCATGCAGTTCGATAGCCCAGTCCAGCACCAACGGCCAGCCTCCGGTTACCTCGAAGAGCCTGCTTTGTTGGCTTTCAGTGTCGAAGAGTTCACTTCGATGAGTCCACGACTTCAGACCGTGCCGATCGTAGCGCCTCAGCACAACTGACGTGGACGCAGCAGCTTCTGGATCCGAAAGCAGATCACGCCACAGGCCGAGCTGGTTGACTCCGGCTACCAGGACGACTGCCCGGGTAACGCCGGGCCGATCGGGGACTACATTCCTGGCCAGCTCCAGCGACTCACGGCAGCCAGCCTCGTTCACATGCAGGGCAGCGAGATCACTGACAACGAGCCGTCTCTCACCCGGCCTTCCTGCGGACAACTCCTGGCGAAAGAGGCGGTTCGTGCCGATCGAGGGCATCTTCCAACCGATCCGGTCGGTAACAGCGCGCAACGCACCACTGACGTCCCCGATCCCAGTGGCGGGCGTGCCCAGAACGATACGCGTCTGGTTTGCGTGATCGCCCAACAGATCGTTTACCTGAGTGACAGTGAGTGGCGCCGACCGGCCATCGTGCAACTCCGGCCGTCCCTCCAGAACGACGGTTTCCTCAAGCCTGCACTCACTCTCTGCACTAAGCAGACGGGTCTCCACCTCCTGGGCGGTTCCGATCATGCGCAGTGCGTTGGGGCCTCGCAAATGCCAGCCGCGACCGTCGTGGTTGGGTGCCAGGATGCCGAGGCCGACCATCTCCTGGAGATAGGCACGAAAGCCCTCGCTGTCGAGCTGCCGAAATCCGACAGGCCACCAACTGGAACACTCATCGCGCAGCTCAATATCGGTGAGTCTGGCCTCTAGGCCGTTGTCGCGTGCGTGGCGTGCTAGGACGTTGGCAATCACGTTGTAGCGGTCGTCCAGGGTGAGGGTGTCCTTGAAGGCCGCAGTGATGTCTGCCCGCAACGAAGGGTCCGACTCAACTGCTTGTACGTCTTCGGCCTCGACGGAAAATGGGAGGCCGCTCCCCTCTCTCCGGGCGCGCTTGCGCTGCATTCCCTCTACCAGCCTGCTTCCAAACATCTGCAGGAGGAAGGGCTGGTACGAACAATAGCCCAGAACGCGGTTGACGAGGTCGACGTCAGCAAACTCGAATCCCAGCGCTCGCATGGGCAGAGTCAGCAGGTCGGCAGCGAATTGCGGAGCCAGCGGCCCGACTACTGTCGGGGTCTGAGCGAGGTGGCTGAACGGCCCGTTCCGGGCAAGCCGCGTGAACCGTTGCACAGAATGAAGGCCCGCGAATACGACCTTGAGTCGGCCACGCGTCTCTACACACAACCCCTTCAAGCGGCGGGTCTGAGTGCAATGCGGTGCGTCTGCCTCGAAGAAGCGATCACACTCATCCATCAGGATCAGCAGCCGGTGCTGCGCTTCGCTGTCGAGCCACTCCTTGATGCCCGAACGCACTCGCTCGAAGGGATCGGCCGTTTGGAACTGACGGCGTGTCTTCTGAGGAAGCACGTTCAGACTGGTGAGTTCCGCGTCCAGCACATTCCAGATCGTTTCAGGGCCGAGCGCAGTTCCTTTACCAATGTTGTGGTGGTCCAGATTGATGTAGACGGGCCGATGGTAAGTGGGTTGTTGCTCGGCAAAACGGTCACCGGCGTCGTTGAGGAGCGCCGACTTGCCGAGGCCACGGCCGCCGAAGATGATCTGGGTGCCGTCGGGGTCGAGTATGCTCTTGCGTTCGGCGTCGCGCCCGTAGAACATCTCCCGGCCGATTCTCCCACGCTTCTCTTTGATGTACGGATTTACACCAGAAAACGGGAGCAGCGTCTCGGTGGCTACGCTGACCTGACGGTTTCCACGGGCGGCCAGGTACGCCAAAGCCGCATCATCCACCACCATGAGGGGGGCGCGCCCCACGGAAGCGGCGAGTGCGGCGCGATCGTCGGTGCTCAGAGTGCCGAAGTAGGCGACCAGCAGACTTTCGCCGCTCGGCTCTCGCGTGGCTCGGCTCAGCAGTAGCTGTGCCGAGGGGCGACCCCAGACCATGAGAACGCGCAACCTGCCGCCCTGTTCGAGGATTTTCGAACCGAAAGCCGGGGCCCAGGCTCGGCCATTGATCTGGATATCGGACACGTCGACGAAGCGGTACTCGTTGCTGCGCGGAAGTTCGTGAAGGGGTCTAGCTCGTCGGGCCTCGTATCCCAAAAGCGAGAGAGCCGGCAGCAGCAAATCCCTGAGAGGGGCATTCTGCCGATCCTTAGGTTCCCAGATCGCAAGGTTACGCCATTGTTCCAGCGCGTGTGCGGCCCGTGCCGCTTCGTCAGTGGACAGGCGACCATAGTCAAGTGCGGGCAGGTTTCGCACTCGGCTACCATTCCGCGCCGTCGTAACCAACGCCTTTGTGATGCCATCCGACAGTCCGGTCGGTACGGAGGGATAGAAGTCCCTGAGATGCGATTCCCCCGTCAGGATTTCCGGGACCTGCTCGCCCAGTTCGAGAAAGTAGACGAGGTCAGCTGCAGTCGCGAGCCCGTCGGTGTCCAGGTGGCGCAGTACCTGTGCCCGCTCGTCATCGGTGACCTTGGGAAGGGCGTCGAGTCGGGCACGCAGACGGTCGGCAGCCTCTTTGCGGTACTGCGGAAGAGACTGAGCCACCAAGTCGAGGTTGCGTCTGACGCTGCTCAGCTCACGCGGGGTACCGTCCTCTGTGGCCCCGGCGTCGGCGTCAGCCAGCAGCTCCTGTAGCGCCACGTCCTGGTCGTCGGAGAGCGCTCCGTCGGCCTGGGCACCTCGGAGTTCCGTAAGCAATTCCTCACGGCGCCGGGTCAGCTCCGAAGCGCGTCGGGACTCTAGATCCTGCAGCCACGCTCGCCGGGTGGTGTCGGGATACGCCGGAGCCGCGCCGGGCAGCGCACCACACGCCGCCAGGTCGAGTATCCGGTGCCCAGCACTGAAATCGTCCTGTGCTACCTGTAGTTCGAGGGCTTCATCCCACGTTCGATCGACTGCCGCCAGCAGGTCTTCCAGCGAAGGCTGCTGACCTGGGACAGCAGGAATTTTGAGCAATTCGGCATTGATCGCTTCGTACGCATCAACTTCTGTCCCCAGCCGCTGGACAGTGGTGCCGTGCTCGAGTTCACGAAAGAATTCGGTAAGCGAAATGTGTCCCGCAAGCGCCGCGGCGGCCGCAAACGGATACGGTCTGCCGGCCGCACGTTCAAGCTCGCGCAAAGCGTTGTCCTGCCTGTTGAGCACGGACTCTCGCATGGCCGAGATCTCCTGCACAGCCCAGGTGCTGTCCGCTGCCTTACGGTGTTTGAGGGCCTCGGTGACATCGAGCCACGCTTTCGCGCAGTCCACCGAACGCTCGACCAACTGCACTAGGTCCTGACGGCCAGGGCCTTGGAGGGGGCGGCTGCTCGGTCCGCGCAGCTCCCGGTCTGCCTTGTCGATCTCAGCATGGACCTCTGAGAGCCGAGTCAAACGCCCGATGGTCTCCCGCACCACGACATCGGTGTCGGGCAGCCCGTTCGCAATGCTCAGGAGCATCTCCCCGAGCATCCCGTCCTCCGCCAGCCATCGCTTGGCAATATGCGTAGCCCTGTTGAAGCGAAGCCGCGGTGGCTTGCAAAGCGCCTGAACCTGATCGACGGCCTCGCGCAGTCCAGCCTCTGTTGCGGAGACGCCGGCTATCACGGCCATGGGACGGGCAATCAGCAAAGCCCCGCTAAGTGCCCGGTCACCCACCGCTACCGCGATTTCGGCGAGACCTACAGGCAGCCGGGGAGCCAGGGCTCTCAATTGTGCGCCGACCATGTGTTCGCCGGTGATCAGGGCGGACCGGGCGAGCGCGGGCAGCAAGAGAAGCTCTGTCCCCTCCTGGCCACGAGATCCGAGGACATCCCAGCGCTGAAGCGCTTCGTCGACCAACCGGGCACCGCTGCCGGATCCCGGGCGGAGGGCAGCGCCAGCAGCCGCCAAGCGCAACGCAGCCGACTCGGCTTCGGAACGTCCAGCGGCCGACGAGATGTGGGCGGCGAGCCCGAAGCGCCTTTCGGAGACGAGACGGACCACGGCGCCATCGATCACGAGGTGGGCAGCGTCCACGGAAGCCGCCGCCGTGGGCCTCTCATCGGGCAGCGCGGGCTGACGCATGGGCTCAGCACCGTCAGGAGCGGCATCGAGGTTCCCTGATGCGGCGCTGGTGTCCACCTCGGCGGAGGCCTGGGTATCCATGTCGTCGGCGCCCAAGGGCGATTCGAGTGATCCAGGAGCGACAGGAGACGCGGGCAGAGGGGACGGAGTCACCTCTGCCACCGGCCCGGGCGTATCCACAGAAGGCGAGCTGGAACTGCTGCTTTCCACCATGGCAGATGCTGGAGGCAGCTCGGAAACAGTGGACACGACCGGTTCGGTGCGAGCGTCCTCGTTCGCCGTCTCCGCGGGGAGGCTCAACTCCGTGTACATCAGGGCAGCCATGGCGCACTCGGGCAGTGTTCGTCCCACCAGCTGCTGCCGTTTCATGATTTCCGGCAGAGCGTCCGGCCGCCCGCTCAGCTCGACAATCTCAGCAAGTGCGATGAGCGCTTCGGCCTGACTTCGCTCTGACTCGTCCCACAGCGGTTTCTCCCGCAAGTGCAGGGCCAGTTCCTGTGCCGCAAACAGAGCGACTGAAGCTGCCCCGTGACATGTTACGGCTAGCAGTATGTGCAGCCGCTCGCGTACCGCATGATCTCGATCGCGCTCCGCACGGTGTGCCTCGACAGCCTGGGCGAGGTCGTTGAGACGGAGCGGAACGCCACTCGTACCGACTGCCGCCAGGGCGTCTCGGATGCGGACAAAGGCAGGGACCACGGCGGACAGGTCCCGCAGATCCTCTTCGATCGGCGGAGATCCGTCTTCCAGCGCACCGGCGATACGGGTGATCGCATCTTGAGCCGTTGAGACTGATACTTTCAGCGCCTCGTATGCGTGGTATGGGTCGACGTACTCGCCATTGTCGGCAGTCCCGAGCGGGTCACCACTGGCAGTACCGCTTGCTGGCTCGTTCTCGACGGCTTCCGGCAGTGGCTGCGCAGCGACGCTCTCCTTCGCAGAGAGTAGTCGATCGGCTCCGTCCACAACCTGGTGAGTCGAGTCCTGTGCAAATGAGGACGTCACCTCTACGACCCGGGCCGCCGCCTCCCGCACGGCGTCAAGTTTGATGGTATTGATGTCGGCACCAAGGCCGAGCCACTGCCGCTCGGCCGCCCACAGGAGTACCTTCGCGTCGAACGCTGACGCCTGGCACCAGGTGAAGACGGCCAGCCGGGCGAGGGCGGAGTTCCATCGCGTCACCGGATCAACGACGGGGCGTCTGTTTTCCTCCGCCCCAACAGCTGCCGCCACATCGTTCATGACCCGACCCACTAGCACTCGCGTCGCGCACGTGCATCCGTGCTGCTTCAGCTCGCGACGCATCCGGGTCAGCACGTCCTGGCAAAGGGACTTGCTCGCCCGGCGCGGGGCAGCGAGGTTGATGCCCAGGTTACGCAAGAGTCGCTGGCGCTCTTTGGGGTTGATCGAGTTGAAAGCCAACTCGACCAGATCCGGGGTGAGCTCGTCTAACGCGTCCTGGACGAGGTTTCCGCTCGCGTTGAGGGCGTCGGCCAATGCTTCGAGTAGCTCACGTGGGGTGCCCGGCGGTGAGAGTGGTGGGTTCGCGTCGACGTGATAGCGATCGTGCATCCGTACTCCATCCTGGTGCGGTGAGGCGCGCGGGAAGCGTCAGCGGCCTCGGGTGTGCGGGGTGACGAAGGTGTAGCCGGGCGGCAGTTCCCATCCGTCGGGCTTGCCGAGCCTGCGGCAGTGCTCCCGGAAGGCTGCGACCTGTGCCTCACCAGGCGATCCGTCTGCCCCGATGCGCCGCAGGTGGCCGGGCACGTAGTACAGCGAGACTGCGCGGCGTCGCCCGCTGGGCTCGGAAATACGGCGTGCGGACGGCGTGGGCACGGGGTCAGGGTGGTAGCCGACGAGCGGGATGTTCTGCTCGCCGGTGCGAGGCGGGAAGTGCGGATGCCCGTCGACGCCACGGCTTCCCACAGCCCGGAACAGCCTCCCGTCCACGAGGAGCTCGTCCACCGCGCCGTCCAGGGCCTCGGCCTGGGCCGGCTTGGGCGTCTTCCCGTACACGGCGATGGGCAGTGAGGAGCGGTCGAGCAGGGCATGCCGGTCAGGGGTCAGCAGCCCGCAGCGGCGTACAGCCCTCATCACCAGCTCGCGCGGGGCGAGGCCGGCCGCCGAATCACGGGTACGGTCGCTGCCGGGGGCGTCTTCTCGGAGGAGGACGGCGTCGTCGTATCGATGCTCGATGATCCGGTCATCCACGGTTACCGGAGTGTCGAGCGGGGTGGTCGTGGCACGGATGACGCGACCGCCGCGAGGCCATTGCAGGTGGAGTTCGAGCCCGGGGAAGAAGTCCAGTGGCCATTCGACATCGCTCAGGCGGCTGACGCCGTCGTTGAGTAGGACGGTGAGGTCCTGGACCGCCTCGTATTCCTCCAGCTCATAGCCGGGGTGCGCCAGCTCCAGACGTACGGTGCTGTTGTCGCAGCCGAGATATCGCAGCTCGTCGGCGACGACCGGCCGCAGTGGCAGGTAGCCTTCTACGAGGTGAGCGAGCCTCAGGGGGAGGCGCCAGGCGACTTCGCTGTCGCTGATGCGCAGGTCCTGAGATGGCCCGAGAGCTTCATCATCCTCAAGTGGCGTGTCCACCGGTTCGGCGATGAGTTCGATGCCCGGCCCGCTGCCCGCGGATGCGGCTTCGTCAGGCATTAGGGATTGAGCGGTTGCCAGCCAACCAAGCCGTGCAGGCGTCAGCGGATCGCGGTCGGTGTCAGCATCACCCGGGTGGTGCGACCGCCAAACCCCGCCGCCCTCGAAACCGTCGTCAAGACCGACCCGCGTGCCGTCCTCGAAGAGACCGCTCTCGCTCTCGCCGCGGATGATGTCGCCAATTGCCAGATTGGCGCGGCACACTGCCGCCGCGTATCCGACTCCGGTTAAGAGCGGCTCGGCACCGGAGAAGTGCCGCAGCCGGGGGCCGACGGCAGTGTAGGCGGTGGCCCCGCTCGACAGGGCGTAACGGCGCCGCCTCGCCATCGGCTTGGCCGCATGTTGGATGCCCAGGGCAAGGGCGTTCATGTCCCTGCCCCCGAGCGGCCCGTCGTCACGCCAGCAGGCGGCGAGGGCGTCACACGTCATCGCGTACTGTCCCCACATGCGCAGCACGTCGCTCGACGCGAGCGCGCGGGATACCACCTCGAACAACCGGGTTAGCGCACCGTGCAACGTCTCATCGTCCTGCCCGCGTGCCAGTTCTGCGATTGACACGGGCACGAAGGGGCTGAGGAGCTGCTTGCGCGCGGTGGTCAGCAGATAGGCGCTGTAAGCCGCTGTGTCGTCCAGCTCAGCTGCCTCGGGCGAGGAGTATTCAGCGTCGACCAGGACGTGCCCGCGGTGATCGACCCAGCGCTCGCGAGTACGCAGGCGGTTCAGCTGGTTGGCTCCCAGACTCAGCGCGGCGCCGAATGCCTGGCTGTCGGGGACGAGGAGTTCCCTTCGTACCGGCCGGTCATCAGGGCAAGGCTTTCCCGGTGCTTGTGCGCCCGCCGGAGCCCCGGACACCCAGCCTGGCACGTCTCCGAGGGAGTCGATGCGCGGGTGCCGGCCCTCCTTGTAGACGATCTCCGCGTACAACGGTTCTGAACCTGTGGTGATGTGCACCATGGCACCGACAGGCAGCGCGGGAACCCGCTCGCCAAGGGTGACCACGGGAAACTCGTCCGGGTCCAGCGGGCTTGCGCCGTAGCCCTCTCCCCCGAGGTCGAAGCCGAAATAAGCGGCGTTGAAGGCAACAGCGACATGTACTGGGGCGCGGCGGGCCGCGACGACGGCCTCGAGGTATCGGCGCAACCGGTGCAGATCCGCAGCAGGCACGGATTCGTAACCGTCGGCCATGGCCGGGGTCAGCAGGAGGTCCTGTCCGTACGGCTGCCGTATCTCTTGCCGTATCGGCGTGGTCATGGCCTTCCTCCTGCGTTCTGTGTCTGGTGCTGCGGCATCGCGGTCGGTCTGCGACTGGCGCGCCATCGGCCGTCGTCAGTGGGTACGATCGCCGCCGTCTCGGCCAGCCGGACCAGACTTTTCTCGACCTCGCCGAAGGGGAGGCCGGCGCGCCCGCCGAAATGGCGGCTGTCCCGGAGCGATCGCGACAGCGGGATCCACGTCCTGGTCGTCGGCTGGTACGACGCCTCGTCGCCACGCAAGGCGTGCCACAGGGTTCGCGGATGCATGCCACGTGGCGCCAGCCGGATGAGGCGGTACGCCTGACCGTCGAGGCGTCTGGCCCGCACCGCCTGATCAGCCCCGCCGCCTTCGCGGGGAGCAGCGGTCTCGAACGCCTCAGCGACGGCGGGGCGGCGCTCGCTCCTCGGCCAGTCCGGTGTGATCCAGCATGCGGAACATCGGCATCGTTCGTTGGTGCAGCAGTCTTCCGGCAGTTCCGATACTCCGAAGTAGTCCGCAAAGATGCGCTGGGCGCAGGTGGTCGTGTCCTCGAAGAAGTGTCGGAGCTGGGCGAGTTCGGTGGCCGTCCGTGCGGAGCGACGAGTGAGGCGTGCCAGGAAGCCGTCCGGCAGTTGCTCGTGGTTCACGACGAGTCCGGTGACCTGCTTGCGGCTGGGGGCGGCCGACACGTCGAGGAGTCCGCGATCGTGCAGATCAGCGAGGATCTCCCAAGTACCTGCGGGGCCGTCCGACAACTCTCGGTAACCCTCGACGCTTCCTGCGAGCCGGTAGTCGAGGGCGTCGACACGCAGCCGTCCGAGGCCCGGGGAAGCGAGGACGGCCTCAACGATGCGGTGCTCCTGGGAATCGTCGTGCCCTGGCGGGTCCTGCACGGCCTTGACCGCGCACAGCGGTGGGTAGTCGCCGAGATCGGTTACCGCGTCCAGGTCGGCCAAGACGCTGAAGGCGCGCATGACCCCGGTGCGGTAACGGTCCGCGGTGTGACTCTCGCGCAATTCGGCCTCGGTGAGGAACCCCGCTGCCGCGTCCTCGGTCATGAGTCGCTCAGCCACCGCCGTGGTGTCCAGACTTCCCGACGTGCCGAGCACCGCTCGCCCCATCCGGCGCAGCAGGGACAGGGGCAGGTCCTGCCCGGTCATGAACTGCACGGTCCGCAGGCCGCGGCTGGTCGCAAGCGCGAGAGCGGCGTTGACGGGCCACTCGTCCCGCATCTCCTGCCCGGCCGTGTCGCGGCCCGCCCTGCCGATCTGCTGGTACAGAGCGGCGAGGTCGGTCGGCGGTGACACACAGAAGACTGTCCGGATGTCGGGCCGGTTGACGCCGAGCCCGAAAGCGGATGTGGCCACTGTGACGACCGGGGCAAAGCCGTCGTCGCCCTGCCTGGGCGCATCCCGAAACTCCGTCATGACGGCCGACTTCTCCGCCTCGGTGAGCCGCCCGTGGAAACGCAGCACCCTCATGCCTGCGTCGCCCACATACTCACGCAGGTGGGCGTAAAGCGTATTGACCTCCTTGACGGTCAGGCAGTATAAGATCGCGTGCCCGTCGAGCGCGTCTACGACCCGCTCGGCAAGGCCGACTGCTCCGGCGACGCCCGGCTGATGCAATGAGCGCCGAAAAATCGCGAGTTCGGGTCGGATCGGGTTCTCTCGTATGGTGACGAGCCCGCCGCGGGCGTCCGTACGGGTCGACTCCGCATGCTCCGCCTCGGAACCAGCGCCGGGCGGCTCGGGCTCCACGCCGAACAGGTTCTCCCGCAATGCGGCGTGTACAGGGTGGCTCGCGGTGGCCGTGACGGCAGTGACCGGCAGCCCGTAATCGGCACGTAATTCGGCCAGGAACCGCCCCACGCGCTGCATGCTGGGCCGGAAGTCCTCCCACTGGGCCATAGTGTGCGCCTCGTCGACAGCGATGCGCGTGATCCGGCCCGCGGCGACGGCCTGCCGTACAAGTTCTCGGAAACGGCGCTGGCACAGCCGCTCCGGGCTGACGTACACCAGCCGGATACCGTGCTCGGCGCGGCCTTGAAGCTGGTCTGCAACCTCGGTCTTCCCGGCGCGGCTGCTGGATTCCCGCAGTGGTGAGATCAGGGCGCGTACGGCTCCGCCGATGGACCGGTTCAGTTCGAGTGCTTGGTCGTGCATGAGCGCGACGAGCGGGCTGATCACGATGGTCGTGCCGGGCAGGACGAGCGCGGGCAGCTGGAAGGTGAAACTCTTGCCGAATCCGGTGGGGAGCAGCGCCAGGACGTTGCGCCCTTCCGCCGCCGCAGCGATGACCTTCTCCTGAGCAGGCTTGAGGGGGAGGGGGTCGTCGGAGAGGTTGAGCAACCCTCCGATCGTCGCAGCGTGCTCTAGGACGACATCGGCCAGCCGCCCCTCCTTCCGCAGTCGCTCGATCTCATCCTGAGTAAGGGCGAGGTCGCGGATGCGACGGGTGTGCGCGAGCACGGTATGACATTCCAGGGCATCGTCCGTGCACAGTTCGGTGGCTCGGTCGGCGGGCAGAAGGCCCTCGCGGGCCAGAAACTCCCAGATGCGCCGCCAGCCGTCCGCCATGGACGTCACGTTTCCGCCGCCGACCTCCCCAGTGTCCGGATCCGGGCGAAGGAGAGCCTCGTCGAGGCTCCCCAGGAAGGCACGCCGGTAGGAGCTGCGCAGGCCCGTGTGGCCGCCGAGCTTGCGGTCGCTGATGACGACCACCCCGCGGTGCCGGTCGGAGCGAATCAGCCGGCCGACCGCCTGGCGCAGCTGAAGGGCGGCGAGCGGCAGGTAGTACGCCTCGGTCGCGGTACCATCCGGGTCAGGGTCCCCGGCCGCTTCTGCGCGGTTCCGTACGGCGGCACGGCGGGCCTCGATGACCGGTGCAGCGAAGGGCGCGAACGGCAACTTGTTGATCCACACCAGACGCAGCCGCTCCTCGTCGGCGACATCGACGCCCTGCCACAGCCCCTTCGTGCCCACCAGGAATCCGCCCCCGTGCTCCCGGTCGGTGAACTCGGCGACGGCACGGCCGTTGCCGAGGGCAAGCGCGTCGACAACAGGAACGGAGAGCGAACGGGAGCGCAGCTCCCGTTCCAGCAGGTCGCCGATCCCGGCGGCGGTGGCACGGGCAGTGGTCAGCACCATGGCACCCCCGTCGTGTCCTTTGCCATCGGGGCGCCGCCGCGTCATCTCTTCTGCATAACCTGCGAGTTGGTGGGCGACCGTATGCATGGCGCCCTTCTCCTGCTCCGCCCAGGACGGGAAGTCGGTCAAGCAAACGAGCTCCGCCTGCCGCGCCAGGTCGAACGGAGAAGGCAGCGCCAGGGTAGGCAGGTCTTCGGGGAGCCCGAGGCGGTCGCGAACGAACGTCCACTCACGGGCCACACGCAAGGTCGCGGAAACGTAGTGGGCGCGGGCGAATGACTGCAGATAGCGCTGCCATTCGGGGTCGGCGGGCAAGTCAATGGGGCTGGACGCAATACGGAACCGATAGGCGCGCAGGCCCGGTTCGGGCTCGCCGAGCTCTTCCAGGAACACCACCCGCGACGGCGCTGCAGGGCCCTCGGTGTCACCAAGGGGAAGCGCGGCATTCAGGTAGAGGTCGATGTCGCCGGTCAGACGGTCGAGGGATGCCGTAGCGTCGTCCGCGCGGCGAGCGATACGCAGGGCCCGTTCGCGCACAAGGATGTCGAGAGTCCCGGCGTGCTCGCTGGCATAACGGCCAAGGGCTGCGGCGATCGCTCGCACGGCCCGGGAGATTTGGGTGAGGAGCCGCTGGATACGTCGAGTCTCCTGGCTGCCCGACGTGCCGGCGTACGGGCTCGCCAGTACGGCTGTACGACTGCCGATGCGTACGCCGACGCCCCTCGCACGGGCGTCGAACGCGCGAGCTGCCAGGTACGGCAACCGCTCGTCGTCCAGCAAATCCTCCAAGGCGCCGACCGCGGACGCAGTCCGATCGCGGCCAACCGGTTCCCGAGCGTCAGCGAGCCATGCCCGGCACTCGGCAAGCAGGTCCTCCAGATCGCGATAGTCGACTGCGACCGTGAGAGCAGAGGTGGCGGCGTTCTCCAACTCGTGGGCCTCGTCGACCATCAGCAGGGTGTCGGGGCCGAGCGCGCGCAGGTCGTCGAGGTGAGAGAGAGCGAGCGCATGATTCGCCAGGACTAGACGGTGACCGGCGATGGCCTCCCGTACGGAGTCGGTGTGGGCGGCGAGCGGGAGGTCGGCGCCTGGCTGGTAATCGCCGTCCCGCTGCGAGAGCGCCTGGAGCCACAGTGGTAGTACCCGCCCCACGTAGTCGGAGAAGAACGGGGGCAGGTCGACGGGGTCGACGGACCGGGCGGTCCACGACTGCGGTGCCTCGGCGCAGGCGCGCAAACGCAGCAGCAGGTAGAAGGCGAGCTCGCGGAAGCGTGGCCGTTCCACGAAACGTGACCGGCGGCGTGCAGCGCCACGGACCCGGGTGGCCTCGGCGAGCATCGAGGTCAGCCCCGCCAACGACAGCCGGTTGGACTGGCCCTTGACCAGATCAGCTACGGCGAGCACTCCCGGCAGAGCGCGTTCGAGGTCCTTCAGGTCTCGGGCCATCTGGCTCTGGAGTTGCTTGGTAAAGGTAGCGATGACCGCGGTACGGTCCGGCGCGCCGGCCAGCCATTCGAGTGCGGCAGCGAGCACGGCATAGCTCTTGCCCGTACCGGTAGGTGCTTCCAGCAGTCCGGAGGTGCCGTCGCTGGTCCAAGTGTGGAGAGTCTCGGCCATGCGTTGCTGAGCAGGTCTGGGTTCAGACCGGGAACCGTGGACGGCGGCGGCAAGTCGGGTGGGATCGACTCTTCCATCGTCCCCCCGCAGTGAGCCCGGGACAGTGAGTGAGGACCGGCCACCGCCAGATCCGTTCGCTACGCGCCTTGGCAGATGTCCCCCGATCTCGGCACCAACGAGTTCCGCTACGCGCTGGTGATCCCACGTCTGGGCGGCGTGGCTCGCAGCTCCGGATATTTCGATCAGCAGCCGCCACCCAGGGGAATCGGTGCAAGCATCTGCTGCCAGTTGCGTCAGTTCACGCTGCCACCTGGCCACCTCGTTCGATGCCCGCTGCACTAGCCGGACCAACAGTTCGGCATCGTCGGGAGCGCGGTGGCCGTAGAGGTCCGCCATGTGGATACCCACGTCCTCGGCCAGTGCATGAAGCCGGTGAGAGCTCGCGGCGGGCCATATCACGTGCGCCAGATACAGGGCGTCGGCAAGATCACACTTGGCAAACGGGTCTGGGATACCAGCCCGCTCGGCCGCCTCGCGTACCAGCGGGAAGTCCAGCCCAGTGCCGTTGTATGCGACGACGACATCAGCGTCGGCTATGTATGCGGCGAATTCTGCCCATGCCTGACCAGGTTCCAGGCACTCGTCGACAAGCCGCTGTCGTACAGCCGCGTCCCGGATCTCGGCCTCGCCACATGCCGGCCGCACATAAGACTCCCAGTGCGGCACCAGCCCCTTCCACTCCACGTCCGTGCCGAACCGTCTGGCCGCGACCTGGTACACGTGCCGCTCCAGATACGGCTCGGCGGCCACCGTTCGTACGATGCTCTCCAGGTCGATTGCGACGGCCCGCAACCCGCGCCGTCCGGTACCCGACGGCTGTGCCGTGATCTGTTGTGCTTCCTGTGCGGCGGGGGAGACGAGCCGACCGTTCGCTTCTTGCAACAGGCCTGCAGCGACCGCCTGCGCGACCAGCTTCGTCAATCGCGCTTCTGGCAGGCCAGCGTGCCTGCTCCGCGCCACCGCAGCGATGTCAGCCCTAGCAATGCCTTCCGGCGCTTCACCCACCAACTCGACGATCTTGCGGACGGCTCCCGGAATCCGTGCTTCCCCACCCATGGCTCCCCTCCTCCGTCGTGCGGGTCTCCCCACCTCGCAGACGGTGATCACGGCAGGTTATTACCTGTTCCTCACCGAGGGATAGGTTTCGGACATATTTCCTGGCAATGACCCCATCTGACGGCGGCCGCCGCCACCGCCTACTCACCACGGGATCTCCCGCTGGCTGACGGTCGCGCCCTCTCGGCGAGCTCAACGCCCGTTGGCGTTCTCCGGCGCATCCGGTGTGGGCTCACAGTCATCGTCAGGGCTGACGGAGGTCTTGGGCGGGGCGTCAGGCGTCAGAGTTTCCGCCCACTCGTCCCCTGCTTTGCCGACATGAGCGCCGCCGAATCCAACCAGTCAGCTTAGGCGTCGAGTTCGCCAGGTCTTCGAGACCGCGTCCCCGCTGACCGAGACATTGGTGCAGTGCACGATGTCGCCTGAGTGGCAGCCAGTGTGGGGACCCTCACGAGCGGCAGTCATGGACCTCGACCTTATCGGGGGCCGCCCTTCACTCCTACAGCCGATGGTTCGCACCGCGATACGCCTTCATCTCCGTCATCGTGGTCCGCGGGGTCATCCGGGCTGTCCGTTGCCGAGGAGCGACCGCGTCAAGGCAGCCACGGGGCAGCGAGGAGTAGATCGTGCGCGCCGCTGCGGTCGACGTTGCGGCTGCCTCCGTGTATGCGGATGCAAGTGTTGCGAGCTGGGCGCGATCGATGGGGAACCAGCGGTAGCGGACGGGGTGGGTCGGCGGGCGGTAGGTCGCGTCGTCTGTCACCAGGCGGGGGGTGAGGGCGGACAGGAGTTGCGGGGCGCGGGTGGCCAGGGTGGCGGCTGCCGAGGGGATGGGGTGGAGGGCGGCAGTCAGACGGTCGGGGGCGCCCGCTGCGTCCAGGATCTCTTGCGGTGAGCGGGGGATGGCTGAACCCGGGTGTTCGGGGAGCCACTCGCCCGTGAAGAGCAGGCGGCCTACCCGTACGGCCAGGTGATGGGCTTCCGTTATTGCGGGGTGGGCCGGAGGGCGAGGGAGCGGGGTGGGGCGGCCGGAGTGGCCGTATTGGTAGGGCTTCGATGGGTGGGAGGGTAGCTCGGCTGCTCGTGGGTCGCCCAGATCGACGATCCTGCTCCACGCCTGCGCTGTGGACTGCCAGGCCTGAGCCGCTTCCCGCAGGGCGGCACTGGGTTCGCCGAGTTCCGGGCCGATCGTGTGGAGGAGGCGGCTGGCCAGCAGGTGGGCCAGGGCCAACGGGCGGGCGATTTGGGTCAGGTCGGAGCCAGACAGGGCCGGGGCGCTGTCCGAGTGGGCCGCGCGGTCGGCTCCCTGCTGGAGGCGCTGGGCACCTTCGGCGATGAGGCAAAGGAGTTCCGCCGGGGTCTCGTCCGGCCGCAATGCCGCCGGGGTGAGGGACGCGGCCGTCGGCAGGGTGGCCAGCGTCGACGGGGCGCCCCTGGTGGCTGCCCTGACGATCGCGGTCACCCGGTCAAGGGCTTGCGCCCCCTCGGCCACTCGCGGCTGTTCGGCCAGCACCTCTGGCGGGGCTGCGGCCATGATGCGGCGCACGGCGGTCGCGGTGTGTCGGGCCACCTCGCCCATACGGGCCAGGATGTACAGGTGGGCGCCGGGCGTGCCGGCGATGCGGCCGTACGAGGTCAGCGGGGCTCCGTCGGCGTCGAAGTGGGTGCGGACCACGTCACGGCCGAGGCGCAGCAAGCGGGCCGCGTCCGCGAAGGGCTCCGCGACCGGGTGGGGTTCCACGCGGCCGGTCCGGACGGCGACGGACGTACGCAGGCGGGCGTGTGCCGTACGGATCCGGTGCAGCGGCTCGCGGATCACCTCGGCGGTCGGGGTACCGGCCCAGGCGTGCATGCCACTCGTCGGTGGTGCGCCGGCGCGCGAGGCGATCCAGATACGGGCCTCCCTCAGCACCTCGCAGGCGCCGGCCAGCAGGGCGTGGTACTCGCCGACGCTCAGGCGGTTCGAGGCCAAGGTCTGCGGGATCCGCGCCAGCCGATTCACGGCCTCTCCGAGGAAGTCGTCGAGTTCCGCCGTCACTGCGGCTCCGACGCCATCGCGCGCAGGCAGCCCGCCGCGTCCCGCGCGTGCGTCGCCGCGGTGTGCAGGGCCACGACCTGCGACGGGTCCTGCGCGTCGCGAGCCGCCGCGTCGAGTACCGTCGCCGCCCGGTCGAGCGCCCGCGCCACCGCTTCCGCATCGGCCGCCTCCAGCGCCGCCGGACTCCCGCCCGCGGGCAGCGGCAGAAGGTCGCGCCCCGCCGCGCACGCGGCACCGGCAGCCAGCGCGGACGCGGCGTCCACCCCGTCCTGCCAGGCCACCTCATCCGCCAGCCGCAGTCCGAGGTCGAACACCTCCCAGCAGGCGGCCAGCCGTTCGTCCAGGTCAGCCGCTGTCAACTGCCGTTCCATGTCGACGAGGAGTGTCACCATGCCCTCCGGTACGTGAGTTTGATTTCGTGCAGATGTACGTCAGCGTGCGGCCGAGGGCGCCCTGTTCGGAGCGCGTCTGTCCACATCTGTGGAAAACCCGGCCTGTGGCGTGGCGCTTCGGCGGCGCGGGCGTCCCCGTAGTACCTGGCTCACCGCCGCCTGGGCTCCCGCAACCGCACGACCCTCGCGGATCCAGTCCTCCTGCGCGCGCTGGCGCGGGGAGAGCTGGGAACGGCGGTTGACCTCGCGCAGCAGCGCTCCCGCGTGGTGGCCGAGGCCCTGGACGCGGGACCGTACGCGCTCGGCCTGCTCGCGGTAGTACGCGGCGTCCGCCGCCGAAGCCTGCAGCGCCCGTTCGACCAGTTCAGGGGCCGCACCCGAGGCCCGCAACCGCTCTACGACGGGGCCGCCGCCGTCCGCCGCCACATCCCGGTAGTCACGTGCCCGGCCGGCGGCCCGGTCGGCCGCGGCCTGGGCATCACGCAGGTTACGGAAAGTCTGGACAAGTTCGGCGTCCAGCCGCTGCTCGGTCAGCGACGCCGCCGGGCCGCCTGCCGTGATCCGGTCACTGGCCCGGCTGCCTTCGGGCGGCGGGGCGGAGACGGCCGCGTTCCCGAGCGCCACGGCGGCTCGCCACTCGCGGCCAGGTCGGTGCGTCTCCGCCTGGGCGGCCATGGTCCGCAGCACGCCCGCCGCCTACGGGCCGCACTGGGCCGCGACCTTGGCGTAACGGGCGCTGAATCGTACCGACTCCTCCGCCGTCCACGGGCGGATCGCCTCACGCACCGCGGTAGCGGCGGCTTCAGGCTCACGGCTCCACCGCGACGAGCCGTCCGGCAAGCGCGACGCATGGTTGAGGTAGAGGGCGGTGCCGTCCGGACGGAAGACGCTCACCGTGTCGGCGAGCGGCTCGTTGTCCACCAGGCGCAGTACGTCGGGCAGGCGGTCCTCGGGCAAAGGAGGTGGCGGTCCGCCGAGGTCCCTCTGCAGGTGGACGTCCAGGGCTGACAGCCGCCGTTGCGGTTCGCTCAGCGGTACGGCGGCCAGCTCCACCCGGAAGCCGGCGGTCCGGAACCGCCGCATCGCAGCCGCAAGAGCCTCCGGGTCAGCGGCCCTGGTGTGGACGACCGTGTCCAGGCCCTTCGCCCGCACATACTCCTCGGCGACGCGATACCGGGCAGCCGCATCCGCCGTCCCCGACGCATCGACCACCGCGCGCAGGGCATGGTCCGGCGGGAAACCCCGGCCGAGGGTGACCGGTTCGGAGCCGCGCCGGGCCAGCGCATCCCGTACGAGTACGGCCGCCGCCCCCGCGGCAACGGGATCACCCGCCACGAAGACGACCACCGGGCGCGGCCCCGACGCCACCTCCGCCGAAGGAGTCGCCGAAGCAGTCCGCTCCACGGCCGCCTGCAACTCAGCCGCGGCCCGTAGCGCCTCCTCCTGTACGGCGTGGTCGAAGATCCGCTGAGCCAGGTACGCCGCTCCGCCCCCGCCCGCGACCGTCAGGGCTTCCCGGGCCTCGGCGGGGCCGAAGCCCTCCGTCCAGGGCGCCACCGTGTCCGCCTCCGCCACGGCCAGCAGCTCGTCCACCGCCTCGCCCCGCGACCGCAGCGAGCGCACCGCCGCGAAAAGCACGCCGCACGCCCGGTTGGTGAAGCTGTGCGGGGTGAGCCGCTGCACCTCCGGCTCCTCCAGCAGCGCGGGCTCCCGTACAAGGGCAGCCACGAGAGCCGTCTCCCGGAGCATGGCCTCCGTCATCGGTACGGCCCCGGGCCCGCCGGCCACCCGCGCGGCCGTAACCTCCTCCTCGGTCGGCGGCACCTCCCTGTCAAGGGGCCGCCCCTCGTCCGAGAGCACGCCGGCGTCCAGCGCCGACTCCCCCGCCAGCTCGCCCGCCGCCCGCCGCGCGTCCGATGCGCCGACCGCCAAGTCCCGCACCGCCGAGCGGTCGTCGAGGTCAGCCTCCTCTGCCCGCCGCGCCAGCCGAATCGCCTGCTCACCGACCGCCCGGCGCAGTGCGTAGCGCACGACCAGCCGTCCGTAGTGCGGGATGTGGTCGGTACGCGGGCACGCTCCGGCGAGGGCGCTGACGTACGCGGGCGTCGCGCCCGGCACCGCCGCCCGTTCCGCGACCGCCCGGGGCCGATCGGCCGCGCGCTCATCGCCGTCGTCCACGTCCCCGGCGTCCTCAAGGTCGAGCACCGCCCGGTACACGGCCGCGTGCGTCCAGCTCCGGAAGTGCTCAGGGGTCAGCCACGGCCGAACCGCCGCCCGCGCCGCCCTGCTGAGCAACAACCCGCCCAGCAACGCCCGCTCCACCATGTGCGTGACCTGTGCGTGCGCGTCCTCCAGCCCCAGCGCGGCCACGTCCTCGGCTACGGGTTGGCTCACGGCACCTCCCCCTGCGCCGCGCTGACCGCCGCATCGGCCGCGGCCAAAGCCACCGCGTACTCGTCGAGCACGCCGGCCAGCTCCCGCGGCGCCCGCACATACCCGGCGCCGTACCGGACCCACCACTTGTCGCCGTACCGCACCTGCCCGCCGTCAGGAGTGAGCGCCCGAGCCTGGCCGATCGCGAGAGCCCCCAGGACCCGTTCCGTACGAGCGAGCTGGTCGCGGATGGCGAGGCAGCGGTCCCGAACGGCCCGCACGGCGGCACGCCAGTCCGGCCGCATCATGGCCCGGGCTGCGCCAAGTTCCTCGGCAAGAGCCCGCCAACGATCCGCCTCCGGCAGGTCCGGTACGGGCGCGCCGAGCGCCGTCGCCTCCTGAGCCACGCACCCCTCGATCACCTCATCGAGCAGGCGTTGCGCGGCTTCGTACGAGGCCGCGTCCGCGTGCGACCAGCCGGCGGGGCGGACGTCGGCGAGCACCGGGCGTTCGGACGGCCGGTCATACGTGGAGTCGGGTGCTGCCATGGTCACGGTCCCTCCCGAGGTTCAGGTCTGCGCGTCCGCCGGGTGCTGCCGTGCGGCCGCCTCGGGCGCGGGATGGCGGGCGGGCTGGGTGCCGAAGTCCGACGTCCACAGGTACGCGGCCAAGTCGTCCGCGGTCTCCGCGCGGCTCGCTCGCCGTACGGGCGGTTACTGGTGGCCGCCGCTGAGGCAGGTGGCGACCTGCAGATAAGGGGCGAAGTTGTGGAGGGTCGCGATCCACTCGGCTTCGGCGAGGTCCCGCCCTCCCCCGGCCTGGCCGTCCTCGGCGCAGTAGATACGGACCCACCCCACGTACAGCGCGGTCAGGTGCTCCCGTACCGGCGGGTGCAGGTACCAGCAGGGCGGAACCGTGTTGTGCAGCCAGTGGTTGTCGATCAGCCAGTCCACCCACTCGGCGAGCTCGCGCATACGGGCCCGCCGTTCGGCCGGCTCCATGGCGGCCCACACCCAGCCGGTGTGCGGCACGACCTCACCGACAAGCTCGTCGCCAACGAGCCCTTCCAGCTCACCGTCATCCCGCATCCGTCACCGCCTCCCGCTTCCCCGCCGCCACTCGCGGCTCCGGCACCTTCCCCGCCTCGCTCACGTACCGGCGCAGGTCCCGGTCCCGGAAGGTCAGCCGCATCCGCACCTTCACCGGCGGGCGGTTGGCGTACTGCGCGACCGCCGTGAAGTCGGGCATCTGCTGGAGGCTGTGGACGGGGGCCAGGTCAGTCTCGGTCGGGGAGGAGTTGGACGAGAACTCGCCGCGCGAGCGGCCGACCGACGTCCGTAGGACCTCAGTCCGGCCGAGCATTGTCTGGAAGTACCGCAGCGTCTCGGGGTCCGCGCAGCCCGGCAGCAGCATCCGCAGCCCGCTCGCGTTGAGGACCGTGTTGGCCTTCTGCTGCCCGAGCCGGTCGCGGAGCTGCGACAGGTCGTGCCAGACGGTCAGCAGCACGATGCCCATGCCGCGTCCCGTGGTGAGGATGTTGGGCAGCCGCGGATAGCGCAGCATGTTGCCGGCCTCGTCGACGAGCACGCCGAGCGCCGGGGCCAGCGCCTTGCCCGTCGCCGCATAACGCGCCTCCGCCCCATGGATGATCGACGCGATGAGCGAGGTCAGCAGCGGCGCGAAGCGTTCCGCGTCCGCCTCGCTCGCGATCAGGCAGACGGTCCCGCACTCGTCAAGCAACCGCTCGACGGTGAAGTCCGTCCCGGCGGCCGACTTCCGTACCTCCTCGTCCGCGTAGACGCGCGCGATGACGTTGAGGGTGAACTGGACGGAGCCGATGCCGTCCTCGTGCAGCCGCAGCCAGGGGGAGGCGTAGTCGTCGGCGACATCGCCGTAACCGTGGTCCAGCAGCACCGCCCGTACGTGGTCGACGGCGTCCTTGCCCAGACCGAGCCATCGGCGCATGTCGGTGACGCCGCCGCCCGACAGGTGCGCGGCCAGCAGGATGCCCTTCAGGACGCTGCGGGCCTGGTCGACCCAGGGCGCGGCCCGCTTGTCGTCGCCGGACGCCGACGCCTCGGCCATCCACGCGGCCATACGGTCGGCAGCGCGCGCGTCCGTGCAGTAGTCGACGGGCGACCAGCGGTGAGTGCTCCGCCCCGTCACCCCGGCGGGGGCAATCAGCCAGACCGGGCCCAGCGCCCGGCGCCGCTCGTAAATGACGTCGAGGTCGGCGGCCTTGGTGGTCGTGATCACCAGCGGCCCTTGCCACTCCGCCCCGTTCGGGAGAAGCAGCCCCGTCGTCTTCGACGAGCCCGGCGGCCCGAAGACGGTCGCGGAGATGTTCGGCTGGGCGGCGAGGATCCGTCGGGTACGCAAGCCGCGCCCGGCGGTCAGGCGGTTGGGCCGCTGCTCCGGCCGGGCAGGTGCCGCGAGCCGCCGCTCGACCGCCGCCCCACCCCACTGCGCCCCGCCGACGTGCCGCCCGCCTCCCCCGTACCGGACCCTGAGCCCCCAGCCGGCCGCCCCTGCCGCCGCCCACACCACCACCGTCAGCGCCCAGAACAACCAGGCGGGCGGGGCCGGGTCGAACGCCCGCCCGGGCCCATGCCCGAAGACCGTGAGCATGGTCGTCCCCGCGTCGTACCGCCGCCGGGCCATCCCCCGCCCCGCCAGCCACGACGCCACCGGCCCCGTGACCAGCGTGAACGCCACCGCACCCGCCCCGACCAGGATCAGCGCGGGAACCATGAGCGATTCGCCGGCCGCCGCCCGCGGCCTCGACGGGCCGCTCATGTCCGCACTGCCTTGGGCTGGTCGCGTGCAGGGCTGCCCGGATGCCCCGGCAGGCCAGCGCAGACAGGCGCCTCGCCACCGGCGACCGCAGCGCCCCTCCGGCCGGCCCCGTACGCACCAGGGCCGCCGCATACCTCGGCCGCCCGGCCTGCATCCGGCCGACTACCGGCACACCGTCCCGGGATACTGGCGTCGTGGCCGTCACCCAGCAGCTCGCCCGCGTCTCGGCGGAGTACCTTGCCGCGTGCCGCCAGTCCGCCGGCACGTCGCCGGACCGCGACCCTCACTGGGATCCGCCAGCGTCCGACGTGCTGGACCTGGGCTGGGCTCCGACGCTGCTGCAGCGACTCGGCGAGATAGCCGGGCTCGACGAGGTCCATCTGGATGCCCTCCGCAGGGCCACAGACGGCGGCACCGGCCTCGCCCTGGCCTTCCTCAACACCCACCCGCACGCCATCGCCCCCTTTGGGCCCGCCCCCACGGCCCTGTCCGCCCCTCAAGCGGCGCGTGTCTCCGACCTGCTCGGCCACATCGACATGCCCGCCCTCCTCGACACCCTGCCGACCGACGACCGCGAAGCCGCCTCCTTGATCGGGCACGGGGCGGCCAACATCACCGGCGATCCGAGGGCGTACCTGCTGAAGCACTTCCACGCCCTCCGCGACTTCTACATCGATGCGGCAAAGCGCCACCTGCTCGTCGTGCTCTGGTGGGACTGAACGGCGACCAAACCACGAGCTCATACGGTCATCCGTTCGTCCGTATGGAACAGCTCCTGCTCCAGCGCCGACAGGTGCAACTGGACCGGGTGGGAGCCCGCCTTCCCCACCCGCCACAGCGCCCGGCCCACGTGCGCCTTGCCCCACGAGCTGATCAGCTCGCACTCGGCGTCGGTCAGTCCGACCGCGTCCCGGATGGCTGCCAGCGGCCGTGTGTCCTGGGCGAGTTGGACCCGGGTGTCGCAGGAGCTGATCATGTCCTTGGCGATGGCGACCGCCTCGGAGTCGGCGGCGCCCACGCTCTCGAAGTCGGCGAGCCGGTGGGTGGCCAGCACCTGGATCGTGCCGTCGGCCCGCGAGAGCCGCAGGTCAGAGTCGATCTTGCGGACCTGCGAGGCACCGCCGGACCGCATCTGCCGCCACAGCTCGTCCCGTACGACGAGGCGCGGCGGCCCCGGGGTGTCGATCGCGGCCTGCGCCCAGGAGGACACGCAGGTCAGGATCATGGACACGATGTCGTCGCCGTAGGACTGCATGCGGGAGATGTCGACGCACTGGATGGGCGCCTCGAAGTCCAGGGCGGAGCTGGTCTCGTCGTCGAAGAGGCCGCCCAGGTGGCCGGTCACCATCGCGCCGAGGGCGGCCCGGATGGAGCGGGTGAGTTCGCGGGTGGTCTGCACGTCCTGGTCGCGCACGCGGAGCTCGTGGGCCATGGCCGGGGTCGGGTCCATCAGGGCCGCGTGTACGGCGGGCAGGGTCGGTGGGGCGAGGCGGCTGCTGCCCGCCAGCTCACCCGTGACCTCCCGGATGGCGGCCGAGACGGCTTCCTCCTCCTCGGCCAGAAGCGTTCGTCGCAGCTGAAGCTCCAGCAGGGCCTTCAGCAACGACAGGCGCCTACGGTGGATCTCGGTGAGGCGGGTGGCCAGGACGTGGCGGTCGCTGATCTGGTCCAGGCCCTGGCCGAGCGGGCCGGCGTCGAGCGGGTTCAGCCGGCCCGGCATCCCGGGGCCGAGCAGCAGCGGCTCGTGGCCGAGGTGCCGGCAGAGCCCCGCGTACTCGCCCTTTACGTCACCGGCGATCAGCGTCCGCGTACCGAAGGCCATCAGCCGCAACGCCAGCGCCTTGATGTGCGCGGACTTCCCGCTGCCGGGGATGCCGGTGATCATCACGTTGGGGTTGGTGACCAGCCCCGCGCCGACCCAGACCGACGGGTGCGCCGAGAAGGCCCGCATGGTCAGGACGTTCCAGCCGATGTACGCCCCGATGGGCGGCAGCGAGCCCGCGTGCAGGAAGGGGTAGAGGCCCGCGACCTGCGAGGTGTCGGCGCGGAAGACCTCAGGCCGCGCCTCGGACGCCGCCCGGCCCGCGTACGGCCCGGACCAGCCCAGCCGCCCGGGGTACGGGCCGAGGTTCGCCGACGCCGGGGCACTCGTCGGCGCAGGCTGGGCGGCGGGGCGCGGCCGGTCGCCCGCCAGCAAGTGCGCGACCCGCTGCGACGGCAGGACGGTCTCGTCCCCGGCCCTGACCCTCCCCGTACGGGACAGCAGCCGCATCACAGCACCGCCCGCCGCGCCGGAAGGCCCTGCCCGAGCGGCAGTGCGGCCGCCGCGAAGCCCGCGTCCTGCGCGCCCCACAGCCGCCGCAGCTCCAGCCCGGCCGCCGCCCCGTCCTGCTGCAGCTCGGCGCAGGCCGTCTCCAGGTCGGCCGGGTCGGTCACCGTGACCGTGACCAGCCCGGTGAACCGTACGATGCCGTGCCCGGCGGCCCGCGCCATGTCCTGCTCCAGGGCCCGGCTCATGTCTGCCCGTTCGTCCATCGACTCGATGCGGCCGGTACGCGCCCGCAGCCGCCGTGCCACGTCCCGCTTCGTCCGCTCCTTCGACAACTCCGCTCGCGCCCGGCGCGGCCCGAGCGGCTCGTACAGCAGCGTCAGGGACCGGGCGGCCGACGGGCGCGGCCGGAGGAGGGGCAGCAGGCAGGTGGCGTAGACGGAGGCCGCGGGCCAGCCGCGCACCTGGGAGGTGACGCTGATTGCGCCGTCGTGCCGGTACGAGCCCCAGGACGTCTCGGCGGCAGCCGGCCCCGCCAGGTCCGGGTCGACGCCCGCCCGTACCCCCTCCCAATCAGGGGCTCCGACAGCGGCATTGCGCATCGCCAACTCGGCCACCGCGTCCGGGTCGTAGCCGGTACGGATCACCTGGGCGAGCTCGCGCGGGCCGAGCTGGGACACGACGGTCAGGTCCGCCGCGGCCAGCGAGGACTGCATCGCGACCAGCTCCCGTACGAGCACCGCGCACGCGCCCAGCCGGCCGCCGCCCGCGCCCTTGATGGCGAGGCGCGCCCGGGCGGCGGAGAGGGTGATGGTCAGATACGTGCTGCGGTTGTTGGCGATCGGGCCGCCCTGCGCGGCCAGGTCCCTGACCAGGCCGACGGCTTCGGGAGGCGCGGACGGGTCCAGGTGCAGCTCGGTCCAGGACTGGAGCGCGGTCCCGTCGTCGGGCAGGGACCGCTCGTGCACGGCGATCCGTACGATCGGGCCGCCCTCGACGCACTGGGTGCGAAGGAACGCTCCCCAGGCGGCGACCCGGCGGTTGACGGTCTCGGTGTCCTCCAGCGCCAGGCCGGGATAGCGGATCTCGACGACCGCCGAGTACGTGCCCTCCAACGGGTCGTAGACCACAGCCAGTTCCTCGCCACCACCAATGGGGGCGTGGAGGATGCGGAGCCGGGCGAGGACGCCGGGCAGGTCGGTGGGCTGGGCGTCGTGGTCGGTACGGCGGCGCGGGGCGAAGACTCCGGACAGGAACACGCTGCGGCCTCCCGCCACGTTGATCTGATGCCGTACGGCCAGGACCGCCCACTCGTCGGCCGTCATGCCGAAGACCCGGGCCGTGGCGGTGACGAGCAGCAGTGCCGCGACGGGCAGCGCGACCAGCTCGCCGGACCAGTCCTGGGCATAGACGGGCATGAGCACGGTGAGGGCCGCCGACGCGACAAGGGCGCAGCCGGTGAGGGACATCTGGCCGAAGAAGCCGTGGCGTTCGGTCTGCCAGCCGGCGTAGGTGTGCGGTTCGGTCATGGTCAGGGCTCGCCTCCTTGGGTGTCGCTGGCCTGGGTGGGCGGCGAGGCCGGCGGGCGGACCGGCGCGGGCGGAAGCTGGGGGGTCGGCGGAGCCGGGGGGATCGCGGGCGGCTGTGCGCCTGGCGTGAGCTGGTCGTGGGGCGAGGTCCCGGTGATCGCGGTCTGCGCGGGGGGAACGGACAGTGGTGGGGGAGGCGGTACGTCGGGGCGGGGCGGCGTCGGCCTCGCGGCCTTGGTGGGGGCCGGGCGGCGGGCCGCCGGAACGGTGACCTGACCGCCCATGTCCTTGCCGGTACCGAGGTCGGCGTGCGCGGCCATCGCCTCCATGCCGCCCTCGGCCATCTCCTTGCCCGCCTTGGCCGCTTGGGCGACCGCCGCGACGGCGGCCAGCATCCCGGAGGCCGAACTGGCGGCCCTCCCGGCACCCGGCGTACGGGCGGCGCCCCGGGCCCAGGCGTCGTTCTCCGCCTCCACGGCCTTGGTGAATGCCTGCCCGCCGCCGATCGCCCCGGCGCCCGACGGCACTCCGCCACCGGTCCGTCCCCCGAACATGAACATCGACCCGGCCGTACCGCCCGCCGCCCCCAGCAGCCCGGACGCCAGCCCGCCACCGGAACCCACCGAGGTGAACGTCATGAACTTCGCCAGCGAGGGCCACGCCAGCGCCCCGAGCAGGATCGTCAGCAGCCCGACCAGGAACGGCCGCAGGTCCGCCGACTGCCCGGTCTCCCGGAATCCGATCACGAAGATCAGCACGACCACGGGCTTGACGAGGACGAGCGACACGACGGCGTTGCGAGCCTTCGGCCACCACTCCTTCGTGCCGTCCATCATGCTTCCGGCCGTGACCACGGGCATGACGACCAGCAGGACCTGGAGCGCCGCCTGCCGCAGCAGCATCTCGCCCCACAGCACCAGCACGACGAGGATCGCGAGCACCGCGAAGAGGAACACCATCGCGGTGTTCTCCTGCGGCGTGGTGAAGAAGTGCCCGAAGGCGTTGTTGATGCGGCGCTGGAAGTCCTTCTTGCCGTCGGCGTAGTACGAGCTGATGATCGCGTCGCTGACCTCGTCGCTCGCGGTGAGCGCGGTCTGCGTCACGGCGAGCGCGGCGATGCAGATCAGAGCCCACTTGGCGAGGCCCGTGATGGCCGTCGCGGCGGCCGCGCCCTGTCCGGTGAGCGCCAGTTTCGTGAACTGCCAGAGCAGGAGCAGCACGGCGACCGTCGCCGACAGTGCCCACGTCAGGCTGTACGTACTGCTGATCCCGGCGTGCCGTAGATCGATCGTGCTGACGTGGAGGAAGGCGGGCATGAGCTGCCCGAGGATGGCCGTGGCCGCCGACCCGAACTTGCGGGCCACGGCGTCGAACCCGGCCGAGGCGATGGCGCCGGCGGGGTCCTTGGCCACGTCGTACGCCTTCTTGGCGGCGTGGCCGGCGCCTTCGATGCCGTTGCAGACGGAGCCGAGTACGCCGTTGTTGACCTTGCAGCCGCCGTCGACGCCCTTCTGCCACCACCGGCAGACGGCGTTGGTGTCGAACAGCTCGGTGTGGGCCTGGCACTGCTTGACGGCCATGAGCTGGTAGTCGGCGCAAGGGTCGCCCTCGCCGGGGCTCGCCTTGGACTGCGCGCACTTCTGGTCCGTCCATAGCTTGGCGCACCCAGCACCCATGTCCTTGGCCTTGACGCAGTCCGCGAGAGTCGAAGGTGCAGCGGAGGCGCGTACCCCCGCCAGGAGCACCGCAGTGCAGGCGACGAGGAGGACCAGGAGGCGGCGGGCGAGGCTACTTCTCGTACGCAAGGGCCTGCCATCCTTCCCGCGCGGCCTGCGCGCTGCCAGGTTCCGCGGCCCGCGGAGCCGTACCCATCTGCTGGAGCACCGCCATCCGCCAGTCGCCGCCGGCCCAGACCATCACCGCGCCCACGACGCCCGTCCTGCTGTCCGGCAGCCCCTTGTCCGAGGTGCTGTCGTCCATGAGCAGCCACAACGCCACGCGGTCGGGCGATTCGGTGACTATCCGGAAGGCGCGGGCCTGCTGGGCGAAGTAGTCGGCGTTGTCGGAGGTGCCGTCGGGAGGCAGGCCGAAGGCGGTGCGGAGGCGTTCGGCGCCCGCTTTGGCCTGCAGCCCCATGGCGGTGGCGAAGCCGGGTTCGGCGATCACCTCGGCCTGCTGCTGGGCGGCGGCGGGGTCGAGGAGGTCGAGGGCCTCGTAATAGTGGGCGGCCGACGAGACGGCGCCGAGGGTGGTGTGCGGGTAGCCCATGGGGACGCCGTGCACGACGCGCCTCGGCTTGGGAAGGACGGTGACGCCGGTGCTCGGCGCGGGCGGGATGGTCGTTGGGGTGGTCGTACGGGCGGTGGCGCCGCGAGCGTCGGGGCGGTCGCTGTGGCCGTCGGACGTGACGGACAGCAGCGTGATGGCCGCCGCCGCGACCGCCGTCATGCCGGCCCCGGCGGCCACCAGCCGGCGCCTGGCCGTACGCCGGCGCTGCTCGTACTCGTCGGTCGGCGCCATCTCACGACCCCAGCCCGTAGAAGGCCTTGAGCAGCGCGAAGACCATGCCGACGCCCATGGCCGCCACGCAGGACCACATCACCGAGCGTTTGCCGCGCGCGGCCATCTCGGGGCGCTCGGAGTTGTTGCCGACGCCGACCAGGGCCCAGCCGAGGATGAAGCCGAGCATGCAGGCGATGAGGGCCGCGGTGATCGACCAGCCGATCAGAATGTCGGTCGCCGCGCCGAGCTTGCCGGGCAGGTTCTGCGCCGGGCGCGGCTGGAGCGGGTCGCTGCCGTCGGAGGGCGTGACGTCGGGCTTCGCCGTGGCGTCAGCGAGCAGTTGCCACGCGAGGAGTGTCGCGGACACGAGCGTCGGATCCTTCCTGTGGGAGGAACGCCGGTCGGGAGGCGGCGGGAAGCGTGTCACCCCAGGCCGCCCGGGCCAGTCGGCGGACGGCGTCGGCGAGTTCGCGGGCGGCCCGCAGGGTTCCGGGCCGCAGGCGGGCCGCCTCGCGCAGGCCGTACGCGCGGATGCCGGGGTCGTACGGGACGCGGACGACGGCGCCGAGCTTGCGGTCGAGCATGGTCAGAGCGGCCTTGACGGTGGCCGACGGGCGCCCGTTCCCGGGGGAGGAGACGGCGAGGACGGCGCGGTGCAGCGGCAGCCCCTCCGCCTCGGCCGCCATGACGGTGGTCTGGAGGGCGGCAATGTGCGCGCCCGAGGCCGTGGTGGTGAGGACGGGGATCGCGTACGGGAGGAGGCACCAGCGGGCGGTGAGGCCGGACCAGCCCTCGTAACGGGCGGAAACGATGTCGTGCGCGAGGGGGTGGTCGGTGTCGGCGACGACTGCCTGCCAGCCGCCGAGCGCGGCCAACTGGTGCCAGGCCTCAGGCGCGGTGGGGAGGCCGAGAGGTCCGGACTGCCACGGCTGGAGGTCGGTCAGCAGCTCCCAGGTCGTGGCGCCGGGGCCGGCGCACTGGGAAACAGCCGCGCGGATGGCGGCGGGGGTGAGGGGCTGGTCGGGCGGGAGGGCGGCGAGTCCGGCACCTCGGCGGGTGGCCCACTGCGGCCAGGGCGAGGCGAGCCGGGCGGCGGTGTCGAGTACGACGGTGCCACCGACGGCCGCGCTCGCGGCAAGTCCGCAGGCGAGCAGACCCGCGACGGTGGAGCGGCCTGAACCGCCGGTCGCTCCCATGACGGGCATGAGGACGCGGGCCTGCGCGCCGAGCGGGGTGCCGTAGGGCTGCTGCGCGGTCACCGTCTCGCCTCCCCAACACGCGCGAATGTTTGCTATAGCAAATCTAACGGCTTCCATGTGTACTGGATGGGGAACCCTCGCGTCACGGCCTTTCGTTGACCCAAGGGAGGGGCGGCCCAAACTAGCATGGCTCGTCGCGCACTTGACCTCACATGACTCTTACGAGTGAACGGGTGATCACACCACGTCGCCGCGCAGCCGCCACCCGAAGATCTTATTTACAGATGCGAATATCGTGGACTGCTCGCCGACCAACACCGGGGGACGACCTATGCCGAGCAAGGCCCTGACCGGCGCGAGCGCGGCCCTCGGGGTGCTCTTCGCCCTCCTGGTGGGGGTCGCCGTGGAGGCGACGACGGACAACGCCGCCGCCTCGACCGACCCCGCCACCGGCCCTCTCGGCGACAGCCTCAGGCCGGGCAGCGTCCCGGCCCCGTACGCGCTGTGGATCGAGAGGGAGCGGGCGCCTGCCCCGGCCTGCCCGCGCCCGTACTGGCCGCCCAACTCCACCAGGAATCCGGCTTCCAGCCCAACGCCGTCAGCGACGCGGGCGCGGAAGGCCTCGCCCAGTTCATGCCCGGTACGTGGACGGCTTGGGCATCGGACGCCGACGGTGACGGCATCGCCTCCCCGTTCGACCCCGCCGACGCCATCACCGCCCAGGGCCGCCTGATGTGCGCCCTGCTCCACAAGGGCCAGCGCAGCGGCTACCCCGACCCGCCGATCGAGCAGGCCCTGGCCGGCTACAACGCGGGCTGGGCGCGGGTCGTGCAGTACGAGGGCGTGCCGCCCGAGTCCTTCGCGGGTGGCCAGACGTGCCACTACGTCCACAGCATCATGGCGGCCGCCCACAGGTACGCGGGCGTCGCCGCCCCCGCCGACTCCGAGGTCGCCTTGCCCGCGGACTTCACCCTCCCGGGGTCAACCCCGCCCCCGGTCCGTGCCGCGATCGAGTGGGCTCTACGTCAACGCGACGCCCCGTACCGCGAAGGCGGCACCTGCACCGACGCCCACGGCACGGACCCGACCCGCTGGTGCGACTGCTCCAGCCTCGTCCAACAGGCTTACCGTGCAGCCGGCATCACCCTTCCCCGCACCAGCTACGCCCAGGTCCGAGTAGGCCAAGCCGTCACCGCCGACACCCCCCTCCCCGGCGACCTGCTCTTCACCCCAGGCACCAACGGCACCCCGACGACCCCGGGCCACGTCGCCCTCTACATCGGCAACGGCCTCCTGATCGAAGCGCCGCACACGGGCACCCCCATCCGCCTGACCCCGTACGAGGCGGTCCGCAACGCCTCTTCCCCCGAAAACCGCGTCGTCGCGATCCGCCGCGTCGTCCCCCAATGAAGGGAGCCAGCCCCATGCCCACCGATCCGTACTTCCACCCTTGGGGCACCGTCACCCCATCCTTCTGGCAACTCCCACCCACCGCCCCACCACCCCCGCGCCACCCACCCCAGCCCCAGCCGCCGGCCGACATTCCCCCGGACCTGCTCCCGGAGATCCAAGCCATCAACAAGGCGATCAACACGCGCCACTTCATCGAGGCCGCCGACCTCGCCGAAGCCTTAGAGACGCACATCACGACCACGTACGGCGAGACCCACCCCTACACCCACAACATCCGCGACCTGCGCGCCTTCATCATCCGCCTCGCGGAGGGTAGGAGGGGGCCGATCGACGAAAACGGCAGGCCATAGCGGCCAGGAAGCTGGAACTCGTCTCATCAGTCGTTCCCCGCGAACCGCTACCGGTACGGAATCCGGCACCGGAACATCTCAATGAGCTTCTTCGACGTGGCCACCGATCGGGTGACGGTCGGCGGTCTGCGACTGGCCAGCGACCACGGGCACTAGGGAGCGTATTCGGTTGTGATCAAGAGGCCGCTCGTGTGAGGTCCTTGATCCAGATCACACCCTGTTGATCGCCCGCTCGACGGTCTTCCGCTCCTTGTAACCGCTCGGTGCCGTGACTGACGGGCGGCCTCCGCTGCCCTTCTTCTTGCGATTTGGCGGCTTGGTCCTTTTTTCTCCGAGATGACCGCCTTGGTACGGCGTTTGTGCAGGTGGACACGGTTGCCGCGAGGCGAGTAGGCCTTGTCTCCGGTGACTGCGTCAGGTCGGGTGCGGGGCGGCCGACGGGCCCGCGCACCCGCACCTTCGCCAGGACGCGGATGAACTGTGGGCTGTCCGCTGCCTGGCCCGCGGTCAGGATGAACGCCAGCGGGCGACACTTGCGGTCGGCGGCGAGGTGGACCTTGCTGGTCTGCCCGCCCCTGGAGCGTCCGAGGAGGGCGGCCTTCAGCCGGAGTTCCGCCGACGCCGGACGCGTCGGCGTTCTTCCCGCGTGGGATCGCTTTCGGTCTCCTGCCCTCTTTGTCCTTCGAGGCCGCCCCCTTGGACCTGGCCTTCTCCTCCTCCGCGGCGGCTTTCTCCAGGGCGGTGACGAGCGTTGTCCATGATCACCCGGATCGAGCTATGGCCCAGCGCGTCCGTGATCATTCGGGTGTCGGTATCCCGCTCGGCTAGCACTCGCGCAGGTTGGGGAAGGGCGGGAGGCGAGTGGTCAGATCCGCCGCTCGAACGTTGCCCCAATAGTGATCGTTGTACGCCCAGTACCAGATCTTGTTGTCGTAGTCCTTCCCCCAGCAGATGAACGTGCTGGGGGCATCGGGGAGTTTGCCGACGACGTCGTCGGTGTTGCGGTGTCTGTACAACTTGATCCCTGCCGTGCCAGTGCAGGTCAGGTACCAGGCGTTCGTGTCGTCAAGGGCGGTCTTGCACATGGGGGTTTGGGCGGGAACGCTGGTGTCCGGTTGTCCATCAGGTCTGTCGGGCTTGGAAGTTGTAGGGGCAGGAGCCGACGTCTGCGGCGCTGCGTTGCTGACCGGGTCGCCCCCGCCGCCGCCCAACGCGGTAGTGGCAGCACTGACCACGCCGAACATCCCTCCACCGACGGTCGTAATGACAGCTGCGACGAGAGCGACCTTGCTGGCCTCGGTCAGGCCGCCGAACCACTCCCGCGCCCGGCGCAGGCGCGATCGCCGCCGGGGTAACGGCGCTGGTGCGGAACCCGAGTCGGGGGTTGGGTTCGGGCCGCTACCCGGAGAGGGCGATGAAGAGGACAACGAGTCTCCTGGCTTTTCCGTTGGCCGGTCGGGCTCAAGACAGTAGAAGATTCGCGTGACCAAGACCACAAGGCGAGGTCACCGCACGTAATGGGATCTTGGCTCAGAGCTGGAAGCGCCTCCCGGTGGGCTGCCCGATTGCCTCTGGTATTCGCTTTGACGGCGGTGCCTGGCGGAGCGCCCGGTGTAGCGCTAGCCGGCCGGGGCGCGCAGGAGGCGCTCTCGGGTGGCCTCGGACAACACCCGGCGCAGGACCGGTGCGGTCGAGCTGATGTAGGCGGCGAAGGCTGCGACGCGATCTTGCGGGACGCCGGCGGCGAAGGAGGCCGCCCACAGGCACGGTGCACCAAGTGTGGGCTGGGCCCACACCTGCCATCCTGCCGATCCCGCCTCGTCGGCCTCGACGGCCAGGGCGCGCGGGTCGACGTCCTGAAGAGGGGCGGGACCTCGCCGAGGCTGATCTGCGAGGTGAACGTCTGATCCGTCGCTGCCGCCTGGGGCAGGTCGATGTCGTAGAACCACCCGTGTGCTGCGACGGCGTCGAGGACCAGCTCAGGGCCGACGAGCGGAACGGCAGGCAGGAGCTACATCCGGAGGGATGCAAAATTGCCCCGGCGAAAAGGAGTCGGGACCCACGGAACCCGCTCCGGACTTCGACGAGTTGTGCCGTTGAAGCGATAGATTGGTCGAGCGGTGCGCTGTGGTCGGGGGAGGGATACACCGATGGCGAACCACCCAGGGAATGCCGGGGGCAATGGGGGAAGCGGCGGCGGGAACAGCGCCTGGAGCTACGTCATGGGGACCGGGGTGGTGTCCGTCCTGACCGCTCTCATCTACCAGGTGCACGGGTGCAGCGCCCACACTCCCCAGCCCACTCCGACAGTGGCCGAGACAACGACTCAGGACACAGAGGAAGAGACACCGTCCACACCTGCCGTGTCCGCTCATGTCGACAGCATCACCTCGATCGGTACCGACCGAGGCAATACCTCGTACTGGGACGAGAAGGTCGTCGTGTCCTTCACCGGGCTCCAAGGCCAGGACTGCACGGTCAAGTGGGTCTCCTACTATCCCGACGGAAGTGGCCAGGGGGGTACGGACACCGGCTACAGCGGGAAAAAGACGACCGGGCTGCTGCCTTACGACCCCACGGAGTGGACCGACACCATCGCCATGAACAAGGCTGAGTATTCCGGCTGGCGAGTGCACATCTTCGTGTACGGGCCGGACGGCACTTTGCTCACGGAGCGGGACGGTCCCACCGGCTGAGGGGCTCCCCGGGCCGAAACATCACATTCCGGTGGACGGTCCCGAAGTCCCTATCGGTATCGCCTTCGGGGATCACCGACGGAATGAGGAAGGCGCGCGCAAAGGCGTAGCCCTCCAGAAGCCCGCCAGGATCGCGCGTCGCGACCTGACAGAGCACATCCATCCACCGGCCGCCCGCCAGAGCCCGCACCAAGGTCCAGCGCGCGGCCTCCCGCGTGACGGGGTCGGCATCGGGCTGGTCGGCGTCGGCCGCCAGCGCCCGGGCGGTGCGCGCCCAGGCGGTTTCCTGCCGGCCTGCGCTCGGCACCTGCTCCAGGACCTCCCGGGCGGCGGACTGTTCGCCGGCGGCCGCCAGCGCACGCGTGGTCGCGATCGCAGCATCGAGGACGGCTTCCCCGAGGGCGAAGTCCGTGAGCGCCCGGTGGCTGTCCTGGGTGTGCCAGTATGCGGAGAGAAGCTGCGCCGCCTCCTCGGCTCGGCACACCGCCCAGTCCGGGGCGGTGGCCACCGCCCCGGCTGCCACTCCTGACAGAAGGACCAAGCGCACGACGTCCGGTGTGTCGGGGGACAGGCTCTCCACAGCTCGTACGACCCGGCCGAGCCCCTCCGCCCGGCAGAGCACCGCAGCGGCGGTCGCGACAGCGGAGGCCGGAGCCGTACCGAGCGTTCTCGGTGCGAGCGCGGCTGCGGCCTCAAGAGCTCCTTGGGCGCAGTGCGCGGCCGCTTCGCGGTCGAGGACGTCCAGGGCCCTGGCTGCGCGTGCCCACACGGGGAGCGCGGTCGCCGGTGCGTGGTACGTGTGCGCCTCGTCCAGTGCCTGCGTCAGCGTTTCCGCTGCCTTGGCCGTCGTACGGTCGGGAACCCGGCAGTGCTCCAACACCGCGGCCAGCGACTCCGCCCGTCGTATGCCGGAGGGCGTGTGACGCACGGCCCACTCCGCAGCCGCTTCGCGCAGTTCCCGCGCCCGGTCCTGGTCGTCATGCCCGGCTGCCGCCAGGACCGCCACGCATTCGGGGATCACGTCGGCGTCCTCGGCTGCCGAGAGCATGCCGGTGACGAGTCGCCGGGCTTCCTCCGGGCGCCCGGCCGCCACCGCCCCGGTGACAAGGGCCACCTTGATCCGTCGGATCCGCTCGGGGTCACGGACGGATTCCAGGGCGGACCGGGCGGCCTGGGTCTCACCGGCATGTGCCAGGACGACGGCGGCACGATCCCGGAGATCATCGGCGGGCGGGCGACCGTCCTCAGGCGCGTTCAGCCGGGTCGCCGCCCGGGCGGCCTCCGCCGCTTCCGCCGGCCGGGAGGCGAGCAACGCCTCGGCGAAGGCCATCAGCACGCGTGGACCGGATGCCGGGCTGAACCGGCCGGTCCGCGCGGTCGCTCCGGAGGCCGTCCGTTCGGCTTCGTCCGCCAAAGCAGCCGCGTGCTGCGCCTCCCGGTCGGCGATCGCGGCCGCCACGCGGGTGAGCGCGGAAGAGCGGTACTGCGGTGCGTCGATACGTCGCGCGAGGTTCGCGGCGGTCCGCCATTGTCCGAGTCCGGCACAGGCGGATGCCAGGGCGTGACGCCAGGCGTCGTTGCCGAAGACCGGGGACAGGAGGCCGACCGCTTCGGCGACCCGGTCCGGTTGCCGGGCCAGCACCCCGGCGACTTCCTCGGCTGTCAGGGCCGCGCTTCCGCCCTGAAAAGCCACCCAGGGCCAGCTGCGAGCGGCGGCGGGCAGCGTATTGCCGCTCGACCAGTAGGCCGCCAGTTCGCGCCAGCGGCCGGCCCGGGCGAGCGCCGCCGGCACCACCGCGTGCAGGCACTGCTCGTCTTCTTCGGAGAGCGTCCCGGGGAGCGTCGTCAGCAGTTCGTGCGCCAGCGGGGCAGCTCGCGGCTCGCCTTTGCGGGCTCCTGTGTACACCAGGGTCACCGCGGCGCGGACCCAGTCCCCAGGAGGGTCCTGGGCCCGGTAGTCCGCCAGTAACCGCTCGGCCTCCTGCCAGCGGCCGGCTTGCGCCAGGACCGTGAGGATCTGACGCCGTACCTCCGCGCGCGAGGAGCGGTCGTACGGAAGGGACGCCAGGGCCAGGGCCTCCTCCCAGCGGCCCAGGGCGCCCAGCGCCCGGACCCGCCAAGGTGCGCAGGTACCGCCGCAGGCCCACTGCGACGTGACGCCGTCGTGCGGACAGGCTTCCTCGATCAGGGACAACCCCTGACCGGCGCTGGGCATGTCCTTCGCCTGGGCCAGCAGCGCCAGCCGGCGGCGGGCAGGGTCGGCGACGGCCCGGGCCGCCCGCAGCGCCTGGTCCATGTCCCCGGCCCTGACGAAGGCGTCACGCATCGAAGCCAGCACCGCGTCCTCGTGCCCCGGGGGCACCTCCGCCAGCGCCTGCCACGCCTCCGCGCCCGAGCCGGTGGCGATCAGCGCAGGCGGCACGACCGCGCGTACCTCGGCACAGTCGGCGGGGGTGCCCGCCGATTCGCTGCGCAGCCGATCCAGTGCAGCGCGGTGTCCGTGCCGGATCAGAGCGGTGACGGCCGGCAGCAGAGCGGCCTCGCCCGCACCGGTGGCCTGGCGTGCGGCGGACCAGGCGGCACGGATGCCGCCCAGGTCCCCGGCCGAGCCGAAGGCCTGGGCCACCTCGGCGAGCAGCCGACGGTGCCAGGCGGGGTCTCCGGTTGGCGGACCACCGGGGTTGCGTGTGGCGGACCACTTGGCCACCAGGTCGAGTGCCGTATGCAGAGCGGCCGGCGCTTCCGGCGCTTTGAGGGCCAGCAGAGTGCAGCCGACCTGACATGCCGCTTCGGCAGCGACCGCCCGGTTCGACGAGGGTTCTTCGGCCAGCAGGTCGGCCAGCAGGCGTGCCGCTGCAAGCGCCAGGTCGAGCGCACGCTGCGGGTCCCGGCCGAGAAGGCTCTCCGCCAGACGGGCCAGGGCGTACAGCTTGTCCCATCCGTCCGGCCGCGCCGCAAGGAGCGCCTGCGCGCGGTCATCCTGGCGCAGCCTGGCCCGTAGCAACGCCAGGTCCGCGAAGTCCACGTCCCATGAACGGGCCAGTAGCCGATCGTGCGCGACGGCCAGGCGCACCATGGCGTCGAGCGGAACCTCGGGGCCACTGTCCCGCAACGCCCGGCGGGCGGCCCGGATCTCCGCGAGCGCCGGGCCGTCCCCCAGAACTCGGGTTGCCAGCCGGTCGTGCCGTGCGGGATCCGCGATGACCGCGGTGATCCGCTGCGGGTCCCGGGAGGCAAGCACCATGGGCCCGTACCCGCTCAGCAGGTAGTGCGGGGTGTCCTGCGGCCAGCCCTGCTCGCGGTAGGTTGCGGCCCATTGGTGGATCCGCTTCCGGTGCAGGGCCACCTCGTCCCCGAGCAGCCGGACGGCAGCCGACCGGAGAGTGTCATGGGCGAAAACGTGGACGCCGCGCGGCGCGGACAGCCCGTCCACGAAGACGGGCGACCGGCGCACCGACAGGCTGCGTCCCAGCACGGTCCGGATCAGCTCCGTCAGCCGGTGGACGGGCGTACCTGTCAGCTCGGCGAGTTCCTCACGGCTCAGCCCGGCGCCTGAGGCGGCGAGCAGCCCGATGACCTCCCGCGCGAGGGTCCCCTCGGCGAGGAGGCGTCCGAGTTCGTACTCGGCCTCGAAGCGCAACTGCCTGGCGTGCGGGGACGCGGTGAGGGCGCGCGGCTCGCAGGAACGCAGCGGATGGTCGCCCGGCAGGTCGACCGGCAGTCCCGGCTCGGGCCGGCTGGTGACCAGGACCGAGACGCCCTCGGGCAGATGCCGCGGGAGCAGTGACGCGATGCTGGGCAGCGGGGACGGGGCTTTGACCGATTCGTCCTCGTCGAGTCCGTCGACGACGATCAACAGACGCCGCCCGCCGGCGCGCAAGGCGTTCGCGGCGGCAGGCAGCAGCCGCTGCCATTCGCGCGCGTACGCCCCCGCCGTACCGCTCCCCCATACCGGCGACTCCCCCGCCACCGCGGCCAGTTGTTCGGCCATGGCCCGTGCGAAGGCGTCGCTGTCACACTGGTCCGCCTGGCGCCGCGTGACGAAGAAGGCGGCGACGACGGTCCCGGCGGGCGGGTGCGCGGCGAACCAGGCAGCGAGCGCGGTCTTCCCGTGCCAGGGGGGAGCCTGCCACCACTGGTATCCGCCGGGTCCCGCGCAGAACCGCACCAGTTCGCCGACCTCCAGGGCACGGTCCAGCAGCTTCAGCGGGGCGATGGAGCGGCTCTGCGCGAGATACCCCTCGGCCACGCGGCCGACTCCACTCGGCGGCACGACGTCCGGCAGCGGCCTGTCCAGGCCCAATCGCCGTAAGAGCCCGGTTTCGGGGTCGTGGCCCTGCCCGGCCCAGCTGTCGGTCCGGCTGACGGTGAGCGACCCCAGCCCCTCCGCGCGATGGTGCTCGACGACGACCCCGATGATCCGCTCGCCGGCCCACACCGCCGCGCCAGACATGCCCTGCCAGGGCGAGCGCTGCGGATCGGGATCGCGGTCGGGTGCCTCCACCCGGAACTCCAGGGTGCCGGTACGGCGGTTGGAGAGAACGGGGATGTGCCCCCATGCGTGGCACATGTCGCGGGCGCGCGAGCCGTCGTCGGGGTCCACCCGCATCTTGAAGAGCGGGAAGCCGAGCGCACTGCACCGCAGTACGGCGTCCCTCTCGCCCACCGTGCCGAAAAGGGCCGTGTCGACCGGCTGCCGGAACGGCCCGGACTCCGACGTCAGGGCCAGGAGAGCGACATCGGCCCGCTTCGCCCCGCACCACTCCACCCTGGCGTCGGAGCTCCACTCGCCCGGCCGGTCGGCCTCGAAACGCACACGTATGGTGTCGGCACCGCGGACCACGTGCGCTGCGGTCAGGACCAGGCCGCTCGCCACGAGATAGCCCGACCCCCGGCGCTGCCTCCCCTGAGGCAGGGTGACGACGACCTCGGCGGCGCGCTGCGCCTCCAGCCCGGCCACCATCGGGTCACCGCTCCTCGGGCACGCTGTCCCCCGCGATGGTCACCACGGTTGGATCCAGCGCTCCACGGCGGGCTTCCAGCGTGAGCCGCAAGGTCTGCGTGGCGATGTCGTCCCGCCTGGTGTCGGTCCCCAGCTCGGCCACCCAGAACTTCACCTTGCCGCTGCCGGCCACTTCCCGCTGCACGCTGACGGAGAGCTCCAGCTCGATCGGCCCGAGTACGAACCGCAGTTCCTCGTTCTCGCCGTCCGCCATCGCCCTGGCCAACTCGGACCGCAACTGGTGGATCATCTCGGCCAGCTCGACCACGCCACACCTCCGCACCCACCGAGAGCATGCACCCGCATGCTAACAGTGGGCTGCCTCAGCGTTGCCACTTTAGGGTGAGGACAGCCTTGGCGATTGATGTCATGCCCCAACCGAGACCTGCTTCACCAACTTCCATGAGCAGAACAGCTAGTCCTCAATTACCGGTCGGCACGGCGAGAGGAACGGATCGAGCCGGGTATGCACTTCGCCTCTGGCCATGAAGCGTACGCGAAAGGCGCCCGGGCCCGGTGGCTCGTCGAAGTCGTCCGAGCGTTCGTAGAGAACGCCCCAGGACCCTGGAAATCTGGCAGCGATGTACTGGACCAGGGAATTCAGCTCGTCCGCTTCGTCCCTTCGCCTGTTCATGAGGCCATTGACGGTCACAAAATACTCACCATTATGACTCTGCAACTCCACGCTGCCGGTCGCCCATCGGATGCCCTCTACTTGCTCGCGGAGCGAAACCACTCCTTGCGCGAGACTCCCCGAGTCCGATTCTTCGGGAGATTCCGCGATTCCGAACCATCCATGAAATTCGTACATGCCGTCTATCCCAGGGGTGTAGTGTCGATCACCGGCTCGATACCATAGCGCTGCCCGTACTCCAGCAGCTTGGATATCACATCGGGGTCGGGAGGTCCGTCGAAGTGGAAGTAGGGCGTACGGCCCGTTTGAAGTGCGGCCTCGAACGTCGCCTTCGCCTGGTTGCGGAAGGCACTCCCCATCCGGAACCCTGCGGGTTTGGATTGGGCCACATATTCATCGCTGATGGCATCGAACTCTCTGCCGTCGCTCTCGAATCGAACCCGCGATTCGCCGCCTATTCGCTCGGCCAGAGCATCGGCCGCGGGGTCCGGCTTGTTGACTTTCTGCAGCGGACCATCGTACGTGGGGCCGTCGCCACCGCCTGCCCCTCCTCGCCCTCCTCCCCGTCCGCCCGTTCTCGCCGGTGTACGGGCCTCGGTGTCGGCGAGTTCGCGTTCGAGGGTCTGGCTGACCTCGGTGGTTTCGGCGTCGACGGTTTCGAGTTCGGGTGCGCTGTCGGCGGCATCCTGGAGGTAGACCTCCAGGTCGGCGATCATCTCCGTACTGATGGTGCTCACGGCCTCGTCGAGGGCGACCTCGACCTCACCGAGGATGGCCGCAGCCTCGCCTGCGTCCAGGGCGCCCGCGGCGGCGTCGGAGCCGCCGAAGGTGAATACGGTGAGAGCGAAGCCGAGTGCGGTGGTGAAGCCGATGGCAATGCCCGCTTCACCGAGCTTCTGCTCGACCTGGCTGTGGGCGGTGTCGATGGCCTGGGCGAAGGCGTCGCAGGCTTTGGCGAGCTGGTCGCAGGCGTACTTGGCGGTGGACAGCGGGGCCTTGCCGCCGTCCGCGTCGTCCTTCCAGATCCTGGCCCAGAAGTCGGCCATCGCCGTGATCGAGTCCCCGGAGTTGTTGTCGGTGATGGACAGCACATGCCCGTGCAAGGTGGTGCCGAGGGTATCGATCGCGGACGAGGCGGTACGGAACGCGGTGGCGGCCGTACGCAGATTGTCCTGGTGGCCGTTGGGCCAGTATTTGGCGATGGCGTGCGGTACGGATGAGTGTCCCGGTCCGACCGCCGAGGGCGGGTCGGGGTAGAAGATGTCGGCGTAGACCACCGGTGGCTCGAACTGCTCGGGCGGAGTCGCCCCTGCCTTGGGATTGGAGTGGTGGTCGGCCTTGAGGTAGTTGTTCGCGGTCGTCGTCAGTCCGGTGGCGGCTTGCCCGATGGCGCGGTCGGCGGCGGACAGCGCGCCGAACAGTGCCTTGGCCGCCGGGTCGTAGGTGGTGGCGAACCCGTGGCCGTAGCTGTCGTCACCGGCCATGCCGGAGATGTTCTGCAGCGCCGTGTTCAAGGTGGTGGCGATCGTGTCGAGCGTGCTCTGACCGGCGGCGAATCTCAGTGAGACGAGGTAGAGGTCTTCCGGGTAGAGATTCAGCGGGGTGTCGCTGCCCCCGTCGTCGGCGGGGCGGCTCACCGTCGCCCCCACATGCGCAGGTTGGCGGTGTGCGCCGCGGTGTAATTGCCGTGAGCGGTCGTCAGGATCGTGTGCAGGTCGCGCAGAGCGCTGTGCAGATCACCGGAGGCGGTGCGCCACTGCCGGTAGTACGCACTGAACGCGTCCTGCGCCTCGCCCTCCCAGCCCTCGGTCACCCGCCTCACCGCACCGTCCAATTGCGTCAGGTGCTTCTGTAACCGCCCCACCAGGGTATCCAGGTCCTCGGCGTGCTGAGCCAGCTTCTCAACCCGGACCGCTATCCGTCCCGACATCCAGACCCCTCCCCACCGGTCAACTGCCAACTCTTTCAGGGTCGGTCTTTTCGGGACAGCCCAGAGTGGTTTCACAGTCGTAGCAGTTTTGTAAGTGTGCAGGTCGCAGTGCCAACGGTCGTGCAGCTCGACGCGATCGCCGTCACCGCCAATGTCCGCAGACGCATTCCCCGGAGCGCCACGAAGGTGATCCCGCCTGCGTGCAACCAGGACCCAGGACTGATGCCCTCTCAGTCGGCGGGATAGCCGGTTCATCGGCTTGAGGCTTCCCTCCCCCCATGAGTGCGCGGACTACGGAGACAACGGACTCCCTGGGGGCCCATCGCCTCACCCGTTCGGCCCAACATCCACGATCCACTCCTCAAGAGGTCTTGACGAGTCGCCATAAGCTGACACATAGTCATAGCAGGCGAGTCTTCACGAAGACCTGAAGACAGGATGTCTTGGAGAGACTGGCCTGCTGTGCCTGGAGAGCCGGTGACGCGGTGCTCCAGAAGCACCTGCGCCTTGAGAACTCCACAGAGTGCGCGAACGAGCGAGTGCTTTTGATCCCTGCGCGGCCCGCGTCGAATCGGCGCCGGTCGCGCAGGGGGTCATGACCACTCGTCTTCACGCGGGCCGGCGGCGGACGACAGGAGCCGGGTGGCCCGATCCCCTATCTGGAAGGAGTACGACCGTGCGTCTCGCCATCGGCGATGTCGTCCGCAACCGCAATGACCAGGCTCTCGGCACCGTGGCCGGTGTCGCCACGCATCCTGACGGGCCGCTCGTGGCCGTCCAGGTCAACGCCGACTTAGACGCCGTTTCTTATGGTGGGCTCCAGTTCGGGGTTTGTCCTGACAGAGGTCTGTGGGACGATCTGTTCCATGGACATCAAGCGAAAGGTTCATGCCGCGTAGGCGGCCTGGGCGTCTACGTGCCGAGCAACGACCTCGGCACCAGCCCCCGATCCCGCGGCCCGTTTTCCCGGGCTTGTCCTCGATGGCAACAGCTGAGGTCGTCAGGATCGAGCTCAGCCGGAAGTACCTGTGGCCGGGTTCCACGTACGCAGCAGTACTTGTCTGGAGCCGATTCGTACGCAGTCCGAACCGGCGGCTCTGGTCTCAGAACGATGAGTCCAACTGCAACATCTGGGAGTGCTGTGGCAGTCCCTTCGAGGCCCGCTACTTCCTGGAAGCCGTGGTCCGTGGCATGTCTCGGCAACGACGCTCCGAACTGCGCCGCATCGTCGACGAACTGGATGATCTCTACTGCTGACAGCCCCGGACGGCACCGTTCAGCGAACCAGGCGCCGGTAGTTGATGAGCAACGCCGCGATGCCGACGAAGGCGAGGAAGTGCTCGGCTTTGCGTTCATAGCGGCGGTGAAGCTGGCGGCAGCCGGCCAGCCAGGAGACGCTTCTTTCAACCACCCAGCGGTGGCGGCCGAGCCGCTGGGAGGACTCGATGCCCTTGCGGGCGATGCGGTGGCGTATGCCGCGGGCGCGGAGCCATCGGCGCAGATGGTCGTAGTCGTATCCCTTGTCACCGTGCAGCTTTCCGGGCCGCCTGCGGCGCGGGCCGCGGCGGGAGCGGATGGGCGGGATGCCGCTTACGAGCGGCTGCAGACCCTGGCTGTCGTGCAGGTTGGCGCCTGAGATCCCCAGCGACAGGGGCAGTCCGTTCCGGTCGGTGATCAGGTGAATCTTCGATCCGAGCTTGCCGCGATCGGTCGGATTCGGTCCCGTCAAAGGCCCCCTTTTGTGGCCCGGACACTTACGGAGTCGATCGCACATCGGGACCAGTCCAGCTCACCGCGGGCACCGAGTTCGTCGAGGATGACACGGTGCAGCCTGGCCCACACCCGGTCCCGGCTCCACTGCGCGAATCGCCGGTAGACCGTGGGCCACGCAGGGCCGAAGACCGGCGGGAGCTGCCGCCACGTACAGCCCGACGTCGCCACGAAGATGATCGCCGCCAACGTCTCGCGGTCACCCGCCCGGCGCCGGCCACCGCCCTGCGGACGTATGACCTACGTGGGAGGCACCACACGCCGAAACAGCTCCCACAACTCGTCCGGCACCAGCCGGTGCACCAGGTCTGCCATGCCCTGACCAACGACCGCCCCAACCAAAAGAAACGGCATCTTACGGCTGGCCGAGCCCGAGGACCTGGATGTCGTGGCCCGCGTCGCCGAGCCGGCGTTGCCCGGCAGCGGGGCGGTGGTTCAGCTCGGGTACGCCGTCGCGGTGCTGCTCGGCTGCGCTGCCGCGAACTCGGCCCGCGACATCGGTGGCGGCTGGGTGCTCAGCCTGCTCGCCGGGGTCGGCGGCGCCGCGGCCGTCCTGTGGCCGGTGCGCTGGAGCCTGCGGTTCCTCCTCCGCCCGCGCCGCTTCCGGGTCTGAACGGCCCCGAGCCTCAACCTCACCCGCCGCGTCCGGCTGCCTCCCGCTCACCCGTCCACCCGCCCGTACCACGTCAGGAACTCGCAACCATGTGTACGAACCCCTTCCTCGCCCACCCCCAGCCCTTAACTGAACCGCGCTCGCTCTTCCCGCACTTGTTCCTCGGGCCACCAGGTTGCAGGGACAACGCGCTTCCCTCGCTCACGCAGCGGCTGGAGACGGCATGACGCTCCCCGCTCCCACCGCCCGCGGCGTCGTGGCCGTGTACGGGCTCGTCGCCGTCTTCGTCCTCGGCGCCGTCGCTCACGCGGTCCGCACACTCAGCCGGCGCGCGCCCGACCCGGCGCGCACCCGCCGGAGGTGGTCACATGCTGACCTACGACGTGCGGATCTGGAGCGTCCGGAGCCGCCCGAGCAAGAGTTCACCCTTCCAACTGCGCTGGCGCGTGGGCCCCGAGGTCCACTACGAGGTGTTCGCCAACGCCGCCCTCGCCGACGGCCGCCGCTCGGAACTCATGTCCGCCGTCCGCAAAGGCGAGCAGTTCGACACAGAGACCGGGCTTCCCGCGAGCGAGTTACGCGAGCGGAAGAAACCGACCTGGTACGACCACGCCTGCGCTTACGCGCTGATGAAGTGGCCGCGCGCCGCCGCGAAGCACCGCGCCGGCATCGCCGAAGCCCTGACCACGGTCACGCTCGTCCTGGTCACCTCCGACAAGGGGATGCCGGACAAGCGGGTCCTGCGACGTGCCCTGCGCATGTGGGCCTTCCAGCTGTGCCGCACCGAAAGGGGACTGGTCGCGCGAAAGGACGCCGAGCCCGTACCGGAGCCGGAGGCCGCGGCCCTTGCCTGGGTCGCCAAGAACTCCCTCAAGATGACCGAGCTCGCACAGTCGGAGAAGCTCAGGACGGCCTTGACGGCGCTGTCCCTCAAACTCGACGGCACGACCGCCGCCGACAACACCATCCGCCGCAAGCGGACCACCTTCAACAACGCCCTCCGCTACGCCGTCGAACGAGACCTCCTCACAGTCAACCCACTCGCCCGCATCGACTGGGAACCGCCGCACACCGACGACGAAGTCGACTTCCAATACGTCCCCGACCCCGCACTCGCCGGCCGCCTCATCGAAGCCGTACGGGGCCAAGGTCCGCGAGGCGAGCACCTGATGGCCTTCTTCGGCTGCCTGTACTACGCCGCCATGCGACCGTCCGAGGCCGCCGCGCTCACCGGCAAGGCCTGTGCCCTTCCGGACGAGGCCGAGGAGGGAGCGTGGGGCGAACTCATCCTGTCCGAGAGCCGCCCCGAAGTCGGCGCAAACTGGACCGACGACGGCCTGCCGTACGAGAAGCGCGGTCTGAAGCGGCGCGCGCGCAAAGCGACCCGCTCCGTCCCGATCCCGCCCGTCCTCGTCCGCATGCTCCGCGACCACAGGGCGACGTACGGCACGACACCCGACGGACGCCTCTTCCGCGCAGCCGGAGGCGGCCGCGTCCGCTCCACCGAGTACACCGAAATCTGGCAGGCGGCACGGCAGAAAGTGCTCACGGCAGACGAACGGGAGACTCCCCTCGCCGAAGTCCCCTACTCCCTCCGCCAAGCCGGCGTGTCCCTGTGGATCAAGGCGGGAGTGGACCCGGTGGAGGTCGCCAGACGTGCCGGGCACAGCGTCGCCGTCCTGTTCCGGTTCTACGCGAAGATCCTCCGCGGTGGCCGGCAGCAGGCCAACGACATGATCACGCAGGCCCTCGCCGACCAGCAGTGATCGCGCACCGTGGTCACGTCCGGCCCGCCCGGAACCTGACCACAGGTTGGCCACACGCACTGGTCACCAGGGGCACGAAGGGGCACACAGGCGGGACGGGCAAGAAAACGGGGGCGGGTCTCGGTGAACCGAGACCCGCCCCCACCTGCGCGTTTGCTACCTGCGCGGAGGCTGTGGGATTTGAACCCACGGTGACATCGCTGCCACGACGGTTTTCAAGACCGTTCCCTTCGGCCGCTCGGGCAAGCCTCCCCGGGGCGCCCTTGGCCTCGGGAGGGAGGGGTGGGGCGCCGTCGGGGACAGCTTAGTGGAGGGGGTGGGGGGAAGGTCAGTTGGTGGAGTCGCCGACGCGGCTGCCGAGGGTGACGGTGGTGGTGTGGGTGGAGCCGTCACGGGTGTAGGTGACGGTGACCTTGTCGCCGGGGGAGTGGGTCCAGATCTCGCCGATCAGGGTCTGGCCGCTGTCGATGATGGTGCCGTCGAACTTGGTGATGACGTCGCCCGGCTTGAGGCCGGCCTGGGCGCCCGGGCCGCCCGGGGTGACGTCGTCGGCGGAGGGGCCGATGCGGGCTCCGTCGCCGTCGTAGGCGGTGTCGAGGCTGACCTTCATTACCGGGTAGACCGGTTGGCCGGTCTTGATGAGCTGGTCGGCGACGCGCTTGGCCTGGTTGATGGGGATCGCGAAACCGAGGCCGACGCTGCCGCCCTGGCTGCCCGGGGAGGTGTTGCCGGCGGGCTGGATCGCGGAGTTGATGCCGATGACGGCACCGTTGGCGTTCATCAGCGGGCCGCCGGAGTTGCCGGGGTTGATGGAGGCGTCGGTCTGGATCGCGCTCATGTACGAGGCCGGGCTCGACCCCTGGCCGTCGCTGGAGGCGACCGGGCGGTGGACGGCGCTGACGATGCCGGTGGTGACGGTGCCGGACAGCCCGAACGGCGCGCCGATGGCGATGGTCGCGTCTCCGACCCGGGCGTCGTCGGAGTTGCCCAGCGGGAGCGGGGTGAGCTTGACGCCACTGGCGCTCTTCAGCTTGACGACCGCAACGTCGTACCCCTGGGCGCGGCCGACCACCTCGGCGTCGTAGGTGTTGCCGTTGGAGAAGGTGACGGTGAGCTTGCCCCCGTTGGCCGCCGGGGCGACCACGTGGTTGTTGGTCAGGATGTGGCCCTGGGTGTCGTAGACGAACCCGGTGCCCGTGCCGCTCTCCTGACTGCCGCTGGCCTTGATCGTGACGACGCTGGGCAGCGCGCGGTTGGCGATGCCGGCCACGGAGTTGGGGGCCCGGTCGAGCGCCTTGATGCTGCTGGGGGCGGAGATGGTGGTGGAGCCGGAGTTGTCGTTGTTGTGCTTGGCCACCTCGTAGCCGATGCCGCCGCCCACGCCGCCGGCCACCAGCGCGGCCACCACGACCGCGGCGACCAGGGCGCCGACCCCGCGCCGCCGTCCGCCGGAGCCCGAACCGGAGCCGGATCCCGGGCCGGAGCCGAAGCCGAAACCGCCGGGACCGGTCCCCGAGCCGGAGCCGTCGCCGGACGGCACGGGAGCACCCCACACCGGGCCGCCGCCCCCGCCGCCGCCCCCGCCCTCGGACTGCGGCGCGCTCGTACCGCCGTACGCGCCCGCCGACGCGTACGCGGGCGTCGCCGGCACGGCGAAGGGATCGGCGACCGGGTTCGGGCCCGGGTTCGGGCCAGGGCCCGGGTTCGGGTTCGAGGCAGGGCCAGGCTGCGGGCCGGGGCCCGGCTGGGGAGCAGGGCCGGGGGCGGCTCCCGCCCCGTTCGCGTACGCCGAACCCGGCGGCGCGGGCTGAGGGGCGTGCGCCGGCTGGGAGGCCGGCGGTTCGGCCGGCGCGGCGGGCCGGTCCGCGGAACCGTACGCCTGCTTCGCGCCCTCGTACGCCCCCGACGGCGTCCCCGCCAGTTCGCCGGGCGGCGGGCCGTAGGGCGACGGCGGGCCGACCGGCGGCGGTGCCTGCAAGGGAAGCGCCTCGGTTCGCGGCTCGTCCGCCACCCGCGGGTCGGCCGGGGCGGTACTCGCGGGCGGCGCGGACGGGACCGGGGGCGCCTCGGAAGGAGCGGCAGGCGGAGCAGCCGGAGCCTGGGCACCGTCGGACGCGGCACCCTCACGCGCGACCGCCGCCGACTCCGCAGCCGGCTGGGCTGACCCGGCTTCGTTCTCGGTGCTCACAGCGAATCTCCTCAGGTTCAGGACAAAATCAAGGCTGAACACAGCATTTCCCACGGCGTGTCGGACCGCCGTAAGCGGTAGCTGTGCGTTCCGCGGCGGTGCGGCGCGCGCGGAAGCGTACGTGGCGGCACGCGCCGGCGCACCACCGCGCACGCGCGGTGCGGTACAGGTACGTACCACCCGCCGCGGCGGACCACGCCACCGGGCGGCCGCTCTCACCCCCGCCGGTGGCACCATGGCCCGGTGACGTTCGTACGCGCGGTCCCGGAGCCGTACCCCCACGGGCGGCCGGTCCAGGTCGTCGCCCACCGGGGCGCCTCCGAGGACGTACCAGAACATACGCTCGCCGCGTACCGGAAAGCCATCGAGGACGGCGCGGACGGGCTGGAATGCGATGTACGGCTCACCGCGGACGGCGAGCTGGTGTGCGTGCACGACTGGCGGGTGAACCGGACGTCCAACGGCAGGGGCGCGGTCTCCTCGCTGGAGCTGGCCGACCTGGCCGCGCTGGACTTCGGCTCGTGGAAGGGGCAGTACGCCGACCCGGAGACGCCCGAGCGGTACGACCCCGGCGAGCGCAGCCGCGTCCTGACCCTGCGCCGGCTGCTGGAGCTGGTCGCCGAGACCGAGCGCCGGGTGGAGCTGGCCATCGAGACCAAGCACCCCACCCGCTGGGCCGGCCAGGTCGAGGAGCGGCTGATCGACCTGCTGCGCGAGTTCGGCCTGCACCGTCCGCCGCCGGGTGAGCCCTCGCGGGTTCGGGTGATGAGTTTCTCGTCACGTTCGCTGCGCCGGATCCGCGTCGACGCGCCCGAGCTGCCGACCGTCTACCTCATGCAGTACGTCACACCGCGCCATCGCGACGGGCGGCTGCCCGCGGGGGTGCGGATCGCCGGGCCCAGCATGCGGATCGTGCGCGCGAACCCCGGTTACGTGGCCAAGGCGCACCAGCTCGGGCACCGCGTGCACGTCTGGACGGTGGACGAACCGGCCGACGTGGACCTGTGCGCGCGGCTCGGCGTCGACGCGGTCATCACGAACCGTCCGCGCGAGGTGCTCGACCGGCTGGGCCGCTGAAGCGCTGAGCACTGACGCCCTGACCCACTGACGCACTGACGCACCGCCGCGAACGCCCGGGGACGAACGGAGACGATCCGAGACGGCCCGAGACGACCGGAAACACCCGTAAAGGTCTTCTGACCAGCCATTGTCCCAATCACACGGGTAAGGGCGCTTACCGGGAGTGCCGGGGCGCGAGCGGAGCGTGGCGGCTCGCAAAGGATCGTGCCCGGGGCATAGGCATATGGGGGCCTCGCATGGAGTGCGTCAATAGATCGCGGTTGGGCCGTTTCCGGCCGAGTCCCGGAGGGCATTGACCCTGTGGCGTGGGGTGAAGGAGGTATCGGGGGTGTCGTCGATGGTGGCCCAAGAGGTGCCGACGTCCACGACCATGGCCCTGCCCCATGGTCCGACGGGCGTCGCGGAAGCGCGCAGAAGACTGCGTACGGATTTGTACGCGCGGGACGTACCGGAACCGGTCGTCGACGACGCGGTACTCATCCTCTCCGAACTGCTCAGCAATTCCTGCCGGCATGCCCGGCCCCTCGGCGATCGCGGTTGGGCCGGCGGTCGCCCCGGCGGCAGCGGCGAAGGCGGCGGTACGGTCCAGGCGGCGGGCGCGCAGGCGCCCGCCCGGCGTTTGTCCAGGCGCATGACCGGGGGAACGGGCGCGGGCGCGGACACCGGTGCGATCGCGGGCGCGGGTTCCGCCGCTGGCGTGGACATGGGCCTGGACACGGGCGCGAACACGGGCCTGGACACGGGCGCGGACGCCGGCGCGCTCGCGGACACGGGCGCGCGTGCGGAGAGGAGCGGGCGTACGGACAGGCGTGCGCGCCTCGTCGCCGGCACGGACATGGGCACAGGCACGCGCCTGGGCGTCGGCGGCGACGCGGGCGGCGCGCGCCTCATCCCCGATCAAGCCCCGGCCCCTGCCCTGGATCCCGCCCCCGGCGAGGACCCGGAGCCGGCCGCGGGCGGCATAAGGGCGTCGTGGTCGGTCGGCGCGGACGGGCTGCTGGTCCTGGAGGTAACGGACGGCGGCGGGCCCACCCGGCCCCGGCCGGCCAGCCCTTCCCTCACCGCGCACGGGGGCCGCGGCCTCGGCATCGTCTCCGCCCTCGCCCAGCGCTGGGGGGTACGGGACGCCCCGGGCGAAGTCACCGTATGGGTCGTGCTCCCCGTCCGCGGCCGTCACGCGCGCCGGGACGATCCCCCGACCGGCATCGGCCTGCCCCGCGGTGTCCCGCTGGAACTGCCGCTGGACCTGGCGGAGTCACTGGACGACCTGAGCTGACGATCTGAGCTGAGGCGGCCCCTGGCCGGGCGGCACCCCGGCCGGCACCCCGGCCGGCACCCCGCAGCCGGGAGTCGGGCCGGGAGTCGGGCCAGGAGGCCTCAGCCGCGAGCCGCCCGACCGACCGCGAGCCGACCGACCGCGAGCCGCGCCGGGCCGGCCGTGGTCAGGCCGGCCGTGGTCGGGCCTGGGGCGCGAGCGGGCCCCGGAGTGGGCCCGGGAGCGGGCCCCGGAACGGGCCCCGGAGCGGGCCCCGGAGCGGGCCCCGGCCCGAGCCGACCGCAAGGCGTTCACGTACCGCACCCGCCCACCCCGCTAGGCTCCCCCGGGAACACCGCCGTACCGGGAGAGACCCAGCCATGGCCAAGAAGCGCGCGACCACCACCAAGAGCAAGGCCACCAGCGGCACCGCGGGCGCGATCCCCGTGGTGGGCGCGCGGGAGCCCTGCCCGTGCGGCTCGGGCCGCCGGTACAAGGCATGCCACGGCCGCGAAGCCGCCCACGCGGTGACGGAGCTGGTCCGCCGCCCCTTCGAGGGACTGCCCGGTGAGTGCGACTGGGTGGCGCTGCGCGAACTCGTACCGGCCGCGACGGTGGAGCTCACGCTGAAGGACGGCCTGCCGCAGGGCGTGCCGTCGGTGACCCTGGCGACCGTGCTGCCGATGGCCTGGCCCGGCCTGCGCCGCGACACCGGGGGCGTCCTGCTCGGTCTGCAGAACGACGCCACGACCGGGGACATCAGCCGCGACCTGGCCGGCACCCTGCAGCGCACGCTGACCGCCGAGCCGGGCAACCCGGTGGAGGGCCGCCGCCCGGCCCCCGACGGCCCGCGGCTGCAGGACCTGCTCGACCTGGACGCCCCGTTCACGCCCGAGATCCACCCGGGCTTCGAGTTCTGGCTGGAGGACCCGGACGCCGCGACCGGCGAGGTGGCCGCTTCGCTGGAGCGCGCCAACCAGGCTGCGATCCCGACCGTCCGGCTGACCGGTGTGGAGGCTGGCTACTGGTGCCACACCCCGGAGAAGAACCACCTGCGGTGGGTCATGCCGCACCCGGAGGACGCGCTGCTGGACGCGCTGGCCCGGCTGCACGCGGCGGGCGCCTCGTCGCTCGGCGACGGGACGCGGCTGGTCGGCTCGTTCCGCGCGCACGGTCTGATGGTCCCGGTCTGGGACCTGCCGGCGGACATGCCGGCCGACGAGGTCGAGAAGCCGGCCGCGCAGTTCCAGGAGCGGCTCGCCGAGACGCTGGCCAACACCGGCCCGCTGAGCGCGGAGGAGCGCCGCGCCCGCAGCGGCTTCACCAACCGCCAGATCACCTTGAGCTGAACCGCCGGCAGAAGGGGGCCGTCGGCACCCCCGAACGGGGGTGCCGACTGAGCGTTCGCTCAGTGATGTCGATCACAACAGGCCGCAAAACCCCGGGAATTCGGCGGTCCCCTCCGGTTGCGGGATTTGCGAACGGCACAAGTCTTGTTACCGTTTGAGCAGCCCGGTCGCTGGTGCATCCCCCGTCGCCAGCGACCGGGCCTTTTGCTGTCCGCACGCCGCCGCCATTCCTCGTCGCATAGAAAGCCGACGTCACACAGGACGCGGACGTCATGGCGGGCGCGGTCGCCGCATAGGTCGCGGTCGCGAGGGCGCGACACAGCAGGCGGCGTCGGGACTCCGCACAGGGCGCGGATACGAACCCGCCGTATACGAACGGGTGTGGGCGCGCGGCCGCCGGGGATGGGGCGTCAGTAGGTGAGCCGGTCGCCGTCAGGCGCGGTCCGCCCCGCCCGCACCATGGCGTCGACCAAGGTGCCCAGCCTCGGCAGCCAGGGCGCGGTCCCGCCTGGCTCGACAACCGGCGGGCGCACCCAGCGCAACTGCCCCGCGCTGCTGCTGTACGGCGGCAGGGCCACGTACCCCCCGTCGCCGTGGTAGCGCAGGGACGTGGGCACCCACTCCTGGCTGTCGAGGAGCTCGCCCAACTCGGCGAAACGGTAGGGAGCGACAAGGAAGACGTAACGGGTGGGTGTGGCGACCACCGGGCCGAGGCGGAAGCCGAGTTCCTCGATCGCGTCCAGGGCGCGTGCCCCGGCGGCGGCGGGCAGGCTCGCGGCCGACACCTCGTCGCCGGTGGCGAGGACCACGGGTGCGTCCGGACGGTTGGTCCACCACCAGCGGACCATCCGCGGGTCGCGCGTGGCGGCGAGCAGTCCGGGGTCGAGAGGGTGCACGCCCGGCACCGGGCAACTGGGGTGCGGGCAGGCGCACGGAACGGGCCCGGCGGTCCGCCAGGCGCCCCGCCGGTCGAACCCGACACCGGGCACCACGCGCCATTTCCACTGCTCGGCGTAAGTGAGCGCCGCGTTGAGCAACGCGGCCCGCCCCTTGCGCTGGAGCTGGAGTGAGAGCTTGCGTCGCCTTCCGAGGATCTCGCGCATCAGCGCTCGTTCCTTTCCGTTAACGCCCATGGATCTGCCCATTGCACAACGTAATCGTGGAGCACACCGCATACGAGGCAGCGCGGCACGCGCTGCCGGCCGAGCGTGGAACGCGGCGGAGGGTGGCGCGTGCGAGGCGCTCATGTGCGGCGCACACAGCCCACGTCGTGAGCCACTGCCCGTGGTCCCGCTGGGCGCGGCACCCCTCACCACTCGGGGTTGGGTCGGCCGTCAACCGTTTACGTACGTACGACGCTGTAGCCGGACTTGGGGTTCCTACCCACCACCCGCGACATGACGCGCTGTTGGCTGGGATCAGTCGACAGGGCGCATGAACCGGGGGTAGCGGTTTTGAGCCAATGTCCCGTCAACTTACGTCGACCGGACCACGGGCCGCAAGCCTCCGACACCTTTCCGTGTACCGGGACAATCCTGGACATGCCCACGATCGTGCGTGTAGAAGTGGGGTCCTTGATAGCGGCGCAGCACGACATGGGGGTTTGCGATGCTATTCATGCAGTTGCTCCGCGCACCACGGCCGAAAAGCACCGATTGCCCCACTCGCCGTTCGCCCGGTACGCTGGCCGGAAGTCCCCGGCCATGAGTCCCGCGCACGTCAGAAAAGTGGCTGGAACCGAATCACCTTCTTCCGGCACGGCGCACACTGACGCCGTCACGGTGACGCAGGCGCCCGTGTCCGGATTCCCCGCCCCGCCGGCCGGCCACCCCGAGCGCATGCCGGCCCGCGGCACCCCCGATCACTCGCTCGCCGTCCAGGACCGGCTCGCCGCCTGGGTGTGCGACCTGTCGCTGCTCCACGAACTCACCGAGCGGCTCGCCCGCACCTCCCATCTCGACGGCGCCTTGCGCGAGGTGCTCCAGGCCGGCGCCACTCTCGTCGGCGCCAGCCGCGGCATGATCGCCCTCAACCCCGAGGACGGCCTCGGCCCCGAGTGCACTGTCGGCCTGGGGCTGACGCGCGCCGACCTCGGCACCCTGGAGACGGTTCCCGGGGCGGCGGGCGGGTCGTGGACGGCCCCCGCCGCCCCGACCGCGCCCTTGGTCGCGGACGCGCCCGCATCCCTGAATGCGCCCGCATCCCTGGAGGCGCCCGTCTCCCTGGAGGCGCCCGTCTCCTTGGACGCGCCCGCACCCGCGGCAGAGGGCGCGCCTCCTGCCGCGGGTGGAGCCCAGGCACCGCTCCCCACCTCCATCGACGAGATCCTGCACCGCGACCTGCGGGCCGAGCCGGGCCTGGCCCCGCGCCATCGCGAGGTCGCAGCGCAGCTCGGGCTCGCCGCCAGTTACGAACTGCGGCTGGCCGCCGACCCGGTCGGCCCGCTCGGCTCCGCGGTGTGGTTCTACGACGAGCCCGCGGAACCGGCCGACCGCCAGCGCCGCCTGGCAGGCCTGTACCTGCGCTTCGCCGCCGAGCACCTGGCCCGCTGCCTGGACCTGGCCCGCGCCCGGGGCGTCGCCGCGGCCCTCGCCACGGAACTGCTGCCCGCCCGCCTGCCCCGGGTGCCGGGCGTACGCATGGCCGTACGCCACCGGACCGGCCCGCGCGGCGGCGGGGACTGGTACGACGCGTTGCCGCTGCCCGAGGGGGCGCTCGGGCTGGCGGTCGGCGGGGTGACGGGAGCGGGGCCCGGCGCGGTCGCCGCGATGGGGCGGCTGCGGGCTTCGCTGCGGGCCTACGCCGTGATGGAGGGCGAGGACCCGGTCGCCGTGCTGTCCGACCTCGAACTGCTGATGCGGCTGACCGAGCCGGCCAGGTCGGCGACGGCGCTGTTCGCCTATGCCACGTCCGCTCCCGGAGGGCGCCGCCTGACCCTGGCCGGCGCGGGCCACTGCCCGCCGCTGGTGGTGGGCGACCGGCGCTGCGAGTACGTGGAGACCTCGCTGTCCGCCCCGCTCAACATGCTCAGTTGCTGGGAGGCGCCCAGCGTGGAGCTGTGCGCGCGCCCCGGGGAGAGCCTGCTGCTGTTCACCGACGGGCTGCTGCACCGCACCGGCGAGCCTGCCGACCGGGCCTTCGCGCGGCTGCACTCCGCCGCGCAGAGCGCCTCCCGTGCCGTCCGCGCCGACCCCGAGCGGCTCGCCGACCACGTCCTGCACACCATGCTGCCGGACGGCATGGACCGCACCGACGGGGCGGAGGACCTGGTCCTGCTGGTGGCCCTGTTCGACTGAACGGGCGGGGGCGGGGGCCGAGGGCGGACGGGCGAACGCGCGAGCGAGGCGGGGCCGGGCGCGCGCGGCCGGTCGGCGAGGCCGGTGGGCGGGTGCGCGCGGGGTTTTCCACAGGCGGCCGGCCGCCCTCCTCCGCCCCCGCCCGCACGCCCATACGATGGACGAAGGATTCATCGCGAGGAGGCAGGACGTGGCGGAGGCGGACCCGAAGACCCAGGACCAGCGGGAACAGGCACTTCAGGACCAGGGCGACCAGCAGGACCAGAAGGACCGGAAGGACCGGCAGGACGCCGAGGACGAGGCGATCAAGCAGCGCAAGAACCGGCTGTACCCCGCCGTGTCCGACGAGCTGACCGCCGTGATGAAGTCCGGCTGGGCCGACACCGAGCTGCGCGGCCTGGAGCCGGTCCCGCAGGCCGGGTACACGGCGGCGCGGCGCGCCGCGCTGTCCGCCCGCTTCCCCGGCGAGCGGATCGTGGTGCCGGCCGGCAAGCTGCGCACCCGGGCCAATGACACGGATTACCCCTTCCGCGCCGGCACCGAGTACGTCCACCTCACCGGCGACCAGACCGAGGACGGGGTGCTGGTCCTCGAACCGAGCGAGCAGGGCCACGAGGCGAGCCTCTACCTGCTGCCGCGCTCCGACCGGGACAACGGCGAGTTCTGGCTGAGCGGCCACGGCGAGCTGTGGGTCGGCAGGCGGCACAGCCTGGCCGAGGCCGAGCAGCTTGTGGGCATCCCCTGCAAGGACGTGCGCAAGGTCTGCGACGAGCTGCGGGCGGCGAAGGGCCCGGTCCGGGTGGTGCGCGGTTACGACCCCGACGTGGAGGCCGCCCTCACCGACAAGGTGACCGCCGAGCGCGACGCGGAACTGACCGAGTTCCTGTCCGAACTTCGCCTGGTCAAGGACGAGTTCGAGATCGGCGAGCTCCAGCAGGCGTGCGACTCCACGACCCGCGGCTTCGAGGACGTGGTGACGTCGCTCGACAAGGCGGTGGCCACCTCCGAGCGCTGGATCGAGGGCACGTTCTTCCTGCGCGCCCGCGTGGAGGGCAACGACGTGGGGTACGGCTCGATCTGCGCCGCCGGCCCGCACGCCACCACCCTGCACTGGGTACGCAACGACGGCCCGGTCCGCCCCGGCGAACTCCTGCTGCTGGACGCCGGCGTGGAGACCCGCACCCTCTACACCGCCGACGTCACCCGCACCCTGCCCATCAGCGGCACCTTCTCCCCGCTGCAGCGCCGGATCTACGACGCGGTGTACGACGCGCAGGAAGCGGGCATCGCCGCCGTCAAGCCGGGCGCCGCCTTCCGCGACTTCCACGACGCGGCCCAGCGGGTGCTCACCGAGCGGCTGGTGGAGTGGGGACTGATCGAGGGCCCGGTCGAGCGGGTGCTCGAACTCGGCCTCCAGCGCCGCTGGACGCTGCACGGCACCGGCCACATGCTCGGCCTGGACGTCCACGACTGCGCACACGCCCGCACCGAGACCTACGTGGGCTGCACCCTGGAGCCCGGCATGGTCCTCACCGTCGAGCCCGGACTGTACTTCCAGGCGGACGACCTCACGGTGCCCGCGGAGTACCGGGGCATAGGCGTCAGGATCGAGGACGACATCCTGGTCACGCCGGACGGCCACCGCAATCTCTCGGCGGCGCTGCCCCGCGAGGCCGGCGAGATCGAGACGTGGATGGCCTCGCTGCGGGCCCGGTGAGGAGCCGGTAAGGCCGGCAGGCCCCGGGAGGTACGGCTGATACAGCAGGCCCGGTGAGCCGAGCGGGGGCCGGACGGGCCCGGTGAGCCGAGCAGGCCCGGTGGGCCGGTGACCTGCCGGGCCCGGGTGGCCCGGGGTGCCCGTGACCTGCCAGGCCCGGGTGCCCCAGTGCGCGAGTGACCCGGTGGGCCCGTGGCCCGGTGAACCCGGGCCCGGTGGCCCGGGTTCACCCGGTCGACTCAGCGGCCCCGTGGGGCCCGTGGTCCGTGGCGGTGCGGTCGCTGTCCGCCGGCTCCGCGGTCAGGAGGCCTTGAGGAGCGCGCCGTCACGCCATTTGAGCACCTTGTCAAAAGAGACGACCGTCCCGTGTCCGGGACGGTCGTGGAAGTGGACGTGGTCCACCAACGCTTCGATCAGGAACAGCCCCCGCCCGTGCTCGGCGTGCTGGCCCCGGTGGGCCGGCGGCCGGGCCGGATGGCGGAGGAAGCGGTCGCGGGCGAAACCCGGTCCGGAGTCGGCCACCTCGATCCGGCAGCGCTCCCCGTCGATCTGCGCGGTGACGCTGTAGTTGGTGGCGGTTCCGGCGTGTTCCACGGCGTTCGCGCACGCCTCGGTGAGCGCCACCGAGAGGTCGAAGGAGATGTCGGGATCCACCCCGGCGGTCTCCATCGTCCCCAGGAGCAGTCTCCGGGCGAGCGGGACGCTCGCAGCCTCGCGCCGCAAATGGAGGGACCACCAGATGCTCATGCTCCAGCCTCCTGGTTGCGGCTCGACATACGGTTACGTATTGCCGCGAAAGGCAGCCGATAAGCGTGGCGTTGACGTGATACCGCTCATTCGGCCGACGCGGAGGCTCGCGGCGGCAGTGTAGGGACCACCTGGCGTAACGTCCGCGTAACGCGACAACCCACCCACACCGGGCACCCGCTGTGGGCCGCATGGGGCAGCGGTGAGAAGATGGCCGCCGTCATGGCTTCCCCCGCCACCTCCGTGCGCGCAGGCGCCGGCCTGAGACTGCTGCGGGCCGCGGTGTTCACCGCGGTCTGCGTCGTGCTGGCCGCGGCGGGGCACTCACTGGCCGCCGGCCGGCCGGTGCCGGGCACGTCGCTGGCGCTGGCCTGGCTGGCCGTCTTCGCCGTCGTCGCACCGCTCGCCGGGCGGGAGCGGTCGCTGCCGGGCATCGCGACGCTGCTGGCGCTGGGGCAGGTCGTCCTGCACGCGGTCTTCACGATCGGCCGGACGTGCGCCTACGCAGCCGGTGCGGGCGCGGCCGCGGGGACCACCCCCGGCTCGGCCGGGACCTCGGCCGGTGGCGGCCTGGCGGCGCTGGCCGCCCGGCTGACCTGCGGCCTTCACGGACAGCGGCTCACCCCGGCCGCCGCACGCGCCATCGTCAGCCGCGCGGGCCTGGACCCCTCGGCCTATGCGGCGGGTACGGGAGGCGGCCACCTGGCATGGGGGTCCTGGCCGACCGCGATGCCGGGGATGCCGGGCATGCCCTCCCCTTCCGCGGATGCCGACGGCGGCACGGCGGGCGTCGGCGGCGGCGCGTTCCGCGGCGCGCACTCCCTCCTGACCGCGCTCCCCTTCTGCTCGCTGCCCATGCTGCTCGGCCACTTGCTGGCCGCCGTGGTGGCGGGCTGGCTGCTGCGCCGCGGTGAGGCCGCGCTGTGGCGGCTGATCAGGTTGTCCCTGCGGGTCCGCGGCGCCCGTCCGCTGTCCCCGGCCGCCGCCCTGCGGCGCGCCCACGCGCTGCTGTCGGCCCTCGCGAGCCGGTCCCCGTACCCCTGGCCGCGCGGCCGGGCGGGTACGGATGCCGCCGCCCCGGGGCGGCACCGCACGGTCTGGCTGCGGCACTCGGTGGCCAGGCGCGGCCCTCCGGCGTTCGCCCTGGCGGCCTGACGCGGCATCGAATGTCCTGATCCATCCGGGAATCACCACTTTTACTACTGCACGCGGGTGATTCCCGGTCACTTCTCCGTTCCCGGTCGCGGGACGAGGGAGGGGACGGAAGGGACGGCGGCGCGCGGCCGGTCGGTCCGCCACACCACGCCACGCCACCGTCACGTGCCATTCCCCTCTCACCGTGGAGAACCCCTGCCATGAGCAGCTCACGCATGTCCCGTCCGCCCCGCCTCAGGGGCCGGGCCGTGACCGTCGCCGCGCTCGCCGGATCGGCCGTCCTGCTGACCGCGGTGCCCGCCTTCGCGCACGTCACCGTGCAGCCGGACACGGCCGCCAAGGGCAGCTACAGCACCGTGGACTTCAAGATCCCCAATGAGGAGGACAGCGCCTCCACCGTGAAGATCGAGGTCTTCCTGCCCACCGACCACCCCATCGCCTCGGTGTCGCTCCAGCCGGTGCCCGGCTGGACCGCCCAGGTCGCCACGTCGAAGCTGGCCACTCCGCTGAAGACGGACGACGGCACCGTCACCCAAGCGGTCAGCAAGATCACCTGGTCGGGTGGAAAGATCGGACCCGGTCAGTTCCAGCAGTTCCCGGTCTCCTTCGGCCCGCTGCCGGACGACACCGGCGCATTGTCGTTCAAGACCCTGCAGACGTACGACAACGGCGACATCGTGCGCTGGATCGACCTCCCCCAGGCGGGCCAGCCCGAGCCGGAACACCCCGCGCCGACCCTGACCCTGACGGCGGCAGCCCCCACCGGTACGAACGGCGCGCCCGGCTCCCCCGCCGGCGCTCCCGCGGCCGACGCCAAGGGCCCCCGGCAGGCCGCGGCCGGCCCATCGAGCGGCGGCACCGACACCACCGACGACACCGCCCGCGCCCTGGGCATCGCCGGCATCGTGGCCGGGCTGCTGGGCGTCGGCTTCGGCGTGTTCGCCGGCCGCCGCCGCGCCCCCGCCGCCACCTCGCCGGGCAGCACGCCGGGCACCTCGGACCCGTCCGCCTGAGCCGGCGCGGGCCGGGCGGCCGGCGTGCGCGTACACGAGGAGATCTCCTCCCACCCGTACGCCCGCCGGCCGCCCGGCTCCCAGACCGCCCGGACCGCCCAGACCGCCCGGACCGCCCGGATCGCCCGCCGTCCCGGAAGTCCCACGACCACCCGAACAGGACCCTGCACTCATGCGCACCACCGTCAAGCTCGGCGCGGCCGCCCTGGTCGCCGCCACCGCCCTCGCGCTCACCGGCTGCGGCAGTTCCTCCGGCGGCTCCGGCTCCTCCACCGCCTCCGGCGGCTCGGACGCCAATGTCGCCGCCGTCTCCGGCAGCGGCTCGGCCGGCACGCTGCTCGACACCCCGTTCCCCAAGCCGCACCTTGTCCTCACCGACAACCACGGCAAGCCGTTCGACCTGGTCAAGCAGACGGCCGGCCTGCCCACCCTGCTCTTCTTCGGTTACACCCACTGCCCCGACGTCTGCCCGACCACCATGAGCGACCTCGCGCTGGCCAAGTCCAGGCTGCCCGCAGCCGACCAGGCCAAGCTGCGCGTGATCATGGTCAGCTCCGACCCCGAGCGCGACACCCCGGCCCGGCTGAACGCCTGGCTCGGCGCCATGGACAAGAGCTTCATCGGCCTGACCGGCCGGTTCTCCGTCATCCGGGCCGCCGCCAAGTCGGTCGGCGTCGGCATCGACGCGCCGGTGAAGGAGAAGGACGGCAGCGTCACCGTGACCCATGGCGCCGAGGTGCTGGCCTTCTGGCCGAAGGACAACATGGGCCACATCCTGTACATGTCGGGCACCACCGCCGCGCAGTACCAGGCCGGGCTGCCCAGGATCATCAGGAGTGAGGCCCCGTGACGCGCCGCGGCCGCAGGCTCACCGGGGCGCTGACCGGTGCCGTCGCGGGAGGCGCGGCCGTCGCGGCGGCGGCCGTGGTGGCGCTGGGCGGCGGCTCCTCCTCCGCCGCCTCCCCCGCCCGGCTGTCGGTGACCGGCGGCTACGTACCGAGGCCCCTGCTCACCGACGTGGCGGCCGCGTACCTCACGGTGCGCAACACCGGCGGCACCCCGGCCGAGCTGACCTCGGTCACCACCCCGCTGGCGGCGCACGTCACGCTGCACACCACCGTCGGCACCACCATGCGCCAGGTACCCTCGCTCACCGTCCCCGCCCGCGGCCGCCTGTCGCTGGGCCTGGGCGCCGACCACCTGATGCTGGAGAACCTCACCCACAAGCCCGCGGTCGGTGACACGGTGACCCTCACGCTGCGCTTCGCCCATGCCACGCCGGCCACGGTGACCGTCACCGTCCCCGTGCGCCCGACAACGTACCGCCCCGGGGGCTGACCCAACGATGAACACATGGTCGTACGCGACACGCGGTCCGGCGGCGGACCGGCCCGGCGGAGTGGGGGTGAACGCACGGGTCGGCACACGGACCGGCGGACGAACGGGCGCACGGACCGGCGGACGGCGGCACGCGAAACGCCTCGCCGCTTTCGCACTCGCCTTCGGCGGCATGCTCGCCCTGTTGCTCGGCACCGCCGGGCCGGCGGACGCGCACGCCGCCCTGATCCGCGCCGACCCCGCCGAGGGCTCCGTCGTCAAGACGGCGCCGCAGCGGGTGGTGCTCACCTTCTCCGAGGGCGTGCTGCTGTCCGACGACAGCCTGCACGTGTACGACCCGCGCGGTACGGATGTGGCGGTGGGCACGCCGGGCCACGCCGACGGCGGCGGCGACTCCAAGGCGACCGCCACCGTGGCGCTGCGGCCGGGCATCGGCGACGGCACGTACACCGTCGCCTGGCGGGCCATCTCCCAGGACAGCCACCCCGTCGCGGGCGCCTTCACCTTCTCGGTCGGGGCGCCGTCGAGGACCACCGTCGACCTCTCGGGCGTCGCGGCGGCCGGTGGCGGGGCGGCGGCGTTCCTGTACGGGGTCGGGCGCTACGTCTCGTACCTCGGCTTCGCGCTGCTGGTCGGCGGCTCGGTGTTCCTGACCGTGTGCTGGCCGCGCGGCGCCCTGCTCGGCGCGATGCAGCGGCTGGTGGCCGGCGGCTGGGTGGCGATGGTGGCGGGCGCGATCGCGCTGATCATGCTGCGCGGCCCGTACGTCAACGGCAAGGGGCTCGGCCAGGTCTTCGACCCGGGCGTGATGCGCGCCCAGTTGGAGACCCGGCCGGGCGCCGCGCTGCTCTCCCGGCTGCTGCTGCTCGCCGCCGCGGCCGTCTTCCTGGCGGTGCTGTTCGGCAGTTACGCCAAACGGGAGGACCCCGCGGAGCGCGCCGACCTCGCCTGGGGCCTGGCCATCGGCGGCACCGTGGTGGCCGTCGGCATCGCCGCCACCTGGGCGATGGCCGAACACGCCTCGGTCGGCGTCCAGCGCAAGCTCGCGATGCCGGTCGACGTGGTCCACCTGCTGTCCATGGCGGTGTGGCTGGGCGGCCTGATCACCCTGCTCACCGCGTTGTGGGCGCCTTCGACGGCCGGGACGGTCGAACGCTGGGCGGTGCGCCGCTTCTCGCTGACCGCCCTGACCGCGATCACCCTCCTGGTCGGGACCGGAACGTACCAGGCGTGGCGGCAGATCGGCACGTGGCGGGCCTTCACCGACACCTCGTACGGGCGGCTGCTGCTCGTCAAGATCGGGCTGGTGTGTGCGCTGGTGGCGGTGGCCTGGTTCTCGCGGCGGTGGACGGGAGGGCTCGGGGCGGCGGGGGCGGCCGGCAGGGCCGGTACGGCTAATACAGCCGGTACAGCCGGTACAGCCGGTACGGCGAGGGGGACGGGGGCGAAGGCGTCCGCCCGGGTCTCCGCCGAGGCGTCCGGCGCCAAGGTCCGGGCGAAGGGGTCCGCGAAGAAGTCCGATGAGAAGACCGCGAAGCCGTCGGCCGTAGCCGCGGCTCCGGCTCCGGCGGCTACGGCTCCGGCGTCGTCGGCAGCGGCGGGGGAGCCGGATTCCGTCGCCGTACAGGAGTCGGGGGAGCCGGGGGAGCCGGGCGAAGCCGCCGTACCGCGGCAGGCGGGTAAGGCTGCGGACGAGACCCGCGACAAGGCTTCGGGCGAGGCCGGAAACAAGGGCGGCGGCGCAACCCGTGACACGTCCGGCGCCACGTCCGGCGCCACGTCCGGCGCCACGTCCGGCCGGACCGGCGGCACCGTACCGGCCGCCTCTCGCGAGCGCGCCGCGCAGTTGCGGCGTCAGCAGGCGGCGCGCTCGGCCGCCCGGGCGCGCAAGGCACGGGACGCGGATCCGGCGCGAACGGCCCTGCGCCGCAGTGTCCTGGCGGAAGCCGGCATCGCGGTGGTCCTGCTGACGGTGACGACGATGCTCACCGGGTCCCAGCCGGGACGCGCGGCGGAGGAGCAGAAGGGGCTGGCGCCCGCCCCCGCGGCCTCGGCGACGGGGACGCCCGGGACGGGCTCCTCCTCGGACCTCTCCCTCACCGTCCCGTTCGACACGGGCGGTACGAACGGCAAGGGCACCGCGGCGGTCGGCATGTCGCCGGTCGCGGCGGGCCTGCCCGGGGTCGTGCACGTGATCCTCAGCGACCCGGCGGGCAAGCCCATGGAGGTGCCCGAGGTGCGGCTGTCTTTCACGCTGCCCGCCAAGAACCTCGGCCCGATCCAGGTGCCCCTCAAGCGGTTCGCGGCCGGCCACTGGATCGCCTCCGGCGTCCGCCTCCCCCTGGCCGGCGGTTGGCAGATGTCCCTGACCGTCCGCACCTCCGACATCGACGAGGTGACCCGGACGAGGAACGTGCAGGTCGCCCCATGAAGCCGCTGAAGCCGACGAAGCCGACGACAACAGCCACGCCGGCCACGACAGCCACGACAGCCACGACAGGCACGACAGCCACGACAGGCAGGGCAGACGTGGCAGCCAGGGCGGGAACGGCGGGGTCCACGACCGAAGCGTCCCCCTCCGCCGCGATCAGCCGACGGCGGCTGCTCGGTACCGCGGGGGCCGCGGGCGCGGCCGGGCTCGTGGCCGGCGGCGGGGCGGGGGCCGCGGCCGGCCGCGCCGTCGCGGACCGGCCGACCGCGCTGACCACGGTCGGGTCCTCGTACATACCCTTCGAGGGTCCGCATCAGGCCGGGATCGTGGAGCCGGCGCAGGCGCGCGGGCACCTGGTGGCGTTCGATCTGGCGGCCGGTGCGGACCGGCGGGCGGCGGCCGGGCTGATGCGCCGCTGGTCGGACGCGGCACGGGCGATGACGCGCGCGACGCCGACGACCCCGGCGGCGTACGACGACCAGGTCGCGGGGGACGCCGGGCCGTCCTCGCTTACCGTCACCTTCGGGTTCGGGCGCGGCTTCTTCACCCGCACCGGGCTGACCGCGCGGCTGCCCGAGGCGCTCGCCCCGCTCCCCGCCTTCTCCGCCGACGCGCTCGATCCCCGGCGCAGCGACGGCGACCTGTGGGTGCAGATCAGCGCCGACGACGCGCTCGTGGCCTTTCACGCGCTGCGGGTGATCCAGAAGTCGGCCCGGGACACCGCCTTCGTGCGCTGGCAGATGAGTGGCTTCAACCGCACCCCGGGCGCCACCGCGCACCCGACGACCGGCCGCAACCTGATGGGGCAGATCGACGGCACCAACAACCCCAAGCCGGCCGACCCCGACTTCGACCGGAAGGTGTTCGTACCGGCCGGCGGCTCGCCGGAGTGGATGGCCGGGGGCTCGTACGCCGTCGTGCGCCGGATCCGGATGCTGCTCGACGACTGGGACCACCTGCCCGTGGAACGGCAGGAGAAGGTGATCGGCCGCCGCAAGTCCGACGGGGCGCCGCTGTCGGGCGGCACCGAGACGACTCCGGTCGACCTGGACAAGTTCCTGCCGGACAGGTCGCTCGCCGTCCCCGCCGACGCGCACATCCGGGTCGCCGCCCCGGCCTCCAACGGCGGCGCGACGATGCTGCGGCGCGCGTTCTCGTACCACGACGGCATCGGCACGGACGGCGCCCCGGACGCCGGGCTGCTGTTCGTGGCCTGGCAGGCGGACCCCCTGCGCGGCTTCGTACCCGTGCAGCGCAAGCTCGACAGCGGCGACGGCCTGTCCCGGTTCCTGCGGCACGAGGCGAGCGGCCTGTTCGCCGTGCCGGGCGGGGTGGGCCCCGGCGAGTACGTGGGCCAGCGGCTGCTGGAGGGCTGACGGCGGAGTACCGCCGGGTCGCCGGAGTACCGCCCGGTCAGGAGGTGACGGCGCCCCGGGCGTACGGAAGCGGTGTCCCGCCGCGCTGGCGTACGGCGACCGCACCGCGCGCGGGCGTATGTGACAGTGCTCGGGGCGCGGGTGGTCGGGCGGGCGGCGCGTGATGCGGGCGCGCGCCCCGCGCGTGCTCGCGCGACTGGTACGGCCGACGGCGTGCGGGCCGTTAGGCTGATTGCATGTCGCCGGCGAGCCGCTACACGTATCTGGGACCTGAGGGCACGTTCACGGAGGCAGCGCTGCGGACGCTGCCGGAGGCCGCCACACGCGAACTGGTGCCGATGGTGTCGGTGGCCGCCGCGCTGGACGCGGTACGCGGCGGCGAGGCGGGCGGGGCGCTGGTCCCGATCGAGAACTCGGTGGAGGGCGGCATCACCGCCACCCTGGACGAGCTGGCCTTCGGCGAACCGCTGATGATCTACCGCGAGGTGCTGCTGCCGATCGCGTTCGCGCTGCTGGTCAGGCCGGGCACCACGCTCGCGGACGTCAAGACGGTGACCGGGCATCCGGCCGCCCAGGTGCAGGTGCGCAAGTGGATGGCCGAGAGCCTGCCCGACGCCCAGTGGGAGTCGGCGGCGTCCAACGCGGACGGCGCGCGGCTGGTGCAGGAGGGCCGGTTCGACGGGGCCTTCGCGGGCGAGTTCGCCGCGCCGGTGTACGGGCTGGAACCGCTGGCCACCGACATCCACGACGCGCAGAACGCCACCACCCGGTTCGTCCTGGTCGGCCGGCCGGCCCGGCTGGCGGCGCCGACCGGAGCGGACAAGACGTCGGCCGTCTTCTGGCTGCGCGACGACCACCCGGGTGCCCTGCTCGAACTTCTGCAGGAGTTCGCGATCCGCGGGGTCAACCTCATGCGCATCGAGTCCCGTCCCACGGGTGAGGGACTCGGCCGGTACTGCTTCTCGGTGGACGCCGAGGGACACCTGACCGACCGGCGGGTCGGCGAGGCTCTGATGGGTCTGCGCCGGCGCTGCCTGAACGTACGCTTCCTCGGTTCGTACCCACGCGCCGACGAGGTCGCGGCACGGGTGACGCGGGGCACGACGGACGCGGAGTTCCTCGACGCGGCGGACTGGCTGAACCGGGCGCTCGACGGGCGCGCCTGAGCGGAGGCCGGGGCGGGCCTGGTCCGCACCCCCGCGACCGAGGCGGCCCGGGCGGCGGACGCGGCCGAGGCGACCAAGGCGACCGACGCGAGCAAGGCGACCGGCGCGGCCGAGGCGACCAAGGCGGCCAAGGCGGCCGAGGTGCCCACAGACCGTACGGATCGACCGCGCGCCGGCCCCCACAGGCGCGGGGCAAGGGTTCACCCCCCGTCCACCTGCTGTTTCGTCGCCCAGTTGTCCACCGAAGTTATCCACAGGCAGCCCGATCTGCCTGTGGGTAACTGGGGACAAGTCGACAGGCCGGCCCGACGAAGTCGACAAATTGGTACACAGACACCAGCCCCTCCCGGAGTGATGCAGGTCACCCCCCGTCAGCCCAATTCGCCCGATGAATCCTCTTGAGGGAACACTTCTCACTCGAAAGGGAGTGTGGAACGGGTTTGAACGGGGAATCCATCGCCGAACATCTCCCCCTGGAAATGATCTCACCCCTTCTCCACAGGCTGCCCCCGCGACCTGTGGACAACGTGCGGCAATCCGACCCCGGCCTGTGGATAACTCCCCCTGGAATGCGTGATCAATTCCGGTTCTCCACAGGGCCGGTACCCTCGGCGGAGGGATCGGACGAATAGCGTTGACGCGAGGCTTTCCTCGCTCTTTTCCGCATTTTCCTCGCATAAATACCGAAGCGGACATAAGACACATTGCGCCGCTAAGTTGTCGCGCCGTGAGGCCGCGCCCCGGTAGCCTGTGACCGTGATTGACCTTCGCCTGCTCCGTGAGGATCCCGACCGCGTGCGCGCCTCGCAGCGCGCCCGAGGAGAGGACGTCGGCCTCGTCGACTCCCTCCTGTCCGCCGACGAGCGGCGCCGGGCGTCCGGTACCCGCTTCGACGAGCTGCGGGCGGAGCAGAAGCAGTTGGGCAAGCTGATCCCCAAGGCGCAGGGCGACGAGCGGGCCGAACTGCTGCGGCGCACCGGTGAGCTGGCCGCCGCCGTCAAGGCCGCCGACGCCGAGCAGCACGAGGCCGCCGAGGAGGCGCAGCGGCTCCTGCTTCAGCTCGGCAACCTGGTCCACCCCGACGCGCCCGTCGGCGGCGAGGAGGACTTCACCGTCGTCGAGGAGGTCGGAACCCCGCGCGACTTCGCCGCCGAGGGCTTCGAGCCGCGCGACCACCTGGCGCTGGGCGAGCTGCTCGGCGCGATCGACGTCGACCGCGGCGCCAAGGTCTCCGGGTCGCGCTTCTACTACCTCACCGGCGTCGGCGCACTGCTGGAGCTCGCGCTGGTCAACGCGGCGATCGCCCAGGCCACCGCGGCCGGGTTCACCCCCGTCCTGACCCCCACGCTCGTCAAGCCCGCCGCCATGGCCGGTACCGGCTACCTCGGCCAGGTGGAGGACGACGTCTACTACCTGGAGAAGGACGAGCTGTACCTGGTCGGCACCTCCGAAGTGCCGCTGGCCGCGTACCACATGGACGAGATCATCGACGCCGGCCGGCTGCCGCTGCGGTACGCGGGCTTCTCGCCCTGCTACCGGCGCGAGGCGGGCTCGTACGGAAAGGACACCCGCGGCATCATCCGGGTGCACCAGTTCGACAAGGTGGAGATGTTCGTCTACACCGCTCCCGAGGACGCCGAGGCCGAGCACCAGCGGCTGGTGGAGTGGGAGAAGCAGTGGCTGACCTCGCTCGGCCTGCCGTTCCGGGTGATCGAGCTGGCTTCGGGCGACCTCGGCGCGTCGGCTTCTCGGAAGTTCGACTGCGAGGCGTGGATCCCGACCCAGGGCAAGTACCGCGAGCTGACCTCGACCTCCAACACGACCGAGTTCCAGGCCCGGCGGCTGAACATCCGGCTGCGCGACACGGCCGGCACCCGGCCGCTGGCCACGCTCAACGGCACGCTGTGCGCGGTGCCCCGCACCATCGTGGCGATCCTGGAGAACCACCAGCAGGCGGACGGTTCGGTGCGCGTGCCGGAGGTCCTGCGGCCGTACCTGGGCGGGCGCGAGCTGCTGGAGCCGACCGCCACGGCGGCGGGACCCACCGGTTCGGGCCGTTCAGCCGGCACGAGCGGCTCGGCGGGCCCGACCGGCTCCGCGAGGTGAGCGGCCCGCCCTACCGGCTGGTCGCGACCGATCTGGACGGCACCCTGCTGCGCAGCGACGCCACCGTTTCCGCGAGGTCGCGCGAGACGCTCGCCGCCGTGACGGCGGCGGGCGCGGCGCACATCGTGGTCACCGGGCGGTCGGTGCCCTGGTGCCGGCACGTCCTGGACGACCTCGGGTACGAGGGGCTCGCGGTGTGCGGCCAGGGCGCCCAGGTGTACGACGCCGGCGCGCACCGGCTGCTCACCTCGGTCACCCTGGACCGGCAGCTCGCCGCCCTCGCGCTGGCCAAGATCGAGGCCGAGGTGGGGCCGCTGGCGGTCGCCGCGAGCCAGGACGGCCTGACCGGCGAGGTGCTGATCGGCGAGGGGTACGTCTACAATCCCGAGCTGCCGGTCGTGCACATGACGGACCCTGCCGAGCTGTGGGCCGAGCCGATCAACAAGCTCTACATACAGCATCCGGGCGGCCTGGACGACGACGCCCTGGCGGAGGCCGCCCAGGCGGCGGCCGGCGGCCTGGTCGGCGTGACCGTCGCGGGCGAGGGGATCGTCGAGGTGCTGCCGCTCGGGCTCACCAAGGCGACCGGCCTCGCGCTGGCCGCGCGGCGGCTGGGGGTGGCGCCGGGCGAGACCCTCGCCTTCGGCGACATGCCCAACGACCTGCCGATGCTCACCTGGTCCGGCTACGGCGTGGCGATGGCGAACGCCCATCCCGACCTGAAGGCCGTCGCCGACGAGGTCACCGCCTCCAACGACGAGGACGGCATCGCGGTGGTGCTGGAACGTCTCTTCGGCCTCGCCTGATCACCGGCCGTCCCCCCCGCCCCCGTTCCCGCTCCCGTTCCCGTTCCAGGCGTCCTTCCCGTCCCGGTCGCCGTTCCCATCCCGGTTCCCGCTCCCCCTCCCGTGTCCTGCCCGGCGGTGTCAGCACCCAGCAGCCCAGACCGAGCAGCACGGCGGTCAGGTGGCCCAGGTCGGTGAAAGTGCCGTCGTTCGCCACCTGGTAGCCCCCGTACGCGAGGACCGCGGTCAGGTAGCCCCACCGCCACGGCCGCGGCACCCGGTACGTCAGGACGCCGATGACGCCCGCCAGGCCGTAGCTGACCCCTATGTCGACGGTGTGCGCCAGCGAGTGCGGCAGCCGCTGGTCCCTGATGCCCAGACGCACCGCCTTCTGGCTGATCAGGGTCGCGCCCACGTGCGCGACCGCCACGACCAGCAGCCACCGCCAGGTGCCCAGCCAGCGCTCGGCCGTGGCGTGCACCAGCTCGAACAGCGCCACGTAGAACACGAAGCCGGACGGCGTCTCGATCCACAAGGCGCTGCCGATCAGTACCCTGATCGGGTGATGGCGCAGCTCGACCAGGTTGGTGCTCACGCTGTGCAGCAGGTACGACCGCAGGGCCGGCGAGGAGACCGCCACGACGACAGTGGTGACGGCGAGTATCCCCAGCCAGATGTGGGTGCCGGGCGTGGACCGCACCCATTGCCGCGCCCTCCGCGCGGCCGGCCCGGCGCATGGCCCCCGCCGCCCCGCCACCGAGGTCGCGCGGCCGCGCCGCAGGGCGAGCGGCGGGCCGGCGCGGTCCTGCGGGGACGGGGGCTCGGAGGTCTCCGGTATCTGCGGGGCCATCGCCACCAGTGTCGGCCGGTCGGCTGTGAGCCGCCTGGGGGGGATCCGTCAGGCGGCTCACGCGGCCGGCGAGCGGCCCCCGTACTCCTCGTCGCTCCCCTCGTCGCGTCCCGTGCCGCTTCCGGCGTCACTCCTCGCCGGCGATCTTCAGCGTGCGCAGCTTGCGAGTGGCGAACCAGGTGGCCGCGGTGGTGACCACGACCAGCAGCACGACCGCCGTGGGCAGGCTCACGTCCGAGGCGACCAGGTCCCCCTTGGCGACCTTCTGGGCGATGGCCACGGCCCACTGCTGGACGCTAAGGGTGCGGGCGCCGGGCACCACGTTGCCGATCACGCCCTCCCACAGCAGCGCGTAGACCAGGCCGACCACCACGGCGTGCCGGGTGATCACGCCGAGCATCAGGAAGATCGCCGCATAGGCGACGCACGCCACGGCGGCGGCCAAGGCGTACGCGGAGGCCAGCCGCTGCCCGTTGCCGTTGAGGACGTATCCCGCGAGCAGGGTGGGTATCGCGCAGAACGCGACGGTGACGCCTATGGCGACGATCAGCTTGGTGGCGATGATGGTGCCGCGCCGGATCGGTTTGGCCAGCAGGTAGACGATCGAGCCGTCGTCGATCTCGGGGCCGATCGCCCCGGTTCCGGCGATCACCCCGACCAGCGGTACGACGCCGCTGAGCGCGAAGCCCTGCAGCAGGTCGTGCGCGGTGGCGTCGTCGGCCCCGGTCAGGCCGCGCACGGCCCCGGCGATGACCAGCAGCAGCGCGGGCAGCGCGAACAGCAGCAGGGCGCGGCGGCGGCCCAGCAGCGCCCGGTAGGTGAGCCGGCCCACGGTGCGGTGGAACAGCGCGGCGGCCGGGGCGGCGCCCGCGGCCCGGGAGGCGGACGGCTCCGGGGGGCGGGGCGGCCGCGTGGCAGTGGTGGCGGACATCTCGTGCGGCTCCTTATGCCGTGACCAGGTAGGAGAAGACGCTCTCCAGGGACTCGTCCGAGGGCGAGACCGTGAAGAGCCGGATGCCGTGGTCGCGGGCGATCCGGGGCAGGAACTCGGTGAAGCCCGCGAAGTCCACGGCCTGGATGAGCAGCGCCCTTTCGGTGCGGTCCAGCTCGATCCCGGCCGTGGAGCCGTGCGCTATCAGTGCCGACGCGAGCCGCCGGTCGTCGCTGGACCGTACGAGGTAGCGGTGCGGGCGGTCGGTCATCAGGCGGCGGATCTTGCGGAAGTCGCCGGAGGCGGCGTGCCGGCCGGCCACCACGACCTCGATGTGGTGGGCGAGCTGCTCGACCTCCTCCAGGATGTGGGAGGAGAACAGCACGGTCCGCCCCTGCGCGCCCATCCGCCGCAGCAGGTCCATGAGCTGCAGCCGCTGCCTGGGGTCCATGCCGTTGAACGGCTCGTCGAGCAGCAGCACCGACGGGTCGTGGACCAGCGCGGACGCCATCTTGGCGCGCTGCCGCATGCCCTTGCTGTAGGTGTCGATCCGCCGGTCCTGGGCGTACTCCATCTCCACCGTGGCCAGCGCGCGCTGGGCGGCGGCGCCCGGGTCGGGCAGGCCGTGCAGCTCGGCGTTGGCGACGACGAACTCGCGCGCGGTCAGGAAGTCGTACATCGCCTCGCGTTCGGGGACGATGCCGATCTGGCGGTACACCTGCTCGTTGCGCCAGATGGTGGTGCCGTCGAGGGTCACGGAGCCGCTGGAGGGGGCGAGGAAGCCCGCCATCATGTTGATGAGGGTGGACTTGCCCGCGCCATTGGGGCCGAGCAGGCCGGTGACGCCGGGGCCGATGGTCATCGTGATGTCGTTGACGGCCACCACGTTGCCGAACCAGCGGGACACCTTGTCGATGCCGATCGTCGTCATGACAGGCCCACCTTCTTGTAGCGGCGCATCAGCAGGCCGAAGCAGCCCGCTGTGGCGCCGACGAGGACCAGCAGGTAGACCAGGCCGGCGAGCGTGCTCGACGGGCCCGAGGCGTGCGGGAAGGCGGAGGTCGCGCCGAGGAACCAGGTCTGGAAGCCGTCGATGAGGGTGATCGGCGAGAAGACCCCGAGCCAGCCGATCACGTGGTAGCGCTCCTGGTTCTGGGCGATGCCCTGGACGCTGGAGACGGCGGCGTAGGTGATCACGAACACGGCGATGATCGCGGCCACTCCGAAGCCCCGCCGCGGGGTGACGGCCGCGATGACCAGGCTTATCCCGGCGAACAGGAGGGAGAGGAGGAGTGCGGACACCAGGCTCTTCGCAAACCCGGCGGTCTGGTGGGCGAAGCCGAGCTTCGCCAGCAGCGCGCCGACGTAGAGGATGACGAGTGGCAGCGCCGTCAGCAGGAACAGCGCGGTGGCCAGCGCCGCGTACTTCGCCGACACGTAGTCGACGCGCTCTATCGGACGCGAGAAGTACAGCGGGGTGGTCTTGAACCGCAGGTCGCGCGAGACGGACTGCGGCGCCTGGGAGGCGACGAAGAGGGTGATGACGGCCTGGAGCAGCACCGCGTACCGCGTGTACTCGACCGGCAGCTTGTCCATGTGCGTGAAGATCGTGACGGCCACCATGATCAGTGCCGGCGCGCACATCACGCCGAGCAGGATCATCGGCAGCACCTTGGACTTGGCACTGCGCCCCAGGCCGTAGGCACCGCGCAGGCTCTGGCTGAACAGGGACAGCCGGGCGTAGCCGCGGCCGAGGCGCGGGCCGTCGTACGTGCGGTACCCGATGTCGTGGATGACGTCGGCGGGCGGCGCGGCGGCGGGCGCGGGCGCCGGCGGTCCGGCCACCTTCCCCCCTGCCGTCGCGACCACGTCAGGCTGCGACACGGCTTTCTCCTTCCTGTGCTGCGGCTTCCCGGTCGTCCTCGTCGGTGAACAGTTCGGCGATGCGGTGGCGGCGCTGCTCCATGCGGACCAGGCCGACGCCGAGTCCGGCCACGGCGTCCCGGACCGCGTCGTACGTCTCCTCACCCGCTATGTCGACCATCAGCAGGTGGCCGGCCGGCTGGACGGTGAGGCCGGCGGCCTTCAGCACGTCGAGCAGTTCCCGCTCGCGGTCGGTGACCTCGACCGCCAGGGAGGCGGTGGCCTGCGTGAACTCGCTGGTGGAGGAGGCCCGCAGCAGCTTTCCGCCGTCGATGACGACGATGTGGTCGCTGGTGCGCTCCAACTCGCCCAGCAGGTGGGAGGTGACCAGCACCGAGATGCCGAAGTCGGTCCACACCCGGCGGATGAGACCGAGCATCTCGTCGCGGCCCACCGGGTCCAGGCCGTTGGTCGGCTCGTCCAGCAGCACCAGCTTGGGGTCGTGGACCAGCGCTTGGGCGAGCTTCACGCGCTGCTTCATGCCGGTGGAATAGCCGCCCATCGGGCGGTACCGCTCCTCGTAGAGCCCCACGTGGCGCAGGGTGTCGGCGGTGCGCTCGCGCGCCGCGGTCGGCGGCAGCCCCGACATGCGGGCCATGTGGACGACGAACTCCGTCGCCGACACGTCCGGCGGCAGGCAGTCGTGCTCGGGCATGTAGCCGACGAGCCCGCGGATGCGCGCGCCCTCGGTGGCCACGTCCAGTCCCAGCACGGCGGCTCGACCCTCGCTGGCCGGGGAGAGCCCCAGCAGGATCTTGATCAGGGTCGACTTGCCGGCCCCGTTGGCACCCACCAGTCCGGTCACGCCGGAGGTGACGTCCACGGTCAGCCGGTCGAGAGCGGTCACCCTCGGGTACCGCTTGCTCAGACTTTCGGTAGCGATCACATTCACGTGTTCGAAGGTAGTGGCGCGCGCCACACCGGTCGTCCCTCCGTGGTCTGGCATCGCGCCACGCTCAGCTACTCCTCGGGGCTGACCTCCCGTAGGGGAACTCACTCCTGTGGGTGTCAGGGATCAGGGTCGGTGTCGGGAATCGAGTTATCCACAGGCGTGGAGCGGGGCCTTGAAACTCGCATCGGACGATGTCACATTGAGTGATGTCAGTGTGGAACGAGGCCGAGGAAGGCCGAGGAAGGCCGGGAGGGCCGAAGGGCTGGGGGGGGTGAGGACATGGACGGCGTGTCCGAGGGGCTGGACGAGGTCCCCGAAAGCGGGGGCGGCGCGACCGGGCCGGAGCAGGCGGAAAGCCCGCCGGAAGGACCGGCCCGGGATCCGGTGGTCGGGCGGATGCGGGAGCGGTTCGTCGCGGGCGCCGACGGGCTCCGGCTGTGCGTCGTGGAGTACGGCGAGTACGGGGAGAACGGGGAGCCCGGCGAGGACGGGAAGCACGGGACGGATACGGGAGGGCAGAAGCGGCCCACGGTGGTGCTGCTGCACGGCTACCCGGACAGCAAGGAGGTGTGGTCGCCGGTCGCCGAGCTGCTCGCCGAGCGGTTCCACGTGGTGCTCTACGACGTACGCGGGCACGGCCGCTCGGCGGCGCCCTCGCCGCTCAGAGGCGGCTTCACCCTGGAGAAGCTCACCGAGGACTTCCTGGCCGTGGCCGACGCGGTGAGCCCGGAGCGGCCGGTGCACCTGGTCGGACACGACTGGGGCTCCGTGCAGGGGTGGGAGTTCGTCACCGTGGCCGCCACCCGGGGCCGGATCGCCTCGTTCACCTCCGTCTCGGGCCCGTGCCTCGACCACTTCGGCCACTGGATCAGGCGCCGGGTGCGCCGCCCCACCCCGCGCCGCGCCGCCCAGGTGCTGCGCCAGGGTGCCAAGTCCTGGTACGTGTACGCGCTGCAGACCCCGGTCCTGCCCGAACTCGCCTGGCGCGGCGTGCTCGGCAGGCAGTGGCCCAAGATGCTGGCCCGGGCGGAAAAGCTGCCGCTCGATGGCTACCCGACCGCCTCGTTGCCGCGGGACGCCGTCCACGGCGCCTGGCTGTACCGGGACAACGTCCGCCGGCGCCTGGGCCGGCCCCGGGACGACGCCTACGCGCACGTCCCCGTACAGCTCGTGACTCCCACGGACGACGCCTTCCTGTCCGCCCATCTCCACGACGACCTGGAGGAGTGGGTGCCCCGGCTGACCCGGCGCACCCTGCCCGCCAAGCACTGGGTGCCGCGCTCCCGCCCCGGCCAACTGGCCCGGTGGATCACGGACTTCGTGGCCACCGCCGAGGCCGGCGGCGCGCCGGACGCCATCACGGCCGGCGCTCCGGAAGTGCCGTCGGTGCTGGGGAAGGCGCTGCCCGGGGCCAAGGAGCGGTTCGCGGGGCAGTTGGTGCTCGTGACCGGGGCGGCCAGCGGGATCGGGCGGGCCACGGCGTTCGCCTTCGCCGAGGCCGGCGCGCGGATCGTGGCGGTGGACCGGGACGCCGGGGGCGCCGCCCGTACCGCGGAGCTGGCCCGGCTGCTCGGAGCGCCCGAGGCATGGCCGGAGACGGTGGACGTGTCGGACGCGGTCGCCATGGAGAAGCTCGCCGCACGGACCGCCGGCGTCTACGGCGTGCCGGACGTAGTGGTGAACAACGCCGGGATCGGCCTGGCCGGCCGCTTCCTGGACACCACCCCCGAGGACTGGAAACAGGTGCTCGACGTCAACCTGTGGGGCGTCATCCACGGCTGCCGGCTGTTCGGCAGGCAGCTGGTCGAGCGTGGCCAGGGCGGCCACATCGTCAACGTCGCGTCCGCCGCCGCCTTCCAGCCCTCCCGCGCCCTGCCCGCGTACAGCACCTCCAAGGCCGCCGTCCTCATGCTCAGCGAGTGCCTGCGTGCGGAGCTGGCACCGCACGGCATCGGGGTCACCGCGATATGCCCCGGCATCGTCAACACCCCGATCGCCGCCTCCGCCCGGCACGTCGGGGTCGACGACGAGGAGCAGGAGCGCCGCAGGTCTCGCAGCGCCCGTCTCTACCGCCTGCGCAACTACCCGCCGGAGAAGGTAGCGAGGGCGGTCCTGCGCGCGGTGCGGCGCGATCTCGCGGTGGTGCCCGTCACGCCCGAGGCCCGCGGCGCGCGGCTGCTGTCGCGGCTCGCCCCCGGTTCACTGCGGGCCCTCGCCCGCGTCGATCCGCCGCTGTGAGCCCGGCGGGGCCCCGCGCCCGGCCGCCCGGCGCGGCGCCCCGACGCGCCGGGCCCCGGACACGGCGCGGGGCCGGACCGGAGCGGAGGAGGCGCCGGGACCTGTTCCGAAGCAGCCCAGGGGCAGTCACGGAGGAGTTCCGAGGGAATGCCGGAGGAGTCTTGAAGAAGCGCCGGAGGAGTCTGGAGAAGTGCCGGAGAGGGCCGGTGGAGTGAGGAGTGGGAGGTGACGAGGTGAGCATCGCCGCCGGGGAGCGCGCGTACCGGATCGAGGACCTGTCGCGGCTGAGCGGGACCACGGTCCGTACGATCCGCGCCTACACCGATCGCGGACTGCTGCCCAGGCCGGAGCGGCGGGGCCGGGCGAACGTGTACGACGACACACACCTGGCCCGGCTGCGGCGGATCGCCGCTCTGCTGGAGCGCGGGTACACCTTGGCCAGCATCAAGGAACTGCTGGCCGCCTGGGACGCCGGCACCGGCCTGGGCGGGGTGCTGGGACTGGTCGACGAGGTGGACCGCCCCTGGTCCGACGAGACGCCGGTCCGGATCACCTCGGAGGAGCTGACGGCCGTCTTCGGCGGTGTCACCGACCTGACCGCGATCGACGACGCCTTGGAGCTGGGCATCCTGGAACGGGTCCCGGGAGCGGACGACGAGTACCTGGTCCCCAGCCCCCGCGAGCTCGCCGTGGCCGAGGAGTTGCACGCGGCCGGCGTCCCGCTGTCGGCGATCTCCGGCCACCTGCGCGAGCTGCGGGGTCAGGTCGAGCACATTTCGGAGCGGTTCCTGGAGTTCACCACGGAGTACGTCTTCCAGCGGTTCCTCGGCCATCCTCCCAGCGACGCCGAGGCCGCGGAAGCCGCCGACCTGGTCCGCCGTCTGCGCCCGCTGGCCCGGCAGACGCTCGACGCCGAGCTCGCCCGCGCCATGAGCAAGGGCGCCTCGGAGGCGGTGCGCCGTCATCTGGGCGGCGTCCTCGCGACCCCTCCCGCCTCCCCCGCCCCGGCGGCGCCCCCGGCGTCCGACCGGCACCCCGTCGAGCCGCACACTGCCGAGCCGCCCGCGGCTCCTGCTCCCGCCGCGCTCCACGGCACGGACTCGCGCCCCGCCGAGCCGGATCCCGCTCGGCCGGATCCCACCGAGCCGCCCGCGGCCCCGAGCGGTGGGCTGTCGGCCGAGGCGTCCGGCCCTTCCGGTCCGGAGACGCCCGTGTCTCTCCCGGCCGGCACTGTCGCCGCGGTGCGTGAGCTGGTCGGCCCCGACCGCATAGCCGCGTTCGTGGCGGCGGCCACCGAGCGCGAGGTGGCGGCCCGCCGGATGGACGCCCTCGCGGGCGGCCGGTCCGGCGGCGCGGGCGCCCCCGGTTCTCCCGCGCCCCCCTGAGGGACCGGCACGTGGGGCCGCGCGTCGGCGGCCGGCGGGCCGGGGGACGTCGGCGGGCCGGAGGTCCGGCGGGCCGGGGGACGTCGGCGGCTGGGCACATCCCATCCCGCCCCGGCGCTTTACGCGAGCTGGGCGCGCGCCTCCGTGGCGATCGCCTCGAAGACCTCGGGGTCGCAGGCGAAGTCGGAGTCCGGGATGGGCCAGTGGATCACGATCTCGGTGATCCCGGCTTCCGCGTGCCGCCCGGCGAAATCGGTGAACGCGGCGACCGAGCTCAGCGGGTGCTGCCGGTCCGGCGTGAAACCGGTCAACAGGATCCTGGGGAAGTCCTCCGCGTCCCGCCCGGCCTCCGCCAGCGCCGCGGACAGCCGCTCGACCTGCCCGCGGATCGCGGCGAGCGACTGCTCGGGGGTCCCGGTCTCGTACAGCGCGGGGTCACCGGTGGTCACCCACCCCTGCCCGTACCGCGCGGCAAGCCGCATGCCGCGTGGGCCGGTGGCCGCCACCGCGAACGGGATCCGCGGGGTCTGTACGCAGCCGGGGATGGTCCGCGCCTCGTGGGCCGAGTAGAACGTCCCCTCGAACGACACCGCCGGGTTCGTCAGCAGCCGGTCGAGCAGGGCAGTGAACTCGGCGAAGCGGTCGGCGCGTTCACGGGCCTGCCACGGTTCGTGTCCGAACACCTCGGCGTCGAAGCCGGTCCCGCCGGCCCCGATGCCCAAGGTGACCCGCCCCCCACTGACGTCGTCCAGCGTCATCAGCTCCTTGGCCAGCGTCACCGGATGCCGGAAGTTGGGCGAGGTGACGAGGGTGCCGACGCGCATGCGGGAGGTGACGCTTGCCGCGGCCGTCAGCGTGGGCAGCGCCCCGTACCACGGTCCGTCCCGGAAGGTCCGCCACGACAAATGGTCGTACGTGTAGCCGGTGTCGAAGCCGAGGTCCTCGGCCCGCCGCCACACCTCCCGCCCCTGCGTGCCCCATCGGTAGATCGGCAGAATCACGGTGCTCAGACGCAGGTTCATGCGCCGAGCCTACGGCGCCGGACCGGACCGTCCCAGTGCGAAGGCCCGCGCCCCGCCCCGGCCGTGTGATGGCCAGGTCGTGCCCAGGTGATGCCAAGGTCGTGCCCACGTGGTGCCCAGTTCGGGGGCCAGGTCATGGCCAGGTGGTGGCCGTCGGCCGCATGGACGAGCATCGGCAGTGGACGAAAGGCTCGGCACGAGATGACCCGCACCGACTGGACGACGGCACACCTGGCGGCCATGGCTTGGGCGGACCCGGCGTCGACGCTCGTCCCGGGGCCCCGCGACATGGCCGGGCGGACCGTGCGCCAGTCCGTACGGCTGCGGCGCGGCGGCGACGCGCTCCGACTCGTACTGAGCAACGAGTACGGCGACCGGCCCCTGGTCATCGCCCGGGTCACGGCCCGCGCGGGCGGCGTCACCCGGGACGTACGCCTGCATGGCGCCGCACGCTGGGAGATCGCGGCCGGTGAGCGGGCGGCCAGTGATCCGGTCCCGCTCCCCACCACCGCCGGGGACGAGCTGCTTGTCGGCTGCTTCCTGCCCGGGCCCGGTCCGGCCCCCTCCACGACCTTCCTGCACTCCGCGCAGCGCACCGGCCTGCACGCGGCCGGCGACCGGCTGGACGAGCCGGTCATGCCGGGGGCCGAGCCGTTCACGTCGCTGTACTGGATCGCGCGGGTGCTGGTCGACGCGCCCGCGACCGGCCCGGTCGTCATCGCGTACGGCGACTCGATCACCCGCGGGGACGCCACCACCCCCGACCGCGACCAGCGCTACCCCGACCACCTGCAACTCCGGCTGCTCGCGGCGCGAACCCCCGGTACCGACGGCGCGGTGGTCCTCAACGCCGGCCTCGGCGGCAACCGGCTGCTCGGCCCTGGCATCGGCCCGTCCATGGCCGACCGGTTCGCCCGCGACGTCCTGGCCGTCCCCGAGGCGACCCACGTGATCATCATGGGCGGGGTCAACGACATCGCCTCCGCTCCCACCGACCGGCGCAGCCCCGCCGACGGCCAAGCGTCCCTCCCCGGGCGCGGCCCGGCCCGGGTGGACGGCCCCGTCCAGGAGGACGGCCGGGCCGACGAGCACGGCCGCGCCCGCCGCCCCCCGATCCTCGACGCCCGCCGCGACGCCATACTCGGCGGCCTGTACGGGCTGGCCGCCCGAGCCCGGCGGCACGGGATCCGGCCCGTCCTCGGCACCATCACCCCCTTCGGCGGCAGCCTCTTCGCCTTGGGCGCGGAAGAGGGCGAGGAGGTCCGGCGAGCGGTCAACGAGGCCCTCTCAGCCCAGCGCGACTGGCCGATCGCCGACTTCGCGGCGGCCGTCGCCGATCCCGCCGACCCCACCCGGCTCGCCGCGCCCTTCGACTCCGGTGACGGCGTCCACCCCTCCGACGCCGGCGCCGCGGCCCTCGCCGGGGCCGTCGACCTGGCGATACCGGGAATCGGCGGGCGATGACCCGTCGTCCGGCTGGCGGGATCGGGGGAGCGCGAGGAAGGTGGGCAGGGGGTGGTATGTGCCGCGCCGCCGACGGACGCCGGGCAGGGCCCGGGCAGACGCCGGAGAGGCGTCGGAGAGGCACCGTAGAGGCGTCAGGGAGGCGGACGCCGGGCGGGCGCGGTGGACGATCGCTGGGAGAGGGATGGGAGAGTCAGATGCCCGAAGTCACCACTCCGTACGAACCGGGGACGCCCTGCTGGATCGACGTGATGGTGCCCGACCAGCAAGCCGCGCTCGACTTCTACCGCGACCTGTTCGCCTGGCAGGGCACGGTCGGGCCGGAGGAGTTCGGCGGCTACTCGGTGTGCACGCTGAAAGGAAAGCCGGTCGCCGGGATCATGAAGGCCATGGCCATGGGGGACCAGGCCCCGCCCCCGCCGAACTGGACCACCTATTTCTCCACGGCCGACGCGGCCGGTACGCAGGCCGCCATCACTTCGAACGGCGGCAATGTGATCGCCCCGGTCGCCGAGGTCTCCGACCTGGGACGGATGCTGGTCGCCGCGGACCCGCAGGGAGCGGTGTTCGGCGTGTGGGAGCCGCGCGGGTTCCACGGCGCCGGGATCGTCAACGAACCGGGCGCGCTCGTCTGGAACCAACTGGCCACCACCGACCCCAAGGCGGCCGGCGCCTTCTACGAGGCCGCGCTCGGCCTGGCCGCCGCGCCGATGCCGGAGATGCCGGAGTTCACCGGCTTCCAGGTCAAGGGCCGGACCGTCGGCGGTGTCCAGGACATGACGAACATGCCCGAGGGCACCCCGCCGCACTGGCTGGTCAACTTCGCCGTGGACGACACGGACAGCACGGTGGACGCGCTGGTGCGCAGGGACGGCACGGTCCTGGCGCCCCCGTTCGACATGGAGAGGGTGGGCAGGATGGCCGTCGTCGCCGACCCGTGGGGCGCGACGTTCGCGGTCGTGGCGCTTGCTTCCTGACCTCCGTTCCTCCGCCGGACTCGCCCCGAATTGCCCCATCCGGGTGGCGTTGATGTGAATATCGCCGGACTCGGGGTGCGGGTCCGTGAAATCTGTGCTCGCTTCCCCATGATCGGACTAACAGCTCACCGCATCATGGGAAGGCAAGAAGGTCATGGCCACTGCCGACGTCAGGACGTTCTGGAGCGCGTTCGTCCGCGTGCTGCTCGCGTGCATCGCCGCGCTGGGGTTCGCCACCCCGGCCCGCACCCGGACCGCTGCCACCACCGCGGCTACCCCCGCCCCGACCGGGACCCCGGCCCCGGCCGACGCCGCCAACACTCAGGCGCGGACCGAAGCACGAGCCGGAACGCGAGCAGAAGCACGAGCCGAAGCACGAGCCCACGCACGAGCCGGAGCAAGGACCGGCGTCGTACGGGCCGGGGCACGAGCCGGGGCACGAGCCGAGGCCCGAGCCGGCGCCCAAGCGGAGGCCGACGCCCGGCCCGGCTCCCGCACGGTCCCGGCTCCCCGCGCCGCGTTCGGGTACCCGCCGCGCCGCGACCGGCGCAACCGTACCCTCCCGCCCACGATGAAGCAGCGCATCCAGGCCGAGGCACACGGCTCCACCCCCGCCGCCCGCAGCGTCGTCGCCCTCGACCTCCCGGGGGAGGAACTGGCCGCCCTGTCGGCGATGCCGACGGCATCCGGCGCGACCGCGGCGCCGGTCCGGTCCGCCCGGCGAGCCGGCGTCCTGACCGCCCCGCGGGCCCACGTACCCGCCCCCGCTCGTGCGGGCGCCCGTACCGCACACATCCCGGCGCCGCGCCCCCGCGCGCACGAAGCCCTCTGCGACTGACCCCGGCCCGAGCGGGCGTTCCTCCCCCGGAACCACAGGCTTCGGCGCACACCCGAGCGGTCGACCGCACCTTTGTGCGGGAAGCGATCCGCGATACGGGAGGATGGGGTGGTGACCCCAGCCGCTGAGCCCGAGCCGACGCCGAACCGACAGGACCCGACACCGCGAACGCCAGAGCCGACGCGGAACCGACCCGGCCCGACCACGATGGCGACCGAGCCGGCAACACCTGAACCAAAGGTTCCCGAACCAGCACCCGGACCAGCGGCACCCGAACCAGCACCCAGGCCGACACCCGGACCAGCAGCACCCGAACCGGCCCCCGGACCAGCGTCCAGGCCGACACCCGGACCACCGGCACCCGGACCGACAGCGGCCGACCCGGCGGCGTCGATCCCTGCCGTTCCCGCGCCGCGCCTGATCGCGACCGACCTCGACGGCACACTGCTGCGCGACGACAAGACCGTCTCGCAGCGCACGATCGACGCGCTCGCGGCCGCCGAAGCGGCCGGCATCGAGGTGTTCTTCGTCACCGGACGCCCGGCCCGCTGGATGAGCGTGGTCTCGGGCCACCTCGCCGGTCACGGCCTGGCGATCATCGCCAACGGCGCCGCGGTTCACGACCTGCGCGCGGGCGAACTGGTCGAGGCTTTTCCGCTCCCCGAGAGCGACGCGCTGGCTTTCGCGTCCGCGCTCCGCGAGGCCGTACCCGGTACGAGCTTCGCCGTCGAGCGCACCGACAGCTTCAGGCGCGAGCCCGAGTACGAGGCCATCGAGCCGGACCAGGCCCGGCTGCCGGCGCCCCTTGAGGAGCTGCTGATCGCCGATCCGGCCCGGCCGTTGCTGAAACTGCTGGCCAAGCATCCGGTACTCGATCCCGACGACTTCCTCGCCACCGCCGCGGCCCTGGCCGGTCACTCCTGCGAGGTCACCCGCTCCTCCGAATCCGCCCTGCTGGAGATCAGCGGCGCCGGAGTGAGCAAGGCGAGCACGCTCGCCAAGTGCTGCGCCGAACGCGGAGTGACGGCCGCCGAGGTCGTGGCCTTCGGCGACATGCCCAACGATCTGGCGATGCTGGAGTGGGCGGGTACGTCCTACGCCGTCGCCAACGCCCACCCGCGCGTCCTCGCCGCCACCACCCACCGCGCCCGGTCCAACGAGGAGGACGGCGTCGCGCGGGTCATCGAACGCCTGGTGGCCGGCCTCCGCGACTGAGAGCGAGCGGCGAGCCGCACTGTTCCCCGGCCGCCCGAGCCCGCGGGCCGTGGGACTTGGTCTCCGCGAGCCCGCGTCTGCGTGAGGCCGTCACACCGCAGGCAGCCGCGTGACCCCTGTGGGCCCCGGCCTTCGCTCCTGGAGCGGAGGCGGTACGGCGCCGGCGGTCATCCGCGCGCGCCCGCTCCCGCCGGCTGGAGCACGGCGTCGGCCGCGAGTTCCCGCTCCAGCGTGCGGCGGAACGGGCCTTCCGCGGCGGCAAGTTCCTCGTACGTGCCGCGTTGCGCGACCCGCCCGCCCTCCAGGACGACGATCTCGTCGACCGCGCCGTCCGCCAGGCCCGCGAGGCGGTGCGTGACGAGCAGGGTGGTACGGCCGCGGGTGGCCGCCAGCAGGTCGGCGGTCAGGGCGTCGGCCGTGGGCAGGTCGAGGTGCTCGGCGGGTTCGTCGAGGATCAGCACGGGGAAGTCGGCGAGCAGCGCGCGGGCCAGGGCCAGGCGCTGGCGCATGCCGCCGGACAGCCGGGCGCCGTGCTCACCCACTTCCGTGTCCAGATCGATGTCCAGCCGGGCCGCGGCCAGCGCCTGCCGCAGTTCGCCGTCCGACGCGCCGGGACGGGCGAGCCGCAGGTTCTCCCTGACCGTGCTGTCGAAGACGTGGGCGTCCTGCGCGCACAGCCCGACCAGCCGACGCACGTCGTCGCCGGCCAGCGCCCCGGCGGGCCGCCCGGCCAGCGTGTACGAGCCGGCTTCGGCGTCCAGGAACCGCAGGAGCACATGGGCGAGGGTCGTCTTGCCCGCCCCCGAATGCCCCACCACGGCGACCCGGCGCCCCGGCGTCAAGGTGAGGTCGACCCCGTCGAGCGCGAGGCCGCGCTGCCCCGGATGCCGGGCCTTCAGACCGCGTACGACCAGCGGGAACGGCGTCGCGGGCGGTTCCTCCGGCACCGTCGGTTCCGTCACGGGCACGGGCGCGTCCAGCACCTCCCGCACGCGCTCGGCGGCCTGCTTGCCGCGGCGCCTTTCCCGCGCGGCGACGGGCAGCCCGGCGACCGTCTCGAACGCGGCGAGCGGCAGCAGGACGAGGACGGCGAGCGTGACGCCGTGCTGCGCGCGTACCCCCACGAAGGCGGCGGCCGTCACCGTCAGACCGCTGATCAGCGTGGTCAGGCCGCTGCCGAGCGCGGTCGCGGCGGCCGACCGGGCGGCGATGGCGCGCAGCGCGCGGTCCGCGGCCGCGGCCTCCCGCCGGCGGTCAGGAAGCGCACCGGCCACCGTCAGCTCGGCGGTTCCGGTGAACAGCCCCAGCACCCGGGTCGACAGTTCACCCCGGGCGGGGGCCAGCCTGCGCTCGGTGCGCGACGCGACGGCGACCGACAAGGCGGGCACCCCGACCCCCGCGGCCAGCAGCCCGACCGCGAGGACCAGCCCGGCCGCGGGCAGCAGCCAGGCCGTGAACGCCACCGCCAGAGCCGCGGTCACCGCGCCGCTCACGGCGGGCAGCAGCCAGCGCAGGTAGTAGTCCTGCACCCCGTCCACGTCCGCGACCACCCGCGAGAGCAGGTCGCCGCGCGCGGTGCCGAAGCCGGCCGGGGCGAGCCGCTCCAGCCGCCGGAACACCCCGGCCCTGATCCCGGCCAGCCCGCGGAACACCGCGTCGTGGCCCACCAGCCGCTCCGCGTACCGGAACACCGCCCGCCCGATGCCGAACGCGCGCGTGGCCGTGACCGCCACCATCAGGTAGAGCACGGGCGGCTGCTGGGAGGCCCGGCTGATCAGCCAACCCGAGGTCCCCATGAGGCCCACGGCCGACCCCAGTGCCAGCGCCCCCAGAGCGCAGGCACCCGCGAACCGCCCCCAGAACCCCCGCCCGAGCCGGACGGCGTCCCGGCCCCGCCCGCCTGCTTCGAGCCGCTCTTCCTGTCCTTCCTGCCTTGCCTCCCCTGCCCGCGCCGGCTGCCCTTTTTGCCCGGCCACGGACGCCCCGGAAGCACCGGAAGCCGCGGACACGGCCGGTCCGTGCGCCCGGCCCCCGCCGTCCGGAACGCCCCCGCCGTCCGGAAGGCCCTCGCCGTACGCGAAGTCCGCGCCGTGCGAGACCTCTGCCTGCCGGACCCCGCCCCCGCCATCGAGGGGCTGACGGGCCGGTGGGAAGGACAGCCGGAGCACCCGGTCGGCCAGTGGCAGCAGCGCGGGGCGGTGGGCGGTGAAGAGGACGGTTCGGCCGGCCGCCGCCTCCCGCAGCGCGTCGGCGACGCGGCTTTCCGTGCCGGCGTCCAGGTGGGCCGTCGGCTCGTCGAGCAGGAGCAGGGGGCGGTCGGCGAGCAGGGCACGGGCCAGGGCGAGCCGCTGGCGCTGCCCCGCGGACAGGCCGCTGCCGTCCTCCCCGAGCAGGTCACCGGGCGCGGCGAACGCCAGGACACCGGCGGCCGCGAGCACGGCCGTCAGCTCGGCTTCGGAGGCGTCGGGACGCGCGAGCCGCACGTTGTCCGCGATGGTGCCGGCGAACAGGTGCGGCCGCTGCGGCACCCAGGCGATCTGCCGGTGCCAGCCGGCCGGGTCGATGTCCGCCAGGTCCACGCCGTCCACCAGGACGCGGCCCGAGGACGGCACGGCGAATCCGAGGACCGCGTTCAGCAGTGTGGACTTGCCCACCCCGCTGGGCCCGGTGACGGCCAGCACCTCCCCGGGCGCGAGCGAGAACGAGGTCTCGGCGAGTTGCCCGCCTTCCCGTACGGCCAGGCCCTCGACGCTGATCGTGGCCGTCCGCAGATCAGGCGCGGGCAGCAGGTCCGCCCGCCGGTGTCCGGCCGGCCCGGCGGACTCGGCCTCCAGCACGGCGAAGACCTCCTCGGCCGCCGCAAGGCCCTCCGCCGCCGCGTGGTACTGCGCTCCCACCTGGCGCAGCGGCAGATACGCCTCTGGGGCGAGGACCAGGACCAGCAGTCCGGTGCGCAGGTCCAGTTGGCCGTGGACCAGCCGCATGCCGATCCCGACGGCAACCAGCGCCACCGAGATCGTGGCGAGGAGTTCCAGGACGAAGGAGGACAGGAACGCCACGCGCAGGGTCCGCAGCGTGGCCCGCCGGTAGTCGCCGGTGATCCTGCGGATGTTGTCCGCCTGGACCTTGGCGCGCCCGAACACCTTCAGGGTGGGCAGCCCGGCCACCACGTCCAGGAAGTGCCCGGACAGCCGGCCGAGCAGCCGCCACTGCCGGTCCATGCGCTCCCTGGTGGCCCAGCCGACCAGCACCATGAACAGGGGGATCAGCGGCAGCGTCACCGCGATGGTCAGCGCCGAGATCCAGTCGGCGGCGGCGATGCGGGCGATCACGACGGCCGGCACCACAACCGCCAGCCCCAGCTGCGGCAGGTAGCGCGCGAAGTAGTCGTCCAGGGCGTCGATCCCGCGGGTGGCCAGCGTGGTCAGCTCACCGCTGCGCCTGCCGGTCAGCCAGCCCGGGCCCAGGTCGGTGGCACGTTCCAGGAGCCGTCCGCGCAGTTCCGACTTCACGGCGGCGCCGGAGCGGTGCGCGCACAGCTCGGTCAGCCAGGCCACCAGCGCGCGGCCCAGGGCCACGGCGACCAGTGCCCACAGCTCGCCGCGCAACCGCCCCGGCCCGTACCCGTGCTGGAAGCCGCCGACCACGACGTCGGCGATGAGTGCCGCCTGGGCGACGATCAGCGCGGCCCCGATGGCACCGAGCAGCACGGATCCGGCCAGGAACACCCGGGTGGTGCGCGCGTACCGGACAAGCCGCGGGTCGACGGGTTTCACGTGGAACATCCCCTTTCCTGTTCCACGTGGAACATCAGCCGTATTCGCCCGTGTTTCACGTGGAACATCCGGCCGCCGACGCCTCCCGCGCCACCGTCCGCCATCAGTGCGCCGCTTCCGCGATGTGCTGCGTACCGATGCGCTTGCGGAACACCCAGTAGGTCCACCCCTGGTAGAGCAGGACGAGCGGGGTGGCGGTCGCCGCGCACCAGGTCATGATCCGCAGCGTGTACGGGGTGGCCGACGCGTTGCCGACCGTCAGGCTCCAGGCGGGGTCGAGCGAGGACGGCATGACGTCGGGGAAGAGCGCGAGGAAGAACATGGCCACGGTCGCGGCGATCGTCACGCCGGAGAAGGCGAACGACCACCCCTCACGTCCGGCCCGGTTGGCCACCAGGGCCGCGACCAGCGCGGCGACGGCCACGATCAGCGCGGCCAGACTCCGCCCGTTGCCGGTGTGCGCCTGGGTCCAGATCAGGAAGACCGCGGCGAGGGCGGCGGCGAGGACACCGACCCGGGTGGCCAGTGCCCGTGCCCGCTGCCGTATGGGGCCGACCGTCTTCAGTGAGGCGAACACCGCGCCGTGGAAGGTGAACAGTGCCAGCGTCACCAGGCCGCCGAGCAGGGCGTACGGGTTGAGCAGGTCCCAGAAGCCGCCCACGTACTCCTTGTGCGCGTCGATCTTCACACCGCGCACGATGTCGGCGAAGGCCACGCCCCACAGCACAGCCGGCAGCAGGGAGGCCCAGAAGACGGCGTTCTCCCAGCCGCGCTGCCAGCGCTCGTCCGGCCGCTTGGACCGGTACTCGAAGGCCACCCCGCGCACGATCAGGCACACCACGATCAGCAGCAGCGGCAGGTAGAAGCCGGAGAACAGCGTGGCGTACCAGTCGGGGAAGGCCGCGAAGGTCGCGCCGCCCGCGGACAGCAGCCACACCTCGTTGCCGTCCCACACCGGCCCGATGGTGTTGATCAGCACCCGGCGCTCGGCGCGGTCCCGGGCCAGCAGCTTGGTGAGGACGCCGATCCCGAAGTCGAAGCCTTCCAGGAAGAAGTAGCCCGTCCACAGAACGGCGATGATGACGAACCAGGCGTCGTGGAGATGCATTGCTCTTTCCGTTCGCTCTTCGTTCCGCGATCAGTACGAGAAGGCCATCGGACGGTCGCTGTCCGCGTCGTCCGGGTCGCCGCCTATACGGGTGGGGGACCGGCGGTCCGCGTCGGTCAGCTCCGGCGGACCGGCCTTGACATACCTGGCCAGCAGCCGCACCTCGATCACGGCGAGCAGCGCGTACAGCAGGGTGAAGACGGTCAGCGAGGTCACAACCTCGCCGGTGGAGACGCCGGGGGAGACCGCGTCCTTGGTGCGCAGCACGCCGAACACCACCCAAGGCTGGCGGCCGGTCTCGGTGAAGATCCAGCCCCAGGAGTTGGCCAGCAGCGGGAAGACCATGGTCAGCAGGGCGATCCGCCAGTACCAGCGGGCGAGCGCCGGCTTGAGGGCCAGGTTCCTGGTGAGCATCAGCGCGGGCACGTCGTCCTCGCCGGTTCTGCGCTCGGGCGCGAGCCAGAACCGCCGCCTGGTCAGCCACAGCCCTGCCGCGCCCACCCCCATGGAAACGACGCCGAAGCCGATCATCCAGCGGAAGCCCCAGTAGGCGACCGGGATGTTCGGCCGGTAGTCGCCGGGGCCGAACTTCGCCTGCTCGGCCTTGTTCACGTCGTTGATGCCGGGGACGTAACTGGTGAAGGAGTCGTCGGCGAGGAAGGACAGCACGTTCGGGACCTCGACGGCCACCCGGTTGTGGCCCTTGCTGACGTCGCCTACGGCGAACAGGGAGAACGGCGCCCCCTTCTGCCCGTCCCACAGCGCCTCGGCGGCGGCCATCTTCATCGGCTGCTGCTTGAACATGACCTTGCCCAGCGTGTCGCCGCTGATCGCGGTGAACGCCCCCGCCACCACGGCGACGACCAGCGCCATCCGCAGCGAGGCGCGCATCACCGCGATGTGCTGCTTCCTGGCCAGGTGGTAGGCGCAGATGCCGATCATGAAGGCGGCGCCGGTGAGGAAGGCCGCGGACATGGTGTGGAAGAACTGCGCGAGTGCGGTGTTCTGGGTGAGCACCGCCCAGAAGTCGGTCAGCTCGGCGCGCTTCGTCCTCGGGTTGTAGCGGTAGCCGACCGGGTGCTGCATCCAGGAGTTGGCGGCCAGGATGAAGTACGCGGACAGGAAGGTGCCGATCGAGACCATCCATATGCAGGCCAGGTGGATCTTCCTCGGCAGCTTGTCCCAGCCGAAGATCCACAGCCCGATGAAGGTCGACTCGAAGAAGAAGGCGATCAGCGCCTCGAAGGCGAGCGGCGCGCCGAAGATGTCGCCGACGAAGCGGGAGTAGTCCGACCAGTTCATGCCGAACTGGAACTCCTGGACGATGCCGGTGACCACACCCATCGCGATGTTGATCAGGAACAGCTTGCCCCAGAACTTGGTGGCCCGCAGGTAGGTGTCCTTGCCCGTTCTCACCCAGGCGGTCTGCAGGCCGGCGGTCAGCGCGGACAGCGAGATCGTCAGCGGGACGAAGAGGAAGTGGTAGACGGTGGTGACGCCGAACTGCCAGCGGGCGACGTTCAGTGGCTCTAGGGCGAGCTGCACGATACGCCTCCTTTGCGTGCTGCTTGTGAACGTGAACTCATTCACAAGCTAGTATCACGCACAGCAGTTCGCCCCCTGCCACCGGGGGGTGACAAGGGGCGAATGTGCAGGTCAGATGGGGTTCAGATGGTTATGAGTGGAGTGGGCCCGACCTGGCCCGACCCAGCCCAACCAGCCCGGCCGGCCCGACCGCTCAGAGCTCCTTGCGGAACTCCTCCGCCGTACGGAGCAGCAGATCATTGGCCTCCGCTTCGCCCACCGTGATCCGGACGCCCTCGCCGGGGAACGGCCGCACGGTCACGCCCGCGCGCTCGGCCGCCGCCGCGAAGTCCATCGTGCGCTCCCCCAGCCGCAGCCAGACGAAGTTCGCCTGCGTCTCGGGCACGGTCCACCCCTGCCCGGCCAGCCCCTCCACCACCCGGGCGCGCTCGGCGACCAGCCCGGCCACCCGCTCCAGCAGCGCCGGCTCGGCCTTGAGGCTGGCGATGGCCGCGTCCTGCGCGAGCTGGCTCACCCCGAAGGGCACCGCCGTCTTGCGCAGCGCCGACGCCACCGGCTCGTGCGCGACCGCGAAGCCCACCCGCAGCCCGGCCAGCCCGTACGCCTTGGAGAAGGTGCGCAGCACCGCGACATTGGGCCGGTCCCGGTACAGCTCGATGCCGTCCGGCACCTCGGGGTCGGTGTTGAACTCCCGGTACGCCTCGTCCAGCACCACCAGCACGTCGCCCGGCACCCGGTCGAGGAACCGTTCCAGCGCCGCCCGCCGCACCACCGTGCCGGTCGGGTTGTTGGGGTTGCAGACGAAGATGAGCCGGGTCCGCTCGGTGACCGCGTCGGCCATGGCGTCCAGGTCGTGCGTCTCGCCGGGGCCCAGCGGTACCTGGACCGCCGCGGCACCGCTGATCCGTGTGATGATCGGATACGCCTCGAAGGACCGCCAGGCGTAGATCACCTCGTCGCCGGGTCCCGAGGTGGCCTGGAGCAGTTGCTGGGCGACGCCGACCGAGCCGGTGCCGGTGGCGACGTGCGCGGCCGGCACGCCGAACCGCGCGGCGAGCGCCTCGGTGAGCGCTGAGCAGGCCATGTCGGGGTAGCGGTTGAAGCTCGCCGCGGCGGCGGTGGCCGCCTCCAGCACACCGGGCAGCGGAGGGTACGGGTTCTCGTTCGAGGACAGCTTGAAGGCGCGAGCGCCCTCCTCGGCGGCCGGGGGTCGCCCGGGCTTGTACGTCGGGATGCCGTCCAGTTCCGCGCGCAGTTTCGGGGTGGTCATGGCCTCACCCTACGAGGGGCCGGACCGGCTGTGGAGCCCCCTTTTGCGACGGACCGGGGGGGCGCCGCGGACACCTGGCGCGCGCGGCGCGGCAACGCGCCCCGGTGGCGCACGCGGTGGCGCGCATCCCCCGTAGGAGTGAGTTGCCGTTGCCGGTGCCGGTGGGCCAACGGTCGGAATATCGCCAGAACCCTCCCCCTATCCCCGCCGACCTCGCGCTGCCGCCCGCATATTCCACCTTGCATACAGTTTTTGATCTTGCAGAAACCGTTCTTCCGGTCGGTTCAGCCGCTGGCAGCCGGACGGACCAGCCCCGCCCTACTATCGGCTCGCCATGACAGCAGCAGGGAACCATCAGGCGAGTCGACCCGTCGGACGCCGGCTGGAGCGGGCGGGGATCAGGGATGTCGCCGCCGCGGCCGGAGTCTCGATCACGACTGTCTCCGACGCGCTCAACGGCAAGGGCCGACTGCCCGACGCCACTCGCCGCCATGTCCGCGAGGTCGCCGACCGGCTGGGCTACCGCCCGTCCGCCGCCGCCCGCACGCTCCGCACCGGACGCTCCGGCCTGATCGGCCTGACGGTGACGACATACGGCGAAGAACCGTTCACCTTCACCGAGTTCGCGTACTTCGCCGAGATGGCCAGAGCCGCCACCTCGGCCGCGCTCGCCCGCGGGTACGCGCTGGTCATCCTGCCCGCCTCCTCCCGGCACGACGTGTGGGGCAACGTGGCGCTGGACGGCACCGTGGTGATCGACCCTTCCGACCAGGACCCCGTGGTCACCGAACTCGTCCGCCAGGGCGTGCCGGTGGTCAGCGACGGCCGCCCGGCCGGCAGCCTGCCCGTACAGGCCTGGGTCGACAACGACCACGAGGAGGCCGTCCTCGGCATCCTGGACCACCTCGCCGCCGCCGGCGCCCGCCGGATCGGCCTGCTCACCGGCACCAGCACCGACACGTACACCCGGCTGTCCACCACCGCCTACCTGGAGTGGTGCGAACGGGTCGGCCAGGAGCCGGTCTACGAGGCGTATCCCGCGCACGACCCCTGCGCGGGCGCGGTCGCCGCCGACCGGTTGCTCGCCCGCCCGGACCGCCCCGACGCCGTCTACGGCCTGTTCGACCCCAACGGCACCGATCTGCTCACCGCCGCCCGCCGCTACGGTTTACGCGTCCCCGACGACCTGCTGCTGGTCTGCTGCAGCGAGAGCGGCGGCTACGCGGGCACCGACCCGCCGATCACCACCCTGTCGCTCCAGCCGCGCAGGATCGGCACCGCGGTGGTGCAGTTGCTCATCGACGCCATCGAGGGCATCGGCCCCGCGCACCCGGTCCAGCAGGTGATGCCCACCGAACTGATCGTGCGCGCCTCCTCGCAGCGCCGGCTCCACCGCACCACCGTGAGCCCGCCGCGCACACCCGCGCACGGGGACTAAGAGCCGGTTTGTCTGGACCTTGCGAAAACCAGGTGCCTGGGTATGTCACAACGCGACAGCGTCATTCCTATGATGGGCGAATGGCGGCGCGATCGTGGAGGGGTCGATGACTCAGGGGGCAGGTCAGGGGTACGAACCCGGTTCCGGGTACCAGCCCGCGCCCGGCTACGGGTACCGGGCCGGGCACGACGCCGCCTCGTACGAGAACGACCCCGCCGCGTACGAGCAGGAGCCGTACCCGGCGTCCCGTGCGACGTACGAGGAGAGCCCCGCGCCGTACGAGGACAACCGGGTGCCGTACGACGGGCCGGGCGGCAGGCCGTACGACGCGCCCCCGCCCGCGTACGGTGGCGGGCCGGCGTACGACGCCTCCGCGCCCGCCCCGCCCGCGTACGAGCCGACCAGGCCCGATGCCCCGCTGGTCCCGCCGGAGTACACGCCGACCGCCCACGACCTGCCGGTGATCACCGCCGACACCGAGAAGGGCAGTGGCCCCGGGCCGCTCTACGTCGTCGGCGACGTGCACGGCTACCTCGCCGAACTGCTCGCCGCCCTGCGGGAGAACGGCCTGGTCGACGAGGAGGGCCACTGGTCGGCGGGCAGCGCCAGGCTGTGGTTCCTGGGCGACTTCACCGACCGCGGCCCGGACGGGATCGGCGTCATCGAGCTGGTCATGCAGTTGTCCGCCGAGGCAGCCGCGGCCGGCGGCTACTGCCGTGCCCTCATGGGCAATCACGAACTGCTGCTGCTGGGCGCCCACCGCTTCGGCGACACCCCCGTCAACTCGACCGGCGGCACCGCGTCCTTCCTGGCCGCCTGGCGGCTCAACGGCGGGCAGCCCTCCGACATGGAGCGCCTGGAGGACCGCCACCTGACCTGGATCTCCCGGCTGGACGCCGCGCACGTCACCGACGGGCACCTGCTGCTGCACTCCGACACCACGGCGTACCTCGACTACGGCAGCAGCATCGAGGAGATGAACGACGCCGTCACCGGTGTGCTGCAGCGCGGCGACGCCGACGAATGCTGGGACCTTTTCCGCAAGTTCACCAAGCGCTTCGCCTTCCGGGGCGACGGGGGCCCGCAGGCCGCCCGGGAGCTGCTCTCGACGTACGGGGGCAGCCGGGTGGTGCACGGCCACAGCCCGATCCCGTATCTGCTCGGCGAGGTCGGCGGCGAGTCCCCGGCCGACGCCGAGGAGCCGCACCCCATCAACGGCCCCATGGTCTACGCCGAGAACCTCGCCGTGGCGATGGACGGCGGCGTCACCATGGACGGCCGGCTGCTGGTCGCCCAACTGCCGCTCGTCCCCTGACGCGCGGGCCGGTGCAGGGGCCGGCGCGCGGTGGCCTGATTTCCGGCTCCCGAGGGTTTGGCGGGGTGTACATTTCCTGGTTGCACCCTGTCACCACCTGGCGTCCAGCCCTACCATCGGCTTGTATCCATAGCCACGCCGCTCCCCGTGCGTTTCGGGCCGGCGAGCCGGTTCCCCCGCGGGGAACACCCGGCCTCGCACGGGGGAGTCGGAGCATCGGGGGATGCACATGAACAGCGCTCCACACCTGCTCACCGAAGACCGCGCGGATTTCGAGCATGTCCTCGGCGACGCGCTGCGGATCGTCCTCGACGAGCGGGACGGCGGCTCCCCGCTGAACGCCGAGCAGTTGCGCACCAAGGCGCTGGCCGCGGCCGACGCCATCACCGCCATGGTCACACAGGAGTACGACAGCTACGTCACGCTGCGCGCCGGGGCGCGGGAGGCGGCCCGCGAGTCCGTACGGAGCAGGGAGAGGAGGGCGTTCGGCTACGCGGCCCTGGGAGTCGCCGACGGGGCGGGCTCCGGTGCCGGGATCGCCGCCGTCATGGCCGTCCTCACGCCGCTGCTCGCCGGGGCGGCGGCGGTCATCTTTCTGCTCATCGGATACATCCTGGGTGCGGTGTCGCCGGAGCCGGGAATCGCCCACCCGCTGCGTACGGCGGGCTGGTTCTTCGCCGCCGTCGCCGCGGCCGCCGTCCTGCTGGGCGGGGTGGGCCTGCTGCTGACGGCGCTGCGCGACTCCTCCTCCGCCGTCCGCGACGCGGCCGAGGCCCTTCCCCCCGAGGTCGCCGCCGCCCGTGCCGCGTGGCGTGAGGCACTGCTGGCCCGCGGCCTGCTGCCCTTCCTCACCGACGCGCTGGACCGGGCCGTCCCCGGCCCGGCACCCGCGCCCACGCCCGCGCCGACGCCCACATCGGCCCCCCATCTGCCGCGACTCGGCTACTCCCGGCCGGACTTCACCTCGCCCCAGACCCCGACCGCGGACGGCCGCACCGACTGACCGGCCACCGACCGGCCGACTGACCGACCGACTGACCGGCCGGCCGGAGCACAGGGCGCCGCGCCGACGGGGAAACCCGCCGGCGCGGCGCCTTCGAACTGTGGTCGGCGGATCAGGCGCGTCAGTCGGCCACCGGGAGGTAGACGCGGTTGCCCGCGGCCGCGAACTCCTCGGACTTGCGCAGCATTCCGGCCGCGATCTCGTCGTCCGTGGCGGCCGCGTCCGCTTCCCCGCCGAACCGCTCCGTGATGCTCCGGCTGATCTTCATGGAGCAGAACTTCGGCCCGCACATCGAGCAGAAGTGAGCGGTCTTGGCCGGCTCGGCCGGGAGCGTCTCGTCGTGGAAGGCGCGGGCCGAATCGGGGTCGAGGGCCAGGTTGAACTGGTCCTCCCAGCGGAACTCGAAGCGGGCGTCGGACAGAGCGTCGTCCCAGGCCTGCGCGCCCGGGTGCCCCTTGGCCAGGTCGGCGGCGTGGGCGGCGATCTTGTAGGTGATCACGCCGGTCTTGACGTCGTCGCGGTCCGGCAGGCCCAGGTGCTCCTTGGGGGTGACGTAGCAGAGCATCGCCGTTCCCCACCAGGCGATCATTGCGGCGCCGATGCCGGAGGTGATGTGGTCGTAGGCGGGCGCGATGTCGGTGGTGAGGGGGCCCAGGGTGTAGAAGGGGGCCTCCTCGCAGATCTCCTGCTGGAGGTCGATGTTCTCCTTGATCTTGTGCATGGGCACGTGGCCCGGGCCCTCGATCATGGTCTGGACGCCGTGCCGCTTGGCGACGGTGTTGAGTTCGCCGAGGGTGCGCAGTTCGGCGAACTGCGCCTCGTCGTTGGCGTCGGCGATGGAGCCGGGACGCAGGCCGTCGCCGAGGGAGTACGTGACGTCGTAGGCCGCGAGGATGTCGCAGAGCTCCTCGAAGTTCTCGTAGAGGAAGTTCTCCTTGTGGTGGGCCAGGCACCAGGCGGCCATGATCGAGCCGCCGCGGGAGACGATGCCGGTCTTGCGGCGCGCGGTCAGCGGGACGTAGCGCAGCAGCACCCCGGCGTGCACGGTCATGTAGTCGACGCCCTGCTCGGCCTGCTCGACGACCGTGTCCCGGTAGACGTCCCACGTCAGCTCCTCGGCGCGGCCGTCGACCTTCTCCAGCGCCTGGTAGAGCGGGACGGTGCCGATGGGTACGGGGGAGTTGCGCAGCACCCACTCGCGGGTGGTGTGGATGTTGCGGCCGGTGGACAGGTCCATGACGGTGTCGGCGCCCCAGCGGGTCGCCCAGGTCATCTTCTCGACCTCCTCCTCGATGGAGGAGGTGACCGCGGAGTTGCCGATGTTGGCGTTGACCTTCACCAGGAAGCGCTTGCCGATCACCATCGGCTCGATCTCCGGGTGGTTGACGTTGGCCGGCAGGACCGCGCGGCCGGCGGCGATCTCGTCGCGCACGACCTCGGGCGCCACGTTCTCGCGCAGCGCGGCGAATTCCATCTCGGGGGTGATCTCCCCGCGCCGCGCGTACGCGAGCTGGGTGACGGCTTGCCCGCCACGGGCGCGCCGGGGCAGCCGCGGGCGGCCGGGGAAGACGGCGTCGAGATTGCGCAGGCCCCCGCGCGGCGACGTGTGCTTGATCCCGTCGTCCTCGGGCCGCACCGGCCGCCCCGGGTACTCCTCGGTGTCCCCCCGTCCGGTGATCCAGGCCTCCCGTACCGGAGGCAGGCCCCGCCGTACGTCGGTGGTGACGTCAGGGTCGGTGTACGGGCCGGAGGTGTCGTACAGCGTCACGTCGCGGCCGTTGGTGAGGTGCACCCGGCGTACCGGAACCCGCAGGTCCGGCCGGGATCCGGTGAGGTACGACTTGTGCCAGCCGAGCGTGCGGGGCTCCTCGGCCCCTCGCGTACCGGTGGCCGCCTCGGCGTCGCCGTGGTCAGGCGTGCGCGCGTCCTGCATGGTCATGGGACCTACTCCCTACGCCGGCATTACCCGGTAACAGGTTCGGCGGTCGGCGCAGCAGTCGCCCTCGGCGAGTCAGCGCCCTCTCAGCCCGGTGCTCCGAGCTCCCGCGTGTGCAAAGGTGGCCCCACGGTAGCGGTTTGGCCCCGACGCACACCAGGGGCGGTCGACGACCGCCCCTTGGGCCCACCGTCCGCGTCCGGCGCCCGCGCCGGTTCAGCGGGCGGGCGTCACCAGTCGCGCCCGCTGCCGTTCGAGGAGGAGGTGACGCGCTTCACGACGAAGACGAGCGCGCCCACCAGCACCACGAAGACGATCACCTTGAACAGCAGGCCCACCACGAAGCTGATCAGGCTGGCGACCAGCGTGCCGAACACCACGAGGGCGATGACCGGGATGCCGATCCACTTGACCCACCACGGCAGGCTCTTCAGCAGCTTGTCCATGTCGGTGCAACTCTCCTTCGCCGCGACGCGTTCCCGCGTCGGTCCCGACGCGCTCCCCGGCGGCCTTCCGCCGGTACTTCGACTGTAGGGCCACCGGGGACCGTCGCGGGCGGCCGCGAGTCCGGATACGACCCTGAAATCCGCCCCTGAGGTCCCTCAGGACTCCGGGGGCGAGAAGACCACCATGACCCTGAGGTCCTCGCTGATGTGATGGAAGCGGTGCGGGGTGCCGGCCGGGACGTAGACGACGCTGCCGCGCGCGACCGTGGTGGTCTCCTCTCCCACGGTGATCGCCGCCCGCCCGCTGACCACCAGGTAGATCTCGTCCTGTGCGTGCGGCTTCTGCGGGTCGCTCTCGCCGGCCTTGAGCGCGTACAACCCCGCGGACATGGTGCGCTCGCGCAGGAACCGCAGGTAGGCCCCCTGGTTCGCCTCGCGCTGGGCATCCAGGTCGTCCAGCCGGAACACCTTCATCGTCCACTCCTCCGCTGCGGTCACGCTACGGTTCTGTCTCGGCTCTTGCCCTGGTGATCAGGTCTGCGGACGATCCCACCATGAAGAATTTCCTCGTCAAGACCCTGGCCAACGCGGGTGCCCTGGGAGTGGCGGTCTGGCTGGTCAAGGACATCACCTTGTCCGGTGGCTCGACCGCGCACAAGGTGCTCACCCTGATCCTGGTCGCGCTGGTCTTCGGGCTGGTGAACTGGCTGGTCAAGCCGGTGGTCAAGGTCCTGTCGTTCCCGCTGTTCATACTCACCCTCGGCCTGATCACCTTGGTGATCAACGCGCTGATGCTGCTGCTGACCTCGTGGCTGGCGGGCAAGCTCAGCCTGGACTTCCACGTCCACGGCTTCTGGACGGCCGTGCTCGGCGGCCTGATCGTGAGCATCGTCTCCTGGGCACTGCACGTCGTGCTCCCGGACGACGAGTGAGCGGGGTGCCGGGAGAACCGTCCGGGTACGGCGACAGCACGCGCAGTGTGCACGCCGGGCGGCCGCCCGCCGCCGCGTACCAGCCGTCGCTCCCCGGACCCGTCTTCGTCTCGCACTACCATCTGCCGGGCGAGGCGGCGGGCCCCTACAGGTACGGCAGGGACGAGAACCCGACGTGGACGCACCTGGAGCGGGCCATCGGGGAACTGGAGGCGCCCGGCGACCCGGACGTGACCGTGCTCGCCTTCGCCTCCGGCATGGCGGCGGTCGCGGCGGTGCTGCTGTCCCAGGTACGGGCCGGGCAGATCGTGCTGCTGCCGTCGGACAGCTACCAGACGACGCGTTCGCTGCGGGAACGCCTGGAGTCGTACGGCGTGGAGGTGCGGCTGGCGCCGACCGCGGGTGACGGGCAGCTCGCGGCGCTGGAAGGGGCGCGGCTGGTGTGGCTGGAGACCCCGTCGAACCCGGGCCTGGACGTGTGCGACATCCGGCGGCTGGCCGACGCCGCCCACGCGGCCGGCGCCCTGGTCGCCGTCGACAACACCCTGGCCACGCCCCTGGGGCAGCGCCCCCTCGACCTGGGCGCGGACTTCTCGCTGGCCAGCGGCACGAAGGCGCTCACCGGCCACGGCGACCTCCTGCTCGGCTACGTCGCCACACGCGACGCCACCCTGGCCGCGGGGGTGCGCACGTGGCGCAAGACGGTCGGCGCGATTCCCGGCCCGATGGAGGCATGGCTGGCCCACCGCTCGCTGGCCACCCTCGCGCTGCGGGTGGACCGGCAGGCGGCCAACGCCCTGGCGCTCGCCGAGGCCCTGCTGGCGCGCCCGGAGGTCGTGGACCTGCGGCACCCCGGACTGCCCTCCGACGCCGCGCATCCGGTGGCGGCGGCGCAGATGCGGCGCTTCGGCAGCGTGGTGTCGTTCACGCTGCCCGACCAGGCACACGCAGAGCGTTTCCTGTCCGCTCTGCGCGTCACCACCGAGGCGACGAGTTTCGGCAGTGTGCAGTGCACGGCCGAGCGCCGGGCGCGGTGGGGCGGCGACGCGGTGCCGCCCGGTTTCATCCGCTTCTCGGTGGGCGTCGAGGACGCGGACGACATCGTGGCGGACGTGCTGCGAGCGCTGGACGAGGCCGCGGGGGCGGTGGGGGTGTAGCGGTGCGCCGGACTGCGCTGGAGCGGAATCGGCACTCCGATTCGCCGCGGCGGACACGTTTGCCCCCGCCTTCGCCGCGGCAGATGTCTGGCATGCCTCCGGACACGCACTCCAGTCCCACCACCCGCCCGGTGGTCAAGCGCACGGCCCGCGCGATCCTGCTCGACGGTCCCGACCTGATCCTCATCAAGCGCAGCAAGCCCGGTCTCGCTCCCTACTGGATCACCCCGGGCGGTGGCATCGAGAGCGAGGACGCAAGCATCGTGGCGGCTCTCCACCGCGAGGTGGACGAGGAGCTCGGGGCGAAGATCACCGACGTGGTCCCGGTCTTCGTGGACACCGTCGAGCACATCGCGGACGACGGCTCCCACGGGGTGAAGGTGCAGTTCTTCTTCGCCTGCCGGCTGGAGTCGATGGACCTGTCGCTGCGGCACGGCCCGGAGATCGACTCGCCGGAAGGGGAGTACGAGGTGGTCCGGGTGCCCTTCAGCCGACTGGGCATCGCCTCGGTGGACATCGTCCCGCTGACCCTGCGCCACTACCTCGACGCGAACATCGAGGGCGTGCTGGGCCTGCTCGGGCCCGATCTGGGCTGACGGGCGAGCCGATCGCGGGCGACGTGATCGTTCGGCGATGTTCCACGTGGAACACTCAGCGTGAGCACTCCGGCACGCCGCCGGGGGGCAGCGCCGCGGGCGGGAACCGCCGGGTCGGGGGCGGGAACCGCCGGGTCGGCACCACCGAGATAGGTCGGTCACGAGATCATCCCGTAAAGAACCTATTTTGCTACGCTCGACGGCATGACCGCCGAGACCATGCCCCCTCCTCTCGCCGCCGAGGCCTCCGCCACGCCTTCCGCGGGCTCGGGCGCGGCCCCCGACCTGTCCTTCCTGCTGCAGCACACCGCCCATGTGCTGGCCACGCGGATGACGGCGGCGCTCGCGGACATCGGCATGTCGCCGCGGGCCCACTGCGTCCTGGCGCACGCGCGCGAGGCCGAGCGCACGCAGGCGCAGATCGCGGAGCTGTCCGACCTGGACAAGACCACGATGGTGGTGACCGTGGACCAGCTGGAGCGGGCCGGGCTGGCCGAGCGGGTGCCGTCGGCGACCGACCGCAGGGCCCGGATCATCAAGGTCACCGCGCGGGGTGAACAGGTGGCGGCGGACGGCCAGGCGATCGTCAACCAGGTCCACCAGGACGTCCTCGACGCCCTTCCGGAGGAGGAGCGCGCGGTCCTGGTCTCCGCGCTGACCCGGCTGGCCGGCGGCCACCTCGCCACCGCGGTGGAGTGCCCGGAGGGAGCCCAGGGGGCCCGACGGCCCCGTCAGTCCCGAACGTGAGCCGCGACCCCGAGCAGTACATCCGTACGAGATAGTCTTCAACGAAACTATCTGCTACGGTCGCTTCTGGCATCCCCCTTCGCCAGGAGGCGACCTCATGTACACGCGTTCCCGTCCCCCGCGATCCACCGGTTCCTCCGCCGAGTCCGGCGGCGGGCCCGCCGGGCACCCCGCGTCACCCGGCGTCCGGTCCCGCGGCGCGGCCCTCGCCGTCCTCAGCGCGGGCACGCTGATGATCATTCTGGACGGCACGATCGTCAACGTCGCGCTGCCGTCGATCCAGCGTGACCTGGGCTTCTCCCAGTCGAGCCTGGCCTGGGTCGTGAACGCCTACCTGATCGCCTTCGGCGGACTGCTGCTGCTGTCGGGCCGCCTCGGCGATCTGCTCGGCCGGCGCCGCATCTTGGTGTGGGGCCTGGCCGCGTTCACCGCGGCCTCCCTGGCGTGCGGTCTCGCCGACGACGCGGGCGTGCTGATCGCGGCCCGCTTCGTCCAGGGAGCGGCCGGCGCCATGGTCTCCGCGGTGAGTCTGGGCATGGTCCTCGCCCTGTACCCCGAACCGCGCGGCCGGGCACGGGCGATGGGCGTCTACAGCTTCACCCAGTCCGCCGGCGGCACCCTCGGCCTGGTGGCCGGCGGAGTCCTCACCCAGAGCCTCGACTGGCACTGGATCTTCTTCGTGAACCTGCCCATCGGTGCCGCCGCGACCGTCTTCAGCCTGCGGCTGCTGCCCGACGACCGGCCCGCCGCCGGCGGTTCGGCCCGGGGCGCCGACGCTCCCGGCGCCCTGCTGGTCACCGCCGCTTTGATGCTGGGCGTCTACACCATCGTCACGACCACCGACCGAGGCTGGGCCTCCCCGCACACCGCCGTCTTCGGCGCGGTGTCCCTGGCGCTGCTGGCCGCGTTCCTGGTACGCCAGGCCCGCGCCGCGCACCCGCTGATGCCTCTGCGGCTCTTCCGTTCCCGCCTGGTCGGCGGCGCCAACGTGGTGCTCGCGCTGATGGTCGCCGGCGGCTTCGGCTTCCAGTTCATGACCACGCTCTACTTGCAGCGGGTGCTCGGCTACGACGCCTTGCGGGTCGGCCTGGCGATAACGCCCACCGGGGTCGTCATCGGCGTGATGTCGCTGGCGCTGTCCGCACGGCTCGGCGCCAGGTTCGGCGAGCGTGCGGTACTGCTGCCCAGCCTGGTCCTGTTCGGCGGCGGGTTCCTGCTGCTGGCCAGGGCGCCGTCCGCACATGCCTCGTACGTCACGGACCTGCTGCCCGCGCTCCTGCTCTTCGGAGTCTCCTTCGGCCTGGCGATGCCCGCGCTGATGACGCTCGGGATGTCCGACGCGGCCCCCTCCGACTCCGGACTCGTCTCCGGGGTCTTCAACACCGCCCAGCAGATCGGCGGCGCCCTCGGCCTGGCCGTCCTCGCCGCGCTCGCCACCGCCCGCACCGACCACCGGCTGGCGGCGGGCCACTCCCAGCCCGCCGCCCTGACCAGCGGCTACCACCTGGCGTTCGTGGTCGCCGCCTGCCTTCTCGGGGCCGCCACCACAGTGGCGGCGGTACTGCTGCGCCCCTACCCGGTCGCTCTCAGCGCCACCCCGGGAAGCCGCCGGGCACCGGAGCCTTCGGGTCGTACGGCTCGCGCGTGAAGACGAAGGATCCCAGGTCGAGATGGCTGACGGAGCCGTCCTCGCGACGGACCGCCCGCAGCGTCTCCCCCGCGTAGTACCCCTCAAGACCGGTCCAGGTGCCGTCGTGTTCCACGTGGAACCGTGATCCGCGGCCCTGGCCGGTCAGGGGCGCCAGGTGCAGCTCACCCGAGGCGCGGACCCGCACGGCGAACGGCGCGGTGCCCCAGTACCAGGGCCCGGCCAGGTCCAGCAGGCCGGCGTCGAGCGAGGGCGCGGGACGCCAGGGCGCGGGGAAGCCGGGCTCGGCGTCCGCCACGATCTCCAGCAGATCGGCCGCGAGGGTGCCGACCTTCGGTCCCGACGTGCAGTTGGCCAGCGCCAGCGCACCGACCCCGTCCTCCACGCTCACCCACAGCGCCGCCAGGAACCCCGGCATCGACCCGGTGTGCCCGGCGAGCATCCGCTCACGGCGCCGCATGAGCTGCACGCCCAGCCCGTAGCCGTCGTCCGGGTCGGTCGCCTCGGGAGGCGCGGCCGGCTCGCGCATGGCCGCCACCGTCCGCGCGCTCAGCACCTTCTCGTGACCGGCCGCGAGGAAGGCCGCCCACCTGGCCAGGTCCGCCGCCGTGGACCACAACTGCCCGGCCGGCGCCATCCGCCCGGTCTCCTGTACGGCCTCCGGACGCATCACATCCGCCCACGGGTGGACGGCGAATCCACCGGCGGCCGGGTCCCGCGGCAGGAGCGTGGTCCGGGTCATCCCCAGGGGTTCCAGCACCTCGGCACGCAGCGCCTCACCCCACGGCATGCCGCGCAGCCGCTCCACCAGGGCGCCCAGCAGGGCGTACCCGGGGTTGGAGTAGTGGTGCCGGCTGCCCGCCGGATGCTTGACCGGGTCGTCGCCCAGCACATCGGCCAGTTCCGGCCGCAGGTCGCCCGGGGTGCGCTCCCACCACGGGCCCGGCGTCTCCGACGCGATCCCTGAGGTGTGCGCGAGCAACTGGCCCACCGTCAGCTCCCCCGCCACCACGCCCGCGTCCGGCAGATGCCTGCCCAGCGGATCCGTCAGGGCGAGCAGGCCCTCGTCGCGCAGCCGCATCACCAGTACGGCCACGAAGGTCTTGGTGAGCGAACCGATCCGGTACTGCGTGTCGGCGTCCGGCGCGTGCCCCTCGATCATGCTGCGCGATCCGCACCAGACCATCCGCCCGTCCCGTACCACCGCTCCCACCACCGAGGGCGCCCGGCCCTCGGACTGCGTCACTGCGACCCGGTGCAGCAGCGCCCGGCGCGTGGCGGGGAGAAGTTCCTCGGGGATTCCGGAGGTACCGGGGATTCCGGAAGTCCCGGGGGCCGTCGGTGTCCCGGGGGCCTCAGGGGTCCCGGGGGTCGTCGGTGTCCCGACAGCCTCGGGGGTCCCGGAGACCTTTGGGCTCCCGGGGTACAGGGCGTCATCCGTCACTCGTCGCTGCCTTCCCGCCGTCCGGCGTCGTCCCATGATTCCACGGGTCGGCCGCCCGCGCCGTCGTCACGATAATCCGCCCCGCCGAACCGCGCGGAGACGATCGTCATCCGCATCGACCGCAGCCCGGGGACGAGGTGGGAGACGGGAGCGATGGCGTACAGGCCACGGCCCCGGGGCAGCCGCAGGCTGCGGACCCGCGTGATCCGTGGCGAGGCGGCGGCCACTTTGCGGTACTCCGTGACGTCCATCCCCCACTCCCAGCGCGGCGCCCGGTACCCGCCGCCCGGCCCCGCCGTGGCGCCGGGCCCCTCGGCCTCACCGGCCCGGCCCGCCTGACCGGCGCCCTGGGGATCACCGGCCTGGCCGGCCTGGCTGCGGGCCACCATCGCGCGGGGCAGCGCGTCGAACAGGAACCACCCGCCGGGGAAGCGCTCGGCGCACGCGGCGATCAGCCCCTTGGCGTCCCGCTCCGGCAGGTACATCAACAGGCCCTGGGCCGTGACCAGGACGCCCTTGGCGACATCGGCCGGGTCCAGCGCGTCCATCCAGCCCAGGTCGAGCGCGGACCGGGCGAGCGTGCGACGCCTGGGCGGATCGCCGGGCAGCAGCCGGTCCCGCACCGCGGCCGACTCGGGCAGGTCCACGCTCAGCCACCGGACCCGGCCGTCGTCGACCCGCCAGAACTGCGTCTCCAGCCCTTCGCCCAGCGCGACCACCGTGCCGCCCGGACGCTCGGCGAGGAACCGCCGCACCTCGTCGTCCAGGCACCGCACCCGCAGCGCGTGCCACTGCGCCATCCGCTCGCCGAACCGCTCGAAGGGGTAGTCGATCCGCTCGACCAGTTCGACGGCCCGAGGATCGTCCAGCAGCCGCCGTCCGGCCGGCCGCCGGGCCTCCACCGCCCTGTTCCAGAGGTTCCAGAGCATCGTCTCGGGGACACCCGTCAGCTCGACCCCGACCTTCTCCTCCGCCATGACCCCAGGGTGCCCGTTCCTCCGCCCGCGCGGCACGCCGGCGACCGCGGTGGCGCGGGAAACGCCCGGTCGCCACCGCCCGCCGACCCGTCGGCCCATCGACTCCTTATCGCACCAAATACGGGCGTGACCGAGGTACGCACCAAAGGGGCAACGGGATGATCTTGAAGCACTGATCCGCTCGGATTTACCTGCGGCGACGTGCAGCGGGGTCGCGTTCGGCGACGTGCCGGGCGACCGAGTCGACGCCGGGGCGGGCGTAGCGCTCCAGGGAGCGGACGGAGGCGTGGCGGGAGCGGGCCAGCAGCATCGGGGTGGAGGTGCCGTCCTCCGCGTCGTGCGTCAGGGCACTGTGACGTAGCCGGTGAAGCGTCCAGCCGTCCAGGTCCTCGATGTCGTCGGGCGAGGCGAGGGGGTTTGCCAGCAGCCGGGTGTTCTACTCGAAGATCTCCTCGGCTCGGCGGTAGGAGAGTCGGGCCCGGCCGCTGTCGGGACACACGTCGAGCGTGGGTGTTCCGGCCGGGGCCTTGCGGTCGGTGAGGAACAGCGGGCCGCGGGTACGGCGGGCGATGAGGCGTGGCAGGAGCTGGGCGGTGCCGGACTGCCAGTGAATCCACTCGGTCGCCCCGCCCTTGGCGGTGATCCTGCCGCGCTTGTCCTGCGGGTAGAGGTCTTCCACGTTGAGGCACAGCACCTCGTCGGCCCGTGCGGCGGACTCGTAGAGCATCTTCCACTGCGTCTTTTCCCGCAGCGCGACGTCGAGGCGCCACAGGGCGGCGATCTGGTTCTCCGCGAGAGACTTGGTGCGGTCCGGCGGCGCCGGCCGCCGCTCGATGCCGATCGTCGGATCGCACTCGATCCAGCCTTGGCGCTGCCACCAGCCGATCGCCTTGCGCGCGATGGACAGCTCCCGGTTGACGGTGTCGGTGTCCATCTCGTCCGCCCGCGCCGCCGCCAGCTCGGCCAAGACCTCCGGCAGCGCCGGGTCGTCGATCGCGGCGACGGGGAAGACGGGCGGTTTCGCGCCTCGGCGGGCGGGTCCGGTCGGCGGCGGTTCGCCGGCGAGCATCCATCCCCACGTCGTGAGGGAGATCCGGTAGATCCGCGCGGAGGACTTCGCGATGCCCGCGCCGGTGAGGTACCGCTCGACCGCCGCGGTGTACGACGATGGCCGGGCGGACAGAGGTACGACCCGAGCGCGCGGCAACCGAAGTGCGCCCCCGCTCCCGAGTTCGGTCACCGGTTCGACCGTCACGCCGTCCCGCCCTTCCGGTACTGCCGCAGTAAATGCGTACACCTCGCCCCGGCGGCCGGATTGGTCCGCCGCAGGTCGCGGTGATCACGGTAGGGCCTCTGTCGCAGTAAATCCGGTATTTACTGCGGCAGTCATTCGGAAGCGTGGACATCGCCGGATCGCACCCGGCGACTGTCGCCAGCAACCTGCCGGAGGCGGGAGCTATGCAAGCAGGGCCTAGCGTCGCTATCGTTCCTACTGTATATAGTGTGCATGTACAGTTCGAGAGGAACGGAGGGCCGTCGTGCGGGTGGTGTTGTCCAACAGCAGCGGTGTACCGCTCTATCGGCAGATCAAAGAGCAGATCGGCGAAGCCATCCTGTCGGGGGACCTCGCCGAGGGCAGCGCCTTGCCCTCCGTCCGGGCCCTCGCTCGTGATCTGCGGATCAGCATCATCACCACCAACCGTGCCTACACCGAGCTGGCCGCCGAGGGGTTCATCGCCACGGTCCCCGGCAAGGGTGCCTACGTCCTGCCGCTGGACTCGGCGCTCGTGCGCGAGCAGTTGCTGCGACAGGTGGAGGAAGGCCTGCAGACCGCCTTGGATGCCGCCCGGAGGGCCGGCCTCGACCGCGAGGATCTCATCGAGGTCCTGGACGGGCTGATGCAGGCCGAGCACGAGCACGCGTGAGATCAGGAGGATCGGGTCAGTGCACAGTGATCTCGCCTTCGCCCTGCGGGGTGTGGGCTGCGCGGTGGGAGGCGGCTTCGCGTTGCGCGATGTGAGTTTCGAGCTGCCGACCGGCTATGTCATGGGCCTCATCGGCGCGAACGGTGCGGGTAAGACGACGACGATTCGTTGCCTGCTGGGCATGCGCGGGTTCGAGACCGGTGAGATCGAGTTGCTAGGCCACCGGGTGCCCGGCCCGGTCGCGTTGCGCCAGGACGTCGGGGTGGTGCTCGACCGCACCTATCTCGTGGGCGATTGGCGGCTGGCTGAGGTCGAGCGGACGCTGCGTCCCTTCTACGATTGTTGGGACGGCGACCGCTACCGGCAGTTGCTCGCGGAGTTCGGCCTGGATCTGCGGGCCAAGGTCAAGGACCTGTCCCGTGGAATGGCGATGAAGCTCATGATCGCCGTGGCGCTGTCGCACCGGGCGCGGTTGCTCGTCTTCGACGAGCCGACCAGTGGCCTGGATCCGGTCGCCCGGGACGAGCTTGTCGGCATCATCGGGGACTTCCTGCTCGACGAGGGGCACAGTGTCCTGTTCTCCACGCACATCACCTCCGATCTGGACCGCATCGGCGACTACGTGACGCTCATTCATGGGGGTCGCGTCGTTCGGACCGGCTCCAAGGACGAGATTCTGGAGGCCTACCGGGTGGTGCGGGGCGGCCCGGAGGACCTCAGCGGCCTGGTCGGCGTTGAGCTGATCGGCGTCAGACGGACGCAAGCCGGGGCGGAAGCTCTCGTGTCAACCGAGGAAGCCGGCCTGCTCGGCGGGGACGTCCTCGTCGAGGCGCCCACCCTGGAAGAGATTGCCATCCACATCGGATCGCGGTCGACGAAGCCCGCAGCAATGCGGAACGGTCGGCGCGGGGCGATCGCATGAGCGCCGTCGCCCGTATGGCCGTGTTGCACCTGCGTACCGTTGCGCCGTACCGGACCCAGGGCCTGCTCGTGTTCGGTCTGATGGTTCTGGTGCTCGCCCGCAACCCTGATCATGTTGTACCGGCGCTCGCGGTACTGCTCGCCCCGTTGATCGCCGTGCACCCATTCGTGATCGCCGACAAGGCGGGCCTGGAGACGCTGTACGCCGTCCTGCCCCTGCCTCGCCGCACGGTGCTTCTCGGGCACTACGCCTGGGCGCTGGCAAGCTTTGTCGCCACCGTCACCGCAGGTACGGCGCTGGCTGTTCTCCTCGCGCGGGCCGAGGACGTACAGTTCGGCGGTCGCACCATGGTGACGATGCTGACGCTGGCCTGGGCGCTGTTCGCCGTCAACATCGCGATCCAGTTCCCGCTGCTGATCCGGTTCGGGTACGCCCGCATCAGCGTCCTGGGTACCACCATGCCACTGGCGCTGATCATGCTGGCGGTCTACCGGCTGCACCTGACCATCGCCTCGATCCAGGCTTGGCTGCTGCTTGTCTGGGTGGCCGGCGCAGCCGCCATAGTGACGTCCGCAGTCCTGGCGGCGCATGCGCCAGGGCCGCGTACATAGCCGGACCGTGCGTACGGTGGCGGAGACAGCGGAGTCCTTCGGCACTCAGACGGCCTGGCCGAGGCTGGTGGTAGTCAGGTCCTGCTCGCGCAGCGGGGTGAAGTCGACGTCGAGCTTGGGGTCGTACGCGTCGGGTTGGATGCCGAGCTCGTGCGTGGAGTACTCGCCGAACCGGTTGATGTGTTCGGTCAGGTACGGCGAGATGTGGGCCAGGTCCTCCGGGTCGATTTCCCATCCTTCCTCCAGCAGCTGGCGGACGATCTCGGCGATGTCCAGGGCGTTGTGGAAGATAACGGCGTTGGTCAACAAGGCGTTGAACTTCATCGCCTTCTCCTGCTCGATGGGGTCGTTGTCGGCGATGACGCCGCGGTTGCCGAAGCCGATCCACTGGGAGAACCGGTTGAACGACTCGACCTTGTTGGTCGCCGCGGTCACCCGCCGGCGAAGCGGCGCGTCGGAGAGGTAGCTCAGCAGCTGGACGGTGCGGATCACGCGGCCGACCTCTCGGAAGGCTGCGTAGGTGGCGTTCTTCCTCGACCCCGACCGCAGGCGCTTGAGCAGTGTGGAGGAGGAGATGGTGCCCTCGCGTACGGAGACGGCCACGCGCATCAGGTGGCGGAACTGGGACTCGATCAGGTCGAACTCGATGACGTTCTTGCCTGACTCCCCGAACAGGGCGTCGATGTGCACGTACTCGCTCTGCTTGGAGGGCCGGTAGAAGGTCAGTTCCTTCCAGTTCCTGATCCTGGGCATCAAGTCGAAGCCCAGCAGGTGGGCGAGCGCAGAAACCGGGAAGCTCTGGCCCTGGGTATCCGCGTGCACCGTGGTCGGCTGCACCTCGCTGGTGTTCTTCAACAGGCCCTCGATGATGTAGACGGCCCCCACACCCCGCACGGGATGAAGTGCGTGAACAGCGCGATGTAGGTGTCCGAGACGTGGTGGTAGGCGATCCCGCCCGGCTTGCCGTACCTCACGCTTGTCTCGGAGACTGGGTTGTCGAGATACGTGTTCATGTGGGTGCCGTCCGCCGCCACCGTGGTTCCGTCGCCCCACGCCTGCGAGATGTCCAGACGGGCGTGCGCGTTCACCAGGTCGGCGACCGCCTCGTTCAGCAGCACGATCGAGAAGTGCTTGTTGGCGACGTACGACAGCTCGTGCCCGCTCACGCCGGGGATGTGCCGGGCGGCCTCGTACGGGCCGATGTTGGTGCCCTTGGCGAAGGTGACGAGCACGTACCGGCCCAGGGGATCGGTGAGCTTGGGCTCGTTGCCCGACGGCGGGCCGAAGCGGCGCCACCACTCCACCCAGTACGCGGTCCGGGCCACGATCCCCATTAGGGACCGCTCCGGCATCCTCGCCTTGATCTCCTGCTCCAGCCGCTTCGCCGACGGCCGCTGACCGTCAGCCCGGAACGCCTTCAGCGACGGGATGCCCGTCTCCGGATCGATGACCAGGCCGTCGTTCTCCGGATACCCGGCATCCGCTGCGGCGGCGGCGCCGCGCAGCTTGTCCTCCAGCTGCCGGCGAAAGAACTTCGCGTCGAACGTGGCACTCTCGCCCGACTCGGCGAGGCCGACCTCCACCAGGTAGGACCCCAAGGTCTCCTGGACAACCTCCCAGTCCAGCAGCTGCTCGGACCAGTCGGCGTACTCCTCCGAGCCGACCACCGCGACGTCGCCGGTGCGCAGTTCCTCGGCGAGCGCGGTGAAGACCATCGCCTCGAAGTGCTTGCGCACGAACTGCCGTACGGGTCTTGTCGACCACTGCCTTGCGCCAGTTCTGGGTGGCGAAGGAGATGTCGACCTCCTTGCCCTCCTCGTTGAAGGCGGTGATGTACTCGCCGCGGGCCGCCTGGTGTCGCTGGGCGTGCGCGAGGGCGTCCAGGACCGGGCTGTCCTCGCTGGTCGCGGTGAACTTCAGCTTGTCGTTGTCGGCCAGGTCGAACATCACCGCCCGGTCCCGGCCGATCTGGCCGTACAGCAGCACTTCCCAGAAGTTGCCGTGGTGGGCGGAGACCTTCTCAATCTGCTCGTACTGCTTTGCGAACCCTCCGAAGCCGTCCACCGCGCGGGTAACCGCGCCGAACCCGCCAGCCTGCACCACCTGGGCCTTCACCAAGGCGAGGACCGCCGGGGAGACCCTGCCCTCCAGCCGCTTCGCGACCTCGTCCACCGACACCTCTTCGTCCAGACCCTCCAGGGCCTGGCGAACTTCGGCGGTCATGGCCGCGGCCCTCGTGAGCGCCTCCTGGGCCGGGCCGCCCTCATCGATGTGCTTGAGCACCGTGCGGTAGTTCCCGATCAGGGACTCGACGATCTCCCGCTCGGCGAGCCGGATCTCCTCCAGCTCCGCCTTGGCCTTCTTGATCTTCGTCGCCACGCGCTTGCAGAACATCGTCGCCAGGTCGTCCCGCACCCGCATCCTGCGCTTGACAGGGACGAAGTCCCGCAGCTCCAAGGCATCCGCCGCGTCCGCCTCCCCGGCGAAGTCGGTGACCTTCCCCGCGGCGACACCCTCCATCCACACATCGGTGTCGCCGAGACCGTCCAGCCATTCCAGACGTTTGGTCAGGTTCTTGAAGTGCGACCAGGTCGGGCCCTTGGTGGGCTTCTTCAGCCGGTTGAACAGCGTCGTCCCGTCGCTGTCGCGCTCCTCCAGCAGCCGCATGAGCCCCGCCCGCTGAGCAGCGCTCATGCGGTCGTGGATGCCCGTACAGATCGAGGCGTTCACCTCGGTGCGGATCTTCGAGGCCATCTTGTCGAAGGTCGAGCACCCGGGCAGCTCCAGCCCGGCCTCCACCACCTTCTCCAGCGCGATGTTGATCAGATCCGCCGGGCGGTTCTTCGCCGCGGCCTCCTTGCGGATCGACTGCTCGACGATCCCGCGGGCCTTGGCCTGGTCGTACGTCACTCCGGCCTGCTTGCGGACCAGGCCCCGGTGGTGCTTGGCGGTCCGCTCCGCCCGGTACGCCGGCAGCGTGCCCTCCGGCAGCTCCACCGCACGCCGGACGAAGTCCACCACCATCTCAAAGACGTCCTCCAGCGCCGGGAAACATTCCATACGCCGGTACGACTTCAGCATCAGCAGCAGCGCCAGCAGATGCTCATCGCAGTCCGTGGCATCGGCCGCCCACTTCAGCTCATCGCGACTCGGGGAGAAGAACAGATGCAGCTCATGCGCGGTGATCAGCCGCTTGAACCGCGGATACGCGGTCCGTTCAATCGATGTCACAACCCACCCCAGGCCCCAGACGACGCTCAACATCACCACCAACGACACTGAGCCGAATGGGTGGCGGCCGACGGGTGCTCAGGGCTTCAAGATCATCCCGTTGCCCCTTTGGCGCGTATCTCGGTCACACCCCAAATAGGTATGATCCGGGCATGCGGCTGTACGGCAGGGACAGCGAACAGCGCGTGCTCGACGCGCTGGTGCGGGCCGCGGCAGACGGGCGCGGCGGGGCGCTGGCCCTGCGGGGCGAACCCGGCGCCGGAAAGACCGCGCTGCTGGACCACGCGGCCGGCCTCGGCGGCGGCGGCCCGGTCCTGCGGCATACCTGCACGCCGGCCCGGGCCCGGCTCCCGTACTCCGGCCTCGGCCTGCTGCTCCGTCCCCTGCTCCCGCTGGCCGAGCGCCTCCCCGCCCGCCGGCGCGAGGCCCTGCGTACCGCCCTCGCCCTGCCCGGCGCCCACCCGGCCGACGAAGACCAAGACGCCCGCTTCCTCGTCGGCCTAGCCGCGCTCTCCCTCTTGGCGCGAGCGGCGTCCGAAGGCCCCGACGGGAGCGGCGGCGGCCCGGTCCTGTGCCTCGTGGACGACGCCCAGTGGCTGGACGGGGCCTCGGCCGGCGCGCTGGGGTTCGCCGCGCGCCGGGTGGAGGCGGCGCGGGTGGCGATGGTCGTGGCCGTGGAGGACGGTACGGAACCGGACAGCGATCCGGACCGGGAGGCTGTCGCGAGCCCGTGGGACGCGGCGGTGCCCGTACCGGAGCGTCCGCCCGGCGCGCCCTTCGGACCGCCGCCGTTCCCCCGGCTGCCGCGGACCATGCGGGTGGAGGGGCTGGACGCGGCCGCGGCCGCGGCGCTCCTGGCCGGGCGGCGCGACGATCTGGACGAGGCCGCCCGCGAGCGGTTGCTGGCGCAGGCGGCCGGCAATCCCCTGGCCCTCCGCTACCTGCGGCCGGAGGGTGGCACCGAGCGGTTGACGCGGCGGCTGCTGGCGGCCTTCACCGAACGGGTGCGCGCGCTGCCGCCCGGCACGCGCGAGGCACTGCTGCTCACTGCGGCCGAGGGGACGGGCGATCAAGCGGTCGTACGGGCGGTGGGCGCGCCGCCGGCCGATCCGGAGGCGGCGGGCGGACTCCTCACGCCGGCCGGCTCGTTCCGGCACCCGCTGGCCGCCGCGGCCGTCCTTCACCACGCGCCGCCACGCGAACGCCGAGCAGCGCACCGGGCCCTGGCCGCCGCACTGGACCGCCCCGCGGACGCCGACCGGCGCGCGTGGCACCTGGCGTACGCGACTCCCGGCCAGGACGAGGCGGTGGCGGCCGAGTTGGAGCGCGCCGCCGTACGGGCCAGGCGGCGCGGCGCCTGGGAGGCGGCCGCCCGGGCCTACGAGGAGGCGGCCCGCCTCACCCCCGATCCCGGCGGCCGCGCCCGGCGCCTCACCCTGTCCGGTGAATCCGCCCTCAGCGCCGGTCTGCCCGCCCGGGCAAGCGCGGCGGCCGGGCGAGCGGTACTCGAACGGGCAGCGGCGGAAGAGGTGGCAGCGGCGGAAGGCCCGCCGACCCGGGCGGCGACCCGAAGCCCGGCGCCCGGACGACCCGCAGTTGAAGAGGCAGCGGCCGAACAGCCCACAACCGAACAGGCAGCACCGGGCCGGCCCGCGGCTGAACGGCCCCCCCTGACCGAACAGGCAGCATCCAGCCGGCCCACGACCGAACAGGCAGCGGCCGAGGAGGCCGCCGCGGCCCCCGGCCCCTCGACCGGGCCCGCGCGGGCCCGTCGTCAGCCCGTGCTCGCTGGCGAGGCGTGGCCGCGTGCGCGTATCGCGCGGTTGCGGGCGGCCGCGGACCTGGAGCTGGGCCGGCCTCGGCGGGCGCACGCCTTGCTGGTGGAGGGCGCGCGGTGGGCCGCCGACCCCCGGTCGCGACTGCGGATGGAGATCGGCGCGCTCGACGCGGCCTGGGCGGCCGATGACACCGACCTCCTCACGGTGACCGCCGACAGCCTCGCCGCCTTGCGGCTGCCGCACGGCGATCGCGACCCGCTGGCCACCGTACGGGCGCTGCTTCTGCGGCTGGCCGAACTCCCCTTGGACCGGCGGCTCGCGCCCGGCCCGTACCCATCGCTCGCCGAGGTGGTGGCACGGGCACGCGAAGGGGGCGTGCGCTCCTCCCGCGCGCTGTCCCTGATCGTGGGCGCCGGGCTGGTGACAGGGCACGAGCGCGAGACGCGGGACGCGGCGGCCGCGATGGCCGCGCGGTGCCGGGCACACGGCCGGTTCGACCCGCTGGCGGCGATGCTCGCGCTGCGCGCCGCCGCCGACGTGCTGCTGGACGAGCACACAGCGGCCCGGGCGGGCGGCCAAGAGGCCCTGCGGCTCGCCGAGGACACGGGGCAGGAGACCTGGGCACGGTACGCCGCCGGCCTGCTGGGCTTCCTGGCGGCGGTCGAGGGCGACGAAGCGGCGTGCCGGGTGCTGGTAGCACGTGCGGGTGGGGGTGCGGGTGGGGGTGGGGGTGGGGGTGGGGGTGGGGATGCGCCGTCGGAGGGCACCACGGACGGCGGTACGGCCAGCGGCGCCGTGGGATACGGCGGGCGTTCGCCCGGCGGCACTTGGGCCGACCGCGCTTCGGCCCTGCTCGACCTGGGGGCGGGGCGGTGGGAGGCCGCGGTGACCCGGCTCGACCCCGCGGCGGCGGGCCCGGCCGCCTTCTGCCCGCCGCTGAGCCGCGGGCTGCCGGACACGGTGGAGGCACTCGTAGCGCTGGGCCGCACCCCGGACGCCCGCGAGGTGACGGCCCGCGTCTCGGCCTGGGCCCACCGGCTGAATCTGGTGGTGTCGGAGGCGCTGCTCGCCCGCTGCCGCGCCCTGGCCGCCGTGACCGGAACGGAGGCCGAGACCTGCTTCCGTACCGCCCTCGACCTCCACACCGCCGACCCCCGGCCCTTCGAACGCGCCCGCACCGCGCTCCTGTACGGGGAGTGGCTCCGGCGCGGCGACCGCGCCGACGAGGCCCGCCCCCACCTCGCCTCGGCGCTGGCCGCCTTCACCCGGCTGTCGGCCGCTCCCTGGGCCGCCCGCGCCGCCCGCGCCCTCGCCCTCCCCCGCTCCTCCGCCGGGGCCGCCCACGGCAATTGAGCCGCCCTCACACGCGCGGCTCGGGCGTGCGGGGGCGCGCCGGCCAAGCGACGGATCCGCGGCTGATCCGCGGCTGATCCACCGAACGCAAGGACCGCGATGCGAGCTCGGATCGCGCACCGATGAGTTTCCCGCGGCGCGCCGGTCCGTAGGTGTGAGACCGACTCCCGGAAGGCTGGCGCCATGCGGAAACTGATCTACGCCATGAACCTGACCCTCGACGGCTACATCGCCGCGCCCGGCGACGACATCGGCTGGAGCGTGCCGAGCGACGAGCTGTTCCAGTTCTGGTCCGACCAGGTGCAGGCGACCGAGCTGTCGCTGTACGGGCGCAAGTTGTGGCAGACGATGAGCTCCCACTGGCCGACCGCCGACCAGCGGCCGGAGGCCACCCCGGCCGAGGTCGAGTTCGCGCGCCGCTGGCGGGACATGTCGAAGGTCGTGTTCTCCTCGACGATCGGCACGGTCGACTGGAACACCCGCCTGGTCACCGGCGACGCGGTCGCCGAGATCACCCGGCTCAAGGCCGAGGACGGCGGCCGGATGGACATCGCCGGCGCGACGCTCGCCGGGGCGGCCATGCGGGCCGGGCTGATCGACGAGTACGTGCTGGCCACCGCGCCGGTCCTGGTGGGCGGCGGTACGCCGTTCTTCACCGCGCTGGACAACTGGGTGAACCTGAACCTGACGGAGACGCGGACGTTTCCCGGCGGCGTGATCCTGACCAGGTACGAGACGAGGCGCTGAGCGCCCGTCACGCGACGCCGGGCCGCAGGGCGTCCAGCGCCTCGTGGGGTCACAAGCTCGCTGTCCCCAGGGAGCAGCAGGCGGGAGACGGGTCCCGCGTTTCGGCGTTCGCACGGCTGGGCGAGCCGAAGCGCGCCAGGCAATGCCAGACCCTTTTGAGCGCCCGCGGGTCGTACCGGCCTGTCCTGGCGGCGTCCCCGATGACCTCGCTGTCGAACCTGACCGGTCCGTCGATCTGCGCTCCGATATGGCCGTCCAGGGTATCAAAGCCGTCGGTCTCGGCCAGTTCGATGAGGGAGAAGCAGTTCGCGACTCCGAACGCCGAGGGTTCGGTCCACGCAGTGTGCCCGAGCGCCATGCCTTCCGATTACTGCGGCGGGGTGGCGCGAAGTCGTGGCCGGCCCACAGCAACGGGCCTGAGCAGCGCGGACACCCATGGTTTGCTCGGCCGGGCCGATCCGCTGGAACCCCTCCGAGCCAGACGGAGCTGAGCGGACCAGCCCCCGAACGCGCGAGCCACGAGCAGTTCGGTCGCCGGCGCGGAACCTGCAGCCCCGCCTCAGGTCTGGGCCATGTCGACGAAGCGGGAGTAGTGGCCCTGGAAGGCGACTGTGATGGTGGCCGTCGGGCCGTTGCGGTGCTTGGCCACGATCAGGTCGGCCTCGCCCGCGCGCGGGGACTCCTTCTCGTACGCGTCCTCGCGGTGGAGCAGGATGACGACGTCCGCGTCCTGCTCGATGGAACCCGACTCGCGCAGGTCGGAGACCATGGGCTTCTTGTCGGTGCGCTGTTCGGGGCCGCGGTTGAGCTGGGAGAGGGCGATGACCGGGACCTCCAGCTCCTTGGCGAGGAGCTTGAGGTTGCGGGACATGTCGGAGACCTCCTGCTGGCGGCTCTCGGGACGGCGGGAGCCGCCGGACTGCATCAGCTGGAGGTAGTCGATGACGACCAGCCGCAGGTCGTTGCGCTGTTTGAGACGGCGGCACTTGGCGCGGATCTCCATCATCGACAGGTTCGGCGAGTCGTCGATGTAGAGCGGTGCCTCGGTGACGTCGGCCATGCGGCGGGCGACCTTGGTCCAGTCGTCGTCGGTCATCGTGCCCGACCGCATGTGGTGCAGCGCGACCCGTGCCTCGGCCGACAGCAGCCGCATCGCGATCTCGTTGCGGCTCATCTCCAGCGAGAAGATGACGCTGGGCATCCGGTGGGCGATGGAGCAGGCCCGCGCGAAGTCCAGCGCGAGGGTCGACTTGCCCATGGCGGGGCGGGCGGCGACGACGATCATCTGGCCGGGGTGCAGGCCGTTGGTGAGGGAGTCGAGGTCGGCGAAACCCGTGGGGACGCCGGACATCTGGCCGCTTCGGGAGCCGATCGCCTCGATCTCGTCGAGGGCGCCTTCCATGATCTCGCTGAGCGGGAGGTAGTCCTCGGAGGTGCGCTGCTCGGTGACGGCGTAGATCTCGGCCTGCGCGCTGTTGACGATCTCGTCCACGTCACCGTCGGCCGCGTAACCCATCTGGGTGATACGGGTGCCGGCTTCGACCAGGCGGCGCAGAACGGCGCGCTCGTGGACGATCTCGGCGTAGTACTCGGCGTTGGCCGCCGTGGGCACGGCGTTGACGAGGGTGTGGAGGTAGGGGGAGCCGCCGACGCGGGCGATCTCACCGCGCTTGGTCAGCTCGGCCGCGGTGGTGATGGGGTCCGCGGGCTCGCCGCGGGCGTAGAGGTCGAGGATCGCGTTGTAGATGGTCTCGTGGGCCGGGCGGTAGAAGTCCCCGCCCTTGAGCACCTCGACGACGTCGGCGATGGCGTCCTTGGACAGCAGCATGCCGCCGAGCACCGACTGCTCGGCGTCGAGGTCCTGCGGCGGGACCCGCTCGAAACCGCCGCCGCCTTCCTGGAAGCGGCCGTCGTCCTGGGAGTTCTGCGCGGTCCTCTTGCGGAAGGGGCTGACCGCCGGGCGTTCGTCGGGCGGGAGTTCGTCCCAGTGGTCGCCGGCGGACGTGGGCTGGCTCATCCCCGGCACCTCCCCTCCCGTCCGGCCGCATGGCCGGATCCCGCTGTGCGTGTCACTCTTTCACGCACGCCACTGACTTCTGGGCCCCGCCCGGCCCTCCGCTCGCGGCGCGTCGGCGGACGGTCCGCGGCAGCCGGGGAGGCTCAACGGTAGGCCCCCCGGCCACCTCGACCAACCCCGTTATCCACAGGGGGTGTGGACGACGGCGGGATACCTGTGGAGAACTGCCCCCAACCTGTGTACAGCCCTTGGGACAGCGCTGTGGACAACTCGGCCGCTCGTTCCACACAGCCCATCTGACCTGCGACTTCTTCATCCATAGCCTGTGCAGGAGAAAAACTTTTGCCGCCGGCCCAAGATCGCCACAAACAACGCGGAGGAGATCACTCTGTGCAGTCATCAGTAATGAGCGGTACGGTGCTTCACCTCTTACTTGTGGACGATTAGGCTGTGCTTGTGAACCCGGTCGCCGATCCCTCCCAGCTCCCTGCCCGGCGTGGCTCCGCGCGCCTTCCGGCCGCCGTGCGCCGCCGGCACGACCGGGAGATCGTCGCCCTCGCGCTGCCCGCCTTCGGCGCCCTCGTGGCCGAGCCGCTGTTCGTCATGGCCGACAGCGCGGTCGTCGGCCACCTCGGCACCACGCAGCTCGCCGGGCTCGGCGTGGCGGCCGCCCTGCTCACCACCGCCGTCAACGTCTTCGTCTTCCTCGCGTACGCCACGACCGCGGCCGTCGCCCGCCGGGTCGGGGCCGGCGACATGCGCGCGGCGCTGCGCCAGGGCATGGACGGTGTCTGGCTCGCGCTCCTGCTCGGCGCCGTCGTGATCGCGGCCGTCCTGCCCGCCGCGCCCGCGCTCGTACGGCTGTCGGGCGCCTCCGGCACGGCCGCCCCGTACGCGGCGACGTACCTGAGGATCAGCGCGCTCGGAATTCCGGCGATGCTCGTCGTCCTCGCGGCCACCGGCGTCCTGCGCGGCCTGCAGAACACCCGCACACCGCTCTACGTCGCCGTCGCGGGCTTCTCGGTCAACGCCGGACTCAACGCCGCGTTGGTGTACGGCGCCGGGCTCGGGATCGCGGGCTCCGCCTGGGGCACGGTCATCGCCCAGAACGGCATGGCCGCCGCCTACCTGTCGGTGGTGGTACGCGGCGCCCGCGCCCACTTCCGCGAGGAGGTCCCGGGACCCGCGCGTTCCCGTTCCGGCCCGGGCGACTGGACATCCGTGCTGCGGCCCGACCCCGCGGGCATCCGCGCGTGCGCCCGCGCCGGGGTCCCGCTCCTGGTCCGTACGGTCAGCCTGCGCGCCATCCTGCTGCTCGCGACCGCCGTGGCCGCCCGGCTCGGCGACACGGCCGTCGCCGCCCACCAGATCACCCTCACCGTCTGGTCGCTGCTCGCCTTCGCCCTCGACGCCATCGCGATCGCCGGACAGGCCATCATCGGCCGCTACTTGGGCGCCGGGGACGCGGAGGGCGCACGGGCCGCCTGCCGGCGGATGATGCAGTGGGGCGTGGCCTGCGGGATCGTTCTCGGCCTGCTGGTGGCGCTGACCCGGCCGCTGATCGGGCCCATGTTCAGCTCCGACCCGGCGGTGCGTGCCGCCCTCATGTCCGCGCTGCTGGTCGTCGCCCTCGGCCAGCCGGTCTCCGGGGTGGTCTTCGTACTCGACGGCGTGCTGATGGGCGCGGGCGACGGGCCGTACCTCGCGTGGTCGATGCTGATCACGCTCCTGGTCTTCGCACCGGCCGCCTTCGCCGTGCCCGCCCTGGGCGCCGGGCTGACCGCCCTGTGGTGGGCGATGACGCTGATGATGCTCACGCGGCTGACCGCGCTGTGGCTGCGGGCCCGCTCCGGCCGCTGGGTGGTGACAGGCGCGGCACGCTGAGACCGGGCTGACGGGACGGGCGGCGGCCCGGCTGAACGGGGGCTGAACCGGCCGGACGGGCCTTCCCCGCGACAGCGGCCGCCAAGGCCGAAGGGCCCGGCCTCTCCCGTCCGTCGTCCGAACGGGAGAAACCGGACCCTTCGTGTTCCACGTGGAACAGTGGAACATGTGCCGCGTTACGCGGCCACGACCTCCAGGTCGAGGACGGCCTCGACCTCGGGGTGCAGCCGCACCGAGACCCGGTGGGCGCCGAGCGTCTTGATCGGCGCGGCCACCTCGATCCGGCGCTTGTCGACCGCCGGGCCGCCCGCGGCCTTGATCGCCGAGGCGATGTCGGCCGGGGTGATCGACCCGAAGAGACGGCCGCTGCCGCCGGCACGGGTGCTCAGCTTGACCTTGACGTCCTGCAGCTGCGCCTTGACGGTGTTCGCGTCCTCCAGCGAGTGGATCTCGCGGATGCGACGCGCGCGGCGGATCTGCTCGACGTCCTTCTCGCCACCCTTGGTCCACGCGATGGCGAAGCCCCGCGGGATCAGGTAGTTGCGGGCGTAGCCCGGCTTGACGTCGACGATGTCGCCTGCGGCGCCCAGGCCGCTGACCTCGTTGGTGAGGATGATCTTCGACATGCTTGCGTCACCCTCTCCTTATCGAGCCGTCGAGGTGTACGGCAGCAGCGCCATCTCACGGCTGTTCTTCACGGCCGTGGCGACGTCACGCTGGTGCTGCGTGCAGTTGCCGGTGACGCGGCGGGCACGGATCTTGCCGCGGTCGGAAATGAACTTCCGCAGCATGTTCGTGTCCTTGTAGTCCACGTACACGGTCTTGTCCTTGCAGAACGCGCAGACCTTCTTCTTCGGCTTGCGCGGGGGCGGCTTCGCCATGGTGATTCTCCTGTGCGATCAAGAAGTGTGTGAGGGGGCCCGCCCTCTAGAAGGGCGGTTCGTCCGAGTAGCCGCCGGAACCGGAGCCGCCGCCCCAGCCTCCGCCGCCACCGCCACCCTGCCCGCCGGCCGGCGCGCTGGTCGCCCACGGGTCGTCGGCGGGAGCACCGCCGCCGCCCTGCTGGCCGCCCCAGCCGCCGCCCTGGCCACCGCCAGCGCCGCCGCCGTAGCCGCCGCCACCCTGCTGACCGCGGCCGCCGCCGCTGGTCTTGGTGACCTTGGCCGTGGCGCTGCGCAGGCTGGCGCCGACCTCGTCGACGTCGAGTTCGTAGACCGTCCGCTTGACGCCCTCACGGTCCTCGTACGACCGCTGCTTCAGCCGGCCCTGCACGATGACGCGCATGCCGCGCTGGAGCGACTCGGCGACGTTCTCCGCCGCCTGCCGCCAGACCGAGCAGGTCAGGAACAGGCTCTCGCCGTCCTTCCACTCATTGGTCTGCCGGTCGAAGGTACGGGGAGTGGACGCGACGCGGAACTTCGCGACCGCCGCACCGGACGGGGTGAAACGCAGCTCGGGGTCGTCGACGAGATTGCCGACGACCGTGATGACGGTCTCGCCTGCCATTGGGATGACCTCTCGACTGGCTGTGGGCAGTGCTGGTGACTGCTGCTCGGAGTCCGGGACTAGTGCAGTTCCGGACGCAGGACCTTGGTCCGCAGCACCGACTCGTTCAGGTTGAGCTGGCGGTCCAGCTCCTTGACGACATCAGGCGTGGCCTTGAGGTCGATGACCGAGTAGATGCCCTCGGGCTTCTTGTTGATCTCGTAGGCGAGACGACGGCGGCCCCAGGTGTCGACCTTCTCCACGCTGCCGCCGCCGTTGCGGACGACGGACAGGAAGGACTCGATCAGCGGGGAGACAGCGCGCTCCTCCAGATCGGGGTCGAGAATGAGCATGAGCTCGTAGTGACGCATAGGGGAACCCACCTCCTTTGGACTCAGCGGCCACGGCGTTTCCGTGGCAGGAGGGTTTGTCTTGCGTCGCAACGGTAGCGCGGGGCACTGACAACGCCCCCGGACGCCTGTGGACAAGTACTCGGGGGAGAGGGGTCGGCCGGCGCGCACACCGGTGCAGACCGCCCAGCCTACCGGTCTTGGCCCTCCGGGTTGAAATCCGCCCCCTTATGCCCTCAATCTGTACACATCGGGTGTGTACGGCGCTACATCGCGCGACGACTCCGTCACGGAGGTGCCCCATGGCACAGCATGCGGAACGAACCCCCCAGCGAACCCACCACCTCACCTTCAACACCGACGGCCGGCCTCATCCGCTGGAGAACACCCTGGTCGCGGTGACCTTCGTCCTCGGCCTGGTCGCCGTCGTCACCTGCGGTTTCCGCAGCCTGCACATCCTCGCCTCGTGGACCGGGTTGGCCGGCCTCCTCACCGGTGGCTACGGCCAGTTCATCTCGGCCACCACCGCGGAGCGTTTCGCACTGATCATCAGCCTGGGCATGGCCGGGTTCGGCTTCTACATCGGCATGATGCACGGCGGCTTCGTATAAGCCGACCAGCGCCGCGGTTGTCCACAAGGGCTGGCGGGGCGCCTTCCCCCGGGCAGTAGGCTTCGGGCCAGTAGAAAAGCCCGCAGTCGTGAGCATGGGGAGCGCCCCGCATGAGCCTGACCCTGAGGACCATCAGCCGGGAGCAGCACCTGGCCTACATCCGGAGCCTGCCCTCCGCGAGTCACTGCCAGGTTCCGGCATGGGCTGATGTGAAGTCCGAGTGGCGCTCGGAGAACCTGGGCTGGTTCGACGCCTCGGGCCAGCTGGTCGGCACCGGGCTGGTGCTGTACCGGCAGCTTCCCAAGCTCAAGAGGTACCTGGCCTACCTCCCCGAGGGCCCGGTCATCAACTGGTACGCGCCGAACCTGGACGACTGGCTGCAGCCCATGCTCTCCCATCTGAAGAAGCAGGGCGCCTTCAGCGTCAAGATGGGTCCGCCGGTGATAATCCGCCGGTGGGACGCCGGCGCGGTCAAGGCGGGCATCGCCGACCCCGACGTCAAGCGGCTGCGCGACGTCGAGGCCACCTTCATCGAGCCGCGCGCCTTCGAGGTGGCCGAGCGGCTGCGCCGGATGGGCTGGCAGCAGGGCGAGGACGGCGGCGCGGGCTTCGGCGACGTCCAGCCGCGCTACGTCTACCAGGTCCCGCTGCAGAACCGCTCGCTGGACGACATCCTCAAGAACTTCAACCAGTTGTGGCGCCGCAACATCAAGAAGGCCGAGAAGGCCGGCGTCCAGGTGGTCCAGGGCGGTTACGACGACCTGCCGGTGTGGCAGCGGCTGTACGAGATCACCGCCGAGCGCGACCACTTCCGCCCGCGCCCCCTGTCCTACTTCCAGCGCATGTGGACCAAGCTCAACGACGAGGAGCCCGGCCGCATGCGGCTGTACCTGGCGGTCCACGAGGGCGAGGCGGTGGCCGCGGCCACCATGCTCACCGTCGGCGACCACGTCTGGTACTCCTACGGCGCCTCCGCCAACCACAAGCGCGAGGTGCGGCCGTCCAACGCGATGCAGTGGCGGATGCTGCGCGACGCCTACGCGATGGGCGCGAGCGTGTACGACCTGCGCGGCATCAGCGACTCCCTGGACGAGAAGGACCACCTGTTCGGTCTGATCCAGTTCAAGGTGGGCACGGGCGGCCAGGCTGCCGAATACTTGGGCGAGTGGGACTTCCCTCTCAACAAGCTTCTCCACAAGGCACTCGACATCTACATGTCGCGCCGCTGACCGGCCGACTAGTCCCCCGGACCGGGTCCGGAGGAAACCCAGCAGAAAGGTCCGCTCCAGGCCATGGCGCTCACCCTGTACGTCGACACCGCCCGCTGGCGTGCCCACCAGCACACCGTGGTGGAACAGTTCCCCGGCCTCGTGCCCGTGTGCAAGGGGAACGGCTACGGCTTCGGGCACGAGCGTCTGGCCGACGAGGCCACCCGGCTGAAGTCCGACATGCTCGCGGTCGGCACCACGTACGAGGCCGCGAGGACCAAGGACTTCTTCAGCGGTGACCTGCTCGTCCTGACCCCCTACCGGCTCGGCGAGGAGCCGGTGCCGCTGCCGGACCGGGCGATCCGCTCGGTGTCCTCGGTGGAGGGCGTGCGCGGCCTGGTCGGCGCCCGGGTGGTCATCGAGGTGATGAGCTCGATGCGGCGGCACGGCGTCGCCGAGGACGACCTCGGCAAGCTGCACGCCGCGATCGACGACGTGCGCCTGGAGGGCTTCGCCATACACCTCCCGCTGGACCGCGCCGACGGCAGCGACGCGGTCGAGGAGGTCTTCTCCTGGATGGAGCGGCTGCGCACCGCCAGGCTGCCGCTGCACACCATGTTCGTCAGCCACCTGAAGGCCACCGAACAGGCGGCGCTGCAGCAGCAGTTCCCGCAGACCAGGTTCCGGGCCCGGATAGGCACCCGGCTGTGGCTGGGCGACCACGACGCGACCGAGTACCGGGGCGCGGTGCTGGACGTGACCCGGATCGCCAAGGGCGAGCGGTACGGCTACCGCCAGGAGAAGGCCGCCGCCGACGGCCACCTGGTGGTCGTCGCGGGCGGCACCTCGCACGGGGTGGGCCTGGAGGCGCCCAAGGCGCTGCACGGCCTGATGCCGCGCGCCAAGGGCGTGGCCCGCGCGGGGCTGGCGACGGTCAACCGCAACCTGTCGCCCTTCGTGTGGGCGGGCAAGCAGCGGTGGTTCGCCGAGCCGCCGCACATGCAGGTGTCGATCCTGTTCCTCCCCGGTGACGTGGCGCCGCCCGCGGTCGGCGACGAGCTGGTGGCCCACCTGCGGCACACCACCACCCAGTTCGACCGGCTCGTGGACCGGGCGCCGACGGCGTAGGGCGGTGCCCCCGGCCGCCGCGTAACCGCCCCCGGCAGCGGCCGGCGGGCCCGCTGCCCGCTGTCGGGCCGCCTCACGGCCGCGCGTACCGCTCCCGGTCCCCGTACGCGGTGTCCCCGGCTTCCGCGGCGTCCATGGCGTCCCGCGGCTCGTCGTACGGCTCGTGCGGCAGCGGGCCGAGGACGAACATGTCCTCGGCCCCGTCCAGGACGCCGCCGGCCGGGTCGTCCGAGCCGTCCTGCCGCAGCACGTCGTACTCGGGCCGCAGGATGTCGCGCACCACCAGCGCCGACAGGTAGAGGATGCCGAGCAGGTGCACCCCGATGGCCAGGTGGTAGGCGTCCGCGGTCAGGCCGTGGTGCTTGGCGCCGGTGACGTAGGCCAGCCGCATCCAGATGCCCAGGAAGTACAGTGCCTCCGCGCCCTGCCAGATCAGCAGGTCCCGCCAGCGCGGACGGGCGAGGACGGCCAGCGGCAGCAGCCACAGCACGTACTGCGGTGAGTAGACCTTGTTGCTGACCAGCAGCGCGGCCACCACCAGGAAGGCGAGCTGGCCCAGGCGCGGCCGGCGGCGGGCGTACAGGGCCAGTGCCGCGATGCCGCCGCACAGCAGCAGCATCAGGGCGGTCGCGTACGCGGTGACGCCGGTGAGTGGTTCGTGGCTGCGCTCCGCGATGATCAGCCACAGCGAGCCGTAGTCGGTCGGCCGGCTGCGGCTGAAGGTGTAGAACTGCGCCCAGCCCTCCCGGGCGAGCAGGATCACCGGCAGATTGACGGCGAGCCAGGCCCCGGCCGCGCCGAGCAGCGTCTTGCCGAAGGCCCGCAGCCGCCCGGCCCGCAGGCACAGCAGGAACAGGGCGCCCAGCAGCAGCACCGGATAGAGCTTGGCGGCCGTTGCCAGTCCGATCAGCACACCGGCGGCCACCGGCCTGCTGCGCGCCCACATCAGGATGCCCGCGGACGCCAGGGCGACGGCGAACAGGTCCCAGTTGATCGTCGCGGTCAGCGCCAGCGCGGGGGAGAGCGCGATGAACAGCCCGTCCCAGGGCCGCCCCCTGTTGGTCCGCGAGACGCACACCAGCACCACGATCGCGCAGACCAGCAGCATCCCGGAGTTGACCAGCCAGAAGTCCTGCGGCGGGTGCGGCTGGTCGCCGTGCGGGGTCAGCCAGGACGCGACCTCCATGAAGAGCCCGGTCAGCACCGGGTACTCCAGGTAGTGGATGTCCGGCGCCTGGGAGAGCTTCTCCGGGATGCTGTCGGCGTACGGGACCAGGTCCGCGGCGAAGCCACGCGTGGTGTACAGGTGCGGGATGTCGGAGTAGCAGGCGTGGATGTACTGCGGGTCGCCCGGCAGGAACCAGCCCTGGTGGTAGCACGACGACTTCTGGGCCATGCCGAGCGCGAACACGGCGACGAGCACCAGGACCATGATCCGCAGCGGATTCCACCAGCGGTGGCCGCCGGTAAGGGCCCTGCGGCCGGCCGGCCCGCCGAGGATCTCGCTGGCCGACGCGGCCAGCGGGTCCTCGTCCGTGGGACGTACGGAGGCCTCGGGGAGCTCTCGCGGCTCGTCCTGCTCGCGGTCACGCACGCTCGTCATGGCGCCATCCTGCCGTACCGGCCTGTGCGCGCGAGAGTCCCCGGGGCCGGTGTGCCCCGGGGACTCTCGTGTTTGCTCGCGCTCAGCCCTTCTTGCCGGGCGGGCCTCCGCTGGTCCCGTTGGTGGTCCCGCCGGTCGGCGGGGTGGTGCTCGGGCTCGGCGACTGGTTGCAGCCCAGGTTCCACGGCGGGCACGGGCCCGTCGGCGTGCCCGTCGGCGTCGGGGTCGTCGGCGGCGGGGTGGTGGTCGGCGGGGTGGTGACCGGCGTCGTCGGCGGGGTGGTGGCCGGCGTCGTCGTGGGCGGGGGCGTGGTGGCCGTCGGGCTCGGCGTCGGGCTCGACACGTTGCCGTAGACGACCTTGCCGATGTCGCCGGACGGCTTCTGGAAGTCCTCGGCCGGCGTCTCCTTCAGGACCGTGCTCATGTAGTCCCGCCAGATCTGCGCGGGGAACGAGTCACCGTGGACCTTTTCGGCGCCACCGGTCCCGTACATCTTCAGGAACGGGTTCTGGACCGCCTTGCCGGACTTGTCGGTGTGCTGCTGGTCGTCGCGCCGGTACATGACGACCGTGGTGACGAGCTGCGGGGTGTAGCCGTCGAACCAGGCGGACTTGTTGTCGTCGGTGGTACCGGTCTTGCCCGCCGCCGGCCGCCCGTCGGGGAGCTGGGCCGGGGTACCGGTGCCGTGCTTCACGACGTCCTGCAGCATCCCGGTGATGGTGTCCGCGACGTCGGCCTCGAAGGCCGACTTGGTGCGGAGCTGGTGCTTCCACATCACCCCGCCGTCGTGCTTGACCTGGGTGACGGAGAACGGCTCGTTCTGCCGGCCGTGGTTGTCGATGGTCGCGTAGGCGTCCGCCATCCGGATCGCGCTGGGGGAGGAGGTGCCGATCGAGTACGTGACGCTGTTCTTGTAGTCGTCCAGGCCGTTGAACGCGTCCGGCACCAGGCCCGCGGCGAGCGCCTCGTCGTGCACCTTGTCGGTGCCCACGTCCTGGCCGAGCTGGACGAAGGGGGCGTTCAGGGACTTGTCCAGCGCGACGCGCAGGGTCACGCGGGGGAAGTTGTCGCCGTCGTCGTTCGTCTGGCGCCACTGGAAGGGCTGGCCGTGCTGGTCGTGCCCGATCCAGGGTTTGCCCGTGTAGTCCGTGATGAGCTGCTTGTTCTTGCCGCTGAACATGCTGTCCGGCGAGACCTTGGTGCGGGTCTCGGGTCCTTGGACCGGCGGCCCGTTGGGGTCGCGCACCCCGTCCGTCATCGCCGCGGCCAGAACGAACGGCTTGAAGGTCGATCCGACCTGGGCACCGGTCTCGTCGGCGTTGTTGGTGAAGTGCTTGGTGGCGTCGGTGCCGCCGTAGATCGCCTCGATCGCCCCGGTTTTGGGATCGAGGGAGGCGCCGCCGAACTGGACGAACTTGTCCACGTCCTCCTTCTTGCCCGTGTCCGAGTTGTAGTGCATGTGGGTGCCGCCCGGCTTGATGTTCGCCTTCTGCACCCTCTTGACCGCCGCTTCCAGCGCGTCCACCTTGGGCTTCTGGAAGGTCGTGTAGATCTGGTAGCCGCCGTGGGCGAGCTGGTCCGCGGTGAGGATGTGGTTGTTGGTCACGTACCTCTTGGCCAGGTCGACCATGTAGCCGATCTGCCCGGCCATCTGCGCGTTCTTCTTGACCGGCTGCGGCATCGGGTACTTGGTGTACTTGGCGCGCTCGGTCGCGGTCATCCAGCCGTCCTTGACCTCGCGGTCCAGGATCCACCCCCAGCGCTCCTGGGAGCGCTTCAGGTTGGCCTCGGGCGTGGCGGCGGAGTCGATGTCGGCGTTGCCCGCCGGGTCGAAGTACGTGGGGCCCTTGAGTACCGCGGCGAGCACCGCGCACTGGCTCGGGTTGAGCTTGATCGCGTCGACGCCGTAGTACGTACGGGCCGCCGCCTGGATGCCGTAGGCGCCGCGGCCGAAGTAGGAGGTGTTCAGGTAGCCGGCCATGATGTCGGACTTCTTCATGGTCGCGCCGACCTTTATGGAGATGAACAGCTCCTTGAACTTGCGGCTGATGGTCTGCTGCTGGGTCAGCCGGGTGTTCTTCACGTACTGCTGGGTGATGGTCGAGCCGCCCTGCGTCTGGCCGCCCCTGGCCATGTTGTAGAGGGCGCGGGTGATGCCCATCGGGTCGACGCCCTTGTCGGTCCAGAACGTCTTGTTCTCCGCCGAGACGACGGCGTTCTGCATGCCCTTGGGGATGTCGTCGATGGAGACGATCTGGCGGTTGAGGCCGGCGCCGGTGGCGATCATCTGACTGCCGTCGGCCCAGTAGTAGACGTTGTTCTGCGAGGTGGCAGCGAGGTTGACGTTCGGCACGCTCACCATGGCGTAGGCGATGCCGACTATGCCGATGAGGGTGCCGAAGAACCCGACGCACATCGCCGTGACCTGCCGCCAGGAGGGCATCCAGCGGCGCCAGCCGGTCCTGCCGAAGCGCGGGTAGTCGATGAACCGCTTCTTGCCGGGGCGGCGGCCGCGGCCCCGGCCCGGGCCGGAACCCTGCGGGCCGATCGTGGTGGGTCCGCCCGGGCCGCCGGGGCCGCCGGGGCCTGCGGGCCCGCCCGGCCCGCTGCCACCCGCGCCGGCTCTGCGCCGGTGGCCGCGCCCCTGGGACGCGCGCCGGGCGGCGGCGCGGCCCTGGTAGGGCTCGCCGCCCGCGGGGCCGCTCGGGGAAGCGGTGGCCGAACCGCTGGGGACGCCGCCGGGGGAACCGCCGGGGGGCGTACCGCGTGATTCAGGGCGGGGGTCGCCGCCGGCACGCCGACCACCGACAGGAGGGGTCGGCTGCTGCCCGGTCGGCTGCTGTCCCCCGCGCCTTGCGGCTGCACGGCCGCCGGACGGCGACTGCGGCGGCTTGCGACGGTGCTCGCTCATGAACAGCTACTCCTCGACAGGCGGGATCGCCTGCAGGCATCGATGACTTTCGGGTCGGTCCCCCTGCGCGCGGCTGTGTCAGGCCGCACCGCACCGAGGATCAAGACGCACCCAGATGTTGCGGGGTTCCCGGCGCTACGCATGGCGAACAGAGTACGCAGCGCCAAAAGACACGCCATGCGAAGGATCACCGCAAACCGGGCAGTTGACCCCCCGTAGGTCCACGGATGTGACGCCGGTCACCAAGGCGCGCCTTGCGTGATGTGTCGAGCCGTTCTATCGTCGCGATGTATCGGCTCGATACATCGGGCCGACACACACTGCGGAACAAGGTAACCGGGCAGCCGGGTCAGCGGGCAGCCGGGTCGACGCGCGAACCACGGGACGAGGGGACGAGGGATTGAGCAAGCGCTCCGGAATCCTCGAATTCGCGATTCTCGGCCTGCTGCGTGAGTCCCCGATGCACGGTTACGAGCTGCGCAAGCGGCTCAACACTTCGCTCGGGGTGTTCCGCGCCTTCAGTTACGGGAGCCTTTATCCCTGCCTGAAGACGCTGGTCGCCCAGGGGTGGCTGATCGAGGAGACGGCACCGGACATCGATCCGGTGACCACGCCTCTGGCCGGCCGCCGGGCGAAGATCGTCTACCGGCTGACAGCCGCGGGCAAAGAGCACTTCGAGGAGCTGCTCGCCGCCTCCGGCCCGGACGCCTGGGAGGACGAGCACTTCGCCGCCCGCTTCGCCTTCTTCGGGCAGACCTCGAAGGACGTCCGGATGCGCGTCCTGGAAGGGCGGCGCAGCCGCCTTGAGGAGCGCCTGGAGAAGATGCGCGCGTCCCTCGCGCGCACCCGCGAACGGCTCGACGACTACACGCTGGAGCTCCAACGGCACGGCATGGAATCGGTGGAGCGCGAGGTCCGCTGGCTCAACGAGCTGATCGAGACCGAGCGGGCCGGGCGTACCGGACGCCCGGCCGGTGAGCGGGCCAGGACCGACCCCGGCAGCGACAGCGACCGCAGCAACGACAACAGCCAAGAGAACGGCGGCCGACCCGAAACCCGGGGAACCGCGTGACGATTACACAGGGAGCAACCGGTATGGGTTCGGTTCGCGTAGCCATCGTTGGCGTAGGCAACTGCGCCACGTCGCTGGTGCAGGGTGTCGAGTACTACAAGGACGCCGACCCGGACAGCAAGGTGCCTGGTCTCATGCACGTGCAGTTCGGCGACTACCACGTGCGTGACGTCGAGTTCGTCGCCGCCTTCGATGTCGACGCGAAGAAGGTCGGCCTCGACCTCGCGGACGCCATCGGAGCCAGCGAGAACAACACCATCAAGATCACCGACGTCCCGCAGACCGGTGTGACCGTGCAGCGCGGCCACACCCTCGACGGCCTCGGCAAGTACTACCGCGAGACCATCGAGGAGTCCTCCGAGGACCCGGTCGACGTCGTCCAGGTGCTCAAGGACCGCGAGGTCGACGTGCTGGTGTGCTACCTGCCCGTCGGCTCCGAGGACGCGGCCAAGTTCTACGCCCAGTGCGCCATCGACGCCAAGGTCGCCTTCGTCAACGCCCTGCCGGTCTTCATCGCCGGCACCAAGGAGTGGGCGGACAAGTTCACCGAGGCCGGTGTCCCGATCGTCGGCGACGACATCAAGTCCCAGGTGGGCGCGACCATCACGCACCGCGTGCTGGCCAAGCTCTTCGAGGACCGCGGCGTTGTGCTCGAGCGCACCATGCAGCTGAACGTCGGCGGCAACATGGACTTCAAGAACATGCTGGAGCGCGAGCGCCTGGAGTCCAAGAAGATCTCCAAGACGCAGGCCGTCACCTCGCAGATCCCGGACCGCGACCTGGGCGCGAAGAACGTCCACATCGGCCCCTCCGACTACGTGCAGTGGCTGGACGACCGCAAGTGGGCGTACGTCCGCCTGGAGGGCCGCGCGTTCGGCGACGTCCCGCTGAACCTGGAGTACAAGCTGGAGGTCTGGGACTCCCCGAACTCCGCGGGTGTCATCATCGACGCGCTGCGTGCCGCGAAGATCGCCAAGGACCGCGGCATCGGCGGCCCGATCCTCTCCGCGTCCTCCTACTTCATGAAGTCCCCGCCGGTGCAGTACTTCGACGACCAGGCGCGGGAGAACGTCGAGAAGTTCATCCGCGGCGAGGTCGAGCGCTGATCCGATCCCCACGGGGACGAGCGTCCCTACGGGGATGAGCCTCCCCACGGGGATGAGCGGACTACTGCCAGGGGCCCCGGGTCGTACACCCGGGGCCCCTGGCGTGTGAGGGTGTCTCCATGGGTGTTGTGGGCGATCTACGGGTACTGCTGCGACTGCCGGACTTCCGGCGGCTGCTCGTGGTGCGCCTGCTGTCGCAACTGTCCGACGGCGTCTTCCAGGTGGCGCTCGCCGCCTATGTGGTCTTCTCCCCCGAGAAACAGACCTCGGCCGCCGCTATCGCTTCGGCGATGGCCGTCCTGCTGCTGCCGTACTCGCTGCTGGGCCCCTTCACCGGGGTGCTGCTCGACCGGTGGCGGCGCCGGCAGGTCCTGCTGTACTGCAACCTGCTGCGGGCGGTGCTGTCCTGCGGTACCGCCGGACTGATACTCCTGCGTGTCCCGGACTGGCTGTTCTACCTGTCCGCGCTGTCGGTCACCGCGATCAACCGTTTCGTCCTGGCCGGGCTGTCCGCAGCGCTGCCAAGGGTGGTGGACGACGAGCGGCTGGTGATGGCGAACGCCCTGTCGCCCACCGCGGGAACCCTCGCCGCGGCCGCGGGCGGCGGCGTCGCCTTCGTCGTCCATCTCGCGGTGCCCTCGGGCGCGGGTGCCGACGCCGCGACCGTGCTGGCCGGTGCGCTGCTCTACCTCGGCGCGGGCCTGTCCGCGCTCGCCCTGGGCCGCGATCAGCTCGGACCCGACTCGCGTCCGGGCGATGCGGTACGCCTGCGCGAGGCGGTGGTCACGACCGCCCAGGGGCTGCGTTCGGGGCTGCTGCACCTGCGGGAGCGGCCGGCCGCGCGGCAGGCGATGGCCGCGATGACCGCCATGCGTTTCTGCTTCGGCGCCCTGACCGTGACTTTGCTCATGCTGTGCCGGTACGCCTGGGCCGACTCCTCCGACAGCGGCCACGGGCTGGCGCTGCTGGGCCTGGCGGTCGCACTCTCGGCCGCGGGCTTCTTCGTCGCGGCCGTCGTCACTCCCTGGGCCGTCGGCCGCCTGGGGACCGCGGGGTGGATCACCTGGTGCTCGGCCGGCTCCGCGCTGCTGCTGCCCCCGCTCGCCCTGCCCTTCCGGGTGGCGCCCATGATGCTGGCGTCCGTCGTCCTGGGGGTCACCACTCAGGGCGCCAAGATCGCCACGGACACCGTGGTGCAGACCCACGTGGACGACGGCTACCGGGGGCGGGTCTTCTCCCTCTACGACGTCTTCTTCAACGTCGCCTTCGTAGGGGCCGCGGCTGCCACCGCTCTCGTCCTGCCCTCCGACGGCCGCTCCTCCGGCCTGGTCCTCACTCTCGCCGTGTTCTACGCGGCCACGGCCGTCGCCATGGTGCGGGTGCGCGATGTTTCACGTGGAACACAGCGGGCGGGCTGAAGCGGCGGGTTCGTGTTCCACGTGGAACACGAACCCTGCCGATGTTCCACGTGGAACATGCCCCCGGACGCCCTCGCCACTGCCTCAGCCCTGCGCGGCCCACCACTCCCTGAGCGCCTCGGTCGCCCCCTCCTCGCCCAGCGGGCCGTGCTCCATCCGCAGATCGAGCAGGTGCTGGTAGGCCTTGCCGACCAGGGGGCCCGGCTTCAGGTCCAGGATCCGCATGATCTGGTTGCCGTCGAGGTCCGGGCGGATGGCGTCCAGCTCCTCCTGCTCCTGCAGTTCGGCGATCCGCGCCTCAAGGCCGTCGTACGTGCGCCACAGCGCCTCCGCCTTGCGCTTGTTGCGGGTCGTGCAGTCCGAGCGGGTCAGCTTGTGCAGTCGGCTCAGCAACGGGCCGGCGTCCCGTACGTAGCGGCGCACCGCCGAGTCGGTCCACTCGCCGGAACCGTAACCGTGGAACCGCAGGTGCAGCTCGACCAGTCGCGAGACGTCCTTGATCTGGTCGTTGGGGTACTTCAGCCGGGTCATCCGGGCCTTGGTCATTTTCGCGCCCACCATCTCGTGGTGGTGGAAGGAGACCCGGCCGTCCGGCTCGAAGCGGCGGGTCCTCGGCTTGCCGATGTCGTGCAGCAGGGCGGCCAGCCGCAACGTCAGGTCGGGGCCCTCCGTCTCCAGGTCGATCGCCTGCTCCAGCACGGTCAGCGTGTGCTCGTAGACGTCCTTGTGCCGGAAGTGCTCGTCGCGTTCCAGGCGCAGCGCCGACAGTTCGGGCAGCACCCGGTCGGCGAGTCCCGTGTCGACCAGGAGCCGCAGCCCTTTGCGCGGGTTGTCGGACAGCAGGAGCTTGTTGAGCTCGTCGCGGACCCGCTCGGCCGAGACGATCTCGATCCGGTCGGCCATGGCGGTCATCGCGGCGACCACCTCGGGGGCAACCTCGAAGTCGAGCTGCGCGGCGAACCTGGCCGCGCGCATCATCCGCAGGGGGTCGTCGGAGAAGGACGCCTCGGGTGTGCCGGGGGTGCGCAGCACGCGGGCCGCCAGGTCGTCGAGCCCGCCGTAGGGGTCGATGAACCGGGAGTCGGGAAGGGCGACGGCCATCGCGTTGACCGTGAAGTCCCGGCGGACCAGGTCGTCCTCGATGCTGTCGCCGTAGGAGACCTCGGGTTTGCGCGAGGTGCGGTCGTACGCCTCGGAGCGGTACGTCGTCACCTCGATCTGGAATTCCTTGGCCGTCCCGCCGTCACGGGCGCCCTTCAGCCCGCCCACGGTGCCGAACGCGATGCCGACCTCCCACACCGCGTCCGCCCACGGGCGCAGGATCCTCAGCACCTGCTCCGGGCGGGCGTCCGTGGTGAAGTCCAGGTCGTTGCCGAGTCTGCCCAGCAGCGTGTCGCGGACCGAGCCGCCGACGAGGGCGAGCTGGAATCCGGCGTCGCGGAAGCGCCGGCCGAGTTCCTCGGCTACGGGCTCCACCCGGTGGCGGGCCTGCGGGGTCTGGGCGGCATTGTTGGCATTCGGCACAACGTAAAAGGGTACGTGTCCCGGACCGCCCCCCGCGCGCCGGTTTCCCGTACCTTCCATCACGGCTCCCGAACACTGCGGCACCGCCCCGCTCGTTACCATGCGAGCACGCACTTCCGATGGACCGACCGACGACCGAACGAACACCAGGACGGGGCGAACGCGTGGGCGAGGCCGCACAAGCACCCGCAACACCCCCGCCGGCGCCCCGCCGGCGGACGCTGCGGTTCACCGCGCTGCTCGCCGGAGCGACCCTCCTCGCCGGGTTGCTGCAGACGGCCCAGGCCACCGGCTCCCAGGCGCAGAGCGCCACCGGCTCGCACACGGCCACCGTGACCCTGACCCGCCTCGATCCCCCCCTCCCGGCCAAGGGCGGCACGATCACGATCGCCGGCACGGTGACCAACAACAGCAAGACAGCGATCACCGACGCCCACGTCGGGGTGCGGATCGCCTCCGGCGGCCCGCTCACCACCCGCAGCGCCATGAAGGCCACGAGCACCAGGGGCAGCTTCGACGTATTCCTCGACGGCCAGGAGATCAACGGCCACACCGCGAAGGTCCGCACCGTCCCGGCCGGGGCGAGCGCCGCCTTCAGCCTCAAGGTCCCCCTCAGCGCCTTCGGTCTCGGTCAAACGGGCGTCTACCAGCTCGGCGTGACCCTGGACGGCCAGACGTCGGCGGAGCACTGGCAGCACGTCCTCGGCATCAGGCGGACCTTCCTGCCCTGGTACGACACCACGCAGACCCCGCAGCCCGCGCAGACCCGGATCAGCTACCTGTGGCCGCTGACCGACCGGCCGCACATGGCGGCGCGCGGCGACACGGACTCCCAGCAGAGCCCGATCTTCCTCGACGACGGCCTGGCCGCGGAACTCAAGCCGGGCGGGCGGCTGTGGACGATGGTGAGTCTGGCCCAGAAGCTCCAGGTGACCTGGATCGTCGACCCGGACCTGCTCGCCTCGGTCGACGCGATGGCCAAGAGCTACCGGGTCGCGGGTCCGGGCGGCGACGTGACCCGGACCACGCCCGGCACCGGCACCGCGTACGCCAACCAGTGGCTCGACGCCCTGAAGAGGGCCGTCTCCGGCGACCAGGTGGTCGCGCTGCCCTTCGGCGACACCGACATCGCCTCGGTGGCCCACCAGGGGCGGAACGTTCCGGGGACCGTGAGCCACCTCAAGACGGCCGAGTCGCTCGGCGCCATGACCGTCGCCACCGTGCTGGGGGCGACCACCGTGAAGACCCTCCAGGGCGGCAGGATCACCTCCGACGTCGCCTGGCCGGTGGACGGAGCGACCGACTCGTCCATCGTGTCCGTGGCGCGCTCCGGCGGCGCGAAGGACATCATCGCCCGCAGCGACAGCTTCCCGGACAACGCCCTGCGCTACACCCCCTCCGCGGCCCGCTCGCTGGGCGGCGGCACCACCGCGGTGGTCGCCGACGCGGCGCTGTCCACGGCGTTCTCCGGCGACATGACCAACGCCCAGAGCGTGAAGCTCGCGCTGCAGGACTTCCTCGCCCAGACCCTCCTGATCACCATGCAGGCCCCGGCGAAACAGCGCACGCTGCTGGTCGCCCCCCAGCGCATGCCCACGGTTCCGCAGGCGACGGCCCTGGCGAGGGCGATCACCATGACCGACAGCACCCCGTGGGCGGCAACTGTGCCGTTCGCCACGGCGGCGCACACCCGTCCCGACGCCCGCGCCGGGCACAAAGTGGCACCGGCGAGCGCGTATCCGGCGGCCCTGCGCAAGCAGGAGCTGACCCACCACACCTTCATGCAGACCTGGTCCACGCAGCGGAACCTGAACTCCTTCGTGGTGATCCTCACCCGCAAGGACCGGGTCACCGTGCCGTTCGGCAACGCCGTACTGCGGTCGATGTCCACCGAGTGGCGCGGCGACCGCCGGCAGGGCGACGACTTCCGCGCCTCCATCCGCGGCTATCTGCAGGACCTGATCGGTGCCGTCCACATCATCGACAAGACCACGACGCTGACCCTGTCGGGCCACAGCGGCACCATCCCGGTCACGGTCAAGAACGACCTCGGCCAGCCGATCACCGGCCTTGTGCTCAGGCTCACGTCCAGCCAGACCATCCGGCTGGAGATCCGCAGTCCCGAACAGCCGATCTCCATCGACGGCGGACATACCCGTACCCTGAAGTTCCGGACCACGGCCAGCGCCAACGGTCCGGCGCACCTCGTGGCCGGCCTGTACAACCGCAACGGCGGGCTGTACGGCCAGAGCGTCCGCTTCGACGTGAACATCACCAAGGTGACCGACCTGGTGATGCTCATCATCGCGGCGGGCTTGTTGCTGTTGGTGCTGGCGGGGGTACGCATCTACCGTCAGCGCAAGCGGCAGGCCGCGGCCGAGAGCGGCGACGGCGACCCCGGGACCGACGGTCCCGAGGACGCCACGAGCGGCGGCAACGACGGAGACGACGGCACTTCACGCGGCACCGCACCCGGACACCCGGGTGACCCTGCCGCTGACACCGGGCCGGAAAGCCCTGAGCCGTCCCCGGCAAGTGAGAAGGTGGACGGATAGCCAGCGGACATAAGGTGGGGCACTGATGAACGCGCCGTACGACGGTGATCGCGACGCTGCGGGCCGGGTGCCTCCTCCGCCCGAGCAGCACCCGACGCCCGACCCTTATCTGCAGGGCACCTACGCCTACGACCCGTACCGCCGGCAGGACCCCACCGCACAGGACCCGGTCGACGACGCCCTCTACGACCGCGCGGCCCATCCCCCGCCCCCGCCCGGCCCGTACCCCGACGGCAACGGCCAGTGGCAGAACGGCGAATACGTCGGCGTGGACGGGCTGATGGGCGCGCCCGCGCCCGACCAGCAGCCCTACGACGCCTACGACCACCTCTTCCGCGACCAGCGCCCCGCCCCCGCCCAGTCCGCCGCGCCGGACCCGCGCCAGGACTACGGCCAGTACCAGGACCAGCCGCAGGACCAGCCCCAGGGCGGTTCCTACGGCTACTACGAGCAGCAGGGGTACGGCCGGCAGGAGTACCAGCAGCCGGGCTACGACGCCGCTCAGCAGTACGGACAGCAGTACGGACAGCAGCAATACGGCGGCCAGGAGTACGGGCAGGAGTACGCGGGGCAGGAGTACGGCGGGCAGCAGGCGTACCAGGACGGCTACTACGGCGACCAGTACGGGCAGCAGTACGCCGACCCGCGCTACGCCTACCCGTTCGAGCAGCAGTACGGCGACCACCGGGACGGGACCCTGCCGCCACCGGACGAGACCGGGCAGATCCCGATCATCCAGGTGCCGATCCCCGCCCCCGCGCCCGCGGAGGGCGGCAAGGCCGGCGGCATCCTCAAGTCCAGCGCCCTGATGGCCGCGGGAACCCTGGTTTCACGTGTGACGGGCTTCGTCCGCACCCTGGTCATCGCCGCGGGCATCGGTGTCGCGACCCTCGGCGACGGGTACGCCGTGGCCAACACGCTGCCGACGATGATCTACATCCTCACCATCGGCGGCGGCCTCAACTCCGTCTTCGTCCCCCAGCTCGTCCGCGCCATGAAGGACGACGAGGACGGGGGAGCCGCCTACGCCAACCGTCTGCTCACCGTGGTGATGGTGGTGCTGGGCGGCGTCGTCGCGGTGACCGTGCTCGGCGCGCCTTTCCTGGTCCGGCTGATGTCCGCGAAGATCGCCGACAACCCGGACTCGTACAGCGTCGCCATCACCTTCGCCCGCTACTGCCTGCCCACCATCTTCTTCATGGGTGTGCACGTGGTCATGGGCCAGGTGCTCAACGCGCGCGGCAAGTTCGGCGCGATGATGTGGACGCCGGTCCTCAACAACATCGTGGTGATCTTCACCTTCGTGATGTTCATCTGGGTGTACGGCTCCTACAGCACCACGCGGATGGACGCCACCACGATCACCCCGGAGGGCGCCCGGCTGCTGGGTATCGGCACCCTGCTGGGCCTGGTGGTGCAGTCGCTGGCGATGCTGCCGTACCTGCGGGACGCCGGCTTCCGGTTCCGGCCGCGCTTCGACTGGCGCGGGCACGGCCTCGGCCACGCGGCCAAGCTCGCGAAGTGGACGTTCTTCTTCGTCCTGGCCAACCAGGCCGGCCTCATCGTCGTCACCCAGCTCGCCACCTGGGCGGGCGCCAACGCCGACAAGAACGGCTACCAGGGCACCGGCATCACCGCGTACAACAACGCGCTGCTGATCTGGCAGATGCCGCAGGCCATCATCACCGTCTCGGTGATGGCGGCGGTACTGCCGCGGATCTCCCGGGCGGCCGCCGACGGAGACATCTCCGCGGTCCGTGACGACATCTCCTACGGCCTGCGCACCTCGGCCGTGGCGATCGTGCCCGCCGCCTTCGCCTTCCTGGCGCTGGGCGTGCCCATGTGCGGCCTGCTGTACTCCGGCACCAACACCGAGTCCGCCCGCAACATCGGCTTCATCCTGATGGCGTTCGGCATCGGCCTGGTCCCCTACTCGGCCCAGTACGTGGTGCTGCGCGGGTTCTACGCCTTCGAGGACACCCGCACGCCCTTCTACAACACCGTCGTCGTGGCCGCCGTGAACGCCGCCACCTCGGCGCTGTGCTTCTTCGCCCTGCCCGCCCGCTGGGCCGTGGTCGGCATGGCCTTCTCCTACGGCCTGGCGTACGCGGTCGGAGTGCGGGTAGCCGCCAAACGTCTGCGGGCGCGGCTGCACGGGGACCTCGACGGACGCCGGGTGGTGCGTACCTACGCCCGGCTGGCGGGCGCGTGCGTCCCGGCCGCCGCGATCGCGGGCGTGGCCGTGTACATGGTCCTGCGCACGCTGGGCAGTGGCGCCACGGGCTCGCTGGCGGCGCTGGTGGTCGGCGGCGTGGTACTGGCCGTGCTGTTCCTCGCGGCCGCCAAGCGGATGCGGATCGAAGAACTCAACGCGATGATCGGCATGGTGCGCGGCCGCCTCGGACGCTGACCGGACGGGACGGCGAGGCTCGCGAGGCAACCATCACGGCCTGCCGTGTGTCGTGCATAGCGCGGGAGTGCGGGCACAATTGTCATCGGCTTGATGTGAGATCGCGCGATGGATGGGGAGGCAGGAACGACGGTGGCGGATCGGAGCACGGCCGCCGTCGGAGTGGCCAACGAGGGCGGCGCCACATCCGACGGGACGACGACGGACGACCAGACCAGCACCCCATCCGACGGCACCGACACCGCGGGCGCGACGCGGAACGCACCGGAGCGCGCCGCAGAACCGTCCGCCGACGAGTCCGACAAGCCCGAGGAGCGCGAGGAGCCCGACAAGTCCGAGGAGCCGGAGGAGAAGGAACGCGAGCCGGAGCCCGTCGAGGAGACCGTGCGACTGACCGAAGCCGTGGGCGCCGCCGAGCCCGACGCCGCCACCGAGCCCCTCTCCGTCGAGCCCCCGGCCGCGGCCGCCACCACCGTCGCTCAAGCCGCCGACGAAGTCCCTCGTGATCCCGGCGCCCAAGCCGCCGGCGCCCGATCCGAACCGGCACCGGACGCCCCTTCGCCGGCCCCTGTGAACGCGGGCGCCGGATCGGGTGGCCGGACCGACGCGGACACGGTCCCCATGGTTGGAGCCGTTGCCCGCCGTTCCACCGCTTCCGCCTCCACCGCGGCGAGCACCACGGGCACGACGGCCGCCAAGCGGCGTCCCAAGCCGCCCACCACGGCCCCGGACCTGCACAGCGGTCACAAGCTCGCCCGCCGCTACCAGTTGGAGGAATGCGTCACCCGGGTCGACGGCTTCAGCAGCTGGCGCGCGGTGGACGAGAAGCTGCGCCGGGCGGTGGGCATCCATGTTCTGCCCGCCGACCACGGGCGCGCCCGTCAGGTGCTGGCGGCGGCGCGCTCCGCCGCGCTGCTCGGCGACCCGCGCTTCGTGCAGGTCCTCGACGCGGTCGAGGACAACGAGCTCGTCTACGTCATCCACGAGTGGCTGCCCGACGCCACCCCACTCGCCGACCTGCTGGCCACCGGCCCGCTGGAGCCGCACGAGGCCTACCAGATGGTCAGCCAGGTGTCCCAGGGCATGGCGGCGGCCCACCGGGAGGGCCTGGCGCACCTGCGGCTGGACCCCGGCGACGTGCTGCGGACGATGTCCGGGCAGTACCGCATCCGCGGCCTGGCGGTCGCCGCCGCACTGCGCGGCCTCAGCTCCGACCGGCCGCAGCGCCAGGACACCGAGTCGATCGGCGCCCTGCTCTACGCGTCCTTGACCCAGCGCTGGCCGTACGAGGAGGACGCTCACGGCCTGAGCGGACTGCCCAAGGGAGTCGGCCTGGTCGCCCCCGACCAGGTACGGGCGGGGGTCCACCGCGGGCTGTCCGAGATCGCCATGCGGGCACTCGTCAACGACGGAGCGACCGCCTCCCGCGAGGAGCCGCCCTGCACCACCCCCGAGGAACTGGCGAAGGCCGTGGCGGCCGTGCCCCGGATCCGGCCCCCGGAGCAGCCGGCACCCGTCTACCGGCCCACGCCCTTCGCACCGTCCACACCGCCGCCCGGAGCCCCCGGGCGGACCGCCGTGGCCGCTCCGGCGCCACCCCCGGCGCTGCCCGGACGCACCGGTCAGGCCCTGAAGTGGGCGGTGGCCGCGCTGCTGATCGTCGCGATCGGGCTGGGGAGCTGGCAGCTCGCCGACACCCTCCAGTCCCGGGAGAACCAGCCCACCAAGCGGGCCACGCCCACCGGGCAGCGGGGCGGCAAGGACGCGACGCACCCGGCGACCGGAAAGCCGCTGCCGATCGCGACGGTGAAGGACTTCGACCCGCTGGGCAACGGCACCGAGAACCCGACGGACGTGTCGAAGGCCTACGACAACGACCCTTCCACGTACTGGGAGACCAGCTGGTACGCCTCGGCGGACCTCGGCAGCCTCAAGCCGGGTGTGGGCCTCATCGTGGACCTGGGCAGCGCCAGGGCGGTGAGCCAGGTGAAGGTGAACCTCATCGGCTCCACCGACGTGCAGCTGATGGCCGCCCCGGGCAGCTCCGCCACGCCCACCCGCCTCAACGCCTTCACCAAGGTGGCCACCGGGTCCGGCACGAATCTGACGCTCACCCTCCCGAGTAAAGTGACCTCCCGCTACCTGCTGGTCTGGCTGACCAAGCTCCCGCCGGCCGCGGACGGCAGCTACCGAGGCAAGATCTCCGAAATCCACGTCGTGGGCTGAACGAGCGGCGGACGGGGGAATCTGGTCGTGGAGGACAACCGGCTCGGCGGCGTGGGTGACGCCGAGCTCCTCGCCCGTCACGTCGCCGGCGACCCCGACGCCTTCGGGGAACTCGTCCGGCGGCACCGCGATCGGCTGTGGGCGGTCGCCCTGCGCACGCTGGGCGACCGTGAGGAAGCCGCCGACGCCGTCCAGGACGCGCTGGTGTCGGCGTTCCGGGCGGCCCATACCTTCCGCGGCCAGTCGGCCGTCACGACCTGGCTGCACCGGATCACGGTGAACGCCTGCCTGGACCGGGCCCGCAGGGCCGCCACCCGCCGGACCGCGCCCATGGCGGAAGAGGAGACCTTCGAGGCCCTCCTGGAGCCGCACGAGTCCGCCGAGGCGCCCGCCGAGCGGGACGAACTGCACCGGGAGCTGCTGGCCGCGCTCGCCACTTTGCCAGCCGACCAGCGGGCCGCACTCGTCCTGGTCGACATGCAGGGATACCCCGTCGCCGAAGCCGCCGAAGTCCTGGAGGTGCCGACGGGCACGGTGAAGAGCAGATGTGCCCGCGGCCGGGCCCGGCTCCTGCCGCTCCTGGCCCACCTGCGGGCAGGCGGCGGTGCCCGGGAAAACCCCGCCACTGCCATGGAACGGAACCAGGCGGAGGGGACCCCCGTCCCAGAGACGGGAGCGGAGAAGGGCGGAGGTGGCCACCGGTGACATCGACGAAGGGTACGGATGCGCATCCGGAGGTCGACGAGATCTCCTCCCTGTCCGAGGGCCTGCTGGCACCTGAGCGCGCCGCCGAGGTCAGGGAACATCTGGCGGACTGCGACCTTTGCGCGGACGTACTGGCCTCCCTGGAGGACATCCGGGGGCTGCTCGGCGACCTGCCGGAACCGGAGCGGATGCCCGACGACATCGTCGGACGGATCGACGCCGCGCTCGCGGCCGAGGCACACCTGGCAGAGGGCCGGGCCGGTGTTCCACGTGGAACACCGGTCAAGCGTGAAACCCCGGTCGATGTTCCACGTGGAACACCGACCGCTCCGGCAGGCCGGTCCGACGCCCCCACGGGACCAGGCGGTCGTGCCGGGACTCCCGCGGGTCCCGGCCGGACATCCGGTGGGAAGGGCCACCCGGCGGGGCTTCGCCGGCGGGGACGCACCCTGATCGCCTCGGTCTCGGCCGTCGCAGCCCTGGCTCTGGGCGGCATCGTCTACGCGGCCGTGGAGTCCGGGAGCAGCGACGCTTCGCAGGACAGCAGCGTGGCGGCATCGTCCGGCGGCTCCGGAGTGTCCGCGCAGGTCGGCTCCCAGGTGCGGCACCTGCTCGGTGACAGGTCGGCCGGCCGGGCCAACACCCCGATGTTCAGCGACCGCGCCGACGGCACCCCTTATGCTCCGGACAAGGCCTCGCCCGTTCCGGCATGCGTCCTGAAGGCGACCCACCGCATCCAGCAGCCCCTCGCGACCGCGCGTGAGCCCTTCCAGGGGACGGACGCCTACCTCGTGGTCCTGCCGCATCCTGGGTCCGACCGCACGGTGGACGCCTACGTCGTCAACGCCTCGTGCTCCTCCACGAGCCCCGGCACGGTGCTGTTCCGGGCCACCTACGCCCGTTAGGACCCAGGCGAGGACCACCTGCGAGCGGTGCGGGGCCCTGGGAATGCCGGACCCGTAGGATCCGTTAGGCAGGAACGAGAGTCCAGCCAGGGCCCGCAGCAGTTCGCAGAGACGAGGAATACACGTGAGCGACGTCCGTAACGTGATCATCATCGGTTCCGGGCCCGCGGGGTACACCGCGGCGCTCTACACCGCGCGTGCCTCTCTCAACCCTCTGGTCTTCGAGGGCTCGGTCACCGCGGGTGGTGCGCTCATGAACACCACGGAGGTCGAGAACTTCCCGGGGTTCCGTGACGGCATCCTCGGACCGGACCTGATGGACAACATGCGCGCACAGGCCGAGCGGTTCGGCGCCGAGCTCGTGGCGGACGACGTGACCGCGGTCGACCTCACCGGCGACATCAAGTCCGTCACCGACACCTCGGGCACCGTCCACCGGGCGAAGGCCGTGATCGTGGCGACCGGCTCGCAGCACCGCAAGCTGAACCTCCCCAACGAGGACCAGCTCTCCGGGCGCGGCGTCTCGTGGTGTGCCACCTGTGACGGCTTCTTCTTCCGCGACCACGACATCGTCGTGATCGGCGGCGGCGACACCGCGATGGAGGAGGCCACCTTCCTCTCCCGCTTCGCCAAGTCCGTGAAGATCGTGCACCGCAGGGACACGCTGCGGGCGTCCAAGGCGATGCAGGAGCGTGCCTTCGCCGACCCGAAGATCTCCTTCGTGTGGGACAGCGAGGTCGCCGCGATCAACGGTGACGGCAAGCTCTCCGGGCTGACCCTGCGCAACACCAAGACCGGTGAGACCTCCGAACTTCCCGTCACGGGTCTGTTCATCGCGATCGGCCACGACCCGCGGAGCGAGCTGTTCAAGGGCGTGCTCGACCTGGACGCCGAGGGCTACCTCACCGTGCAGGCGCCCAGTACCCGTACCAACATTCCCGGTGTCTTCGCCGCCGGAGACGTCGTGGACCACACCTACCGACAGGCGATCACCGCGGCCGGCACCGGTTGCTCCGCCGCTCTGGACGCCGAGCGGTACCTGGCGGCGCTCGCCGACGCCGAGAAGACCACCGCCGTCACCACCACCGTCTGACCGACCGCGTACCCACCCGCACGAATCACCGTCCGAACACCTGAGGAGACAGCCGTGGCCGGCAACATCAAGCACGTGACCGACGACACCTTCGCCGAGGAGGTGCTCGCCAGCGACAAGCCCGTCCTGGTGGACTTCTGGGCCGAGTGGTGCGGCCCGTGCCGCCAGATCGCCCCCTCCCTGGAGGCGATTGCCGCCCAGCACGCGGACCAGATCACCATCGTCAAGCTCAACATCGACGAGAACCCGGCGACCGCGGCCAAGTACGGCGTCATGTCCATCCCGACCCTGAACGTCTACAAGGGCGGTGAGGTCGCGAAGACCATCGTCGGCGCCAAGCCCAAGGCCGCCCTGGAGCGTGACCTGGCCGACTTCATCGGCTGAGCAACCGCCTCGCACGCGCCCGCACAGGCAGCGTGTCGCACCACACGAAGGCGGGCGATGTTCCACGTGGAACATCGCCCGCCTTCGTCGTTTCCGGTTTCCCACCGGTTCCCCACCGGCCCTGACATCCTCGCCTCTACAGCGGTCGCAGAGCCGGCTCCTTCTGTACCGCGCCCAGCAGCCGGTCGATCGCCATCTCGACGTCTTCCTTCCAGGAGATCGTCGAGCGCAGTTCCAGTCGCAGCCGGGGGTAGCGCGGGTGAGGGCGTACGGTCTTGAAGCCCACCGCCGTCAGGTGGTCGGCGGGCAGCACGCACGACGGGCCCTCCCATTTCGCGTCGCCGAACGCCTCTATGGCCTTGAAGCCCCGGCGGACCAGATCCTTGGCAACGGTCTGCACCAGCACCCGCCCGATGCCCTGGCCCTGATACCCGGGCAGGATCCGGGCGGTCATGAGCTGAACGGCGTCCCCCGAAACGGGACTGGTGGGAAAGGCGGTGGAGCGGGGGACGTAGGCGGCCGGGGCGTACAGAACGAACCCGGCCGGGACCTCGTCGACGTAGACGACCCGGCCGCAGGAGCCCCACTCCAGCAGGACCGCCGAGATCCACGCCTCCTTCTCCAGCTCGGGCCTGCCGGTCTGGACGGCGGCTTCACCGCTGACGGGGTCCAGTTCCCAGAAGACACAGCGGCGGCACGGCTTGGGTAGATCCGGAAGGTTGTCCAGTGTGAGTGGTACGAGCCGACGTCCCATGTGGCCTGGACCCCATTTCTGCCGTGCACCAACCGTGCCCTCAGGCACCCCGGCGGTTCCCACCGGGGTGCCGCCGCCTCATTCGGTGTCGTCCTCGGACTCCTCGTCCAGCGTGCTCTCCAGCACCTTGCCCTCGCCGGGTGCCATCGTTCCCAGGATGCGCTCCAGGTCCTCTATCGAGGCGAACTCCACGACGATCTTTCCCCGCTTTTGACCGAGGTCGACCTTCACCCTGGTGTCGAACCTGTCGGACAGCCGCGAGGCCAGATGGGTCAGCGCCGGGGACACCCGGCGGCCGGCCCGGGGAGCCGCGGCTTTGCGAGGGGCCGTCGGCTCGCTGTTCATGAGCGTGACGATTTCCTCGACCGTACGCACGGACAGACCCTCGGCCACGATGCGCAGCGCCAGCTTGTCCTGCTCCTCGGGGTCCTCCAGGGCCAGCAGTGCCCGGGCGTGCCCGAAGGAGATCACCCCGGCCGCGACCTTCCGCTGTACGGGAGCCGACAGCTTCAGCAGCCGCAGCGTGTTGGAGACCTGGGAGCGCGAGCGCCCGATCCGGTCCGCCAACTGCTCGTGGGTGCAGGCGAAGTCACGCAGCAACTGGTCGTAGGCCGCCGCTTCTTCCAGCGGGTTGAGCTGTGCCCTGTGCAGGTTCTCCAGAAGGGCGTCCAGGAGAAGCTTCTCGTCGTCCGTGTCGCGGACGATCGCGGGAATCCGCTCCAGGCCGGCCTCCTTGCAGGCCCGCCAGCGACGTTCGCCCATGATGAGCTCATAGCGGTCGGTGCCGATCTGCCGCACCACCACCGGCTGCAGCAGACCCACCTCCTTGATGGAGATGATGAGCTCGTTCAGGGCGTCCTCGTCGAAGACCTCACGTGGCTGACGCGGGTTCGGGGTGATGAGCCCCAGCTCCAGCTCGGCGAAGTAGGCACCGGTCACCGGGACCTTCGGAGCCGACGACGGCGAAGCGTCCGGCTCCGTTTCACGTGAAACCGGGATGTCCACCGACGGCGCACCGGCCTCGGGCGGCCTGCGGTCCACCAGGCCGGCCACCTTGGCCGCCGCGACGCCACGATCGGGCGCGAGGACAGGAACGGCCGCGGGTGACGTACTCGTCGACTGCGGCGCGGCGGGGATCAGCGCGCCGAGACCACGGCCGAGCCCTCTGCGTCGATCACTCACTGGATCCCCTCCGACATGCTGTGCGGGTTGTGCTCGCTGTGCTCGCCCTGCGGTGCGTAAGCACCGTTCGGGTCGTATTCGACGGAGACGCCGCCGGGCAGGCCACGCAGGGCCATCTCCCGGGCCGCCTCCAGGTACGACAGTGCGCCGCTGGAGCCCGGGTCGTAGGTCAGGACGGTCTGACCGTAGCTGGGCGCCTCCGAGATACGGACCGACCGCGGAATGCTGGTACGCAGCACCTCCTTGCCGAAGTGGGTGCGCACCTCCTCCGCTACTTGGGACGCCAGCCGGGTCCGGCCGTCGTACATGGTCAGCAGAATCGTGGAGACGTGCAGCCGCGGATTGAGGTGCGCACGGACCAGGTCCACGTTCTTCAGCAACTGGCCCAGTCCCTCCAGCGCGTAGTACTCGCACTGGATCGGGATGACCACTTCGGCGCCGGCCACCAAGGCGTTGACCGTGAGCAGGCCGAGTGAGGGCGGGCAGTCGATGAGGATGTAGTCGAGCGGCTGCTCGTAGGACTCGATGGCCTTCTGCAGCCGGCTCTCTCGGGCGACCAGGGAGACGAGTTCGATCTCGGCTCCCGCGAGGTCGATCGTGGCGGGAGCGCAGAACAGCCCCTCCACATCGGCTACCGGCTGCACGACGTCCGAGAGCGGCTTGCTCTCCACCAACACGTCGTAGATGGAAGGGACTTCGGAGTGGTGGTCGATGCCCAGGGCGGTGGAGGCGTTTCCCTGGGGGTCGAGGTCGATGACCAGGACCCGCCCACCATGGAGGGCGAGCGAGGCGGCCAGGTTGACCGTGGTGGTGGTCTTGCCGACCCCACCCTTCTGGTTGGCAACCACCATCACCCGGGTCTGGGGTGGTCGGGGGAGCCCCGCACCGGCACGGCCGAGCGCTTCGACAGCCAACTGGGCAGCGCGACCGATGGGGGTGTCATCCATGGGAGGCAATGTTTCACGTGAAACATCGCCCCCGAACCCCGGGGGCCCGGACACGGGTCCCCCGGCTGTTTCAGCAGAGCGGGGACCGGGGACCGGATCGGCCATCGGCCCCGCGATGTTGGCGTCGGACCGCAAGGACTCACTCTCCTCGACTTCAGGCTCGCGATGAGAAGAGCCTGCCATGCCTGAGGGGTGCTGAACCAGCGAGCCCCGGCCACCTGTGGATAAATCCCGGGAATTATCCACAGGGCCGGTCGTTTTAGCGGGTCTATTGGCGCGCGCCTCAGCCGCGGCACGACCTCGGCTGAGTACGCCTGGAAGCAGTGAGCGACGTTTCACGTGGAACACGATGACGAGCGCCGCGACCATTTCGACCGCCGACACTCCGATTTATGTCGGTTTGGTCGTTTGTATGGTGTATTTGGCGACCCGGAAACCGCCCCCACGGGACTCCCGGCCCACACCACTACCGTGAGGTCAGCGGCGCCGGCGGCCCGTTCCACCACGGGGTGCCCGGCTCGCACGGGCCGCCTTCGCCCGCCGGGTCGCCGCACGCACTCCGCCCGGGCTCTCGCCCACCACCACTCGTACAACTGTGGACAGCGGGTCCACGACGCCCTCGCCCACCTGGACGATCGTGGCATCCACCGCGCCGAGCCGGTGCAGGGCGGCACGGGCCGCCTTCAGTTCCTCCTCGGCGGTGTCCCCCTTGAGGACGGCCATCTCGCCGTGCGGACGCAGCAGCGGCAGCCCCCACCCGGCAAGCCGCTCCAGCGGCGCCACGGCCCGCGCGGTCACCACGTCCACGGGAGGCAGCTTGCCCATCACTTCCTCGGCCCGGCCGCGGACCACCGTCACATTGGCCAGCCCCAGCAGTTTGACGACCTCCTCCAGGAAGGTCGTCCTGCGCAGCAAAGGCTCCAGGAGGGTGATCGACAGGTCCGGCCGGAGCAGGGCCAGCGGGATGCCGGGCAGCCCGGCGCCGGAACCGACGTCGCACACCGACACGTCCGGGTCGATCACCTCGGACAGCACCGCGCAGTTCAGCAGGTGCCGCTCCCACAGCCGCGGCACCTCCCGAGGGCCGATCAGACCGCGCCGCACACCCGGGTCGGCGAGCAGCTCGGCATAGCGCACGGCATCGGCGAACCGGTCGCCGAAGAGTGTCCTGGCCTGCTCCGGCGGCGCGGGAAGCTCCGCTGCAGCCTCGGTCACGGGGGCGGTCCTTTCCTAGGTTCCACCGGGCTTATACGTTCAGGCTTACTACACGGCGCCGGACTCACAAGCCGCGGCCCCGCCTGCTGAACAGACGGGGCCGGTGGCGACGGCGACGGTTCTCAGGCGGGGAGGACGACCACCCGGCGGTGCGGCTCCTCGCCCTCGGACTCGCTGCGCAGCCCGGCAGCGGCCACCGCGTCGTGCACGACCTTCCGCTCGAACGGCGTCATCGGCTCCAGCTTCACCGGCGCGCCGGTCTCCTCGGCCTCCGCGGCCGCGCTCGTGCCCAGCTTCGTCAGCTCGGCGCGCTTGCGGGCCCGGAACCCGGCGATGTCCAGCATCAGCCTGCTGCGCTCACCGGTCTCCCGGTGCACCGCGAGCCGGGTCAGCTCCTGCAGCGCCTCCAGCACCTCGCCGTCCCGCCCCACCAGCTTGTTCAGCTCACGACTGGTGCCCTCGCCGATGATCGACACCGAGGCGCGCTCGCCCTCGACGTCCATGTCGATGTCACCGTCGAGGTCGGCGATGTCCAGCAGGCCCTCCAGGTAGTCCGCCGCGATCTCGCCCTCCTGCTCCAGGCGGGTCAGAGTCGCGGACGAGCCGCTGTCGGGTGCGGTGCTGGTGTTGACGTCGCTCACGCCTGGACTCTCCTCTTACTTCTTCTTGGACAGGTTGCTCGGCTTGGCCTTGGCGTCACCGGGCTGGCCGGGCTGCTTGCGCGGCGCGCCGCCGCCCTGCTTCCCCGCCCGTGGAGCCCCCGGCTTGCGAGCGCCCTGACCCGCCTTGGGGGCACCGGCCGCCTTCGCGGTCCCGGCGCCGGCGTCCGTACCCGTACCCGAGCCGGAGCTCGCGTCCTCGGCGTTGGCGGAGTCGGCACCGGAGCCGGACTCCGTGTCCGGGGCGTCCTTGGCCGCGCCCGCCCGCGGCGCGCCGCCGCCCGTCCTCGCCGTGCCGGCACCCGACGTCCGCTGCGCCTTGCTCTGCCGCTTGGGCTGGGAGCGGTTCGCCCGGGCTGCCTCGACCGCCGCCTTGGCCTTGACCTCCTCCGGCGGCTCCACCAGCTTGCCCTTGGCCCGCAGCCGCTCCTGGCGCTGCTGGAAGGCGAGGCTGCCCGGGGTCGGGTTGCGCCGAATGACGAACATCTGCTGGCCCATGGTCCAGACGTTGGTGGTCAGCCAGTAGATCAGGACACCGACCGGGAAGTTGATGCCGAAGACCGCGAAGATCAGCGGGAAGACGTACATCAGCATCTTCTGCTGCTGCATGAACGGCGTCTTCACCGTCATGTCCACGTTCTTCGTCATGAGCTGGCGCTGCGTGTAGAACTGCGACGCCGACATCAGGATGATCATCAGGATCGTGACGACCCGGACGTTGGTCAGCGTGGACCCCAGCTCGGCGGCCTTGGCCGCGCTGTCGGTGAACTTCGCCGCCAGGGGGGCGCCGAAGATGTGCGCCGCCTGCCCGCTGTCGACCTGCGCCTGGGTGAGGACGCCCACCTGGTGACCCTTGGCGATGTTGCTCAGCACGTGGTACAGCGCGAAGAAGAACGGCGACTGGGCGAGGATCGGAAGGCACGAGGAGAGCGGGTTGGTGCCCGTCTCCTTGTACAGCTTCATCATCTCTTCGGACTGCTTCTGCCGGTCGTTCTTGTAGCGCTCCTGGATCGCCTTCATCTTGGGCTGGAGCGCCTGCATGTTCCGCGTCGACTTGATCTGCTTGACGAACAGCGGGATCAGGCAGATCCGGATCAGGACCACCAGGGAGACGATCGACAGTCCCCAGGCCCAGCCACTGTCCTTGTCGAACATGAGGCTGTAGAACGAGTGGAACTGGACGATGATCCATGAAACGGCGTCGTACAGGGGGTTCAAGATCCCCACGGTCAGGCTCCTTGGGCGTGAGAGGGTCCGGTGGGCTCGGGCGTGACGGGCCCGTCGGAGCCGCCCCGCAGGTGGCGGCGCAGCAGTTCATGCCACGGCGGTCGCTTGCGCGGCGGGACGTGGTCCACACCGCCCGGCGACCATGGGTTGCACCGCAGAATGCGCCACGCGGTCAGGGCGGTGCCCTTGATCGCGCCGTGCCGGTCGATGGCCGTGTAGCCGTAGTGCGAGCACGAGGGGTAGTAGCGGCACACCGGGCCGAGCAGTGGACTGATCGTCCACTGGTACAGCTTGATGAGTGCCAGCAGCGGATATTTCACCGAGCCACCCTCCCCTCGGCGTCGCCCTGGGCGTCACGGCCCAGAAGCCGCTGGAAGGCGGCGTCCAGGTCGAGGGCCAGCTGTGCGTGGTCCGCGCCGCCGGCTCCTGGCAGCGCGCGTACTACCACAAGGCTACCGGGGGGCAGCAGGGACATCCGCTCCCTGACCAAGTGACGTAGGCGTCGTTTGACCAGATTGCGCTGCACGGCACCGCCGACCGCCTTGCTCACGACGAAACCCGCACGTGCCGGAGGGGCGGTCCCCCCCGGCTCGTGCGGGTGTGTGGCGTCCGTCGCATCCAGGCGGCCGGTCGCGTCGCGGCGCAGGTGTACGACCAGCAGCGGCCGGCCGGCCCGGCGTCCGCGGCGGACCGCTTCCGCGAAGTCCTGCCGCCGCCTCAGCCGATTCTCGGTGGGCAGCACGGCATGAGACCTGGGTGGCGGATCAGGCGGACAGGCGGGCGCGACCCTTGCTGCGACGGTTCGCGACGATGGCGCGGCCGGCGCGGGTGCGCATACGCAGGCGGAAGCCGTGGGTCTTCGCACGACGGCGGTTGTTCGGCTGGAAGGTGCGCTTGCTCACTCGGGGGCTCCAGAAAAGTTCGGTCCGGCGGGGCGTCGCCTGGCTGTCACCGTGCGCCCACGAAAAGCTCGCGGACCAGTCGGGTGTACCGCTTTGACGATCGTCCGGGAGTACCCGGGGATCCTTCGCCCATCAGTAGGCAGGCGGCAGCAGCCATCGACAACTCGACCTCGATACGGTACGTGCGGCTGGGCCATCCGGTCAAACCCGCAGGCACCGCTCCGCCATTTGTACACAGCCTGTGGACAACGACTTGAACCGCGCAGGCCGCCCTGACTACCGTGGCCGGACCGGCCTACCGGAACCCGGAGCCGAACCCCGTACTCTTCCCGCCCCGCATCAGGACCACACTTTCGCGGGAGTTCTCAGCACCACCCAGCGACCGAGAGAGCGTGCACTGTGGCCGACGTGACTGCCGATCTTGCCGCAGTGTGGCCTCGGGTGCTCCAGAAGCTGCTGGTGGAGAGCGAGGACCTCAAGCCCAAGGACGCGGAGTGGCTCAAGCGCACCCAGCCGCTGGCCCTGGTGGCCGGCACGGCGGTGCTCTCGGCGCCCAACGAGTTCGCCAAGAGCGTCCTTGAGGGACGGCTCATGCCGCTGATCACCGACGTGCTCAGCCGTGAGTTCGGTCACCCTGTCGGGATCGCGATCGCGGTGGCCTCCGGCGGCGACCAGGAGCAGGCTCCCGCGCAGGAGCGGTCGCAGCCGCAGCGCTTCGCCCAGCCCGCGCAGCCGGAGCGCGCCGAGCAGCCGCAGGACGACGGGCATCCCGGGCAGCAGGCGTTCCCGCACGGCTCGCCGTCCCCGCAGATCCCGCAGCCGCCGCAGGTCCCGCAGCAGGAGTCGTACGACACCGGCGACGCGCCGCGGATGCGGTCCGCGTACGGGGAACGGCAGGACCACCGCGACCCCCAGGATCACCGCGACTCCCAGGACCGGCCCGACTGGCAGCAGCCGCGGCTCGGGGGCTGGGGGGCGCCGCCGCCGTCACCCGGCTATCCCGACCGCGCGCCGTACGAGAGCCCGCGCGAGGGGTACGAGGGGTCGCACGGCGGCTACGACTTCCCCACCGTCCCGCACCAGGGGCAGCCCGGCGGCCGGCAGCCGTACGGGTCCCCGGCCGCGGGCTACCAGCCGCCCGCGGGCCCGCCGTCCCGGCCGGAGCCGCCGTCCTCACCGGGCGCGGGCGGGCCCGGCCCCGGTGCCGGTCCGATCGGCGCGGGCGCGCCCGGCGGCCCCGGGAACGGGTCGGCCTCCGGGAACGGCTCCGGCAGCGGTGGCGGCAGCGTGGAGCCGACCGCGCGGCTGAACCCGAAGTACCTCTTCGACACCTTCGTCATCGGTGCCTCCAACCGCTTCGCGCACGCCGCGGCCGTCGCGGTCGCGGAGGCGCCGGCCAAGGCGTACAACCCGCTGTTCATCTACGGCGAGTCCGGGCTCGGCAAGACCCACCTGCTGCACGCCATCGGGCACTACGCCCGCAGCCTCTACCCGGGCACCCGGGTGCGGTACGTGAGCTCGGAGGAGTTCACCAACGAGTTCATCAACTCCATCCGGGACGGCAAGGCGGACGCGTTCCGCAAGCGGTACCGGGACATGGACATCCTGCTGGTCGACGACATCCAGTTCCTGGCGCAGAAGGAGTCGACGCAGGAGGAGTTCTTCCACACCTTCAACACGCTGCACAACGCCAACAAGCAGATCGTTCTGTCCTCGGACCGGCCGCCCAAGCAGCTCATCACCCTGGAGGACCGGCTGCGCAACCGGTTCGAGTGGGGCCTGATCACGGACGTGCAGCCGCCCGAGCTGGAGACCCGTATCGCGATCCTGCGCAAGAAGGCGGTGCAGGAGCAGCTGAACGCGCCGCCCGAGGTGCTCGAGTTCATCGCCTCGCGCATCTCGCGGAACATCCGCGAGCTGGAGGGCGCGCTGATCAGGGTGACCGCCTTCGCCAGCCTCAACCGGCAGCCGGTGGACCTGCAGCTCACCGAGATCGTGCTGAAGGACCTGATTCCGGGCGGCGAGGACTCCGTGCCCGAGATCAGCGGCAGCGCCATCATGGCCGAGACCGCCGCGTACTTCGGGCTCAACGTGGACGACCTGTCCGGCTCCTCACGCAGCCGGGTGCTGGTCACGGCCCGGCAGATCGCCATGTACCTGTGCCGCGAGCTGACCGACCTGTCGCTGCCCAAGATCGGCGCGCTGTTCGGCGGCCGCGACCACACGACGGTGATGCACGCCGACCGCAAGATCCGCTCGCTGATGGCCGAGCGCCGGTCCATCTACAACCAGGTGACCGAGCTCACCAACCGCATCAAGAGCTGACGCCCGCGGGCTCTCCCGGCGTCCCGGCGTCCTCTCACACGGTCCCGGCGTCCTCTCACACGGTCCCGGCGTCCCGGCGCCCCCTCCTCGCGCTCTCCCGGCCTCCCCTCGCGCTCACGCGCTCACGCGCTCACGCGGCCGGCTTCTCCCGGCGGCGCGTTCTCCCCTGCTTGCCGCCCCTGCGGCCCCCCGAACCTACGTCCCGCCTGTTCGATTACCTGTCGCCGCGGCCCACTTCTCCACAGGATCGCGGCGATCGCCGTTTCCACACCCTGGGGACATCCGAGTTGTCCCCGTTTTCTCCACAGGCGGCCCTCGTCCCTGATCATCCGCCCTGCTCACCGGGGTGTGGATATGTGGGTAACCGGAATCCACAGACTGTGGACCATGCGGGTGCCCACAGAGGCCCCCGGCCGGTTGTCCACACGTCACCCACAGGATGGAGCCGGTTGTGCACAGGAGAGGCCGGGTTCTCCACACCTTTGTCCACTGTTCGGCAACGAAATGCCGTCTGTCCCACGGGAGAGTGAAAGGCATCACACCAAGGCGGTGGGTTGGCCTGGGGAGAACCTGGGTATTTCTGGGGACACACCTGGGGAGAACTCCGGGCTGCCTGTGAATCGCGTGTGGACAACTTTCGGCTGTCCACAGAGGCAGGTGGTTTTCCACCGCTCCCGTCCACAGGCAGTGTGGATAAAAAACGCGCTCTGACCTGCGCCGGAACCACTTATCCACGGTATCCACAACCCCTACTACTACTGCTACGAGTAGAGAGCCCGGAACTCGATTCGAAGTGGGGGCTGTGCACAACTCGGCCCGGAGCCGTCCCGGACCCTTGCCCCCGGCTTGACGCCAACCGCCACCGAGTGTCAGTCCTGTGCGTCAGACTGGTCCCCGACAGACAGCAACAAGCAGGAGGCGGTTCCGGTGAAGATCCGGGTGGAGCGCGACGTACTCGCCGAAGCGGTGGCCTGGGCGGCTCGCAGCCTCCCGGCACGTCCCCCGGTGCCCGTCCTGGCGGGCCTGCTGCTGCGGGCCGAGGAGGGCAGGCTCAGCCTGTCCGGCTTCGACTACGAGGTCTCGGCCCGGGTCGCGGTGGACGCGGAGGTGGACGAGGAGGGCACCGTGCTGGTCTCCGGCCGGCTGCTCGCCGACATCTCCCGGGCGCTGCCCAACCGCCCTGTCGAGATCTCCACGGACGGCGTGCGGGCCACCGTCGTCTGCGGCAGCTCGCGGTTCACCCTCCACACCCTGCCTGTGGAGGAGTACCCGGCGCTGCCCGCCATGCCCACCGCCTCCGGCACCGTCCCCGGCGAGGTCTTCGCCGCCGCGGCCGCCCAGGTGGCCATCGCGGCCGGCCGCGACGACACCCTGCCGGTGCTCACCGGTGTGCGGATCGAGATCGAGGGCGACACGGTGACCCTCGCCGCCACCGACCGCTACCGCTTCGCGGTCCGTGAGTTCCTGTGGAAGCCCGAGCAGTCCGACATCTCGGCCGTCGCCCTGGTGCCCGCCAAGACCCTGCTGGACACCGCCAAGTCGCTGACCAGCGGTGACACCGTCGCCATCGCGCTCGCCGGGTCCGGCGCGGGCGAGGGCCTGATCGGTTTCGAGGGCGCCGGGCGCCGGACGACCACCAGGCTGCTGGAGGGCGACCTGCCCAAGTACCGCACGCTCTTCCCCACCGAGTTCGCCTCGGTGGCGGTGATCGAGACCGCGCCCTTCGTCGAGGCGGTCAAGCGCGTCTCCCTGGTGGCCGAGCGCAACACTCCGGTGCGGCTGAGCTTCGAGCAGGGCGTGCTGACCCTGGAGGCCGGTTCCAGCGACGACGCACAGGCTGTGGAAAGGGTCGACGCCAAGCTGGACGGCGACGACATCTCGATCGCCTTCAACCCGACCTTCCTGCTCGACGGACTGAGCGCGATCGACTCCCCGGTCGCCCAGCTCTCCTTCACGACCTCGACCAAGCCGGCGCTGCTCAGCGGCCGCCCGGCGGTCGACGCCGAGGCCGACGATGCGTACAAGTACCTGATCATGCCGGTGCGCCTGTCCGGCTGAGCCCGTGCCGGACCGCGGCCGTGCCGGCCTGGCGGGCCGGCACGACGGGCCGGGATCCGGGCGGCCGGGTCGGGGCCGCCCGGGCGCGGCCGATCGGTGCCGCGAGCGGTCGGGCGGCGGCCTCGCCGAGTTCGACCGGGGCGTCCGGTCGAACGGCTCGCGACCGGCCGACGTAGGCTCGTTCTCAGGTCAAGGGAGCAGTTCGCGTCGAACGGTTCGGGCAGTCCGAGCGGTTCGCATATTCCGGATTATTCGGACGTTTCGGACGAAGGGTCAGTGATGGCACAGCTCGGTCTCATCGGTCTCGGCAAGATGGGCGGCAACATGCGTGAGCGCATCCGCCGCGCGGGCCACACCGTCATCGGGTACGACAGGAACCCGGACCTCGCCGATGTCCACAGCCTGAAGGAGCTTGTGGACTCGCTGCAGGCGCCGCGCGTGGTGTGGGTGATGGTCCCGGCCGGCGGCCCCACCCAGTCCACCATCGACGAGCTGGGCGAGCTGCTCTCGCCGGGCGACCTGGTCGTCGACGGCGGCAACTCGCGCTGGACGGACGACGAGAAGCACGCCGAGCAGCTGGGCGCCAAGGGCATCGGCTTCGTCGACTGCGGCGTCTCCGGCGGCGTGTGGGGCCTGGCCAACGGTTACGCCCTGATGTACGGCGGCACCGAGGACGATGTCGCCAAGGCGCAGCCGTTCTTCGACGCGCTCAAGCCCGAGGGCGAGTACGGCGCGGTGCACGCGGGCAAGGTCGGCGCGGGCCACTTCGCCAAGATGGTGCACAACGGCATCGAGTACGCGATGATGCAGGCCTACGCCGAGGGCTGGGAACTGCTGGAGGCCGTGGACTCGGTCACCGACGTCCGCGAGGTCTTCCGCTCGTGGAAGGCCGGCACCGTCATCCGCTCCTGGCTGCTGGACCTGGCCGTGGACGCGCTGGACAAGGACGAGCACCTCAACGAGCTCAGGGGCTTCGCCCAGGACTCCGGTGAGGGCCGGTGGACGGTCGAGGCCGCGATCGACAACGCGGTGCCGCTGCCGGCGATCACCGCCTCCCTGTTCGCCCGCTTCTCGTCCCGCCAGGACGACTCGCCGCAGATGAAGATGATCGCCGCGCTGCGCAACGAGTTCGGCGGCCACGCGGTGACCGCCGCCGAATAGCAGCAGCGAGTAACAGCAGGGAGGTCGGCGCGTCCGGCGCGCCAGCAACGCGATGCACGTCACGCACCTTTCGCTCGCCGACTTCCGCTCCTACGCCCGGGCCGAGGTCCCCCTCGACCCGGGCGTCACGGTTTTCGTGGGGCCCAACGGCCAGGGCAAGACCAACCTGGTCGAGGCGGTCGGCTACCTGGCCACGCTCGGCAGCCACCGGGTCGCCTCCGACGCCCCGCTGGTCCGGATCGGAGCCGAGCGGGCCGTGATCCGCGCCCAGGTCGCGCAGGGCGACCGGCGCCAACTGGTCGAGCTGGAGATCAACCCGGGCCGCGCCAACCGCGCCAGGATCAACCGCTCCTCCCCGGCCCGGCCGCGTGACGTGCTGGGCATCGTCCGCAGCGTGCTGTTCGCCCCCGAGGACCTGGCCCTGGTCAAGGGCGACCCGGGCGAGCGGCGGCGCTTCCTCGACGAGCTGATCACCGCCCGCGCGCCCCGGCTCGCGGGGGTCCGCGGCGACTACGACCGGGTGCTCAAGCAGCGCAACACGCTGCTCAAGACCGCCGCGCTGGCCCGCAGGCACGGCGGCAAGGGCCTGGGGGCACCTCCCGCGACGAAGTCTGCGGGGGATCTCTCCACCCTCGACATCTGGGACCAGCACCTGGCACGGGCCGGCGCCGAGCTGCTGGCACACCGCCTGGACCTGGTGGCGGCGCTGCAGCCGCTGACCGACAAGGCGTACGAGCAGCTCGCCCCGGGCGGCGGCCCGGTCGGCCTGGACTACCGCGGCTCGATGGGCGCGGGCATCCCGCCGGCCGAGGACTGGGGGAGCCTGGCGGGGGCCTCGGGCCGGGAGGACCTGTACGGGCGGCTGCTGGAGGCGCTGGGCGCGGCTCGGCGCCAGGAGATCGAGCGGGGTGTGACGCTGGTCGGCCCGCACCGCGACGACCTGGTGCTGAATCTGGGCCCGGCGCCCGCGAAGGGCTATGCCAGTCACGGCGAGTCGTGGTCGTACGCGCTCGCGCTGCGGCTGGCCTCGTACGAGCTGCTGTGCGCGGACGGCGGCGAGCCCGTGCTCGTACTCGACGACGTGTTCGCCGAGTTGGACGAGCGGCGGCGGGTGCGGCTGGCGGAGCTGGTGGCAGCGGGCGAGCAGGTGCTGGTCACCGCCGCGGTGGACGACGACGTGCCGGGCGTGCTGCGAGGAGCGCGATTCTCGGTGGAGAACGGGGCGGTGGAGCGGCTGTGAGTGACGAGAATCACGAAGTGGCGCGACAAAGCGGACAATTCGGTCAACAGTCGCCCCCTGCCGGACCCGCCGGCCCCCTCGGCCCCGCCGGATCCGTCGAATCCATCGGATCCGCCGGATCCGCCGGATCCCTCGGCCCCGCGGGCCCCGCCGCCTCCGGCGTGGACCTCGCCCGCGTCGCCCTGCGCGCCGCCAAGGAGCAGGCCCGCGCCCGCGGCGCCGCCGCCGTGCAGAAGAAGCAGGCCAGGCGCGGTGGTCTGCGCAGCGGCGCCCGGGCCGACGGCCGCGACCCGCTGCCGCTGGGCGCGGCCATCAACCGCCTGATCACCGAGCGCGGCTGGGAAGCCCCCGCCGCGGTCGGCGGCGTGATGGGCCGCTGGCCACAGCTCGTGGGCCCCGAGGTGGCGCTGCACTGCTCGCCGGACCGGTACGACGAGGAGGCACGGGTGCTCACCGTGACCTGCGACTCCACCGCCTGGGCCACGCAGTTGCGGCTGCTGGCCCCGACCCTGGTGGCCCGCCTCAACGCCGACCTCGGCCACGGCACCGTCACGGCGATCAAGGTGCTCGGCCCGGCGGCGCCCACCCGCTCGTACGGCAGGCTGCGCGCCCCCGGCAGCCGCGGCCCCGGCGATACGTACGGATGACCGCACCCGGCCCCTTACGAGCGATACGGGAGTTCGCCCGGGCCGCGCGCGCACCCGTGCCCGTACCGCCCCGGACCCCTGCCGCGGCCGCGTCCGCACAGGTCGGCGGGCCGGCCGGGGCATCCCTGCACAGCGTAGCCGGGGGTTGACAGCCGGAAGCCCTGAATGCCCGTGTGAGCCGTCCAGGACCCCGGGTCGCGTGTAGGGAGTCGCGCGACCGCGGTTTTGGGCGGCACATGGGAACTCAGGTACCGCCAAAGCCCCATTCATGTCGCCGCTACCGGTAGACTGGTAAGCAACACCGCCCTCCCCTGGCACCAGGCAGGGGTACCCCAGCGGAACATGTCGTACGACACGAGAACGACACCAGATCGACACGGCCGTTCCCGCTGACGCGGGACGTGGGCCGTGCTGTGCCAGAAAGGGCGCTTCGTGGCCGATTCCGGCAACCTCAACGAGAACTCCAACAAGTCCTACGACGCCAGCGCGATCACCGTGCTCGAGGGACTCGACGCGGTGCGCAAGCGTCCCGGCATGTACATCGGCTCGACCGGTGAGCGGGGCCTGCACCACCTCGTGTACGAGGTCGTCGACAACTCGGTCGACGAGGCACTGGCCGGTCACGCGGACACCATCGACGTCACGATCCTCGCCGACGGCGGCGTGCGCGTGGTGGACAACGGCCGCGGCATCCCGGTGGGCATCGTGCCCTCCGAGGGCAAGCCCGCCGTCGAGGTCGTCCTGACCGTGCTGCACGCCGGCGGCAAGTTCGGCGGCGGCGGTTACGCGGTCTCCGGCGGTCTGCACGGCGTCGGCGTCTCGGTGGTCAACGCGCTGTCGACGCGGGTGGCGGTCGAGGTGCGCACCGACGGCTTCCGCTGGACACAGGACTACAAGTTGGGCGTGCCCACCGCGCCGCTGGCCAAGAACGAGGCGAGCGCGACCACCGGCACCTCGGTCACCTTCTGGGCCGACCCGGACATCTTCGAGACCACGGACTACAGCTTCGAGACGCTCTCGCGCCGGTTCCAGGAGATGGCCTTCCTCAACAAGGGCCTGCGCATCTCGCTGACCGACGAGCGCCCGGACCACGTGGACGAGGAGGGCAAGGCGCTCACCGCCACGTACCACTACGAGGGCGGCATCGTCGACTTCGTGAAGTACCTCAACTCGCGCAAGGGCGAGCTGGTCCACCCCACCGTCATCGACATCGAGGCGGAGGACAAGGAGCGGCTGCTGTCGGTCGAGGTCGCGATGCAGTGGAACAACCAGTACAGCGAGGGTGTCTACAGCTTCGCCAACACGATCCACACCCACGAGGGCGGCACCCACGAGGAGGGCTTCCGCGCGGCCCTGACCGGCCTGGTCAACCGCTACGCGCGGGAGAAGAAGCTGCTCCGGGAGAAGGACGACAACCTCACCGGCGAGGACATCCGCGAGGGCCTGACCGCGATCATCTCGGTCAAGCTGGGCGAGCCGCAGTTCGAGGGCCAGACCAAGACCAAGCTGGGCAACACCGAGGCCAAGACCTTCGTGCAGAAGGTCGTCCACGAGCACCTCAGCGACTGGCTGGACCGCAACCCGAACGAGGCGTCGGACATCATCCGCAAGTCGATCCAGGCGGCCACCGCCCGGGTCGCCGCCCGCAAGGCCCGGGATCTGACCCGCCGCAAGGGGCTGCTGGAGTCCGCGTCGCTGCCCGGCAAGCTCAGCGACTGCCAGTCCAACGACCCGACGAAGTGCGAGATCTTCATCGTCGAGGGCGACTCGGCCGGCGGCTCGGCCAAGTCCGGCCGCAACCCGCAGTACCAGGCGATCCTCCCGATCCGCGGCAAGATCCTCAACGTGGAGAAGGCCCGGCTCGACAAGATCCTGCAGAACCAGGAGATCCAGGCGCTGATCTCCGCCTTCGGCACCGGCGTGCACGAGGACTTCGACATCGCCAAGCTGCGCTACCACAAGATCATCCTCATGGCGGACGCCGACGTGGACGGCCAGCACATCAACACCCTGCTGCTGACCTTCCTGTTCCGCTTCATGCGGCCACTGGTCGAGGCCGGGCACGTGTACCTGTCCCGCCCGCCGCTGTACAAGATCAAGTGGGGCCGGGACGACTTCGAGTACGCCTACTCGGACGCGGAGCGCGACGCGCTGATCGAGCTGGGCCGGAACAACGGCAAGCGGGTCCGCGAGGACTCCATCCAGCGCTTCAAGGGCCTCGGCGAGATGAACGCCGAGGAGCTGCGGGTCACCACCATGGACCAGGACCACCGGGTGCTCGGGCAGGTCACGCTCGACGACGCCGCCCTGGCCGACGACCTGTTCTCGGTGCTGATGGGCGAGGACGTCGAGGCCCGGCGCTCCTTCATCCAGCGCAACGCCAAGGATGTCCGCTTCCTCGACATCTGAGTCGGCCCGCACCAGCCCGCATCGAAAGGATTCTGACCAGCAATGGCCGACGAAACCCCCACCGGCGTGCCCGCGCCCGACGACCCCGGCAGCGAGTCGCGGATCGTGGAGGGCACGACCACCGAAACGGACATCGCCCTGCGCGTCGAGGCCGTCGGCCTCGAAACCGAGATGCAGCGCAGCTATCTCGACTACGCGATGTCCGTCATCGTCTCGCGCGCCCTGCCGGACGTCCGCGACGGCCTCAAGCCGGTGCACCGGCGCGTGCTGTACGCGATGTACGACGGCGGCTACCGCCCCGAGCGCGGCTTCTACAAGTGCGCCCGCGTGGTCGGCGACGTCATGGGTACGTACCACCCGCACGGCGACTCCTCCATCTACGACGCCCTGGTCCGGCTGGCCCAGCCGTGGTCGATGCGCATGCCGCTGGTCGACAGCAACGGCAACTTCGGCTCCCCGGGCAACGACCCGGCGGCCGCCATGCGGTACACCGAGTGCAAGATGGCGCCGCTGTCGATGGAGATGGTCCGGGACATCGACGAGGAGACCGTCGACTTCCAGGACAACTACGACGGCCGCAACCAGGAGCCGACGGTCCTGCCCTCGCGCTTCCCCAACCTGCTGATCAACGGCTCGGCGGGCATCGCGGTCGGCATGGCCACCAACATCCCGCCGCACAACCTGCGGGAGGTGGCCGAGGGCGCGCAGTGGGCCCTGGCCAACCCCGACGCCTCCCCCGAGGAGCTGCTGGACGCGCTGATCGAGCGCATCAAGGGCCCCGACTTCCCGACCGGCGCGCTGGTGGTGGGCCGCAAGGGCATCGAGGACGCGTACCGCACCGGCCGCGGCTCGATCACCATGCGCGCGGTGGTGGAGGTCGAGGAGATCCAGGGCCGGCAGTGCCTGGTCGTGACCGAACTCCCGTACCAGGTCAACCCGGACAACCTGGCTCAGAAGATCGCCGACCTGGTCAAGGACGGGCGGGTCGCCGGGATCGCCGACGTGCGCGACGAGACCTCCTCGCGCACCGGCCAGCGGCTGGTGATCGTCCTCAAGCGCGACGCGGTCGCCAAGGTGGTGCTGAACAACCTCTACAAGCACACCGACCTGCAGACCAACTTCGGCGCCAACATGCTGGCGCTGGTGGACGGCGTCCCGCGCACCCTGTCGCTCGACCAGTTCATCAAGCTGTGGGTCACCCACCAGATCGAGGTCATCGTCCGGCGCACCAGGTTCCGGCTGCGCAAGGCCGAGGAGCGGGCGCACATCCTGCGCGGCCTGCTCAAGGCGCTGGACGCGATCGACGAGGTCATCGCCCTGATCCGCGGCAGCGACACGGTCGACACCGCCCGCACCGGCCTGATGGACCTGCTGGACATCGACGAGATCCAGGCCAACGCGATTCTGGAGATGCAGCTGCGGCGGCTGGCCGCCCTGGAGCGGCAGAAGATCGTCCAGGAGCACGACGAACTCCAGGCGAAGATCAACGAGTACAACCGCATCCTGGCCTCGCCCGAGCGGCAGCGGCAGATCATCAGCGAGGAACTGCAGGCCATCGTCGAGAAGTTCGGCGACGACCGGCGCTCCAAGCTGGTGCCCTTCGACGGCGACATGTCCATCGAGGACCTGATCGCCGAGGAGGACATCGTCGTCACCATCACCCGCGGCGGCTACGTCAAGCGCACCAAGACCGAGGACTACCGGTCGCAGAAGCGCGGCGGCAAGGGCGTACGCGGCACCAAGCTGAAGCAGGACGACATCGTCGACCACTTCTTCGTGACGACCACCCACCAGTGGCTGCTGTTCTTCACCAACAAGGGCCGCGTCTACCGCGCCAAGGCGTACGAACTCCCCGACGCCGGCCGGGACGCGCGCGGCCAGCACGTCGCCAACCTGCTGGCCTTCCAGCCCGACGAGCGGATCGCGCAGATCCTGGCGATCAAGGACTACGAGGCGGCGCCCTACCTGGTGCTCGCCACCAAGTCCGGCCTGGTGAAGAAGACCCCGCTGAAGGACTACGACTCGCCGCGCTCGGGCGGCGTGATCGCCATCAACCTGCGCGAGGCGGACGTGGAGGGCGGTTTCGACGAGCTGATCGGCGCCGAGCTGGTCTCCGCCGAGGACGACCTGCTGCTGGTCAGCCGCAAGGCGCAGTGCATCCGCTTCACCGCCACCGACGAGGCGCTGCGGCCGATGGGCCGGGCCACCTCGGGCGTGAAGGGGATGAGTTTCCGCGAAGGTGACGAACTGCTGTCCATGAACGTGGTGCGGCCGGGTACGTTCGTCTTCACCGCCACCGATGGCGGCTACGCCAAGCGGACCCGCGTCGACGAGTACCGGGTCCAGGGGCGCGGCGGGCTCGGCATCAAGGCGGCGAAGATCGTGGAGGACCGTGGCTCGCTGGTCGGGGCCCTGGTGGTCGAGGACAGCGACGAGATCCTCGCCATCACCCTGAGCGGCGGCGTGATCCGTACCCGGGTCAACGGTGTCCGGGAAACCGGGCGTGACACCATGGGCGTCCAGCTCATCAACCTCGCCAAGCGCGACGCCGTCGTCGGTATCGCACGCAACGCCGAGGCGGAGGAGGAAGCGGAGTCGGCCACGGGGGTTGTGGTCGAACCGGAAGCGGCCACTACGGTGGCCGACGCCGCACAGCATGACACTGCGGCCGCGGGCGAGGCGCCCGGGGCCGGCGAACCGGAGGAGTAAGCCGTGAGTGGAGCCACGGGCGCCGCGGGTGGTCCCGGGACGACCGGAGGTGCCCGTGGCCCGTCCCACCGGGGCACTGCGCGCGAAGGGGGTTACTCAGTGACGGACGCCCGTCAGCCGGGGCAGCCGCACCAGCCGCCGTCGGCGTACGCGCCCCCGCCGCCGTCCACCCCGCCGATGAGTTCCGGAACGTCCGGCACGGCCGGCGTGTCGGGCATGGCCGCGGCCTCCGCGGCGTCCGGCGCCGGTACGTCCGGCACGGTCGGCGGGTCCGGATACGGGCAGGCCGCCGCCGGGGTGCGCAAGCCCCGTCCGGCCGCCGCCCGCACCGCCCCGCGCACCCGCAAGGCCCGGCTGCGGGTGGCCAAGGCCGACCCCTGGTCGGTGATGAAGGTCAGCTTCCTGCTGTCCATCGCGGTGGGCATCTGCTCCATCGTGGCGGTGGCCGTGCTGTGGTCGGTGCTGGACACCATCGGCGTCTTCAACACCGTCGGCAATACGATCAGCGAGGCCACCACCTCCAAGCAGGGCGGCAAGGGCGGCTTCGACCTGGTCTCCTTCCTGTCCCTGTCCCATGTCCTGCTCTTCACCGTGGTGATCGCCGTGATCGACGTGATCCTGGCCACCGCGCTGGCCACGCTCGGCGCTTTCATCTACAACATGTCCGCCGGCTTCGTCGGCGGCATCGAGCTGACGCTGGCCGAGGACGAGTGACCGGGCAACCCGGGACCGCGGTAACCGATTTTGGGGCACGGCCCCTGGTGCGCTAACCTTTCGTGCAGCGCGCGGGGCTATAGCTCAGACGGTTAGAGCGCTTCCCTGATAAGGAAGAGGCCACAGGTTCAAGTCCTGTTAGCCCCACCGGTCGAGACGGGCACCTACCCATGGGGTGGGTGCCCGTTCGCGTGTGCCGGGTCGGCGCTGGTGGCCGTGGCCCTGCTGGTCGAGCACCGGGGGCGAGTACCGAGGGCCTGGCACTGAGCTCGGCGCCGGGGGCCCGGCGCCGGGGGCCGGATTTCCCCGGGCTTTCCGCCTTCCGCGGCCCGCGGGATCCCGCGGGATCCCGCGGGGGAGAACGGGAAAAGGGACGCGGTGAAGGGGCGGGAGCCGGCTTCGCCGGGCCCGTTCGCAGGTCACCGTTCGCTATCGGCCGCTGTGTATAGTCGGGCAGGTCCGAAGCTCGTCCTACCCAAGAAGAAGGAGGTCGCGCGGTGAAGAAGTTTCTCCTGGTCGCACTGGCCGCCGTCGCCGGGCTGTTCGTCTACCGACAGATTCAGGCCGACCGCGCCGAGCAGGACCTGTGGACGGAAGCCACTGACGCCGTCCCGGCCGATTCCGGCGCCGGCGCCTGAGGCCGCCCGCGGCGCCGGACGAGCGCCTGCCAGGTCTCCGGGCCCCGGCCGCGTGATGCGACCGGGGCCTTTCTCGTGTCCGGCCGCGGTTTCGGCGGCTTCCGGCGGTGGTTTCGGGGGTTCGGGGGTTCGGGGGATTTCGGGGGCGGTACCGGGCGCTCCCGGGCAGGGAGTGGCCCTGGGGCCTTCGGTGCGGCCCCGGAGCTTGTGGGGGCGGTTCGCCGGGAATGCCAGGGCGTCGGAGTGTCCCCGCACGGTCCCGGGGGTATGTGCCGCCGATGGCCCGGCGGTCGCGGAATGGCCGGAGCCGCCCCTCGACGGGCCCCCGCCTCGTACGCTCTGGTGCCGTACTGGCGTCGTGGGCACGTCGGCGCCCGGGAGGCGCGGACGGGGCCCGCGACCGGACGACAAGGGGTGGGCATGAAGCGCACGATCGTCACCGCGGCGGCCGCCCTGATGGCGCTCGCCGCCCTCCAGGGCCGGGGCCAGGCCCTCTCCGACGACGCCGGGGCACCCGCCGCCCGCCGGCCCGCCGTGTGGCAGCCGTCCGGCGAGCCGCTGGCCGGCCACTTCGCCCTCACCGGTGCGCCGCGGATGCGGGCGGCCGTCACGTACCGCGACACCATCAGGCCCGGTGAGACCAGGTACTACGGCATCAAGCTCGACGGGACCTCCTCGGCGTACGCCTCCGCCTTCGCCGTCCCGCCGCCCGGCGCGCGGGTGACGTACGGCGACGGCATCGAGGTGGAGCTCATCGGCGCGGACGGGACGCTCTGCGACCGGGACGACGCGGCCCTCGACGACCAGGGCGCCCCGCGGCCGGTGGGCACGGCGGTGTCCCGCACGGCCGGCGCCGACTCCCCGTGCGACGGAGCGGGGCAGTACCACCTGCGGGTGCGCCGCACCAGCGGCAGCGGCGGCTCGGACACCACGGCCTGGCCGCTCGAACTGCGCTACGTCGTCGAGCCGCCGCTGCGCCCGGGCGCCACGCCGGAGCCCGCCCCCTACCTCGGCTCGGCCTCGCCCACTCCGCTGACCACCGGCACCGTGGGACACGCCCAGGGCGGCCCCTCCCCGGAGACCGCGGCGCCGGTGCGCACCGGCATCTGGCAGGACCAGGTGCTGCCCGGCGAGACCCGCTTCTACAAAGTGCCGGTCGACTGGGGCCAGCAGGCCACGGTCTTCGCCGACTTCGGCGGCGCCCAGGCGGCGGGCGGCGCGTCGTCCTCGCTCGTGGGCTCCGGCGTGCGCCTGCGCGCGTACAGCCCGGTGCGCAAGTTCATCACCGGCGCCGGCCACTCCTATGACGGCCGCCTCGTACGGATCGGCACGCAGCTCGCGCCGGTGTCGTACACGAACCGCACCACCTCCGACGCGCAGGTGTCGGCGGTGCGGTACGCGGGCTGGTACTACTTCGCGGTCAGCGTGCACCCCAAGGTCGCCCAGGTGGTCGGTGGCGGCCGGCCGGTGGCGCTCACCCTGCGGGTCGACGTCAAGGGCACCGCCCTGCCGGGACCGCCCTACGCGGGCGATCCGGCGAAGGCCGGCATCGGCGTCTCGGCGCACGACGTGACCGGCGCGGACGGGACGCCCCCGACGTCCTCCGCGTCCGCCGCCGCCCCGTCGTCCTCGTCCTCCGGCACGCCTGGGCTGCGCCTTCTCGCCTTCGGAGCCTTCGGTACGGGCACGGTGCTGCTCGCCGGCCTCGCGGGCTGGACGGTCCTGGCCCGGCGCCGGGACCGGGGCCGGCGCGCCATGGACCCGGGGCCGTCGCACGGGTGACGAGGACGCCGCGCTCAGGAAGGCATCAGGAAGCCATCAGGAAGCCATCAGGGCGGCGATCCCGACCGCGAAGCAGAGGGTGGCGAGTACCAGGACCGTGATCACCACCGACGCCGGCGGCCCCGGCTTCCTCCGGGGCGCGGGCACCACGGCGGAGGCGGTCTCGGTGTTGGGCGCGAAGGGGGCGCCGGAATGGCGCGGGTGTGCCGCGGGCCGCGGCTGGATCGGCTGGACGGGCTCGGCCGGCTCGGCCGACCCGATCGGCGCGACCTGCTCGGCCGACTCGATCGCGGGAGGTGCGGCGGACGGTGGGGGTGCGGGGGCGGGCTCCCGTACGGAGCCGGGGCCCGGACCCGGCCGCTGCGGGGCGGGCGGCAGGGGCGTGGCGGCGGGCGCGGATGTCGAGGAGGCGGCGGGGGGCGGCGTGTAGCCGTGCACCTGGGCGTATTCCTGCGCGTACTCCGGTTCCCGCGCCTGGACGCGGGCGTGGGCTCGCGCCTCGGTGGGAGCGGGAGCGGGGGTGCGCGCGGCGTGCGCGGGTACGGCTCCCGGCGACGGCGTCCCCGGGCCGGGCACGGCTCCCGGTACCGGCGGCCCTGACGCCGGCCCTGATGCCGGCCCCGGCGTGTGCGCCGGCGGAGGGCCCGGGGGCGGCGGGGTCCCCGGGGGCGGCGGGGTGGCGGGCAGGGGCGGGTCCGGCCGGGTCCGCGGGTGCGTACCGGGCTGGTAGGTGGGCATGGGCGGCGCCGCGTGCCTGCCCGGGGTGCCCGGGGGGCGCGGGGTGATGGGACGCCGGGCCGGGGCCAGCGGTCCGTCGGGGCCGAAGCCCTCGGGGAGCGGACCGATCTGGTCGAAGATCTCTATCGGCTCCTCGTCGGGCGCCGGGCCCGGGATGAGTTCCAGGGCGGCGGCCAGCGCCTTGCGCGCGCCGGTGGCCGTACGGAACCGGGTGTCCGGGTTGGGCTGCAGCAAGGAGCCGATCACCTGCCACAGCGCGTCCGGCACCCCCAGCGGCGCGGGCGGCATCCCGGCCGCGAGGAAGCGCTCCCTGATGGCGTCGGCGTCCGGCTTCTGCCCGCTGAGCAGGTAGAGCACGACGAGGCCGACCGCGTACAGGTCGGCCGGGAAGTCCGGTTCGGCGCCCATGAGCTGCTCGGGCGCGAAGTAACCGGGTGTCCCCACCACGTAGTTGGTCTCGGTGAGCCTGGCGTCGCCCTTGCGCATGGCGATGCCGAAGTCCGACAGCCGCACGTGCGGGGAGCGGGTGCCGGTGGCCTCCAGCAGGACGTTGGCCGGTTTGATGTCGCGGTGGACCACGCCCTCGGCGTGCACGGCGGCCAGGCCCGCGAGCAGTTGGTCGAGCAGGACGGCGACGTAGTGCGGCGGCAGCGGCCCGTAGTCCCCGATCAGGTGCGACAGCGAGCCGCCGCGCACCAGGTCCATGGTGAACAGCACCTTGTCGTCGTCGGCCGCCCAGCTCGCCGGGGCCAGTACGTGCGGGTGGTCGATGCGCATCGCCTGCTCGCGTACGAAGCGCAGCAGCGCGTGGGCGTCGCTCTGCAGCAGCACCTTGGCGGCGACGTAGCGGCGGCGGCGCTGGTCCCAGGCGCGCCAGACCGCGCCGACGCCTCCGCGTCCGATCGGGTCCACCAGTTCGTAGCGGCCCGCGAAGAGCTCACCCATGGTGTGCCGTCCGTCCCCTTCGCCCTGCCGCGCCCGTCTCGCCGGCGCGTCCTGCCGTGCGGTCAGTCCTGATGCGCCTCGAAATGGGCGACCGCGTCACTGGTCCGCCCGGCGCCGTACACACGGAGGAACTCTGCCAGTTGCGGGTGGCCGGGCGCGAGGGCGAGCGCGGCCCGCTCGATCTCGTCCGCGGCGGCCAGTGACCGCAGCACCGTCTGGATCCCCCGTACCACCTGCGGCGCCGAGGCGTACCCCGCCTCACCCGGCACCCGGCGCATGCCCGCGCTCAGCACCGACGATCCGGTGGACTCGCGGATCTCCGCCATCCGGCCGGCCGCCTCCACGGCGTCGATCCGCCCGTCGGCGACCTGCCCGGCCAGCTCCTGCAGGGCCTGCAGCCGCTGCGCCACGTCGGGGTTGCCGATCTTCGCCCGCTGCCCGCTCATCAACTGCGACAGCATCGGCGCGGACAGCCCCAGCACCGCGGCCAGCCGCGACTGGTTCAGCCCCAGATCCGCGATCAGCCGCCGGAACAGCTCCCCCAGCGGCTCCCCGTACCACCCGCGCTGGAGCTCCCTGGCCTCCTCGGCACGACTGACGGAATCCCGCGTCACCCCATCCATACGCGCTCCCGTCCCCAGCCCGCGAATACGACGAACCATCCTACGGACCCCGATCCCCTCTCCGCCCCGACCACCGGAACCGGTACGCTGTCTGCGACACGGGGCCTTAGCTCAGTTGGTAGAGCGCTGCCTTTGCAAGGCAGATGTCAGGGGTTCGAATCCCCTAGGCTCCACGGTTGTTCCAGCAGGTCAGCGGCCCCTTCGCCCGATGCGGGTGAGGGGGCCGCGGGCGTGTGCGGTGCGTATTCCGTACCCATCGGCTCCCTCGCCCCCGCGGCCGGGCGCACAATTCCTTCACTCGTCCGGGGCGGATCGCTGCGCGGAGCTCCTGAACCGGTGGTACGCGAGGGCGGCTTGCCGGGAGGCGAGGGCGCGGTGGTCGTCCCACCGACTTCCACCCCAAGCCGGTCGGCTCGAAAGCACCGCGGTCAGATGACCCGCAGGCGCACCGTCCAGTCCGGGCCGAGTTCGGACCTGAGCCGTGCGGCCAGGTTCTCGCCGTCCTCGCGGAACTCCTGCTCCTCGGAGTCGGAGGAGAACCCGGCGCTCATGGGGTCTGCCAAGTCGTATGTGGCGTCCCAACGGTCCTGCCAGTCGTTGAGCGCGGCCGTCAGCTTCGGTGAGAGGGGGAGTTCCTCGGGGGCCACGTTCTCGGCGGCGCCGTCATTCTCCAGCCAGGTCGGGTGGCACTGGAACTCCGGGTACAGCCGCAGGTTCGGCACTGTCCGATGTCCTTCCGGTCTCTCTCGGGAGACGGGGCCGGCGCCCACGTCGGAGGAGCGTACCGGGGCATCAGGGACGGTCCGTCCGCTTCGCGCGCCCGCTCGGTTTTCCACCGGGCCGCGAGGCGATAATCCAGGGCGCCGGTGACGTGCCCACGCGGTGCCTGTCGTCCGGCAGCCTGCTCCGGGCTGGCTGGGGGCCGGGGCTGGGGCTGTCGGCTCGGCGTGCGGGGGGAAGGGGTGCGGTCCTACGGTGGAAATGCACGTTGCCGACGCGGAAGAGGTGACTCGGAAATGGCCTCACCCACGGACACCCCGGTTCTCGACACGCTCACCGCCATGACCGTTGATTCCCTGGAACGCTGCGGTCTGGACGATCGGACGCTCATTCTGACCCGCATCGCGGCCTTGGCCGCGATGGACGCTCCCACGATCTCCTACGCCGCGCACGTCGGTCCCGCCGTGCGGTCGGGGCTGTCGGCGGAGCAGTTGCAGGACGTGCTGGTGGCGATCGCGCCCGTCGTCGGCACCGCGCGCGTGATGGCCGCCGCCGGGCACATCACCGAGGCACTGGGCATCGCGATCGCGGTCGCCGAGGAGTCCGGCCAGTCCGGCCAGTCCGGCTAGGGCCTGGCGACCCCTGCCGGCGGTCCCGCGGCAAGGGCTCAACTCGGCCTGGCGCAAGGCCGATCATCGGACCGGCATTAAAGTCCTTCCCTGTGGTGGATCATCGGGAAAGGACCAGGGCGGCCTACGACGGTGTCGTCGAGTTGTACGCGTCGCTGTTCGCGGACCGCCTGGAGGGGCAGCCGTTCGCCCGGGCCATGATCGGCACCTTCGCCGAACTGGTGCGCGCTACGGGCAATCCGCGAGCGGCTGACGTCGGGTGCGGGCCCGGACATCTGACGGCCATGCTGCACGAACTGGGCCTGGACGCCTTCGGAATCGACCTCTCCCCCGGCATGGTCGACCACGCCCGGCGGGCCCATCCCGCGCTGCGCTTCCAGGAGGCGCGGATGGAGTCTCTGCCGGTCGGGGACGGCGCGCTCGGCGGCGTACTCGCCCATTACTCGATGATCCACACCCCGCCGGGGGAACTGCCGCTGCTGCTCGCCGAGCAGGCACGTGTTCTGGCACCGGGCGGCCTGCTCCTGGTCTCGTTCTTCGGAACCGGCGGACCGGAGCCGGTCCGGTTCGACCACAAGGTGACACCTGCCTACAGCTGGCCGGCGGACCGCCTCGCGGACCTGCTGGCCGGTGCCGGGCTCGTGCCGTTCGCCCGGCTGCTCCATGACCCGGCCTCGGAACGGGGCTTCCTCGACGCCCACCTGCTGGCCCGTCGTTCATAGGGCCTGTCCGCCGACGCCCGCCGGGCTGATCCGACCGCGCCTTCCGCGTCATCCCTGCCGCGGGCTCTCCCCGAGGCGGGCGAAGAGCGGGCGCGGCGCGGGCAGGCGGCCGCCGGTCGGGGTCAGTTGCCGGGCGACGCGCTCGGCGGCGTCCGGGACGAAGGGGCCGAGTTCGCCGGCCAGCACGCGGCACGCCGCGACCAGCGTGAACAGCACGGTGTCCAGGCGTTCGGCCGCTTCGCCCGTGCCCTGCCGTTCGGCCCGGGCCAGCTCCCAGGGCCGGTAGGCGTCGACGCAGCGGTTGGCCTCCTCCACGACGCTCCAGAGGGCGCGGGTGGCCCGCCGGAAGTCGAAGTCGGCGAGCGCGGCGTCGACGAGGCCGGGAACGTTCCGGCACACGGCCGCCAGCGCCGCCGCGTCGCCGGACGCGGGGACGGGAACCCTTCCGCCGCGGAAGCGGTGGACCATGGTCACCACGCGGTGGACGAGGTTGCCCAGTCCCCCGGCGAGGTCCGCGTCCGCCCGGGCGATCAGGCGCTCGGCGGTGAAGTCGGCGTCCCCGACCCGCGGTACGTCGCGCAGCAGCCACCAGCGCACCGCGTCGGTGCCGTGGTCCGCGGCCAGCGCGGCCGGGTCGACGGTGGTCCCCCCGGACTTGCTGATCTTGCGGCCGCCCACGGTGAGGTAGTCGTGCACCAGGATGTCGGTGGGCAGCGGCAGCCCGGCCGACAGCAGCATGGCCGGCCAGTACACGGCGTGGAAGCGAACCACTCCCTTGCCGACCAGGTGGACGCGCCGCCCGCCGCCCGCCCACCACCGCTCGTAGGCGGCGTCGCCGGTCCCGTACCCGAGGCTGGTGACGTAGTTGCCGAGCGCGTCCCACCACACGTAGACCACCTGGCCGGGGTCGTCGGGCACGGGGATGCCCCAGCCGCGGGCGCGCTCGTGGGAGCGGGAGACGGAGAAGTCGCGCAGGCCGCCGTCGATCAGGGCGAGGACCTCGTTGCGGCGGACCGCGGGTTCGACGCGCAGGTCGCCGTCCGAGACGAGCCGGCGCAGGCGGTCGCCGTAACGGGAGAGCCGGAAGAACCAGTTCTCCTCGCTGACGAGCTGGGGTCGCGTGCCGTGCTCGGTACATCGGCCGTCGACGAGCTCGCCGGGCGGGTAGAACTGCTCGCAGCCGACGCAGTACAGGCCCTCGTACTCCTTGCGGTAGAGGTCGCCGGCCGCGGCGCACCGGCGCCACAGCCGTTCCACCCCGGCCCGGTGGCGGGGGTCGCTGCTGGTGCGGATGAAGTCGTCGAGGCTCAGCGAGAGCGGCTCGCGCAGCGCGGCGAAGGCGTCGGCGTTGCGCTCGACGAAGGACCGCACGTCGACACCGGCCGCCTCGGCGGCCAGGACGTTCTTCAGCGAGTTGTCGTCCGTACCGCTGAGCAGCCGGACCTCGTCGCCTCGGTGGCGGTGGTAGCGGGCCAGCGTGTCCGCCTGGACGAGTTCCAGGGCGAAGCCCAGGTGGGGGCGGGCGTTGACGTAGGGAATGGTCGTGGTGATGTAGTGGCGTCGTACGGTCATGGGTCCCTCCTGCCGGGAGCGGGGACCTGGAACGCACACCACTCAGGGCCCCGACCCGGGGCCTTGGATGCGGTACGCGTCCGTGCTCAGCGGCCCCGATGGCGGGGCATCATCCGGTGCTGGGACGAATGCGTGATCATGATCCCGAGCGTAGCAAAGGGGACACGCGCTGTCGCTGGCTTTGTGCCCGGCCCCGGGGCGCCCCGATGCCTGCGCCGCCGGGTGGAACCGGAGGCCGAACCCGTGGCGGCGCCGGGGTCGCCCGTGCGGGCGCTGTTCGACACAATCGGCGCGTGAGGTTCGGAATTCTGGGGGCGACGCGCGTACTCGGCGCCGACGGGTGCGAGGTCGCGCTCGGAGGGCCGAGACGCCGGGCGACGCTGGCCTTGCTGCTGCTCGACGCCGGCCGGGTGGTGGGGGTCGAGCGGCTGGTCGACGGGCTGTACGGGGAGGACGCGCCCGCCGGCGTGGGGAACGCCGTGCAGTCGCAGATATCGCGGCTGCGGCAGGTGCTGCCGGTGGCGGTGGAAGGGCATCCGGCGGGCTACCGGCTGGTGGTCGAGCCGGACGAGGTGGACGTCCACAGGTTCACGCGGCTGAGCGCGGCAGGGCGGGAGGCGCTCGCGGAGGGCGCGGCCGAGAAGGCGGAGGAACTGCTGGCCGAGGCGCTGGAGTTGTGGCGGGGCCCGGCCCTGGCCGACGTCCGCGACGCGCCCTTCGCCGCGGCCCAGGTCGTACGGCTGGAGGAGCTGCGGGTGGCGGCCCTGGAGGACCGGGCCGAGGCACGCCTGGCGCTGGGCCGGCACCGGGAACTGGTCGCCGAGCTGGGCGAGCTGGTGGCCTCCCATCCACTGCGGGAACGGCTGCGCGGCCAGTTGATGCGCGCGCTGTACGGGAGCGGGCGGCAGAGCGAGGCCCTGGCGGCGTACGAGGCGGCGCGCCGCGAACTCGCCGACTCCCTCGGCGCCGACCCCGGCCCGGAGCTGGCCGCCGTCCATCTGGCCGTCCTTCGTGGCGACCCGTCGCTCATGCCCGATGTTCCACGTGGAACATCGGCGTCGGCACCGCGTGCGGCGTCGATCCTTGCGTCGACCCCGCCGTCGACCGCGGCATCGGCACCGCGCGCGGTGCCGAACGCGGCCTCCGCGGCCGGCGACTCCCCCGAGCCGCCGCCCGCGCCCCGGCACGAACTTCCCGCCCAGCTCACCAGCTTCGTCGGCCGGGCCGCGGAACTCGGCAGGATCGGCGAACAGTTGGCGAGCGGCCGGCTGGTCACCCTGATCGGCCCGGGCGGCGCGGGCAAGACGAGGCTCGCGGTCGAAGCCGCGGGACGGTACGCGCACGACGCCGCCTTCGTGGAGCTGGCCGGCCTCACCGCGGGGGCCGACGTGCCGCAGGCCGTCCTGGGCGCTCTCGGGCTGCGCGAGGGCGGTCTGCTGGCGCCCGGCGGCCCCGGCGGGCACGCGGCCCATCCACCCGCGGCCGCCGGGCCGCCCGACCCCGTGGCGCGGATCGCCGCCGCCCTCGACGGCCGCCCCGCGCTGCTCGTCCTGGACAACTGCGAGCACCTGGTGGCGGACGCGGCCGCGCTGGCCGAGCGCCTGCTGGCCGCCGTGCCAGGGCTGCGTGTCCTGGCCACCAGCCGGGAGGCCCTCGGCATCAACGGCGAGACGCTGTGCCCGGTGGCGCCCCTGGAAGTGCCGCCGCCCGGCACCGGGACCGAGCAGGCGCTGACGTCCCCGGCGGTGCGGTTGTTCACCGACCGCGCCAAGGCCGTCCGGCCCGACTTCGACCCGGCCGCCGACCCCGAGGCCGTCGTGCGCCTGTGCACCGTCCTCGACGGGCTGCCGCTGGCCATCGAGCTGGCCGCCGCCAGGCTGCGCTCGATGTCCGTCACCGAGATCGCGGCCCGCCTCGGCACGCCGGCCGACGACGCGCTCCCGTACAGCCTCGGCGTACGGCCGGACGCGCTCTTCCGGCTGCTGTCCCGCGGCAGCCGTACCGCCCAGCCGCGGCAGCGCACGCTGCGCGCGGTGGTCGACTGGAGCTGGGACCTGCTGCCCGAGGACGAGCGGGCGGTGCTGCGCCGGGCGTCGGTGTTCGCGGGCGGCTGGACGCTGGAGGCCGCCGAGGCGGTCTGCGCCGACCCGGGGGGCCCGGCGGACTCCCGGGAGGGCGCCGGGATCGCCCCCGACGACGTGCTCGACGTGGTCGCGGCCCTGGTGGAGAAGTCCCTGTGCCTGGCCCAGCCGCCGGACCCGGCCGGACGGGTCCGGTACCGCATGCTGGAGTCGATCCGGGCATACGGCGCCGAGCGGCTGGCCGAGGCCGGCGAGACCGCGGCCACGCGCCGCGCCCACACCGCGTACTTCCTGGACTTCGCGCTGACCGCCGACCCGTATCTGCGCGGGCCCGCGCAGCTGGACTGGCTGCGGCGGCTGTCCGACGACCGCGACAACCTCCACGCCGCCCTGCACCGCTCCCTCGCCGACGGCGACATCCCCACCGCCATGCGGCTGATCGCGGCGCTGTCCTCGTACTGGCTGCTGCGCGGGATGCGGTACGAGGGGGTCGAACCGGCCCGGCGGGTGCTCGCCGCGGTCGGCCCGCACCCGCCGGAGGGCATGGAGGAGGAGTACGCCCTGTGCGTGATGGCCGTGGTCAGCACGCTGCCCGACGCCCGCGAGTACGCGGAGCACGTGGCGGCCGCCGCGGCCGTCGTCGAGGCCGGGCACCGGCTGGCCCGGCGGTACCCGGCGCTCACCTTGCTGTGGGCGCCCTTCGCCGGGGTGCCGGAGCGGTCGCCGGAGACCGAGGCGGGGATCGACCGCTTCCTCCGTGAGACCGGCGACCCCTGGTACCGGGCGCTGATCCACCTCGGCCACGGATTCCAGGCATGGGTCATCGGGGCCGACGCCGAGACCGCGCGGCGCGAGTGCGAGACGTCGCTGGAGGGGTTCCGCCGCCAGGGCGAGCGCTGGGGCATGATCACCTGCCTCGGCGTCCTGGCCGACCTCGCCGACTACCAGGGCGACCTGCGGCGGGCCGTCGCCCTGCTCGGCCAGGCGCAGGTCCTGGCCGAGGAGCTGGACTCGGCCCTGGACATGGCCGACCTGCTCTGCAACCGCGCCGCCCGCAGCCTGCGGGCCGGGGACCACGCGGCCGCCACCGCCTTCTGCGAGCGGGCCGTGGAACTCTCGCGCCGGGCGGGCGCCCCCGAGACCCTCGCCATGGCCCACCTCGGCCTCGCGGAGGCCGCCCGGCTGCGCGGCGACCTGGCCGCGGCCCGGGAGCTGGGCGAGCAGGCGCTCGCCGAGTGCCCGGTGGGCTGGTTCTCCAGCAACGGCACCCGGCTGTCCGTCCTGCTGGGCCTCGGCCGGATCTGCGTCGCGGAAGGGGACGCGGCGGGCGCGCGCAGGTGTTTCGGCGAGGCGGTGGCCGCCGAGCGCCTCGCCGCGCAGTTCCCGCTCGCGGCCGCGGCGGCCGCCGCGGCCGTGGCCGGCCTCGCCCTCCTGGAGGGCGACCCGCGCGCGGCCGCCTGCCTGCTGGGGGTCGCGCGGTCCCTGCGCGGCCGCGCGGCGGGCGGCCCGGACGCCGACGCCGCCGAGGCCGCGGCCCGCGACGCGCTGGGCGGCGACGCCTACGAGGAGGCGCTGGCCGCGGCGCGGGCCCTGCCGCGCGACGAGGCGCTCGGGGTGCTCCACCGGTATCTGGGGGACGCGTGACGCCCGCGGCCTGGGGCCCGCGGCCCGACTGGCGTGGCCTGATGCCGGGGCTGACCGCCGCGCCTGATGCCGGGGCTGATGCCGGGCCTGATGCCGGGACCGACCGCCGGGGCTGACGCCGGGCACGACCCGCGCTGCCCGACGCCGGCCTGATCCGCCCGGCGTCGGCCGCCGCCCGTACCGCGTACGCGGGCCGGCGCGCGGGTCACATGCGGCCCCCGTACGCGGGGCACGTACGCGGCCGGTGCGGCGCGGGGCACGTACGCGGCCGGTGCGCGCGGTCAGGGGGCGGTCAGGACGCGGTCAGGGGGCGGTCAGCGCCTGCCCGCACGCTGCTGGACATGACGACGACACCGAAGAAGAACCCGACCGTACGGGCCGAACCGGCCGCGTCCGGGGCCGCCGGCGACGGCCGCCGCTGGGCCGTGCTGGCCATCTGCTGCGTGGCCGCCGCGCTGCTCGGCATCGACAACAGCGTCCTCAATTACGCCATCCCCTCCCTGTCCCGCCAACTGAACCCCTCCTCCACTCAGTTGCTGTGGATCGTGGACGTCTACGGCCTCGTGCTCGGCGGACTGCTGATCGTCGCGGGCAACCTGGGCGACCGGATAGGCCGCAAGAAGCTGCTGCTCATGGGGGTCGCCGGCTTCGGCGCCGCCTCGGCGCTCACCGCCTACGCCGACAGTCCCGCGATGCTGATCGCGGCACGGGCGCTGCTGGGGCTGGCCGGGGCGACGATCATGCCGTCCACGCTGTCGCTGGTGCGTGCCGCCTTCACCGACCCCAAGGAGCGGACCACCGCGATCGGCGTCAGCAGCGGCGTCGGAGCCGCGAGCTTCGCGCTCGGCCCGGTGGTCGGCGGCCTGCTGCTCGACCACTTCTGGTGGGGTTCGGTCTTCCTGATCAACGTGCCCGTGATGGCGCTGGTCCTGGCCGCCGGGGCTTGGATCCTGCCGGAGTCGCGCAACCCGCGTCCCGGGCGGCTGGACTGGGTGAGCGTGCCGCTGTCCGTCGTGGGCATGTTCGGGATCGTCTACGCCATCAAGACGGCCGCCCGCAACGGCGTCGACGACCGCACGGCATGGCTCACCGCCGCGATCGGCGTGGCCGCGATGGTCGCCTTCCTGCGCCGCCAGACCAAGGTCGCCGAGCCCTTGCTGGAACTGCGGCTGTTCCGCAACCCGGCGTTCTCCGGGGCGATCGCCTCCAACGTGGTCACGATGTTCACCTCGTCCACCCTGTCGCTGGGCTGCTCGCTGTACTTCCAGGTGGTACGCGGATGGTCGCCGCTGACCGCGGGTCTCGCGCTGCTGCCCGGCCCCCTGTCCGCCGCCTTCGCCGCTCCCGTCTCCGCGCTGCTCATCCCCCGGATCGGGCGGGCCCGCACGGTGGCGCTCGGCCTGACCCTGATGGCCGTGAGCACGGCCGGGATCGGCACGGTCACCCCGCACACCAGCTACTGGCAGCTCCTGCCGCTGATCGTGGTCAACGGCGTCGGGGTCATCTTCACCTTCGCCGTCACCTCCGACTCCATCCTGGCGAGCGTGCCGATGACCAGGACCGGAGCGGCCGCGGCCATCTCGGAGACGGCGATGGAACTCGGCGGCGCGCTGGGGATCGCGATCCTCGGCTCGGTGCTCAGCGCCTTCTACCGGTCGGACCTGCGGCTGCCGGGCGGGCTGACCGCCGACCAGACGGCCGCCGCGCGCGAATCGGTCACCGGTGGCGTGCAGACCGGCGCGGGCCTGCCGGGAACGGTCGGCCACACGGTGATCGACGCCGCCCGGGTCGCCTTCACCGACGGCTTCCAGCCGACGATGCTGATCGCCGGCTCCCTCATGCTGGCCGGAGCGGTGGCCGCGCTGATCAGCCTGCGGAACGTCCCGGCGGTGCTCGACGGGCAGGGCCAGGAATAGCGGCAGGAACAGCGGGACGGGGAGCCACGGGAGACGGAGGGGGAGAAGGACACGGCGCAAACACGCCGGTACACCGGGCACGCCGAGGGGGCGCGGGGACCGTTCCCCGCGCCCCTCGCGCTTGCGGCGAGGCGGCGGCGGCCGCCTACTCCTCGCCCTCCTCCTTCTGCTTGGCCTCGACCTCCGGGTCGAGGCCGCCGACCTCGGGGGAGCCGTCGACGCGGTCGACGGCGGGGCCGGAGCCGTTGACGGGGGCGGAGGTCTCGTCCAGCGGGTCGACGACGGTGAGGGTCGTACCGCGCTCGTCGACCTCGGTGGCCTCGGCGGGCTCGACCAGCCAGTCGGTGTTGGTCTGCTTGCTCCACCACTTCCAAGCGGCGATCACGGCACCGCCCGCGAGACCTGTGACCACCATGCCGCGGAAGGCGCGGCCGGTGCGCTCACGGCGCATCCGCCGCCGTACCAGCCGGTCGATCTCCGCTGCCGTGACCTGGCCGCGCAGGGCGTGCAGGGCGGCGGCGCCGCGCACGACGACCTCCTCGCGGGCCGGAGCGGTGACCGCGCGCGTGACCGTGACGGCCTGCTCGACGCGGGGCGCGGTGTACTCGGCGGCGGCCTTGGCGGTCTCCACGGTGCGCTTGGCGGCGGTCTCCACCACTGTCGCGGCCTTCGGCGGTACAGCGGCCCGTGCCTGGTCACGAGCCATCGCGACGCGCTCGGCGAGGCGCGCCTCGTACTGCTGCCTGGCCAGGCGCTGGGCCTCGCGGCCGTAGTGCCTGCCGTAGACACCGGCCTGCCGGCCGTACCGCACGGCACCTTCCTTGGCAGTGCTCGCGTACGGTGCCGCCACCTCCGCGGCGTGCCGCACGCTGTCCTTCGTCACGTCGGCCGCGTGGCGCACGCTGTTGATGCGGGTCACAGGAACCTCCTCCTCGGTGGCGTACGGTTTTCGCCTTTCCAACCGGTTTGAAATCATGCCCGGCCGTGCCGGGTACGGCATGTGCGGCAAGGCATACGGGTCACTGCGTCGTACGGTGGCCGTATAGGCGGCCTCCCGCGTGCGGAAGCCAGGGGGGAAGCGCGCAGGCGAGGGGCGGGCCGTGCGAGTATTTGTGCCCGTCGGGGAGAGCTGTGGACACCCGTTGACCCCCTTGTGGTCCGGGCAGCCGCGGCACGCTTCCGGACGCCTGGCAGGCACCTATGCGGCACCCTATGGAAGGCAGAACGTGGCCGAGCAGCTCTACGCGACCTTGAAGACGAACCACGGCGACATCGTGATCCGGCTGCTGCCGAACCACGCGCCCAAGACCGTGGCCAACTTCGTCGGACTCGCCGAGGGCACCCGCGAATGGACCGACCCGCGCACCGGTGAGCCGTCCACCGCCAGGCTGTACGACGGCACGGTGTTCCACCGCGTCATCTCGGGCTTCATGATCCAGGGCGGCGACCCGCTGGGGAACGGCACCGGCGGTCCCGGCTACGAGTTCCCCGACGAGTTCCACCCGGACCTGTCCTTCGACCGGCCCTACCTGCTGGCCATGGCCAACGCCGGCGCGAACACCAACGGCTCGCAGTTCTTCATCACGGTCGCGCCCACCACCTGGCTGACCCGCAAGCACACCATCTTCGGCGAGGTCGCGGACGACACCAGCCGCAAGACCGTCGACAAGATCGTCAGCGCGCCCACCAACCCGCGCACCGACCGCCCGCTGGAGGACGTGGTCGTCGAGACCGTGGTGATCGAGAAGCGCTGAGCCGGGGCCGGTGAACCGGAAGCGGACCGGGCGGTGGTGACCGGCCGCGGTGACCGGCCGCGGTGACCGGCCGCGGTGGCCCGGGAACGGCGGCGGGGAAGCGGTGGCCGGGCGGGACCGCCCGCACCGCGCGCCCGATCCCGTACCCTTCGGTGAACCGTGTCATCTGGGGAGTGGGCGTGATGGAGGACCAGGCGGTCTGCTGCTACCGGCATCCGGACCGGGAGACCGGCATACGCTGCACCCGCTGCGAGCGGCCGATCTGCCCGGAGTGCATGGTCAGCGCGTCGGTCGGGTTCCAGTGCCCGAGCTGCGTGGGACAGGCGCACCGGGCCACCCCCCAGCCGCGTACGGTCGCGGGCGGGCGGGTGGCGCGCGACCCGTTCCTGATCACCAAGATCCTCATCGGGCTCAACGTCGCGGTGTTCATCCTGGTGCGGGTGATCGGCGACCGGGCGGTGAACGACCTGGCGCTGACCGCCCAGTGCGGCATGGACTTCTCCGGCCGGCACGTGTGCATCGGCGTCGCGGGCGGCGAGTGGTACCGGCTGATCACCTCGGCGTTCCTGCACCAGGAGCCGTTGCACATCGCCTTCAACATGCTGTCGCTGTGGTGGATCGGCGCCCCGCTGGAGCGGCTGCTCGGCCGTATCCGGTACCTGGCGCTCTACCTGGTCGCCGCGCTCGGCGGCAGCGCCGCGGTGCTGCTGCTGGCCCCGGACACCTGGACCCTCGGCGCCTCCGGCGCGATCTTCGGGCTGTTCGGCGCCACCGCGGTGTTCATGCGGCGGATGCGCTACGACATGCGCCCGATCCTGATCCTGCTCGGCCTGAACATCTTCTTCAGCTTCACCTGGGCCAACGTGAGCTGGCAGGGGCACCTGGGCGGACTCGTGGCCGGGACGCTGATCGCCATAGGGATGGCCTACGCGCCGCGGGAGCGGCGGGAGCTGGTGCAGTGGGGGACGCTGGCCGCGGTGCTCGTGGTCTCGCTGCTCCTGTCCGGGATCGCTGTGGCGCAGGTCACGTCCTGACCGCCGTGTCCCGGCCGTTGATCAGACGTTATCCACAGCGTGTAGACAGTCGTTCGCATGGTGTGCCCGGACGGGGGACATGGCGCGGTGCGGCGCGGAAACCCTGCGAAGAGCGTGCGAAAGCCGGGGAAAAGCTGGGCAAATGCCGCATCTCGACCCTCGTGGACGCGTCGTGACATGGAAAGACCGGTGGCCGATGTCGTGGCCACCGGTCGTACCGGCGTCAACCGCGTAGAGGTTATCCACAGATCTTCCGACCTTTTCCCCACTGTGGATAACCATGTGGACAATCCTGTGGACAACTGTGTGGACAGCTGTGTGGACAACCGTCGGACAGCCGTCGGACAGCCGTCGGTCAGTCGTCGCACGGTCACCGGACAGCCAAGGCAACCGCCGGACGGGCGCGCTCAGGCGTCGTTGCCCGCGGTCACTTCCACTGGGTGGAGACGACGAACCCGCCCGCGATGAACCCGAAGCCCACGACGATGTTCCAGTTGCCGAGGGCGTCGACCGGAAGGCTCCCCTGCGTCACGTAGAAGAGGACGATCCAGGCGAGACCGACGATGAAGAACGCCAGCATCAGCGGTGCCACCCAGCCGCGGCTGCCGAGCTTTATGGCCGTGGCGGTCTTCTCCGGTGGCGGGGTGAAGTCGGCCTTCTTGCGGATCCGTGACTTCGGCACGAGGGACTCTCCTGTCGATGCGCGCTGCTACCGCTTCCGGGCGTCGGTTAGCGTAGTGGTTACTCGGGCTTGTAAGGAGACAGGGTACGGTGACGGAAAAAGGTGGAAGCCTTCCCACCCCCTCCTCCCGTCCTGCCCCCCGCACGGTAGCGCTGCGAGTGCTCAGCGCGGGAGTCTTCGCGCTGGCCGGGCTCATCTTCTGGACGAGTTTCGACACCGCCAAGGGCGTCGACATACGCAGCGACGACCCGCTGCCGAAGCTGTCGGACAACGTCCGCGCGAAGAACGCCAGGAACGAGCGGCTGGAGAAGCAGGTCGCGGGCCTGCGCGGCGACGTCGACAAGCTGAGCCGCCGCGGCAGCGGCCTCGGCCCCGCCGAGCGGCGGCGCCTGGACGCCCTCGACCGGGCGGCCGGCACCGAACCGCTGGCCGGCCCCGCGCTGGAGGTCACGCTCGACGACGCCCCGCCGAACGCCGTCGCCCTCGTTCCCGGCGTCCCCGACCCGCAGCCCAACGACCTGGTGGTCCACCAGCAGGACCTGCAGGCCGTGGTCAACGCCCTGTGGCAGGGCGGCGCCCGCGGCATCCGCGTCATGGACCAGCGGCTGATCTCCACCAGCGCGGTCCGCTGCGTCGGCAACACCCTGATCCTCCAGGGCCGCGTCTATTCGCCGCCCTACCGAATCACCGCTGTGGGTGACCAGAACACGCTTCGCAGGGCGCTCGACGCGAGCCCGGCGATCCAGAACTACCTGCAGTACGTGCGGGCGTACGGCCTCGGCTGGAAAGTCGGCGCCGACAGCGAGGTGACGCTCCCCGGCTACGCCGACCCGACCGAGCTGCACTACGCCCAGCCGGTCCCGGCCCCGTAACCCTGCTGACCGAAGCTTTGTCCGGCCCGCACCCTCCGGCGGCCGATCTCCCCTTACTCTGTTCCGGGGACGAACACGAAAGGTGGGGCATGTACGGCTGGATCTGGCGCCATCTGCCGGGCAACGGGTGGGTGAGGGCGGTCATCTCGCTCGTGCTCGTCCTGGCCGTCGTCTACATCCTCTTCCAGTACGTCTTCCCGTGGGCGGAGCCGCTGCTGCCGTTCAACGACGTCACCGTCGACAACAACGACGGACTCGGAGTCCTGGGCGGGGTGGCCGCGGTCCGATGAGCGCACGCATTCTCGTGGTCGACAACTACGACAGCTTCGTCTTCAACCTGGTCCAGTACCTCTACCAGCTCGGCGCCGAGTGCGAGGTGCTCCGCAACGACGAGGTCGAACTGGCGCACGCCCAGGAGAATTTCGACGGCGTGCTGCTCTCCCCCGGCCCCGGCACCCCGGAAGAGGCCGGGGTCTGCGTCGACATGGTCAGGCACTGCGCCGAAACCGGGGTGCCCGTCTTCGGCGTCTGCCTGGGTGTGCAGTCGATCGCGGTGGCGTACGGAGGGGTCGTCGGCCGGGCGCCCGAGCTGCTGCACGGCAAGACGTCGCAGGTGACGCACGAGGGCGCCGGGGTGTTCGCCGGCCTGCCCACCCCCTTCACCGCGACCCGCTACCACTCGCTGGCCGTCGAACCGGCCACGCTGCCCGCCGAGCTGCAGGTCACCGCGTGGACGGAGAACGGGATCGTCATGGGCCTGCGCCACCGGGACGCCGCCGTCGAGGGCGTGCAGTTCCACCCCGAGTCGGTGCTCACCGAATGGGGGCACCTGATGCTCGCCAACTGGCTGGCCGTCTGCGGCGATCCGGACGCCGTCGGCCGCTCCCGGGGCCTGGCACCCGTCGTCGGGTCGGGCGGCCGCGCCGGGAGGGCCGGGGCGTGACCACGCTCCGACCGGAGCGTCCCGCCGACGGCCCGATGTCCTACGAGGACACCGGGCAGTTCCGGGCTGTCGTCGAGTCCCTGAACGACCCCCTCAACGACCCGCTCCCGGGCCGCGGCCCCGCGGCCGCCGAGCCGTCACCGCAAGCGGGGGAGCCGCGCGACGGGCGGGAAGAGCGGCAGGCGGAGTGGCCGGAGCCGGTGGAGCCGGCGGAGCAGCGGGCGGCGCCACAGGTTCCGCCGGTGACGCCGGTGACGCCGGACCTGTCCGTCCCGTCCGCCCCGTCCGTGACGCCGGTAGCTCCGGTCCCGACGGCCCCGCCCGTGACGCCGGTTTCGCCCGTGACGCCCGTGACGCCGGCGCGGCAGGAGCCGACGTCGCTGTGGTTCCGCGCGGCCGGAGCGCCGCCGGCGAGCGCCCAGCCGTACTTCCCGCAGCCGGAGCCCGAGCCGTGGGCGACCGCGGCCCCCGCTTCGGCGCCCGCGCCCGAGGCCGTCCCCGGCCCCGTACCCCCTTCCGTCCCCGGCCCCGTAACCTCTCCCGTCCCCGGTCCCGTGCCCACTCCCGGGGCCGATCTCGCGGCCGGGGCCGTGGGGGAGACCGTTCAAATGCCGGTCGTAGAAGTGCCGGTCGTAGAAGTGCCGGTCGTGGAAGCGACGGGGGTGGGTGGGCCGGTCGGGGAGACGCCGGCGGGGGTGTCCCTTCCGGCGGACGGGGGACGGGCGGCGCGGCGCAAGGCCGCGCGGCAGGGGAGCGGCGGGGGCGGTCACCGGGCCCGCGGACGCGCCGGCGCTACGGCCGCGGCGCCCGCCGAGGCCCCGGGTGCGCCGCCGGCAGCGCCGCTGAGCAGGGTCGAGGCCCGCAAGGCCCAGAGGGCGGCGAAGGAGAGCCCCGCGGTCGTCCTCAGCCGTGTCGCCGGCGAACTGTTCATCACCCTCGGCGTGCTGATGCTGCTGTTCGTCGTCTACCAGCTCTGGTGGACCAACGTACGCGCGCACGCGGAGGCCAACGGAGCCGCCAACCACCTGCAGAAGGAATGGAACTCCGCCGGCAACGACCCCCACGGGGGACCCGGCACCTTCCAGCCCGGCCAGGGCTTCGCGATCATGTACATCCCCAAGCTGGACGTGAAGGCGCCCATCGCGCAGGGCGTTTCCAAGACCAAGGTGCTCGACAAGGGCGAGATCGGCCACTACGACGGCGCGTTGAACACCGCGATGCCCTGGGACAAGACCGGTAACTTCGCGCTCGCCGCCCACCGCAACACCCACGGTGAACCGTTCCGCTACATCAACCACCTGGTCCCGGGCGACAAGGTGGTCGTCGAGACCGCGAACGACTACTACACCTACGTGATCACCAGTTCGCTGCCGTCCACCCCGCCGAGCAACACCAGTGTCCTGCGGCCCATCCCGGTCGGATCGGGTTTCACCAAGCCCGGCCGCTACATCACGCTGACGACCTGCACGCCGGAGTTCACCAGCAAGAACCGGCTGATCGTGTGGGGCAAGCTGATAGAGGAGCGCCCGCGCAGCAAGGGCAAGCCCGACGCGTTGATGGAAGGGTAGCCGGACAGTGGTGGAGCGGTGACGAAGGTCGAGGACCGCGGCGGAGAGCCGGGCAACGAAGAGCGGGGCGACGGGGAACAGCGGGGCGGCGGGCAGCCGAGCGGCGGCGACGGGCAGGCGCGGGAGAGCCGGCACGAGGGCCGGACCCGCGGGCCGATCGCGGCCACCATCAGCGTCATCGGTGAGATCCTCATCACCGTCGGCCTGATCCTGGCCCTGTTCGTCGTCTACTCGCTGTGGTGGACGAACGTGATAGCGGACCGCCACGAGAAGAAGGCGGCCGACAAGGTCCGCAAGGAGTGGGCCCAGCAGCCCGCGGGCGTGCCCGCGCGCGGCCTGGACACCAAGGACGGCATCGGCTTCCTGCACGTCCCGGCGATGGGCAAGCACTTCGAGGTGCTGGTGAAGAAGGGCACGTCCACCAAGGTGCTCAACGAGGGCGTGGCCGGCTACTACACCGACCCGGTCCCGTCCGCGCTGCCCTGGGACAAGGTGGGCAACTTCACCGTGGCCGCGCACCGCGACGGCCACGGCGCCAAGTTCCACAACATCAACAAGATCCACACCGGGGACCCGGTCGTCTTCGAGTCCAAGGACACCTGGTACATCTACAAGGTCTACAAGATCCTCGACCAGACCTCGAAGTACAACGTCGACGTCACCGACCAGATCCCCAAGGAATCCGGCAGGACCCGCCCGGGCCGCTACATCACCCTGACCACCTGCACCCCCGTCTACACCTCGCGCTACCGCTACGTGGTCTGGGGCGAACTGGTCCGCACCCAGAGGGTCGACCCCCAGCGCACCCTCCCGCCCGAGCTCCGATAGGCGGCCAGGGGAACGCGGCAGCACGGGAACACGGCAGTACGGCAGTACGGGGACACGGCAGTCTCGGTAACCCGGCAGCACGGCAAAAGGGGGCGGGCCCGCACGCACTGTGCGGGCCCGCCCCCTTGTCGTTCGTGCCGGTCCTCCGGCTAGCCGTTCTTGCCGCCGAAGGCGATGAGCTGGACCGGCTGGCCCTCGTTGAGAGGCTGGCCCGCCTGCGGGTTGGTGTCGATGACGGTGGCGTTGTCACCGACCGGGTTGCCGCCCGGGCCGACCGCCGAGATCTGCAGGTTGAGGTTCATGTTCTGCAGGATCTGCTTGACCTCGCCGACCGACTTGCCCTTGAGCCCGTCCGGCATCGTGGTCTGCGGCGGCTGCGTGGTCTGCTGCGGCGGACCGGAGGACACGGTCAGCACGATCGGCGTGTCCAGCGACTGCGGGCCCTGGCTCGGGTCCGGGGTCTGGCTGATCACGCTGCCGGCCGGGGTCTCGGTCGACGGCTGGTCCTGCGGGGCCCGGGTGACGTTGGTGAAGCCCTGCTGTTCGAGCTGCGACTTCGCCTGGTCGAAGGGGATGCCCTTCTCGTTCTCCGGCGTGACCTTGTCCGGCGTCTTCGTCACCGTCAGGGTGACCTTGGTGCCGCTCGGCTTGAGGGTGCCGCCGGGCGGGTTCTGGTCGATGACGATGCCCGCGTCCTGGGTGGTGGTCTGCTTGTACTTGATGTCGTACGTGAAGTTCTTGCCCTGGAGCTGGTTCTCGGCGTCCTGGACCTTGTCGTTGGTCACGTCCGGGACGGCGACGGGCGGGGCGCCCTTGGACAGCACGACGGTGACCGTCTTGTCGCCCGGGACCGAGGCGCCGGCGGCCGGGGTCTGGCGGCAGATGAGGTTCTTGTCGACGTTCGGGCAGAACGCCGGGGTCCCCTGGCGCAGGGTGATGCTGACGTTGGCGGCCTTGGTCTTGGCGTCGTCCATCGTGCTGTTCACGAAGTTGGGCACGGTCGCGCTGTCCGAGGGCGAGTGGCCGCCGAACAGGGCCTTGCCCAGGAAGATCGCGCCGACCAGCACCAGGATGCCGGCGACGACCAGCAGCACGGTCGAGGTGCTGCCGCCCTTCTTCTGGCGCCTGCGGTCGGGCCGGTCGTCGTACCCGTAACCCCCGTCGTCCTCGCGCATCGGCGGCAGCATCGAGGTGCGCTGGGCGTCGGGCTGCTGCGGCAGGGCGGTGGTGGGCGCGGCCGAGTCGTATTGGTGCGGGTAGCCGTAGCCGACCGCGCCCATGGCGGCCGTCGCGGCGACCGGCTGGCCGTCGAGCGCGGCCTCGATGTCGGCGCGCATCTCGTCGGCGGTCTGGTAGCGGTAGTCCGGGTCCTTGGTCAGCGCCTTGAGGACGATCGCGTCCATCGCCGGGGTGACCTCGGGGTCGAACACCGACGGCGGCTGCGGTTCCTCGCGCACGTGCTGGTACGCCACCGCGACCGGGGAGTCCCCGACGAACGGCGGGCGTACGGTCAGCAGCTCGTACAGCAGGCAACCGGTCGAGTACAGGTCGGAGCGGGCGTCGACCTGCTCGCCCTTGGCCTGCTCGGGGGACAGGTACTGGGCGGTGCCGATCACGGCCGCGGTCTGGGTCATCGTCATGCCGGAGTCGCCCATCGCGCGGGCGATGCCGAAGTCCATGACCTTGACCTGGCCGGTGCGGGTCAGCATGACGTTGGCCGGCTTGATGTCGCGGTGCACGATGCCGGCCCGGTGGCTGTACTCCAGCGCCTGGAGGATGCCGACGGTCATCTCCATGGCCCGCTCGGGCAGCAGCTTGCGCCCGGAGTGCAGCAGCTCACGCAGGGTGGAGCCGTCGACGTACTCCATGACGATGTACGGGATCGAGACCCCGTCGACGTAGTCCTCGCCGGTGTCGTAGACGGCGACGATCGACGGGTGGTTGAGCGAGGCCGCCGACTGCGCCTCGCGGCGGAACCGGGCCTGGAAGGACGGATCGCGGGCGAGGTCCACCCGCAGTGTCTTCACAGCGACGGTACGTCCGAGGCGCGTGTCATGGGCGAGGTACACCTCGGCCATGCCACCCCGGCCGAGCACCGAGCCCAGCTCGTACCGGCCGCCGAGGCGACGCGGCTCTTCCATAGCTCTGCCCTCTCCTCAAACCCGTCTCAGCCGAGTTCTCATCCCTGTGGTCGTCCCGGTCCCCGCCCGGATCGCCGACCGGTTCCCGGCCGGGTTCCCGTCCGGTCCCGTCCGGTGCGCGACCTGATCCGGTGAACCCCGTGCCTGCGCTGCTCGGCCAAAGGCTACCGGGCGTATCCCACCGGTCCGTCCTCCGGACGGTCGCCGATACCTGACCGGTACCTGGCCGTGGATATTTCCGGACGTGATCCTTGTCTCATTGGCGGCATTTGCGTGGTTTGCCCCGCTTGGTGACGCCGCTTGACGACGCACCCGGTGATCACTTGTTGAGGACCGCCTCCATCACGGACTTGGCGATGGGGGCGGCCAGACCGCCACCGGTGATGTCCTGGCGCTTGGCGTGGCTGTCCTCGACGACCACAGCGACGGCCACCGGCGAGCCCTGGTCGGTCATGGCGTACGACACGAACCAGGCGTACGGCTTCTTGTCGTTGTTGACGCCGTGCTGCGCGGTGCCGGTCTTGCCGCCGACCCGCACGCCGGGGATCTGGGCGTTGGTGCCGGTGCCGGAGGCGACCACGGTCTCCATCATCTGCTGGAGCTTCTGGGCGTTCTCCGGCGACAGCGGCTGGCTCATCTTCTTCGGGCTGGTCTGGGCGATGGTGCTGAGGTTGGGCGCGACGAGCTTGTCCACCTCGTACGGCTGCATCAGCGTGCCGTTGTTGGCGATGGCCGCGGCGACCATGGCCATCTGCAGCGGGGTGGCGGAGGTGTCGTACTGGCCGATGGAGGACTGCGCGACCAGGTCCGGGCTCATGTTCTTGTCGAAGTTGCTGGCGCTGGCCCGGACCGGGATGAACTGCTCCTTGTTGAAGCCGAACTGCTCGGCCTCGTCCAGCATCGTCTTCTCGCCCATGTCGGCGCCGAGCTTGCCGAAGACGGTGTTGCACGAGTACTTCAGGGCGTCTTCGAGGGTCGCCTTCTCACAGGGGATGTCGCCCTCGTTGTTCAGCGGCGTCCTGGTGTTGGGCAAGATGTACGTCTTGGGCGTGTCCGTGTGCGCCTTGATGTCGGTCACCTTGCCGGACTGCAGCGCGGCGGCGGCCGTGACCAGCTTGAAGGTCGAACCCGGCGGGTACGCCTGGCGCAGCGCCCGGTTCTGCGTCGGGTCGTTGGGGTTGTTCTTCTTGTCCAGCGCGACCCAGTTCTTCGTGTCGGTCTTGGAGTTCCCGGCGATGCTGGAGGGATCGTACGAGGGGGTGCTCGCCAGGGCGAGGATCGCGCCCGTGCGCGGGTCGATCGCGGCGACGGCCCCCGTCTTGTCGCCCAGCCCCTTGAACGCGGCCTGCTGCGCCTTCGCGTTGAGGGTCGTGACGACGTTGCCGCCCTGCTTCTCCTTGCCGGTGAGCAGGTCGATGGTGCGGTTGAAGAACAGCCGGTCGTCGTCGCCGGTGAGGAACTTGTCCTCGACGCCTTCCAGCAGGGTGGTGCCGAACGCCTGGGAGGCGTACCCGGTCACCGGCGCCCACATGGGACCGTCCACGTAGGTGCGCTTGTACTTGAAGTCGCTGCCGGTCGTCGTGGTGTGGCCGGTGATGGCCTTGCCGTCCACGATGATGTCGCCGCGCGGCTGGGCGTACTGGTTGATCGCCACGCGGCGGTTGTGCACGTCGTTGGAGAGCTGGTCGGCCTGGATGAACTGCACGTAGTTCACCCGCAGGAGCAGGGCGAGGACGAGCAGACCGCAGAAGACCGCGACCCGCCGCAGGGGCTTGTTCACTGGCTGCGCACCACCTGGGTCGCTTCGGCGTCGGGGGAGGGGGCCGGGCTGGGGGCCGGCCGGCGCGCGGTGTCGCTGATCCGCAGCAGGATGGCCACCAGCGCCCAGTTGGCGATCACCGAGGAACCGCCCTGGGCCATGAACGGCATGGTCATACCGGTCAGCGGGATCAGGCCGGTGACGCCGCCCGCGACCACGAAGACCTGGAGCGCGAAGGCGCCGGACAGGCCGATCGCGAGCAGCTTGCCGAACGGGTCGCGGGCCGCCAGCGCGGTACGTATGCCGCGCTCGATCAGCAGCGCGTAGAGCAGCAGGACGGCCATCAGGCCGCACAGGCCGAGTTCCTCGCCGACCGTGGCGAGGATGTAGTCGCTCTTGGGGGCGATGCCGCCGATCAGACGGGAGTAGCCCTGGCCGAGGCCGGAGCCGAACAGGCCGCCGGAGCCGAAGGCGTACATCGACTGGGCGGTTTCGGTGACACCGCCGTTCGAGGCGAGCTTCAGCGGGTGCAGCCAGTCCTGGACCCGGACCTTGACGTGCGACTCGGTCGAGCCGACGACGAAGGCGCCGCCGGCGCTCAGCAGCAGACCGAAGACGATCCAGCTGGTGCGCTCGGTGGCCACGTACAGCATGATCACGAAGAGGCCGAAGAACAGCAGCGAGGAGCCGAGGTCGGTCTCGAAGACCAGGATCATCATGCTCATCGCCCAGATCACCAGGATCGGGCCGAGGTCGCGGCCGCGCGGCAGGTACAGGCCCATGAAGCGGCGGCTGGCCAGCGCCAGGGCGTCCCGCTTGACCATCAGGTAGCCGGCGAAGAAGACGGTGATGATGATCTTGGCGAACTCACCGGGCTGGAGTGAGCCGATGCCCGGCAGGGTGATCCAGATCCGGGCGCCGTAGACGGCCGGGAAGAAGATCGGGGCGATCAGCAGCGCGAGCGCGACGATCATCGAGATGTACGTGTACCGCTGCAGGATGCGGTGGTCCTTGAGGAAGACCAGCACGGCCACGAACAAGGCCACGCCCAGGGTCGACCACATCAGCTGGTTGGGCGCCATGGCCTTGCCCAGCACCGGCTCCTGGTCAAGCCGCCAGATGAACACCAGGCCCAGGCCGTTGAGCAAGGTGGCGATGGGCAGCATCAGCGGGTCGGCGTACGGGGCGAACTTGCGGACCAGCAGATGGGCGATCCCGGCGAGCGCGCCGAGGCCCGCGCCGTAGCCCAGCAGGCCGGCGGGGACCGAGTTGTTCTTGGCCAGGCCCACGTTGGCGTACGCGAACACCGGGATGAGCACGGCGAACACCAGCAACGCCAGCTCGGTGTTGCGGCGGCTGGGCGCGCCGATGGACGTGATGGTGGTGTTGCTGGCACTCATGACGGGCCGGCCCCTCCTGCTGCTACTGCTGACCCGTGTCGCACTGTTCGGCCAGTTTCTTCTCGTCGGGCGTCAGGGGCGGGGCGGGGGCCGTGGTCGGCGCGGTGGTGGGCTTCGCGGTGCCGGCGGCCGAGGCGCCGGGCTTGGCCGTGGGGGTCGCGCCGGGCTTGACGGTGGTCGTCCTGCCGCCCGTGGACTTCGTGCCCGCCGTGCCGGTGGCACCGCCGCCGCCCGATCCTCCGGACGCGGGGGCCCCCGTTTTGCCCTCGGCGGCCTTCACCTTGCCTGCGAGAGCGGCGGCCTGCTTGGCCTCGGCGACCTTCTTGCAGACACCGGCCTGCAGGGCCAGCTCGTCCGCCTTGTCGTTGGCCTGGCCGAGGCCGCTCACCGCGATCGTGTCCTGGACCTGCTTGCGCTGGTACGCCGGCAGGTACTGCAGTTCGATGTCGGGGCGGTCCTTGTGCACGCGCGACAGGCTGATCCAGGCGAGCTTCTGGTCGATGCCCCGGTACACGGCGACGTGGTCGCCCTTGGCCCCGACGTAGTACTGCGTCTGGGTCCAGGCGTACCCGCCGTACAGCCCGCCGCCGAGGACGGCGAGCACGGCCACCGCGATCAGGGTGCGCTTGAGGCCCTTGCGGCCCTTACCGGACTTGGTGAGGTCGGACTCGTCGTACGCGCCGAAACTGCCCAGCGGGCCGCTGGGGCCCGGGCCGCTTCCGGGCGGGCCGAAGGCGCCCGACGGACCGCCGCCCTGGTGCGGGGCGCGGCCCAGCTCCGAGGCACGTCCGGCGGGCGTCTGCAGATGGCGCGGGTCCTGGAGCGCGTGCTGGTTGTCGGCGACCGCTCCGACGACCACCGGGGTGTCGTTGAACTGCCCTGCCAGCGTGTCGCCGTCGTCGGTGTCCAGAACGTCGGCCACGATGCACGTGATGTTGTCCGGGCCGCCGCCGCGCAGGGCGAGCTGGATCAGCTCCTGCACGGTCTCCTGGGGCGCCTGGTACCCGGCGAGGGTGTCCTCCAGGGTCTGGTGGCTGACCACGCCGGACAGGCCGTCGGAGCAGATCAGGTACCGGTCGCCGACCCGTACCTCGCGGATCGACAGGTCAGGTTCGACGTGCTCGCCGCTGCCCAGCGCGCGCATCAGCAGGGAGCGCTGCGGGTGGGTGGTGGCCTCCTCCTCCGTGATCCGGCCCTCGTCCACCAGGCGCTGCACCCACGTGTGGTCCTGGGTGATCTGGGTGAGCACGCCGTCGCGCAGCAGGTACGCGCGGGAGTCCCCGACGTGCACCAGCCCGAGCCGCTGCCCGGTCCACAGCAGCGCGGTCAGCGTGGTGCCCATGCCCTCCAGCTGCGGGTCCTCCTGGACCATGTGCAGCAGCTGGTCGTTGGCGCGCTGCACCGCGGTGCCCAGCGAGGTCAGGATGTCGGAGCCGGGAATGTCGTCGTCGAGCGTGACGATGGTGGAGATCACCTCGGAGGAGGCGACCTCGCCGGCGGCCTGGCCGCCCATCCCGTCGGCGATCGCGAGCAGACGGGGGCCGGCGTAGCCGGAGTCCTCGTTCCCCTCGCGGATCATTCCCTTGTGCGAACCGGCGGCGAAACGCAGGCTCAAAGACATGCGCACCTCCCCCGTCGGCTCCGGGTACATCCGCACGCCGCCCACCCTCTCGCTCGCGCCTGGTGGCTCCGCTCGCCCATAGTGCGACTACTTCCGCAGCTCGATGACCGTCTTGCCGATCCGGATCGGCGCTCCCAGCGGGACCGGTGTGGGCGTGGTCAGCCGGTTCCGGTCCAGATAGGTGCCGTTCGTGGATCCCAGGTCCTCGACGATCCACTGGCCGTCGCGGTCCGGGTAGATCCTGGCATGCCTGCTGGACGCGTAGTCGTCGTCGAGCACAATCGTCGAGTCGTGCGCCCGGCCCAGGGTGATCGTCTGCCCCTGGAGCGCCACCGTGGTGCCCGCGAGGGAGCCCTCGGCGACCACCAGTTTGGTGGGCGCGCCGCGCCGCTGGCGGTTGTTCTGCGGCTGGTGACGGGGGGCGGGACGGTCCTGCTGGCGCTGCTGCGGGGGCCGGGACCGGTCGTCCCCGCGGCGCACGGCCCGCTGGGTGACCCGGGTCCCGAACAGGTCGCTGCGGATGACCTGCACCGCGACGATGACGAAAAGCCACAGCACGGCGAGAAAACCCAACCGCATGACCGTGAGGGTCAGCTCTGACATTGCCCCCGCATCACCCTTCGGCTTGCCGGTAAACGATGGTCGTGCTCCCCACGACGATGCGGGAGCCGTCGCGGAGCGTAGCGCGCTGGGTGTGCTGTCCGTCCACCACGATGCCGTTGGTGGACCCGAGGTCCTGGACGACGGAGGGTGTGCCGACCCGGATCTCGCAGTGCCGGCGGGACACTCCGGGGTCGTCCACGCGGACGTCCGCCTCGGTGGAACGGCCCAGGACCATGGTCGGACGGGAGATCTGGTGGCGGGTGCCGTTGATCTCGATCCAGCGGCGGGTGGCCGCGGCGGGGGAGCCGGCGGGGACGCCGGTGCCGGGCAGGCGGGTGACGGGAGCCGGACCGCGCATCGGCCCGCCACCGGGGCCGCCGGGGCCGCCGCCGGGGATTCCCGGCGGGGGAGCGGCCGGCATCGGCGGGAGGCCCGCCGGGCGCTGCGGGTAGCCCGGCTGCGGCTGCGGCTGCTGGTAGCCGGGACGCTGGGACGGCTGGGCGTAACCGCCGGGCTGCGGCTGCTGGTACGAGGCCGGCTGCTGGTGCTGCGACTCGCTCGCGGCCAGGGTTCGGCTGCGGATCCGGTACAGCCCGGTGTCCAGGTCGTCGGCCCGCTCCAGGTGGACCTTGACGGCGCCCATGAAGGTGTAGCGCTGCTGGCTCGCGTACTCCCCGACCATCGAGGCCAGTTCGTCCCCGAGCTGCACCGAGTACGGGCTGAGCCGCTCGTAGTCCGGGGCGCTCAGCTCCACGATGAAGTCGTTGGGCACCACGGTGCGGTCGCGATTCCAGATCGTGGCGTTGTTGTCGCACTCGCGCTGCAGGGCGCCGGCGATCTCCACGGGCTGGACCTCGCTCTTGAACACCTTGGCGAAGGTGCCGTTCACCAGGCCCTCCAGCCGCTGCTCAAAGCGCTTCAGTACACCCACCGGGCACCTCCCTCCATGGGGCCTTCCTCCGAGTCGTTTCCGGTACTGCCTACTGGTACTGCTTACTGATCGTATCCACGCGCGGGAAAAACCGGTGGTTCCCCGATCCGCCCGGACCGGGCAGTGTCAACCCTCACACGGCACCGCACCGCCCGCCTCGCGCCCACTGCGATGGTAGAGGTGGCCCGGGGCACCGGTCCCCGGTTCACCGGTCACCGGCCGGTTCCCGCGCCGGCCCCTGCCCGGCCGCTTCTCCCTTGTCCAGTGTCCCCAGTGTCCCGCACCCCATGCCCCCGCATGCCGCCCCCGGTCACCCTCAGGGCCGCTCCCCGGCCGCCGCTCGAAACGGATGTGATTCCACTCCGACCGTCGTGCTAATCTTCTGCATGTCGGGAGGCGCTCCCAGACCCCAGCAGGACCAACAAGTCCCCAGGGGTGCGAGTATCCGAACGGCGACACCCATGCGCGGGTGGCGGAATAGGCAGACGCGCTGGATTCAGGTTCCAGTGCCCGAAAGGGCGTGGGGGTTCAACTCCCCCCTCGCGCACACCACAGCGGGTCCCCGTTGGTGAGAGAAATCACCGGCGGGGATTCGCTTTTTGGCGTGCCTTTCCGCTTTCGGGCGGCGGTCGGCGGGACGGATCGGGCGGCCGGTTGCCGCCCGGACGGCGATCAGCCGACTCCCCGTCACGTCAGCGGCGCCGTCGGCACGGTGCCGGCCGTGCCGGCCGTGGCGGGCGCGGCCGCGCGGGCGCGGACCCGGTCGGTGTACCGGGCGGTGAACGCGGCGGGCAGGACGAAGCCCGCTATCTGGACGGGGATGGACACCGCGCTGCCGGCGTGGGTGGCCGAGACGGCGGTGAGCGCTCCGGCGGTGGCGGTGAAGCCCACCGCCCAGGCGGTGCTGAGTACGACGTTGACCCGCAGGAACACCGGGTTCCGCCATATCTCCCGAGGGGTTTGACGGCGGGCTGCGCCGAGGGTGAAGGGCCGCTTGGCGGCGATGGTGGTCCAGGCGACGGCGGCGAGCCAGGCCATGGACAGCGCGCCCGTGTAGTGCCGCAGCCCGCTGTCGGCGGCGCAGAAGGCCAGGGCGGTCAGCGCGGTGAAGAACAGCACACCGGCGCCCTCCAGGATCAGCTCGTCCGCGGCCGCTCCGACCTTGCGGGACCGGCCGACGACCCACAGGGCGAGCACCAGCCCGGCCAGTGCCCCCCACTGCCGGCCGACCGCGGACACCGCGGCGAACGCGATCCACGGCAAGAACCCGCGCAGGTAGTTCATGTTTCCCCCCGTCCCGCGGCCGGTGGAGCTTTCGCGCCGCGTGCCTTCCATCTTCCTTCCGATTCCGACCTGTCAAACATAGAAGGTCCATGCTTGACCTGTCAAGACTGGAAGGTAAACTGGGGGCATGAGTCTTCGACACGCGGTGCTGGGCCTGCTCGCCGAACGCCAGGCCAGCGGCTACGACCTGATGAAGCTGTTCGAGACGTCGCTCGCCAACGTCTGGCCCGCCACGCAGAGCCAGGTCTACGGCGAGCTGGGCAAGCTGGCCGCCTCCGGTCTGGTGACGGTGGCCTCGGAAGGCCCCCGGGGGCGCAAGGAATACGCCATAACCGACGACGGCTTGGCCGAGCTGCGGCACTGGCTCACCGAGACCGAGCCCGACCGGGTGCGCCGCAGCGAAGTACTCCTGCGCGTCTTCTTCCTCGGCGCCCTCACTCCCCTGGAGGCCACGGCCTACCTGGATCTGGAGGCCGCCCGCGCCGCCCGGCACCACGCCTCGCTGGAGGCCCTCGGCGGATCGGTGGACTGGGGGGACGACCGCCTGTCGGTCCACGGCCGGCTCGCACTCGAGTACGGCCTGCGGCTGACGGCCATGCAGGAGGAGTGGGCGAAGTGGGCCGTCGGGCAGATCGCGGCCCGCCCCGAGTAGGCCGCCGCGCTCGTCCGGCCCTGCCCGGACCCCGGCGGTCCGCCGCGCTTCGGCGGGCCCGCCTCCCGGCGGCGCGCCGCACGGCCCCTCCGTACGACACGCTGCGGCGGGAACGGTGGCATGCCGCAGGGAACCGGGGCAGGGTGGTGTGCGTTGGAGCCATTGGGCAAAGGAATCGTCAAGTGGCGCGGCCCGCGCCGAATCGAGCAGGGAGATCCACCATGGGTGTCAGCCTCTCCAAGGGCGGCAACGTCTCACTGACGAAGGAGGCCCCCGGACTCACGGCAGTCACCGTCGGCCTGGGTTGGGACGTACGCACGACGACCGGTACCGACTTCGACCTCGACGCCAGCGCGCTGCTGCTCGACACGTCCGGCAAGGTGGTCTCGGACAAGCACTTCGTGTTCTTCAACAACCTCAAGAGCCCCGACGGCTCGGTCGAGCACACCGGCGACAACCTCACCGGTGAGGGTGAGGGCGACGACGAGGCGATCAAGGTGAACCTCGCGGCGGTGCCCGCCGAGGTCGACAAGATCGTCTTCCCGGTCTCCATCTACGACGGCGAAACCCGGCAGCAGAGCTTCGGCCAGGTGCGCAACGCCTTCATCCGCGTCGTCAACCAGGCCGGGGGCAGCGAGATCGCCCGTTACGACCTGACCGAGGACGCCTCCACCGAGACCGCGATGGTCTTCGGCGAGCTCTACCGCAACGGGGCGGAGTGGAAGTTCCGCGCCGTCGGCCAGGGCTACGCCTCCGGCCTGCGCGGCATCGCGCAGGACTTCGGCGTCAGCCTCTGACGTTCGCGGCGCACCTCTGACGGGCGCGGCTCCGGGCGACCGGGCCGCGCGCGGTGACAGAGGCGGTGACAGAAGGCGGGACCGCTCTCCACCCGGCGACAACAGCCGTGCCGGGTGGAGAGCGGTCCCGTTCCGTCGTGGCCCGTCGTAGCGTGCGGCGGCGCCTTTCGTCGGCATGCCCGCGTTCAGCGCGCCACGGCCGTGACCGTCACCGGGTCACGGTCATGCGTCGACGGTCACCCGGCGACGCTCACGCGCCGGCGGTCACGCCGCCATTCACGACGGTCGGGCGCCCGGTCGTGTCGACGGTCGGGCGGCGACGGCCACCCCGGCGACCGTCACGCGGCGAAGCGCGCCGCCAGCGACTTGGCCTTCGCCTTCGCGTCCTCGCGGGCCTTGGCCCGCGAGGCGTCAGCGGCCTCGATCAGGCCGGACATCTGCGGTACGACCCTGGCCAGCGTCATCTCCGGGATGATGAAGTCGACCTCCACCGAGAGCAAGCCGGTCAGAGCCTTCTCCAGGTAACGGGTCACGAACTCGTAATCCGCGCGCGGTGTGCCCGGTCCGTAGCCGCCGCCGCGCGCGGCCACCACCGTGACGGGCTTGCCGGCCACGGTGCTCTGCTCGCCCCCCGTCCGGCCGGGAATGATCACCTGGTCGAGCCACGCCTTGAGGGCCGACGGGATCGTGAAGTTGTACATCGGTGTGCCGATCAGCACCGCGTCGGCGCGTTCGAGTTCCTCGGCGAGTTCCGCGCGCAGGGCGAAGGCCGCCGCCTGCGCCGGGGTGTGCGCCTCGGCGGGTGTCGTGGCCGCGACGATCCCGTCCTCGGTCAGGTGCGGAAGCGGGTTCGCCGCGAGGTCGCGGTAGACCACGGTGCCGTCCGGGTGCTGACTCTCCCATTCCCTGCGGAAGATCGCGCTGACCTCGCGGGAGACGGAGGGCTCGTGCAGAGCCGAGGAGTCGATGTGCAGAAGGGTGGCCATGGCAAGCCTCACTTAGGAAATCGGGAGGGTAAGCGGAGCCACCTGAGGCATCATCCGACGTCAGAGGCACCGTAAGTTCGTGCGTAACTAGTAATAACACAGAGGCTTACTTTTCTGCAGTACCTGTTGGCCGGACAGGTACCCTTGGGTTATGGAGCTGGGGCAGCAGGTGGATCCGCACGCGGCGTGCGCGAGCGTCGACGTGGCCCTGACCCGGGTCTTCGAGTTGCTGGGGAAGCGCTGGACCGGCCTGATCGTGGCGGTCCTCACACAGCGGCCCTCGTACTTCGCGGAGCTGCGCCGCGCCATCCCGAGGATCAGCGAACGCATGCTGTCGGACCGGCTGACCGAGCTCGCCGACGCGGGCTTGGTGGTTCGCGAGGTGGATCCCGGCCCGCCGCTGCGGGTGAGCTACGGCCTCACCGAAGCCGGCCAGGCCCTTCGCCCCGCCCTCGACGAACTGGGCAAATGGGCGGAGAGGTATCTGCCCGAAAGCGGCCTGTGCGTGGAGGGCGACGCCTGCTAGGACCCCGCCCGGTCCGGCCCGGCGTCTCGCCCGGTCCGGCCCTGTGCGGCATGCTCCGGCCGCCCCGCGTGCCGCCCGGTCCGGCACCACGTGCCCGCCCGGTCCGGCCCCGCTCCCGCCGCCGTCGCGGGCGAGGCGCCGTTACGGGTGCGCCGCCGCGTCCTCGTTGTACCGCACCAGATACTCCGCGAAGCGCGCGAGGTCGGCCGCCTCCCAGTCGGCCAGCCGCTCCTCGAACGCCTCACGCCGCCGTTCCCGCGCGGCCGCCAGGATCTCGTTGCCCCGTGGGGCGAGATGCAGCGCCTGCACCCGGTGATCGTCGGCGTCGGTACGCCGCTCGATGAGGCCGAGCCGCTCCAGCGCGGCCACCTGGCGGCTCACCGTGGACTTGTCCAGCAGGTAGTACGCGGCCAGGTCGGTCGCCCGGCAGCCCTGCTGCTGCTCCAGGTGGGCGAGGACGGTGTACGAGACCAGGGAGAGCTCGGGGTGCATGCGCGCAGCGGTGGCGCGCGCCCGGCGCGCGAAGGCGGTCAGTTCACGCTGGATCGTGTCCAGCGCCGTGTCCCGCGCGTACGGCGGCGGCATCGCGACCACTCTCCCTCTGCCCCCTCTGCCTGCCCCGGGCCTCTTCCGCCTCGGCCTCGCCCGTGTCCCGGCGTCATCCGTCTCCGCGCGCGCCTCTCGGGCGCACCCCCGGCGCCCCCTTCACAGTTGTATTTTACAACAGAATCAAGGGGCCGAGTGGTTCAGGAGGGGAGCGGGAGCTCGAACCACACCACCTTTCCGACCGCCTTGCGGCTGGTCCCCCAGCGCCGCGACAGGTGGGACACCAAGGCCAGTCCGCGCCCCCGTACGTCGTCGGCCTCGGCCGGCTGCAGTTGCGGCAGATTGTGGTTGTCGTCGCTGACCTCGACCAGGAGCTTGCCGACCCGCATCACCCGCAGCTCGACCTCGTACGAAGCGGCCCGGATCGCGTTGGTCACCAGCTCGCTGACCAGGAGTTCCGCGGTGTCCGCCAGCCGGTCGAGACCCCACAGGCCGAGCTGGTGGCGGGTCAGCTCGCGCGCGCGGGCCACTTCGGAGTCGTCCACGCGCAGCGTCCAGCGCACCACGTCCCGCGGCGGGATGCCCTCGAACCGGGCCACGAGCAGCGCCACGTCGTCCCGGCGGTCCTCGGAGTGCACGCGGGACAGGATCTGGTCGCACACGTCCTCGGGCGTCTGCTGAGGCTCGATCACGTTGGCGCACAGGGCGGCGAGCCCCGCGTCTATGCCCTGGCCGCGCACTTCCACGAGGCCGTCGGTGCACAGCACCAGCCAACTGCCGTCCGGTACCGGGATCTCCACCGTCTCGAACGGCACCCCGCCCACGCCGATCGGCGCGCCGCCCGGGATCCGCAGCAACTCGCTGCGGCCGTCGTACCCGGCCAGCACCGGCGGGATGTGCCCGGCGTTGGCCAGCGTCAAGGTGCGCGCGATCGGGTCGTACACCGCGTACACGCAGGTCGCGAGGTGTTCGCTGCCCAGGCGGTGGGCGAGGTTGTCGAGGTGGCGCAGGAGTTGGGCCGGCGGCAGGTCGAGGGCGGCCATGGTGATCACGGCGGTACGGAACTGGCCCATGACCGCCGCGGCCTGCAGCCCGTGGCCCATCACGTCGCCGACGATCAGGGCGACGCGGCCGCCGGGGAGCTGGATGGCGTCGAACCAGTCGCCGCCGACCTGGGCCTGTCGGTCCCCCGGCCTGTAGTGGTGGGCGATACGGACGCCGGGCAGCCGGGGCGGCCGGGTCGGCATCATCGAGCGCTGCAGGGTGGCGGCGGCGCGCGACTCCAGCCGGTGCAGACGGGCGTTGTCGACGTGGACCGCGCCGCGGCCGACGATCTCGGTCGCGGTGGCGGCGTCGCGTGCGTCGAACGGGCGGCGGCCGGGCCCGCGCAGGAAGCACACCCGGCCCAGCACGGTGCCGCGCGCGGTCAGCGGCGCCACGATGAGGGAGTGCCCGGGCAGCAACGGCCCGAGCGAGGGCACCCCGAGGTCCGCGGCGATGTCCTCGGCCAGGGCGGGGTCCACGACGGGCACGAGGACGGGGTCGCCCAGGCGCGGTACGACGCCGTCGGCGGGCAGCGCCACCAACTCGCCCTCGGGCAGCGCGGCCTCCCACCGGCCGGGCGGCCCCTGGTGGGCGATCGCCACCCGGCGGACGTGCACCGCTTTGGCGGGCCGGTCGTCCTGAGGCGGTTCGTTCTCCGCGAAGAGCTGGTCCACGACGAGGACGGAGGCGACGTCGGCGAACCTGGGCACCGTGACCGAGCACAGCTCGCGGGCGGTGGTGTGCAGGTCGAGGGTGGAACCGACCACCGCGCCGGTCTCGCGCAGGAGGGCGAGTTGCTCGTCGAGCGCGTTGCCCGCCGGCCGTCCGTTGCCGGGTTCCGCGTGGGCGGCGGGGAACGGCGCGGCTTCCGTGCCGCCTGCGGCCCCCGTGCTTCCCGGTCCCCCGGTGACCCGGGTGGCCCCGGTGAGGCCGGGCAGCGGCACGGCGGTCAGGGCGGCGGCGCTGGAAAGGTCGGTGACCGGCGAGGCCGTGCCCATGACGGTGGGGCCGGCCGGCTGCGGCGCGGCCGGGAGCTCCTTGCGTACGGAAGCCGTGCCGGAAGCCGTGCCGGGGGCCGTCGCGGCGATCCGGGCGTACTCGTGCGGGACGACCGGCAGCCGGGTGCCGCCGTCGATCTCCAGCGCCGGGTGGCCCAGGGCGGCTATCTGACGCACGATCCGCCGCAGCCGGCCGGGACTTACGCCGGGCAGCACGCTGGAGAGGTGGGCCGCCGCCGCGGCGTCCGGACCGGTATCGGCACCGTGGTCCGCTGACGTGGTGCCGGTGGCTTCGGTGGGGTCAGGGGTGTCGGGGGTGCCGGGGGTGCCGGCGGATGTGGTGGCTTCGGTGGTGGCTTCGGTGGTGACGGCGGCGGCATCGGGGCCGGGGCCCGAGCGGCGAATGGGACCGGGACCGGGACCGGAACCGAGGCCGGGACCGGAACCGGTGCCGGGCGCCGTGGCGGGGGAGAGCACGGCGGCCACGGCGATGTCCTGCCGCTGCGGGCCCTCCGCGGTGTACGGCAGCAGCCGCCCGCCGAGGGCGATGCGCAGGCTGCCGGTACGCAGCGGCTTGGCGTGCGTGGCGAGGGCCAGGAGGCTGCGGCCGCCCGGCTCGGCGATGCGGTACGTCCACCACAGCACGTCCTTGAGCGTGCCGTCGCGGTCGGTGGCGGCCAGGGCGCCCGCCCACGCGGAGTGGGTGAGGTCGTCCAGCAGGTCGAGTGTGTCCTGGTGCGGGGCGGCCGAGGGCAGCCCGGCGACACCCGCCGGCGGCCGGGCCGCGGTGAGCAGGCCGGAGGCACGCTGGCCGAAGACGTGCTCCCAGCGGTGGCCGAACAGCTCCTCCGCGCCGCGGTTCCAGTACGAGATGCGGCCGTCGGGGTCGACGCACAGGACGGCGAGGCGCAGCAGTGCGGCCACGCCCGGGAACGGGGCGGCGGCCCCGGCGAACCGCGCGGCGGGCGCGGGTGGCCCGGTGCCGCCGTGCGCGGGCCGTCGGCGGTCGGTGGCGGCGGCTCGGGGTGGCCGCGGGCCGCGGGCACTGTCCCTGTCCGGCTGTTCGGGCAGGACCGGGTGAATTGTCCGGTCCTGGTCCTGGCCCTGGTCCTGGTGCTCCTGGTCCTGCACCAGTTCCTGGTCCTTGTGCCGGCCTGGGCCCTGGTCGTGGCCCTGGTCGTGGCGCTGGTCGTGACCGGTGGGACGGTCGGTTCGGTGAGCTGAGTCGGTGGCGGAGTGATGCCGAGTGATCTCGTCCAACGTCGTGCACCTGCGGTTCGGCGCTGAGTGATGTCCTGTGTCAAGGCAAGCACGAGAACCCGGAAAAGCGCGGCCGAATGGCCGATTAGCCCCCGCATCGGGGTCGATGACGCACCATCGGCTGACGCCCGCGGTCGAATGCGGTAGGGAAGGGGATGGCATCCGGGGGGATGTCCGGCCGGGGAACGCGGGCGGCCGTTCGGCGCGCTTCGTACAACAGTCGTACGCCGCTACGGAGGCCGCTGTACGGGTCGGGCGCAGGGAAGATCGTGGCCGCAGGGCCTAGGCTGTCCGGGTGACGAACAGCTCCGGAACCGAAACCCCGGCCGCCGCGGCCGGGGCCGAGCCCTCGTTCGGCTCGCAGGAACGGCTCGCCAAGGCGGTGCGGGCGGCCGAGCAGGCCCTCATCGAGTTCGAGATCGCCGTGGAGACCTTCCGGGTCGAGGTGGAGAACTTCTCCCGGCTGCACCACCAGCGGCTCGGCCCGATGTACGCGCGCCTCGACGAGCTGGACGCGCTGATCGCGGAGGCGATCGCGGCGAACAGCGGCGACCGGGCGGACATCGAGCGCGCCTGGGAGGCCAGGGCGCTGGTCATGCCGATGCCCGGGGTGGAGGAGCTGTTCGGCGGCATGCTGGGTTCCGACGGGGTACGGCCCGCCGACGACCCCAACCCGCCGCGCCGGGTCAGGCCGGGCAAGGAGGCCCAGCGGCTCTACCGCGACCTGGCCCGCAAGGCCCACCCCGACCTCGCCCAGGACGACGCCGAGAAGGAACGCCGCAGCGCCTTCATCGCCCGCGTCAACGAGGCGTACGCCTACGCCGACGAGGACGCCCTGCGGGCCCTCGCCGAGGAGTGGGAGGCCGGGCCGGTGCCGGAGGAGACGATGCCCAGCGAGGCCGAGGTGCTCTACGCCCGGCTGGAGTGGCTCGCCGACCGCAAGGAGAAGCTGGCCGCCATTGCGGTGGAGCTGGACGAGAGCGCCATCGGCCAGATGATGAAGCTCGCGCCCGACGACCCGGACGCCCTGCTCAACGAGATCGCCGAGCAGCTCCTGACCCAGGTCGCCCAGCGCGAGGCCCGCCTCGCCGAACTGGTCCGGCGCCCGGGCGGCGCCTGAGCGCCTGAGCGCCTGAGCCCGGCGGTCCCCGGCAATCCCCGTCGGCTCCGGACCGGCGCCCGGACCGCCGCCCGCTGAGGTAGCGTTTCAGGGTTCCGTCGCGCGGGTCGCCCGCGTGTGCGCCGCACCGCCCGTTCCCCTGTCCGTTCGCCCGCAATCCGGTTAGCACCGCTCAGGAGGCCGCACCCGATGTTCCGCTCCCAGCTCCCCTCGGTGGATGCCGCCGCCGTGCCGGCCGACGCGATCCTGCTGGACGTGCGGGAGAACGACGAGTGGGCCGCGGGCCACGCCCAGAACGCCGTGCACATCCCGATGAGCGAGATCACGGCCCGGGTCGCCGAGGTGCCGGAAGGCGACCGCGTTCACGTCGTGTGCCGGGTCGGCGGCCGGTCCGCCCAGGTCACCCAGTACCTGATCGCGCAGGGGATCGACGCCGTCAACGTCAACGGGGGCATGCTCGACTGGGAGGCGGCGGGCCGTCCGGTGGTGGACGGCAACGGCGGCGACGGCTACATCCTGTAGGCACCCGCACCCGCACCCGCACCCGCACCCGCACCCGCACCCGCACCCGCACCCGCACCCGCACCCGCACCCGCCCGGCGACCGGGGACTGCCGCCCGGGGACCGGGGACTGCCGCCCGGGGACCGGGGACTGCCGCCCGGGGACGGCGTGGACCCCCGGGCGCCCCGGCACCGCTAAGCGTCGAAGTCCACCTCGACCACCGGCGTCACGGGGTGCGACTGGCAGGCCAGCACATAGCCGGCCTCCGTCTCCTCCGGTTCGAGGGCGAAGTTGCGGTCCATCCGCACCTCGCCGGACACCAGCTTCGTACGGCAGGTCCCGCACACGCCGCCCTTGCAGGCGTAGGGCGCGTCGGACCGGTTGCGCAGCACCGTCTCCAGCACGGACTCGCCGTCCACTGCCGGCCAGCCGCCGGCCCGGCCGTCCAGCGTGGCCCGGACGGTCGCCCCGCCCGGTATCGCCCCGACGGGCGCCGCAGGCGCCTCGTCCACGTGGAAGATCTCCTGGTGGACACGGGAGCGCGGCACGCCCAGCGCCCGCAGCGCCCGCTCGGCCGCGGTGACCAGGCCCAGCGGTCCGCACAGGTACCAGCCGTCCACCTCCGCCACCGGCAGCAGCGCCGGTATCAGCGCGGTCAGCCGGTCCTGGTCCAGCCGCCCCGACGCCAGCCCCGCCTGCTGCTCCTCCCTGGACAGCGCGGACACCAGGTGGAACCGGTCCGGCCACCGGTCCTTCAGGTCCGCCACCTCCTCCAGGAACATCGTGGAGGCGGTGGTCCGGTCGCTGCGGATCAGGCAGAAGCTCGCCCGCGGCTCCCGGCTCAGCACCGTCGCGATCTGCGACAGCACGGGGGTGATGCCGCTGCCGCCGACCACCGCCGCGAACCTCCCGGGGCGCGGTTCCAGCACGAACCGCCCCGCCGGGGTCATCACGTCCAGCACGTCGCCGGCCGCCAGTTCCTTGAACGCGTACGTGGAGAACTCGCCGTCCTCCACCAGCCGCACCCCGACCCGCAGACGCCGGGGACCGGCGCCGCCGCTGCCGTCACCGTCGTCGCCGTGCGGTCCGGGACCGGCCGGCACCGGATCGCACAGTGAGTACGTCCGGCGGACCTCGGCGCCGTCGACCCGGCGGCGGATGGCGATGTGCTGCCCGGGGGCGTAGCGATAGGCGGCGCGCAGTTCCTCGGGGACCTCGAAGGAGATGGTCACCGAGTCGTCGGTGAGCGGGCGGACCTCCGCCACCCGGAGCGGATGGAACACTCACACCTCCTTGAAATGGTCGAACGGTTCGCCGCAGGACTCGCAGCGGCGCAGCGCCTTGCACGCGGTGGAGGAGAAGCGGCTCAGCAGTCGCGTGTCGGTCGAACCGCAGTGCGGGCAGCGGATCGCCAGGTCGACCGCCACCGGGCCTCCTCGGGTCCCGCCGGCCGCCCCGGGGCGCGGCGGAGCCACCCCGGCCTCGGCCAGCTTGCGCCGGCCCTCCGGGCTTATCGCGTCCGTCGACCAGGCGGGCGACAGCACCGTCTCCACCGCCACCTCCGACATCCCGTGGGCCGTCAGCACCCCGGTGATGTCGTCGGCCATGGCCGTCAGCGCCGGGCAGCCGGTCCAGGTCGGGGTGAGTTCCACCCGCACCCGGCCCGGGCCGACCACGTGTATGCCGCGCAGCACCCCCAGTTCGGCCAGCGAGACGACCGGCAGCTCGGGGTCGGGCACCTGGCCGGCCAGCCGCATCAGCTCCTTCTCCAGCGCGGTCGGGGCCGCGGCGCCGGCGGTCACCACGACGCCCCCGGATGCGCGCGGTGCAGGTACTGCATCTCGGCGAGCAGCCGCCCGAAAGGTTCGGTGTGCACGCCCTGGCGACCCGCCCCGGCCGCCCACGGTGTGCGGTCCGGCCCTTGCGGCAGCGTCAGGGTGGCGCGGCGCAGGACGTCGGCCACCGTCTCCCGCCACGGGCCGTGCAGGCCGGGCAGGTCCACTCCGAGCCCCTCCAGCGGCTCGAACAGTTCGCCGGTGTACCGCCACAGACCGTCCACCGCCCGCTGCATCCGCTCGTGGCTCTCCGGTGTGCCGTCGCCGAGCCGCAGTGTCCACTGCTCCGCGTGGTCGCGGTGGTAGGCGACCTCCTTGACCGCCTTGGCGGCCAGCGGCGCGAGCTCGCCGTCGCCCGCCGCGAGCGCCCCGTACAGCAGTTCCTGGTAGACCGAGAAGTAGAGCTGCCGGGCGATGGTGACGGCGAAGTCCCCGTTCGGCCGCTCGACCAACTGGACGTTGCGGAACTCGTGCTCCTCGCGCAGGAAGGCCAGTTCGTCCTCGTCCCCGGTCAGCGACAGCAGCGTCCGCGCCTGGCCCAGCAGGTCGAGGGCGATGTTGGTGAGCGCGACGTCCTCCTCCAGCACGGGCGCGTCCCCGGCCCACTCCCCCAGGCGCTGGGCGAGCACCAGGGCGTCGTCCCCCAGCGCGCGGGCGGCGGCGCGCTCGGCCGTGAGCGGCTCGGCGGCGGTCACAGGTGCTTCACCCCTTCCGGGATCTCGTAGAACGTCGGATGGCGGTACGGCTTGTCGGCCGCGGGCTCGAAGAACGGGTCCCGCTCGTCCGGGGAGGAGGCGGTGATCGCGGAGGACGGCACGACCCAGATGGAGACGCCTTCCGCCCGCCGGGTGTACAGGTCGCGGGCGTTGCGCAGGGCCATTTGGGCGTCGGGCGCGTGCAGGCTGCCCGCGTGGCTGTGGCTCAGCCCGCGCCGGCTGCGGACGAAGACCTCCCACAACGGCCACTCGCCGGCCGGCCGGGCGGTCGGTCGCGCCTCCGAGGTGTGTCCGGCGCGCTCGGCGTCCCCGGCTTCCCTCGCTTCCCCGGCCGCCTCGCGCGGTGACTGACCGCTCATCCCTGTGCCTCTCCGTGCTTGGCCGCGTACGCCGCGGCGGCTTCCCGTACCCATGTCCCGTTCTCGTGGGCGGCGCGGCGGCGCTCAAGGCGCTGCTCGTTGCACGGGCCGTTGCCGCGCAGCACCTCCTGGAACTCCGACCAGTCGATCGCGCCGTGGTCGTAGGACCCCCGGTCCTCGTTCCACCGCAGGTCGGGGTCGGGGAGGGTGAGCCCGAGAACCTCGGCCTGGGGGACGCATATGTCCACGAAGCGCTGGCGCAGCTCGTCGTTGGAGTGGCGCTTGATCTTCCAGGTCATGGACTGGGCGGAGTGCGCCGACTCGTCGTCGGGCGGGCCGAACATCATGAGGGAGGGCCACCACCAGCGGTTGACCGCGTCCTGGGCCATGGCGTGCTGCTCCGGGGTGCCGCGGCTGAGGGCGAGCAGCAACTCGTACCCCTGGCGCTGGTGGAAGGACTCCTCCTTGCAGATCCGGACCATCGCCCGCGCGTACGGACCGTAGGAGCAGCGGCACAGGGGGACCTGGTTGGTGATCGCGGCGCCGTCGACCAGCCAGCCGATGGCGCCCACGTCCGCCCAGGTCAGGGTGGGGTAGTTGAAGATCGACGAATAGCGCTGGCGGCCGGTGTGCAGCTTGTCCAGCAGCTCGTCCCGGCTCACCCCGAGGGTTTCGGTGGCGCTGTAGAGATACAGGCCGTGTCCGGCCTCGTCCTGCACCTTGGCCATGAGGATCGCCTTGCGGCGCAGGGACGGCGCCCGGGTGATCCAGTTGGCCTCCGGCTGCATGCCGATGATTTCCGAGTGGGCGTGCTGGGCCATCTGGCGGACGAGGGTGGCCCGGTAGGCGTCCGGCATCCAGTCGCGGGGCTCGATCCTCGAATCGGCGGCCACCGCCGCGTCGAACGCCGCACGCAGGGCGTCCTGGTCCGCCGCGGCCACCGCCGCCTGGCCGGCGGGCGCCGCGGGCTCTGCCGTGGTGGTCATCGAACCCCTCCCTGTCTCTGGCTCTCGCATACACGCGGTGGACAAAGCGGTGTGCACGGGCGGTGCGGGCGGGGCCGGTCCGCTCGCGTCACCCGACCGATCGTTCGGTTGATTCCATGGTCGTCGGCACAAGTACGAGGTGTCAAGCCATTCCAGTGGCTGTGGATAACTCGGTATGGTCGCCGCCGGACGGCTGGGGATGGGTAGCGTGCTCCCCGGCAGCCGTGGCGGGGAGCCAGTGCTGGGAGCGGAGAAGCGATGGATTCGGTGGACGGACCGGAGTCCCGGGCGGGCGCGTTGTCGCTGCCCGGGCGAATAGCGGTCGCGTTGGTGGTGGGCCTCGTCGCGGTGGGGGCCCTCTATCACCTTGCCATGGTGTTTCTGTACGTCTCACCGTCGAACACGCTCAACAAGGAGCACGGAACGGCGGTGAACAACTACATCTATCCGGAGTTCGAACAGAACTGGAAGCTGTTCGCTCCCGACCCCCTTCAGCAGAACATCCACGTCGAGGCCCGCGCGGAGGTGCGCAAGCCCGGCGGCACCCAGGAGACGACCGGCTGGGTCGACATGACCGGCAGGGACATCGCCGCGATGCGGCACGACCCGGTGCCCAGCCACACCCAGCAGAACGAACTGCGCCGCGCGTGGGGCTTCTACACCGACACCCACGACACCCAGGAGCAGCCCACCTCCGGCGACCGCAGCGACCTGAGCCGGACGTATCTGCTGCAGATCCTGGAGAGGCGTTTCGGCCCCACGCTCAACGGCGGTCAGGTGGTGCGCATCCAGGTCCGCGCCGCCACCACCCCGGTGGCCCAGCCGCCGTGGATCGCCGGCAGCTCGCCCCTGACGACGACGTACCGGGTCCTGCCCTGGTGGGTCGTGAACACCTCCGGTAAGGAGAACGCCTCGTGAGCACCTCCGAAGCCGGTTCCCCGGCCCCCGCCGTCTCCGCGCCCGGCAGCCACGCCGCCGGCGCCCCCGTGCCCTCCCCGTTCGCAGACATGGCCGCGGCCGTGGAGCGCGGCATAGGACGCGGCCTGAAGAGGGCGACGTACACCGCTCTCGCCCCCTACCAGAGCGCGATGATACGGATCGGCATCTCGCTGACCTGGCTGCTGTACCTGCTGCGCGAGTGGCCGCACCGCGCCGAGCTCTACGGCCCGAACAGCCCCTGGTCCTTCGACCTGGGCAAGCGGCTCCTGGCGGGCAACCACGCCTTCACGGTGCTCATGTGGAGCGACAGCCGCACCTGGTTCGAATTCGTCTACACGGTCGCCATCGTCTCCGCCGCGATGCTGCTGCTGGGCTGGCGCACCCGTACCGCGAGCGTGCTGTTCATGATCGGTGTGCTGTCGCTGCAGAACCGCAGCGTCTTCGTGGGCGACGGCGGCGACAACGTCATCCACCTCATGGCCATCTACCTCGCCTTCACCCGGTGCGGGAAGGTCTGGTCCCTGGACCGCCGCCGGGCGCTGCGCCAGGCCGAGGCGGCGGCACGCGCCGAGGAGGCGGCTGCCGTCAAGGAGGCGGCTTCCGCCGGGGAGGCGGCTTCGGCCGGGGACGTGGCTTCCGCCGGGGACGGTGAGGGGGCGGGCAAGGCCGCCGTCACGGGCGACGGCCTGGACCCGGTCGGCGTCGCGCTGTGGGTGGTGCTCGGCGCCGCCCTTGTGGCCGCCGCCCTGGACGGCAAGTTCAGCAGCGGATGGGCGCTGATCTTCTGGGCCTGCTGGGCCGGGCAGGCGGTGTGGTGGGCGGTACGGCGTTACGCGCCCGGTGAGCCGCGCACCGTGCTCGACATCGCCGCCAACGTGGTGCACAACGGCGCGCTGCTGGTGATCTGCGTCGAGGTCTGCCTGATCTACTCCACGGCCGGCTGGTACAAGATCCAGGGCAGCCGCTGGCAGGACGGCACCGCCCCCTACTACCCGCTGCACCTGGACGACTTCACCCCCTGGCCCGCCCTGTCGCACGCGCTCGGGCACAACGGCACCCTGATCATGATCATCTGCTACGGCACGGTCATCGCCCAGGTCGCCTTCCCCTTCACCCTCTTCAACCGCCGGGTGAAGAACGTGCTCCTCGCCACGATGATGCTGGAGCACCTGTCGATCGCCATTACGCTCGGGCTGCCGATCTTCTCACTCGCGATGATCTCGGCCGACTCGGTCTTCCTTCCCACCAACTTCCTGCGGTGGGTGGCCGACCGGCTGGTCGGGCTGGTGCGCCCGCGCCGCTCCTCCGCGCTCCCGGTGATCCACGAGCAGCGTGCCGCGGCGGCGACCGAGCCCGCGTCCGAGCCCGAGTCCGAGTCCGCGCCGCCGGGGGCGGTCACGGATCCGGCCTGACCGGCCGGCGCCGTAGGCTGGCGCCATGACCGACGACGAGGCCGCCGCCCTCCGGCGCTGGCGGGCGGCCGCCCCGGACGCCGTCCTGCTGGACGGGTTCCACGCCCTCAAGCACGCCCTGCGCTTCGGGGCCGACGTTCTTGTCGCCGTCACCGGCGACAAGGACGCCATGCTGCGGCTGGCCGCCGGACTCGCCCCCGACCTGGTCGGCGACCTGGCCGACCGGGTGACCGGCGTCCGGCCCGCGGCCCTGCGCGAGCTGGTGGTACGGGTGCACCCGACCGCGGTGGCGGCGCTGGCCGCGCGGCCGGAGCGGGCGGCTGGCCTGGGCGCTCTGCACCGGCTGCCCCGCCGGGCGCCCGTCGTCGTCCTGGACCGGCCGCGCAACCTCGGCAACGTCGGCGCCGTCGTCCGCCTCGCCGCGGGCTTCGGCGTCACCGGCGTCGTCACCACAGGGGACGTCGACCCCTGGCACCCCAACGCCGTACGGGCCGGAGCCGGACTGCACTACGCGACCGCCGTCGAGCGGACCCCGGTGGAGGAGCTGCCCCCGGGACCGCTGTACGTGCTGGATCCCGAGGGTGCCGACATCCGCGACACGATCCTGCCGGACGACGCCCTGATCGTGTTCGGTTCGGAGCGGCACGGCGTCGGCGGCGAGCTGCGCGACCGCGCCGACGAACTGGTGGCGCTCCCCATGAGGGACCTCGTCTCCAGTTACAACCTCGCCACCAGCGTCGGCATGGCCCTCTACCACTGGGCGGCCACGTCCCGCTCCCCGCTGGTCCCGGGACGCCCCTGACCCCGCCGCAGCCCTTACGGCGGTTCACCGACGCTCAGCCGCTCAGCCGCTCAGCCGCTCAGCGGCTCGGCCCGACGACCCGGGTGTCCGGCGGCCGCCAGGCCGCGGCTCAGGCCGGCCTGCGCACCTCCACCATCCGGAAGCGGCCGGCCACGAACGCCCCGTCGCACAGCGTCGCGTTGGCCGCGGGGTTGCCGCCCGAGCCGTGGAAGTCGGAGAACGCCGCCGTCTGGTTGACGTACACCCCGCCGGTCAGATTGAGCGAGAGCTGCGCGCACTCCTCCCAGCAGACCTCCTCCAAGCGCCGCTCCACCTCGGCGGAGGTGGTGTAGCCGGCGACGGTCATGGCGCCCTTCTCGCGGACGGTGCGCCGCAGGAGCTCCAGTGCGTCGGAGGTGGAGTCGACGGCCACGGCGAAGGAGACCGGGCCGAAGCACTCCGACATGTAGGCGGCCTCCGAGTCGGGCTTGGCCCCGTCGAGCTTGATCAGGGCCGGGGTGCGGACCACCGCCTGCGGGAACTCCGGGTGCGCCACCGAACGCGAGGCCAGGGCGACCTCCCCGGTGCCGGGAGCGGCCTCCAGCCGCGCCTTGACGTCGGGGTTGACCAGGGCGCCCAGCAGCGCGTTGGCCCGCGTGTCGTCGCCGAGCAGGCCGTCAACGGCGGCGGCCAGGTCGGCGACCACCTCGTCGTACGACCGCGGGCCGGCTTCGGTGGCGATGCCGTCGCGCGGAATCAGCAGGTTCTGCGGGGTGGTGCACATCTGGCCGCTGTACAGGGACAGGGAGAAGGCCAGGTTGGAGAGCATGCCGCGGTAGTCGTCGGTGGAGTCGATCACCACGGTGTTGACGCCGGCCTTCTCGGTGTAGACCTGCGCCTGGCGCGCGTTGGCCTCCAGCCACTCGCCGAACGCGGTGGACCCGGTGTAGTCGATGACGCGGACCTCCGGGCGCAGCGCCAGCGTCTTGGCCAGGCCCTCGCCGGGGCGCTCCGCGGCCAGGCACACCAGGTCCGGCGCGAAGCCGGCCTCGGCCAGCACCTCGCGGGCGACGGCCACGGTGAGGGCGAGCGGCAGCACCGCGCGCGGGTGGGGCTTGACCAGCACCGCGTTACCGGTGGCCAGGGAGGCGAACAGGCCGGGGTAGCCGTTCCAGGTCGGGAAGGTGTTGCAGCCGATCACCAGGCCGATGCCGCGCGGCACCGCGGTGAAGGTCTTGCGCAGCGCGAGCGGGTCGCGCTTGCCCTGCGGCTTGATCCACTCCGCGGTCTCCGGGGTGCGCACCTGCTCGATGTACGCGTACGCCACCGCCTCCAGGCCGCGGTCCTGGGCATGCGGCCCGCCCGCCTGGAAGGCCATCATGAACGCCTGGCCCGAGGTGTGCATCACGGCGTGGGCGAACTCGTGGGTGCGCGCGTTGACGCGGGCGAGGATCTCCAGGCAGACCATCGCCCGCGCCTCGGGTCCCGCGTCCCGCCAGGCGGGCATCGCCGCGCGCATGGCGGGCAGCAGCACCTCCGGGTCGGGGTGCGGGTACTCGATGCCCAGCTCGATGCCGTAGGGCGAGCGCTCGCCGCCGGTCCAGCCGTCGGTGCCGGGCTGGTCGAGCTCGAAGCGGCGGCCGAGCAGTGCCTGGAAGGCGGCACGGCCCTCCTCCCCGTCCCCGTACGCCTTCGGGTGCTCGGGGTACGGCGACCAGTACTCACGGGTCCTGACGGCCTCCAGGGCCTTGTCGAGCGTGCCGCGATGGCGTTCGATCAAGGGCACAGTGGAGAGATCGGCGGGCATGGGGACCAACTCCTCGTCGAGCTGGGCTGAGTGGCTACGACACCGCTAGATTAACCGAATGTTCGGTCGGGACAAGGTGACATTCCCGGCCTGTGGAAAACTTCCCCGAGCCCCTCGGGGCCGATCGCCGGGAGCCGTGGCAACCGTGACCGCACTCGACCGCAGCAGGACCGTCGCCGTCGTGGGCGCCGGAACCATGGGCCAGGGGATCGCGCAGGTCGCCTTGCTGGCCGGCCACCCCGTACTCCTCCACGACGCGGTGCCCGGCCGCGCGCAGGCGGCTCTCGACGCCGTGGCCGGCCGGCTCGACCGGCTGGTGGACAAGGGGCGGATCGCCGCGGCCGAGCACAAGGCGGCCCTGGCCCGGCTCGCGGCCGCCGGCACGCTCGCGGACCTGGCCGGTGCCGGGCTCGTGGTGGAGGCCGTCGTCGAGGATCTGGCGGTCAAGCAGAGCCTTTTCGCCGAACTGGAGGCGGTCGTCGACGACGGCTGCCTGCTGGCGACCAACACCTCCTCCCTGTCGGTCACCGCGGTGGCCGGTGCCCTGCGGCGGCCCGGTCGGCTCGTCGGCCTGCACTTCTTCAACCCGGCGCCCTTGCTGCCGCTGGTCGAGGTGGTCGCGGGCGCGGCCGGCGAACCGTCCGCCCTCGCCCTGGCCGTCGACACCGCGGCCGCCTGGGGCAAGACCCCGGTGCGCTGCACCGACACCCCCGGATTCCTCGTCAACCGCGTGGCCCGCCCCTTCTACGCCGAGGCGCTGCGGGTGTACGAGGAGCGGGCCGCCGACCCGGCCACCATCGACGCCCTCCTGCGCGAGAGCGGCGGCTTCGCCATGGGCCCCTTCGCGCTGATGGACCTGATCGGCCAGGACGTCAACGAAGCCGTCACCCGTTCCGTGTGGGACGCCTTCTTCCGCGACCCGAAGTTCACCCCGTCACTGGCCCAGCGCCGCCTGGTCGAGTCGGGGCGCCTGGGCCGAAAGACAGGCCGCGGCTGGTTCTCGTACGACGAGGGGGCCGCGGCCTCCTCCGTACCGGAGCCGAACACCGCGGGCGCGGCCCTGGCGCCGGACTTCGTCGTCGTACGCGGATCTCTCGGGCCCGCTCAGGAGGTGGTCCGGCTGGCCGCCGAGGCGGGGATCGAGGTCAGGGAGCAAGGCGGTGAGGACGGCCGGCGGGGGACGATCGTGCTGCCCTCGGGAACGCCGCTGCGGCTCGCCGACGGCCGCTTGCCGGGCGAGCCGTCCGTGCAGTTCGACCTGGCCCTGGACTACGCCGCGGCGAAGCGGATCGGGATCGCCTTCTCGGCCGGGGTGCACGCCGGGGCCGTCGCCGAGGCGACCGGGCTGTTCCAGGCGATGGGCAAGAAGGTCAGCGTGGTGCGCGACGTGCCCGGCATGGTGGTCGCGCGTACCGTCGCCATGCTGGTGGACCTCGCGGTCGACGCCGTCGCCAAGGAGGTCGGCTCCGCGCGCGACGTGGACACCGCCATGCGGCTCGGCGTCAACTACCCGATCGGTCCGCTGGAATGGTGCGAGCGGATCTCCGCCGCCTACGTGCGCGATCTCCTCGACGCCCTCCATGCCTGGTACCCCACCGGCCGCTACGCGCCCTGCCCGGAGTTGAGGCGGCGTGCGGCCGCGGAGGAAGGTGTGATCTCCTCATGACCATGCCCAAGCGCGACACCTATACGCCGGATTCGCTCCTCGCCGTCGCCGTCGAGGTCTTCAACCAGCGGGGATACGACGGCACCTCCATGGAGGACCTCTCCCGTGCGGCCGGCATCTCCAAGTCGTCCATCTACCACCATGTGCGCGGCAAGGAGGAACTGCTCAACCGGGCGGTCGGGCGCGCCCTTGACGGCCTCTTCGGGATCCTCGACGAGGCCGGTGCCCGCGACGGCCGCGCGATCGAGCGGCTGGAGTACGTGACCCGGCGCATGACCGAGGTCCTGACCGGCGAACTGCCCTACGTCACGCTGCTGCTGCGGGTCCGCGGCAACACCCGGACCGAGCGCTGGGCGCTCGAACGCCGCAGGGAGTTCGACCAGCGGGTCTCGGAACTCCTCAAGGCCGCGGTGGCCGACGGCGACCTGCGCGGCGACGTCGAGGCCCGGCTCGCCACCAGGTTGCTGTTCGGCATGATCAACTCGATCGTCGAGTGGTACCGCCCGCACCCGCGGGGCGGGTCCGAAGGGGAGCAGGTGGCCGACGCGGTGGTGCGGCTGGCGTTCGACGGGTTGCGGACGACGCCGGTCGGGAGTGAGGTCCAGTGAACCGTGCCGATGAGCGAGGGCGGCGTCCCGTGACGCCGGGGGGCGGCGGTGTGTCGACGGGCTCGCGTTTCCGTGTCCGCGTGGTGGCCGCCGCGGGGGTCGCGGCGTCGTTACTCCTCCTCGCCGGCTGCGGGGGCGGCGGCTCGGACGCCAAGGGGACGGACGCGGCCTCGCCGTCCGTCACGGCCGACGATTTCGGCTGCCTGTCACCCGAACAGGCGAAAGCCGGCTCCGTGACCTTTCCCGACGCCGACGGCCAGGATGTCGAGGCCTTCGCCTCCGGCAGCGGCAGTACCGCACTCGTCCTCGCCCACCAGGCCGACGGCGACGTGTGCCAGTGGGTGCCGCGGGCCGTGGACCTGGCCAAGGACGGCTACCGGGTCGTCGCCGTCGACTCCGCGGGCAGCGAGGTCGCGGAGCTGACCGCGGCGGTGAAGTACGCCCGGGCGAAGGGCGCCGCCAAGGTGCTGCTCGTCGGGGCCTCCAAGGGCGGCACCGCCGTCCTTTCCGCGGCGGGCGTCATCACCCCCAAGGTGGACGCGGTCGTCTCCCTGTCCGCCCCGGCAACATACGGCGGCATGGACGCCTCCTCGGTCGTGCCCACCCTGACCATGCCGGTCCTCTACATGGCCGCCGACCTGGACTCGTCGTTCGCCGACTCCACCCGGCAGCTGAGCAGGGCCACCACGAGGGCCGCGGAGGACGATCTCGACATCGTGCAGGGCGCCGCCCACGGCGTGGGCATGCTGAGCGACGAGACCAACTACGCGCGGCTCAAGGCGTTCCTGAGGAAGTACGGCCGCTGAGGGCGGGCGGGCCCGGTCAGTCGCCCAGGACCAGGTCCGTCTCCTCGAAGACCAGCAGCGTGCGGCTGCTGAGCACTTCCTCTATCGCCTGCAGCCGGGTCAGCACCAACTCGCGGAGGCTGCGGTTGTCCACCGTGTGCACAAGCAGCAATACGTCGAAATCGCCACTTACCAGGGCAATGTGGACGACACCCGGAAGAGTGACGAGTTTTTCCCGCACGGTCCGCCACGAGTTCTGGACGATCTTGAGCGTGATGTACGCGGACGCGCCCTGCCCGGCCCGCTCGTGATCGACACGGGCGGTGAATCCTCGGATCACTCCGTCCTCTATGAGCCGGTTGATCCGGGCGTACGCGTTCGCCCTCGACACGTGCACACGCTCGGCCACCGAACGCACGGAGGCCCTGCCGTCCTCCTGCAGCAGGCGCAGGATGGTGCGGTCGATCGGGTCCAGAGGTCGGACCGGCTGTTCCTCTTCGGCCATCTGTTCTCTCGCCATCCCCCCGCAGCTCCATACCATGGACGTACTGGCTCCATCTCAGGCTGTGCAGAACCGTTTGTCCACAGGCGGAACGACCCCGTAGCCAAAATGCCTCCGGCGACCGAACAATCGGTAGGGAGAGCGGAACCCGCTCGCGCCCCGACGACGCTTTTCGGTCACCGACCACAAGGAGGTGCTCGCGATGACCGTGCTGGACACGCCTGCTTGGCAACCGCGCACTGATGCCGCGCCGCTGCTGCCCGATCCGGAGCCGTACCGGCTGCTGGGCACCCCGGCCGCCGAGCGGCTGGACGCGGCATGGCTGCGCGGGCTGTACGGGCACCTGGTCCGAGGCCGCCGCTACAACCAGCAGGCCACCGCGTTGACCAAGCAGGGGCGGCTGGCGGTCTACCCCTCCAGTACCGGGCAGGAGGCGGCGGAGATCGGCGCGGCACTCGCCCTGGGCGCGAGGGACTGGCTCTTTCCCAGCTACCGCGACACCCTCGCGGTCGTGGCGCGCGGTGTGGACCCCGTCGAGGCGCTGACGCTGCTGCGAGGCGACTGGCACACCGGTTACGACCCGCGGGCGCACCGGGTGGCGCCGCTGAGCACCCCGCTGGCAACGCAGTTGCCGCACGCCGTCGGCCTGGCCCACGCCGCCCGGCTCAGCGGCGACGACGCCGCGGCGCTGGCGATGGTCGGCGACGGCGGGACCAGCGAGGGGGACTTCCACGAGGCGCTGAACTTCGCGGCGGTGTGGCGGGCGCCCGTCGTCTTCCTCGTGCAGAACAACGGGTTCGCCATCTCCGTGCCGCTGTCCAAGCAGACGGCGGCGCCCACCTTCGCCCACAAGGCGGTCGGGTACGGGATGCCGGGACGGCTGGTGGACGGCAATGACGCGGCAGCGGTGCACGAGGTGCTGGCCGAGGCGATGGACCGGGCGCGCGGCGGCGGCGGTCCCACCCTCGTCGAGGCGGTGACCTACCGGATCGACGCGCACACCAACGCCGACGACGCCACCAGGTACCGCGACGACCACGAGGTGGAGCGGTGGCGGGCGCACGATCCGGTGGCGCTGCTGGAGGACGAACTGACCCGTTCGGGGCTGATGGACGACGCCCTGCGGCAGAGCGCGGCCGAAGAGGCCGAAGCCATGGCCGCGGACCTGCGGGCGCGGATGCACGCCGAGCCTCGGCTCGACCCGATGGACCTGTTCACGCACGTCTTCGCCGAGCCGACAACCCAACTGCGCGAGCAGGAGGCGATGCTGCGGGCGGAGCTGGAAGCGGAGCGGGACGGTGGGCGGGAGACCGCGCACGACGGGGGGCGGCACGCGTGACCACGGCCACCTCGCAGCAGGGCCGCACCGCGGCGGCCACCCGCAAACCCGCCACCATGGCGCAGGCCCTCAACCGGGCGCTGCGCGACGCCTTGGCGCAGGACCCGGCCGTCCACGTCCTCGGCGAGGACGTCGGCACCCTGGGCGGGGTGTTCCGGATCACCGACGGACTCACCAAGGAGTTCGGCGAGGACCGCTGCACCGACACCCCACTCGCCGAGGCCGGCATCCTCGGCACGGCCGTGGGCATGGCGATGTACGGGCTGCGGCCGGTGGTGGAGATGCAGTTCGACGCCTTCGCCTACCCCGCGTTCGAGCAACTGGTCAGCCACGTGGCGCGGATGCGCAACCGCACTCGCGGCGCCCTGCCGCTGCCGATCACCATCCGCATCCCCTACGGCGGCGGCATCGGGGGCGTGGAGCACCACAGCGACTCCTCCGAGGCGTACTACATGCACACCCCCGGGCTGCACGTGGTCACCCCCGCCACGGTGGAGGACGCCTACGGCCTGCTGCGGGCGGCCATTGCGTCCGACGACCCGGTGATCTTCCTGGAGCCCAAGCGGCTGTACTGGTCGAAGGCCGACTGGTCGGCCGAGGAGCCCACCGAGGTGGCGCCGATCGGGCGGGCCGTGGTGCGTCGCCCGGGCCGCACGGCGACGCTGATCACGTACGGCCCCTCGGTGCCGGTCTGCCTGGAGGCGGCCGAGGCGGCCAAGGAGGAGGGCTGGGACCTGGGCGTGGTGGACCTGCGCAGCCTGGTGCCGTTCGACGAGGAGACGGTCGCGGCGGTGGTGCGCGGCACCGGGCGTGCGGTGGTCGTCCACGAGTCGTCCGGGTTCGCCGGGGCGGGGGCGGAGATAGCGGCCAGGGTCACCGAGCGCTGCTTCCACCACTTGGAGGCGCCGGTGCTGCGGGTCGCCGGGTTCGACATCCCCTACCCGCCGCCGATGCTGGAACGGCACCACCTGCCCGGCGTCGACCGCATCCTGGACGCGGTCGGGCGCCTGCAGTGGGAGGAGGGGTGATGGCCGTCGTCAAGGAGTTCACCCTGCCCGACCTGGGCGAGGGGCTGACCGAGGCCGAGATCGTGCACTGGCTGGTCGAAGTCGGCGAGGTCGTGGCCGTCGACCAGCCGGTGGTCGAGGTGGAGACCGCCAAGGCCGTGGTGGAGGTGCCGTGCCCGTACGCGGGTGTGGTCACCGCGCGGTTCGGCGAGGAGGGCGACACCATGGCGGTCGGCCGCCCTCTGGTGACGGTCGCGGTGGGATCGGCGCCGGAGGCGGGACCCGGCCCCGGCGGTTCCGGCCCGGCCGCGGACACCGGCGGCGCGCCCGCAACCGGGAACGGCCCCGCGACCGGCGGCCACGACGGCGAGGGCTCGGGGAACGTCCTGGTCGGTTACGGCACGGGCGCGGCGACGGCCCGGCGGCGCAAACGGGTACGGGCGGTGAGCGCGGCCACCGCCGCCGTGGAAGGGACGGCGCCGGGCGCGGACGGTTCCGCGGTGCGACCCGGTACGGCGGCGCGGCCCGCGTCCTATGGCGCGGGGGCTGGACCCGCGTCCTATGGCGCGGACGCGCTCCAAGGGCCGGTGGCCGTGATCTCGCCGCTGGTCCGGCGGCTCGCCCGGGACAACGGGCTTGACCTGCGGGCGCTGCGGGGCTCGGGCCCGGACGGGCTGATCCTGCGGGCGGATGTCGAGCGGGCACTGGCCGGAGCGACGGCACCGTCGCCGGTCGCCTCGACCGCGGCGGCCACCGCCCCGGCGCCGGCCCGTGTCCAAGCCGAGGGCCGTACGCCCGGCGTCGCCACGCCCGTCCGCACGCAGGAGGAGGCCGTGCGCGTCCCGCTGCGGGGCATACGCGGCGCCGTCGCGGACAAGCTGGCCCGCAGCCGGCGGGAGATCCCGGACGCCACCTGCTGGGTGGACGCGGACGCCACACGGTTGCTGGCCACGCGGGCCGCGATGAACGCGGCCCAGGAGCGCGCGGGCGGCGAACGGATATCGGTGCTCGCGCTGCTGGCCCGGATCTCGGTGGCGGCACTGGCGCGGTTCCCCGACCTGAACGCCATGGTCGACAGCGAACACGGCGAGATCGTGCGGCTGCCGGCCGTGCACCTGGGGTTCGCGGCCCAGACCGACCGGGGCCTGGTGGTGCCGGTGGTGCGGGACGCGCAGGCCAGGACCACGGCCGGGCTGTCCGCGGAGATCGGCCGGCTGACGGCGGCGGCCAGGTCCGGGTCGCTGACGCCCGCGGAGCTGACCGGGGGCACGTTCACGCTGAACAACTACGGGGTGTTCGGGGTGGACGGGTCGACGCCGATCATCAACCACCCCGAGGCCGCGATGCTCGGAGTGGGCCGGATAACGCCCAAGCCGTGGGTGCACGAAGGGGAACTGGCGGTACGGCAGGTGGTGCAACTGTCGTTCACCTTCGACCACCGGGTGTGCGACGGCGGCACCGCGGGCGGCTTCCTCCGGTTCGTGGCCGACTGCGTGGAGGACCCGGCGGTGCTGCTCGCCACGGTGTGACGGCGCCAGGGCGACGGCGGTACGCGCGAGGCGGCGGCGGCCACCTGTGCGACCGTTGCGGCGGGGCGGCCGTTGGGTGCGCGGGTGCGGATAGGGCGGTGGGCCGTGTCGGCCGGGGTGTCCGGGCTGTCGCGTGGAGGTGCCCGGCCGGGTGCCGGCCAGGACGGCCGGAGGCGGCCGCCCGGGCCGTACACGGGGCGCCCGGGGCATACTCGCGGGCATGACGAGGTACGACGCCGTTGTCCTGGCAGGAGGCGCGGCCGGCCGGCTCGGGGGCGCCGACAAGCCCGGCCTGCCGATGGGCGGGCTGATGCTGCTCGACCGGGTGCTGGCCGCGTGCGCGGGCGCGGACCGCACGGTGGTGGTGGGCCCGCGGCGCCCCACGTCCCGGCCGGTGCGGTGGACGCGCGAGGAGCCACCCGGCGGTGGACCGCTGCCCGCCCTGGCCGCGGGGCTGGCCGCCTTGGACGACGCCCACCGCTCGGGGGCGGACGCCGTCGAGGGCCGCCTTTCCGAGGTGGTGCTGGTGTTCGCCGCGGACCTGCCGTTCCTGACCGCCGCCACCGTGGACGCGCTGGCCGCCGCCCTGGCCGCGCGCCTCTCGGGAGCGGCCTCCGGCGCCGAGGACGGCGGTGGGCCGGCCGCCCGGCCGGCGGCCGGTACCGAGGCGCGCGCCGCCGCGGAGAGGACAGGGGGGTCGGTGGATTCGGGGGTATCCGATTGGGACGGGGTGATGCTCACCGATCCCGGCGGGCGGGACCAGCCGCTCGCGGCGGCGTACCGGACGGAGGCACTGCGGCGGGAACTGGCGCTGATAGGGACGGAGCACGGGCGGCTGACAGGGTTGCCGTTGCGGCTGCTGACCGGGGAACTGAGGCTGCTGAGGATGGCCGACCCCACGGGCGAGTCGACGTTCGACTGCGACACATGGGAGGACGTGGCTGTGGCCAGGGCCCGGCTGGACGACAGGTCCGAGGGGTGAGCCTGTCCGACGCGCGGCCGCGGATCGGGGACGATGGGCGTGTGTTGGACGAATGGATGGCAGCAGCCAAGGCCGAACTCGGCCTCGACCTCGATGTGGACACGCAGGTCCTGCTCGACCTGGCCCGGGACGCGGCGCACGGCGTCGCCCGCCCCGCCGCGCCGCTGACGACGTTCCTGGTGGGTTACGCCGCCGGGCGGACGGAGGGCGGTCCGGAGGCGGTACGGGAGGCGGCGGCCAAGGCCGCGGCTCTCGCCCGGCGCTGGGCCGAGGAGGCCGACCCCGAAGCGGACCCGGCGGGATGAGCCGCGACGGCACGGGCGGCCGGGGGCGGCCGGCTTCCGCGGACGAGGCCGACCGGGAACTGGACGACGCCCTCGCCCTGGCCAACGACCGGCGCCCGCCCGAGACCACGAGCCGCAGCGACCCGCTGGCGGTCGCGCTGGCCCTGGGCGAGGACGAGCCCGGGGGGACGGACGGACCCGCGGGGCGGAACGAATCCGGCCGACCGGGAGGGCCCGCCGGGCGGAGGCCCGGGCGCACCCCGGGGCCGGGGACGCCGGTCAGGGCGCGCCCCGCTCCACCTGCGGCCCCCGTGCCGTCGGAGGCCACGCCGGCGCCCGACCCGGCGCTCAAGGCGCGCACCCGCGCCCAAGGCACCCGCGCCCAAGGCACCCGCGCCCAGGGTGACCGCGCCCAAGGCGGCCGCGCGCCGGGCACGCACGCCGAGGACGCCGGGACCCAAGGCGTCCGTTCCCCGGGCCCAGGCGCCCACGGCACGAACAGCCAGGGCGCCGCGACCGGTCGCGCCCATGGCTCACGCCCTCACCACAGCGGCTCCTCCGACATGCCGTGGTCCGAGGCGCGGAGGGTCGCGCGGACGGCGGGGCGGCTGTTGGGGGCGCGCGTGGAGCCGCTGGGGGAGCGCGCGCTGGGGATGGCGCTGGCACGGCCGCTGGTGGCGCTGACGGACCTGCCCTCGTTCGACGCCTCGGCGATGGACGGATGGGCGGTCGCAGGACCGGGGCCGTGGCGGCTGACGGGCCAAGCGCTGGCGGGGCAGCGGCCGGCCGGACAGCCGCTCCCCGACGGGCACGCGGTTCGGATCGCCACCGGGGCCGTACTGCCGTCCGGGGCGACCGCCGTGGTCAGGAGCGAGCACGGGCGGACCGAGCGGCGGGCGGACGGGGAGGAGTGGCTGCGGATCGGCGCGCCGCACCTCGCGCCCGCGCCCGGCCAGGAGGTACGGCGGCGCGGACAGGAGTGCCGGGCGGGCGAGGAACTGCTGGCGGCGGGCACCGTCGTGACGCCGGCGGTGCTGGGGCTGGCGGCGGCGGCCGGGTACGACGAACTGCCGGTCACCGCGCGGCCGACGGTCGACGTGCTGGTGCTGGGCGACGAGTTGCTGGATCGCGGGCTGCCGCGCGACGGCCGGGTCAGGGACGCGCTCGGCCCGATGCTGCCCTCGTGGCTCCGGGCGCTCGGCGCCGAAGTGACCGGAGTACGGCGCCTGGTGGACCGGGCCGACGCCTTGGAGGAGGCGGTCACCGGGAGCGGGGCCGACGTGATCGTGACGACGGGGGGTACGGCCGGCGGTCCTGTCGACCACGTGCACCCCGTGCTGGCCGCCATCGGCGCGCGGCTGCTGGTCGACGGCGTCGCCGTACGCCCCGGGCACCCCATGCTGCTGGCCGGGCTCCCCTCCGGGACCGGCCACCTCATCGGGCTGCCGGGCAATCCCCTGGCCGCCGTGTCCGGCGTGCTCACGCTGGCCGCTCCCCTGCTGCGGACGCTCGCGGGCCGTCCCCTGCCCGCCCCGTACACGGCGCCGCTCACGGCCGATGTGGCCGGGCACCCCACCGACACCCGCCTGGTGCCGGTGGCCTTCGACGACGATTCGGAGGCCCGGCCCCTGCGTTTCGCCGGACCGGCGATGCTGCGCGGCCTCGCGGCGGCCGACGGCATGGCGGTGATCCCGCCGGGCGGCGCCCGCGCCGGTGAGGAGACGGCCGTCCTCGACACCGGGGTTCTCGGCGGCCCGGCCTGGTCGGGCGGGGCCTGAAACGGCCTGAAAACTCCTGACACGGCTGAACCTGAAACGGCCTGAACAGCCTGATACGGGCTGAAACCCGCGGCGGACGGCGCCGGTACGCGGCGCCCGCCGCCTATGTGGCGGGGCTGCCTGTGCGGCGCCGCTGCACAGGCGTCGCCCGCTGCCCGTACGGCGCCCGTCGCCTATGTGTCGCCCGCTGCCCGTGCAGCGCCCGTCGCCTATGTGTCGCCCGTCGCCTTTGCGGCGCCCGGCGCTCGGCGTCCGTGCGCAGGGCGGTCCGTACCGTCCGGAACCGCCCGCCGGGCGTGGGCGGTGCGCGGGCATGGCGGCGTTTCGCGGCGCGCGGAGCGGCGGTAACGTCGGCCGCATGCGTGCGATCACGATTCCGCGGCCAGGTGGTCCCGAGGCGCTGACCTGGAGCGAAGTGCCGGATCCGGTGGCAGGGGACGGCGAGGTCGTCGTCGAGGTGGCCGCGACGGCCGTGAACAGGGCGGATCTGCTGCAGCGGCAGGGCTTCTACGATCCGCCGCCGGGCGCGTCGCCGTATCCAGGGCTGGAGTGCGCGGGGCGGATCACGGAGGTCGGCAGCGGCGTGACCGGCTGGGCGGTCGGCGACGAGGTGTGCGCGCTGCTGGCGGGCGGCGGCTACGCGCAGAAGGTGGCGGTTCCGTTCGGCCAGCTCCTGCCCGTCCCCAAGGGAGTCGACCTCGTCACGGCGGCGGCGCTGCCGGAGGTGACGGCCACCGTGTGGTCGAACGTCTTCATGGTCGCGCACCTGCGGCCCGGCGAAACGCTGCTGGTGCACGGTGGTTCGAGCGGTATCGGGACCATGGCGGTGCAGCTCGGCAAGGCGGTGGGCGCCAAGGTCGCGGTCACCGCGGGCAGCGCGGACAAGCTCGCCGTCTGCCGCGACCTTGGCGCCGACATCCTGATCAACTACCGCGAGCAGGACTTCGCGGAACTCGTCACCGCCGACGTGATCCTCGACATCATGGGCGCGAAGTACCTGGCACGGAACCTGGACGCGCTCGCGGTCAACGGCCGCCTCGTCGTCATCGGGCTCCAGGGCGGCGTGAAAGCCGAGTTGGACCTCGGGGCCCTGCTGCGCAAGCGCGCGGCCATCGCGGCCACGTCGCTCCGCCCCCGTCCGGCGGCGGAGAAGGCGGCCATCGTGGCGGCCGTTCACGAGCACGTGTGGCCGCTGATCGAGGCGGGGACGGTACGGCCGGTGGTCGACCGCGCGCTGCCGGTCGAGAAGGCGGCCGAGGCGCACCGTCTGGTCGAGTCGAGCACGCACGTGGGGAAGGTCCTGCTGACCATGTGATCGTGCGGCAAGCGGATCGCGCGACGCACGGATCGTGTGGCCGTTGACCGTGTGGCCGTTGACCGTGTGGCCGTTGACCGCGTGGCCACTCGCCGCGTGGCCGCGTGCCGGCGATCCGCCCCCGCCCGGGATGCCGGAAATGTCGCATCGTGTGACGCTGTAGGCACACAGGGTGCGGCGGAAGGCGGAGCGCGTGCGGTGGCCAGCGGGAAGTCGGAACGTCATACGTACCGCGGTCCGCTCCACCGCACCGGCCGTGCTCCTGACGGCACTTGCGGTCCCGTCGGCGGCCGCGTCCACCGCGTCCACCGCGTCCACCGCGTCCGTCCCGTCGTACGCGACCACCGAGACCACGGCGACCACCGCCGCCACCACAGCGACCACCGCCGCCCCCGCGTCCCGTGCGGCAGCGGCATCCCCCGCGTCCACCGCCCCCGCGGGGCCCCTCCCAGATTTCGCCCCCCTCTCGCTCCCCGCCGCCCCCGCCGCCCCCGCGGACGTGGGCGCGCGCCTACCGCCGCCGCAGGCCGCGCCGCCCGCTCGGCCGGGTCCCGGCGGGGGCACGGGATCAGGGCCCGGCTCGGGGGGCGGACCCGGCCCGCAGCGTCAGCCGACGCCCGCCGCGCCGCAAGGACCCGCACCACCACCGGTCACGAAGCCGCCACCCGGCCGGGCACCCGACGGCCACGGCCCACCGCCGTACCCCACCGCGACCGCGCCACCGCCCGTGAGGAAGCCGGGACCGGCGCCGCGTCCCACCGCACCGGCGACCGGGCCGAAGAAGCCCGGGAAGCCCGGGAAGCCCGGGATACCCGAGAAGCCCGTGCCGGCGCCCACCGAGGGCGGCCCGCTCCACCCGCCGCCGCCCGGCCCCGTCCCGTACGTGCCGCCGCGCCTGGGCAGGACCGACCGGCAGGACCCGAGGTCGCGCCCGACCGGCCCGGGCCCCGACGGGTACGAGCTCGTCCACCGGTTCGGCCGCGGCGGCCGCGCCCCCTCCCTCCTGCCGGACGAGGACGACGGAGCCGTCGCGAGTGCGCCGGGAGCCTCGCCGTCCGGACCGGTCGCGGGCGGAGGACAGGGCCAGGACGTGGGGCGTGGGCAGGGGGAGGGGCAGGGGCGGGGCCAGGGAGTGGATCAGGGCGGTGACTCCGACGGCGGGTACGGGCCGCGCGGGGCGCTGCGGGTTCTGCCGCTCGGGGCCGGGATGGCACTGCTGGGCCTGGGGCTGGGGTTCCTGGCGATACGGATGCGGCGGCCGTGACGTCCTCTCGTGCGACCGTATGACCGTATGTACGGGTGCGTACGCGGAGTCGACCCGCCGCTCGGGGTCCGGGGGCGGGTGCGGGACAATGGGCCGTATGGAGATGCCGATGAACGAACGGTCGCCGGAGGACCCGCACAACCCGCAGGACCTGCAGTCCTCGCAGAATCCGCAGGTGCTGGTGGTCGGCCCGGACGGGATGGCCCTCGGCGGGGGAGCCGGCGGAACCGGGGGCGAGGGCGAGGAGCCCCGCGAGATCCCCGTGACGGAGATGGTCGAGCAGCCGGCGAAGGTCATGCGCATCGGGAGCATGATCAAGCAGCTCCTGGAGGAAGTGCGGGCGGCGCCTCTCGACGAGGCCAGCCGGGTGCGGCTGAAGGAGATCCACGCCAGTTCCGTCAAGGAGCTGGAGGCCGGCCTGGCGCCGGAGCTGGTGGAGGAGCTGGAGCGGCTTTCGCTGCCGTTCACCGAGGAGAACGTGCCGAGCGAGGCCGAGTTGCGGATCGCCCAGGCCCAGCTCGTGGGCTGGCTCGAAGGGCTCTTCCACGGCATCCAGACGGCGCTGTTCGCCCAGCAGATGGCGGCCCGCGCCCAACTGGAGCAGATGCGCCGCGCCCTTCCGCCCGGCGCCCTCGGGGGCGACGAGGAGCAGCCCGGCCGCCCGGGCGCGCGCTCGGGCCCGTACCTCTGACCCCGCGACCCCCTCGACGCCGAACCGCCGGCCGCCCCCGAGGGCGGCCGGCGGCTTCGTATCAGGGAGAACCCCGCCCGGTCAGGACGACGCCTTGCCCGTGGACACCCAGATGGTGATCGGCGGGGAGGTCTTCGGGTCGTAGTTGTCCAGGTACTTCGGGCTCTGGTTGATCACCGCGCCCTTGCCCCACATCTGCTCGTTCACCCGCACCGTCTTGTACTTCCAGTGAGCGGCGTTCATGCAGGCGATGACCGAGTCGCTGGCGAGGTGGCTGAAGTCCGGCATCGTCATCTCGTCCGGCTTGCCCGGGTTGATCAGCTCGTTGTGCGCCTCGGTGCACTTCGACGGGTCGATGGTGCGGCTCTCGTCGCCCATGACGACATTGGGTGCGCTGGGCGGCTGGGCGGTCGCGGTGGCGGTCGTCGTCGGGCTCACGGGCGCGGTGGAGTGGCCGCCGCCGCCCGCGTTGTCGCCGGAGTGCTTGCCCCGGGTCGCGGCGACGGCGATCACCACGATGACGGCGACAGCCGCGACCGCGGCGATGGCGCCCACGATCAGCCCGGTGTTGGAGCGGCCACCGCCGCCGGAGGGGCCGGACGGGCGCCGCGGTGGCACGCCCACCGAGGGCACCGGCGGCACCGGTGTCCGCGCGACGTTGTACGCGGGGGTCGGCGGCGGCGTCGGGGCGGCGCCCTGCTGGGGGTAGCCGTAGGACGGCGGCGGCGGGGTGCCGGGGGCGTAGGGGCCGGGCGTCGAGGGCGCGTACGGCGTCTGGATCTGCGGCGGCGGGGTCCGCACCTGGCCCTGCACGGGCGGGAAGACCGAGGCGGCGACGCCCTCGCCGCGGCTGGTGACCGCCCCCGGGTCGGAGATCACCGGCATGGTGCCGCGCGCGGTCGCGGCCAGCACCCGGTCGGCCTCGTCGTGCATGGCGTCGGCGGTCGGGAACCGCTCGGCGGGGTTCTTGCGCAGCGCCCGCGCGACCAGCGCGTCCACGGCCGGCCCGAGCGCGCGGTTGAACCGGGACGGGGCAGGCGGGGTCTCCTGGACGTGCTGGTACGCCATCGCCAGCGGCGAGTCCGCGTCGAACGGCAGCCGGCCGGTGAGGAGTTCGAACAGCATGCAGCCGACCGAGTACAGGTCGGACCGCTCGTCCACGCCCCGCCCCAGCGCCTGCTCGGGCGAGAGGTACTGCGGGGTGCCGACCACCATGCCGGTCTGGGTCATGGAGGTGACGCCGGACTGCATGGCGCGCGCGATGCCGAAGTCCATGACCTTGACGACGCCGCGCTTGGTGACCATCACGTTGCCCGGCTTGATGTCCCGGTGCACCAGGCCCATCTCGTGGCTGACCGCGAGCGCCGCCAGCACGTCGCCTGTGATCTTCAGCGCCTTGTCGGCGGGCATCGCCCCGTACTGCGCGATGTCCGCGGCCAGGACGTCGCCGAGCGGCTTGCCCTCGACGTACTCCATGACGATGTACGGGACGAGCCGGCCCTCGATCTCGTCCTCGCCGGAGTCGAAGACGGAGACGATGTTGGTGTGGTTGAGTTTGGCCACGGACTGGGCCTCGCGGCGGAACCGCTCGCGGAAGGACTGCTCGCTGCCGAGGTTGGTGTGCAGGGTCTTGACGGCGACGGGACGGTCGAGCACCTTGTCATGTGCCAGGTGCACGGAGGCCATGCCGCCCTGGCCGAGCAGGTCGCGCAGGACGTAGCGCCCGCCGCCGACCGAGCGTCCCGTGTACCCGCCCTGCGTGGCGTCCCCGCTCATCAGTACCGCTACCCCCGTCAACGAAAACAGGGGCCTGCGCGGCCCCTAGCCTGCCCGCCAAGTCTGGCTGATCGCGCGAGCACGTCAAGTTCGTTGACCATCTCGTCACCTGAAACGCATCGTCCGCGCACAATGCGCTGACCCCCCCGCGTCCGGCCGCCCGACTTCCCTGCCGGGGACGGCGGTAACCCGAAAAGCGGTACGGTGGCCGGGACCGAAGCACGGCACCCTGGCGTGCGCAGCCCCCTCTCACCCCCCCGTGCACCGCGTACGGGGACGAACGACGGCGAGGACTGATGGCCGATCCCAACGAGACGACCACCGGCACCGGAGCGTCGGAGAGCTCCGGCGAGTGGCGCGTCGGCTCCCTGGTCGGTGAGGGCCGCTACCGGCTGGCCCGCAAGCTCGGCAGGGGCGGCATGGCCGACGTGTACGCCGCCGAGGACGTGCGGCTCGGCCGCGTCGTCGCCGTCAAGCTGCTGCGCGGCGACCTGGCGGAGGACCCGGTCTCCAAGGCCCGGTTCACGCGCGAGGCGCAGTCCGTGGCGGGTCTGAACCACCACGCGGTCGTCGCGGTGTACGACTCCGGCGAGGACCGCACGCCCAGCGGGACCGTCCCCTACATCGTGATGGAGCTGGTCGAGGGCCACACCATCAAGGACCTGCTGACCGGCCCCACCCCGCCGCCGGTCGACCAGGCGCTGCTGATCGTCTCCGGCGTGCTGGAGGCGCTCGCCTACAGCCACCAGCACGGCATCGTCCACCGCGACATCAAGCCCGCCAACGCGATCATCACCACGACCGGCGCGGTCAAGGTCATGGACTTCGGCATCGCCCGCGCGCTGCACGGGGCGTCCACCACGATGACGCAGACCGGCATGGTGATGGGCACGCCGCAGTACCTGTCGCCCGAGCAGGCGCTCGGCAAGACCGTCGACCACCGCAGCGACCTGTACGCGACCGGCTGCATGCTCTACGAACTGCTCACGCTGCGCCCGCCCTTCGTCGGCGAGACGCCGCTGTCGGTGGTCTACCAGCACGTCCAGGACGAACCGCAGCTCCCGTCGGCCGTCAGCGGCCGGGTGCCGCCCGAGCTGGACGGCCTGGTCATGCGGGCCCTGGCCAAGGACCCCGACGACCGTTTCCAGACGGCCGAGGAGATGGGCGCCGTCGTCGGCTACGCCTACCAGGCGCTCACCCAGCAGGGCGGCTGGACCGGCGGCATGTGGGACACCGGCGCGGTGACCTCGGTCATGCCGCACGCGGGCGCTCCCGGCGGTACGGGACCGGGCACGCGTGTCGCGCCCGCGGCGGCGGGGGCGGCGGCGGGCGCCATGGGCAGCACCATGGCCACGTCCCGCATCCCGGCCGGCGCCGCGGACGGCGGTGGGTACGGCGAGGGGTACGGTGCCGACCACCGGCCTCCCGGCAACCGCTGGATCAAGCCCGTCCTGTTCACGGTCGCCGCGGTCATGGCGATCGCCCTCGGCGTGTTCCTGGCCACCCGTCACCACGGCAGTGGCAACAATCCCGCCGACACCCGTCCGCCCTCGGCCACCCACGACAGCGGGCAGTCCAGCGGGACCCCCAGCGACCAGCCGACCGACACCGGCGAGGCCAGCACGGCCCCGGACACCTCCGGCAACCAGGCTCCGCCGACCAAGTGGACCACCAAGCCCACGACGGCCACGCCCACCACCACGCCCCCGACACCCACCACGACGCCTCCGACGACACCGACGACCACCGCGCCGACGCCGACCGAGACCACGACGCCGCCCGCGAGTCCCTCGTCCCCCGCCGGCACCCCCAGCGTCGGCACCGTCACCGGCGCCACCAGCGGCGGCAGCACCGGCGGCAGCAAGAACGGCGGCTCCACCGGCGGCACAAGCGGCACGAACGGCTGACGCACGAAGGGCGCCCCGAAAGGCACGCGGCAAGTGGTGCGGCCCCCGGCAACGGCCCGCACCCTTTACGGCGGGTGGCCGCGGGGCGCCTGATGCGCGGCCGGCCGCGCCATAGGGGCGCGGGGAACTGCGCGAGCAACCCAAGGAGCGCGGGCACCCGGCAACGGCCCGCACCCTTTACGGCGGGTGGCCGCGGACCGGACGTGGACGATCGCGCGCCCCCGGCAACGGACCGCACCCCTTACGGCGGGTGGCCGTGACCAGCCCAAGCCGGAAGTGCCCGCACATACGGAGGAGCCCGGCTCCGGCGCCCTACTCCGTAAAGGCGTCCAGCACCGCCCCGTACTCGCGCGTCCACCACACGGCGAGGGCGGAGGCGGCAGGGAAGAGGGGGTCGGAGCGCCGGTCGAGCCGTTCGTAGCGCCAGTCGAGCATCCAGAAGTCGTTGAGGCGCTCCCACCACACGCGGTGGACGGCGGCGGCCATCTCCGCGGGGGACGCGGCGGCGGCGCGGCGGTAGGCGCGGGCGTAGGCACGTACCTTCGGCAGGGCGAGGCGGCCGTCCACGGGGTGGACGAAGAAGATCGCGGCGGCCCGGACCGCCTCCTCGGCGCGGGGGCGCACCCCGAGCCGGTCCCAGTCGACGATCGCGGCGGGCTCGTCGCCTCGGTAGAGCAGGTTCAGCGGGTGGAAGTCGCCGTGCACCCAGCCGTTGACCGCGCCGACGGCGTCCGGCGGGCGGTGGTGGGCGTACTGCCGCAGCAGCGCCCGGCGTTCGAGCAGCCGGTGCTCGGCCAGCGCGTCGAAGGCGGCGTCCAGGGCGTCGTAGGGCCGGTGCCGGCGCACGAGCGCGAGCAGCCGCGCGATGCGGTCGTACGTGCGCGACGGGTGCGCGCTCGGGTGGCGCACGGCGTACGGGGGCGGCTGCACGCGCGCCAGCGCGGTGTGCACCGTGCCGAGCAGCGTGCCGAGCCGGCCGGACTGCGCCTCGCTGAGGTCGGTTCCCTCGCGGTGGCGGCCGTCGATCCACGGGAAGAGGGCGTAACCGTATCCGCCGGACACCGTGACCGTGCGTCCGCGGGCGTCCGGCAGCGGCGCGGCGGCCGGGACGCCGAGCCGCGCCAGGGCCTGGGTGGCGCGGTGCTGGCGGACGATGGTCCGGGGGGCGGCGGTGTCCGGGGCGAGGTACTGCTTGAGGAAGAACCGCCCCCGGGTGGTGGTGAGCCGCCACCCCTGATTGAGCAGTCCCAGCGGGACGGGTTCGCAGGTCAGCGGGGAACCCATGGCCTCGTAGCGGAGCAGGAGCGCGGTCGGCACCGGGGGCTTCGTCGCGGTGCCCGTCACGGGTTTCAGCGTAGATCACATGATGGGCCCGACCGGCCGTGAGAGCTCCCCCGCACCCTTCCGCCCCCGATTCGCCTCCCCGCGCCACCCCCGGGAACGGCGGTGCAAGGGGGCCGCGGAGGTACATCGGGTGGGCGCGGGTGGGCGCGGGTGGGGCACGGACGGGCCGCGGACGGCCGGGGTGCGCCAGACAGGGACCACACCGGGACCACCCAGGGACCGCCCCGGCGCCACCGCGGGGACCGCCCCGGCGCCGCGCGGGCGCCACGCCCGAAAGGACGCGGCCGTCTCGTGATCCTCGCGCCCCTTACGCACATTCCCCATCCGGGATACGGTGCGATTGTCCCGGCGATGGCCTGCGCTGATGCCGCCCAGGCGCGAACTTACTAGGAAATCCAAACAAAACCGCAGGTCAGAAACTATGCGCTCCGCCTACGCGGAGGTGTTCCGTTATGGGTAACGTCTGACTGCAGGCCATGTACCGGGGCTATGTCACGCCTGGCTCGGCCATGCCGCACATACCCCGTGCGCTACGTCGGACAGGTGAGCCGCACTGGTCGCCCGGCGGATCCCGGGGGCCGGACAGACGGAGGAGCGAACGTGAGCGTGAAGAGCACTGCCGCAGGGGGCCCGCCCGCCAAGGGCCGCGGGCGCACGACCCGCGGCGGCGGCACGAAGCGCCGCAGCGGGGACGAGCCCGAGCTCGTGCAGCTGCTGACCCCGGAGGGCGAGCGCGTCGGGCACAGCGAGTACTCCATCGACCTGACGCCGGAAGAGCTGCGCGGCCTGTACCGGGACATGGTGCTGACCCGCCGTTTCGACGGCGAGGCGATCACCTTGCAGCGCCAGGGCGAACTCGGCCTGTGGGCGTCGCTGCTGGGCCAGGAGGCCGCCCAGATCGGTTCGGGCCGGGCCACCCGCCCCGACGACTACGTCTTCCCGACGTACCGCGAGCACGGCGTCGCCTGGACGCGGGACGTGGACCCGCTGAACCTGCTGGGCATGTTCCGCGGGGTCAACAACGGTGGGTGGGACCCGAACGAGAACAACTTCCACCTGTACACGATCGTCATCGGCTCCCAGACGCTGCACGCCACCGGCTACGCGATGGGCGTGGCCATGGACGGCGCCGACAGCGCGGTGCTGGCCTACTTCGGCGACGGCGCCTCCAGCCAGGGCGACGTGGCCGAGGCGTTCACCTTCGCGGCCGTCTACAACGCGCCGGTGGTGTTCTTCTGCCAGAACAACCAGTGGGCGATCTCCGAGCCCACCGAGCGGCAGTCGCGGGTCCCGATCTACCAGCGCGCGGCCGGCTTCGGCTTCCCCGGCGTCCGCGTCGACGGCAACGACGTCCTGGCCGTCCTGGCCGTCACCCGCGCCGCCCTGGACCACGCCCGCAGCGGCCAGGGCCCCATGCTGGTCGAGGCGTTCACGTACCGGATGGGCGCGCACACCACGACCGACGACCCGACCCGCTACCGCAGCGACGACGAGCGCGAGGAGTGGGCGTCCAAGGACCCGATCGCCCGCCTGAAGACGTACCTGGAGCGGGAGGGCCTGGCCGACGAGGGGTTCTACGCCGAGGTCGAGCGGGAAAGCGACGCTCTGGCCAAGCGCGTACGAGAGGGTGTGCGGAACATGCCGAACCCGGACCCCATGGCGATCTTCGAGCACGCGTACGCCGACGGGCACGCGCTCGTCGACGAGGAGCGCGCCGCGTTCGCCGCGTACCTGGACTCCTTCGAGGACGGCGGGCACTCCGCGCACGGCACGCACACCGCAGGCACCCACGCCGGAACGGGGCACTGACATGAGCCAGAAGATGTCTCTCGCGAAGGCGCTGAACGAATCGCTGCGCAAGGCCCTGGAGAGCGACCCGAAGGTGGTCGTCATGGGCGAGGACGTGGGCAAGCTCGGCGGCGTCTTCCGCATCACCGACGGCCTGCAGAAGGACTTCGGGGAGAGCCGGGTGATCGACACCCCGCTCGCCGAGTCCGGCATCATCGGCACGGCGATCGGCCTCGCGCTGCGCGGCTACCGGCCGGTGGCGGAGATCCAGTTCGACGGTTTCGTCTTCCCCGCCTACGACCAGATCGTCACGCAGCTCGCCAAGATGCACGCCCGCGCGCTGGGCAAGGTCAAGCTGCCGGTCGTCATCCGCATCCCCTACGGCGGCGGCATCGGCGCGGTGGAGCACCACAGCGAGTCCCCGGAGGCGCTGTTCGCGCACGTCGCCGGCCTGAAGATCGTCACGCCGTCGAACGCCGACGACGCCTACTGGATGCTGCGGCAGGCCATCGAGTGCGACGACCCGGTGATCTTCTTCGAGCCCAAGCGGCGGTACTGGGACAAGGGCGAGGTCGACGTCGCGGCCGTCCCCGGCGACCTGCACAAGGCGGTCGTGGCGCGGCCCGGCACCGACGTGACGCTCGCGGCCTACGGCCCGATGGTCAAGGTGTGCCTGGAGGCCGCCGCGGCGGCGGAGCACGAGGGCCGCAGCCTGGAGGTGCTCGACCTGCGCTCGCTGTCGCCGATCGACTTCGACACCGTCCAGGCGTCGGTGGAGCGGACCGGGCGGCTGGTGGTCGTGCACGAGGCCCCGGTGTTCTACGGCGCGGGGGCGGAGATCGCCGCGCGGATCACGGAGCGCAGCTTCTACCACCTGGAGGCGCCGGTGCTGCGCGTGGGCGGTTTCCACGCGCCCTACCCGCCGGCCCGCCTGGAGGAGGAGTACCTGCCGGGCCTGGACCGGGTGCTCGACGCCGTCGACCGCGCGCTGGCGTTCTGAGGAGAGGGTTGTGACGATCATGACGGCACAGCAGCCGCAGCGGCAGCGCTTCCGCGAGTTCAAGATGCCCGACGTCGGCGAGGGGCTGACCGAGGCGGAGATCCTCAAGTGGTACGTGGCCGTGGGCGACACGGTCACCGACGGCCAGGTGATCTGCGAGGTGGAGACGGCCAAGGCGGCCGTGGAACTGCCGATCCCGTACGACGGGGTGGTCAGCGAGATCCGCTTCGAGGAAGGGGCCACGGTCGACGTGGGGACCCCGATCATCGTGGTGGACGCCGGCGCGGACGGCGCCGGGCCGGACGCGGGCGACGGCGGGGAACCGGCCGCCCAGGCCGCGGCGGGCCCGTCCGCGGGCCCCGCCGCCGAGCCGCCCGCAGCGGAGCCGGGGCCGGAGACCAAGCGGCAGGCCGTGCTGGTGGGGTACGGGGTCGCGCCCTCGACCACGACGCGGCGGCCGCGCAAGCAGCCGGGCGGCGGCGTGCCGCGGCCCGGGGACGGGCTCAACGGGCACGCGGCGCCGCCCGCGCCGTCCGTACCCGCAGCCGCGCCCGCCGCACCCCAGGCGCCGTCCGCGCCCGCCGCGCCCGCCTCGCCCGCCGCGCCCTCCGTTCCGCGACCCGCCGGCGAGCGTCCGCTGGCCAAGCCGCCGGTGCGCAAGCTGGCCAAGGACCTGGGCATCGACCTGGCCGCCGTCGTCCCCACAGGACCTGGCGGTGTGGTGACGCGGGAGGACGTCCGGGCCGCCGCGGCGCCGCCGGCCACCCTGCCGCCCGCCGTCGGGCCCGCGACCGCTCCGGCCACCGCGCCGGCCGCCGCGCCCGAGCGGGAGGAGCCCGCGGCCGGGCCCGTGCGGGAGACGGCGGCCCGGGAGACCCGTACCCCCATCAAGGGCGTACGGAAGGCCACGGCCGCGGCAATGGTGTCGAGTGCCTTCACGGCGCCGCACGTCACGGAGTTCGTGACCTTCGACATCACCCGGACCATGAAGCTGGTCCAGGAGCTGAAGGAGGATCCGGCCTTCGCGGGGCTGCGGGTCGGCCCCCTGCTGCTGGTCGCCAAGGCGCTGCTGGTGGCGGTCAGGCGCAACCCGGACGTCAACGCGGCCTGGGACGAGGCCAACCAGGAGATCGTGCGGAAGTCGTACGTCAACCTGGGCATCGCCGCGGCCACCCCCAGGGGCCTGATCGTCCCGAACATCAAGGACGCGCAGGACAAGACGCTGCCCGAACTGGCCGCCGCCATCGGTGAGCTGGTCGCCACGGCGCGCGAGGGCCGCACCTCGCCGGCCGCGATGCAGGGCGGCACCGTCACCATCACCAACGTCGGCGTCTTCGGCATCGACACCGGCACGCCCATCCTGAACCCCGGCGAGTCCGCGATCCTCGCCTTCGGCGCGATCAAGCAGCAGCCGTGGGTCCACAAGGGCAAGGTGAAGCCGCGGCACGTCACCACGCTGGCGCTGTCCTTCGACCACCGCCTGGTCGACGGCGAGCTCGGTTCCAAGGTGCTGGCGGACGTGGCGGCCGTACTGGAGCAGCCGAAGCGGCTGATGACCTGGGCGTAGCCGCTCAGTGGGCCGCCACAGGACCGGTCCGCGGAGGACCCGGACGTACAGAATGTACAGAAGTCCGGGTCCTTCCTCTTTCCCGATCTTTGATACTTTGGCCGGGAAAGGGGGAATCGCTACGAGCCGACCGGAGGTGCGTGCCGTGGCAGGCGGGAACGGAGCGCTGAAGGACGCGGTGGGACGGTACGGGATCTGGAGCCGCCACCTGCGTTCGGAGGAACCGGCGGTGCGCGCGCAGATCCCGGCCGCGGCGGCGGAGCTGGAGGAGCTGGGCTTCCGCGCGGTGTGGCTCGGCTCCAGCCCCGGCGTCCAGCACGCGGTGCCGCTCCTGCGGGCCACCTCCGGGCTGACGGTGGCGACCGGCATCCTGAGCATCTGGAATTACGGGGCCGAGACCGTGGCCGCCGAATGCGCCGCCCTGGAGTCCGCGCACCCGGGCCGCTTCCTGCTGGGCCTGGGCGTCAGCCACGCCGGACTGGCCGAGCGGTACCGCCGCCCGTACTCGGCGATGGTCTCCTACCTCGACGCCCTGGACGCCGCCGGGCAGTCGCCCGTGCGCCGTGTCCTGGCCGCGCTCGGCCCGCGCATGCTGGCCCTGTCCCGCGAGCGGGCGGCGGGCGCGCACCCGTACCTGGTCACCCCCGAGCACACCGCCGACGCCAGGGGCATCCTCGGTGCCGACGCCCTGCTCGCCCCCGAGGTGAAGGTCGTCCTGTCCGCCGACCCCGCCCGCGCCCGCACCCTCGCCCGCGCCGCCCTGGCCGCCTACTTGCGCCTGCCCAACTACCTCGCCAGTCTCCGCCGCCTCGGCTTCACCGACGAGGACTTCGCCGACGGCGGCAGCGACCGCCTGGTCGACGCGGTCGTGGCCTGGGGCCCGGACGAGCGGCTCCGCGACCGGATCGGCGCCTTCCGCGCGGCCGGCGCGGACCACGTGGCGCTCCAGGTGATCAGCTCCGCGGCCGAACCGTTCCCCCGGGCGGAGTGGCGGCGCCTGGCGGAGCTGCTGTTCTAGCGCGGACCGCCGGGAACGACGGGGACGCGGGAGCCGCCGGGCACCACCCCGGGGAACCCCGGAGCCGCCGGGTACTCCGGCGCACAAAGTTCCGGTTCATCCCTCTGTGCGAGGTTCCCCCACTTCCCGCCCTGACTGTGCTGCCATCGACCGCATGGTCGTCTCCGTCTCCGTCGTCCTGCTCCTGGTCCTGCTGGCCGTGATGCTCATGCGCAACCACGCGCTCAAGCCGAGCCACGCGGTCCTCTGCGTCCTGCTGGGCTTCTGCCTGGCCTCCACCAGCCTGGCCCCCACCATCCGCTCCACCCTGGCCTCGACGGCCGACCTGGTCTCGACCCTGCGGCCGTAGCGACCGCGGGCTCACACCTGCATGACGTCGATCTCGTAGTGCGCTATCCGCTTGTCACGGCTGATGAGGGTCATCCCCTCCGTCTGCGCCTGGGCGACGAGCAAACGGTCGAAGGGGTCCCGGTGGTGCTGCGGAAGCCTGCCGGCCCTTACGCCGTGACCGGCGGTGATCGGCAAGGACGGGAACTGGCACCTGGCGGCCCCTCGGGGTCGGGAAGAGGTCGGCGCTCACCCCTGTTCGTAGCCCCTCGGCCGATGCAAAGAAGTCCATGCAAAGAAAGGCTTGCAAGGGTTTCTTTGCAACGCTATCTTTGGAGGCATGGAGGAACGCAAGGACCCGCAGGTCCGCACACTCGACGCCCGCTCCCTGCGCGGGCTCGCCCACCCGCTGCGCATGCGGCTGCTGGACGCCCTGCGCTTCGGGGGGCCGGCCACCGCGTCCCAGCTCGCCGAGCGGCTGGGCGAGTCGAGCGGGGCCACCAGCTACCACCTGCGCCAGCTCGCCGCCCACGGCTTCATCGAGGACGCTCCCGAGCAGGGCAAGGGACGGGAGCGCTGGTGGCGGGCGGTCGCCCAGGGCCTGGTCTTCGACGACGCCCTGCTCACGGACGCCAGCCCGGAAGTACGCGGGGCCGCCGACACCTACATCCACGAGGTCGCGACCGCCCAGACGCGGGAGCTGTCGACCTGGATCGGCAACCGCCAGTCGTGGTCGCGGGAGTGGCAGGGCGCCTGGGACATGAGCAGTTCGACGCTCCGTCTGACGCCCGACGCCACCCGCGAACTCGTCGAGAAGATGCACGCGCTCATCGATTCCTACCGCGACCGGGCCGCCTCCGAGGACGACCCCGAGGCGGCGCGGGTACGCATCCACACGCACGCATTCCCGCTCGCCGCGGACTGACCGCGGCCACTCCCCGGCTCCAGGCTCCCGGCCCCGTTCGGGGGCCGGCCATCGACCGCACGCCCACCCACGCACTGAGAGGAAAACCCCGATGCACCCCGACACCGCCCTCGCCCTGCACCACGCCCGCACCGCCGACCTCCGCGCCGAAGCCGACGCCCACCGCCTCGCCGCCGCGGCCCGGCACCCCCGGGACCTGCGTACCCGCCTCGGCTGGACCCTCGTCGAGGTCGGCCTGCGCCTGGCCGCCGCGCCCAAACCGGTCCCGGCGCTCCCGTAAGGCCCGTCCCGGGCACCGGTCCCACTGGCTCACACCCGCGCGAGGGTGACGGCGTGCCTGTGTGCGAATTCCGTCCGCGCCCCCTTGCCGCTCGCGCATCTCCGCTTCCCCGTTCCTCCGCTTCCCCGTTTTCCGCGCTCTCTGTTTTCCGCGTTCGGGATTCCCGCGTCCCGGCCGGGCCGCCGGCGGGGGCGGGAACGGCTGATGGTAACGCCCCTGTCGCCTCACGCGGATGCATTCGCTCATTCTCTTCCGGAGCCCGGGAAAGATCCTGGATCATCAATTCCCGTGCTTCCGGTATTCTCATCGAGCTCAACCCGTGGCTCCCCGCGCACTGGCTGACATGTGCCACAGGCACCCCAGCCACCCCACCTGCCAGCGTGGTTGTGCACGGTGTCACATCGACGCTATATGCGATAAGAATATTCACCTCCTGTGCTGCGGCCCCTGATTGTTCGCGCCTTACGCGCGGACACGTAGTCGGCTTCCGTGGAATCGGAACCACCGCTTCGAATATGCGGCGGTGATCCCACATCCGCTGCCCTCGCCTTTCTTTCGGAAGACGAACAGGCACACGACTTTCCAGGAGCGCACCAGGAGCACATCATGGCAGTCATCACCTCTGCCGGACCCCTCACCCGCATCGAGGTCACCCCCGACCTCAACAACGCCATCAACCACGTGGGCGACGCCGTCGGCGAGTGGTTCGCGAACACGGCGAGCGGCACGTTCCTCGCCGTCAACGGAACCCTCTACGGGCCGGCGTACGTACCGGCCGGCGACTCCGCCGCTCCCCGCACGGCCTTCACCCCCCTCGGCCAGTCGGGGCCGAGCGGTTCCGGCACCGCCGCGAGCCCGTTCACGATCGTGACCATCGTCAGTGCCGGCGCCGGCGTGACGCTGATCCAGACGGACCGCTACGTGGTCGGCAACGAGTACTACGACACCTCGCTCTCGGTCCTGAACAACTCGGGCACCAGGCAGACCGGGTTCGTCTACAGCGCGGGCGACTCGTACCTAGCGGACTCCGACTACAACTACGGGCGGGTGTCCGGGACCTCGCCGGCCGCCAGCACCACCCCCGGCACCGGCGGCCGCATCGAGGCGCTGCTGCCGCGTACCCCCGGCAACACGTACATGGAGGGCGAGTACTTCGAGATCTGGAGGGTCATCGGGCAGCAGCAGCCCTTCCCGAACACCTGCCGGTGCAACGAGTACGTCGACAACGGCATCGGTATCGCCTGGCCGGTCGACCTCGCCGACGGCACGTTCGCGACGTACGAGTGGTCGACGGCGTTCGCGCCGGCCGGGATGACCACGACAACGCTGTCCAGCGACGTGAACCCGTCGGTGTGCGGCCAGCCGGTGACCCTCACCGCCCAGGTCAGCCCGGTGGCTCCGGCCACCGGCACACCCACCGGGCAGGTCGTCTTCCTCATCAGCGCCGACGGCCCCTCACTGACGGCGAACCTCGACGGCACCGGGAAGGCCCAGGTCGTCGTGACCTTGGGGGTGGGCAGCCACGACGTCATCGCCAGCTACCAGGGCGACTTCCACTTCACCGGCTCCAGTTCCAACCTGTACACCCAGGTCGTGAACAAGGCGCCTTCCCGCACCGCGGTGACACTCGACCCGAGTCCGTCGGTGTGCGGTCAGCCGGTCATGGTGTGCGCGACGGTGACGGCTGGGACGCCGGGTTCGGGGACGCCCACGGGTTCGGTGACCTTCACCGGCCCGGGCGGACTCAACCAGCAGGTCAACCTGGTCAGCGGAAAGGCCTGCCTCACGACGAGCTCGCTGGAATCGGGTACCGTCAACGCCGCATATAGCGGTGACGGCTGCTTCCTGAACGGTTCGGGTACGGCGCGGGCGACCGTCAACCAGGCGACCCCGTCGGTGGCCGTGACCGTGGACCCGAGCCCGTCGGTGTGCGGTGAGTCGGTCATGGTGTGCGCGACGGTGACGGCGGCGTCGCCGGGTTCGGGGACGCCCACGGGTTCGGTGACGTTCACCGGTCCCGACGGGCTCAACCAGCAGGTCGACCTGGTGAACGGAAAGGCCTGCCTGGACACCGCCTTCCACTCCTCCGGCACGGTCAACGCCGATTACGGCGGTGACAGGTGCTTCACCCGCGGATCCGGTTCGGCGAGGGTGACGGTGAACCCGGCGTCGTCGGCGATGACCCTGACGGTGAACCCCAACCAGACGGTGTGCGGCCAGTCGGTCAGGCTGTGCGCGACGGTGACGGCGGTGCAGCCGGGTTCCGGGACGCCCACGGGTCCGGTGACGTTCACCGGTCCCGACGGGCTGAACCAGCAGGTCGACCTGGTGAACGGGCAGGCCTGCCTGGACGCCACCTTCGACACCTCCGGCACGATCACCGCGAACTACCGCGGCGACAGCTGCTTCACCGGCGTGACCAGCACGGCATCGGTGACGATCGTTCCGGTCAACACCGTGCTCACCGCGCCCCCCGAGCAGATCCGGGTGCGCGTCAACGGCACCTTCGTCATCCCCGCCATGAGCGCCACGCTCAAGACCACCAGTGGCGCCCCCGTCGCCGGCCAGACGGTCACCTTCCGCGCCAACGCGCTGACCGGCCCGATCGCCCTCGGCTCGGCCGTGACCGACGCCTCCGGCGTGGCGACTCTCGCCCCGCCCCAGGTCACGGTTCCGCCGACCGCGGTGACCGCCCGCACCTACACCGCGTCCTTCGCGGGCTCGACCTGCTACAACCCGTCGTCGGTCTCGGCGAGTCTGACCTCGGTCCTCTTCCCGCCCATCCCGTGACGTGGCACCACCGTCACGCCGACACCCCGTCCCGCCCCGCGGCCCAGAGCCCCGGGGCGGGACCCCGCGTTCCCGCCCCGCCGTCCCGCCCATTGCCTTGCCGCTCATATGCGGCTCGTATCGGACTTCGCGGGTTTCCTACCGCACGACGGCCCAGACCACTTTTCCGGGGCCTTCCCGGTCGCTGACTCCCCAATGCCCTTCGGTCAGTGTGTCCACCAGGGCGAGACCGCGTCCTGATACGGCGTCCGGGTCAGGATCGCGGCGCAACTCCGGCTTGCTGCCGTTGGCGTCGTGCACCTCGATGCGCACCCCGTGATCCAGCCGTTGCAGGCGCGTCGCGATCAGGTTCCCGTACGGCGGGTGGGCGTGGGCCAACGCGTTGGTGACCAGTTCCGACAGAATGAGTTCGGCGCTGTCGGCGAGTTGCGGCAGTTCCCAGGCGTCGAGATGACGAACGAGGAACTTGCGGGCCCGCCCTACCGATTGGGGAGCGGGTGGCCACATCTTTTCCACGGCGGACGGGCCTTGCCCGCTGATCGCGTGCCGAGTGCCCGGCGTTGTCGTGCTGCCCCCGTCAATCCGAACAGGTGGCTTAAGCTCCTGCATGTCAGCGCTCCCATAAGCGTTGGCCGCGCCCCGGGGCCGCTAGCACGGTCGCCGGGGTCTTCGCCTGTGGCGATGCGTACGGGCGCGGCTGCCGGGGATTCGGGTGTCTCAGCGCCGCTAGCACGGCGCATGCGTCTGTCGACTCGCCATGCTGTGGCCCCTTGAGGGTCATTTGGGGCCAAGGTTGAAGACGCCTGGGACGAACGGGCGCTAGTGTGGAGAACGCCTAAACGTCCCATGGAGGAGCCTTGAATACTGCGTTACGCTCTGCTATGGAGGCTGCGAACATGTCACCGCGGCAGCTTGCGGTCAGGGTAGGAGTTACTGGCAAGACCGTGGAACGGTGGGTGGCTGACGCAGAGCTGATCCCGCACGCCAGGAATCGGGAAGACGCTTCCTCCGCACTGGGAGTTGACCAAGACATGCTGTGGCCCCAAGCGGTCAAGAACCGCATCAAGGTAGGCACCGACCGGGAGATCGTCTACTCGTACCCTTACCGGTCGGCGTGCCCTTCTTCGATCTGGGGCGAGGCCATCACCAAAGCGGGTGACGATCTTCTTTTCGCTGGATACACCAATTACTTTCTATGGCTTGAGCAGCCACGCTTCGTGGCGACTCTGCGCGAAAAAATAACGGCCGGGTGTCGGGTCCGCTTTCTCCTGGGTGATCCGGACTGCGAAGTCACCCGCAACCGTGAGCGGATCGAGGACGTCGCGCTGAATGTGTCGACACGTATCCGCATCACGCTTGAGAACCTGGCCAAAGTGGGGACGCATGAGCATCTGGAGGCACGTTACTCAGCGCCGGATGACGCGGCGAATCATGTCTCACTATCGGTGTTCCGCTTCGATGGTGAGGCATTCGTGACCCCGCATCTCGCCCGCCTGGCCGGTCACGACTCCCCTCTTCTGCATCTACGCAAGTCCGGTGACGGAGGCATGTTCGACCGCTTCACGGAGCATGCCGAAGAGCTGTGGTCGCGGGGCATCCCCGTTGAAACGGCAAAGGGTCAGGTTCCGCAGTAGTGGTACCCGGATCCACGAAGGCGCCCCGAACCCGGCACATGGGCGCCTTATCGTCAGGTTCGGTCCGTCCCGCCTGGCGCGGGCGGTGTTCGACCGCGTTATCCGCCTCGGGCTCGACCAGCATGACTCGACCCAGCTCATCGAGCGTATCCGCGACGAGATGTAGGCCACGGTGGACCGTTTCATATTCAGAAAGTCGAGCCACAGCAGTGGCGACCAGCACGGCGAGTGCGTCGAGGTCGCCCGCAACGTGCCCGGCACCGTCGCGATACGCGATTCCAAGGACCCGCAGGGTCCGATATTGACCTTCACGCCGGAAGCCTGGCGGGCCTTCGCCGCTCAGGTGACGGCGGGGCGGTTCGACCGGATGTAGCGCCCCTGTGCCCCGGCGCGCGTACCGCCCCGGCGCGAGCCGGTGTGCACGCCGGGGGCCGGTGCCCCGGAGGGTCAGGCGGAAGGCGCCGGGTCGGAGGGGGACTCGTAGGCGAACCAGTCGAACGCGACCGTGCCCTCGGTCGCGTACATGCCGATGACGCGGCCGGTGAAGCCGGTGGCGACCTCGGTGGACAGGTACCGTCCCTCCAGTTCGGCGAGGGGCTGCGCGTCCGGGGCGTCGGGGTCGCCGAGCCAGAAGGCGAGGGTGTCGGGGCCGGTGGGCTCGACGCCGGCGAACTCCGGGGACGGGGACGTGATGTCGGTGGTGCGGATGGTCACCGCCAGGGTGAGGGGGCCGGGCGGCACCGGGCGGCGGGCCACGGTCTGGTGCAGCGGTCCGATGCGCGCGACGACGCCGACCTCCCCGTCGCCGACCTCCAGGTCGTAGTGGTGGGCCTCGTCCATCCGCACGCTCAGGCCGCCCCGCCCCGCGCCCGGGTCGAGCCGGGCCGTCACGCGGCAGTCGTGGTGCTGCTGGCGGTGGCCGACGAACGTGTGGCCCGGGCGGTCCAGGGTCGGCCCGGTCGCCGTGAGGGTGAGCCAGCCCGGGCGCGCGGTCAGGGACCAAGACGCGGCGGGGCGGGCGTAGGGGGAGATCCAGTGCGGCGCGAGCGCGGGCGCGTCGAAGTCGTCACGGGCCGGCCGCGGCTCGAAGGGGTGCCAGGCGCCGCCGGGTGCGGGGCCGCGCTCGGCCACGGGCGCCACGACGGGCCAGCCGTCCTCGTCCCATTCCACGGGCGTGAGGAACGTTTCGCGGCCCAGCACCTGGAAGTTGGGGGTGTAGCCGCGGGGCCGGGTGCCGAGCAGCACCATCCACCAGGTGCCGTCGGGCGCCGTGACCAGGTCGGCGTGGCCGGTGCTCTGGATGGTCCGCTCGGTGCCGCTGTGGGACAGCACGGGATTGGCGGGAGCGCCCTCCCACGGCCCGCGCGGCGAGCGGGCGCGGGCGATGGACACGCTGTGGCCGCGCTCGGTGCCGCCCTCGGCGATCAGCAGGTACCACCAGTCACCGATCCGGTACAGGTGCGGGGCCTCGGGGTACTTCAGGCCGGTGCCGGACCAGGTGGGGACGGGCCCCTCCAGCACCTCGCCCTTGACCGGGTCGATCCGCGCGATGTTGATGCCGCCCGCGGGCCCGGAGAAGGCGCACCAGCAGGTGCCGTCCTCCTCCCACGCCAGGTCCGGGTCGATGCCGGACAGGTCGAGCCACACCGGGTCCGACCAGGGGCCCTCGGGCCGCTCGGCGGTCACGATGTAGTTGCCGCCGCTGCTGACGTTGGTGTTGATCATCCAGAAGCGGCCGTCGTGGTGGCGGATCGTGGGCGCGTACAGGCCGCGGGAGGCCATGGTGCCGGGCAGGGGCAGCGGGAGCTGTTCCGGGCGGTCGAGCACGTTGCCGATCTGCCGCCAGTGGACCAGGTCCTTGCTGTGGAAGATCGGAATGCCGGGGACGTACTCGAAGCTGGAGCAGACCAGGTAGTAGTCGTCGCCGACCCGGCACACGCTGGGGTCGGGGTGGAACCCGCTGATCACGGGGTTGTCGTAGCTGTGCACGGGGCGGCTCCGCTTCCCGAAAGTTTCGACAATCTTTTCGAATGCAGTCGTCGACCCTATGGCCGCCCCCGGAATTCGTCAACGCCCCCGGAGCCCGCCCGACCCGCCCTCACCTGCGGGAACCGGGGGACCCGGCGGGGGCGCGGCGCTCCGAAAGCGCGTGGGCTCAGGGGGTGCCGATGCCGGGCGAACCCGGCGGCACCGCGTACGGTCGAGCCATGGCGGACACGACACGGACAATGGCCACGTTGCCGACCGAGCGGGTAGCCGAACCGGGCGAACCCGACAACTTCACCTCGGGTCATCCGGCCGAGGCGCGTCAGAGGCGGCACGAGCTGATCGGCGCCGATCTGCTGCGCTATCAGGAGGAGCACGGGGCCTTCTCCGCGGAGGAGTTGGCAGAGGCGCGCTCCCGGATCTTCGGGCCGGCGGAGGCGCGGGGTGCCGTCAGGCCCCGGTGAGGGCCGATTCGACCAGGTCGGCGAGAAGAGATGCGCCGGTGGCCTCGGGGTCGAGGTCGGGGTCGTAGATGGTGAGGTTGAAGCCGACGCAGGCGTCGGAGCGGAGCAACGCGCGCAGCAGCGGGGCGAGTTCGTCGGGGAGGAGGCCGCCGGGGTCGGGGCTGTCGACGGCGGGCATGACGGTCGGGTCGAGGACGTCCGCGTCCAGGTGCACCCAGAAACCGTCGAGTTCGGGGGTCTCCAGGCTCGCGGCGACCTCGGCGCCCAGGCTCGCGGGGCCCTGCTCCCGGATCTCGCCCACCGTGGCGTTCATGATCTTCAGCCCGGTGAGTTCGGCGCGCTGCTCGTCGTAGTCGCGGATGCCCATGACCCGCACGTCCTCGTCCCTCAGGTACGGCCGCAGGCCCTCCAGGTCGGTCAGGTCGGCCTGGCCGCGGCCGGTGCCGAGGGCCAGTTCCTCGCCGCCCGCGGCGCCCACGTACGCGGAGTTCCCCGGGTGCCGGAAGTCGGCGGACCCGTCGATCACGGCGAGGCCGTAGCGGCCGATCCGGCGCAGGGCGAGCGAGGCGCCGAGCTGGATCGAGCAGTCCCCGCCCAGGACGACCGGGAAGTCCCCGGCGCGCACGTGGCGCTCGACGCGGTCCGCGAGTCTGCGCGTGTACGCGGCGAGGGCCGCGGCGTTGAACACGCCGTCGCCCTTCCGCCAGCCGCCCCGGTCGTAACGCGGCGGCACGACGACCCCGCCCTCGTCCGCCCCGAGCCGCCGCAGCAGCCCCTGCTCCCGCAGCGCCCCGGCCAGCTTGTAGCAGCCGGGCACGGTGCCCTCGGCCGGTGGCCTCAGGCCCAGGTTGGACGGGGCGTCGATCACGACAAGGCGGCGCATCCCGCGATTCTTGCCTCACCGGACGCCCGCCGTCCAGGGGGATCACGGGGCCGGACACGGAGCCGGCCTCCGCTCGCCGCGCTCAGGCCGACGGCGGCCACCGCGAGCAACCGGGCCGCTCTCCCCCCTGCCTGCCGCCATGGGAAGCGCGGGGCGACGTAAGGTGCGTGGCATGGCCAGGAACATCGCGACGAACACGAAGGTCACCCTCGACGAACTGCTGGATTTCGTACGGCCCCGGCACCGGGCGATCCTGCTGACCCGGCGGGAGGACGGATCGCCGCAGGGCTCGCCCCTGACGTGCGGGGTGGACGACTCCGGGCGCATCGTGGTCTCCACGTACCCGGAGCGGGCGAAGACCCGCAACGCCCGCCGCGACCCCCGGGTGAGCGTCATCGTCCTGTCGGACGAGTGGAACGGCCCGTGGGTGCAGGTCGACGGCTCCGCCGAAGTCCTCGACGTGCCCGAGGCCGTGGAGCCCCTCGTGGAGTACTTCCGCAACATCTCCGGCGAGCACCCCGACTGGGCCGAGTATCGCGAGGCGATGGTCAGCCAGGGCAAGTCGCTGATCCGCGTCACGCCCGAGCGGTGGGGGCCGGTGGCGACCGGCGGGTTCCCGGCGCGGCTGGCGTAGCCGTACGTACCGGCGTGGCCGCGGGCCGGCCCTCCCCCGCGGTCGGCGGGGACGGGCCGGCCCGTCGAGCGGCGGCGGCGCCTTCGCCGCGTCAGCTCGACGCCGAGGCCGCCGCCTTCGGGGCGGTCAGGTCGTAGACCGTCGTGCCGCCGATGGTCCTGGCGGTGAAGGTCGACGCGACCCAGGAGGCGATCTGCGAGGAGGCGTTGGAGCCGCCCATCTGGTTCATGCCGCCGCCGAAGCCCCCGCCGAAGCCGCCGCCTCCACCGCCGATGAAGTAGTGGATGCGGCCGTCCGCCACGTACTGCTTGAACCGCGCCAGGGTCGGCGAGGGATCGCTGCCGTTGAAGCCGCCGACGGACATGACGGGCTTGCGGGTGGCGAGCTGGTAGCCGGCCTGGTTCTGGGAGCCGACGGCCGCCGCGACCCAGGTGTACTTGTCCGCGTCGGCGAGCAGCGCGGCCTTCAGCGCCGAGCTCACCTGGGCGCCGTCCAGCAGACCGCCCATGCCGCCGCCTCCTCCCGCGCCGGGCCGGAAAGTGCCGCGGCCACCGGTGCCGGCGTGGCCGTTCTGGCTGCTGTTCCGCCCGCCGTTCTGCCCGCTTCCCTGACTGCCGCCCTGGCCGTTCCGGCCCGTGCCGCCGCCCGGGAACCCGGGGAAGCCGTTCTGCCCCTGGCCGCCGGGGCCATTGGGGCCGCCGGGGAAGTTCGGGAAGCCGCCCTGGCCGCGGGTACCGGTCGGCGGGGTGCCGCCGCGGCCGCCGAAGCCGCCGCGCGGGCCGCCGCCCCCGCCGAAACCGCCGCCCGCGACGGCCGGACCGGCCGTCACGATCGAGCCGTGGTGGCCCGTGCCGACCGTGTCCAGGGTGTAGCCGACGGGCCCGCCGAGCACCGCGGCCAGACCCACGCCGGCCGAGACGACGCCGAGCCTCGCGCCGACGCGGCCCGCCGAGGCGGGGCCCGCGGACGACAGGCCGGGCAGGGCGCCCGCCAGGAAGCCGGCAGCGGCGGCGACGCCCGCCGCCACGACGGCGACCCGCAGCCATGGGTGCCAGGACGAGGAGCGGTCGAGCAGTTGGTACGACCAGACGGCCGTGCCCAGGACGGTGGCCGCGAGGACCGCGGCCGCCGCTATGTGGCCGCGCCGCCGCCACAGCAGGCTCGCACCCATGGCGACGAGCGCGGCGATGTAGGGGGCGAGGGCGATGTTGTAGTACTGGTGGAAGATCCCGGACATGAAGCTGAAGGTCGCGAAGGTCATCAGCAGGGCGCCGCCCCACACCAGGAACGCGGCGCGCGCGGTGTCCGTACGCGCCGCCCGGCGGGTGATCCACAGTCCGGCGAGCAGCAGGACGAACGCGGCCGGCAGCAGCCACGCGATCTGACCGCCCATGTCGGCGTCGAACAGCCGGGTGATGCCGGTCCTGCCCCACATGCCGCCCCCGCCTCCGCCGCCGCGCGGGCCGCCTCCGCCGACGCTGCCGGTCTCGTTGCCGGTGATCCGGCCGAAGCCGTTGTAGCCGAACGTCAGCGACAGGAAGCTGTTGTCCTGCGAGCCGCCGATGTACGGGCGGGAGGACGCGGGCCACAGTTCGACGATCGCCACCCACCAGCCGCCGGCCAGCAGCATGGCGCCGCCCGCGTAAAGCAGGTGGAGCAGGCGGCGGGGCAGCCGGGCGGGCGCGCACACGGCGTACACGAGCGCGAGGGGCGGCAGGATCAGCCACGCCTGGAGGGTCTTGGTCAGGAAGGCGAAGCCGAAGGTGACGCCCGCGAGCACCAGCCACTTGGCCCTGGCGTCCTCCAGCGCGCGCAGCACGAGGTGGACGGCCACCACCATGAGCAGGGCCAGCAGCGCGTCGGGGTTGTTGAAGCGGAACATCAGGGCGGCGACCGGGGTCAGGGCGAGCACCGCGCCCGCCAGCAGGCCGGCGCCCGCGCCGAACCGGCGCCGTACGGCCGCGTACAGCACGCCCACCGTGGCCACGCCCATCAGCGCCTCCGGCAGCAGGATCTGCCAGGAGCCGAGGCCGAAGAGCCGGACGGACAGGGCCATCGGCCACAGCGCGGCCGGGGGCTTGTCCACGGTGATGGAGTTCGCCGCGTCGGAGGAGCCGAAGAAGAACGCCTTCCAGCTCTCGCTGCCCGCCTGGACGGCCGCGGAGTAGAAGGAGTTGGCGTAGCCGGAGGAGCTGAGGTTCCAGACGTAGAGCACGAGGGTGCCCAGGAGCAGGGCGAGCAGGGCCGGCCGCGCCCACGCCGGGTCGTCGGTCCGGCCGCGCCACAGGCGGTGGACCGGGCCGGCGGTACCGGTGTACGAGCCGCCGTCGGCCGCCGACTCGGACGCGGGCTCGGGCGACACCGGACGGGAGAAGTCGGGGACGGCGGCCGGGCCCCCGGGTGCCACGCCGGTGGCGGGCGCGGACGCTGGCGCGGGCACCGGCAGGGCGCCCGCGGCCGGGACCACGGAGGAGCCGGCCGGCCGCTCCTGCGGCGGGCCCGCCGTGGGGCCGCCGTCCGGCGGGGCGCCCCGCACCGGCCTCGGGGGGCCCTTGGGTCGGGGGGGGGCGGGGCGGGGGGCGCGCGGCGGGGGGGGGGGGGGGGGGCTTTCCCGGGGGGGGGGGGGGGGGGGGCGGGGGCGGCGGGGGGGGGGGCGGGGGGGGGGGGGGGGGGGGGGGGGGGGGGGGGGGGGGGGGGGGGGTGGGGGGGGGGGGGGGGGGGAAGGGGGGGGGAAGGGGGGGGGGGGGGGGGACGGGGGCCCCGCCCCGCCCCCCCCCCGCCCGCGGGTGGGTCACTTGGTGTTCCGCTTTCCGGTCCCGTACCGGCGCTGGAACCGCTCGACGCGGCCCGCCGTGTCCAGCACGCGCTGGTTGCCGGTGTAGAACGGGTGGCTGGCGGAGGAGATCTCCACGTCGATGACGGGGTAGGTGTTCCCGTCCTCCCACTCGATGGTCTTGTCGCTGGTGGCCGTCGAACGGGTCAGGAAGGCGAAGTCGCCCGCCCGGTCCCGGTAGACGACGGGTTGGTACTCGGGGTGGATGCCAGGCTTCATGACGCTCAGCGCTCCTCTCGGAACTCTACGTGCCGCCCTGCCTGCGGGTCGTACTTACGCAGAGTAAGACGATCCGGGTCGTTCCGGCGGCTCTTGCGGGTCACGTAGGTGTAGCCCGTGCCCGCGGTGGACCGGAGCTTGATGATGGGACGGAGGTCGTTGCGTGCCATGTACCCCTCAGCAATACGGGAGCGGTTTTCATTTCCGAGTGTGGGGTGGCGCGGATCACACGGGCGGGCGCGCCTCGCTTGCAGGCCGCGTTGGCCGCCCGCCGGCCCGCCCGCCCGCCCGCCCGTCCGTCCGTCAGGGGTCCAGGGCGAGGGCGGACGCCTCGATGCCCAGGGCGGCTCGCAGTTCGCGGACGCCGAGGGGAGTGACCCTGACCGCGCGGCCGGTGCCGACACGGGTGGCCCAGCGGCGGGCGAGGACCAGGCGGCACAGTTCCGCGCCGGCGGTGCCCGCGAGGTGGGGGCGGCGTTCGGTCCAGTCCAGGCACGGGCGGGCCAGGGGGCGGCGGGAGGACGGGAGGCGCAGGTCGGCGCCGAGACCGGTGAGCCAGGCCACGCCCTCCTCGGTGAGGGCGAAGCCGGTGTCCTGGCGCAGCAGGTCCCGGTCGGTCATGGCGTCGGTGAGGGCGACGCCGAGGCGGCCGGCCAGGTGGTCGTAGCAGGTGCGGCCGCGGGCCATCGCGCGGCCCGCGCTGTGCGCGCGAAGACCGCCCGCCCGGGATGTCACGGCGGCGGGGCCGGCCGCCCTGCCGGCCAGGTCCTCCACCAGCCGGGCCACCTCGGGGTCGGCGAACCGCACGTAGGTGTGCCGGCCCTGGCGCTCGCGCGCGAGCAGCCCGCCGTCCACCAGCCGCTTCATGTGCTCGCTCATCGTGGAGGGCGCGACCCCGCAGTGCCGGGCCAGTTCGCCGCCGGTCCAGGCCCGCCCGTCGAGCAGGGCCAGGCACACGGCGGCGCGGGTGCCCTCGGCGAGCAGCGCCGCCAGTTCGGCCATCCGCTCCGCGGGGTTCACGCGCGCCCCGCCCGGGGTGTTCGAGGCCGGGCCCGCAGTGCGCGTCGCCGTGCGGGGGACGTCCGGGGCGTCCGAGGTGTCGGCGTGGTCCGGGGTGTCCGATGGGTTCGGGGTGTGCCGGGTCATGCCACCATCGTCGCCCACGGACGTTTCGGCCCGGGCCGAACGATGCCCGGACGGCGAGGGCGGCCGGGGCGGGGCCGGAAGGCGGCCGGGGCGGGCCGGGGGGCGGCCGGGGGGCGCCGACTACACCGGTTCCGGCAGCTCCACCCGGTCGGCGGCCGGGGCGATCCTCGGCTCCCGCGGGACGTAACTGCCGGACGCGCCGCCGTGCCCGCGGTGGACCAGCAGCCCGTTCACCGGGTCGGGCACCGCGTCGAGGGCCGCCCGGGTGCCGGGCAGGTCCCGCCAGGCGAGCCAGGCGCGCTCCTCGTGGAACGCCACTTCGAGCACCACACCCCAGCTGTGCTCGAACCACTTCCAGGACGCCGCCCCGTTGGTGACCAGCGACTCGGCGAGAGCCTGCGCGTGGGCGTCCCGCCATGCCGTGGCCGAGGTGTGCGCGTGCTCGGCGTCCAGAATCTCGATCGACCACCAGTCAGCAGCCTGCATATCTCGACGATAGACATGCGGCAAGGGGGCCGGAAGGGGTTCGGACCCGGTACGGAATGATCGTTTTTTCATGACCTTGTCCGTCTCGGCCCGCGCCTGGCGCCGCGTCAGGTACGCGGCCCCGGGCCGAGCGCCGCCTCGGCGGCCGCCAGGATCTCGGTCACCCGCAGCCCGAAGCGGGCGTCGCACGGGTGCGGACCGCCCGCGATGAGGGCGTCCACCGCGCGGCCCAGGGCCTGCGGCACCTGTCCGCTGAGGTTGCCGGGGAACTCCACCCTGCCGTGCGCGCCGCGGAATTCGACGCTCACCCCGGCGGCCGCCGGTGGCGCCTGGAGGGTCAGGGCGGCCGTGCTCGACGCGCCGCTGTCATGGCGCAGCGTCAGGTGGACCAGGTCGCCGGGACCGGCCGCCGCGTGCACCTCGACGGCGTCGCCCAGCACCGGCAGCAGCACCGACAGCGCGTGCGGGCCCACGTCCCACAGGCCGCCCTTCTCCCGGCGCCACGGCGAGTCGGCGTACGGGCTGGCGTCCGCGCTGAACACCGCGCTGTACCAGTCGGCCCGGCCGGTGAACCAGTCACCGGCCGCCGCCTGCCGCTCGATCCAGGCGGCCGTGCCCGGGTCGAAGCGCAGGGTGAAGAAGACGACGGACGCGACCTGGGCGGCGGCCACGGCGTCGGCCACCGCGCGGGCGTCGGCGACGCTGTCCGCCAGCGGCTTGTCCAGCAGCAGGTGCCGCCCCGCCTTCGCCGCGCGCAGCGCGAACCGGGCCTGGAAGTACGGCGGCAGCGCGATCGCCACCGCGTCGACGTCGGCGATGAGCGCGTCGGCGTCCTCGTACGCCCGCGTGCCGAACTCGGTCGCGAGCCGGCCGGCCACCTCGGGCCTGCGGCCCCACACCCCGGCGAAGTCCACGCCGGGGTGCGCGGCGAGCGCCGGGCCGTGCGTGCGCCACGCCCACGGGCCGGTGCCGAGGAGCCCGAACCGCATGGCCGCCTCAGTCCTTCCGCGGCTCTACGTGGCTGACGTAGCCGACCGGGTCGATCTCGCGCACCTCCACCGACAGGTACGTCTCGTAGTCCGCGGCGGGCGGCAGATACGTGCGCAGCACGTCCAGCGCCGCCTGGCTCAGCCGGGCCTTGACCTCGTCGGTGCGGCCCGCCTTGATCGCGATCTCCACGTGGACGGCCTGCTTCGCGCCCTCCTCCTCGCCGGCGATGACCCACGCGGAGCCCTCGCCCGAAGGGAAGTGGACCCTGCACCCCTCCAGGCGCCCGTCGGCGATCGTGACGACGGCGTCCTGGAGCTGCGCGGCCAGTTCCAGGAGCGGCCGGCCCTCGCCCGAGTCGGCCGGGTTGATCGAGTTGATCGAGTTGATCCCGTCGCTGAACCTTACGGTGATGTGCGGCATGCCCGCAGCCTAGTGCCGTGACCGCGGCGGCGGCACGCCGGTTCCGTACGGTACGGCCGGGGCTCCTGTGGCGTAGTCGCTGGTCACGAGGCCTCGTTCACATTGGGTTAACACAAGGGCAATGGTCGGGAAATCGTCGCTTGCGACCCTGCGATCGGCCCGATCAGCGCTGCTCGGCCGGCACCCGCGACCCCACGTTTCCGCGCAATGAAGGATGGCGTCACCGTGACCTACAAGGCCGAGTACATCTGGATAGACGGCACCAAGCCGACCGCCAAGCTGCGCTCCAAGACGAAGATCATCACCGGCGGCGGCGCGGACCTGCCGGTCTGGGGCTTCGACGGGTCCAGCACCAGCCAGGCCGAGGGCCACGCCTCCGACCGGGTCCTGAAGCCGGTCGCCTCCTACCCCGACCCGATCCGCGGCGGCGACAACCTCCTCGTGCTGTGCGAGGTGCTGGACATCGACGGCACCCCGCACGAGTCCAACACCCGCGCCGCGCTGCGCGAGGTCGCCGAGCGGTACGCGGCGCAGGAGTCGCTGTTCGGCATCGAGCAGGAGTACACCTTCTTCAAGGGCGCGCGCCCGCTGGGCTTCCCCGAGGGCGGCTTCCCCGCCCCGCAGGGCGGCTACTACTGCGGGGTGGGCGCCGACGAGATCTTCGGCCGCGAGGTCGTCGAGAAGCACCTCGACAACTGCCTGGCCGCGGGCCTGTCCATCTCCGGCATCAACGCCGAGGTCATGCCGGGCCAGTGGGAGTTCCAGGTCGGCCCGCTGTCGCCGCTTGAGGTCGCCGACCAGCTCTGGGTGGCCCGCTGGCTGCTGTACCGCACCGCCGAGGAGTTCGGCGTCTCCGCCACCCTCGACCCCAAGCCGGTCAAGGGCGACTGGAACGGCGCGGGCGCGCACACCAACTTCTCCACCAAGGCGATGCGCGAGGACTACAAGGCAATCATCGAGGCCGCCGAGGCGCTCGGCCGCGACGACAAGCCGCTGGAGCACATCAGGAACTACGGGGCCGGCGTCGAGTCCCGCCTGACGGGCGCGCACGAGACCGCGCCCTGGAACAAGTACAGCTACGGCGTCTCCGACCGCGGCGCCTCGGTCCGCATCCCGTGGCAGGTCGAGGTGGACCGGAAGGGCTACATCGAGGACCGTCGCCCGAACGCGAACGTCGACCCGTACGTGGTCACCCGCCTGATCGTGGACACCTGCGCGAGCGCGCTGGAGAAGGCCGGCCTGGTCTGAGCGCGGCACCGCGAACCGGTACGGGAGGGCGCCCGGCGGACTGCCGCCGGGCGCCTTCCCGTCGCTCGCGCGGGGTCAGCCCGCGGTGGTGAACACCGCGACCGTCCGCGCCGGCACGCCGAACGTCCCGGTCGCCGTGTCGTACGTGGAGGTCTTCACGACCCCGTCGGCGCCCGCGGCCTGGACCGGGTGCAGCCGGTAGGGCGTGCCCGCGAGGGCGGCGACCCGCTGGTCCTGGCGCCGCGGCGTGGCGTTGAACACCACCACCAGCCGGCCCAGCCGCATGGTGATCACCCCCGGGGTCTCCTCCGTCCCCGACAGCGGGAACGACAGCCGGCCCTGCACCCGCGCCGCCGTGGTGAGGTGGAAGTCCGGCTCGGCGGTGCGGATGCGCAGCAGGTCCTGGTACGCGGCCGAAGCCCCCTGGATCTGCGCGCAGCCCGGCGTGAGGCCGGGGTCGGTGAGCAGCGGCTTGGCGTACACCCACGTGCTCTGGTTGTCGGGGGCCGGCGGCAGGCCGTGCCCGAAGCCGTTCCCGTCCGCGCAGTTCCAGTGGATCGCGTTGAACCAGTCACCGGAGTCGAAGGAGTTGCGGTCCAGCGACTTCGAGCGCAGCAGGTCCGAGCCGGCCTGGTAGAGCGCCGGGCCCTGGGACAGCGCGCTGACGGCCTCGGCGAGGACCTGCGTACGGGCCCGGTCGGCGGCCGGGGTGCCGGCCGGCAGCTTGTAGGCGAGGGCGTCGTACAGCGACTCGTTGTCGTGCGCGTCCACGTAGGCGAGCGCGTCGCCGGGCGCGTCCGCGTAGCCGGCCGGTGAGCCGTTGTAGTCGACCTGCGCGCCGCTGACCTCCTTGCCGGCCGAGTCGGTGAAGGTGAAGCCCTTGAGGTCGCCGGTCAGGCCGACCTCGATCAGGTCCTGGTAGTGCAGCAGCCGCGCCTTCTGCTCGGCCGGGCTCCCGTTGGCGTTGGACGAGTTGGGGTCGGTGTAGAGGCCCGAGGCGAAGCCCTGCACGCCGGGGTCGGCGTCGAAGGGGCTGCCGCCGCGTACCGCGTCACGGGCCCGGTCGGAGAAGGTGGCGATGCCGGTGCCGGCCATGTTGGCCTGGGTGGCCTGGACGAAGCGGGCGTTGTCGGCGACCTCGCCGAAGTTCCAGCCCTCCCCGTACAGGATGACGTTCTTGCCGTCCACGCCGTCCTTGGCCACGGTCAGCGCGTCCAGCGCCTTGCGGACGGCCAGGATGCCGGCCTTGGGGTGGTGGCCCATGAGGTCGAACCTGAATCCGTCGACCTTGTACTCCTTGGCCCAGGTGACGATCGAGTCCACCACCAGCTTGCCCATCATGGTGTTCTCGGGCGCGGTGTTCGCGCAGCAGGTGGAGTTGGCCACCGAGCCGTCCGGCATCAGCCGCTGGTAGTAGCCGGGCACGATCTTGTCCAGCACCGAGGTGTCGGCCTGCCCGGCGGCGGAGGTGTGGTTGTAGACCACGTCCATCACCACCCGCAGCCCGGCGTCGTTGAGCCCCTGCACCATCCGCCGGAACTCCACGGTCCGGCCGGTGCCGTCCGGGTCCTTCGCGTACGACCCCTCCGGCACGGTGAAGTGGTACGGGTCGTAGCCCCAGTTGTAGGCGTCCTTGGCGGCCGTCCCGGCCACGCACGCCTGCTGCTGGTCGCTGTCGGGGGCGTACGAGGCCAGGTCGCACCCGGGGCTCCGCTGCTCGGCGCTCTTCTCGGGGACGGAGGAGAAGTCGAAGGCGGGCAGCAGGTGGACGTGGGTGATGCCGGCCTTGGCGAGGGCACGCAGGTGGGTCATGCCCGCGGAGGCGGTGTCCGTGAAGGCCGTGTACTTGCCGCGGTCGGCGGCCGGCACGGTCGGGTCGGCGACCGAGAAGTCCCGGATGTGCAGCTCCTGGATCTGGGCCCGGCTCATCGGCACGGCGGCCGGTTTCCGCTGCGTCGCCCACCCCTTCGGCGCGAGCCTCGGGTCGTCGAGGTCCACCAGCAGGCTGCGGGCGGAGTCGGCGGTGAGCGCGACGGAGTACGGGTCGGTCACCTTGTTCACGACGAGCTTTTGCACGCTGGGCGCCCACACGGTCACCTCGTACAGGTACGGCTTCCCGGTCCAGGACCTGGGCCCGGTCACCGACCACACCCCGCTGACGTCGTCGCGGCGCATGGGGACGGTCCTGCCGGCGATGTCCAGGGCGACGCTGTGGGCGGTCGGCGCCCACACCGACAGGGTGGGCCTGCCGCCCGCCCCGAACACCGGGCCGAGCGCGGTGTGCCGCGCGGCATCGGCGTAGACGTCGTCGAGCACACCCTGGGTCTGCACGCCGGTCGCCACCAGCAGGGCCCCGTTGGCGGCCCGCTGGGTGGCGACGACCTGGCCGCGCAGGGCGTCGGTGATCCGGCCCCGGTCACGCGGGTCCACGGTGGCGGCCGTGTAGCCCTTGAGCTGCGGGAACCTGGCGAGTTGGGCGTCGGTGAGACCGCCGGGCACCTGCTCCAGGCGCAACCAGCGGCCCGCGCCGGACAGCGCGCCGTCCTTGACGGTGAGGCCGCCGTCGGCCGCGTACACCAACTGCTGCGAGGCGGACGGCAGTGAGGCCCCGGAAAGGGACGGGGGCCAGGCCACCGTGTAGCGGTCGATCCACTGCGCCTGCGACTTCGTCAGGTCAAGGTCGGCCGCCGACCCCTGCGGCTGGGGCAGGAGGTGCTTCTCGGCCCCGCCCAGCAGCCACACCTCGTGGCCGGAGGAGCGGAAGTCCAGCGACTGGTCGTCGGGCAGGTCCTTGGTGTCGCCCTTGTGGATGATGTAGCTGAGCGAGGTCGCCCCGGCGGCCAGCGGCACCTCGAACACGGCCCCGTAGGAGTCGGTACGGGTCGGCATCAGCGGGCTGAACCAGTCGGTCGGGTTCGCCGCTCCGGTCCACACGTGCAGGCCCCAGCCGGAGTATGTGTGATCGGCCCGGTGGTAGTGGATGACCGCCTTGGTCGTGTCCTGCGGCGGGTACGCGCCGGCCGGCGGGCTGGTGGCGACGTCCGGGCTGCCCTGCTCGACCCACACCTCGCCGGTGGCGGCGAGGTCGATGGAGCGGTCGGCGTCGGTGTCCTTCACGCCGTTCTTGTCGACGACGAGGAAGCCGACGTTGCTCGCGCCCGGTTTGAGCTTGACGTACGCGAAGGCGCCGTAGGCGTCGCGCCCGATGAAGGGGTGGCCGGCCGGCCAGGTGGTGGCCTCGCCGTCGGCGATGTCGCCCCAGGCGTACAGCCCCCAGTCCGCGTAGTTCCCGTCGGTGCGCCGGTAGTGCACGATCGCGTAGTCGCGGCTGACGGCGGTCGGCGGTGCGGTCACCGGCGGGGTGCCGGTGGTGGTCCGCGCCATGGCGTCGGCGGTCCGGCCGGCCGCGTCCACGACGACCGCCTTGTAGCGTACGGGGGTCCCGGCCGGAATCCTGGCGTCAAGGATCTGGGTGACCTTGTACGGGGCGTGGTCCGCCGATCCGAGGACCTGCCACTTGGCGTCGCCGACCTGGGCGGCGAACACCACGCGGTCCGGGCCGCCGCCCGTGACGTCCGCGCTCACCTCGACGGTGCCGGTGGCTCCCTGGGCGGGCGCGGTCAGGGTGAGGGCGGGACCGGCGGCCGGCCGGGGCAGGGGGCGCGCGGCGCGGTAGACCACTGCGCTCAGCGCGGGTACGGACAGGGTCACCCCGGCCTGGTCGCCGGTGGTGGTCACGTCGCCGTCCGCCCCGTAGATGCCCTGGTAGACGGCGCCCTGGGTGTTGCCGGTGGGCACGGTGACGGTGCGGGCCGTGGTGGCGTTGTTGACGGCCACCAGGTAGTCGCCGCCGGTGCGGGTGTCGGTGCGCGAGTACGCGTACACGCCCGGGCCTGTGCCGGGTTCGGCGTAGCGCTCGGTCTGGACGCCGTCGCGCAGCGCCGGGTTGTCCTTGGTGAGGCGGGACAGGGCGGCGATGGCGCGGTAGAGGGGGTGCGTGGGGTCGTAGGAGTCGCTCGCGGCCGTGCGGTCCGTGCCGATCTCGTCGTCGGCGAGGTAGTCGGGGACCTTGGAGGCGAACATGGTCTGGCGGGCGTCCTTGTCGCCGCCGGCGCCGGTGAAGCCCTGCTCGTCGCCGTAGTAGACCACGGGGTTGCCGCGGCCGAGGAACATCAGCGCGTTGGCGAGTTCGTCCCGCTTGAGCAGTTCGGCGTCGCTCGCGCCCGGGTTGTCCTGCTTCAGGAAGGAGCCGATGCGGCCCATGTCGTGGTTGCCGAGGAAGGTGACCTGCTCGTAGGCGTTGGCCTTGCCGGTGGTGTAGCGGTAGTCCTGGGCGTAGACGTCCGCCAGTTTCGAGGGCGGGGCGCCCTGCGAGGCGTAGCCGCGGGCCGCGTCCTGGAACGGGAAGTCGAGCGTGGCGTCCAGCCGCCCCTGCGTGACGTACGGGGAGGTGACCGCCGGGTCGGCGGAGTAGGTCTCGCCGAACATGAAGAAGTTCTTGCGGCCGTGCCGGGCGGCGTACCGGTCGAGGGCGGTGGCCCACTGGGTCCAGAACGGCATGTCGACGTTCTTGACGGTGTCGATCCGGAAGCCGTCGACGGCGTAGTCCCGCACCCAGGTCTCGTAGATCCGCTCCATGCCCTTGACGACCTCGGGACGCTCGGTCCACAGGTCGTCGAGCCCGGAGAAGTCGCCCTGACCGGCGCTCTCGCCGGCGAAAGTGGAGTCGCCGCGGTTGTGGTACATCGTCGGGTCGTTGAGCCAGGCCGGGACCTTGAGGCCGGTCCTGTCCGCGGGGACCGTCGGGGTGCGCGGGAAGGAGGCCGCGGTGACCTTCGGGAACGGCTTGGAGCCGTCGGCGTAGTCGCTGTCGTCGAAGGGCGTGCCGTCCGCGGCGAGGTACGGGAAGGCGCCCTTGGAAAGGTAGTCGTACGTTGCGGGCCGGTACTTGACGACGTCGGCGGTGTGGTTGGTGACGACGTCGAAGAAGACCTTCATGCCTTTGGCGTGGGCGGCGCCGATCAGCGTCCTGAGGTCGTCGTTGGTGCCGAAGTGCGGGTCGACCCGGGTGAAGTCGGTGATCCAGTAGCCGTGGTAGCCGGCCGACGCGTTCGTGCCCGTGCCCTGCACGGGCTGGTTCTTGAAGATCGGCGCCAGCCAGATGGCGGTGGTGCCCAGGCCCTTGATGTAGTCCAGCCTCTGTGTGAGGCCCTTGAGGTCGCCGCCCTGGTAGAAGCCCTTGTCGGTGGGGTCGTAGCCGGTGGTGAGCCGGTCGCCGGCCAGTCCGCCGCGGTCGTTGCCGGTGTCGGCGTTGGCGAAACGATCCGGCAGCAGGAAGTAGAACTGCTCGCGGGTGTCGTCGTGCCGCGCCGGCTGGGCGGCGAGCGCCTTGTCCGACGGGGGCGCGGGGGGCTGCGCGGCGCCGGCCCGCGCGGCGGCGACGGGCACGATGAGCGCGGCGAGCGCGGCGAGCGCGGCGAGCGCCGTCCCCCCGGCGATCCTGGACCGGCGCGTCGCGCGCTCCGGTCGTCCTCTGCGTACGGGCAGCCTGAACTGCAGGGCCACGGGCGGTTCTCCTTGCGGCTGTCCGCCCCCTCGCGACAACGGGGGAACGGTAAAGGGACACCTCCGCGCCCGCCCTCACGCGCCTGAAGCCGGGTGCTCCCCCGGCCTCGGCGCCGGGGTCGTCCGGGAAGGTATCCCCGCGGGCAGCCTTGCAGCAAGACCTTGCAAGGATTTCCACGCCGGCCGCCCAACCGTCCCGCCGAACCCGATGAGCGGGCCCGGCAGTTGAGACGGCCCCACCCCTGGGCCTCGCCGGCGGACCCGCGCGCACCGCTCCCTTTCGCCACCGCCTCACGGCCCGTCAAGACGCCGACGAGATCGCGCGGCTCATGAGCGCCCGCCGCGCGGGATGCTCGGGGCTGCCCGGTGAGCCTCACGCGCGTGCGTCGTGCGGGTCCTCGGCGCATACGGCCCAGACGATCTTCCCGGGCCCTTTCCGGTCGCCGACCCCCCAATTCCCGCGCGTCAGGATGTCGACCAGGGCCAGACCACGCCCCGACTCGGAGGTCGCGCACACCTCTTGGCGTTCCGGTCTCCTGCCGGCATCGGCGTCGTGCACCTCGATCCGCACCCCGCGCTCCAGTCGCTCCAGGCGTGTGGCGATCAGGCGGCCGTACGGCGGGTGTGCGTGGGCGATCGCGTTGGTCACCAGCTCGGAGACGGTCGCGGGGGTCCTGCGCACGGGCACCGTTCTCGCCCAAGGCGAGACGATGACCGTCACGGCGGCCGATCTGATCCAGCCGCCGAGGTACGTTCAGGAGATCTTCGACCTCGACGACGGCCTGCCCGTCGTCCGCCGCCAGTGGCACACCGGACGCGGCAACCAGCGGCTCCTGTTGGCGGTCACCTGGTATCCGGGGCACTTCGCGGGCCTGGTCCCCGAGTTGCTGTCCACCGCCCCCAGCAAGGGTTCGGGCCTGCTCCTCCGGCTCCAGGCGGCCACCGGGCGCAGGCCCAGGAACGGCCGCGACGACATGCACGGGCGGGAGGCCGATGCCCGGGAGGCGAACTTCCTCGGCCTGCGTACCGGCTCACCGATTCTCGCCGGCGCCCATCGACTCTGGGACGATCAGGGAGTCATCGAGTACGGAGAGTGGTGCCTCCCCTACCGACTCGTCGTCGGCTACGAATACACCCTCGGCGCCTCTCTCCGGAGATGCGCTGAGCCCTGCGACCGGCCCGGCCCCGATCGCGAACCCAGGGGGCGCCCCCGTGCGGGGGTGCCCCCTGGGTGTTCCCGGGGGGAGCCCGTGGATGCCGGGGTGGTGCAAGGAATTGCAGGGGTCGATGGGGCGGAGCCCCGCCCGCAGGTGTCCGGTAGCGGGTGGTTCGCGGGGGTTCGGGGGGCCTCGGCGCCCCGTGGAAACGGGAACGTCACATCTCGGTGACCGCGCAGAAAGTCCCTTGCAACCTCTTTCGCAAGACATTGCATCGCTGTTACGGTCCTGCCCAGCCCGAGCCGATGGAGCTGGATCGGGGCGAACCGATCAGGGTCGACGGGCACTTCCCTCAGCAAGGAGTACAGGTATGCGACGCGGCATATCCGCCGTGGCTATGGCCGCGGCCATCGTTCTCGGGGTCACCGCTTGCGGCGGTGGCAGTGGCAGTGGCAGCGGCGACAAGAGCGACGGTGGAGGCAGCGCGAAGGACCCCGCCTCGGTCGCCGGCACGATCACGTACTGGGACACCTCCGACGCCAAGAACGAGGCCCCGGAGTACCAGGCCCTCATCAAGGACTTCGAGGCGAAGTACCCCAAGATCAAGGTCAACTACCAGAACGTGGACTTCACCACGGTGGAGCAGAAGTTCAAGGCGGCGGCGCAGAGCGGCAAGGGCGCGCCGGACGTGATCCGCACCGACGTCGGTCTGATCCCGGAGTACGCCTCGCTGCACTACATCGCCCCGCTGGACGGCACGGCCGCCATGAGCGAGACCCAGGACTTCCTGCCCGGGCCGATGAACACCACGAAGTACGACGGCAAGACGTACGGCGTGCCGTCGGTGACCGACACCCTCGGCCTGCTCTACAACAAGGACATCTTCGCCAAGGCCGGGATCACCAAGCCGCCGGCCACCTGGGACGAGCTGATCGCGGACTCGGCGACCATCAAGCAGAAGGTGCCGGGCGTCGCGGGCACCTACGTCAACCCCGACTCGTACTTCCTGTTCCCGCTGCTGTTCGGGGAGGGGGCGGACCTCGCCGACCCGGCGGCGAAGAAGGTGACGATCAACTCGCCCGAGGCCGTCAAGGCGGTCACCGAGGCGAAGAAGATCTACGACACCTCCTCGCTGAAGGTGGACTTCGCCAGCGCGTACGACAACATGCAGACCTCGTTCAAGACCGGCAAGGTCGCGATGCTGGTCCAGGGCCCGTGGTCGGTGAGCGACGACCTGACCGGCTCGGCGTTCAAGGGCAAGGAGTCCAACCTCGGGTACGCCCCGGTGCCGGCCGGCTCCAGCGGCAAGGCGCTCGCCCCGACCGGCGGCCACGACCTGGCGGTCTACCAAGGCTCGAAGAACCTCGACGCCGCCTACCTGTTCACGCAGTTCATGACCTCCTCCAGCAGCCAGCAGCAGATCGCCCTGAAGAACGGCACCCTGCCGACCCGCGCCTCGGCCTACACCCCCGAGGTGCTCAAGGACCCGAAGATCGCCGGCTTCAAGCCGATCATGGACACCGCCCGGCCGCGGGTGGCGCTGCCGCAGGTGGGCAGCCTGTTCACGCCGCTGCAGCAGGAGTACATCAAGATCCTCCAGGGCCAGACCTCGGTCCAGGCCGGCCTCGACGCCGCCGCCAAGGAGTTCGGCAAGCTGCTGCCGGGCTACACCGTCCAGTAGCCGCGACCGCACAGTTCCGGGCCGGCCGGCCGGAGCCCCCGTGCCGCCTGATACGGGCGGGGGCCCACGCGCCCGGCCGGCCGGTCCGGTCAGCCCCGCGGACGACCCCGAGAGCCGCCGAGAAGCCGCCGAGAAGAACCCGAGAAGAGCCGAGGAGCGATGACCACCGCCACCATGGAAGAACCCGTACGGGAGCCGGCCCGCCCGCCGCGCGCCCGGCGGGGCCCGCTGCCGTCGATCCGGCGGTCATGGGACAAGTACTGGTACGCCTGGGCGATGGTGGCCCCGGTCGTCATCGTGATCGCCGTCCTGGTGCTCTACCCGCTCGGGTACGGCGTCTACCTGTCGTTCACCAACGCCAATGAGGCGAACGTCGCCAAGAACATCGGCGCCTTCCACGTCGGCGCCACGTACCACTTCGTCGGCCTGCACAACTACTGGCAGATCCTCTCCGGCAAGGACGGCGACTTCTACCCGCGGCTGGAGTGGACGGCGATCTGGACCGTGAGCTGCGTGGCCATCACGTACTCCCTCGGTCTCGCGATGGCGATGCTGCTCAACCGGCCGGTGCGGGGGCGGTTGTTCTACCGGCTGGCGCTGATCCTGCCGTGGGCGGTCCCGGCGTTCATCGGCGTGTTCGCCTGGCGGCTGATGTTCAACTCGCAGTACGGCGTGTTCAACGACATCATCACCAAGGCCGGGCTGCCGGCCCAGGACTGGCTGGGCACGCCGTTCGCCCAGAAGATCGCCGTGATCATCGTGAACGTCTGGTGCGGTGTGCCGTTCATGATGGTCGCCAACCTGGGCGGTCTGCAGGCCATCCCGGGCGAGCTGTACGAGGCCGCCGAGATGGACGGGGCCTCGCCGCTGCAGCGGTTCGCCAACGTCACCCTGCCCGGGCTGCGGCCGGTGACCAGCACGGTGATCCTGCTGTCCACGGTGTGGACGTTCAACATGTTCCCGATCATCTACCTGCTGCTGGGCAACAACACCACGGGTGACACGGACATCCTGGTGACCTACGCCTACCGCAAGGCCTTCACGGGGGTGTCCGACTACTCGGGCGCCGCCAGCTACGGCATCGTCATCCTTCTCATCCTGGTGGCCTTCTCCACGTTCTACCGCCGCCAGTTGAAGACGCAGGACTAGGAGCCCTCGATGAGCGCCACGACTCAGCGCGGCTCCGCGGCCGCGCCCGCCCGCACCCGCGGCCTCTCCCGTACCGCCGACCGGCCCCGCCGCCACCGGGGGCGGGGCGAACGAAGCCCGGGCGCGTCCATCGCCCTGCACGCGGCGCTGCTCGGCGCCAGCGCGGTCGCCGCCTTCCCGGTGCTGTGGATCGTCTTCATCTCGCTCGGCCCGGACACCGCGTGGCAGCAGCCCGGCGAGGTGGCCCACCACCTCGGGCTCGCCAACTACCGGTTCGTACTGCTGCACAGCCACTTCCCGCGCTGGATGCTCAACTCGGTGATCGTGGCCGCGGCCACCACCGTGCTGGGCGTGCTGATCGCGGCGAGTTCGGGCTACGCGATCTCCAGGATGCGCTTCCCCGGCCACAAGTCGCTGATGTGGACCTTCCTGCTGACCCAGATGTTCCCGGTCGCCGTGCTGATGGTGCCGCTGTACAACCTGCTGGCCCGGCTGAACCTGATCGACACCTACGTCGGGCTGATCCTGGTGTACTGCACCATCGCGGTGCCGTTCTGCGCCTGGATGCTCAAGGGGTACTTCGACACCATCCCCAAGGAGATCGACGAGGCGGGCCGGGTCGACGGCCTGACCCCGTTCGGCACCTTCTGGCGGCTGGTGGTGCCGCTCGCCCGGCCGGGCCTGGCGGTCACCGCGTTCTACACCTTCCTGACCGCGTGGGGCGAGGTCGCGTACTCCAGCCAGTTCATGTCCGAGCGCCACTACACGCTGGCCGCCGGCATCGGCACCTTCGCCTCCAGCGAGCGGGCCAACTGGGGCGCGATGACCGCCGCTTCCGTCCTCATCGCCGTGCCCGCCGCGGTCGTCTTCCTGCTCGTCCAGAAGCACCTGGTGACCGGCCTGACGGCCGGCGGCACCAAGGGCTGACAACCCCGCTTCCGCACACCCATAAGGGAATCCATGAGCCAGCACCTCTCCGACGCGCCCAGCTCCGCCGTCGCTCCCGACGCCGCCGCGGCCCCGGACGCCGCCGTCGACGCCGCTGCCGCAGCCGACGCCGAGCGCAGAGACTGGTGGCGCGAGGCGGTCATCTACCAGGTGTACCCGCGCAGTTTCGCCGACGGGAACGGTGACGGCATGGGCGACCTGCCGGGCATCACCGGCAGGCTGCCGTACCTGCGCGACCTCGGGGTGGACGCGGTGTGGCTGTCGCCGTTCTACGCCTCGCCGCAGGCCGACGCGGGCTACGACGTGGCCGACTACCGGGCGGTCGACCCGATGTTCGGCAACCTGACGGACGCCGACGACCTGGTGCGGGCCGCGCACGGGCTGGGCCTGCGGGTGATCGTGGACGTGGTGCCCAATCACTGCTCCGACCAGCACGAGTGGTTCAAGCAGGCGCTGCGCGGCGGCCCGGGCTCGGACTTCCGCGGGCGGTTCCACTTCCGGCCCGGCAAGGGCGTGCGCGGCGAACTCCCGCCGAACGACTGGGAGTCCATCTTCGGCGGCCCGGCGTGGACCAGGACCACGAACCCCGACGGCACGCCGGGCGAGTGGTACCTGCACCTGTTCGCCCCCGAGCAGCCGGACTTCAACTGGGACCACCCGGCGGTGCACGAGGAGTTCCGCTCGGTGCTGCGGTTCTGGCTGGACCTGGGCGTGGACGGGTTCCGGATCGACGTGGCGCACGGGCTGGTGAAGGCCGACGGACTGCCCGACATCGGGCACGCCGAGCAGCTCTCGCTGCTGGGGTCGGCGCCCATGCCCTACTTCGACCAGGACGGCGTGCACGAGATCTACCGCGGCTGGCGGCGGATCCTGGACGAGTACGGGGCCGAGCGCATCGCGGTGGCCGAGGCGTGGACGCCGACCATCGAGCGGGCCGCGCTCTACCTGCGCCCGGACGAGCTGCACCAGGCGTTCAACTTCGAGTACCTGGGCACGGCGTGGGACGCGGCGGCGCTGCGCCGCGTCATCGACTCGTCGCTGACCGCCATGGGCGCGGTGGGCGCCCCCGCCACCTGGGTGCTGTCCAACCACGACGTGACCCGGCACGCCACCCGCTTCGGCAACCCGCCGGAGCTCGGTACGCAGCAGCGCGTGCCGGGCGACCGGCGGCTGGGGCTGCGGCGGGCCCGCGCGGCCACGCTGCTGATGCTCGCGCTGCCCGGCTCGGCGTACCTCTACCAGGGCGAGGAGCTGGGCCTGCCGGACGTGACCGACCTGCCCGACGAGGTGCGGCAGGACCCCTCGTTCTTCCGCGCGGCGGGGCAGGACGGCTTCCGCGACGGGTGCCGTGTGCCGATCCCCTGGTCGGGCAGCGAGCCGCCGTACGGCTTCGGGCCGGTGCCCGGCGGCCCGAGCTGGCTGCCGCAGCCGGCGCAGTGGGCGGAGCTGAGCGTCGAGGCGCAGACCGGCGACCCGGACTCCACCCTTGAGCTGTACCGCTCGGCGCTGGCGGTGCGCCGGGAGCACCCGGCGCTGGGCGCGGGGCGCGCCGTGGAGTGGCTGGACGCCCCCGAGGGCGTGCTGGTCTTCCGCCGCGAGGGCCCGGCCGGCGAGGGCTTCGTCTGCACGGTCAACCTCACCGGGGAGCCGGTGGCGCTGCCGAGGCCGGGACGGCCGCTGCTGAGCAGCGCGCCGGACGCGGTGGCGGACACCGCCGCCGAGGCTTCCGCGGCCACGTCCGCGGGCACGTCCGCAAACCCCTCCGCAGGCACTTCCGCGGACGGCGGCGGGGCCGGTACGGCGGCGGTCGGGTCCGGTTCTGGCGCCACCGTCACGATCGCCGGGGACACGGCAATTTGGTGGGCGATCTGACGTGGTGGCCTTCCGTCCCCTAGCATCCGGTGCTGTGACCGCGCGGCTCGCTGACATCGCAGCACAGGCGGGGGTCAGTGAGGCGACCGTCAGCCGGGTCCTCAACGGCAAGCCGGGGGTTTCCGCGACCACCCGCGAATCCGTGCTGGCCGCTCTCGACCTCCTGGGGTACGAGCGGCCGGTGCGGCTGCGCCAGCGCAGCGCCGGCCTGGTCGGTCTGATCACCCCCGAACTGCAGAACCCGATCTTCCCGGCCTTCGCCCAGATCATCGGGCAGGCGCTGACCCGGCAGGGCTACACACCGGTGCTGGCCACCCAGACGCCCGGCGGCTCCACCGAGGACGAGCTGGTCGAGATGCTGGTGGAGCGGGGGGTGGCCGGGATCATCTTCGTCTCCGGCCTGCACGCCGACTCCACCGCCGACACCGAGCGGTACGCCAGGCTGCACGGCCAGGGCGTGCCGTTCGTCCTGATCAACGGCTTCTCGGAGAAGATCGACGCACCCTTCGTCTCACCCGACGACTGCGCCGCGGTCCGGCTCTCGGTCACCCATCTGGCCGCGCTCGGGCACCGCAGAATCGGTTTGGCGGTCGGGCAGAAGCGTTTCGTCCCCGTCCAGCGCAAGATCGAGGGGTTCATCGCGTCGATGGGCGACATCCTCGGGCTGGCCGAGGAGGAGGCGCGGGCGCTGATCCGGCATTCGCTGTTCACCCTGGAGGGTGGTCTTGCGGCGGCCGGCGAGCTGATCGCGGCCGGCTGCACGGCCGTGGTCTGCGCCTCGGACATGATGGCGCTCGGCGCGATCAGGTCGGCGCGCCAGCGCGGCCTGTCGGTGCCCGGCGACGTGTCCGTGGTGGGCTTCGACGACTCCCCGCTGATCGCGTTCACCGACCCGCCGCTGACCACGATCCGGCAGCCGGTGGACGCGATGAGCCAGGCCGCGGTGCGCGCGCTGCTGGAGGAGATCGCGGGCACGCCGGCGCCGCACAGCGAGTTCATGTTCCTGCCGGAACTGGTGGTCAGGGGCTCGACGGCGGCGGCGCCCGCCGAGCCGGCCGCGAAGCTCCCCGCCCAGCCCGCCTCCTCCTCCGGGAGGAGCGGCGACGTGGCGGATACGCCAGGGGTCTGATCGAAACGGCAGCGTACTTCTGGCAGACTGGTGTCCTATGGGGGACCCGACCGCTGACACGATGAAGGGCCGTTCGGCCAACCGGTCGCACTCCGCCCGTACCGAGGGGGCCGGCGCCGGGGAGGGCACCGGGCAGCCGACCGCCGCCGGGCCGCGGGGACGGCGTGAGCTGCTCAGGCCGCGGGTCCTGCTGACCCGCTTCCGCACCCCGCGCCACCCCAAGCTCTGGTTCGAGATCGTGCTGATCGGCGTGAGCTACTGGGTGTACTCGCTGATCCGCAACGCGGTGCCGGAGGAGCGGCGGACGGCGCTGCGGCACGCCGCGGACGTCTGGTCCCTGGAGAGCCACCTCGGTCTGAACGTGGAGCGCTCGATCAACCACGCGATCAACAAGGTCGACTGGCTGATCGTGGGGATGAACTACTACTACGCCACCTTGCACTTCATCATGACCATCGGGGTGCTGGTGTGGCTGTACGTGAAGCATCCCGGCCGGTACGGTCCGGCCAGGCTGGTGCTGTTCGTGACCACCTGGCTGGCCCTGGTCGGCTTCTGGGCGTTCCCGCTGGCGCCGCCGCGCCTGATGACGGGCGGCCACTTCATCGACACCGTGCTGGTGCACCGCACCTGGGGCTCGATGTCCCAGGGCAGCCTGTCGCAGGTGTCCAACCAGTACGCGGCCATGCCGTCGATGCACATCGGCTGGTCGCTGTGGTGCGGCATCACCATCGTCACGCTGGCCAAACCGCTGTGGGTGCGGATCCTGGGCGCCCTGTACCCGGTGGCGACGCTCCTGGTCATCATCTCGACCGCCAACCACTTCTGGATGGACGCGATCGGGGGCGCGCTGTGCCTGGCCGTCGGCTACACGGTGGCGTACCTCGCGTACGGACGGTGGGCCTACCGGCTCCCGGTCGCGCCGGCGGCCGAGTCGGCCACGGCGTCGCTGCCGCAGAAGTGACCGGCCGGCGGGCCCGTGCGGCCCGCCCGTGAGCCGGCCGCCCGTAAGCCTTGAGGCGGGCCCTTGTGCCCGGGGCCGGCTCAGCCTTCGTACAGGATCCGCTCCACCACCGCGCGGGCCCGGCGGGTGCGGCGGCGGTAGTCGTCCAGCATGTCGCCGACGTGGCCCGAGGCGTGGCCGAGGTAGCGGGCGACGGCGGCCAGTTCGCGGCTGTCGCCGGGGAAGGTGTCGCCGGGCCGGCCGCGCACCAGCATGACGGCGTTGCGCACCCGGGTGGCCAGCACCCACGCCTCGTCCAGCACCTGGGCGTCCGCGGCGTCGACGAGCCCCTCGGCGCGGGCGGCGGCGAGCGCCGGGCGGGTGCCGGTGGTGCGCAGCGACGGCAGCCGGGCGGCGTGCCGCAGCTGGAGCACCTGGACGGTCCACTCGATGTCGGACAGCCCGCCGCGGCCGAGTTTGGCGTGGATGGTGCGGTCGGCGCCGCGCGGGATCCGCTCGGACTCCATGCGCGCCTTCAGCCGCCGGATCTCGCGCACCTCGTCCTCGCCCAGGCCCCCGCTCGGGTAGCGCAGCGGGTCGATCAGCGCGATGAACCGCTCCCCCAGCCCCCGGTCGCCGGCCACGGGCTCGGCCCGCAGCAGCGCCTGGCTCTCCCATCCCAGCGACCAGCGCCGGTAGTACGCCTCGTACGAGGCCAGGGTGCGCACCAGCGGCCCGCTCTTGCCCTCCGGGCGCAGGTCGGCGTCCACCAGCAGCGGCGGGTCCGAGGTGGGGATCTGCAGCAGGCGGCGCATCTCGTTGGCCACCGCGAGGGCGGCCCGGCCGGCCTCCTCGGGGTCGGCGCCCTCCAGCGGCTCGTGCACGAACATGACGTCGGCGTCCGAGCCGTAGGCCATCTCCCGGCCGCCGAGCCGGCCCATGCCGATGACCGCGAAGCGGGTGGGCAGCGGGTGGGCGTCGCCGCCGGTCACCGCGTTGACCGCGGCCCGCAGCGCGCCGGCCAGGGTCGCGGCGGTGAGCGCGTACACCGCGGCGCCGACCCGGTCGGCGATGGCGCCGGGGTCGACCGGGCCGCCCCCGCCGGAGCCCTCGGCCCGGGAGGTGCCCTCCGCGTCGTCGCCGAAGGTGTCGATGAGGTCGCCGGCGGCGGTACGGAACAGCTCGCGCCGCCGTACCCCCCGTGCCGCGGCGATGGCCTGTTCCGGGGTCCCGGCGCGGTCCACGGCGGCCAGCACCTCCTGTTCCAGCGCGGCCTGGTCGCGGGGGGCCAGGCCGCCCGGGGCGCCGAGCATCGCGACCGCCTCGGGGGCGCGCATCAGCAGGTCGGGGGCGAGCCGGCCGGAGGACAGCACCCGGGCGAGCCGCTGCGCCGCGGCGCCCTCGTCGCGCAGCAGCCGCAGGTACCAGGGGGTCTTGCCGAGCGCTTCCGAGACCTTGCGGAAGCCCAGCAGCCCGGCGTCGGGGTCGGCGGAGTCGGCGAACCAGCCGAGCAGCACCGGCAGCAGGGTGCGCTGGATGGCCGCGGCGCGGCTGACGCCGCTGGCCAGCGCCTCCAGGTGGCGCATCGCGGCGGCCGGGTCGCCGTAGCCGAGGGCCTGCAGCCGGGTCCTGGCGGCGTCCGTGCTCAGCCGGGTGTCGCCGCCGAGCTGGGCGACGGCGTCCAGCAGCGGCCGGTAGAAGAGCTTCTCGTGCAGCCGCCGCACCTCCATGGCGTGCCGGCGCCAGTCCCGGTTCAGGTCGGCGACCGGGTCGGCGCGCAGGCCCAGGCCCCGGCCGAGCCGGCGCAGGTCGTCCTCGTCCTGCGGGACGAGGTGGGTGCGGCGCAGCTTGTGCAGCTGGATGCGGTGCTCCATCAGCCGCAGGAAGCGGTAGGCGTCGTCCAGGGCGGCGGCGTCGGCGCGGCCCACGTACCCGCCGGCTGCCAGGTCCGCGAGGGCGGTCAGCGTGGTCGGGCTGCGCAGCGAGGAGTCGGTGCGGCCGTGCACGAGTTGCAGCAGCTGGACGGCGAACTCCACGTCGCGCAGGCCGCCGGGCCCCAGCTTCAGCTCGCGGTCCACTTGGGCGGCGGGGATGTTCTCCACGACCCTGCGGCGCATCTGCTGCACGTCGCCGACGAAGTGCTCCCGGTCGGCGGCCTCCCAGACCATGGGGTGGATCGCGGCCATGTACTCGGCGCCGAGCGCGGCGTCCCCCGCCACCGGCCGCGCCTTGACCAGGGCCTGGAACTCCCAGGTCTTGGCCCATCGCTTGTAGTACGCGAGGTGGCTGGCCAGGGTGCGCACCAGGGGGCCGTTCTTCCCCTCGGGCCGCAGGTTGGCGTCCACCAGCCAGATGGTGCCCTCGGCGGTGGAGTCCGAGCAGATCCGCATCATGCGGGCGGCCAGGCGGGTGGCGGCCTGCAGGGCCGCGCCCTCGTCGCCGTACTCGCCCGTCTTGCCCGCCTCGCCCACCTCGCCTGCCTCGGGCGCCTCGGGCGCCTCGGCGACGAAGATGACGTCGACGTCGGAGACGTAGTTCAGCTCCCGGCCGCCGCACTTGCCCATGCCGATGACCGCCAGCCGGCAGGCCCGCGCGTCCTGCGGCCGCTCCTCGGCCGCGATCGCCAGCGCGGCGCGCAGGGTGGCCGTGGCGAGGTCGGCGAGTTCCGCCGCGGTGCGGACCAGGTCGCTGGTGCCGCACACGTCGCGGGCCGCTATCCCGAGCAGGCACCTGCGGTAGGCGGCCCGCAGCGCGTCGGGGTCGCGGGCGTCGCGCAGCCCGCGCTCGAACTCCTCGACGCCGGGGTGCAGATCGTCCGATTCGTAGGTGACGAGGGCGTGCCAGTCGCGCGGGTGCCGGGCCAGGTGGTCGCCGAGCGCCTCGGACGCCCCCAGGACGCCCAGCAGCCGGTCGCGCAGGGGTTTCGCGGTGGTGACCGTGTCGAGCAGGGTGCGGCGCTCGGCCTCCTCCAGCTCCTCGACGAGCCGTACGAGCGCGCGCAGCGCCTGGTCGGGGTCGGCGGTCGCGCCCAGGGCGTCCAGCAGGACGGGGTCGCCGCGCACCCCCGTCAGCACCGGGGAGCCGAGCAGTTCCTCGGCCGCCGCGGGGTCCGTGAAGCCGTGCCGGAGCAGCCTGGTGAAGGTGCTGCTGCGGCGCCCCTGCGGCAAGGTCATGGGCCCTCCGTCCCGCTCCGGTTCGCCGTCCCGGCGGCTGACCCGAGATTAACCGCCGGGTGCGCCGCGGGCCAAAGGGGGGACGGGGGGCGCGAAGGAGCGGCGGCCCCCGTGCACCGCGCCGACGGGCCACTGCGTGCGACGGCCGGGTCACGCACCGCACCCAATCGTTTGGCGGCCGTTCACCGGGGCACGGTGCCCGGCGAGGCCGGCCGACTCTACGGTTTGGCATGCACACCGCATGCGGCAAGGCACCGCGGGTGGCGACACCGCACGCGGCACCGCGCGCACACCGTCCGAGCCAGCTCCTCACACCCACCGGAGGTCAGAAGTGTTCGGCTGGACCACGACCCACCGCCGTACCGCGCTCGTCTCCTCGCTCGGCCTCGCCGCCGCGTCCGCCGGCGTCTGGGCAGGCCTCGGCGGCCAGGCACAAGCGGCCGGCGCCGTGCCCACCCCCGACCACACCGTCGTGGTGGTCATGGAGAACCACGCCTACAACCAGGTGATCGGCAGCTCCAGCGCCCCGTACATCAACAACACCCTCAAGGCGGGCGGCGCCAACCTGACGCAGAGCTACGCCATCACCCACCCGAGCCAGCCGAACTACTACGACCTGTTCTCCGGCTCGAACCAGGGCGTCACCACCGACGGCTGCGTCACGCCGGGCTTCAGCTCGGCGGCGAACCTCGGCTCCGAGGTGCTCGCGGCCGGCGGGACCTGGGACAGCTACAACGAGAGCCTGCCGAGCCAGGGCTCCACCGTGTGCACCAGCGGCGAGTACGCGCGCAAGCACAACCCGTGGTTCGGCTTCAGCAACGTGCCGACCTCGACCGCGAAGACGTTCGCGCAGTTCCCGACCGACTTCTCCACGCTGCCGAAGATGAGCTTCGTCATCCCCAACCTGTGCGACGACATGCACGACTGCTCGGTGAAGACCGGCGACACGTGGCTGCAGAACAACCTGGGCGCCTACGCCACCTGGGCGAAGACCCACAACAGCCTGCTGGTCGTGACCTGGGACGAGGACGACTCGGGCAGCTCCAACCACATCGCCACGGTCCTGTACGGGCAGCCGGTCACCCCGGGCAGTTCCACCGGCACCAAGTACACCCACTACAACGTGCTGCGCACGCTGGAGGACCTGGCGGGCACCTCGACGCACGCCGGCCAGGCCGCGTCCTCGGCCGACATCAGCGGGATCTGGGCCGGCTGACGGCGCGGACCGCCGGGGAGGGCTTCGGCGGGGCCTGATCGCCGCCCCGCCGGACGTCCTCCGCCATGGCCCGCAGCTCGCCCTCCGGCCACCGCCCGGCGACGCCCGGGCAGCGCGCGAGGTGGCCGGCGACGGCCGCCGGGTCCCAGGGGCCGGCCTCCAGCAGGCCGGCCACCAGGTGGCGCAGATACGCCACGGAGGGCGCGGCGGCGGCCACGTCGGCCATCCGCCAGGGCGCGGTCAGGGTGAGCAGCGGGTGGCCGTCGAGGCGGCCGGGGCACACCACCGTCTCGTACCGCCCAGGGCCGAGCACCTGGCGGCCGGTGGCCAGCGCCTCGGTGAGGTCCAGGTCGGCGCCGGGCGTCCCGTACATCTCCTGGGCGGCGAGGTCGGCGAACTGCCCGGCCGTGACGAGGTGCGCCCGGGCCGGCGCCGTGCCGGGCGCGAGCGGGTCGTAGAAGGCCCGGCCGCCGCCCCACACGGGCGAGTGCGTGGCGAAGTAGACCGCGCCGGGCAGCTCCACCGCCGCCGTGCCCTCGGGCGGCGAGGCGTCCCGGCACCCGGCGTACACCCGCGCACCGCCCTCCGGCCGCCCGCCCGCCAGGTAACAGGCGAGGCGGGCGCCGTGCATGTTCGACCCGTAGGCGGCGTACCAGACCCGCACGCGGCTTCCCTCAGAGATTCGGCAGGTTCTTGCGCAGCTCGAACGCGGTGACCTCGCTCCGGTACTCCTCCCATTCCTGCTTCTTGTTGCGCAGGAAGAAGTCGAAGACGTGCTCGCCCAGGGTCTCGGCGACCAGTTCGCTGCGTTCCATCAGCTCGATGGCCTCGCCCAGGTTCTGCGGGAGGGGTTCGATGCCCAGGGCGCGGCGCTCGGCGTCGGACAGGGCCCACACGTCGTCGTCGGCGCCGGCCGGCAGTTCGTAGCCCTCCTGGATGCCCTTCATGCCGGCCGCGAGCAGCACCGCGTACGCCAGGTAGGGGTTGGCGCCGGAGTCCAGGGAGCGGACCTCGACCCGCGTGGAGCCGGTCTTGCCCGGCTTGTACATCGGCACGCGGATGAGCGCCGAACGGTTGTTGTGGCCCCAGCAGATGTACGAGGGGGCCTCGCCGCCGGCGCCCGCGGTGCGCTGCGAGCCGCCCCAGATGCGCTTGTAGGAGTTGACCCACTGGTTGGTGACCGCGGAGATCTCGCCGGCGTGCGCCAGCAGGCCCGCGATGAACGACCGGCCGACCTTGGAGAGCTGGTACTCGGCGCCGGACTCGTAGAAGGCGTTGCGGTCGCCCTCGAACAGTGACAGGTGGGAGTGCATGCCGGAGCCGGGGTGCTCGGAGAACGGCTTGGGCATGAACGTGGCGTGCACGCCCTGCTCCAGGGCGACCTGCTTCATCACCAGCCGGAAGGTCATGATGTTGTCGGCGGTGGACAGCGCGTCGGCGTACCGCAGGTCGATCTCCTGCTGGCCGGGGGCGCCCTCGTGGTGCGAGAACTCCACCGAGATGCCCATCGACTCCAGCATGGTGATGGCCTGGCGGCGGAAGTCCATGCCGACGTTCTGCGGGGTGTGGTCGAAGTAGCCGGAGTTGTCGGCGGGGGTGGGCGCGGTGCCGTCCAGTGGCTTGTCGCGCAGCAGGTAGAACTCGATCTCGGGGTGCGTGTAGAAGGTGAACCCCAGGTCGGAGGTCTTGGCCAGGGCGCGCTTGAGGACGTAGCGCGGGTCGGCGTAGGAGGGCGAGCCGTCGGGCATCAGGATGTCGCAGAACATCCGGGCGGTGCCGGGGGCCTCCGCGCGCCAGGGCAGCACCTGGAAGGTCCCGGGGTCGGGCTTGGCGATCATGTCGGACTCGTAGACCCGGGCGAAGCCCTCGATGGCCGAGCCGTCGAAGCCGATGCCCTCGTCAAAGGCCTGTTCGAGCTCGGCGGGGGCGACGGCGACCGACTTCAGGTAGCCGAGCACGTCGGTGAACCACAGCCGCACGAAGCGGATGTCCCGCTCCTCCAGGGTGCGGAGCACGAACTCCTGCTGCTTGTCCATATCGCCAGATCCATCCATCCTTGCCGGTCAGGCACCTCGGTCCCCCGTCGCGAAGGGCGCCGCGGGATCACGAGCAGCATTGCACCACACCGTTACGCCCGCGTTGCCGGCGACGATGGCTCCCCGTGCCGCTGCTCACCCCCATAGTGCCGGTCATGGGTGTCCGGGCGCGAGCGCCGGCCGCGCCGGTACGGGCCGCACGGCCGGAACGCGCCGGTACGAGCCGGTACGGGCCGGGGCACGGCGGCCGAGATCGGCCGAGGTCAGGAGAAGGTGTCGATGGACGCGATCTTCCACGTGCCGTCCTGTTCGACGGCGTCCACCGCGAACATCGCCGCCGCGTACGCGGTGTCGCCGGCGGAGCCCTTGGCGGTGCCGGTGTTGCGCTGGTCCGCGTAGAGCAGCAGACGGGCCCGGTCGCCGTCGATCATTTCCACACCCGCGTCGGTGACGGTCGTGGTCAGTACGGTTTTACGGGCGGCGGCCTGGGCCTTGACCCGCGCGATCATGCTCGCGTACTGCCGCACCGCCCGCCCGGTCAGCACCTTGGCGGCGGCCTTGTCGGTCCGCGCCGTGTCCGCGTAGTCGTAGGAGAAGACGGCGTCGACCGCCTGGCTGACGCTGCCCTTCACCTCGCTGGTGCGGGTGTTGTCGGTGAGCGCGGTGTTGCGGTCGGCGAGCGAGCCGCGCAGGTCGGAGGCCCTGCCCGCGGCCCAGGCCGCGAAGCCGCCGAGCAGCACGGTGAGCAGGGCGAGGACGGCGACGGCGACGGCGGCGGGCGTGAGGTACGCGGCCGGGCGCCACCGGCGGGCCGGGCCGGAGGCCACCGGCTCGGGCGGGGCGCCGGAGCCTGCGGCCCCGGGCGCCGCAGTGGCGCGTGGGGACCGGGCGCGGGCCGGGACCGCGGCCCTGGAGGCGCCCGCGGCCGGGCGGTCGCCGCGTACGGTGCGCGCGCCCGGCGCGGCGGAGAGCGCGGCGAGCCTGCGGCGGCGGTTGATCAGGTGGCGGGTGGTGGACATGGCGGCGGCGGTCCTCTCGGCGGTGCCTCAGTGGCCGGCGGTGGGCTGCGGGGTGGCGGGCGGCGTGTCCGCCGTGGTCCCGGTGGAGGCCGCGCTGTCGCCCAGCGGTGCCTGGCCGAGGGCGCTCAGTTTCCAGCCGGCGGGGGTGCGGGTCAGTTCGCCGAGCAGGCGGCTCTCCTTGACGGCCGGCTTGCCGCCCGGGGCCGTCACGGTGATCCGCAGCGCGACCATGACGGCGGCGCGGCCGGTCCTGGTGTCCAGTTCGGTCACCGCGCCCGACAGCACCTTTGCGGTGCTCACCGTGCCCGCCTGCCGTACCTGCCTGGCGAAGTCGGCGCGGCCCTGGACGAGTTGGGTGTGCAGGTCGCCGGTGGTGGAGCTCTCCCAGACGTCCAGGCCGCGGTCCACGTCGTCGTGGTCGAGGGTGTTGAGGTTCTGCACGGCCTGCTCGCCCGAGGCCAGGACGGTGTCCCGGGTACGGGCGAAGGCCGCGTCGCCGTCGTGGGCGGCGCCGTACCAGGACCAGCCGGTCAGGGCGGCGGCCACCACCGCCGCCGTGAACAGCGCGAGGGCGGCGGCGAGCACCGGATTCCGGGTCGCAGCGGTGGCGAGGCGTGTCATGGTCCCTCCTACCGGGCCTGAAGTTCGGTGATCCGCCAGTGCCCGCCTTCCAGGCGCGCGGTGACCGACAGCTGCGCGGCGGCGCCGGTGACCGGGCCGCCCGCCCGCTGGGCGCTCTGGTCGAGGAAGACCAGCAGCCGCGCCCGGTCGGCGTTGAGGAAGACCACGCCGGCGCGTACCACCCGGGTGGTCAGCGTCAGCCGCTGGGCGGCCACCTCGCCCCGTATCCGCGCGAACAGCGCGCGGTACTGCCGCGCCGCCGTACCGCCCAGCACCTGGTCCGCGGCCTGGGCGGTGGACTGGGTGCCGTCCGGGGTGTAGGCGAAGATGCGGCTCAGCGCGCTGCTCACGTCCCCGGTGACCTGGTCGGTCGCGGCGGCGTCGGTCAGCGCCCTGTTCCCGCTCGCCGCCGGGTCGCGCGCCGCGAGCCCGGCCCCGAACAGCCCCGCCCCGGCCAGCGCGAGGGCCGTGACGCAGGCGGCCGCGGCGATCCGCCGCCCCGTCAGCCGCCGCCCCGTCAGCCGCCGTGCCGGCCCCCGTACCAGCCTCCGTGCCGGCCCCTGCGTCGGCCGCCGTGCCGGCTCACGTGTCCGCCGGAGTGTGGGCCATCGCGTCCCCCGCCGTGGCGGCGGGTGGCCGTCCGCCGCGTCCCGTACGGGCGCGCCCGCGGCCTCCCCGGCATCGGCCCCCGCGGCACTCGCGGCACTCGCGGCGTCGGCGTCGGTGTCAGCCGCGTCCACCGCCTCCACCGCGTCCGTCGCCTCCACCGCGTTCTCGTCGACCGTGCTCAATGCGTCTCCTCCTCAGCTCGCGCCGCCGGCCGGGACCGCGGTGAGGGCGGTGAGCTTCCAGCCCCGCGGGGTACGGGCCAAGGTGGCCTCGAAGCGTTTGCGGTCCGTCGCGGGCGCGCCGGTGCGGGGGGTCGTGCGGACCTCCGCGGTCGCGATGAGCCGGGCCGTGCCCGCGCGGGTGTCGAGTTCGGTGACGGCGGCGTCGGTGACGGTGCCCCGGGTGGAGGCGCCGGACCGCCGCAGCGAGGTCTCGTCGGCGGTGTGCGTACGGGCGAGGGTGTCGTGCAGCGGGCCGGTGGTGACGGCGAGCCACGTGCCGAGGTCGCGGCCGAGGTGACCGGAGTCCACGGTGGTGAGCGCGGCGATGTCCCGCCGGCCGTCGCCGAGGGCCGCGTCCCGCGCCTTCGCGTACCGCAGGTCGCCGTCGCCGCGGACGTGGACGAAGGTCCAGCCTCCCAGCGTGCACACCAGGGCGGCGAGCGCCCAGGCGGTGGCCCACAGCGCGCCGGCGCGGCGCCGGGGCGTCACCGGGCCGCTCCCGGGTCGAGGAGGCCGGCCAGGCCCCCGGGCGCGGACCGGGGCAGCGAGGGCAGGCCGAGCGCGCCGGGCAGGGCGTCGGCCGCGGCGGCCCCGGGGTCGCGGGCTCCGTCGGCGTACGTCCCGGTGGGCAGTACGGAGCCGGGTACGGCGGGGTCGGGCACGCCGCCGGAGGGGGCGTGCGCGGAGCCGCGGACGTCGACGTCACTGGAGGCAGGGGCGGTGCAGCGCGCGGCGGTGTTCAGGGCGGTGGCCGGCGCGCTGGTGTCCAGGCCGTTGCGGTAGACCGTCCCGCCGTATCCGGAGGTGCACGGCAGCGGCGAGAAGAAGGTGACCGCCATGCCGAGGTGCACCCCGTCGCGGTCCACCGCGGTGGACCCGGCGGAGACGACGGCGGGGGTCCTGACCAGGAATTCCTGGATGCCGTGCTGCCGGGTGACGGCGATGTCGGACGTGGTGAGGAGGTTGGCCAGGACGACGCTGAGGGACGGGCCCGTGTCGCGCAGCAGCGCGGCGACCTGCTCGGCCGCGTCCGGCGCGGTGGTGATGAGGCGGCGCAGGTCGGTGTCGGAGTCGTCGAGCCGGGCGGCGAGGAGGCGGGCGCTGGTGGCGAACGACCGGATGGCGGCGCCCTCGTCGGCCTGGGTGCGCAGGACCGTACGCCCGTCGGTCACGAGGTTCAGGTCGGTGGGCAGGTTGGTGTCGGCGGCCGTGACGAAGCGTCCGCCGGAGTCCAGCAGCGACTGAAGGTTGCCGGCCTGGCCGTCGAAGGCCTGGCCGAGTTCGTCGACCACGGTCCGCAGGCTGTCCAGCGGTACGGAGGCGGTCAGGTCGTCGACGCTGGTGAGCATGTCGGTGACCGGCGCCGGCACCTGGGTGTCGCGGCGGCCGATGCGTGAACCGTCGTGCAGGTACGGGCCGTTGTCGGTGCCGGGCCGCAGGTCGATGTACTCCTCGCCGACGGCGGACAGGTCGGCGACCGTCGCGGTGAGCCGTTCGGGGATGCGCGGTGCGGAGTCGCGGATCCGCAAGGAGGCCTCGACGCCGTCGTCGGTGAGCCGGACGGCGCCGACGCGGCCGACCGACACGCCCCGGTAGGTGACGTCGGCGTGCTCGAACAGGCCGCCGGCGTCGGGGAGTTCGGCGGTGACGGTGTAGTAGCCGCGCAGGCCCGCGTACCGGCCGAGGTCGGCGTACCTGACGCCGATGTACCCGAGGACGAGGACGGCGAGGACGAGGAAGGCGATGTTCTTCACGATCGCGGACCTGGGCAGCATCAGCGGCCTCCCGTCGCGGTGACCGAGGGCAGCGGAAGCGGGAGGGAACCGTGGCCGCGGGCGCCGGCGCCGCCCTTCATCGCGTCGGGCGGCGGGGTCGGGGCGGGGCCCGGGTCGGGGTAGACGCTGTCGCCGGGCAGCAGGGCGGGGATGACGCGGGTGCCGGGCGCGGCGGTCAGGTCGAGGTAGACGTTCAGGTAGTCCCCCTTGACGCCGTTCAGCACCTCGTCGGTGAACGGGTAGGTCAGCAGGACCTGCAGCGAGTCGGGCAGGTCCTTGCCGGCGTCGGCGAGCCGCCGCAGGGTGGGGGCGAGCGAGCGCAGGTCGGCGACCATGTCGTCCTTGCTCCGGTTGACGGTGTCCACGGCCACGCCGGACAGGGTGTCCAGCGAGCGCAGCATGGTGACCAGCGACCCCCGTTGCTGGTCCAGCACCTTCAGCCCGGGGCTGAGCGTGGTGAGCACCGTGCCGATCTGCTGGTCGCGGGCGGCCAGGGTGGCCGAGAGCCGGTCCATGCCGTCGAGGGCGTCGGTGATGTCCTGCCGGTGGGTGTTGAGGTCGGTGACCAGGGTGTCCACCCGGGTGAGCAGGTCGCGGATCCGCGGCTCGTTGCCGCCGAGGGCCTTGTTCAGTTCGGTGCTGATGGTCCTCAACTGCTGGATGCCGCCGCCGTTCAGCAGCATCGACAGCGCGCCGAGTACCTCCTCGACCTCCGGGTCGCGGTCGGTGCGGCCGATCGGGATCACGCCTGTGCCGCGCAGGTCGCCGCCGGCGGGTTCCCCCGCGGGCGGGGCGGACAGCTGCACGTACTTCTCGCCGAGCAGGCTCGACTGCTCCAGGCGGGCGTAGGCGTTGGCGGGCAGGTGGACCTTGCCGTTGACCTTCATCGTGACGACGGCGGACCAGCCGTCGGGGGCCAGGCCGATGCGGGTGACCCGCCCGACGGCCACGTCGTTGACCCGCACCGAGGCCTGCGGGACGAGGTCGAGCACGTCGGCGAAGGTGGCCCGGACGGTGTAGGGGTGGGCGCCGAGGTTCGCGCCGCCGGGCAGCGGGATGTCCTGCACGCCGCCGAAGGAGCAGCCGGTCAGGAGGAGCGCGGTCAGTGCGCTGCCGGCCGCGAGGGCGGGTTTCCTCATCGGGTCCCGCCTTTCGCCGTGGCCGGTCCGCTGCCGTAGACGGTGCCGACCGCCGGAAGCGGCAGCGGGAGGGCCGCGGAGGGGCGCGTGACCGGTGCGAGTCCCGCGGGTGCCTGTCCCGCGGGCGTTTCCTGGGGGGCGGCCGTGGCGGGTGCCGGTGCGGTCGCCGTCGTACCAGACGTCGTGCCAGCCGTCGTACCAGCCGTCGTCTCCCCAGCCGTCGTACGCGCCGTCGTACTCGCCGTGACCGGGTACGAGCCCGGGTCCAGCTCGTTGATGTCGGCGCGGCCGGTGAGGGTGCCGTTCGCCGGATCGTAGGCGCGCAGGAGGTTGTCGGCGGCCAGCGGGGCGGTGTCGAGGAGTTCGGCGAGGGAGGCGCGCTGGTCCACCAGGGTCTGCGTGATCGGGGCGAGCGCGTCGACACTCGTCTTGAGGCGGGTGCGGTTGTCCTGGATGAACGTCTTCACCCGGCCCAGGGCGACGGACAGTTGGCGCAGGGCGCCGCCGAGGTCGTCGCGGTCGTCGGCGAGGAAGCCGGTGACGGTGGAGAGCTTGTCGGCGGCGGTGCGTACCCGGGTGTCGTTGTCCTTGAGCATGGCGGTGAACGTCTGGAGGTACGACAGGGTCGCGAACAGGTCGTCGTGGTGGCCGTCCAGGGTGCGGGCGGCCCGGCCGAGCTGGGCGATGCTGTCGCCGATCGGCTTTCCGTTGCCCTTGAGGTCGGCGGCGCCGGTGTCGAGCAGCCGGGACAGGGCGCCGGTGGCGTTCGCGCCCTTCGGGCCGAGGGCGTCGCTGAGCTCGGTGACGCTCCGGTAGAGCTGGTCGATCTCGACGGGGGTGGCGGTGCGGCTCGCCGGTATGACGGCGCCGGAGCGCAGGAAGGGGCCGCCGGTGTACGCGGGGGTGAGCTGGACGCAGCGGTCCGCGACGACGCTGGGGGCGACCACCACGGCTCCGGCGCCCGCGGGGATCTTCACGCCGTGGCGCACGGTGAGGGTGACCTTCACCGTGGTGCCCCGGGGCTGGACCGAGTCGACGGTTCCGACCTTCACGCCGAGGACGCGCAGGTCGGATCCGGCGTACACGCCGACGGTGTGGTCGAAGTACGCGGTGAGGCGGGTGCCGCCCGGCCCGCCGAGGCGGACCAGTCCCGCGGCGAACGCGGCGCCGGCGGCGAGGGCGAGCACGAGCACGGCCGCCAGGGCGCGTCGTACGCCGCGCCGGCCGGTCGCGGCGGCCGTACGCGCCCACAGCCCGGTGCGCGGTCCGGCCGCCGTACGAGCGCGCGGCCCGGTGCGCAGCCGGGCCGCCGTACGAGCGCGCAGCCCGGCGGCGCCGGCCCGCGGGCCCGCCGCCCGTACTCCCAGGTTCGCGGCCCGGACTCGCGGGCCCGACCCGCGGGCGCGGGGGCCCGCCGCTCGGGGCGGTCGGAAGGCGGTCACGAGGTCCCTCCCTTCGCCTTGGGCGGCATGCAGCCGGTGGCCGGGGGCGTCCCGGCCGGCAGGTAGTTCCTGGGCACCAGGCCGCACAGGTAGCTGTCGAACCAGCGGCCGCTGCCGAGGGTGTTGCCGACCAGCCGGTAGTAGGGGCCGGCCAGGGCCAGGGTGCGGTCCAGGCTCGCCTGGTTGGCGCGCAGGACCGCGGTGACCCGGTCGAGGGCGTCGAGGGTGGGGGCCAGTTGCCGCTCGTCGTCGGCGACGAGTCCCTGGAGCTGGGTGCCGAGTTGCTCGGTGCCGGTGAGCAGGCCGTGGATGGCCTCGCGGCGGCTGTTGATCTCGCCGAGCAGGAGGTCGCCGTCGGTGAGCAGGGCCTGGACGCGCCCGCTCTGGTCCGACAGCGTCCGGGTGAGCTGCCTGCTGCCGCTGAACAGGTTCGCGAGCTGCGCGTCGCGGCCGGCGATGGTGCGCGACAGCGACGACAGCCCGGTCGCGGCGGAACGCACCGAGGCCGGGGTGTTCTTGAAGGTGTCGGACACGGCCTGGAAACTCGCCGCGAGCTTGCCGGTGTCGAGGGCGCCGAGCGTCCTGCCGAGCCCGTCGAAGGCCTGCGTCACGTCGTACGGGGAGATGGTGCGGTCGGCCGGGATGCGGCGGCCGGGGTCCTGCGGGCGGCTGCCCAGCGGGTCCACCGCCAGGTACTTGTCGCCGAGCAGGGTCTTGATGCCGATGGCGGCGGTGCTGGCGTCGCCGATCCAGGTGTGCCGGACCCGGAAGACCACCTTGACGCTCGCGCCGTCCAGGGACACCCCTGTGACCTTGCCGACCTTGACGCCGGCCACGCGCACCTCGTCCCCGGACCGCAGTCCGGCCGCCTCGGTGAAGGTGGCGGAGTACGTGGTGCCCGAGGCGGTCAGCGGCAGGGCGTCGGCGTCGTAGGCGATCAGGGACACCAGTGCGAGCAGCGCCAGGCCCACGGCGCCGACAGCGGCCTGGTTGCGTTCGCGCAGCGGCCGGAAGAGCGGCCGGCCGCGGCGGGCGGGGGCACGCAGCCGCAGCCGCGGGCGCCGACTCACAAGTGCACGCGGGCGTGCGCCGGCGCGGGGCAGGAGGCGTCTCATGAGCGGCACCTCGGTTCGTCGACGGTGATGCCGGTGGGCGGCGCGCTGCCGTCGGAGGTGGTCACGCCGGTGACCGTGGCCTGGCACAGGTAGAGGTTGAGCCAGGACCCGTAGGAGGCGAGCCGGCCGACGGCCTGGAGCTTCGCGGGGCTGGTGCGCAGGAACTTCTCCAGCTCGGGGCTGTTGTCCGCGAGGTTGGCGGACACCCGGCCCAGCTGGGTGATGGAGTCCTTCAGCGGCTGCCTCCCGTCCTGCAGGAGCCCGGCGGTGCTGGTGGTCAGCGCGGAGATCGCGGACAGCGACCGGCCGATGGGCTCGCGGTCGGCGGAGAAGCCGCTGACGAGCTGCTGGAGGGTGGTCACCAGGTCGTTCAGGCCCGCCTCGCGGGAGTTGACGGTGCTCAGTACGTCGTTGAGGTTGTCGATGACCTGGCCGATGACCTGGTCCTTGGCGGCCAGGGTGGTGGTCAGGGAGCCGATGTTGCTCAGCAGGCCGTCCACCGTGCCGCCCTCGCCCTGCAGGACCTGGACGATCTCCGTGGCGAGCTGGTTGACCTGGCCGGGCGACAGGCCCTCGAACAATGGCTGGAAGCCGTTGAACAGCTGGGTGAGGTCCAGCGCCGGCGTGGTGCGCCGCACCGGGATGGTGCCGCCGGGCGGCAGGACGCGGCCGACCGGGCCGGTCCCCCGGCCGAGGTCCAGGTAGCGCTGCCCGACCAGGTTGAGGTATTTGATCGTGGCCGTGGCGGAGGCGGGCAGCGTGCGTCCCCGCTGTACGGAGAACCGCACCTGGGCGAGGCGGCGGTCGACGACCTTCACCGAGTCGACCTGGCCGACCTTGACCCCCGCGATCCGCACGCCGTCCCCGGGGTTGAGGCCGGTGGTGTCGGTGAACCGGGCGTAGTAGGCGACGGTGTCGCCGACGTCGGCGCCCGCGATGCTGATCGCCAGGGCCGCGGTGGCCAGCGCGGTGACGACGACGAAGACCAGGGACTTCAGCAGCGGCCCCGCGATGCTGCGGCGTCTCATCGCACCGTCACCTCCGCGCCCCGGAAGACCGGCCCGGTCAGCAGGCCGGTCCAGTCGGGCAGGGACCGCGGCGAGGTGTGCATGCTCGGCGCGAGGAGTTCGTCGAGCAGTTCGTTCTCCTGCGGGGAGTCGGCCGGCGCGGGGGTGCCCCGGCCGGTGTACGGGACGGGGTAGCACTCGGGCCCGCCGGCGGCGTCGTAGACGGGGGTGTCGCGCCCCGGCAGGTACTTGCCCGGCGAGGGCACGGTGGTGAGGTCCACCCGCAGGCCCGGCCGGCCCGTGCCCTTGCCGAGCGCCTTGTCCATGACGGGGACGAAGTCGGCGAGGGTGCGCAGGGTGCAGGGGAAGGAGGGCGCGTAGCGGGCCAGCAGGCCGAGGGTGCCGCGGCTGTCGGCGGTCAGGCGGATGAGGTTGTCCTGGTTCTGCCGCAGGTAGGCGGTCAGGTCCCCGGCGGTGGTGGTGACGGTGCCGTAGAGCGTGCCGAGGCCGGCGCGCTGCTGCGCGAGGGTGCCGCTGGTGCGGGTGAAGTCGGTGAGGGCCCGCACGATGTCGGGCGCGGCTGCGTCGTACACCCGGCTGACGGTGACGAGCTGCTTGATGTCGTCGTCGAGGGCGGGCAGTTCGGGGTCGAGCCGGGTGAGGTAGCGGTCCAGCTCGACGAGGGTGGTGCCGAGCTGGGTGCCGCGGCCGTCCAGGGCGGTGGCGACGGCGTTCAGGGTGGCGGCGAGCTTCTGCGGCTGGACGGCGGTGAGCAGGGGCAGCACGTGGCCGAGGACCTGCTGCAGTTCGACGGCGTCGGCCGAGCGGTCCTGCGGTATGACGGCGTGCGCGCGCAGCGTGGGGCCGCCGGGGACGCGGCTGGCGGCGGGGACGAGGGCGACGAAGCGCTCGCCGAACAGCGTGGTGGGCAGCATCTGGGCGGTGACGTCCGCGGGGATGTGCCGCAGCTGGCCGGGGTCGATGGCCAGGGTGAGGCGGGCGCCGGTGCCGTCGGCGTGGATGGCCGAGACGCGGCCGACGACCACGCCGCGGACTTTCACGTCGGCGCCGGGGTGCATCTCGTTGCCGACGCTCGCGGTCTGCACGGTCACCGTGGCGGAGTCGGTGAACGCCTTGTCGTACACGGCGACCGCGAGCCAGGCCAGCAGGGCCGGTACGAGCAGGAAGACGACGCCCGCGGTCCTGCGGCGGGCGGTGGCGCCGGACGGGCGGCGCGGCGGCGCGGCGGCCGGGGCGGCGGGGCGGGTGCCGGTGGCGGTCATCCGGCGACCCGCACGGTGGTGGTGGCGCCCCACATGGCCAGGCTGAGGAAGAAGTCGGTGAGGGAGATGATCACGATGGCGTTGCGTACCGACCGGCCCACCGCGATGCCGACGCCCGCCGGGCCGCCGCTCGCGGTGTAGCCGTAGTAGCAGTGGGCGAGGATCACGATCACGCTGAAGATCAGCACCTTCAGCCCGGACAGCAGTACGTCCTGGGGGGACAGGAAGAGGCCGAAGTAGTGGTCGTAGGTGCCCGGTGACTGCCCGTTGACCCGGACGGTGACCAGTCGGGAGGCCGCGTAGCTGCTGAGCAGGCCGACCCCGTAGAGCGGGACGATGGCGACGACGCCGGCGACGACACGGGTGCTGACCAGGTACGGCATGCTGCGGATGCCCATCCCCTCAAGGGCGTCCACCTCCTCGTTGATGCGCATGGCGCCGAGCTGGGCGGTGAAGCCGGCCCCGACCGTCGCGGACAGGGCCAGGCCCGCCACCAGGGGGGCTATCTCGCGGGTGTTGAAGTACGCGGAGATGAAGCCGGTGAACGCGGTGGTGCCGAGCTGGTTCATGGCGGCGTAGCCCTGCAGGCCGACGACCGTGCCGGTGGCGAGGGTCATGCCGATCATCACGCCGACGGTGCCGCCGATGACCCCGAGGCCGCCGCTGCCGAAGGCCACCTCGGCGAGCAGGCGCTGCACTTCCTTCCGGTAGCGGCGAAGGGTGCGCGGGATCCACAGGACGGCGGCGATGTGGAAGAGGAAGTGGTCGCCGGTCTCGTCCAGCAGCCGCAGCCAGCGGCCGGCGGCGATCCGGCGGGGGCGGCCGGGGCGCCGGGGGCCCTCGTCGCCCCCGCCCGGCGCCTCGTGGGCGCCTTCCTTGTCCAGCAGGGCCATCTCACGCTCCCTTCTGCGGTACGAGCCGCAGGTAGACGGCGGTGATGACCACGTTGACCACGAACAGGAGCAGGAAGGTGATGACGACGGACTGGTTGACGGCGTCGCCGACGCCCTTGGGACCGCCCTTGGGGTTCAGCCCGCGGTAGGCGGCGACGATCCCCGCGATGAAGCCGAAGACGACCGCCTTGAACTCGCTGACGTACAGGTCCGGGAGCTGGGCGAGGGCGGAGAAGCTGGACAGGTAGGCGCCCGGGGTGCCGTGCTGGACGACGACGTTGAAGAAGTAGCCGCCCAGCGTGCCGACCACCGAGACCAGGCCGTTGAGGAAGACGGCGACGAGCATCGTCGCCAGCACCCGCGGTACGACCAGCCGCTGGACCGGGGAGACGCCCATGACCTCCATGGCGTCGAGTTCCTCGCGGATCTTGCGGGAGCCGAGGTCCGCGCAGATCGCGCTGCCGCCGGCGCCCGCGATGAGCAGCGCCACGATCAGCGGACTGGCCTGCTGGATGACCGCGAGCACGCTCGCCCCGCCGGTGAACGACTGCGCGCCCAACTGCTGGGTGAGCGAACCGACCTGCAGGGCGATGACGGCGCCGAAGGGGATCGACACCAAGGCGGCGGGCAGGATCGTCACGCTCGCCACGAACCAGAACTGCTCGATCAGCTCCCGCGTCTGGAACGGCCGGCGGAAGGTGTCGCGGACGGTCGTCGCGGCGAGCGTCATCAGCCGGCCCGTCTGCCGCAGGGCGCCGGTGCCCGGCAGGGGCGGGCGCAGGCGGCCGGCGCCGGGGTCCGGCGGGGGCGGCGGGGAGGACACCGGGGCCGTCATGCCGTCTCCTCCGGCACGGGTGCCGGTACGGGCGCCGCAGCGGCTGCTGGAGTGGCCGCCGAAGTGGCCGCCGGCACCGTGCGCAGGGCCTCGCGGGCGGTCTGCGGCAGCCGGTCCCACATCGCCAGCACCCGCTCCCTGCGCCGCGGGACCGCCGCGCGGGGCGGCAGGCCGGGGCTCGGCTCCAGTTGCGGCGCCACCGGCCGGACCGGCGGCGGGGACTGCGCCTCGCCGAGCCGCTCCAGGACGAGCGTCGCCTCGTCCTTCTCCTCCGCCATCCCGATGGGGCCGGTCCTGCGCCCGCTCAGGAACTGCCGCACCACCGGCTCCTCGCTGGTCAGCAGCACCTCGCGCGGCCCGAACGCGACCAGCCTGCGGCGGAAGAGCATGCCCATGTTGTCCGGCACCGTCGAGGCGATGTCGAGGTTGTGCGTGACGATCAGCATGGTGGCGTCGATCTGCGCGTTCAGGTCGATCAGCAGCTGGGAGATGTACGAGGTCCGCACCGGGTCCAGGCCGGAGTCGGGCTCGTCGCACAGGATGATCTGCGGGTCGAGCACGAGTGCCCGGGCCAGCCCGGCGCGCTTGCGCATCCCGCCGGAGATCTCGCCGGGCAGCTTGCCCTCGGCGCCGAGCAGGCCGACCATCTCCATCCGCTCCATGACGATGCGGCGGATCTGCGACTCCTTCTTCCTGGTGTGCTCGCGCAGCGGGAAGGCGATGTTGTCGAACAGGTTCATCGAGCCGAACAGCGCGCCGTCCTGGAACATGAGCCCGAACATCTTGCGGGCCTCGTAGATGTCCCGTTCGGGGCTGTTGACCATGTCGACGCCGCCGACCATGACGCGGCCGCGCTCGGGCCTGAGCAGCCCGATGATCGACTTGAGGAACACGGTCTTGCCGGTGCCGGAGGGGCCGAGCATCACGCTGATCTCACCGGGCGGCAGAGTGAGCGTCACGTCCTGCCAGACGGTCTGCGTGCCGAAGGACTTCGTCAGGCCCTCGACGATCACTTCTCTTCCCATCGCACCTCCCGGTGGGCTTCGTCGGTACGGGGTCGGGGCAGCGGCCCGGTCCGGTTCCGGACCGGATTCCGGTTCAGTGGCTCACTTGCGGTGGGGCAGTTGCGGAATCGGGATCTCCGGTTGGCACAGGTAGGGGGCGTTCAGCGGGTCGCAGATGCGCCCTTGGACGAGGTTCAGGGAGTTGCCGGGGCCGGACAGGGCCGCGGTGAACAGGGCGTTCAGGTCCTCGCCGTGGGCGGCGCAGCCGGTGAAGGGCGGGATGACCAGGTTGTCGTCCGTCAGCGGGCCGCCGTCCTGGATGTCGTAGTCGGGCTTGCCGTCGTCGTCGGGCAGGCCCGCGTCCTTGCGGCCGTTCAGCACGATGTCGAGCGGGCGCACGGTGTGGCAGTCCCGGCCGACGTCCAGCGGCGTGCCGTTGATCCGGACGTCGTGCAGGCGGATGTCCTGGTAGCCGCCGATGGTGGTGAGGATCGGCTGGCCGAAGAAGTCGTCGCCGGTCTGGACGACGGTGAACAGGCCCCGGGGGACGAAGTCCACCCGCGCCGACGTCGGCATGAAGCCGTAGGTGACGAACGTCGCCCGCGAGGGCGGCAGTTGCAGGGAGAGGATCGAGTCGACCTCGACGTACTGGTTGGTGTAGTCGAGGACCTTGCGGCGGCCGGAGTTGATCTCGGCGAGGGCGGGGTGGGCGTACGGGTCGTTGACGATCATGGCGCCGCCGAGCTTGCCGACGTTCGAGAAGCCGTCGGCGAAGGCGCACTGCGGTGACGGGGGGAAGTCCGGCATGCCGGGCAGCGGCAGGACGATGGCCGTCTGGCTCACGGGCGGGAGCCGCTTGGGGTCGAGGGCGCCGGTGGGCGTCTTGCCGCAGGTGGTGATGCCCGAGTGCGGCGGTGTCGGCTCCGGCGTGACGGTGATGGTGCCCGTGTCGGTGCCGGGGCCGCCGCCGGCCGTCGCGTGGGGCCGGATGTTCCCGCCGCTCGCGCCTGGGGTGACCGCCGAGGGGCCGGACGCGGCGGACGGTGCCGGGCCGCCGGGTACCGGGACGGTGGCGAGGGTGGTGGCGGCGCCGGCGGCCGGGACGCAGGTCACGGTGACGCCGCCGGAGGAGCCCGAGCCGGAGGGGCCGGACGGGCCCGAGGGGGTGCCGGCGGCGGACGGGGACCCGGCGGACGGCGTGCTCGCGGAAGCGGCGGACGGGGTGGAAGGGGCGGCGGCCTCGGGCACGGACGGGGACGTGGACCCGGGTACGGGCGCGGCGGACGGGGTGGCGGACGAGGGGTTGCCGGGCCGCGGGGCCAGGGACAGGACCAGGTCCCCCATCGCGAAGGTCACGTCGCCGGGCCCGCTCACCGACACCGCGGGCACGTTCCCGGTGAAGACGAGCACCAGGTCGCCGGTGTCGGGGACCCCGGTGCGCGCGGCCGTCAGACCCGCCCAGTCCGCGGTCGCCCGCGAGGCGCCCTGGGTGACACGGGCCGTCAGGTCCGCGGTCCCGGTAACCGCGGCCGTGTCCCCGGGGAGCAGCGCCGTGACGCCCGCCCGCGGCACGGTCACGGTGGCCGTGAGCGCTCCCGGCCGGATGGGGGCGCCCGGCGTCCCGCTGCCGGGGTAGCGCTGCTCGAAGCCGACGGTCACGTCCTGACCCGCGCCCGGCGCCCGGCCGGCGGACGCGCACTCGTACGACAGCGAGAGGCGGCCCTGCTCACCGACGGCCGCGGAGTTCATGGCGGACAGCGCCGCGGCCGTGAGGGCGGCCGTCACCACGGACCCGAGCCATACCGACCGGCGCGGTTTCGTTCCACCCCTCATCGTCGAACTCCTTGAGCAGCCTGAGCAGCCTGAGCGGCAGGACATTACGTGCCGGTAATGGTCCGGACAAGTGATCGAACGGCACGGAATTCGGCGGGCCGTCCGGCGCGGGTTTTTTTGTCACCGGACGACAAAAGCGAAGCGGAATTTTGTCCTCCGATGAGTGGCCGGCGGCCGTCGCGCCACGCGGCCCCCTCACGGGACGCGCATACCCGTCCCGCGCGTCCCCGGGTACGCGGCAGGGGCCGCCCGGGCCCGGGGTCGCCGGGCGGGACGGCCCCCGCGTACCTCAGCCGGGGCCGGTCGGCTGCCGGGTCGGGCACCGGGTCACGGAGAGGTGATCTGGAGGGTGGCGGGCGACAGCACGTAGGACGCCGTGTAGGTGGCCGCGTCACCGCTGTTGATCAGGCCGAGGCAGGTGCCGGACACGTTGTAGGCGTGCAGGTTGCCGCCGCTGACGGCCAGGGTGTGGGTGCTGTTGTTGTAGGTGGCGTTCAGGGTCGCGGTGCTGCCGGAGGTGGCGCCGCCGAAGTCGGCGGTGCAGCCGAGGCCGCTGATGTGGGCCTTGACGCCGGTGAGGGTGCCGGTGGTCACGCCGCCGCTGTAGGAGGCCGCGTTGACGGCCCAGGGCAGGCCCTGCGCGGTGACGGAGAACGTGATGCCCAGCGGGCCGGAGCAGCTGGTCCACGACACGCTGCTGATGCTGCCGATGGCGGTACCGGACAGGCCGGTCCCGTTGGCGGCGGAGCCCGCGGCGGACGAGGAGGAGCACTTCAGCTGGGTACCGGTCCTCGTGTCGGTCAGGATCGGGTTGGTGGCCTTCGCGGTGAACGAGCCACCGCCGGTGACGGTCCACGTGCCGGCCGCGGAGGCCGGGGCGGCGGCGAATCCGACGGCCGCGGCGATGGCGGCCCCGGCGACGAGGGAGCTCTTGGCAGCTTTGCGCACGAGCTGATCCTTCCTGGGGGGAGTTGGCGTGCCTGATAACCGAAAACCCGCGCGTCGACGGCGGGAATTCGGTTGCGACTCACTACCTGGAACGCGGCGACCGATGCTGGTCGGTCCCCTTGCGTTCGGGACGCTACGCACGGGTAACCGGCGGCGCAACAATCCCGTTCAAGATTCTCCGCCGGACCTTACTGGCGGGTAATTTTCTGTCACCGGAGCAACAATGGCCCGCGAATTGTTGTCACCGAATGAGCAGCGGGCGGAAATCGCCCCGCGGTAATGCCGCACGGCGTCCCGGTGCGGTACGGTCGCGCCGCGGACCGGATCGCGGACGGCCGGCGGCCGCGGATCGCGGGCGGCTGCGGCCGCGGATCGCGGGCCGTCCGCGGCCCCCTGGACCGCGGCGGGACGCCTGCGGCAACGTTTGCGTGTTCGCGGTGCTGCGCTCCGTGCATGTGTGGTCTATGTTGCAGCAGGGCCACGGCGCGACGCCGCGCGGTGGAGAGGGGGTCGTCGTGACCGTCATGCGTCAGACACCGGAGCAGACCGAACCGCTGGGTCCGCTGCCACGCGAGTTCGCCGCCGTCATGCGCCCCGAACTGCCCAGCCTGCTGCAGGAGATGGCCGCCGAGATCGTGGCGGCCATCCCGGAGTACGCCGAGCTGCTCCAGGGGCCCAACGCCCGCGTGATGCGGATCGGCATCGAGCAGGCCATCGCCACCTTCGTGGACCGGGTGGCCGCGCCCGCCGCCACCACGGCCCTGCGCGACGAGCTGTGCCGGCAGTTCGGCAGGTACGAGGCGTTCGAGGGCCGCAGCCTGGACAATCTGCAGGCCGCGTACCGGATCGGCTGCCAGGTCGCGTTACGCAGGGCGCGTACGGTCGGCCGCCGCTACAGCCTGTCGGCGTCCTTCATGCTCAGCTTCGCCGACGCGCTCTTCGCGTACATGGGGGACCTGGCCGCGCTGTCCCGGGAGGGGTACGTCCAGGCTCTCGCCGAGCTCGGCGAGGAACCCGACAACCGGCGACGGCGGCTGCTGCGCCGGATCGTGAAGGGCGCCCCGATCGCCCGCGGCACCCTCGTGGAACTCGCCGAGCACTGCGGGTGGCAGCTCCCCGACCGGGTCACCATGGTCGCCCTGTCCTCCGGCACCCGCCCGGCCCGCTCGGCTCTGGACCGCGACGTGCTGCTCGACCTCGACACCGAGCCGCACCTGCTGATCCCCGGCGCCTTCACCGACCGCAGGCGCGAGACGCTCACCGCCGCCCTGGGCCGGGGCGGCCGGGCCGCGGTGGGGCTGACCACCGCCCTCGCGGAAGCCGGGGACTCGCTGCGCTGGGCCCGCCAGACCCTGTCCCTCGCCGAGGCCGGCGTCATCGAGGACTCGCCCGTGGCGCTGAGCGAGGACCACCTGCTCCCCCTGTGGCTGCTCGGGGACACCGCCCTGGCCCAGCAGATGACCGGGAAGTACCTCGCCCCCCTGGCCGGGATGACCGCCACCCGGCGGGCCCGCCTGGTCGACACGCTCCAGCTGTGGCTCACCACGCGCGGAACCGCGGCCCAGATGGCCGAAACCCTCGGCGTCCACCCGCAGACGGTCCGCTACCGCATGCGCATCCTGGAGCGCGCCTTCGGCGCCCAGCTCACCGATCCCGACGACCGTTTCGCCACCGAGATCGCCCTGCGCTCCCTCCACCTGCAGGGCCGCCGCGCGGGCTGAGCCACCCGCGGCCCCGCGCCCGCCGCGGCCGGCCGGCCGGAGCCGGGTCGTCGCCGGCCGTGCGGCCCCCGCGGCTGTGAGCCGGGCCACCCTGCCATCGCGTCGGTCTGACGATAAAATGGGGGCGTGCCTCAACTACGCCTCGCCCTGAATCAGATCGACTCCACGGTCGGCGACATCGCCGGCAACGCGGCGGAGGTCCTGCGCCGGACCCGGTACGCCGCCGAGCACGGCGCCCACCTGGTGGCGTTCCCCGAGATGATGCTCACCGGCTACCCGGTCGAGGACCTGGCGCTGCGCTCCTCCTTCGTGGAGGCCAGCCGCGCCGCCCTGGTGGACCTCGCCGCCCGGCTCGCCGCCGAGGGACTGGGCGAGCTGCCGGTCGTCGTCGGCTACCTGGGCCGCAGCGAGCACGCGCAGCCCAGGTTCGGCCAGCCGGCGGGCGCGCCGCAGAACTGCGCGGCGGTCCTGCACCGCGGCGCCGTGGCCCTCCGCTTCGCCAAGCACCACCTGCCCAACTACGGCGTCTTCGACGAGTTCCGCTACTTCGTGCGCGGCGACACCATGCCGGTGGTCCGGGTGCGCGGCGTCGACGTCGCCCTGGCCATCTGCGAGGACCTGTGGCAGGACGGCGGCCGGGTGCCCGCCGCCAGGGCGGCCGGCGCCGGACTGCTGCTGTCCGTCAACGCCTCCCCGTACGAGCGGGACAAGGACGACACCCGTCTGGACCTGTGCCGCAAGCGCGCCCAGGAGGCGGGGTGCACCCTGGCGTACCTGGCCATGGTCGGCGGCCAGGACGAGCTGGTCTTCGACGGCGACTCCCTGGTGGTCTCCGAGCGCGGCGAGGTCATCGCCCGCGGCGCGCAGTTCGCCGAGGAGGTCCTGCTGCTCGATCTGGACCTGCCCGCCGCGCCCGCGCAGGCCCCCTCCGGGCGGGTCGACGACGGCCTGGAGATCGTCCACGTGACCTTGTCGGACACGCCCGTCGAGCGTTACGAGCCGCTGTACACCGGCGGCGCGGCCGAGCGGCTCGGCGACGAGGCGGAGATCTACGCGGCGCTGGTCACGGGCCTGCGCGCGTACGTGCGGAAGAACGGCTTCCGCTCGGTGCTCATCGGCCTGTCCGGCGGCATCGACTCGGCGCTGTGCGCGGCGATCGCCTGCGACGCGCTGGGGGCCGAGAACGTCCACGGCGTCTCGATGCCGTCCGCGTACTCCTCGGCCCACTCCCGGGAGGACGCCGCCGACCTCGCCCGCCGCACCGGCCTGCACTTCCGTACCGTGCCGATCGCCCCGATGTTCGACTCCTACATGGGCGCGCTGTCGCTGACCGGTCTCGCCGAGGAGAACCTGCAGTCGCGGCTGCGCGGGGTCGTCCTGATGGGCATCTCCAACCAGGAGGGCCACATCGTGCTCGCCCCGGGCAACAAGAGCGAGCTGGCGGTGGGCTATTCGACACTGTACGGCGACTCGGTCGGCGCGTACGGCCCGATCAAGGACGTCTACAAGACCACCGTCTTCCGGCTGGCCCGCTGGCGCAACGCCGACGCCGAGGCCGCGGGCCGCACCCCACCCATCCCGGAGAACTCGATCAGCAAGCCGCCCAGCGCCGAACTGCGCCCCGGCCAGGTCGACACCGACTCGCTGCCGGACTACGACGCGCTGGACCGGGTCCTGGAGCTGTACGTGGACCGCGACCTGGGCCGCGACGAGATCATCGCCGCCGGGTACGACCCGGCCCTGGTCACCCGCGTCCTGAAGCTCACCGACACCGCCGAGTACAAGCGGCGCCAGTACCCGCCGGGCACGAAGATCTCCCCGAAGGGCTTCGGCAAGGACCGCAGGCTGCCGATCACGAACAGGTGGCGCGAGGGCGAGCGTTCGTAACCGCCGCGCGCCGATCCGAGCCCGCGTCAGGGCAGTTGGAGGCGGGCGGCGACCGGGAGGTGGTCGCTGCCCGTCCTCGGCAGGGTCCAGGACGACCTGGGCTCGATGCCCTTGACCATGATCTGGTCGATCCTGGCCATCGGGAACGACGCCGGCCAGCTGAAGCCCATGCCATTGCCGGCCGCGCCCTGGGTGGAGCGCATCTGCGAGGTGACCGAGGCCAGCGCGCGGTCGTTCATGGTGCCGTTGAGGTCGCCGAGCAGCACCACGCTGTGCAGCGTCTCCCCGGCGATGGCCCGGCCGAGCGCGTCCGCCGCCCGGTCGCGCTGGCCCGCGGTGAACCCCGCGTCGAACTTCACCCGTACCGACGGCAGATGCGCCACGTACACCGCGACCTGCCCGTGCGGGGTGCTCACCGCGGCCCGCATCGCCCTGGTCCAGCCCATCCTGATGTCCACGGGACGCACTCCGTGCAGCGGGTACCGGCTCCACAGCCCGACCGTCCCCTGGACCGAGTGGTACGGGTAGGCCGCCGCCAGATCCCGGGCGTAGCGCGGCGCCTGATCCTCCGGCAGCTCCTCCAGCGCCACGATGTCCGCGCCGGCCGCGGCGACGTCCCGTGCGGTGGCGTCGGGGTCGGGATTCTGCGCGTTGACGTTGTGGGTGAGGACGGTCAGGTCGCCGCCGGGCCGGGACTTGTCGGTGAGCAGCCCGCCGAACATGTTGAGCCACAGCGCGAGCGGCAGCACCACGGCGGCCAGCGCGGTCGTCGAGCGCCGGACCAGCGCCAGCACCAGCAGCACCGGCACCGCGAGGCCCGACCAGGGCAGGAACGTCTCGGACAGGCTGCCCACATTCCCTATCCGGTTGGGCAGGCGGGAGTGGAAGGACAGCAGCAGCGCCAGCAGCACCGCGACCGCGGCCAGCACGATTCCCCGCCGCCACATGCCGCGCGGCCGCCACCACCGCAGGAACGGCTCGACGAGTCCGGCCCGCAGCTTCGGTACGGCGCCGCGTTCGGGCCTGCCGGTGCCGTCCGTCGTCGCGTCCGTGCTGCCGTGCGCCTGGGTCATGTGGAACCTCGCTGCCGTGCCGGTTGCTCTGCCGACCTTAGGGGATCGGTATGAGAAGCGACGGACCGCGGGGGGCGGTGGGTTCCGGGCAGTGCTGCGTTCGGGTGTGCTGTGACGAGACGGTCATACGGGAGGGCACGGGCACGCCGCGGGGCTCATGCGGCCCTCGCGCCCTCCAGGAAGGCGTTCACGATCCGCTCGGGCAGGGTCTCGTCGGTCAGGCGGTCGGGCCGGATGGTCGCCCGGTACAGCACGGGGCCGACCACCATGTCGACGGCGAGTTCCAGGTCCTCGCCGATAGCGGGCCGCAACTCGCCGGTAGCGACACCGTGTTCGAGCAGCCGGGCCAGGACGCGGCGGCGGGGCACGATGGCGCCCTCGTAGTAACGCGCCCACAACTCGGGGCTGCTGTGCAGGTACATCAGCATGTTGCGCAGCAGCGCGTTGCCCTGCTTGGCCAGGTTCCGGCGGCGGGTCCCGTCGACCTGGGCGATCAGGTCCTCGCGCAGGTCCCGGCCGGCCGGCTCGGGCGGCGGCTCCTCGACGGCGGTGAGCACGTCCAGCAGCAGCGCGCCCTTGCCGGGCCAGCGGCGGTACACCGTCGCCTTCCCGACACCGGCCTCCTTGGCGACGCTCTCCATGGACAGCTCCGCGATGCTCGTGCCCTCCGACACCAGCCGCAGCACCGCCTCGATGACGGCGCTGTCGACGGCGGCGTTGCGCGGCCGTCCGCGGCGGCCGCCCGCGGGCCCCGCCGCGTCCGGCCGCCGCGGGTCAGGCGGCGGCGCGGCCGGTGGAGGCGGGGCCGTACCCGCCGCGACGGCGGACGAGGCGGCGAGGCCCGCGGCGGAGTCCGTCACTGCTCGGCACCCACCTTCTCCGGCTCGGGGGCGGCGCCGGGGGCCACGGCGGCGTCGGCCTGCCTGCCGGGCAGGAACACCAGGGAGGTGACCGCGCCGAACAGGGCGACCGCGGCCGCGGCGACGGCCGTGATGTGCATGGCGTGCAGGAAGGCGTCGTTGGCGGGCTGGATCAGCGCCTGACCCTTGGGCCCCATGCGTTCCGCCACGGCGAGGGTCGCCTCGATCGACTCACCGGCCGAGTGCCGGGCGCCGGGCTGCAGCACGCCGAGGTGGTCGCGGACGCCGTTGCGGTAGAGGGTGGACATCACCGAGCCGAGGACGGCCACGCCGAGGGCGCCGCCGACCTGCCGGAAGGTGTTGTTGACCGCGGAGCCCGAGCCCGCCTTCTCCCGCGGCAGCGACGACATGATCATGACGGTGGCCGGCGGCATCACGTGCGCCATGGCCGTGCCCATCAGGAAGAACGTGACCTCCAGCACCCAGATGGGCGTGCTCCGGCCCAGCAGCAGGAAGCCGAGGAAGGACACGCCGGTGAGCGTCATCCCGCCCACGCAGACCGCGCGGGCGCCGAACCGGTCGACCAGCAGCCGTGCCCTGGGCGCGAAGACCAGTTGGGCGGCCGCGAGCGGGAGCAGCAGCAGGCCGGACTGCAGGGCGCTGTAGCCGCGCACCGACTGGGTGTAGAAGACCACGAAGAAGGTCACGCCCATCAGCGCGAAGAAGATCAGGCCGATGGCGGCGACGGACGCCGAGAACTGCCGCTTCCTGAAGTACGCCATGTCCAGCGCCGGGTGGTCGCTGCGCGACTCGTAGGCCACGAAGGCGGCCAGGACGGCCGCGCCGCCCAGCGTGGTGCCCCAGACCTCGGGGCGGCCGAAGTCGCCGTACTGGCCGCCCTTGATGATGCCGTAGACCAGCAGGACCAGGCCCGCGATGGACAGCAGCACGCCGATCGGGTCCAGCCGGCCGGGCCTGGGGTCCTTGGAGTCGGGTACGAGGACGGCCATCCCGATCAGGCCGACGATCACGACCGGCACGTTGACCAGGAAGACCGAGCCCCACCAGAAGTGCTGCAGCAGCAGGCCGCCGGTGATCGGGCCGACCGCGATGGCCAGGCCCACCACGCCGGACCAGATGCCGATGGCGCGGGGCTGCTCCTCGCGCTCGAAGACGTTCATGATGATCGCGAGGGTGGCGGGCAGGATGAGCGCGCCGCCCAGGCCCATCACCGAGCGGAACGCGATCAACTGCGCGGCCGAACCGGCCGTCGCGGACGCGGCCGACCCGGCGCCGAAGACGAACATGCCGGCCAGCAGCACCTTCTTGCGGCCGAGCCGGTCGCCCAGCAGCCCCGCGGTGAACAGCAGGCCGGCGAAGACGAGGGTGTAGGAGTTGATCGCCCATTCGAGTTCGCTCTGCGAGGCGCCGAGGCCGGTCGGAGCGGGCTGGGCGATGGTCTTCATCGCCACGTTGAGGATCGAGTTGTCCAGGACGACCACGAGCACGCTGAACAGCAGGGTGACCAGGATCGCCCAGCGGCGGCGGTGGATCGTCCCGGAGACGGATATCTGAGATAGCTGAGATGCGGCCATGGAAGCAGCGTACGTCGATTAACGATACGGAGCCGTCTCGTATCGTAAAGCCGTGGTAAAACCCGTCTCCCCTTTCCCGGTGCGGGCGGTCGTGCCAGCATGGAGGTGGTCCGGGGACGCCGTGAGGGCGCCTCGAGATGACATGAAGGAGCCGTCACCATGACGCAACTTCCTGCTGCCCAGAAGCCCCCGCGGGACTCCGCGCGGGCCACCGACAACCCCAGGGCGCTCTACGGGGGCGCCGGCACGCGCCGGGTCACCGTGCGCGACCTGCTCGCCGCCAAGGAGCGCGGCGAGAAGTGGCCCATGCTCACCGCCTACGACGCGATGACCGCGTCGGTGTTCGACGAGGCGGGCATCCCCGTCCTGCTCGTCGGGGACTCGATGGGCAACTGCCACCTCGGCTTCGACACCACCGTGCCGGTCACCATGGACCACATGGCCATGCTGTCTGCGGCGGTGGTGCGCGGAACCAGCCGCGCGCTCGTCGTCGGCGACCTGACCTTCGGCTCGTACCAGGAGGGCCCGGTCCAGGCGCTGCGCAGCGCCACCCGGCTGATCAAGGAGTCCGGGGTCGGCGCGGTCAAGCTGGAGGGCGGCGAGCGCTCGCTGGCCCAGACCGAGACCCTCGTCCAGGCGGGCATCCCCGTCATGTCCCACCTGGGCCTCACCCCCCAGTCCGTGCACACCCTCGGCTACCGCGTCCAGGGCCGCGGCGACGAGGCCGCCCACCAGTTGCTGCGCGACGCGAAGGCGGCCGAGCAGGCGGGGGCCTTCGCCGTCGTCCTCGAACTCGTCCCGGCCGAGGTGGCCGCCGAGGTCACCCGCTCCCTCCACATCCCGACCATCGGCATCGGCGCCGGCCCCGACACCGACGCGCAGGTCCTGGTCTGGACGGACATGGCGGGCATGACCGGCGGAAAGGTGCCGCGCTTCACCAAGCAGTTCGCGAACCTGCGGCAGGTCCTCGGGGACGCGGCCCGGGCATACGCCGACGAGGTCGTCGGGGGTGCCTTCCCGGCCGAGGCGCACACCTTCCACTGACCGTCCGTCGTCGGTGGACGCCTTCCACCGGCCTCCCCCCGTCGGTGGACGCCTTCCGCCGACGGCTCCGCCGGCACGGGCCCGGCCCGGCGGCGGCGCCGCGGTCATCAGCCGCGCCGCCGCCGCGACCGGGCCCGCCGGCCCGCTCCCCGCACGGCGTCCGAGTGGTTCCGAGTAATTCGGCCCCCCGTTCCGTATATGTCGCCGAGCGCCGCTTCGGCGGCGGAGGCACCGGACACGGGAAGTCGCCATGACCGTTTTCACTCGCCGGCACGCCGCGGTGGCCGGAGTGTTCACCGCGGGCATCCTGGCCGCCGCCACCGCGCGCGGCACGTCGTCGGGATCATCGGGATGGTCGGGATCGTCGTCCGCGTCTTGCGAAGGCGGATCTTCCGGGTCGCCGGCCGGGGGCGCGGCCGTGGCCGGCGGCACGGCCGTGGCCGGCTCGGGCTCCGGCTCGGGCTCCTCGCCGACGAACGCGCCGTCCAGCGGCGGCGGCTACGGGTACTGATCCGATGGCACGTGCGGCACTGCGCGCATTCGACCGGGAGCGGCGCGTACGGCAGGATGCGGGCGTGGACGGACCACCCCCACCTCCCCAGGACGGCCCGGCGGCGGGAGCGGACGCGGCTCCGGAGGAGGAGCTGATGCGGGCGCTGTACCGCGAACACGCCGGCGCCCTGTACGCCTACGTGCTGCGGCTGGTCGCCGGCGACCGCCACCAGGCGGAGGACGTCGTCCAGGAGACCCTGCTGCGGGCCTGGAAGAACGCCTCGAAGCTGGACGCCTCGGCGCGGTCGCTGCGGCCGTGGCTGGTGACCGTCGCCCGCCGGATCGTGATCGACGGCCACCGCGGACGCATGTCTCGGCCGCGGGAGACCTCTCCCGCCGCCCTGGAACAGCTTCCGGCGCGGGACGAACTGGAGCGGTCGCTGCGGCTGATGACGATCTCGGACGCCCTGCGGGACCTGTCGGACGCCCACCGCGAGGTGCTGGTCGAGACGTACTTCCGGGGCCGTACCGTCAACGAGGCGGCCGAGGAGCTGGGACTGCCGCCCGGCACCGTGCGGTCCCGGGTGTTCTACGGACTGCGCGCCCTGCGGAACGCGCTGGAGGAGAGAGGGGTGACCACCTCATGACACCCCATGCGGACGTGGGCGCCTATCTGCTCGGGGCGCTGGACGACGAGGAGATGTCCCGGTTCGAGGAGCACCTGGCCGGGTGCGAGGAGTGCGGCCGGGAGCTGGACGAGCTGAGCGGGGTGCTGCCGGTCCTGGAGGAGCTGCGCGCGGACGGCATCTGGTACGCCGAGCCGCCCGGCGGCGACGCGATGCTGGACCGGCTGCTGGCGCGGGTGTCGGACGAGCGCCGTACGCGCAGGCGACGCCGGCTGGCGGCGGTGGCCACGGCCGCGGTGCTGGTTGTCGGTGGTCCCGCGGTGGCCGTGGTCGCCACGTCGGCCGGCGCGGGCGGCGGAACCGCCGCGGCCCCGGTGCTCGCGTCCGACCGGCACTCGGCGAGCAATCCGGCAACGGGCGCGTCGGCGGTCGTGGGGGTCGCCGACAAGGCCTGGGGAACCGCCGTCGACCTGCGGCTGAGCGGTGTACGCGGCCCGCTGACCTGCAGCCTGGTCGCGGTCGGCCCGCGCGGCGCCCGGCAGACGGTCGCCACCTGGTCGGTGCCCGACGCCGGCTACGGCACGAGCGCGCAGCCCACCCCGCTGACCGTGCACGGCGCCACCGGCCTGCGCAAGAAGGACATCAAGCGCTTCGAGGTCCGCGCGTCGGACGGGTCCTTGCTGGTCAGCGTGCCCGTGCAGCCCGCCTGACCGGCCGGCGCGCGTCCCGCCGACGTCCCCGTCCGGGTCCGCTCACGTCCCGCCCGCGTCCCGCTGGCGTCCCACCCGCGTCCCGCCGACGTCCCGCCTACAGGGCACCGACACGGCACCGACGTGGCGGGCACGCGGCGCCGCGGGGGCGTGTCGGCGGGATATGGGCGCGGTGTCGGCGGGCCCCGTCATGGTGGTGGGCATGACGACGCGACGGATGACGGACAACGGCGGGACGGCCGCCGTCGAGGTACGGGGGCTGGTCAAGCACTACGGTCCGACGAAGGCCCTGGACGGGGTGGACCTCGACGTGCGCCAGGGCACCGTGCTCGGCGTGCTCGGCCCGAACGGGGCGGGCAAGACCACACTGGTGCGGGTGCTGTCCACGCTCGTGCGGCCGGACGCGGGCACCGCCCGTGTGGCCGGTTACGACGTGCTGACCCAGCCCCGGCAGCTGCGCCGGGCGATCGGCCTGACCGGCCAGTACGCCTCGGTGGACGAGAAGCTGTCCGGCCGGGAGAACCTGTACATGATCGGCCGGCTGCTGGACCTGTCCCGCAAGGACGCCAGGGCGCGGGCGGACGAACTGCTGGAGCGGTTCTCGCTGACGGAGGCGGCCAGGCGGCCGGCGATGCAGTACTCGGGCGGGATGCGGCGCCGCCTGGACCTGGCGGCGAGCATGATCGGCCGGCCGGCGGTGCTGTACCTGGACGAGCCGACCACCGGTCTGGACCCGCGCACCCGCAACGAGGTGTGGGACGAGGTCCGCTCGATGGTCGCCGACGGCGCGACCGTCCTGCTCACCACCCAGTACATGGAGGAGGCCGAACAGCTCGCGGACGAGCTGACGGTCGTGGACCGCGGCCGGGTGATCGCCACCGGCGGGGTCGCGGAGCTGAAGGCCAGGGTCGGCGGGCGCACCCTGCGGATCAGGCCGGCCGATCCGGCGGACGTCCCGGCGATGGCCGCCGCGCTCGCCGGGGCCCGGCTCGACGGGGTGGCGGGCGCCCAGCCCGACCCGGCCGAGGGCGTGGTCAACGTGCCGATCGCCAGCGACGAGCAACTCACCGCCGTCGTGGCCCTGCTGGGCGCGCGCGGCTTCTCCCTCGCCGGCATAGGCACCCATCTGCCGAGCCTGGACGAGGTGTTCCTGGCCATCACCGGCCAGAAGCCGGAGAGCACGCGGCAGCCCGACGGCGGCGGCGCCGACGGCACGGACGGCACGGACAGCAGGGACGGCACCCGTGCCGCCGAGGAAGCCAAGGACGAAGTGGAGGTCGGGGTATGAGCGCGGCGACAGTGACGGCGGGCGCGCCGGCGAAGGCGGCGGCGGCCGGCGAGGGCCGGATCGGCCTGCGGAACAACCTGCGGCACATCGGCGCCCTCGCCCGCCGCAACATGCTCCAGATCAAGCAGGACCCGGAGTCGATGTTCGACGCGGTCCTGATGCCGGTGATCTTCACCCTGCTGTTCGTGTACGTCTTCGGCGGCGCGGTCTCCGGCAAGGGCCACCAGCAGGAGTACGTGAACTACGTGATACCCGGCCTCATGGCGATGATGGGCATGAACATCTCCATGGCCGTCGGCACCGGTATCAATGACGACTTCCAGAAGGGCGTCATGGACCGGTTCCGGACGATGCCCATAGCGCGGTCCTCGGTGCTCATAGCCAAGATCGTGGTGGAGCTCGGCCGGATGATGATCGCCACGGCGATCCTGCTGGGCATGGGCTTCGCGCTCGGCCTGACCATATCGACCGACATGTTCCACCTGCTGGCCGCCATCGCCTTGTCCGCGGTCTTCGGCGCCTCGCTGATGTGGATCTTCATCCTGCTGGGACTCACGATGAAGACGGCCCAGGCGGTGCAGGGAGTGGCCATGCTGGTGCTGATGCCGCTGCAGTTCGGCAGCTCGATCTTCGCCAAGCCCACCACGATGCCCGGCTGGCTGCAGAGCTTCACCAAGGTCAACCCGCTGTCGAACCTCGCCGACGCGGCACGGGCGCTGATCAACGGCGGCCCGGTCGCGCACTCGGTCTGGGTCACGCTGGCCTGGTCGGTGGGCATCACGGCGGTGACCGCACCGCTGGCGGTCGCGCGGTTCCGCAAGAAGACCTGACCGACCCCGGCCCCGGTCCCGACCCCGGCCGCGTCCCCGACCCCGGTACGGCGGTGCCGCGGGTCGGGCCGCAGGTCGGGCCGCGGGCGTCAGTCCACGTCGCGCATGAGGGGGGCGGCCTCCTCGCTGGTGAGGCCGCCGCCCTCGGCGTACGCGGCCTCGTACGCCTCGTCACCGAGCAGCGCCCGGACCCGCGTCACGACCGCGTGGAGGGACCGGGTCTCGGCCGGCGGTGCCGCGGTGGGCCGCAACCGGTCGTGGGCGCCGGCCAGAACGGCGGCGCGGCGCGCCCTGGCCAGGGCTTTCGCACCGGCCGCGTCGCCGCCGTGTGCTTCGGCTCCGCCGGCCGCGTCGCCGCCGTGTGCTTCGCCTCCGCCGGCCGGGGCGGTATCCCGCTCGGCGAGCAGGACCAGCAGCTCGATGGCGCCGGGCGTGAGCAGGATGCCGATCCTTGGGGTGATCACCTCGGCCAGCGGGTGGGCGACGAGATCGTTCATGGCCGAGGTGAAGAGGGCGATGCCCGCCTCGGGCTCGCCCAGCCGCCCGATCAGCGTTCCCTTCATCGCGTACAGCAGGCTGCTGACGAAGCCCGGCACCCCGCTGCGGCCCTTGCCCGTCTCATGCGTCGTGATGGCGGACTCGATCACGTCCAGCGCTTCGCCGTACGCGCCGCGGTTGCGCAGCAGGTTGGCCAGCAGGACCCGGCCGTAGAAGGCTGTGCCGTCCGCGGTGGCGCCGAACCCGTCGGCCTCCTCTATGGCCTGGCGCAGCAGCCGCTCGCCCTCCTCGACCTGGCCGCAGTTGGCGAGGGCGTCGCCGAGCCGGACGGTGAAGACCGGGACATGCTGGTGGGAGCCGATCGCGCGGGCCAGTTCGCCGCCCTCGCGGCAGCAGGCGGCGGCGCGCTCCCAGTCACCGCTGTTGGACGCCGCCTCGGCCTCCGCGGCGAGTGTCTCGGCGGTGCCCCACTGGTCGCCGAGCCGCTGGAAGATGCCGCGGCTCTCCTCGATGTCGCGCAGCGACAACGGCAGGCGTTCCGCGGCATCGTTGTTGATCTTGGCGCGCAGTTGGAGGGAGAAGGCCAGCTCCCAGTCGCGGCCGTGGAGGCGGCAGGCTTCGACGGTGTCGTCCACGAGTGTGCGCAGCCGGTCGAAATCGCCGGAGAAGAACGCACCGTACGCACGCAGGATGCCCGGCGGGCGGGCGGACTGCGGCAGATGCGGCGGGTAGGCCGCGATCATGCTCTGGCCGACGGCGACCAGGGCCGGGTCGGTCCACCATTCGACCTCGCCCTCGGCCGCGGCCATGTCGACCACCCGCACCCATCGGCGGGCCTCGATCAGCCGCTGTCCGGTCAGCGGCGGCGGGTCGTCCAGCGGGCCGCGCTCGACCGGCTCCAGGGCCGGCGGATGCTCGAACGGGTCGGGGCCCATCGCCGCCACCGCGGCCGGCCAGCGGCGGCGCTCGGAGACGTAGTTGCGCACCTCCCAGAACCAGGCGCAGCTCAGCGTGAGTACCAGCGCCTCCTGCTCGTCACCCGCGGCCACGGCCCGGCGCAGCGCGGCCCGCAGGTTCTCGTGCTCGCGCTCCAGCCGGTCGAACCACACCCGCTGGCCGGCGCCGCGCAGCCGCGGGTCGGCGGTCCTCGCGTACTCGCGGTAGTACGCGATGTGGCGACGCTCGACGGCCTCGCGCTCCCCCGACTCCTCCAGCCGCTCGGCCGCGTACTCGCCGATGGTCTCCAGCATCCGGTACCGCCCCCCGTCGGGCGTGAGGTCGGCCAGCACCAGCGACTTGTCGACCAGGGAGGCCAGCAGGGCAGCAGCGTCCGCTGCCTCGATCCGGCCGGGGCCCGCGGCGGCGGGACCGGCCGCCGCGACCACCGGCTCCCCCGGGTCGGCGCAGATCGACTCGACGGCCTCCAGGGTGCAGCCGCCGCGGAAGACGGCCAGGCGGCGCAAGAGGACGCGCTCGGCGGGGTGCAGGAGGTCCCAGGACCAGTCGACGACGGCGCGGAGGGTCTGCTGGCGGGGAAGCAGGGTGCGGCTGCCGCCGGTCAGCAGGCGGAAGCGGTCGTCGAGGCGGTCGGCGAGCTGACGCGGTGACAGGCTGCGCAGGCGCGCGGCGGCCAGCTCGATGGCCAGGGGCAGGCCGTCGAGACGCCGGCAGAGCTCGGCGCAGGCCACCGGGTCGTCGTCCACCCGGAAGCCGGGCCGGGCGGCCGCCCCCCGGTCGGCGAGCAGCCGCAGCGCGGTCGGGTCCGGCAGCGGGTCCAGCGGGCGTACCAACTCGCCGGGCACGCCGAGGGGTTCGCGGCTGGTGGCCAGCACGGACACTCCGGGGCAGGCGGCCAGCAACCGCTCGGTGAGGGTGGCCGCCGCGTCGATCACGTGCTCGCAGTTGTCCAGCACCAGCAGCAGGCTGCGGCCGGCGCAGTAGTCGGCGAGCTGACTGGTGGGGTCCTTCGGTTTGATCTCGGCGGCGATGGCCGCCTCCGCCGCGCCGCCGGCGTGCAGCAGCGTCTCGCGCAGGCCCAGCGAGCTGATCACGGCCTCCGGCAGGGTCCGGGGATCGCTCACCGGGGCCAGCTCCGCGTACCACACGCCGTCCGGCCAGCGGTCCGCCACCTGGTCGCCGGTCTCCTGCGACAGCCGGGTCTTCCCGGTGCCGCCGGGCCCGGTGATCGTGACCAGCCGGGCATGCTCCAGGTCCTCCCGCACGGCGGCCAGCTCGCCTTCCCGGCCGACGAAGCTGGTCAGCCGTGCCCTCGCGTTGCCCACCGGGCGGGGTCCCGCGCCCGGCCGGCGCTGCCCGTCCGGCCGCCCGCTCGGCCCCGAACCGTCTGTCCGCGGGCCCACGGCCGCCCGGCCGCCCGCCACCGCCCGGCCCGTCCCGTCCGCCGTCCCCTCCGCCCAGGAACTGCCCGCCCAGGAGCTGCCCGCCCAAGCGCCGCCCGCCCCTTCGGCCCAGGCGCCGTCCGACCCGCGTGGCCCGTCCGCCCGCGGCCCGGGGGACGGCGGGGCCCCGGTCGTACCGCCCGCGCTCGCGATGGAGTCCCCTCCCGCCAGCCCGGCGGCGGCCCGCCCGGCCGCGGCCCACGGTGAACCGCCCGGCGCGCCGGCCGCGTCCCGCGGGTTGAGCAGTTCCGCGTGCAGGGCGCGCAGTTCGGCCGAGGGATCGGTGCCGAGCCGGTCGGCCAGCTCGACCCGCACCGCCTCGTACGCCGCCAGGGCGTCCGCGGTACGTCCCACCGCGCGCAGGGCGCGGATGTGGAGGGCGCGCAACGGCTCGTCCAGCGGGTGGGCGGCGACGAGTTCGGCCAGGTCGGGCAGCACACGGTCGGCGCGGCCCAGAGCCAGCTCGGCGGTGATCCGGTGCCGCGCGGTGTCCAGCCGGAGCGACTCGGTGCGCACGGCGGCGGTCGCGCGGTCCGGCAGGTCGGCGAGCGCGGGGCCGCGCCACAGTGCCAGCGCGTCGCCGAGCAGGCCGACGGCCTTGACCGGGTCGCCGTCGGCCAGTGCCCGCGCCCCTTCCTCGGCGAGCCGCCCGAAGCGGTGGAGGTCGACGTCCTCCGGCGCGGCCTCCAGGCGGTAGCCGCCGTCGACCGAGCCGACCGCCTCGTGCCCGATCGCCTTGCGCAGCCGTCCGACCAGCGCCTGCAGCGCGCCGGTGGCGCCCGCGGGCGCCTCGCCGTCCCACACCTCGTCGATGAGCGCATCCGCGCCGATCACCCGGCCGGGCCGCAGCGCCAGCGCCGTGAGGAGCGCGCGCAGCCGCCCGCCCGCGAGCGCGACGGGCGTCCCGTCGTCCCGCAGGACCTGAGTCGTACCGAGGATCATGTATCGCACAGCCCCATTGTTACGGAGTCGGCCGTCCGCCCGCCCCGAGTTGTCCACAGGCCCGGCGACCGGGCCGAAGGCGCCCGGGCGCGCGGCGGTCCGCCCCGCGCGGCCGGCCGGCGGCCGGTCCCGGCCCGGTCGCCGGCCGCGCGGAACCCCGCCCCGGCGCCGAGCGTTTTCCGGGCACGGCCTGTGCCGTCACCGCCGCGGATGACATGATCGGGCCCGGCCCGGTCCTGTCCGGCGCACCGAACCGCCCGTCCCGACCCCGCCCCGTTCCCGTCTCCGTTCCGCCCCCGTCCTGACCCCGACCCGCCCCGACCCCCACACCCCTTTCCCCCTCCCTCGTCGCAGCCTCCGGAGAGCCCGTCCCATGAGCGTCACCCCGATCCGCCGGACCCAGCGCGGCGACGACAGCAGGATCAGCCCGATCTTCCTCGCCATCGCCGCGGTCATGATCGTGTCCGGCTGGGCCGTGTGGCGCGAGTTCGCCTCGAACAAGGGCTTCGCGGTCTTCCTGTTCGTCGTCTCCGGCTGGGTCGTCTCGCTGTGCCTGCACGAGTACGCGCACGCCCGCACCGCCCTGCACAGCGGCGACATCTCCATCGGCGGCAAGGGCTACCTGACGCTGAACCCGATGAAGTACACGCACGCTCTGCTGTCCATCGTGCTGCCGGTGATCTTCGTCATCATGGGCGGCATCGGGCTGCCCGGCGGCGCGGTGTTCGTCGAGCGCGGCCGTATCCGCGGGCGCTGGCGGCACAGCCTGATCTCGGCGGCCGGCCCGCTGGTCAACCTGGTCTTCGCCGTCGTGCTGATGCTGCCCTTCGCCCTGCACAAGGCCGACACCTGGCCGACGGACTTCATGGCGGCGCTGGCGTTCCTGGCCTCGCTGCAGGTCACCGCGGCGGCCATCAACCTGCTGCCGGTCCCGGGTCTGGACGGCTACGGGATCTGGGAGCCCTGGCTGTCGTACAACGTGCGCCGCCAGATGGAGCCCTTCGCCCAGTTCGGGCTGCTCGCCGTCTTCGGTGTGCTGTGGATCCCGTCGGTCAACGTGAAGTTCTGGGACGCCATGGACACGGTCATGGGCTGGTTCAACGTGCCCACCATGTACGTCGACTACGGCTACACCCTGTTCCGCTTCTGGAAGAACCAGGGCTGAGCGCTCCGGGCGTACGTCCCGCGGGCGCTCCCGGCCCGGCCGTACGTGCTCAGCGGGCGGTGCGCGCCGCCTCCTGCGCCTTGTCGCGGCGCCGGTAGAACCACCACATGTTGCTGGTGACGCCCGCGAGCAGCACCCACACGATGCCCAGCCAGCTCCCGTGCACGAAGGAGACCACCGCCGCGGCGACGGCCAGCAGGCACAGGACCAGGGCGTAGGTGGCGAGGCGGGGCATGGCGGGAGGGCTCCTGTCGGCGGGCGTCGGACGCAGGACGTACGACGTCGCGAGGGGTCGCGGAGGTGGGACGCAGGACGTCCCCTCTCCGGTTCCGCGACGCCGTCGCCGTACGACGGTCTTCCCCTATTGTCACCCACCGCCCGCGTACCCCGGCACGTGCCCGCGCCGTAGGACGCGGGCCGGCCGATCAGACGTCCGTGAGGCGCAGGCCGGCGTGCGCCTTGTAGCGGCGGTTGACCGAGATCAGGTTGGCGACCAGCGACTCCACCTGGTGGGCGCCCCGCAGCCGGCCGGCGAAGACGCCGCGCATGCCGGGGATGCGGTTGGCGAGCGCCTGGACCAGGTCGGTGTCCGCGCGGGAGTCGCCGAGCACCATCACGTCGGTGTCGATCCGCTCGACCCGCGGGTCCTGCAGCAGCACGGCCGACAGGTGGTGGAAGGCGGCGGTGACCCGGGAGTCCGGCAGCAGTGCGGCGGCCTGCTGGGCGGCGCTGCCCTCGTCGGGCCTGATCGCGTACGCGCCCTGTTTGTCGAAGCCCAGGGGGTTGACGCAGTCGACCACCAGCTTGCCGGCGAGTTCGTCGCGCAGCGCTTCGAGGGTCTTGCCGTGCCCCTCCCAGGGCACGGCCACGATCACGATGTCGCTGCGCCGCGCGCACTCGGCGTTGTCGGCGCCCTCGACGCCCTCGCCCAGCTCGGCGGCGGCTGCCGCGGCGCGCTCGCCGCTGCGCGACCCGATGACCACCTTCTGCCCGGCCCGGCCGAGCCGGTACGCCAGCCCGCGGCCCTGGTCGCCGGTCCCGCCCAGCACCCCGACCACCAGCCCGGACACGTCCGGCAGGTCCCAGGGGTCCTTCGCGGGGGCCTTCTTGCCTTCCTCAGGGTTCGTCATACCCGCGATCCTGCCAGCTCCGGTCGCCGCGATACGGAACCGGGACGGTGTTCTGACACGGCGCGAGCGGCGAAATTGCGTTGCCGCCGCGGGAAGGGGCCGGGGACAATCCGGCCTCGTGACCGACCCGCAGGAACCCGCGCCACCTGGGAAGACCTCCGCACCCGAGGAGCCCGTGTCGGGGCGGGCGGCGTCGCGCTCCCGCCGGGCCCGCGCCCTTCTGCCCGACCTGACGCCTTGGCGGCATTCGCGGGACTTCCGCCTGATGTGGCTGGCCGGCGTCGTCACGAACTTCGGCAGCTTCCTGACCTTCGTCGCGCTCCCGGTGCAGCTGAAGGACCTGACCGGCTCGGCCGCGGCGGTGGGCGCGGTCGGCGCGGTGGAGCTCGTGCCGCTCGTCGTGTTCGGCCTGTACGGCGGCGCCCTGGCGGACGCGGTCGACCGCAAGCTGCTGATCACCGCGACGGAGGCCGCCCAGGGGCTGCTGGCGGCCGTACTGCTGGCCGACACGCTGCTGCCGCACCCGATGGTGTGGCCGCTGTACGTGGTGGCCGCCCTGTCCAGCGCCCTCACCGGACTGCAGCGGCCCGCGCTGGACGCGATCGTGCAGCGGATCGTGCCCAGGGACCAGCTAGCGGCGGCCGCGGCGCTGAACGGTCTGCGCTGGCAGGTCGGCGCGATCGCGGGCCCCTCCGTCGCCGGCCTGGTGATCGCGTGGGCCGGCACGGGCTGGGCCTACGGCCTGGACACGGCCACCTTCGCCTTCTCGGTCGCCTGCGGCCTGATGCTGCGCCCCTCCCCCGCCTCGCACGACGCGCCCCGGCCGAGCCTGCGCAGCATCGCGGAGGGCGCCAGGTACGCCTGGAGCCGCAAGGAGTTGCTGGGCACGTACGCGATCGACCTGGCGGCGATGTTCTTCGCGTATCCGGCGGCGGTGTTCCCGTTCCTCGCCGACGAGATCGGGGCGCCGTGGTCCCTCGGCTTCATGTACGCCGCCGGGTCCGTCGGCTCCTTGGTGGTCGGCGTGACCAGCGGCTGGACGTCGCGTGTGCGCCGGCACGGCCGGATGGTCGTCCTCGCCGCCGCGGGCTGGGGGATCGCGATGGCCCTGGCGGGCTGGGCCGGCTCGGTGTGGTCGGTGCTGCTGTTCCTCGGGGTCGCCGGAGGCTGCGACATGGTCAGCGGGATAGGCCGCGCCACGATGTGGAACCAGATCGTCCCCGAGGGTCTGCGCGGCCGTCTGGCGGGTATCGAGCTGCTCTCGTACTCCCTGGGCCCGCAGCTCGGGCAGGTGCGCAGCGGCGGGGTCGCCGCGGTCACCGACGCGCGGGTGTCGGTCTGGTCCGGGGGGCTCGCCTGCACCGCCGCCGTGGGCCTCCTGGCCGCGGGCCTGCCTGCCCTGCTCGCCTACACGGCGGCGGATCCGGCGGGGCCTTCCGCGCGGCCGGGCGCGCCGGACCCGGCGGAGCGGGCCGGGACCGGCTGAGCAGGCGCGGGTCCCCGGGCCGGAAGTCCGCCGCGCCCGCGGCGCGTCAACCTCTGTCGTTCCACCTGGGGTCGTTGTCCCACTCCCTGTTCCGCTCCTGCGCGGACTCCATCGCGTGCTCGGCCTCGGCCTTGGTGGCGTACGGGCCGAAGCGGTCCTTGGCCGGGCACTCCGGGCCCTCCTCGGCCTTCTTGTGCTTCAGGCAGTAGAACCACTCGCCGGGCTTGCCGGCCGGTTTCCGCTCCTTGAAGAGCGCCATCTCGTCCTCCGTGGTCAGGCGGCGTGTCCCTGCCGCCAGCCTGCCCCATGCGCCGCCGATACACTCGTCGGCATGTCTGGTCGCCCGCCGCTCGTCCCCGGCACGCTCTCCCCCACCCGCCGGGTCCCGGCCTCGATCCCCCGCCCGGAGTACGTCGGGAAGCCGGGGCCGTCCCCGTACACCGGCCCCGAGGTGCAGGACGAGGAGACGGTCGAGAGGATGCGGGTCGCCTCCCGGATCGCCGCGCAGGCGATGGAGGCGGCGGCCAAGGCGATCGCTCCCGGGGTGACCACGGACGAGCTGGACCGGATCGCCCACGAGTACCTGACCGACCAGGGTGCCTATCCCTCCGACCTGGGCTACCGCGGCTTCCCCAAGTCGATCTGCACGTCGGTCAACGAGGTGATCTGCCACGGCATCCCCGACTCGACCGTGCTGCGTGACGGCGACATCGTCAACCTGGACGTCACGGCGTACATCCACGGGGTGCACGGCGACACGAACGCCACGTATCCCGTCGGCGAGGTGGACGAGGAGTCGCGGCTGCTGATCGAGCGCACGAGGGAGTCGCTGGACCGGGCGATCAGGGCGGTGCGGCCGGGCCGGCAGCTCAACGTGATCGGCCGGGTCATCGAGTCGTACGCGAAGCGGTTCGGCTACGGCGTGGTGCGGGACTTCACCGGGCACGGCATCAACACGTCGTTCCACTCCGGGCTGATCGTGCCGCACTACGACGACCCGCGGGCGACCACCGTGATGCGGCCGGGGATGACGTTCACGATCGAACCGATGCTGACGCTGGGCACGCACGAGTACGACATGTGGGACGACGGCTGGACGGTGGTCACCAAGGACCGCCGGCGCACGGCCCAGTTCGAGCACACCTTGGTGGTCACGGCGCAGGGCGCCGAGGTGCTGACCCTTCCCTGACGGGCGGCGTCCCTTCGCCTGCGGGTACCGGCCCTTCGCTGACCGGCGGTCCTGGCGACCGGTAGGGTTGGCGCGTTCCGGCGCCCCACCGCACGCCCGGGACGGCGTGCACCGCAGGTACGAAGGAGCCCAACGCGCCATGATCCGACGCAGGTTGTGCCTCGGGGCAGCCGCCGTCGCGCTGAGCCTGCCGCTGGCGGGGTGTGTGACGGTGCACGGCGAGCGCGCGTACATCCCGTCCGTACGGCCCGGTGAGGCCGCCAAGGTGCTGGCCGGCTTCACGGCGGGCAACAACGCGGCGGTCAGGGCGTACGACGCCGGTCGGATCACGAAGGGCGAGGCGGGCCCGCTCGGCGCCATCGACGAGGCGGGGGTGCGGGCCAAGCACGCCGCCAGTCCGCAGGGCAACCCCTCGTACTCCCCGCTGCGGCTGTCCGGGGCGAAGTACTGGATACCGCGGCAGCGCGGCTGGCCGAAGTTCTTCGTGGCCGACACCGCGAACAACCGCGGCCCGGACCGCTGGCTGCTGGTGTTCCGCCGGCAGTCGGCCGGCGCGCCGTGGAAGGCGGACTTCCTGGCGGTGTACGCGGCGGGGCAGGGGCCCTCGTTCGCCACGGACAAGGACGGTTACGCGCAGGCGCTGCCGCTGGCCGGGACGGACCTGCTGATCCAGCCGGGGCAGATGAGCGCGGCCTACACCTCGTACCTGCAGCACGGCACGGGCACCTCGTTCGCGCCGGGCGCGCTGACCACGCAGCTGCGCGCCGTGCGGGCCCGCGACGCGCGCACCGCCAACTCGGTGACGCAGTACCTCGACCAGCCGGCACAGGGCGGCGACTTCGACCCGGTGGCGCTGCGGACGAAGGACGGGGGCGCGGTGGTGTTCTTCGCCACCCGCCACCAGTCGCGCTCCACCTATCGCGCGGGCTACCGGCTGACCGTCGACCCGGACACCCGGGCCCTGATGACGGGCACCCCGCACACGTCGGTGACGCTGTCCCGGGTGGCGCAGGAGGCGGCGACGGTGCCGGGCGGCGGGGGCACCGGCCAGGTGGTGGTCCTCAGCCGGCTGGTCGGCCTGGTGGCGGCGAAGGGCGAGTAGCCCGGGAGCGGCCGGGGAGCGGCCCACGAGCGCGGGGCGTCCCCGGCGTTTCCGGTCGGCTCGGCGTCCCCGTCCGCCTCGGCGTCCCCGGTCGGCTCAGCGTCCCCGGCCGGCCGGCGCGGGGTCGACGTAGGGATCGGGGTCGGGGTCGGTGCCCTGGTCCGGCTCGTCGGCGGCGGTACGGGCGCAGGCGTCGGCGAGGATGTCGAGCACCGGCAGCGGGTCGGGCAGCGGCAGGTCGGGGCCGAGCGCGTCCAGCCAGGTGACGGTGTCGCCGGAGGGCAGCCGCGACGGCGGGAGCAGTACGTAGCTGCCGCGGCAGTGCCAGCGGATGCCGGGGTGCTCGTCGGCGGTCTCGGGATGGCTGTCGAGGGCGCACGGCCACCACTCGTCCTCGTCGGCGGTGGCGCGGGTGAGGGTGAAGAACAGCATCCGCTCCTCGCCGAGCGCGGCGACCGGGCCGAGGGTGGCCTCGTCGGCGGTGAGTTTCTCCAGGGCGAGCCGTCCCGCCTCGGCCGGGACGTCGAGCACGTCGTGGTTGACGCCGGTGACGGTGACGAAGTTGGCGAGCGGCTGGGTGCGCAGCCAGTGGTCGACGCGCTGGGGGTCGGTGGTGGCCTGGGTCTGCCAGGCGGGCGACACCGGGTGCAGGCCGGGGATGGGACAGCCGACACGGTCGCACGAACAGCCGAAGCCGTCCGGGTGGGCGGCGGGCGCCAGCGGGAATCCGGCGCGCGCGGCGAGGCGGGTCAGTTCGTCGCGTGAGGGTGCCGGGCCGTCCTGGTGCGCGCCGCGGGCGGTACGGGAGCCGCGGCCGCCGCGGACCGCTCGGGCCGGTCGGGCCTGGCGGGCGGAACCTGTCCCACTGTCCGCGCCGCGTCGCAGCCACCCGGACAATCTGCTCCTGCCTGCCATCGAGCTCCTTCCCTCGCCCCCGGCCCCGTCGCGGTACACGGTACGCGGACGGTGGGGACCATCGTGCCTCTTGGCCGTAATGAACACCCACCCGGGGTGGAACGCTTCCCGGCCGCGCCGGACCGGCGACGGGCCCACGCCGGACCGGCACCGCGCCCGCACCGGACCGGCATCGCGCCCGCACCGGACCGGCATCGCGCCCGCACCGAGGGGAACCGCCCGGCGCGGATATTTTGCGGTCCCGGCGCCCGCCGGGTGGACGATCAGGCCCCACAATGCACTCGTACGCCCAGGCGTCCTCCCGGCGGGCCGACCGTCCGAGGGAGGGCGCCTGTGTGTCCCCGCACTCCCCGGAACGCCGACCGGCGCTCCGGGGCCGTACCAGGACCGCACCTCAACCACCCTCCGAGGAGCTCCCGTTGCGCACTTCCACCCCGCGGCGGTATCTGATGTGTCCGCCCGCGTACTTCGCCGTCTCGTACTCCATCAACCCGTGGATGGACCCGACCAAGCCGGTGGACCCGGCCCTCGCCCTCTTCCAGTGGGAGGACCTGCGCGACCGCTACCGGGCACTGGGCCACACCGTGGAGGTCCTCGATCCGGTGCCGGGGCTGCCGGACATGGTGTTCGCGGCCAACGGCGCCACGGTGGTGGACGGCCACGTGCTGGGCGCGAGGTTCGCCAACCCGGAGCGGACCGGGGAGGCGCCCGCGCACCTGGCGTGGTTCCGCGCGCACGGCTTCGCCGAGGTGCGTGAGCCGGTCCACGTCAACGAGGCCGAGGGGGATTTCGCGGTCACCACCTCCTGGATCCTGGCCGGTCAGGGCTTCCGCAGCAGCCTGCTGTCGCACACGGAGGCGCAGGAGTTCTTCGGCCGCCCGGTGATCGGCCTCGAACTGGTCGACCCGCGCTTCTACCACCTGGACACCGCGCTGTCCGTGCTGGACGGCGCGGCGGACGAGGTCATGTACTACCCCGGCGCCTTCTCCCCCGGCTCGCGCGCGGTGCTGGCCCGGCTCTTCCCCGACGCCCTGCTGGCCGACGAGGAGGACGCCGCCGCCTTCGGCCTCAACGCGGTCTGCGACGGCCTGCACGTCCTGCTGCCCCGCGCGGCCCGGGGCCTGCGGGCGCCGCTGCGCGAGCGCGGCTTCGACCCGGTCCCGGTCGACATGTCGGAGCTCCACAAGGCGGGCGGCAGCGTGAAGTGCTGCACGCTGGAGATCCGACCCGCGCCCGGGCGGTAGGTGCGGGGGCGGCGGCGCCGTATCGTGGCCGCCCATGAACGTTCCCTCTCGTCCCGGCTACGACGCCGTGATCGTGGGCGGCGGCCACAACGGCCTGGTCGCCGCCGCCTACCTGGCCCGGGCGGGCCGCTCGGTGCTGGTCCTGGAACGGCTGCCCGGCACCGGCGGCGCGGCGGTGTCCACCCGCGCCTTCGCGGGGGTGGACGCGCGGCTGTCGCGCTACTCGTACCTGGTGAGCCTGCTGCCGCGGAAGATCGTGGCGGACCTGGGCCTGCGGTTCGAGACGCGGCGCCGGCGGATCTCCTCGTACACGCCGTACGGCGACGGCGGCCTGCTGGTGGACGCCGGGGACGAGGCCGCGACCCGTGAGCGGTTCGCGCTGCTGACCGGCTCCGACCGGGAGTTCGAGGCGTGGCGGCGGTTCTACGCGATGACGCGGCGGGTCGCCGAGCGGGTGTTCCCGACGCTGACCGGGCCGCTGCCCGGGCGCGCGGAGCTGGAGCGCGCGGTCGGCGACAGCGAGGCGTGGGAGGCGCTGTTCGAACGGCCGCTGGGCGACGCGGTGGAGGCGGCCTTCCACGACGACGTGGTACGCGGGGTGGTACTGACCGACGCGCTGATCGGCACCTTCACCCACGCGCACGACCCGTCGCTGCGGCAGAACCGGTGCTTCCTGTACCACGTGATCGGCGGCGGCACCGGCGACTGGGACGTGCCGGTCGGCGGTATGGGTGCGCTCACCGACGCGCTCGCGGAGGCGGCCAGGGCGGCGGGCGCGGAGATCGTCACGGGCGCCGAGGTCACCGCGGTGGCGTCCGACGGCAGGAAGGCGGAGGTCACCTATGGTGACGGCCGTACCGTCGGTGCCAAGGACGTGCTGGTCAACGCCTCCCCGTACGCCCTGGCCGGGCTGCTCGGGCAGGAGCGGCCGGACAAGCCGGAGGGCGCGCAGCTGAAGGTCAACATGCTGCTGCGCCGGCTGCCGAGGCTGCGGGACGCGCGGACCGACCCGCGCGAGGCGTTCGCCGGTACCTTCCACGTCGCGGAGTCCTACAACGGGCTGCAGCGGGCGTACGAGCAGGCCGCCGCGGGAAGGGTGCCGGACGCGCCGCCGTCGGAGATCTACTGCCACAGCCTGACCGACCCCTCGATCCTTTCGCCCGGGCTGGCCGCGCGGGGCTTCCACACGCTCACCCTGTTCGGTCTGCACGCCCCGGCCCGGCTGTTCGCGGCGGACCCGCGCGCGGCCAAGGAGGAGCTGCTGGAGGCGACGCTGACGCAACTGGACGCGGTGCTGGCCGAGCCGCTGGCGGACTGCCTGGCACTGGACGCCGACGGGCGGCCGTGCCTGGAGGCGAAGTCGCCGCTGGACCTGGAGAACGAGGTGGGGCTGCCCGGCGGGCACATCTTCCACCGCGACCTGTCCTGGCCCTTCGCCGACGACGGCGACGGCGACGGTGGCGACGGCGCTGTGACGCGCGCCACAGGGCGCTGGGGTGTCGGCACCGGTCACGCGAACGTCTACCTCTGCGGTGCGGGTGCGGTTCGCGGCGGAGGCGTGAGCGGGGTGCCCGGGCACAACGCGGCGATGGCGGTACTGGAGAAGACACGATGACCCACAAGCCCACGATCGGCAAGGCGGTCCCGCGGGAGGCGCCGCCCCCGCGCGGCGAGGCGGACGGCAGCCGTGGTCGCGGCCGGAACCGGGACGGGAACGCGGACCGGGACCGGGACCGGGACCGCGACCGGGACCCCGGCGGTGACGGCCGCGACGGCGGCGACGGCGGTTCGCGGATGCGGCGGGTCGGCCGGCAGTGGCGGCGCGGCGGCAAGTGGCACGCCCTCGACGAGGACGGCGGCGCGGCACGGGAGCCGCGCGTCACCGCCGACGTGGTGGTGGACTGCGCGGTGTACGAGCGGGGGCTGCGGGCGGCGACCCTGCCGCCCCAGGAGGCCCTCGCGCGGGCCCGCGAGTGTCCCGGCGGCTTCGCGTGGATCGGGCTGCACGAGCCGGATGCCGGGCACCTGGAGGAGATCGCGCGGGTCTTCGGGCTGCACCCGCTGGCCGTCGAGGACGCGGTGAAGGCCCACCAGCGGCCGAAGCTGGAGCGCTACGGCGACACGCTGTTCCTGGTGCTGAAGACCATCGTGTTCGTGGAGCACGAGAAGCTGACCGCGACCAGCGAGGTGGTCGACACCGGCGAGGTGATGATCTTCCTCGGCGCCGACTTCGTGGTGGTGGTGCGGCACGGCAGCGCTCCCGGGCTCGCCCGGGTGCGCAAGTCGCTGGAGAACCGCCCGGAGATGCTGGCGCACGGCCCGGCCGCGGTGCTGCACGCGATCACCGACCGGGTGGTGGACGACTACCTCGACGTGGCCGACGCGGTCGAGCTGGACGTGGAGGAGCTGGAGTCGGACGTCTTCTCCGCCTCGCACGGCGACGACGCGGAGCGGATATACCAGCTCAAGCGGGAGCTGATCGAGTTCAAGCGGGCCGTGAACCCGATGGCCAGGCCGCTGCAGCGGCTCAGCGAGGAGGAGGACGAGCTGGTCGGCACGGAGATGGGCCGCTACTTCCGCGACGTCGCCGACCACCTCTCGCAGGTCCGCGAGCGGCTGGTCTCCTACAGCGAGCTGGTGGACGGCCTGCTGGCGGCCAACCTCAGCCAGCTCGCCGTGCAGCAGAACGTCGACATGCGCCGGATCAGCGCGGCAGCGGCGATCCTGGCCATCCCCACGATGATCGCCGGCTTCTACGGGATGAACTTCGACCACATGCCCGAGCTGCACTGGGAGTTCGGCTACCCGATCATGATGGGCGTCACGGCGGTGCTGTCGGGGCTGTGCTACCGGCTGTTCCGCAAGTACGGGTGGCTGTAGGCCGGCCGGCCCCGGGACCGGCGCGGGCTCACTCGCCGGCGCCGGTCCACTCCTCTCCCCAGTCGGCGTCGCGGGCGGCGCGGTAGAGCGGCCCCTGGCGCTTGGTGACCGTGGAGCGGGTCAGGCCCGGGGGGCGGACGCACAGGTCCAGCAGGACCTGGCCCTTGCGGATCTGCGGGTGGCGCACGACGCGGGCGGCGGCCGGGCCGGCGGCGGGGAGGGCGCCCGGCCGGGCGGCCGCCACGTAGCTGAACTTCTCGTCCTCGTACGGCAGCGAGCCGCCCTTGACCTGCCGGTGCAGCGAGGACCGCTGGACGCGGGCCGCGAAATGGCACCAGTCGGTGCCGCGCATCGGGCATTCCTCGTCGTGCGGGCAGGGCGCGAGGACGGTCAGTCCCGCCGCGACGAGCCGGTCGCGGGCGTCCAGGACGCGGGCGTAGCCCTCGGGGGTGCCGGGCTCGGCGACGACCACCGCGCCGCGGGCCGCCGCGGCGGCGGCCGTGAGGAGCGAGGCGCGGTCGCCGGGGGTGAGTTCGCCCAGGACGTAGGAGACGGTCACCAGATCGGTTTCCGGCAGATTCGGCGCGGCCCCGCCCAGCGGCGACCGGGTCCACCGCGCCTGCCGCACGCAAGCGGCTCCGGCGTGCCCGGCCAGCGCCCGGCCGAGCGTGAGCGCGGCCTGTGACCAGTCCAGCACCGTGCTGCTGTGCTCCCCGCCGGGCCAGGCGTCGGCCACCGCCCAGGTGGCCGCGCCGGTTCCGCCGCCGAGGTCCAGGTGCGTGCCGGGTGCCCATTCCCCCGCCCGCTCGCGGAAGGCGCCCAGCGCGGACCGGACGGCGGCATAGGTCGCGGGCATCCGGTACGCGGCATAGGCGGCGGCGTCCCCGGCGTCCCGCACGATGGGCGCTTGGGTGGGCGTGGCCCCGCGGTAGTTCTCGATCAGCCGCTCCACCTGCGCGGATGCCTGGCTCGGCGCAGTGGCGTGCAGATGGTCGAGGAGGGCCGCCCGGAGGTCGTCGGGCAGGTGGACTGTGGACACAAGCCCCCACTGTAAGGGGCGTCCTTCTGGTCCCGCGCCCCTTACCGCCGGTGGCCGGAACGCACGCCTCCGGCGCGTGGCGGCCACCGCGGAACCACCCCCAATCTCCGCAATCCGCAGCGCGGGCGGACCGCGGTGCCCTACCGTTCCCATTTGTTACGGAGTCGCCGCACTTGGGGAAGTGCGGCGCTCCATTCGGTCGCTATGTGCCAGGGGGGTCCATGCGGCGTGTCGAAGAGAGTCCGGCCGTACCGGCCGGATCCACGGAAAGCGAACCGAGACAAGGGCGGCGGGCCTTCGCCTCGCACGCCGCCACCACCGTCGACTCCATGGGGACCGCGGAGCCCGGCGACCGCGACGGCTCCGCGGACCGCCCCGATCGGGCCGATCCCGCCGATCGCACCGACCATCCGGATCCCGCGGACGCCGTCGGGGTCATACGCTCCGTCGAGCCCGCACGTTCACTCGACTCCATACGTTCCGCCGAACCTGTACGTTCAGCGGAATCCATACGTTCCGCCGAATCCATACGTTCCGTCGGCTCCAGGGCACCGGGTGGCACCGGTGCCCTCGGCGTACCCGGGCATCCGCCGTCCGGCGGGGACGCGGGCGCACCCGCTCCGGTGCCCGGCGGGCCGGCCGCGGTCGGCGACGACGCGGCGCGCGGCAGGCGCGCCAGGCACGGCGTGCACCGGGCCCACCGGGCCCACCTGGTGCACAGGGCGCACAGCACCTACGGCGAGAAGTCGGCCTGGTACCTGCCGCTGACGCTGGCCACCGACGTCCTGGGCCCGGCCCTGCCGGTGCTGCTCGTACTGCGTCATTTCCGCGAGCCGCACCCGCTGGCCTGCGCGGTCGTCGCCGCGGCGGTCTGGACGAGCGTACGGGCGCTGCGCCGCCGGTACGCGGCCGACGTCATCGGCGAGAGCCGCGGCGTGATGGCGGTGCTCGGCGACTGGCTGGTCCTGCTGGGGGTGCTGGCCGTCCTGCGGACCGCGTTCGGCGAGATCGTGGCGCCCGCGCACGCGCTGCTCGGGGTGACCGCGGCGCCGCTGCTGACGATGGCCGACCGCACCGTCACCCACCGGCACCTCATCGCCGACCGGCGCTCGGCGCAGGCGGTGCGCCGGGTGCTGGTGATCGGGGAGCCCAGCAGCGCCGACCACGTGGTGGGCCACCTGGCCGCCAGGACGGAGCACGCCTACGTGGTCGTCGGCGTGGTCCCCGTCGGCGGGGCCGGGCTGGCCTGCGGGGCGCCGGTGCCCGCCCGGCTGGGTCCGCTCGACCCGCGGCGGCCGGCCGAGGACGCCTCGGTGGTGCTGGCCGCGGTCGCCGAGGTGGGAGCGGAACTGGTGCTGATGGCGCCCGGCCCGCGGCTGTCGGCGGAACGGCTGCGCCGCCTGTCCTGGGCCCTGCACGACGCGGGCATCCCCCTCGCCGTGCTGCCGGGCCTGGTGGACGTCGCGGTGCGCCGGGTGCAGCTCGACGCCCCCGCCGGCCTCGCGATGCTGCACATCGCGCCGCCCGCCCGGCGCGGCCTCCAACTGGCCCTCAAGGGCGCCTTCGACCGCCTCGGCGCGGCCGTCGGCCTGCTGCTGCTGGCCCCGCTGTTCTGCGCCATCGCGGTGGCCGTCCGCTGCACCTCGCCGGGCCCGGTCTTCTACCGCCAGACCCGTTTCGGGCGGCACGGCAGGCCGTTCACCATGTGGAAGTTCCGCACGATGGTGGCCGACGCGGACGCCCGCAAGGCCGAGCTGAGGGCAGCCAACGAGAACGACGGCCTGATGTTCAAGATCCGGCGCGACCCGCGCGTCACCCGCGTCGGCCGCTTCCTGCGCCGCTGCTCACTGGACGAGCTGCCGCAGCTGCTGAACGTGCTGGCCGGCGAGATGTCCCTGGTGGGCCCGCGCCCGCCGCTGCCGGACGAGGTCGCCCACTACGACGAGGTGGAGCTGCGCAGGCTCTCGGTCAAACCCGGCATCACCGGGCTCTGGCAGGTCAGCGGACGCAGCGAGCTGTCCTGGGACGAGACGCTCGCGCTGGACCTGCGCTACGTCGACAACTGGTCCCTCATCGGGGACGTGGACGTGATGGCCCGCACCTTCCGGGCCGTCGTCGACGGCCGGGGCGCGTACTAGGTACTCCAGCAGGATTTCGCTGCCTGACCTGCGGGTTTCGCTGGGCGGGTGGAGTGTGGCGGGCGATGGCCCGGTCAGGGGCGGTCTACGGAGACCGCCCCTCGATCGTGTGGCAACGCCGCAGGTAATGACAGCGGCGGGCGACCGCTTGGCGTCGTCGGCGCCAGTTCGACCGGTTCGACCGGTTCAGCGCATGGTGCCGGCCTCGGTGTCCGCGCAGGTGCGGGGGCCGGGGACGACGAGTCGCCGGGAGTCGCCGAACCTCCGCCACCGTGAGCTCGACCGACAGCATGCTCGGTGATCACACGGGACGACTTCCCTTGCCGCCGCCATTACCTGCGGCGTTGTCACACGATCACGGGCATTGGCACGGGAGCGCTCCCATGTCGCCGTCAGGGAACACTTCTGGAACCGGTTCCCGCGTGCGGACTCAAGGATGTTGTGAATCATAAGAGCAGGTAGCAGAGCTCTTTACACCGATGATGGTTGTGGGTACTTTCTGATGGCCGGTCACTACTGACATCAGCGCGAAACCGCTTCGAAACGATCTCTCGGGGGCGATGACGGGGCACGTGGCCGACCAGTCGGCCGGTGGGACTCAGCCCCGGCAACGCCCATGGCACCGCACCACCCGAGGAACTGGGAGAGGGCCAGATGACGGTGACCATCAGGGACGTGGCCCGGCTCGCCGGTGTGTCCGCGTCGTCGGTGTGCCGGGCGCTCGCGACGCCGGACAAGGTGCGAGCGACGACCAGGGAGCGGGTCCAGAAGGCCGCGGCGCAACTGGGCTATCACCCCAACCGCGTCGCCCGGGGACTGAGTACCGGCCGTACCGGCAATCTGGGTCTGGTTGTCCCCGACATCGCCAACCCGTTCTTCGCCGGCCTCGTCAAGGCGGTCCAGAACCGGGCACACGAGTGCGACTTCCTGGTTCTGCTGGCTGACACCGACGAAGATGTCGCCGCGGAGATGGATCTCATCCATACCCTGACGAAGCAGGTGGACGGCTTTCTGCTGTGCTCGCCTCGTGCCGGCGACGAGGATCTCCGCCTGGTCGGCGCCGACCTTCCCGTTGTCATGCTCAACCGCCGCGTGGGTCAGATCCCGTCGGTCATCTTCGACAACGCCGACGGCGTGCGGCAGGTGATCACCCATCTCGTCGCCCTGAACCACCGGCGCATCGGCTATGTCGCCGGCCCGAAGACATCGTGGGTCAACCGCGAACGTCTCCGTGCCGTGCGGACGCTGGCCGCGTCGATGGGCCTGGAACTGGTCGAAACCGGCACCGTGTCCCCCACCTACGTCGGTGGCGTTGCCGCCGCCGACGTCCTGCTCGCCGCGTCGGTCACCGCGGTGATCGCCTACAACGACATGATCGCCCTCGGCCTGATCAGCCAGATCACCGCGCGCGGCGTCCGCGTACCGCAGGACATCAGCGTCGTGGGATTCGACGACATCCCCACCGCCGGCCTCGTGAATCCCGCGCTGACCACCGTCAGCGAACCGAAGGAGCAATGCGGCCGGGCAGCCGTCGACCTCCTCGTCGACCTCCTCAACGACCGTGAAGGGCCCGGCAACTCGCGCCGGGTCGCGCCCATGCAACTCGTCGTACGACAGACGACCGCTCCCAGCCCGGTCTGACGGGCCGGCTGACGCGGACAGCTACTTCCGGCCGCTCAGCCACCACAACAATTCCCCCCACAAGGACTCGCCATGAGACAGAAGCTACTGGCCAAGCTACTGGCCTTCGTACTGATCGCCCTTGGCGTCGGCATCGGTACGAACGCCCTCAGCGCACCCGTGTTCGGCGCCACTTCCGCCACGAGCGCGGGCGCAAACGGCTCGGCCGACCTGGCCGCGGGCGGCTGCGTCGCCGATCCCGCTCTGCCCGGCGCCACGAAAAGCTCTCTCTACACCGTCACGGCGGACAGCGCGCCGCTGTTCGTCGAGAAGATAACCAAGTACGCACCCGACAATCAGGTCAATTACGCGCACTGTTCGATGGCGAGCGCGGGCACCGCGACGTTCTCGGTCAGCGTCTCTCAAAGCTTCACCTCCTACACCGTCAGCCCCAAGAGCCGGAACCTGGCGGTCACCCGAAGCGGCAACACGATCACCTTCGACAGCGGCCCGAACTACCTGATCCTGCAGTTCGACTCAAAGGATCTGCTGTTCATCCTCATCGACGCGCCCGAATCCTCCCCGCCCCACCTGGGGGACGCCAACGTCAAGAACCTCGCGGACTACGGGGTCGACAACACCGGCGGCACACTGGTCACCTCGAAGATCCAAAGCGCCATCAACGCCGCGTCCGGGGCGACCCAGAACATCCTGTATGTACCGGCGGGCAAGTACTTGGTCGGTGAACTCTGGCTGAAGAGCAACATGACGCTGTACCTGGCGGCGGGGGCGGTGCTCTACGGCTCGAACAACAAGGCGGACTTCAACACCGGCAGCGGTGGAGTCAACATCGAGGGCATGCAACACGCCTTGCTGCGCGTGTATCAGGTGAGCAACGCGAAGGTGCTGGGTCGCGGTGTCATCGACGGCAACGGCACGTCGTTGCGGGCCCAGGGCCTGAACCTCGCCGTGGTCAAGATGGACAACAGCTCGAACATCCAGATCGACGGGATCATCTCTCGTGACTCCAGCTACTGGAACACGCTGATCTACCGCAGCAACAACGTGACGATCAAGAACTACAAGGTGATCAACCACCGGCCCAACACCGGATACAACCAGACCGACGGTGTGGACTTCGACGAGTCGACCAACGGCCTGTTGTCCAACGCGTTCCTCTACACCGGCGACGACAACATGGCGACCAAGAACGAGAACGCCACCGGCACGATCAACACCAAGAACATCACCCACGAGAACATCGTCTGTTACAGCAACTCGGGCTGCGCGAAGATCGGCACCAAGACCGAGGGCACGTCGATGGACGGCATCACCTTCCGCAACCTCGATGTGGTGAAGGCGGGACGTTCGATGGTGATCGACGCGGTCGACACCGCCGTCATCTCGAACATCCGATGGGAGAACGTCCGCGTCGAGAACACCGACAACCTGATCGACTTGCAGGAGGACAGCCCGCCGTCCTGGCGAACGGCGCTGAACACCGCAACGATCCGCGACGCCTACTTCACCAATGTCGCCTCAGACGTGAAGAAGGTTGTCACCCTGCACGGCCGCAACTCGACCGTCAATATCGTCGGCGTGCACTTCACCAACTTCACCGTCCAGGGCAAACCCGTCACCAGCCAGACCGACTCGGACGCGAGCTGGGACATCAACCCCTACGTCTCCAACATCACCTTCGAAACGGCCCCGACCAGCCCGCCGCCCACCAGCGAGCCGCCGACCAGCGAGCCGCCCACCAGCCCGCCGCCCACCAGCGAGCCGCCGACCAGCCCGCCGCCGAGCCAGTCCAGCGCGTGCGACGTCGGTTACACGATGAACTCCTGGAACGACGGGTTCACCGCGAGCATCCACATCACCAACCGCGGCACCTCCACGATCGACGGTTGGACCCTGGCGTTCACCCTGCCGAGCGGTCAGACCATCACCAGCGGCTGGAACGCCACCTACACCGGCTCCAGCGGCGCGATCACCGCATCCAACGTCTCCTACAACGGGACACTGGCAGCCGGCGCATCCACCGACATCGGCTTCCAAGCCACCCACACCGGCAATACCAGCAAGCCCGCCGATTTCACCCTCAACGGCGTCAACTGCACCATCTCCTGACCCAACCTTGAGCCGGTCATGGGGACCGCACCCCAGAGGCGCGGTCCCCATGACCGGCTGGGCTGTCATCCCGGAAAAGATCGGCCGGCAGGCCAACCGGAAGAAGCCGGAAGAAGCCGGAAGAAGAAGGGCTCGGCAGGTGGGCGGCCCGTCACCCCGTGCTCAGCCAGTGCTCGTAGAGCCCGGCGATCCCCTCCCTGAGCGGGATCGTCGGGCGCCAGCCCAGGCCGGTCAGGCGGGAGACGTCGAGGAGCTTGCGGGGGGTGCCGTCGGGCTTGGTGCGGTCCCAGGTGACGGCGCCCCCGTACCCGACGACCTCGCGCACCAGGTCCGCCAGTTCGCGGATGGACAGGTCCTCCCCGCAGCCGACGTTCACCGGCTCGTCCCCGTCGTACTCGCGCAGGAGCACCGCGCAGGCCGAGGCGAGGTCGTCGACGTGCAGGAACTCGCGGCGCGGGGAGCCGGAGCCCCACAGCATCACCTCGGGGGCGCCCGAGCGCGCGGCCTCGTGGAAGCGGCGGACCAGGGCGGGCAGGACGTGCGCGGTGGCGAGGTCGAAGTTGTCGCCGGGCCCGTACAGGTTGGTGGGCATGCAGGAGATGTACGAGGCCCCGTACTGGCGGCGGTAGGAGCGGACCTGGACGAGGCCGGCGATCTTGGCGATCGCGTACGGCTCGTTGGTGGGTTCCAGCGGCCCGGTGAGCAGGGCGTCCTCGCGGATCGGCTGCTCGGCCAGACGCGGGTAGATGCAGCTGGAGCCGAGGAAGAGCAGGCGCGGCACGCCCGCCGCGTGCGCCCCGGCGATCACGCTGAGCTGCAGGGCGAGGTTGTCCTCCAGGAACTGCACCGGGTACGTGGAGTTGGCCATGATCCCGCCGACCCGCGCGGCGGCCAGCACGACCGCGTCGGGCCGGGTGTCGCGCAGGTACGAGGCGGTGGCCGCCGCGTCCCGCAGGTCGAGCAGGTCACGGCCGCGGGTGAGGACCTCGTGCCCGTCGGCGGCCAGACGCCGGGCGACCGCGCCGCCGACCAGGCCCCGGTGGCCCGCGACGAAGACCCGCGCCCTGGCCGGAAGGAGGTCTGCCATGCTAGGTCATTCTGCCAGCACCTGAACCATGGCCGACACCAGGGCATTTGGGGGGACGACACGTGGGAAGGACCGCCCTCGTCACCGGCGTGACCGGGCAGGACGGCTCGTACCTGGCCGAGCTGCTGCTGTCCAAGGGCTACACCGTGCACGGCATCGTGCGCCGCTCGTCGTCGTTCAACACCGAGCGGATCGACCACATCTACCAGGGTCCGCAGGAGCGCGACCGTTCGTTCGTCCTGCACCACGGCGACCTGACCGACGGGGTCGCCCTGGTGAACCTGCTGCGCGACCTGCGGCCGGACGAGGTCTACAACCTGGGCGCGCAGTCGCATGTGCGGGTCTCCTTCGACGCGCCCCTCTACACCGGGGACGTCACGGGCCTGTCGGCCCTGCGCCTGCTGGAGGCGGTGCGGGCCAGCGGCACGCAGGCCCGGGTCTACCAGGCGTCTTCCTCGGAGATGTTCGGCTCGGCGCCGCCGCCGCAGAACGAGCGCACGCCCTTCCACCCGCGCAGCCCCTACGGCTGCGCGAAGGTCTTCGGCTACTGGGCGACCGTCAACTACCGTGAGGCGTACGGGATGTACGCGGTGAACGGGATCCTGTTCAACCACGAGTCGCCGCGCCGGGGCGAGACGTTCGTGACCCGCAAGATCACCCGTGCGGTGGCCCGCATCAAGGCGGGCCTGCAGGACGCGCTCTACCTCGGCAACCTGGACGCGGTCCGCGACTGGGGCTACGCGCCGGAGTACGTGGAGGCGATGTGGCGGATGCTGCAGCGCGACGAGCCGGACGACTACGTGGTGGCCACCGGGCGGGCGGCGACCGTGCGGCAGTTCGTGGAGATGGCCTTCGCGCACGCCGGACTGGACTGGACGCGGTACGTCCGCTTCGACCCCAAGTACCGCCGCCCCGCCGAGGTGGACGCCCTGATCGGCGACGCCGCCAAGGCGCGCGACCTGCTCGGCTGGGAGGCCCGGGTCCAGGTCGACGAGCTGGCCGGGATCATGGTCGACGCCGATGTCCGCCAGCTCGCCGACCAGTTGGCCGGCGCGACCGTACGGATAGACCGTTGACCGCGCCCGCGGCGGACCCGCTGCCGCTCGCCGTGATCATCCCGACCAAGGACGAGGCGGAGAACATCGCCCGTACCGTCTCATCGGTCCTCGGCCGGGTCGAGGCGGTCGTGGTGGTCGACTCGGACTCCTCCGACGCCACGGTGGCCATCGCGCGGGACCTGGGCGCGCAGGTCGTGGCGTACGCCTGGGACGGCCGGTACCCGAAGAAGAAGCAGTGGTGCCTGGACCGGGTGCGGCCCGAGATCCCGTGGGTGCTGTTCCTGGACGGCGACGAGACGCCGAGCGCGGAACTGCTCGCGGAGCTGCGGGAGTTGTTCGCGGCCGGGCCGCCGCCCGCGGGGGCGTACGACATCCCGCTCGGCTACTGGTTCGGCGGCCGGCGGCTGCGGCACGGCCACACCATCGTCAAGCGCGCCCTGGTGGACCGCACCCGCTGCCGCTTCCCCGAGGTCGGGGACCTGGACGCGCCGGGGATGGGCGAGCAGGAGGGCCACTACCAGCCGGTGGCCGACGTGGTGGGCCGGCTGCGCTCCCCCATCGAGCACGAGGACCTGGACCCGGTCCGTACCTGGTTCGACCGCCACAACCGCTACTCCGACTGGGAGGCGTGGCTGGAGGTCCACCCGGACGTACGGGAGGGGGTGCGGCTGGCCAAGACCCGCCAGGGGCAGGTCTTCCACCGCGCCCCGTTCAAGCCGCTGGTGTCCTTCGCCTACGCCTACCTGTGGAAGCGGGGCTTCCTGGACGGCCGGGCGGGCTTCGACTACGCGGTGGCGATGAGCTTCTACCGGTGGCAGATCGGGGTGAAGGCGCGCGAGGCGCGGCGGCTCGGCCGCGCCACCTCCTCGTAGACCGCCGTCAGCTCCTCGACCACGGCGTCGATGGAGAACCGGTCGCGCACCAGCCGCCAGGCGGCGTCGGAGGCCTTGGCGTTCTCCGCCGGGTCCAGCAGGTCGAGGACGGCGCGGGCGATCAGGGGGCCGTTGTCGGCGTCGGGCCGGCTGGCGGTGAGGCGTCCGGCGCCGGCTGCCTCGACCTCGGGCGACAGGCCGCCGGTGCGGGTGACCACGACGGGCAGGCCCACCGACATCGCCTCCAGGACGGACACGGCGAAGGGTTCGACGACGGACGGCAGGACGTAGACGTCGGCGGCCCGCAGCCGGGCGAGCACCTGGTCGTGGGCGAGCGGTCCGGTCAGGTCGAGGGCGTGGGAGACGCCGAGGCGGGCGGCCTGGTCGCGCAGCGGTCCGGTCAGGCCGCCGGTGTCGGGCCCGGCCAGGACGAAGCGGGTGTCCGGGCGCTCGGCGAGGACGCCCGGGACGGCGGAGACGAAGTCCTGGGGGCGTTTGCGCTCCTGGACGCGGGCGAGGTAGAGGACGGTCGGGGGGCGGCCGGCGCGCGGCGGGCGGCGCTCCTGGGGGGCGACGCCGTTGACGAGCCGGTGGAAGGTGCGCAGCGGGGTGCGGGGGACGACGGCCTGCACGCCGTCGCGCTCCTCGCCGGTCAGGTGCAGCACGGCGTCGGCCCGGCGCAGCACCCGCTTGAGGCCGAGCAGGTCCACGGCCTTGGCGAACAGCTTCTCGGTGGGGTCGATCATGCCGTGCGTCTGCAGCACCAGCGGTACCCCGCTGTCCAGGGCGACCAGCGCGAACGGCAGCGTGATCAGATCGCGCATGAGGTGGACGTGGACCACGTCGGCGCCCCGCACCAGCCGCCGGGCGCGGGCCAGCAGGCCGGGCGAGGTGATGCCGCTGACCTCGAACGCGGGCAGCAGGTGCCGGGCCTGGTGGACGAAGGAGGGCACGCCCTCGATCGCGGCCGGCAGCGGTCCGGGGAAGCCGTCGCCGAGGGTCGCGATCCGCGCGTCCACGCCCCGGGCGCGCAGGCCCCGGGACAGGTTCAGCGCGACCCTGGTCGGCCCGCCGAAGTCGTTCGTCGGCGTGTGCAGCGTGACCACGTGCAGGACCCGCACGGCCGGCCCCCTCCCCTGACGATCCCGCCCGCCCCCGGTCGGCCCACTGTACCGGCGTGTCACCGGGCGACCGATGAGTTTCGGGGCGAGCGTCCGTCTTACCCGACGACAAACCTGACGGACGACGGCGGCACGCGCGCCGCACCCGACACACCCGTGGAGGCGGAGATGGTCACGAAGGGCTTCACCACGTCCCTGTGGTTCGACGGACAGGCCGAGGAGGCGGCGGACTTCTACCTGTCGGTGTTCAAGGACGGCGAGAAGGGGCGGATCGGCCGCTACACCGACGCCGGGCCCGGCGAGCCCGGTTCGGTGCTGGCGGTGGAGTGGACGGTGAACGGGCAGCGGTTCGTCGGCATCAACGGCGGCCCGCAGTTCCACTTCGACGAGGCGATCTCGTTCCAGATCCACTGCGACGACCAGGACGAGGTGGACTACTACTGGGACAAGCTCACCGAGGGCGGCGGGGAGCACGGCGACTGCGGCTGGCTCAAGGACAGGTTCGGCCTGTCCTGGCAGGTCGTGCCCGCGGAGCTGATCGGCCTGATCAGCGACCCCGACGCCGGGAAGGCGGCGCGCACCACGCAGGCGATGCTGGGGATGAAGAAACTCGACATCGCGGCGCTGCGCCGGGCGCACGAGGGCGCCTGAGACGACGTCAGGGCGCGGCGCCGGGACCCGGGAAGGATCACGGGCACCGCACTAGACTCGCTGCCGGGCGCTCGGAGGGGGCGGTGGCGTGGCGGGTGTGCTGGGCGGGAGCGGCGGCGTCCGCGCGCCCGCGGCCGAGGACCGGCCGCGCGCCCGGGCGGGCGGGCCCGCGGGCCCGACGGGCGGGGTCGGCCTGTCCCGCGCCTTCGCCGTCCCCCTGGTGCTGGGCCTGGTCGTCCTGCTGCCCGCGTACGTGACCGCCCAGCCCGGCACGGGAGAGCGGGACACCGCGTTCTGGCTGCAGCTCACACTGACGGTGTACGCGGGCGGGCGGCTGGCCGCGATGGTGCTGGCCCGCGGGCGGCAGCTGGTCCAGGGCGCGTTCTGGCTGTTCGTGTACGTGGCGATGGGGGTGGCGCCGCTGGCCCAGGCGGTGATCGGGCAGGTGCCGACGCCCGTGGTGGGGCCGCCGTCCGACACGGCGTGGGCGGTCGCCCTGGTGCTGGTGGGCTGTCTGGCGTTCGACACGGGCGCCCTGCTGGCCCGGCACCGCCCCGCGCCCAGGTGGCGCAGGCCCCGGCCGCAGGCGGCGGTGTCCCGGCGGCGGCTGTGGCTGCTGGTCGCCGTGGCCTACGCGGGCGGCGTCGTGTGCGTCGTGAAGCTCGGCGGGCCCGCGGTGTTCTTCACCAGCCGGCAGGGCGTCAGCGACTCGCTGCGGGCGAGCGGGCTCACCGGCGGCTCGGGCACCAGCCAGGTGGGGGCCGCGCTGGTCCGCGGGTTCGGCACGGTGCCCGCCCTGCTCGCGCTTCTGGTGCTGGTGCGCTGGACGGCCACCTCGCGGCCGGCCCGCCGCAGCCCGGCCGTGGTCCTGGCGCTGGCCGGTCTCGTGGTGCTCAACGTGATCGTCAACAACCCGGTGTCCAACCCGCGCTACTGGTTCCTGACGGTCGTCTTCTCCCTGCTGTTCACCGTCTTCCCGCGCAGCCCGGCGGTCTACCGGGCCGCACTGGTGACGGGGGTGGTGGCGGCGCTGCTCCTGTTCCCGTTCCTGGACCGCTTCCGGTACGACTCCGCCCCGGCCCACCGGGTCCCGGCGGGCTCGGTGCTGGAGCCGCTGACGGTCAAGGACTACGACCAGGTGGGCATGTTCGCGAACACGCTGACCTTCGCGGAGTCCGGAGCGGGGCACTCCGGCGGCCGCCAGCTCGCCTCCGACGTGCTGTTCTTCGTGCCGCGCTCGGTGTGGCACGGCAAACCGCTGGACTCGGGGGTGCGGGTCGGCCAGTGGATGGGGATGACGAACACCAACCTGTCCTCGCCGCTGTGGGCCGAACTGTGGCTGGACTTCGGCCCGCCGGGCATGGCTGCCGGGTTCCTGGTGGTGGGGTACGCGGCGGCGCGCACCGACCGCCGGTACGTCCGGCGCACGGGCCCGGAGGGCCGGCCCGGCACGCTGGCGGCCGTGGTGGTGCCGCTGGTGGCGGGCTACTCGTTCATCCTGCTGCGCGGGCCGCTGCTGCAGGCGGCCGGGCGGATCGGTATCGCGGCGCTGTGCCTGGCGCTGGTGGCGACGGTCAGTGAGGACCGGCGGAAGCTGCTGCCGTGACGTGGCCGGGGCGGTCGGCGGCGGGGTCCGCGGCCCTGCGCACGACGGCGATCCGCCGCCACAGGGCGGCGGCCTTCAGCGCCGAGCCCGCGCACAGGCCCCAGGCGGCGCCGGGGACGCCGTCGAGCGCGTAGCCGCCGAGCATGCACACCACGGAGGCGAGCGAGAAGACGACCTGGATGGGCAGGGTCGCCCGGGGCCGCAGCACCCGCAGGGTGAGCAGGGCGCTCGTGCCCAGCGCGATGCCCGCGTACTGGCTGCCGGACGCCGGCAGCAGCGCGGCGGAGGCGGTCCAGGTGTCGCCGAGGAGCTGGCGGCCCACCCGGTCGGGCAGCAGCATCAGGACGGCGGTCCAGGCGGCGGCCGTCCACGCGAGCGCCAGGGCGAGGACGGCGGTGGCCCGTACCTTGTCGTCGGTGCCGCGCACCCGGTTCAGCAGCGGCGGGCCGAAGGCGGTCGCGGAGTTGTAGAGGACGTTCATCGGCCCGTACAGGGTGGTGGCGCCGCGCAGCGCGCCCACCGCGAGGGGGGCGGCGAACAGGCCGAGCCCGATCACGGCGAGCTGGCTGGTGGCGTTGCCGACGCCGAACTCGACGACGAACCGCTGCCCGAGGTGCCCCCTCCTGAGGTACGTGCCGACGTCCGCGCGGGCGCCCGCCAGCCGCGGCCGCAGCAGGACGGCCCCGGTCAGCAGGGCGGGCACGGCGGACAGGCCCCAGACGGCGACCAGCCGCACCGCGCCGGCCCCCTGCGGCTGCGCGGCCAGCGCGGGCACGGCGACCAGCAGCCGTACGGTGTCCGCGGCCAGCGCGTGGTGCGGCAGGCGCAGGGCGGAGAAGCAGTAGCGCATGCCGTCCTGGGTGAGGACGACCGGCAGGACGAGGCCGAGGACGGCCACCGCGCGGGCGGTGGGGCCGGTGGCGAGGAACAGGCCCGCGGCCATGGCGGCGCCGATCACCGAGGAGGCGAGCGCGGTGAAGGCGACCGCGGAGCGGCAGGCCGCGCGTACCCGGTCCGAGCCGCGCTCCAGCACCAGCGCCTGGCCCACGTACGACACGTTCATGCCCAGCAGCACCGTGAACACCATGTACACCATGGAGAACACGGAGAAGGCCGCCGCTGAGGACAGGCGCGCGGCCACCACCAGGACGGCGATGTTGGTGAGGGCTGCCACCGCCTGGTCGGCGACGGAGCTGACGATGGCGGAGCGGGTCCGCAGACCGGCGACGTCGCCGTCGGAGGCGAAGCCGGCAGCGGAACCGGAGCCGGCAGCGGGATCCGCGTGTTGTACGGGCGCGGCGGGGTGGGCGGGATCGGCCCCGGGGGCCGCGGCGGACGGGGCGTGCCGCGGGGCGGGGCCGGTCAAGGGACCGGGTGCGGCTCCGGGGGTCCGGGGAGGTTGCCGGGCACGTCACCGGGGGTGCCGGGGACGGCGGGGCCGGGGAGCGGCGCGGGGAGGGGTCCGTCGGCGGCGGGGTCCCGGCGGCGCGTCCCGCGGCCGCCGGCACGGCCGGAGCCGGGGCCGGCGGACCGCGTGAACCGGGAGAAACGGCCGCCCGCGCCGGGTTCGGCGCCGTGCAGCACGGCGCCCAGCACCGACCCGCCCGCCCCTTCGACGAGTTCGCGGACCCGGACCAGGTCGGCGCGGTGCACCGCGCGCGGATCGCAGACGACCACCACGCCGTCCACCCGGTCGGCCAGTGCGAGGGCGTCGGCGTAGGCGAGGACCGGCGGGGCGAGGACGACGACCGCGGAGCCGGGCTCGTCGGCCTCGTCGAACAGCCGCGTCGCGGGGGCGGAGGTCAGCGCCCGCGCCACGTTGCGGACCCGGCGGCCCGGCACCAGGTCGAAGGAACCGGAATCGCCCGCGTCTATGGGTACGTGCAGGCCCCCGGGCCAGCCGCCCTCGGCCGGGCCGGTGCCGCGGGCCCAGGCGGGCCGCACGCCCTGCGCCGTGCGCAGCCGCGCGGACAGCGAGGGGGCCCGCAGGTCGGCCTCGACCAGCAGCACCTCCATGCCCATCTCGGCGAAGGAGGCGGAGACGTTGACGGCGACGCCGGCCGCCGCGTCGCCGGGGCCGCGCGGGGCCACCACGAGCAGCCGGCGCCGCGCCGCGAACCGCTTGTCGTGCCCGATCCGGAAGGCCACCGCCCGGTACTCCTCGGCCAGCCGCCCGTCCCCCTCGGCCAGCAGCTCCCCCGGATCGCGCCGGGTCCTGGGCAGCGTGCCGAGCACGGGGGCGTCCAGCGCCCGCGCCACCTCGGACTCGGAGCGTACGGACGGGTCGAACACCAGCCGCACCCACGCGGCCAGCAGGCCGAGCGCGATCCCGAGGGCCCCGCCCATGCCGACCAGCACCGGCAGCCCGGGACCGGACGGCGAGGCGGGCGCGACGCCGGGCCTGATGACCACGCCGGGGGTGGTGTCCAGGGCCTTGAGGCCGCTGATGTCCCCGTTGAGCTCGGTGATGCGGGAGAGCAGGTTGGTCTGCTCGGACACCAAGGTGCCCTCGATCTCCACGCTCTTGGCCCGCTGGATCTGGGTGAGCAGGTCGCTGCGCTGCCTGACCAGGGGGGTGAGCTGGGCCCGGTAGCCGGAGATCATGCGGGTGATGGTCGCCCGGGTCTGCGCCTCGCGGGCCCCGAGGTAGGCCGAGGTGAGCGCGTCGACCCAGTCGGCGGCCTCGTGGGCGTCGCCGGTGGTGCAGGTGAAGCGCAGGACGAGGGTGTTGGGCGGATTGGTGACCCGCAGGCAGTGCGTCAGGCGGACGGCCGGCTGCTTGACCCGGGCGGCGGCCGCGTCCGCGACGGCGCTGCTCATCGCGTTCTGCCGCTCGGTGCCGATGTTGATGCCCTTGTCCGCGGTCGCGCCGGTGGCGAACGGGTCGGCGGTGGCCGCCCTGACCATGACGTCGCTGGTCGCGCTGTACGAGTCCGCGCCCGACAGGGCGAGCAGCGCGCCGCCGATCAGGCCGATCAGCAGCCCGGCGGCGATCAGCGCACGGTAGCGCAGCAGCTGCCGGAACTGCTCGCGCAGCAGATCCGGTTCGTCCGGCGGCAGGCCGCCCGGCCCGCCGCCCGGTCCGCCGCCCAGCTCGCCGCCGGTCATCTCCCCACCGCCCCCTTGATCCCGTCCGGCGCCCCGGAGTCCGCCCGGCCGTCGGGAACGGTACCCGTGTCCGGGCCGTCCGTACTCCCGCCGTCGCCGCCGTCCGTGCTGCCGTCCGTACTGCCGTCCGTTCTCCCGGCGTCCGGGCCGTCCGTGCTGCCGCCGTCCCGGCCGTCCGTACTGCCCTCCGTACTCCCGCCGTCCGGGCCGTTCACGCCGCCGCTGGTCCCGCCGGGCGCTGGACGGGCGGGCTCGCCGAGGGCCTCCGCGAGCAGTGCGTCGACGCGGGCCAGTCCCGCCTCGCGGCCGAGGCACGCGGCCGCGTAGACCGGGCCGCGAGCGCCCAGCGCGTCGGCCCGCGCGGGGTCGGCGACCAGCGCGCGCACCGCGTTCAGCAGCGCGCGCGGGTCCTCCGGGGGTACGACCACCCCGGCGCCGGAGCGGGTGACCTCGGACGCGCTGCCGCAGCCCGCCGTGACCGAGGCGACGACCGGGCGGCCGGCCGCGAAGTACGAGGTGAGCTTGGACGGCACGCTCATGTCGACCACGGAGGCGCGCTGGGTGACCGCCAGCACGTCGGCGGCGGCCAGCACGTCCGGGAAGTCCTCCTCGGCCGCGGGCGGCAGGAAGTCCAGGTTGGGCAGGTCGCCCGCCAGCGCCTTCAGGTGCTCGCGCCGGCTGCCGTCGCCCATCAGCACCACCCGCACCCGCGGGTCCAGCCGGGCGGCCTCCACCAGCACCTCCAGGCCCTGCTTGAGACCCATGTTGCCGCAGTGCAGCACGACGGTGCCGCCGGGCGGCCAGCCGAGCCGGGCCCTGGTCTCCTCGCGGGGACGCGAAGGGGCCCTGACGTGGGACCAGTTGGGGACGACCCGGATGCGGTCCGCGGGCACGCCGCTGCCGACGAGCGCGGGCACGAAGGTCTCGTGGATGACGCCGACGAGGGCGGCGCGGCGCAGGACGTACCGCTCGGCGGCCCCGGCGACCGCGGCGGCGGCCCGGCCGCCGCCGCGTATCCCGCTCTGCCGTGCCGCCGCGCCCATCAGGTCCTGCACGATCGGCACGAAGGGCACATCGTGGCGGCGGGCCAGCCGGGCGGCGGCGACCGCCCCGGCCAGGCTGGGCAGTTGGGCCACCACTGCGTCGGGGCGGCCGGTGTCCGGCGGGTACCGTACGGCGCCGGCCAGCACGGACGCCTCGAACAGCGCGCGGGTCAGGGCGGTCTGCCGGGACGGGACGGTGTGCGCGCGCCGGTGCACGGTGACCCCCGCGCGCTCCTCGGTCACCCGCCGCACGCCCTCGTACGCCGGGTCCAGGCGCCACGCCGGGTAGTGCGGCATACCGGCCAGGACGTGCACCTCGTCGCCGCGCCGCGCCCAGTGCTCGGCGATCTGGGTCGCGTACGGCCCGATACCGGCGTGCTCCGGCGCGTAGTTGGTGGACACCAGCAGCAGCCGTCGCGCACCGGATCGCCCCACGGAAAACGTCCCTTCCCCCGCGCCGGACTCGCGCCCGCTCGGACGCCTCACCCCTTAGACTCCCTGACGCCGACGGGCGTTGTACGGCTGGGGGGTCGTCTGATGGTGTCGCACCGGGTGGGTTACGCGCCGGGGGTTTACGACCTTTTTCACGTGGGTCACCTGAACATCCTGCGGCACGCCCGTGACAGATGCGACTTCTTGGTGGCGGGCGTGGTCTCCGACGAGATGGCCGAACTCGCCAAGGGCAGGCGGCCGGTGGTGCCGCTGGTCGAGCGGCTGGAGATCGTGCGCAGCGTGCGGTACGTGGACGCGGCCTTCGTGGAGACCGTACCGGACAAGCTGGAGACCTGGCGCCGGGTGCGGTTCGACGTGCTGTTCAAGGGCGACGACTGGCGAGGCACGGACAAGGGGCGGCGGCTGGAGCGGGACCTGGCCTCGGTCGGGGTCGAGGTCGTGTACTTCCCGTACACCGTGCACACCTCCAGCACGCAATTGCGCCGGGCGCTCGACGTCCTGACGGCGCGGGAGGGGCCGCTGCCGCCGGTCAGCCCGGAAGAGGACGGAGCGAGCGGAGCGCTCTGAACCAGCGGGTGAGAAAGGCGGCGAGGAACAGGGCGTGCACCGCGAACAGGGCGGTGTAGGCCCAGCGGAACGCGCGCTCGCTGCCCAGGAGCAGGAAGACGGCGCAGAAGACCCCGTAGTCGGCCGGCAGGAGGGCGACCGCGCGCAGGGTGGAGGGGGCGGGGCGGGCGGCGCCGGGGGCCTTCGGGGTGAGCTTGTCGGCAAGCAGGCCGCCGAAGAAGATCAGCACGGCGGTGAGCTGGAAGCCCAGGGGGACCAGCAGCCAGGCGGCGTCCGGCAGGGCGAAGTGCCGGTAGAAGGTGATCAGCACGGCCGCGTGCACCGCGGTGATCTTGGCGCAGTCCACCACGTGGTCCAGCCACTCCCCGGCCGGGCCGCCGGCCCCGAGCAGGCGGGCGAGCTGCCCGTCGGCCGCGTCGAGGGCGAACCCGGTCACCAGCCCGGCCCAGACCGCCACGGCCAGGCCCCAGGACGGCTCCGCGAGCGCCACGGCGGCCACGGCGGCGGCGCTGAAGGCCGCGCTGGCCAGGGTCACCTGGTTGGGGGTCAGTCCCGTCCGGTACGCGGCGGCGGCCAGGACGCGGCCGAGCGGCCGGTTGACGTGGCGCGAGTACAGCGAGACGCCCTTCGCGCTCTTCTGGGCGTCACGCAGGCGGGCCAGGGCCTCCCGGAACCCGAAGGGCCGCTCGGGCCGCGCCCTCCCGGCCTCCCGCGCCGTCCGGTCCACCACCGGCTCCACCCCCCTGCTCCCCACGCTCCCCGCGCGCACCACGCGCGCCCCCTCGGCGGAGCCCCCATGATGCCAGCCGCCGGGACGCCACCGGATGCCACCGGGACGCCACCGGATGCCGCCGGGGCACCACCGGAACGCCGCCCGGCGCGCGGGCCGGGCCGCCGCCGGGGGCATTCCGCGCGACGCGACCCACCCAAAGCCCAATAAATCGGACTTTACGTTTTATGGTGAGCGCGATGTCCAAGCCGATCTCCCGCCGCAACCTGCTCGTGACCGCCTCGGGTTCCGCCCTGTCCGGCTGTCTGGGCAGCCCCCACGCGCCCTCCGCCGCCGCGCCCGGCCATCCGGCGGCGGGCGCGCGCACGCCCGCCCCCGGGCGGGACAAGCCGCTGCCGCCCGGGCTTCCCGACCAGATCGAGCACGGGCCCGGAGACCGCGACGAGGTGGCGCTGACCTTCCACGGGCAGGGCGATCCCGGGCTCGCCACCGCGCTGCTCACGGCCGCGGAGAAGGCGGGCGCGCGGCTGACCGTGCTGGCGGTGGGGACCTGGCTGGACGCCCACCCCGGGATGGCCGAGCGTGTCCTGAAGGGCGGCCACGAGCTGGGCAACCACACGCAGAACCACCTGGACATCGGCGCGCTGGAGGAGACCGCCGCCACCGCCGAGATCGAGCGGTGCGCGCGGCGCCTGGAGGAGCTGACCGGCTCGCGCGGCCGCTGGTTCCGCCCGTCGCAGACCCGGCTGGCCACCCCGCTGGTGGTACGGCTCGCCCGGCAGGCCGGCTATCCGCACGTGCTGTCGTACGACGTGGACTCCCTCGACTGGACCGATCCGGGCCCGGCCGCGGTACGCGCCCGGCTCGCCGGGCAGGCGCGTCCCGGCTCGGTGGTCTCGCTGCACCTCGGGCATCCCGGCACCGTGGCCGCGCTGCCCGGCATCCTCGACGACCTGCACCGCCGCGGCCTGCGCGCGGTCACGACCTCGGAGCTGCTGACCTGATGCGCCGCCACCTGTCATCCGCCCTGTTCGCGTCCGCGGCGCTGCTGAGCGCCGCGTGCAGCGGGGGCGGCACGCACCCCGCGCCCACCCCGGCGCGCACCACCGCCAGGGCCGCCGTCGTCCGCCCGGAACCCGCCGTCCAGGTCCTGCCCGGCATGCCGCCGGTGCTCGATCGCCGGGACGTGTACTCCGCCGACCGGCCCGGCGCCCTGTCCCCGGTGGTGCGCAAGTTCCCCTCGCTCGTCTACGTGCCGAACACCGAGTCCGACACGGTGACGGTCATCGACCCGAAGACGTACAAGGTGGTCAGGACGATCCCGGTGGGGACCCAGCCGCAGCACGTGGTGCCGTCGTGGGACCTGAGGACCCTGTGGGTCAACAACGACCTCGGCAACTCGCTGACCCCGATCGACCCGGCCACCGGCAAGGTCGGCGACGAGGTGCCGGTGCACGACCCGTACAACCTGTACTTCACCCCCAACGGCAAGTACGCGGTGGTCATGGCCTCGATGGACCGCCAGCTGGTGTTCCGCGACCCGCACACCATGGCCGTCAGGAAGGTCGTCCCGGTGAGCTGCTACGGCGTCAACCACGCGGACTTCTCCCCCGACGGCCGCTACTTCATCGTCTCCTGCGAGTTCTCCGGCGAGCTGCTGAAGGTGGACACCGCCAGGATGGAGGTGGTCGGCCAGCAGACGCTGCCGTACGAGGGGGCGATGCCGCAGGACGTGAAGATGTCGCCGGACGGGAAGACCTGGTACGTCGCCGACATGGTCGCCGACGGGGTGTGGGAGCTGAACGGCGACACCTTCTCCAAGCCCGTGCTGCTGCGCACCGGCAAGGGCGCCCACGGGCTCTACGTCTCGCGCGACTCGAAGTCGATGTACATCTCCAACCGCGGCGAGGGCTCCATCTCGGTACTGAACTTCGCCACCGGCCGCCTCACCGCCAAGTGGTGGATCGACGGCGGCGGCAGCCCCGACATGGGGGGCGTCTCGGCGGACGGCAAGGTGCTGTGGCTGTCCGGCCGCTACGACGGCGAGGTGTACGCCCTCAGCACCGACGACGGCCGCACCCTGGCCAAGATCCCGGTGGGCGCGGGCCCGCACGGCCTGTGCGTCTACCCGCAGCCGGGCCGCTACTCGCTGGGCCACACGGGGATCTTCCGCTAGCGGCCGACGGGTGGGCGGGACCGGGCGGCGTGGCCCGGTGCCGCGGCGCCCTGCTTCGGCGCACCCTCTCAGTGCCCTGTCGCGGCGCTCTGTTTCAGTGCCCGCGCCAGGCGGGTCCCGGCGGCCGCCCGGGGCCCGCTGCCGTCGCGCCAGGTGCGCGAGGGGTGGACGGAGTTGGCGAGCAGCACCAGGAAGGCGCCGCTCGCCGGGTCGAGGACCAGGCTCGTCCCGGTGAAGCCGGTGTGGCCGACGGCGCCGCGCCCGGCGAGCTCGCCCATGAACCAGGGCCGGCCGGCGTCGAAGCCGAGCGGGGCGGCGCTTTTCCCGTCCGGGCCGGGCGCGGTGCCCAGCAGCAGCGCCGCGCAGGGAGCGGTGAGCAGTGCGCCGGCCGTCCCCTCGCCGGCGTCGAGCAGGGCGCGGGCGAACAGCGCCAGGTCCCAGGCGGTGGAGAACAGGCCGGCGTGCCCGGCGACGCCGCCCATGGCGTACGCGTTCTCGTCGTGGACCTCGCCGTGCACCATGCCGCGCTCCAGCTTGCCCCAGGGTGCGCGCTGGTCCTCCGTGGCGGCGATCCGCGGCAGCCAGGAGGCGGGCGGGTTGTAGCGGGTGGCGGTCATGCCGAGCGGCCCGGTGATGTCCTCGGCGATCAGCCGGTCCAAAGGCCGGCCGGTGACGCGCTCCAGCACGGTCTGGAGCAGCAGCAGGTTGAGGTCGGAGTAGAGGCGCGCGGTGCCGGGCGCGGCCAGCGGCTCCTCGGCGGCCAGCCGGGCGGCGCGCTCACGCGGGCCCGGCAGGTCGTACAGCGGCAGTTCGGGGCGCAGGCCCGAGGTGTGGGCGAGCAGGTGGCGGGCGGTGACGCCGTGCGCGGCGGCGGCCGTCAGCTCCGGCGCGTACCCGGCGACGGGCGCGTCGAGGTCGAGCGTGCCGCGCTCGGCCTGCTGGACGGCGGCGACGGCCGTGAAGAGCTTGGTCAGCGAGGCCAGGTCGACGACCGTGTCCGGCCGCATCGGCACCCACCGCTCGCGCGGCAGATCCACCCCGCGGTCCGTGTGCTCGTCGTACCCGCCGTAGCGCACGGCCCAGCCCATGGCCTCGTGGAGGGCGACCACCGGCCCGCGCCCGGCCAGGACGACGGCGCCCGCGCACCAGGGGTGGGGGCTTCCGCCGCCGTCCGGGCCGCGGCCCGGCCCACCGGTTCCCGGTTCCAGCCACCGCGCCAGTTCCGGGACGATCCGGTTCAGCTCGTCGGTGTCGAGACCGGCCTCAGGGCAGGTACCTCTCGACAGCGGCGGCGCCATGCTCCTCCAATGCCTTGCGGGCCTTCTCGATCAGCTCCGGGGTCGGTTCGCGGCCGGAGAGCCGGACCAGGTCCTCCGGGTCCACGGCGTGCTCCGCCCCGGTGTGCAGGGTGCTGTCCGCGGTCTTGAAAGCCCACTTGCTCTCGTCCGGAACGTCGGACTTCGCTTCCATCGGGTCCTCCCGGCGGTCACTGCGACGGTCTACGGTTCCTCCACCGTACGCCGCCGCCGCAGGCAGAGCCCGACGAAGGCCGCCGCGGCCACGAGGACGCAGGTCAGCTGGGTCACCGCCATCGGAACCGCGGTGCCGTCGCCGGCCACGCCGCCCAGCGGCGCCACGATCGCGCCGATCAGGAAGCCCGAGGTACCGATCAGCGCGGACGCCGATCCCGCGGCGCGCTCGGTGCGCAGCAGCGCCAGCGTGTTCGTGGTCGGCAGCACCAGGCCCATCGCCGACATCAGCACGAACAGCGCGGCGGCGATCTGCCACAGCGAGGCCCGGCCGAACACCCCGGTGGTCAGCAGCACCAGCGCGGCCGAGGCGGCGCCGATGAGCGCCAGGCCCACCGCCAGCACCCGGTGCATGTCCACCCGGCCGATGAGCACCTTGCCGTTGAGCTGGCCGAAGCCGACGATGCCGACCGAGTTCAGGCCGAACAGCAGGCTGAAGGTCTGCGGCGAGGCCCCGTAGATGTCCTGGACGACGAAGGAGGAGGCCGACACGTAGGTGAACAGGGCCGCGAAGGCGAAGCTGCCGGCCAGGACGTACCCGGTGAAGACCCGGTCGGCGAGCAGCCCGCGCATCGCGCCGAACGTCCCGGAGAGCTGTCCCGCGTGCCGCCGCCGCGGTGGCAGGGTCTCGTGCAGGCAGCGCCACGCCACCACGGTGAGCAGGATCCCGATCACGGTGAGGACCGCGAAGACGCCCCGCCAGTCGGTCAGCCGCAGGATCTGGCCGCCGAGGGTGGGCGCGACGATCGGCGCGACCCCGGAGATCAGCATCAGCGTGGAGAAGAAGCGCGCCATCGCCACGCCGTCGTACAGGTCGCGGACCACCGCGCGGGAGATCACGATGCCCGCCGAGCCGGCCAGGCCCTGGAGCAGCCGGACGGCGATGAGCACCCCGGCCGACGGGGCGAAGACGCATGCGGCGGTGGCCAGCACGTAGACGGCCATGCCGGCCAGCAGGGGGCGGCGGCGCCCCCACCGGTCGCTGAGCGGACCGACGACGAGCTGGCCGAGCGCCATGCCGGCCAGGCACGCGGTGAGGGTGAGCTGGACGGTGGCCGGCGGGCTGTGCAGGGCGCGGGTGACCTGCGGCAGCGCCGGCAGGTACATGTCCATGGACAGCGGCGGCAGGGCGGTGAGTCCGCCCAGGACGAGGGTGACGAGCAGGCCGGCGCGGCGGGCGTCCCGGCCGGCGCCGGCGGCCTGGAGGGTCGGACCGGCCGGGACGGCCCGGCCGGTCCGGATGGCGCGGGCGGGTCCGGCCGCCTTGGCGGACCGGGTGATCTCACCCGGGAGGGTCGTGGGGAATCCGGGGCCGGCGTCGTCGGCGGCTGCGATGGGGGCGGGCGGGGCGGTGGATCTGTGCGCGGGTATGGTCGGCCCGGCGTCCTGCACGGCAGCACTCTCCAGAGAAGTAGTTGAATCAGCGCCTATTCTCTCAGGGTCCGAGGGCGGCGAGAAACAGCTTTTGACACGAGGAGCGGGGCGGCATGAGCGAGCGTTACACCAAGGTGCGCTGGGGGATCCTGGCGACCGGCGGAATCGCGGCGACCTTCACGGAGGCGCTGCAGACGATGCCCGACGCCGAGGTGGTGGCCGTCGCCTCGCGCCGCCCGGAGTCCGCGAAGGCCTTCGGCGAGCGGTACGGCATCGGCCGGACGTACGGCGACTGGGCGCGGCTCGCCGCCGACGACGAGGTGGACGTGGTGTACGTGGCCACCCCGCACTCCGCGCACCGGGCGGCGGCGGGCCTGTGCCTGGAGGCGGGCAAGCCCGTGCTGTGCGAGAAGGCGTTCACCCTCAACACGCGCGAGGCGCAGGAGCTGGTGGACCTCGCCCGGGGCCGCGGCCTGTTCCTGATGGAGGCGATGTGGACGTACTGCAACCCGCTGATCCGGCACATGGTCACGCTGGTCGCCGAGGGCGCGGTCGGTGAGGTGCGGCACGTGTCCGCGCACTTCGGCTTCTCCGGCGTCTTCGGGCCCACCCACCGGCTGCGCGACCCGGCGCAGGGCGGCGGCGCGCTGCTCGACCTGGGCGTCTACCCGGTCTCCTTCGCCCACCTCTTCCTGGGCGAGCCGGACCACGTGGCCGCCTGGGCCCACCTGACCCCCGAGCGGGTCGACGAGAACACCACGATCTCGCTCGGCTGGAACAGCGGCGCCGTCGCCTCGCTGAGCTGCTCCATCACCGCCGACACGGGCGCGCCCGCGGTGGTGGCGGGCACCGGCGGCCGGATCGAGATCCCTGACGGCTTCTTCCACGCCGACCGCTTCGTGCTGCACCGCCCGGGCCACGCGCCCCACACCGTGCACCTGTCCGACGTCCACCCCGACCCCGACCGCTCCACCATGCGGCACGAGGCGGCCGAGGTCGCGCGCTGCCTGCGCGCGGGCCTGACCGAGTCCCCCCTCGTCCCGCTGGACGGTTCGCTGGCGGTCATGCGCACCCTGGACGCGATCCGCGACCGCGTCGGAGTGCGCTACCCGGGCGTCGACTGACCCGCGCCCGCCCGGTCCCAAGGGCGCGCCGGACGCTCAGGCGACGGCGGCGCCGTGCCCGTCGGCCACGCCCGCGATCCGGCCGGCCAGCTCGAAGTCCTTCCCGGTGAGCCGGCCGCCGGCCGCGTGCGTGGTGATGGCGACGGCGAGCGTGTCGTAGCCGAGCGTCAGGTCCGAGTGGTGGTTCAGCTCGTCCTGGATGCCGGCGATGTGCAGCGCGAAGATGGCGGCGGGCAGGTGCGCCAGCCGGTAGGCGCACCTCAGGGTGCGGCCGTCGTCCGACAGGCCCCATCCGGGCAGCCGCGCGAGCCGTTCCTCGATCTCCGCGGGCGGCAGGGGCTCGGCGTACGGCATCACGTACCTCCATCGGGCGCCACGGGCAGCAAGCGGGCCGCGCCCGGCGGGAAGCCCGGGCAGGAGCCCGGTGGGCCGCCGGCGGGTGGGGCCCACCGCCATCCGTACCACGCCGCGGGCCCGCGCGCACCGGAACCCGGCGCGGCGTCGCCTACCCTGCGAAGCCATGACCGACGACTCCCCGAAGATCGCGATCGTGACCGGCGCGGGCAGCGGCATCGGCCGTGCCGTGGCGGTCGAACTGGCCGCCGCCGGCTGGACGGTGGCCCTGGCCGGCCGCCGCCCCGACCCGCTGCAGGAGACCGCCTCGCTGGCGCCCGGCTCCTTCGCCGTGCCCTGCGACGTCACCCGCCCGGGGGATGTCGCGGCGCTGTTCTCCGCGGTACGCAGGCGGTGCGACCGCCTGGACCTGCTGTTCAACAACGCGGGCGCCGCGGGCCCGGCGGTCCCGCTGGAGGAGCTGGAGTACGAGCGGTGGCGCGCGGTGGTGGACGTCAACCTGCACGGCGCCTTCCTGTGCGCGCAGGCCGCGTTCCGCCGGATGAAGGAGCAGGAGCCGCGGGGCGGGCGGATCATCAACAACGGCTCGGTGTCGGCGCACGTGCCGCGCCCGCACAGCATCGCCTACACCGCGACCAAGCACGCGGTCACCGGCCTGACCAAGTCCCTGTCCCTGGACGGGCGGCCGTACCGCATCGCCTGCGGCCAGATCGACATCGGCAACGCGGCCACCGACCTGACCAACCGTATGCGAGCCGGGATCCTGCAGCCCAACGGCACGACCGCGGTCGAACCGGTGATCGACGTCGCCGACGTGGCGCGTACGGTCCGGCACATGGCCGAGCTGCCGCTGGAGGCCAACGTCCAGTTCGCGACGGTGATGGCGACCACGATGCCGTACATCGGCCGGGGCTGAGGCCGCGGGCGGGGACGGCCCCGGGGGCGGTACGGGAATGCGCCCGGCCGCGTTCGGGTTCGCTTCGGCATGACGACTTCCGGCCGTACCGTGCCCGAAACCGAGCCGCCCGCGCCGTCCGGCGGCGACGACGCCCCCGCGGTCCTGCGCTACACCGCCTTCTCCACCGACCCGGCCGGCGGCAACCTCGCGGGAGTGGTGCTGGACGCCTCCCGTCTCGACGAGGCGCGGATGCTGGCGATCGCCGCCGAAGTGGGCTACTCGGAGACCGCGTTCGTCACCGCGGCCGACGGCCGCACCCTGGACGTGCGCTACTTCAGCCCGAAGGCCGAGGTGGCCTTCTGCGGCCACGCCACGGTCGCCGCCGCGGTGGCCACGGCCGAGCGGACCGGCCCGGGCGACCTGCTGTTCCGCACCCGGGCGGGCGAGGTCCCGGTCACCGTCGAGGCCGGCCCCGACGGCATCCTGCGGGCCACCCTCACCAGCGTGGAGCCGCACACGGAACCGGTCGCCGACGCCGTGCTCACCGAGGCGCTGGCCGCGCTGCGCTGGCCGGCCGGCGACCTCGACCCGGCCTTCCCGCCGCGTATCGCGTACGCGGGCAACCGCCACCTGGTGCTGGCCGCCGCCGACCGCGCCCGCCTCGCCGACCTCGACTACGACTACGACCGGCTCACCGCCCTGATGACCTCCCTGGACCTGACCACCGTCCAGCTCGTGTGGCGGGAGAGCGCCGCCGTGTACCACGTACGCGACCCGTTCCCGGTCGGCGGTGTGGTCGAGGACCCGGCAACCGGAGCGGCGGCCCTCGCCTTCGGCGCGTACCTGCGCGAACTCGGTCCCGTACCGGCCCACCTCACCCTCCACCAGGGCGAAGACCTGGGCCGCCCCGGCGTCCTGCACGTCGAGCTGCGCCCCGGCGACACCCGGGTGCGGGTCTCGGGCGCGGCGGTGGCGATCGGCTGACACGTGCGGTGACCGGGAAGGTTCACCGGTTCGCGCCCCCTCCGGCACGGTGGCTGGGAGGTGCCCACCAGGCAACGGCGCCTCCCCCTGCCTGCGGCGGGAGCAACGCCACCTGCCCGCGCGGGGGCACCCCAGCACCGGGCGCCGCTCCCTGGCGGGCAAACCTTGGCCGGCCCCGCACCTACGCCTGTGCGCCTCCCGGTACCACCGCCGCGTCGAGCAGCGGGCCGAGTTCGCGGGCGACGGTGGTCAGGGCGCGCGCGTCGCATTCGGCGCGGGCGATCAGCAGCGCTCCTTCGAGGGAGCTGATCATGAGGGTGGCCAGGGCCGGGGCGCGTCCGGCCGGGACGCCCATGCCGGTCAGGGCCTCGGCGACGGGCGCGGCCCAGGTGGCGAAGGCGCCGGCGGCCGCGGCCCTGGTGGACTCGGCGGTCCGCGACCGGTCCACGGTGGCCGCGGCCACCGGGCACCCCGCGCCGAAGCCCGCGGCCCGGAACTCCTCCGTCCACTGCCCCACCATGCCGGCGAACAGTCCCGAGGGGGTCGGCTGGTCCATGGCGGCCATGAAGCGCGCGACGCGCTTGCCCGCGTACCGCCCGGCCCAGGCGACGGCCTCGTTGACCAGTTGCTCCTTGCCGCCCGGGAAGTAGTGCTGGAGCGAGCCGCGCGGCGCCCGCGCGTGGGCGGCGACCTCGCGCATCCCGGTGGCGCCGACGCCGTCGCGGCGGATGAGCTGGGCCGCGCTGAAGACCATGCGCTCGCGCGGCCCGTACGCGGCCTCGGGGGCCGCCGCGGAGGGCCCGGACGCCCCGGAAGGCTCGGACCCCGCGGGCGGGCCGGGCACCCGTGGGGCCTGCGGCGCCTGCGGTTCCTCGGACCGCCCGGGCGTTCCGGGTTCCTCGGACCGCCCGGGCTCCCCTGGCCGCGCGGGCCCCTCGCCCGGGACCGTTTCCGTGCCCCCGCCGGTCACCGGTCCGGTCATCGCCGCGGTCTCCCTCCTGCGAGCAGCCGGTGTCAGAGCAGTCGGTAGACGCCGGTACGGGCGTCGCGGGTCACGCTGCCGCCCACCATCACCAGTTCCGGACGGCGCCCGAGCGCCGCGAGCAGCGCGGCCCGGTGTGGCAGGACGGAGGCGGCCACCCGCGTGACACCGCGGTCGCGGGCCCGCGTCAGCAGCGTACCCGTCATGGCGCCGCCCAGCCCGCGCCGCTGCCAGTCGTCGGCGACCAGGACGGCGAGCTCCGCGACCCGGTGACCGCCGCTCCCGTCCCCCTCTTCGTGGGGGCGCGCGACCAGGCCGGCCAGGCCGACGGGCCGGGAGCGGTCGCCGCGGTGCCCGACGACGGCGTCGTGGAGGTCGGGCCGGCCGGCGAGGGCGTCGTCGACGTACGGCCGCGGGAACGCGCGCGGCAGGCCGAAGAACCGCAGCCGCACGGTCTCCGGCGAGCAGCTCGCGAACAGCGCCTCCAGGCCCGCGCGGTCCCGCGGGCCGGCCGGCTCGACGTACCACCGCCCACCGGGCCCGCGCGGGCCGCCGGACGCGCCGGACGCGTCAAAGGCGTCGGATCCGGGAGCACCACTTCCTATGACCACTGTCATAGGACCAGTATTATGACGACCGTCATAGAACGGCAAGCCGCGGCGGGCGCGCGGGCGGCGGGGCGACTCCCCGGGAGCAGAAGGCGGTGCGGCATGGAGATCGGTTTCCTCGGCCTCGGCATCATGGGCCGGCCCATGGCCCTCAATCTGGCCCGCGCGGGCACACCCCTCACCGTCTGGAACCGGACCGCCGGGCGCGCCGAACCGCTGCGCGCCGCCGGCGCCCGGGTGGCGGCCGGTCCCGCGGAGGTGTTCGAGCGCGCCGGAACCGTCCTCCTGATGCTCGCCGACGAGGCGGCCGTGGACGGCGTGCTGGGCCGGGGCACCCCGGCCTTCGCCGCCATGGTCGCCGGGCACACCGTGGTGCACATGGGCACGACCGCGCCCGCGTACTCCCGCCGTCTGGAGGCCGATGTCCGCGCGGCCGGCGGGACTTACGTCGAGGCGCCCGTCTCGGGTTCCCGCCGCCCCGCCGAGGACGGGCACCTGGTGGGGATGCTCGCCGGGCCGCGCGAGGCGGTCGACGAGGTGGCGGCGCTGCTGAAGCCGGTGTGCGCCGCGACGTTCGCCTGCGGGGACGCGGCTCCGGCGGCGCTGCTGATGAAGCTCGCCGTCAACCTCTACCTGATCACCAGCGTCACCGGCCTCACCGAGGCCTTCCACTTCGCCGAGCGGCACGGCCTCGACACCGACCGGTTCCTCGCCGTCCTCGACGCCGGGCCGCTCGCCAGCGCCACGACCCGGGTGAAGGCCCCCAAGCTCCGGGCCCGCGACTTCACCGCCCAGGCCGCGGCCCTCGACGTCCTGAAGAACACCCAGCTCATCGCCGAGGCCGCCATGGACGCGGGACTCGCCGCCCCACTCCTGGACGTCTGCCACGACCTGTTCACCGAGACCGTCCGCCAAGGCCACGAGGCCGGCGACATGGTGGCCGTGCTGCACGCGATCGAGGCCCGCACCGATCGCGGAACGCGGCCCGAGGGCTGAGGCCCGGCCCGAACCCGCGGCCCGGCCCAAACCCTAGGCCAGGCCCGAACGCTGAGGCCCGGTCCGTACCCGGGACCCGTCCCAAGCCCGAGGCCCGGCCCGACCCAGGACCCGGCTCGCACGCCGAGGCGCGCCGGCGCCGAAACCCGCGTGCTCCCGCCGGCCGCGGCCTCCTAAGCTCGCCGCATGCGACCTTCCGCCGTCCATCCGCCCAAGCCCCGGCCCGGCGACCGTATCGCCGTCGTCTCGCCCTCCGCCGGACTGCCCGGCGTGTTCCCCGCGCCCTACGAGCTGGGACTGCGCCGGCTGCGCGAGGAGTTCGGGCTGGAGCCGGTGGAGTACCCGACGACGCGCAAGCCGGGGGCGGGCGCGCGGGAGCGGGCGGACGACCTGCACGCCGCCTTCGCCGACCCCTCGGTCAAGGCCGTGATGGCGAGCATCGGCGGGGACGACCAGATCACGGTGCTGCCGCTGCTCGACCGGGAGTTGATCGCCGCGAACCCCAAGCCCTTCTTCGGGTTCAGCGACAACACCAACCTGCTGGTGTTCCTGCGCGAGGCCGGCGTCGTCGGCTTCCACGGCGCCACGGTGATGGCCCAGCTCGGCCGTCCCGGGCGCGTCCACCCGATGACCGCCGACTCGCTGCGTGCCGCGCTGTTCACCCCCGGCCCGTACGAACTGCGCCCCGCCGACCGCTTCCGCGACACCGACGCCGACTGGGCCGACCCGGCCTCCCTCGCCGCCGAACCGCCCTCCGAGCCCGGCGCCGGCTGGATCTGGCACCGCCCGGACCGGGTCGCCGAGGGCCCCTCCTGGGGCGGCAACCTGGAGGTCCTGTCCTGGCTGCTGATGGCCGATCGCGGGATCGACCCGGATCCCGCGGCTTACGAGGGCCACGTCCTGTTCCTGGAGACCTCCGAGGAGATGCCGCCCGCCCGCGAGGTCTTCCGCGTCCTGCGGTGCATGGGCGAGCGCGGGCTCCTCGCCCGGTTCCCCGCCCTGCTGATGGGCCGCGCCAAGGCGTCGTTCCTCGACCGCCCGCCCGTCACACCCGAGTCCAGGCACCGCTACACCTCCGACCAGCGCGCCGCCGTCCTGGACGCGCTGTCCCGGTACGCCCCCGGCACGATGGCGGTGTTCGACGTGGACCTCGGCCATACGGACCCCCAACTCGTCATCCCCTACGGCGGCTCGGTGCGCGTCGACGGTCCCGCCCGCCGGATCACCGTGACGTACTGAGACGTCCTCCGGCCGCGGGCACCTCGGCGCGGGGCGGACCGTTGTCCCCCCGGAAGGCCGGCCGTTCACCGGGGACGGCCCGGCGCGGGTTCGGGTGCCGGTTCACGGCGAGGAGGCCGGATGCGGCTGGAATCGGTCAGTCTGCGGTACGCGCGCCGCGGCCCGTACGTGCTGGACGAGGTCGCGCTGGAGCTGGCGCCCGGCACCATCACCGCCGTGGTGGGCGGGAACGGCAGCGGCAAGTCCTCGCTGCTGAAGGTGGCGGCCGGCCTGCTGGCGCCGACCGCGGGCCACGTACGGCAGCGGCCGGCCGCGGTCGGCTACGTACCCGAGCGCCTGCCCGCGGACATGCGCCTGTCCTCGCGCGCCTACCTCGCCCACATGGGGCGGATCCAGGGGCTGGGGACGCGGGAGGCGCGGCGCCGCGGCGGCGAACTCCTGGAGCGGCTGCGCGTGGAGGGCGACACCGAGGCGCCGATCGGCACGCTGTCCAAGGGCAACGCCCAGAAGGTCGCCCTGGCCCAGGCGCTGCTCGCCGAACCGCGGCTGCTGATCCTCGACGAACCGTGGTCGGGCCTGGACGCCCCGACGCACCGCGTCCTCGTCGACTGCCTCGCCGAGCAGCGGGCCGCGGGCGCGATCGTCCTGCTCACCGAGCACCGTCCGGGCGCGGTCGCGGCGAGCGCGGACGCGGTGCACCGCCTGCACGCGGGCCGGCTGACCGAACAGCCCGGGCCCCTCGTCCCGCCCGCCCCGCGACAGGCCGGGGACCCGGATCCGGATGCGGATGCGGATGCGGATGCGGATACGGCCGGTGATCAGGGCGCGGACCCGGCGGGGGGCTTCGACCTCGTCCTCGGCCCGCCCCCGGCCGCCGGCGGCGGAACCCGGTCCGCCCGTGCCGCCGTGGAACCGCTGCGCGGCCTGCCGGGCGTCCTGAGCGCGTACGCCGACGGCTCCCGCGTACGCCTGCGCACGACCGCCGGCCGCCGGGACGCGGTCCTGCTGACCGTCTTGCGGGAGGGGTACGCGGTGCTCGACGTACGGGCCGCCGCCGGCGACGTACGGGCCGCGGTCGCCGAACCGCAACCACCTGGCGGCCCGCGGCGCCGGACCCCCGCGGTGCCGGGCCGGCCCGGCCCGGCACCCGAACCGACCGGGGAGGTCCGGTGACCGCCGTAGCCCGTTACGCGCTCGCGGACTACCTGCGCTCCCAGCGCTTCCTGCCGCCGCTCGTGGCCTACCTCGGCTTCCTGGCGATCCTCCACGCCGACGACGGCCCGGTCCTGTCCGGCTACGGCGCCTCGTCGGCCGCCCTGCTGCCGGCCGCCGTGTGGCTGACCCTGAGCCTTCACAATGCCGAGGACCCCGTACAGGCGGCGATCACGGTCGTCAACGCGGGCGGTCACCGCCGCGCCCTGGCCGGGAAGACGTACGCCGCCCTCACCGGCATGCTCGCGCTGGCGGCCCTGGCCCTGGCGTGGTCCGCGCTCGCCGCCGCGCACCCGCTCCGGCCCGGCGAACTCGCCCACGACTGCGCCGTTCTGGCCGTCGGCGTCTGCGCGCACCTGATCTGCGGTCTGACCGGCGTCGCGCTCGGCACGTGCTGCTTCCGCCCGCTGATCAGGCGTCAGGGGTACGCCTTCGCCACGGCCGCCCTGCTCAGCCTGGCCGCCCTGGTCGCCAGGTGGCCGACCCCGGTCAACGAGACCGTCCGGCTGGTGAACGCCGCCCCGCCCCGGCCCTCCGCGACCGCCCTGCTCCTCCTGGCGGCCTGGGCGCTCGTCCTGCCGCCGCTCGCGACCGCCCTGGTCGCGCGCCTGACGCGAAGGCGTGTGTGAGCGGGCGTGTGTGAGCCGGCGCGTGTGAGCCGGGGTCTGCGCTGTGGGCGTAACAGGCGTACGGCACCGTCCCCGGGCCGTGCGCGGCGCCTACCGTGGCCCCCATGGAGATCATCGACCTGCTGCCCGACCTGCGCATGCTGCGGTTCGAGGTCGGCCACGCCTACCTGTGGCGCGATCCCGACGGACTCACCCTGATCGACACGGGCGTCGCCGGCTCCGGGCCGGAGATCGAGCGGGCGGTCCGCGGGATCGGCCACGAGCGCGGCGACGTCCGACGCGTCGTCCTGACGCACTTCCACGAGGACCACACCGGCTCGGCCGCCGAGGTCGCGGGCTGGGGCGACGTCACGGTGATGGCCGGCCGGGCGGACGCCCCCGTCGTCCGCGGCGAGGTGCCACCGCCGCCGCCCGTGCTCACCGACGCGCCCGCCTGGGAGAGGGAGTTGTACGAGAACAAGCCGCCGCTGCCGCCCGCCCCGCCCGTGCGGGTCGACCGGGAGCTCGCGGACGGCGACGTACTCGACTTCGGCGGCGGCACCCGCGTGGTCGGCGCCCCCGGCCACACCGAGGGCAGCATCGCCCTCTACCTGCCCGATCCCCGCGTGCTGTTCACCGGGGACGCCGTGGCGAACGTCGGGGGCCGCACCGTCCTCGGCGTGTTCAACCTCGACCGCTCCCGCGCCCTCGCCTCTTTCCGCCGTCTGGCCGAACTCCCCACCGACATCGCCTGCTTCGGCCACGGCGACCCCGTCGTCGGCGACGCGAGCGCGGCCCTGCGCGCGGCGGCGGCAGCCGCCCGATAGTACGGCGGTCGCCGTGCGGCCCCGGAGCCGTCCCTCCGCCCGCACGGCGGAAACCCCTGGAGGGACGGTGCGGGGCGTGCCTACGATCGCCGGGCACCGCCGGGCACCGCCGGGCACCGCCGCGTGGGCGTGCGTGGAACCGCGCGGACCGGGTACGCGGCGCCGTGCCATGTGCCGACGAGGGAAAGGCGGAAGCCGTCGTGGAGTCCCAGGCGCACCAGGACCCGTACCCCGAGCCCGGGCCGGGGCCCGGGCCAGGTCCCGAACGCGGGCCCGGGCCCGAGCCGTTCGACGCCCTGCGGGACGCCTACGCCGCGTTCGGCTCCGTCGTCGCCGCGCTCGGCGAGGAGGAGTCGTGGGCGCCCACCGGGTGCACCGGGTGGGCGGTGCGTGACCTCGTCTTCCACTGCGCGCTCGACGCCCAGCGGGCCCTGGTCGCGCTGCACACCCCCGCGCCGCCCGGCACGGAACCGGACCGGGACGCGGTCGGTTACTGGGCGGACTGGCGGCCCGGGACGGAAGGGGCGGCCAACGGACGGCGGTTCTCGCGCGTGAACGGCTCGATGTTCCTGCGCTTCGGGCAGTTGCGCGAGCTGTACCTGGAGACGGCCGCCGCGGCGGTGGTGGCGGCGGGTCGCGCGGACCCACGGGACCGGATCACGACACAGGGCCACGTCCTGACCTGCGGGGACCTGATGGCGACCCTCGCGGTCGAGGCGAGCGTCCACCACCTCGACCTGACCGCGCACCTGCCGGACGCCGCGCCGCCCTCCCCCGCCGGCCTGGCCTGCGTCCGCGCCACCCTCGACGGCCTGCTCGGCCACCGCCCGCCGCACGACCTCGGCTGGGACGACGCGCACTACGCCCGCGCGGCGACCGGCCGCCTGCCCCTGACCGACGCCGAGACCCGGCTCCTCGGCCCGGCCGCCGCCCGCTTCCCCCTCTTCGGCTGAGCCGCGACCGGCTCCCGCCGGAGTCCCCGCAGAACCCCCGCGCGCCTCCGCGGCCGGGACCGACGGCAGCCGCGCGGCTCGCACGCCCCACCGACCCCAACCAACCCCACGGGCCCGCCAAGCGGAGCCTGCCGACGGTGTCCGGCCGGAAAAGGCGCGGCCGGATTCTTGAAGTGCCCCGCCGGGTTTGGCAACGTTGTCAGCCATGCCAGCACTGGTCTCTCCAACTCTCGGAAACGGAGCGGCGTACATGCCCGCGAACCCTCCTCACCTGTCCAGAACCACGCGGCCCTCCGTGGGGGGCACCGTGCTCCCGGGGCCGGACCCCGAGGGGGCGGACGCGGTGGTGTCGTGGCCGGCGCGGGCCGCGGACGGTTACCGCGCCGCCGTCGAGGCCCGGCTGGGCCCGGCCGGGTCGGAGCCGGACTTCGCGCGCAAGGCGCAGTTCGTCGAGTACGAGGTCATGCGGGCCCTGTGCGAGGCGTGGCGGGCGCAGCGGCAGGAGTGGCCCGGGGGCGGTCCGGTGGGCGACCTTCCGGGGACCGGCGGCCCGTACCGGCTGGACGGCGGGTACTACGGCGCCCGCAAGGGCTGCGAACCGCTGCACGCCCAGGTCGACCAGCGCGACGGGAAGGTGCTGGTCGTCAACGGCACGCCGGCGGCCGTGCGGGGCCTGACGGTCACCGCTCAGGCGTACGACCTGGGCGGACGTCCGCTCCGTGAGCCGGTCGCGGCCCGGGTGGACGTCGCGGCGGGGGACGGCGCGGAGGTGGGGGCCGTTCCGTTCGACCGCGGGCTGCCCGCCACGCACCTGCTGCGGCTGCGGGTGACCGACGCCGAGGGCCGTGTCCGCTCGGTGAACGACTACTGGCGTTACCGGACCCCCACCGACATGCGCTCCCTCAACGGCCTGCCCGGCGTGCGGCTGTCCCTGGCCGCCCACCCGGCGGACCGGCCCGCGGAGGGCCGGACGGCGGACGGCCGGACGGCGGTGACCGCGACCGTACGCAACACGGGCACCTCCCCCGCGGCGATGGTCCGGCTGATGCTGCTGGACGCGGACGGCACACGGCTTCGGGCGGCCGCGGACGACAACTACTTGTGGCTGCTGCCCGGCGAATCGCGGGAGGTCACCGTGACCTGCCCGGCCCCGGGCCCGGACGGGCGGAGGCCGATCGTGGCGGCCGAGGCGTACAACGCCGGACCGACCCGGGCCGCCCACCACGGCGCCGCGACGGCGGGAACGGGGACCACGGCCGCCGGCTGAACCGCGGAGCCGGCCCACCCGGCGGCTCCGGCCGCCCCCGCCACCTCCCGCACCCCCGCCACCCCCGGCACCCGACCGCGACCGGAACGCGACAGGACGGCCGGCGGCCACCCCGCGACCGGAACGGCCGCCGGACCAGCCGCCGGTCCAGCCACCGAACCGGCCGCTGGACCGCCCGTCAGACCCGCCGCCGAACCCGCCGTCAAACCGTCGTCACCGTCACGCCCGCCTCCTTGAAGCGTTCGACGGCCTCGGGCGGAAGGCCGTCGTCCGTGACGAGGGTGTCGACCATGTCGATGCCGCAGATCCTGGCGAAGGCCCGGCGGCCGACCTTGGAGGAGTCGGCGGCCACCACGACCCGGTTGGCCCGCTCGGCCAGAAGGCGGTTGATGCTGGCCTCGTCCTCGTGGTGCGCGTACGCGCCCTGTTCGGGGTCGATCGCGTCGATTCCGAGCACGGCGATGTCGAGCGTGATCTCGCGCAGCACACCGCGCGCGAGCGGACCGGTGAGCTCGTAGGACTGAGGGCGGGCGACGCCGCCGGTCACCACGATCTTGATCTGCGGCCTGATGACCAGTTCACCGGCGATGTTGAGGGCGTTGGTGACGACGGTGAAGGCGGGCCGGCGCATGGCCCCCGCCGTGCCGTCCGGGGCCGTGTCGCCGCGCAGCGCCAGCGCGCGGGCCACTTCGGTCGTGGTGGTGCCGCCGGTGAGGCCGACCACCTCACCGGCGGCCACCAGGGCGGCCGCGGCCTTGCCGATCCGCTGCTTCTGCGAGGGGTGGCGGGCGGTCCTGTACCGCAGCGGGAGTTCGTACGAGACGCCGTGCGCGACGGCGCCGCCGCGGGTGCGGGTGAGCAACTGCTGCTCGGCCAACTGGTCGAGGTCCCGGCGGATGGTTGCGGTGGACACGTTCAGCGCCGTGGCCGCCTCGTCCACCTCCAGCCGGCCGCGGTCGGCCAGCAGGTCCAGCAGGGCGGTCCACCGGGCGTCCCTGGACACGGTGCTCCTCTCACGGGGTCGGCGGCCGCGCGGGCCGTCCGGCCGGGCGGTCCGTACGGGCCGGAGCGGTGTCGCGCCCGCGGCCCGCACAGCCTCGCACACAGTCGCGGGACGGGCGCGGGGGCTGCGCGTGGCGTGCTTGAAGCCGCTCCGGACACGCGCCTACGATGCATGGCCGCTCGTCGACACTGATCGACACTCATCGACACTCGTCGTTCGCGTGCGCGCAGGCTCGGCGTCACCGCGCAGGCGTTTCGCCGCTCTCGCCCGCACGTACACTCCGCACGACCCTTCTCAGCGCAGAGGAGTTCCCGTGCCCCGACCCCCACGCACCCGCCGCCGCTCCGGCGCCCGTACGGTCCTCACCGCCCTCGCCGCGGCGCTGCTCGCCCTGCCCGCCACGGCCTGCTCCGCGCACGCCGCGCCGGCCGCGGCACAGGCCGCCACGTCGGGAAAGGCCGCCGCGGGCAACGCCTCGCTGTCGGCCCCGACCCCGCCGATGGGCTGGAACGACTGGGCCCACTACCGGTGCGGTGTCACCGAGCGGATCGTCACCGCCAACGCGGACGCGCTCGTGTCGTCCGGGCTGGCGGCGAAGGGCTACACCACGGTCACCGTGGACGACTGCTGGATGGCGGCGTCCCGGGACGCGCAGGGACGGCTGGTCGCCGACCCGGCGAAGTTCCCGCACGGCATGGCCTGGCTCGGCGCGTATCTGCACGCCCGCGGGCTGAGGTTCGGCATCTACGAGGACGCCGGTTCGGCCACCTGCGAGGGCCGCCCCGGCAGCGGCCGGCCCCAGGGCGGCGGCGCGGACCACTTCGCGCGGGACACCGCCACGTTCGCCGCCTGGGGTGTGGACTACCTCAAGCTGGACGGCTGCAACATGTACGTGGCGCCCGGCCAGACCAAGGAGGACGCCTACCGGCAGGCCTACGACGCGCAGGCCGCGGCCCTGCGCGCCTCCGGCCGGACCATCGTGTTCTCCGAGTCGGCGCCCGCGTACTTCCAGACCGGCCAGTGGGGGAACCCGGACTGGTTCGACGTCCTGTCGTGGACGGGCTCCGACGGGCAGTTGTGGCGCGAGGGCCGGGACATCGCCGTGTACGACCCGTCCAGGCCGGAAGCGAGCCGGTGGCCGAGCGTCCTGTACAACTACGGCTACAACCGCTGGATCGGCCGCTACGCGGCGCCGGGCAACTGGAACGACCCGGACTTCCTGATCGCCGGGGCGGGCGGCCTGACCGACGACGAGTCCCGCAGCCAGGTCGCCCTGTGGGCGATGATGGCCGCGCCCATGATCCTCTCCTCCGACGTCGCCCACCTGACAGCGGCGGCCCGTTCCGCCCTCGGCGACAGCGACCTGATCGCCGTCGACCACGACAGCCTCGGCCGCCAGGCCGGCGTGGTGTCCGCCGACGGCACCACCGACGTGCTGGCCCGCCCCTTGTCCGGCGGCGACCGCGCGGTCGCGGTCCTCAACCGCGGTACGACGGCCAGGAGCATCAGCACCCCGCCCACCGTCGCCGGCCTGCCCGGCTGCGCGGTGACCGCCGAGAACCTGTGGACGGGCGCCCGTACGACCGTGGCGGCCGGGGGCGCCCTGACGGCGACGGTGCCCGCGCACGGCACCGCGATCTGGCGCCTGACCCCCGGCACGGCCTGCGGCCCCGCCGTCCCCACCGGCCAGCTCACCGGTGACGGCGCCAAGTGCGCCGACGTCTCGCACAGCGGCACCGCCGACGGCACCCCGGTCATCCTCTACACCTGCACGGGCAACCCCAACCAGCGCTGGACTCTGCTCCCCGACCACACGGTGCGCGCCCTCGGCAAATGCCTGACCGCGAGCGGCACCGCACGCGGCGGCCATGCCGTCCTGTCCGCCTGCTCCGGCTCGCGCGCGCAGACCTGGACCGCCGCTCGCGACGGCACCCTCGTCTCCTCCGCGTCGGGCCTGTGCCTCGACGTCTACGGTGGCGCGACGGCCAACAGCACCCCCCTGGACACCTGGACCTGCGGCCACCTCCAGGCCAACCAGGTGTGGTCCCTGCCCGTCTGACGGCGACGAGGGTACGGGCGGGCGCGCCGGCCGCCGGCCCGTACCACCGGGGACGGCGGACCCGCGCGGACCGGCGGTCGGGTCAGCCCCCGGCCAGCGCCTGCTCGGCCCAGATCGTCTTCCCCGTCGCGTTGTACCGGCTCCCCCACCGGGTGGCGAGCTGGGCGACCAGGAACAGGCCGCGACCGCCCTCGTCGGTGGAGCGTGCCTGGCGCAGCCGCGGCTGGGTGTTGCTCGGATCGGAGACCTCGCACACCAGCACTTTGTCGCGTACGTCGCGGATCAGCCGCAGCTCGATGGGGCCGCCGGCGTAGCGGATGGCGTTGGTGACCAGTTCGCTGACCATCAGCTCGGTGCTGAACGCCAGGTCGTCCAGGCCCCATTCGGCGAGTTTGCCGAGGGCCATCTCGCGGGCGCAGGTGACCGCGGCCGGGTCGTCGGGGACGCGCCAGGTGGCCAGGTCGGCGGGCGCGGTGGCGCGGACCCGGGCGAGCAGCAGGGTGACGTCGTCGGCGAGCCCGGCCGGGGTGATGCCCGAGACCATGCCCTCGGCTGTGGCCTGCAGGTCGGCTTCGGGACGCAGGGCGCCGAGCTCGCGGGCGAAGGCGTCCATGCCGACCGCCAGGTCCCGGTCGTGGCCGTACTCGACCAGGCCGTCCGTGTAGAGCACGAGCAGGCTGCCCGGCTCCAGCTCCATTTCCGTGTCCTCGAAGGGCAGGCCGCCGACGCCCAGCGGCGGCCCGGGCTCCACGGGCGCGAAGGAGAAACTGCCGTCCGGGCGCAGGATCCCGGGCGGCGGATGACCGGCGCTGGCCATGGTCAGGCGGCGGGCGACGGGGTCGTACACCGCGTACAGGCAGGTGCTGGCCAGGACGTCCTCGTACGAGGCCTCGGTGGTCTCGCCGATGCGCAGCACCAGATCGTCCAGATGGGTGAGCAGGTCGCCGGGGCCCAGGTCGAGGTCGGCCAGTGCCTGGACGGCGGTGCGCAGCCGGCCCATGGCGGCGGTCGCGCGCAGGCCGTGCCCGACCACGTCGCCGACGACGAGGGCGGCCCGCAGCGAGGACAGCGGGATCACGTCGTACCAGTCGCCGCCCGCGCCCTGGCCGCCGGCGGTGGCGGGCAGGTAGACGCCGGCCGCCTCGACCGCGGCCGTGTCGGTGCCGGCCGGCGGCAGCAGGCTGCGCTGGAGGGCGACGCTGGCGGTGCGCTCGCGGGTGTAGCGGCGGGCGTTGTCGATGCTGAGCGCGGCCCGAGAGGCGACCTCCTGGAGGAGTTGCAGGTCGTCCTCGCTGAACGGGTCGGCCTCCTCGGTCCGCCACACCGACACGCCGCCCAGGATCAGCCCGCGGGCGAGCAGCGCACACTGCATGACGGTGGTCGCCTTGGGCGGCACCAGGCGGCGCATCAGTGCCGGGTCGCCCTCCATGGCCTCGCTGATCGAGGCCAGGTCGGGAAGGATGTAGGGCTCGCCGCGCTGGAAGCGCTGCACGGCGGGGGTGCGCGGCATCCGCGGCAGGTCCATGCCGGTCCTGATGTAGTCGTCCGGCCGGGCGCGGTCCTCCGGCGCCATGGCGGCGCAGCGCAGCCCCAGGTCGCCGCTGGAGACCCTGGCGGCGGGCTCCTCGCCGGCGAAGACCTTCCTGACCAGGTAGACCGTGGATTCGTCGCCGAGGGCGGGAGCCAGCGCGGTGGCGAGCTGCTGGGCGGAGTCGGCCACGTCGAGCGAGGCGCCGATCAGGGCGGCCGCGTCGAAGAGGAGGTCGAGCCTGCGGGTCTCCTTGGTGGCGTTGACCAGCACCAGCACGATCCCGGCGGGCCCGGCGCCGGAAGGGGCCAGCGGCATCGCGGAGACGGTCAGGGCGACGCCCGTGCTGTCGTCCATGCGCTGGCGGTGCGAGATCAGCGGTTCGCCGGTGGTCTGCACCCGCCGCAGCCGGGCGGCCAGGCCCTCGGCGTCCTGGGGCCGCACCAGGTCGGTCAGCCGGGCACCGGTGGGCAGCACGAGCCCCTGGAAGCATTCGGAGTCCAGACGGCTGCCGGTCACGCGGAGGTCGGCGTCGAGCGCGGCGACGCCGATCGTGGGCTGGAGGGCGAGGGCGTCGAGCAGGATCCGATCCAGCTCGGCGTCCGGGCGGGCCCGGTCGCCGACGTGACCCGCAAACCCGTCCATAGCCAGTGATCGCCTCGCTCGGCCCCGCGCAGACCTCGGGTGCGTCCGACACCCTCATGGTACGGGCGGGTGCCTGACGGCGTTCAACACGAGCGGAAAGGCGCAGGTCACGGCGCCGGACAAGGGTGAAGGGCCGGGGTGGGCCGACGCGGGTGGCGGGCCGGGCCGCCCCGGCCGGAGGGTGGTTGACCGGGCAACGGCCCCGGGGATCCGGCCGCGGACGCGGGCAGGACGGGCGGACCGCGGCGGCGTCCCGGACCGGACCCGCCGCCGTACCCGCCGTGCTTGCCCGCCGCACCCCCCACCGCGCCGGACCCCGCGCCCGCCCGCGGCCACGCGGCGCAGCCGCCCCGCTGGCCCGCGCGGGTGAACGTGTGCCGCCGCCCGCGCGGCCTTGCGCCCGGGGCCCGGAGTGCCCCGGCAGGATGCGTGGGGTGCTGTTCCCCTCGCGCGCCGCCGCCCTGCCGTTCGCGGCCGTGGGCGGCGGCCCCTCGCAGCTCCTTCCCGCGCGCGAGCAGATGGCGTTCACACTGGGCTTCCACATCGTGCTGGTGCCGTTCGGGGTGGCGCTGACCACGCTGATGCTGATCGCCGAGTACCGGGGGCTGCGGCACGGCGACCGGGACGCGATGGTGCTGGCCAGACGCTGGTCGAAGGTCTCGGCGGTGCTGTTCGCGGTCGGCGCCGTGTCCGGCACGGTGCTCACCTTCGAGCTGGGCATCCTGTGGCCGCGCCTGATGGGCGGGTACGGGGCCGCGTTCGGCTTCCCGTTCGCCATCGAGGGGATCTTCTTCTTCCTTGAGGCGATCTTCGTCGGGATCTACATCTACGGGTGGGACCGGCTGCGCCCCTGGCCGCACTTCTGGTCCGGCGTCCCGGTGGCGCTGTCCGGCGTCGGCGGCACGGCCTCGGTCGTCGCCGCGAACGGCTGGATGAACCAGCCCGGCGGCATCACCATGAGCGGCGGCCGGGTCACCGCCGTGCGCCCGGCCCAGGTCTTCTTCAACGGCGCGTTCTGGTACGAGGCCACGCACATGCTGCTGGCCGCGTACATCGTGGCGGGTTTCTGCGTCGCCGGCGTCTACGCGGCCGGGATGCTCAAGCGCCGCACCGACCGCCACCACCGGGTCGGTTTCCTGACCGGTTTCGTGGTGGCCGCCGTGGTCCTGCCGGTGCAGATCTACGTGGGCGACGTGATCGCGCGCGAGGTGTACGACCGGGAGCCGGCCAAGTTCGCGGCGCTGGAACTGCTGCCGACGAGCGGGACGCACGTGCCGGAGACGCTGCTCGGCGTCCTCACCGGCGGGCGGGCGCGGTACGGGCTGCAGGTGCCCGACGTGGCGTCGCTGCTGGCCGGGTTCTCGCCGTCGACGCGCATCAGCGGGCTTGACGCGATCGCGCCCGCGGTCCGCCCGGACGACGCGGCGGTCAGCGTCGTCCACCTGGCCTTCGACGTGATGGTCGGCTCGTCGTTCGCGCTGCTGGCGCTGGCGGTGTGGTTCGGCTGGGCGTACTGGCGCCGCCGCGAGGTGCCCGTCAACCGCTGGTTCCTGCGGTGCGCGGCGGCGAGCGGGGCGCTGGCGCTGGTGGCGCTGGAGAGCGGCTGGGTGGTCACGGAGGTGGGGCGGCAGCCGTGGACGGTGGTGCACGTGCTGCTGACCCGGGACGCGGTGGCCACCCAGGGCAACCTGTGGCCGTTCTTCGCCGCCGCTCTGGGCATCTACGCCCTGGTCGGCGCGGCCGCGGTGTTCGTGCTGCGCGGCATGGCGCGGCGGTGGCGGGCCGCCGGGGACGAGGCGGTGCAGGTGCCGTACGGTCCGTCCGGCGGGCGTCCGGCCGCGGCTTCCGAGGGCGGCGCGACGTGAACGCCGCCATCGCGGCCATCATGTTCGCGGGCGTGGTGGCCTACGCGGTGCTGGCCGGCGCGGACTTCGGCGCCGGGTTCTGGGACCTGACCGCGGGCGGCGCCGAACGCGGCCGGCGGCCCCGGCATCTGGTCGACGTCTCCCTGGGTCCGGTCTGGGAGGCCAACCACACCTGGCTGATCTACTGCCTGGTGGTGCTGTGGACCGGCTTCCCCCGGGCGTTCTCCGCCATCACCACGACGCTGTTCATGCCGCTCGGGCTGGCCGCGCTGGGCATCGTGACCCGCGGCGCGGGCTTCGCCTTCCGCAAAGTGACCGTGACGACCCCGCAGCAGCGGGCGTACGGGGTGGCGTTCGCCCTGTCGTCCGTGGTCACCCCCTACTGCCTCGGCGCCGTCGCCGGCGGCATCGCGTCGGGCCGCGTCCCGTCCGCGGGCAACGGCGACTCGGTGCGGTCCTGGAACAACCCCACCTCCGTACTCGGCGGTGTGCTGGCCGTCCTGGTGTGCGCCTACCTGGCCGCCGCCTACCTGACGGCCGCGGCGCCCGACACGTCCTTGCGCGCGTACTTCCGCCGCCGGGCGCTGGTGATCGCGGCGGCGACGGGCGCGGTCACGGCGGCCGGGATCTTCGTCCTGCGCTCGGACGCACCGCGCCTGTTCCACCAGCTGAGCCACCGCGGCCTGCCGCTGCTGATCGTGGCGGCGCTGGCCGGGGTGGCCGGGGTGGGCCTGCTGCTGGCGGACACCACCCGGGCGCTGCGCCCCACGGCGGCGCTCGCGGTGGCCACGGTGGTCTGCGGCTGGGGCGTGGCGCAGTACCCGTACCTGCTGGGCACCCACCTGTCCCTGTCCGCGGCGGCCTCACCGCGGCCCTCCTTGTGGGTCCTGGTCGCGGTGGCCTGCGCCGCCGCCGTCCTCATCGTCCCCTCCCTCGCGCTGCTGCTGACGCTGGCCGGGCGCGCCCGTCTCGCCTCCCCGGAGGAGCGGCCACCTTCCTGACGGGCAGTCAGCCATCGCCGGCCGCCACGCCGGCCCGCGCAATCGGAGGAACTTCCGTGACGACCTCACCCCAGCAGAGACGGAGGGCCCTCCGGTAGTCCGGGCCGGGCGGCTGAAGCGGTTCATGGACAGGTGGGGCCGGTTGCGCCTAAGTTGGGGGCGGAAATGTCGCGCCCCCTCGGGAGGCGCCGGTACGGGGACGGGAGAGCCGAGGGTGCACAAGGAGTACGGGCGGTGACGGCGCCGGCCGGACGGCGGACCGGACGCAGGATCACCATCCGTGACGTCGCCAGGAAGGCGGGGGTCTCCTCTGCCGCGGTGTCGCTGGCGCTGAACAACCGCCCGGGCGTCTCGGAGTCCACCCGTACCCGCATCATGGGCGTGGCCAAGCAGTTGGGCTGGACGCCGAACACGGCCGCGGTGTCGCTCTCGGCGGCGCGCGTGCACACGGTCGGCCTGGTACTGGCCCGTCCCGCCCCCATGCTGGGGCGCGAACCGTTCTACATGGACTTCATCGCCGGCGTGGAGGCGGTGCTGCACGAGCGCGGCTACTCCCTGCTGCTGCGGCTGGTGGACAGCGTGCAGGAGGAGACCGAGGTCCACCGCGAGTGGTGGCAGGGCCGGCGGGTCGACGGCAGCCTGCTGGTGGACCTGCAGACCGCGGACCCGCGGATCGAGGAGCTGTCCCGGGCCGGACTGCCCGCCGTGGTCGTGGGCCACCCGTCGCTGGCCGGGCCGTTCCCCGCCGTTTGGACCGACGACGCCGTCGCCATGACCGAGGCCACCCGCTACCTCGCGGCACTCGGCCACCGCTCGATCGCCCGCGTCGGCGGTCCGTCCGCGCTGGGCCACTGCGCCATCCGTACCGAGGCGTTCCTCTCGGCCGCCGCCGAACTCGGCATCGAGGACGCCAAAGTGGTCACCACCGATTTCTCCGGCGACGGCGGCTCGCGCGCGACCCGCTCCCTGCTGCTGTCGGCGAACCGGCCGACGGCCATCATCTACGACAACGACATCATGGCCGTGGCGGGGCTGGGCGTGGCCACCGAGATGCGGGTCCGCGTCCCCCAGGACCTCTCGTTGCTGGCCTGGGACGACTCGCAGTTGTGCGCACTTGTGCGGCCCCGGCTGTCGGCGATGAGCCACGACGTCTTCGGCTTCGGCGCCCAGTGCGCGCGGCTGCTGTTCGAGGTGCTCGGCAAGCGCGAGGCCGTCTCGGAACCGGCCCCCGGGCCGGTCCTGGTGCCGCGGGAGTCCACGGCGCCGCCCACTGCCTGACCGGCGGGGCGTACGGGGGTGGTGCGGGGGCGCGCCGGAGGGTGCCGGGCGCGCGGGTCACGTGGGGCGCGGGCCCCGTACCGTGCAGGAGAGGCCCCAGGAGGAGGGCTCTCGTCCCGTCGTACGGCAGCCGCGAGCGCGCTAGACCGTTTCAGGCGTTTCGGCCGTTCCAGCCGTTCCGGCCGTTTGGGCCAGGGCGGCGGCACCGATCAGGCCGGCGTCCGTGCCCAGCGCGGCGGCCTTGATCTGGATGCGGGCGAAGGGGAGGGCGGCGTACTCGTCCAAGTGCTGCTTGACGGCGGGCAGCAGGAGGTCGGAGGCGTGCATCACGCCGCCGCCGAGGACCGCCACCTCCAGTTCCAGCAGGGTCGAGCAGCCCGCGATGCCGGCCGCGAGGGCGCGCGCTGCCCGGTCGAAGGCGGCCAGCGCCGCCGTGTCGCCCTCACGCGCGGCGGCGGCGACCGACGCCGTGCCGGATTCGGCTCCGGGGGCCGGGCGCCAGCCGAGCGCGAGGGCGTGCCGGGTGATCGCGCCGCCGGAGGCCAGGCGTTCCAGGCAGCCGCGCGAGCCGCACGGGCAGGGCTCGCCTGCCAGGTCGACGCTGACGTGCCCGAGGTGGCCCGCGTTCCCGGTGGGTCCGGGTCTCACCCGGCCGTCCAGGACCAGTCCCGCCCCGACCCCGGTGGACACCACCATGCACAGCGCGTCGGCGTGGCCGCGGGCCGCCCCGTAGCGGTGCTCCGCGGCGGTCATGGCCACCGCGTCCCCGGCGAAGACCGTGCGCAGCCCGGCCAGTTCGGGCAGTCCGGGCACTTCGCCCAGGTTCCGCAGCAGCGGGTGGTCCCGCCAGGCCGGGATGTTGACCGGGCTCGCCGTACCCCGGGCCCGGTCCACCGGCCCGGCGCTGCACACGCCGAGCGCGGTCACCCGGCGCCAGCCGGGATGTCCGGCCAGTTCGCGCAGGCACGCGGTCACGGCGGCCTGCACCTCGGCGGCGTGCGGGGTGGCGGGCGTGGGCCGCCGGGCGCGGGCGACGACTTCGCCGCCGGCCGTCACCAGAGCGGCGGCGATCTTGGTGCCGCCGATGTCGAGGGCGGCGGTCAGCGGCGCACCACCGGAGGCGCCGCCGGGACCGCCCGTGGGGGATGTCCCGGATTGGTCCGTCGTCGCTGGTCGCTCGGGCATGGGGTCACCTTTCGTTGCATCCATGGGTCCTCGGGTCCTCGGGGTGGGCGCTGGGGGATGTTCGGTACGAGGGTGTCGGGCGAGTGGGGGTTGGACCGGTTAGCCGTGGCGCGCCCGGTTCGGCGCGAGCGGATGACGCCGGGCGCGACTGGGAACGTTGACCGGTCGGCGGCCCCGCGCGGGATCGGCCGCGCGCAGCTCCGAGGGGCAGCATAACTAGACCGGTTTATGAACAGCAGGGGTACGGCGGACCGGATTTGCGCGCGGAGGCCGCCGGCCGGCCGGACGCCTGGGGGAGCACCACGGAGCACCCCGGGCCCGGCCCCCGTCACACCCGCGGGCGCGGCCAGGACGCGCGCGAACCGCGTGAAAACGGCGGGGAGCACCATCACCTGGCCGCGGACAGCGGACCCCGACCTTCGGACCCCGGCCCCCGGACCCCGGACCCCGGACGGCAGCAGCCGCCAGGGAGACGGGGGCCGGTCCGCGGTTCCGGGACAGGGGGCGCGGGCGGGGAAGGGGGCGGTCTACGGTTCCGTGATCGGCCGCGGGCTCCGGTAGCGGTCGGGCTCGACCGCGACGGACAGGCCGTTGAGGACGAGCCGCGTGCCGCCCTTGAGGTGCGCCACGTCCTGGGCGCCGTCGCCGGTCACCACGAGGTACGCGTAACTCTCGGTCCAGCTGAGCGCGGACCCGGGGGCCTGGTCGGCGAGTTCGACGGTGACCAGGGATATCCAGCGGCGGACGTCGTTCACCCGGGCCTCGTAGGACAGGACGATCCGCTCGTCGGCCACGATGTCGAGGAACCGCGAGCGGTACTCCAGGCGCTCCTCGACGTCCCCGGAGACGAACACGTTGCGGGCCGTCTCGCCGCCGCCCACCCGGAAGTCGAGTTCGTGCTCGGCGGTGGCGCCCCGGCCCGGCAGGCGGAACCACCGCGCGCGCAGGGACGGTTCGGCGAAGGCCCGGAAGACCGCCGCGCGCGGCACCGAGAAGCCGAGTGTCACGCGGAACGACCCGTGCAGAACCGCCCCGGACGCCGCGTCCGCGGGGGGACTGCCCGGTTCCGCCTCGGCGGCGGGAGGTGCGTCCATCCCGTCACGCTAACACGCGACGAGGCACCGGATCCGGGCCGCGGGACGCACGGGCCGGCGCCGATCGCGCGGCGCCCCCGTACCGGGGCAGGCACCCCGGCGGGCAGAGGCGCCGCGCGACCAAAGGGCGCGGCCGGTCAGGGCCGGTGGTGCTGCCGGTCAGCTCACCGTCCACTTGAAGGCGGCCTGCCCGCCGTTCTCGTCCTCGGCGTAACCCAGGACCTCGCCCTGGTCGGTGAGCCAGGCCGCGGTGGTCGTGACGTAGTGGTCGCTCGGCGGGTCCAGGGCGATCAGTTCGCCGCTCCGCCACAAGAACGCCCGCCTGGCGCCGTCCGCGGTCTCCGAGGTGCCGGCCACCTCCCCCAGGTTGTTCACGGCAGCGGCACCGGCGTCCGTACCGCCCAGGGTGCCCAGGTCGATGGAACGGCCCTGGTGCCACAGGAACGAGCGGGTGGCGGTGCCGTCCTGGTACGTGCCCGTCACGTGCCCGAGGTCGCTCAGGGGACGGTTCACGCCGCCGGTGAGGGTCCAGCCGATCCAGGCGTCGCCGCCGGACGGGTTGGTCACCGTGGTCACGGCGCCCCGGTCGTACAGGTACACGGGATGCACCGGGTCGCCGCCCAGGCCGTAGTGCCCGAGCACCACCTGGCCGAAGGCGTTGGAGTCCGCGTACAGCAGCGAGTGGTCACCGGTCAGGGCGCACAGGTCCGCCACGACCGCGCCGTCGCGCCACAGGTACGCGCCGCCCGACGGATTCCCCTCGCTCGGCCCCCAGCGCAGCAGGACCGTACCGCGGTCGTCAAGGTCCGTGGCGCGGCCCGTGGGCGTGTTCGGCGGGGCCTCGATGGGCACCGCCTGGCCGCCCTCGTAGATATACGGGCTGGCCAGCGCGCCTTCCTGGCCATAGCTGTCCCAGCCGGCGCCCACGATCTGGCCGCGGTTGTTGACCGCGGACGCCACCGCCTCCCGCCGGCCGAAGTCCACCTCACGCGGCTCGGCGTCGAACCGGTCCCAGACCAGGGCGCGTTCACGGTTGTCGGCGGCGGATACGTAACTCCCGGCCAACTGCCCACCGTCACCGAGGAACGTCACCCAGCCGTGCGGGGAGTATGTACTGATGCCCGGTGGCATCTTCGGCACGACCGGGCCGCCGGGAGTCCAGATCATCGGGACGTCGTCGGTGTCGCCGACCGAGCCGAGGCCGAGGATCAGGCCGTGCCGGTTCGCCGACGTGATCCGGTCCAGCTCGACCGAACCGTCCGGCGTGGCCAGCCGGGTGGCCCGGATCCGGTGGCGGCCCGCGGCCCGCGCGCCGGCCACCGGGCCCACGGCCAGGCCGGCCGCCGTCGACAGGGCCCCGGCGACCAGGCCGCGTCTGGTGAGACGTCCTCCCGTGCTGCCCGGCCGGTGGCCGGTTGCCTCATCGCGCATGATGGATCCCCCTCGTGTCATGTGGTGAGCGTCGGACGGTCGTTTCCCCGGGGGACCTCTGTGTACGGGGGTTGCGGTGGTTCCGTCAACGGCGGGGAAAGATTTGACCAAAACCCTCCACTGTGACGCGAGGGCCGGCGGCGGCGCGGATGGACCCGGCCGGACGCGGATGGACACCGACGGACTTCGACGGACACCGACGGACACCGACCGGCCCTCTCGGTCGAAACTTTCGATGATGCGATGTTGACGTTTCGATTACGGAGGTCCACACTTGCCTCCGTTTCATGCATCGACATCGCTCGGGCAGTCAACCCCCTTTGGCTGCCGAGTCCCCTCGCGAATGGTCCCCCCACCGTGTCCGGCCGGGCACGAATTGTTCGGCACAGCCCGGCGGACCGCCAGGAGATGAGGTTGAAGTGACCCCGGAGTTCCCCCACGCTCCCGCGCCACCGCCACGCCGAACCCCCGCGGGGTACCGGCGGCGTGTGCGGCTCGCGTTCGTGACCGCCACGGAGAGCGCCGCGGCTACGGCCGGCCTCTGAGCGCTCGGACCGCGTCCCCGACCGGCCACGTCCCGGACCATCACCGGACCACGTCCCGGACCATTCCCGGACCACGTCCTGGACGGACAGCGCCCTGCATCGACCCCGTCATCCGAACCGTCACCGCGCCCTTCGGCGGCGCGGTGGGCCGCAACACCGTGCCACCGCGAATGTGAGCGCTATCAATCGCGCTCGTCGTCCCGTTCCCCGCGACTCAGGGAGTGTGTTCCGTGAAACGCAAGTTCAGGCATTATCGGCTCTTGCTGACCGGCCTGGTGTCGACGGCCATGGCCGCCGTGGGCATATCGGTTGTGGCCACGTCGGCCCAGGCCGCGACCGGCTGCAAGGTCGACTACACCATCACCAGTCAGTGGTCGGGCGGCTTCGGCGCCAATGTGAACGTTACCAATCTGGGTGATCCGGTCAGCAGTTGGCAGGTCGGCTGGACCTTCGCCTCCGGACAGACCGTCACCCAGCTGTGGAACGGCTCCTACACGCAGTCCGGCTCCCAGGTCACCGTGACCAACGCCTCGTACAACGGCAGTCTGGCCACCGGCGCCTCCACCGCCTTCGGCTTCAACGGCGCCTTCACCAGCAGCAACCCGGTGCCGAGCTCCTTCACGTTCAACGGCACCGTCTGCACGGGCAGCACCACCACGTCCGGCGGGACCACCACGGGCGGCACGACCACCGGCGGCACCACCACGGGCGGCACGACCACCTCGGGCGGCACCACGACCGGCGGCACGACCACCGGCGGGACCACGACCGGCGGGACCACGACCGGTGGCACCACCACGTCGGGCGGGACGACGAGCGGCAGC
>NZ_JAINVH010000020.1 GCF_020400825.1 Streptomyces sp. HPF1205
CCGCCTGGGCCGTCACGGCCGGCCTGACCGGCGGTGCCATGATCGCCGTCTCCGTGCTGGCGTTGCAGGCCAGCGGCGCGCCCGCGGCGAAGAACAACGCCGCCCCGCCCAGCCCGCGCGCCTCGGCCACGACCCACCCGCACACCCCGCCGCCCCCGCCGCCGGTCCCGGCCCACTCCGGCATCGGCAAGCGCGTCGTGTACTCCCTGTCGCAGCACCGGGTGTGGCTCGTGCCGGCCTCCGGCAAGCCCGTGACGACCTTCACCGTCCAACCCGGCACCGTCCCGCCCAGGCCCGGCCCGCACCTGGTCACCCGCCGCAAGTCCGCCGGCGTCGGCACCGACGGCGCGTCCATCGAGCACATCGTGTTCTTCGACTACACCGCCGAGACGTGGGTCGCCTTCTCCTCGGCCACCAGCGACAAGGTCGCCGCCCCCGACCCGTCCCTCCACACCGGCGCCATCCGCTCCCACCGCGCCCAGGGCACCGCCATCTGGAACGCCACCCGCATGGGGTCCGAGATCTACGTGGTGCGCTGACGCGGCGGTTCCCCCGCCGGCGGCCGGTGCGATTCCCCCGCCGGCGGCCGGTGGTGGGCCAGGTCCGGCAGCAGCGCCGGGTCGACGGGGGCGGTGAGGCGGATCTCGGTGAGCAGGGCCGGGCAGCCCTCGGCGACGAGGCGGGCGACCGCGCTGAGGCGGTGGTTGCCGTCCAGGACGAGCCGGCGGTCCCCGTCGAGGGCGTACGTGGCCAGGAGCAGGCCGATCTCCTCGCCGTCGTGCCGGGCCTCGTAGCGGGCGTACAGGTGCTGGACGCGGGCCTGCCGCTCCGGATGGAGCACGGACCCGTCGCCGGCCAGGTCGCGGTGCCGCAGCGGCTGGGCGCGCTCGTGGTCGTAGCCGATCTCGCGGGCGCCGTCGTGGTACCAGGGCGCGTAATAGCCGTCGAGGGCCGCCAGGTCGTAGGGCGCCACGGGCACCGACAGCTTGTCCAGCCGCACCGAGCCGTCCTCGCGCGCAGCCAGGCCGGCCAGCGCGTCCCAGTCGAGCGCGGTGCGGATGCGGTCCGTGCTCTGCGTGAAGTGCGTACGGAACAGGTCGAAGGTGACCCCGCCGGTCAGCGCGCCCAGCCGGGCCGTCTCCCCGTCGAGCTCCCGCGCCCAGAACTCCGCCATCGTCGGCGACCTCCTCGCGTTGAACACGGCCGTCTCGCGCAGCTTGCGCACGACGGTCACCAGGTCCGCCCAGTCCTCGTCCGTCCACTGCGTGTGCGCCCGCAGACTCGACGTCAGGCTCGCGCGCACCGCCGCGACCGCCCGCACCACCGTGCGCAGATATTCTTCCTGCATCGCCTCCCGGGCGAGCGGCAGCAGCGCCAGCCCGGCGCGGCAGTCGTACAGCGTCCGGTGCGTGCGGCTGGGCAGGCTGCCCGCCCGCAGCAGCGGAACCGCCGCGGTGAGGATCGCCACCTTCTCCGTCAGCTCCAGGTCGGCCATGGCCTCCTGGATGTGGCCCTGCCGCCGGGCCAGCAGCATGCCGACCACCATGGTGGCCACGGCCCCCAGCCCGAAACTGGACGCCCAGTCCGACCAGCTCCACGCCTCCCCCGCCACCCACAGCAGCAGGTCCAGCAGCCCGGCCGCCACCGGCAGCACCGCCAGCGGCCAGTAACCGCGCCACAGCGTACGTAAGGTGCCGCGCATCCTCGCCTCCCCCGTCAAGGGGACGTTCGAAGGGCCCGCGCGAGTTCCACGCGATCAGGCCGCCGTGCGCTTGTCCACGGCGCGCGCCCGTCCGCCCCGCCGCGGCTTCGCCCCGGAGCACGCCACCTTGGGCTGGAACGTGATCGGCATCGCGGTCACGGTGCGGCGGCACCGCCCGGGCCACCGGTGCCGCCGGAGTGCGCGCGGTACGGGTCGAGAGCGGCGGCGCGCTCGTGGTACGGGGCCCGGGACAGGCGCGCCACCAGCGTCCACATGGCGCGCTCGGCCGCCAGATCGGCGGGCAGCACGAGACCGAGCGCCGCGGCCAGCGGCCCCCGGCCGACGTTGACCAGGGCGCGCACGGCGGCGGCCCACTCGTCGGTCGCTGCGACGGCACAGCGGTACCACACGGGTGTCAAGGCGGTCAGTACGGCCGCCACCGCGACCAGTTGGCCGGTGTCCGGCCGCGCTGACGCCAGCGCGGCCACGGCGCTCAGGGCGACGAGCGCGTGGCCGTACAGCAGGGCGACGAAGAAGTCGACGTTCGTACGGGCCAGGTCGACCTGGCGGCGCACCTGCTCGGGGGCCGTCCCGGTCAGCTCGTTCCACAGCACCTGGGTGTCGAGCCGGAACCGGTCGTACCCGTACTCCTCCAGCCGCCGGATGGCGTTGCCCAGCCGCGTGGGCGCGATCTGCCGGTCGTCCACCGGGAAACGCGCCAGCTTCTCCCGCAGCAGCGCCCGCCGCACCTCACTGCGCCGCCGGTCGTGCGCGGCGAACCGCGCCAGCCGCGGATCCTCCCGCAACCGCGCGAGCCGGACGGTGTCCTGCGCGGTCAGCTCGCCCGGCCGCTCCTGCTCCCGCCGCTCCAGCCGCAGCAGCGCCAGCCGGTCCGCGAGCAGCCCCTTGCCCCGGCCCAGCCGCGCGCACCCGGCCACGTACGCGCGCTCCGGCCACAGCAGATACCCCTCCAGTACGCGGTAGAGGGGGTTCTGCAGGGCGCTGAGCACCAGCCCGAGCAGTACGGATCCGGCGAGCAGCAGCAGCGCGGTGTCGCCCCGCGTGCCCGGCCACACCCGGGTCACGGGCGCGGTGTGCCGCAGGCTGGGCGCGACGGCGAAGAAGAACACGCTCAGGTTGACGGCCGTCGGCAGCAGCCACCCGACCAGCAGCGTCCACGCCCCGCCCAGGACACCCTTGGCGATGTCACCCAACGGTCGGCCCCGCTCGCCCAGACAGTAGGGCGGTCGTTCCGGTCACCACTCGTCGTCGTCCTCGTCGCCGAACGGCGGGCCGGGCGGGGTGTTGCGGACGGTCGAGGGCAGGCCCGTGAGGCTCCCGGGCGAGGGGGCGTTGGTGACGGAGACACCGGGCGAGGCCGTGTCGGTGTGCTTGTTCTTCGGCTTGACGATGCCGCCGGAGGCGGGGGTGTCGTCCGGGCCGTCCTCCCGGTCCCCCGGATCGGCCCTTCGCGCCTCCTTCTCGACGAAATCGGCCAGCGCCAGGGTCGTCTCCGCGGATGTCCAGTGCCCGACCGCCAGCTCCAGCGTGCGCCCGCCGGACAGGGTCAGGACGAGTCGCGTGGGTGACCGCCTGCGTTCGCTGAGCCAACCCAACAGCGCCCGCGCGAACGAGGCTCCGGACGGCCTGGTGAACGTGACCAGGATGGCAGGACGGTTCCCGGCCTCGTCCGGAACGTCGTCCTCGACGCTCACGCTCGTCGACGTCGCGAGTTCACCGTCACGCAGCATCGCGAGCAGCGACTCGTACTCGTCACGCGGCGATATGTGCGGCTCGAACACGAGCCTGATCCTCAACGCCACTGCGTCCCCCGCCGGTCGCCCTGCTCCGTGCCCTTCAGGATACGGAGAGGGCTCGACGCGGCGGGCCCTTTACGGGGTCCCCACGCGGGCGGCGAACGCCGTGAAGGCGGTCCACTGCGTGGGGTCGAACGTAAGAGTGGGCCCCTCGGGCACCTTGGAGTCCCTGACGTGTACGGCTCCGGGGTGCGCGGCGACCTCGACGCAGGCTCCGCCGTCTTCGCTGCTGTAGCTGGACTTGTGCCAGTCGAAGGCTATTTCGACGCAGTTCCCGCCGTCTTCGCTGCTGTAGCTGGACTTGCGCCAGTCGAAGGCGACTTCAAGGCAGTCTCCGCCCTGGCTGCCGCTGTAGCTGGACTTGAACCACTTCAGTCGGGTGCTCATCACTCTCCTAGCAGCCGGTCCAACAGGTCCCCCGTCTCCTCATGGTTGAGGGCCTGCGTGCGCAGCATCGCATACTTGTGCCTCAAGATGCTGACGTCGTTAGGGGCGTAGATGAGCTGACTGCCGCGCTGTGTCTCAGCGTAGGCGAGGTGATCGTTCTCGGGCGTTTCCAAGAGGACGAAAGGACCGTCGAGCGCCGCATGGGCCGTGCGCCCCAGTGGCAGGATCTGGATCGCGATACCTGGTACCTCGGCCATCCGACGCAGGTGGCGTAGTTGGCTCCGGTAGACCTCGTCACCACCGATCCGGTCTCTCACGATGGCCTCTGAGAGGATGAAGCTGGTGATCGGCGGAACCTTGCGTTGCAGGATCTCCTGACGTTCGAGCCGTGCAGACACCCGGAACTCGATTTCCTCATCGCTCAGCGTAGGAATGTCGTTGTGGAAGACAGCCCTCATGTACGACTCGGACTGCAGCATGCCCGGAGCAACCTGGTTCTGGAACGAGGAGATCGCGATGGCCTCGCGTTCGAATTCGACGAACTCGACGGCCCAAACCGGAATAACGTCAGGCTCCGGCAGGTAGCTGACCGCAACCTCCAGCGCCCCCTTCGTGTCGAGAATGCGGTCGAACTCCTGGGCGAGTGACAGCGTGAGGGGCCGCCGGCCCTGTTCGATCGACTCCAGCTTCGCCTGGCTGATGATGACCATGGGGGCCAACTGGGCCTGCGTGTAGCCCGCCGCCGCGCGGAAGAGGGCTAACTGGGCGCCCACCGACTGGAAGGGATTGGACTTCTTCTTGTTCGGCGGACGCCGTTTACGTGGTGCCATGCGACCGTAGATACCCCACTTCCCCCAGACGCGTATCGTCGTGAACTCGTACAACGAAAACGTACGAGTTGCGTATCTGGTATCGCGCGGTCGCCGCGCGCCACGCTGGGCCGCATGAACACCGAGCCTCAACTCAGCGACGTACGGGAGCGGTTCTATCCGCGGGAGCGGCGCTCCATTCCGGCCGCACGTAAGTTCGCACAGCAGGCCCTCAGCGATTGGGGGTTGAACGAGCGCAGCGACGACGTACTGGTGTGCGTCAGTGAATTGGCGACGAATGCGCTGCTGCACGGGGTGCCGCCCGGGAGGGGGTTTCTGCTGCTGCTGAAACGGGAGGACGGGGACCGGTTGCGGGTGGAGGTGCACGACAGCGGGGACGGGCACCCGGCGATGCGGCGGCAGGGGGCGCAGGCGGAGGCCGGGCGGGGGCTGTGGCTGGTGGACGCGCTGGCCGACGCCTGGGATGTGGGGGCGAGGGTGCCGGGGAAGATCGTGTGGTGCGAGTTCGCGATGAAGGACCATGAAGGAAGGGCCGCCGGAGCCGGGGAGCGGGAAAACCACGTGACGTGAGAGGTCCGAGCGCCGAGAATTCGCGAGTGACGAGTGTCGACATAGGTGGCACGGGACCCGGGCCGGTCCCGCGGTCCCGCCTGACCGCGGCGGCGGGGCGCGGCTTCGGCGCCGTACCGCCACCGGCCCTGGTCCTGCTCGGCATCGTGAGCGTCCAGCTCGGCTCGGCACTGGCCACGCACCTGTTCGGCGCGGTGGGCAGCCGCGGGGCGGTCGCGCTGCGGCTGTTCTTCGCGGCGGCGGTGCTGATGCTGGTGTGGCGGCCCTCGCCGCGGCTCGGCCGCCGTACCTGGGCCGTGGTGGTCGGCTACGGGGTCGTTCTCGGCTCGATGAACCTGTGCTTCTACCTCGCGCTGGACCGGATCCCGCTGGGGATCGCGGTCACCACGGAGTTCCTGGGGCCGCTGGCGGTGGCCCTGGCCGGGTCGAGGCGGTGGCTGGACGCCTTCTGGGCCCTGCTCGCGGGCGGCGGTGTGGTCCTGCTGGTGGAGGGGCGCGGGGACCTCGACCTGACCGGTTTCCTGTTCGCCCTGGCCGCGGGGACGTGCTGGGGGCTCTACATCCTGCTGAGCGCCGCGCTGGGCCGCCACACCACGGAAGGCGACGGCCTGGCGCTGGCGATGGCCGTCGCGGCGCTGGTGGTCGTGCCGTTCGGCGCGGTCGCCGGCGGGACGGCATTGTTCCGGCCGTGGGTGCTGGCCGCGGGATTCGGCGTGGCGCTGCTGTCCTCGGTGGTGCCGTACTCGCTGGAGTTGGAGGCGCTGCGCAGCATCCCGCCGCGCGTGTTCGGCATCCTGATGAGCCTGGAACCGGCGGTGGCCGCCCTCATCGGCCTCGTCGTACTCCAGGAGCCCCTGCGCTGGACGCAGTGGATCGCGGTGCTGTGCGTGATCGCCGCGTCGGCGGGCGCGACGCTCGGCGACAAGCCCGACGCAGAGGCGTAGGCGAGGCGTACGGGGGTTCAGGCGGTCTCGGCCGGGTCGTCGGCGGCGGCGTCGTCGGCGTCGTCGGCCGGATCCGCGCCGGGCGGGCCCGGAGGCGGGCCGGGGGACGGGTCCTTGCGCGGGGCGACCAGGATCCGCCGGGTGAGCACGTACGTGAACGGGATCGCGAGCGCCGCCGCCGGCAGCGGCGCCGCCTTATTGCTCATCCCCACCCAGTCCACCAGGGCGAAGAGACCCGCGCTCTGCACCACGTAGTTCGTGGCGTTGGTCAGTGGGAACAGGGCGAACTTCTGCCAGGTCGGCCGGGTGCGGTAGGTGAAGTAGGTGTTCATGAGGAACGAGCCGGTCATGCTCAGGAGGAAGGCGAGGGTGTACGCGGCGAAGTACGGCAGCGCGGGCAGCAGCAGCCGGTAGCAGCCGTAGAAGGTGGCGGTGTTGACCGCCCCCACCAGGCAGAACCGCAGGATCTGCCCGAGCCGTGCCCGCCCGTCCGGGCCCGGCATCACACCACCTTGCCGCGCTGCGGCTCCCGGGCCGTGTGCCGTGCGGGGGTGCGGCCGGGCCCGGCGGGGCGGCGCTCCTTGACCAGGAAGTGCGGGCGGCGCTTGGTCTCGTAGTAGATGCGGCCGATGTACTCGCCGATGAGGCCGAGCATGACCATCTGCACGCCGCCCAGGCCCACGACGATGGCGACCAGGGTGACGTAACCGGGCAGCGTGACCCCGTACGCGAGGGCGGTCACGGCGACCCACACCGCGTAGAGCCCGGCCAGGCCGGTGAGCGCCAGGCCGGCCCAGATGGCGGTGCGCAACGGGCGGTTGTTGAAGGAGAACAGGCCGTCCATGCCGTAGTTGACCAGTGTGCCGAGCCGCCACTTGGACTGGCCGGCCTCGCGGGCGGTGTCCGGGTAGTCGAAGCTGACGGTGTCGAAGCCGACCCACGAGAACAGGCCCTTGGAGAAGCGGTTGTACTCCGGCAGCGACAGCAGGGCGTCCACCACGGGCCGCGCGAGCAGCCGGAAGTCGCCCACGCCGTCGGTGAGTTCGACGTCGACCCACGAGTTGACCAGCCGGTAGTACAGGCGGGTCAGCGCCGACCGCAGCGGCTTGTCGTGCTCGCGGCCCCGGCGGGCGATCACCTGGTCGTGGCCGAGGGCGTACAGGTCGAGCATCCGGGCGATGAGCTCGGGCGGGTGCTGGAGGTCGGCGTCCATGATGATCACCGCGTCGCCGGTCGTCTCGCGCAGCCCGGCGAGCATCCCGGCCTCCTTGCCGAAGTTCCGGGTGAACGAGACGTAGCGGGTGGTGCGCGGGTGGCGCTCGGCGATGAGCCGGATCCGGGCCAGGGTGCGGTCGCTGCTGCCGTCGTCCACGTAGCAGATCTCGTACGCGACGGGGAGGTTGTCGAGCGTGGCGCGGGTGGCGGCGTCGAAGCGGTCGATGACCGCTTCCTCGTTGTAGCAGGGGACGACGAGCGAGAGCCTGCCCATCCGCGCTCTCGTCCGCGGGCCGGGCCGCGAGCCCGTGTGCGTACCGGTCCGCGTATCCGGGCGCGTATCCGGGCGCGTACCCGGGTGCGCGCCCGTCGGCCGGTCCGGCGGGCGGCCCGTCGGGGACCTCATCGGTGGGTCCAGAGGCTGGTCCATCGGCTGATCCATCGGCTCGTCCATCGGTTTCCTCGGCGGTGTTCGGTGTGTGCGGTACGCGGGGGACGGCGGCGCAGCGGGCCCGCGACGGCGACGGCCGCGAGGAGGGCCAGGGCCGATCCGCTCGCCGACAGGCCGAGCCGCAGCCCCGGGGGCCGGTAGGAGCAGGCGAGGCGGGAGCCGCCGCCGAGCCGTACGGCCATCAGGCCGCCGAGGGTCCCGGGCGCTTTCGCGGGCCCGCCGTCCACGGAGCACCGCCAGCCGCTCACGGCGGGCACCGCGACCACGGCGGTCCCCTGGCGGCCCGGCCGGAACGTGGCGCCGATCGTGTGGCCGCCCGCCGTGACCCGTTCGGGGCCGGTGGCGCGGAGGGTGGCGACGGCCCGCGCGAGGGCGGCCCGGTCGAGGCAGCCGACGGCGTGGCGCGGCACGGTCTGCGCCCGCGTACCGGCCAGATCCAGGGTCAGCACGCCGTCCGCCGGCACCGCCCCGATCGGCAGCAGCCCGTTGTCCGAGCCGGGGAAGCCGCCGGTGCGCCGGTAGGTGACGCCGTTCGCCGTGATCGTGCCGGCGAACCACGGGAGGTCGGCGTAGGCGGCGCTGCCCGGCGCGCAGGCCGCGCGGAAGGCCGTCGTACGGGCGGTCGTACGGGCGCTCTTGCCGTCGGCGGGCAGGCGCCAGGCGCCGCCGGGGGCGGTCGCGGGCGCCGGGCCGGCCGCGGGGGTCAGGGCGGGTACCGTCCAGACCTTGGCGCCCAGCACGCGCTCCTGGCGGGCGAAGACGGAAGCGTCGTGGGTCCCGCGGGTGTCGAAGGCCGCGCCCGGCCGGTAGGTGACGACGGGCGGCGCGGCCGCCGCACGCCGCACGGGGCCCTGGGGCGAGGCGACAAGGTAGCTGCTCACGCCCATGATCGCCCGGCCGACCGGATCGTCGAGGCTGAGCAGGTGCCGGCCGCGCATGTACCAGGCGGCGCCCAGGCCGCGCAGGGCGGCGGCGGTCCGCGCGGGCACGTAGCTGCTGTAGTACGCGCCGCCCTCGCCGCCCAGCAGCAGCGGGTCGTTGTCGGCGAACTCGTGCGGGCCCGGGTCGGTGCGCGAGGCCGGCCAGTTCTCGCGCGCCAGGATGTCCGCGCGGGCGGCGAGCGACTGCGCGTCGAGGGTCCGCTTCGGCCGCCACCAGGCGTCCCGGTCGCGGCGGACGGTCACCGACCAGACGGTGAACGCGGTGGCGAGGACGACCGAGCAGGCCAGGACCGCGGTGAGCGCGGTGCGGGTGCGCCGCCGCCCGGACGCGCGGTGGAGCAGCACCAGCAGCCCGGTCACCACGGCGGCGTCCGCCGCGACCAGGAGCAGGTCGTGGGTGGTGAGGTAGGCGCTGCCGCTGACGGTGAGGACGAGGAGGGCGAGCAGTTTGGCGCCGCCCAGCAGTTCGAGCGGGCGCGGGCCGCGGGCGAGGGCCAGCCAGGCGACCGCTGTCGTCATGGCGGTCAGGGCGAGGGAGGCCCGGTAGGGGCTGCCGTTGGGCAGGGCGAGCCCGTGCCACAGCAGAATGGTCGGCTCCCAGACGTACGACAGCGCCACGAGCAGCAGCAGCGCCGGCCACAGCAGGCGTTCCGCGGGCCGCACCCGACGCATGAACGGGAAGGTCAGCACCAGCAGCAGCGTGAGCACGCCGGTGGAGATCTGCGGGGCGCTCGGCGTGGGGCCGCCGGGCAGCAGGTGGGCGAGGTAGTCCCGCAGGCCCGGCGGCCCCGGGTAGACGGCCCGCAGGGGTTGCTGGGACGCCTTGCTCGCCCGGTAGGTGACGGTCAGGACGGGCGCGGCGAGCGCCACGCCGGCCGCCGTCATCGAGACCGCCCGCAGCAGGGCCCGTCCCCGCTCCCGTCCCCGCTCCCGTACCGGACGCTCGTCGAGCGCGAGCCGGACCAGCAGCACCAGGCCCATGCCGAGGGTCGCCATGGCCGCGGTGTAGAAGTTGCCCGCCCAGCACACCGCAACCAGGGCGGCGCCCGCCACCCAGCGGCGTCCGAGCAGCGCCCAGTCGCCGGCGATGCCGAGCAGCGGCAGGCAGACCACGCCCCACATCCACATGGGGTCGGAGAAGCCGTCGGAGATCGTCCACGTGCTGACGCCGTAGCCGACGGACAGCACGGCCCGCGCCCACGGGGAGCCCGGGTGCAGCCGGCCGAGGAAGACCGTCATCAAGGCGGTGCCCAGGCCGATGCTCAGCAAGGTGACCAGGAAGACAGGTGCCTGGACCTCGTCCCTGGGGAAGACGGCCACCAGCCAGGAGAAGGGGTTGGTCAGGTAGGTGAGGAAGTCGGCCAGGAAGGGCACGCCGTAGCCGCTGTTCCAGTTGAGGAACAGGTCACCGGTGCCGCGCCCGTGCATCAGGTCCCACAGGTGCGCGTGCAGCGGCACGAACTGGTTGCCGAGGTCGTTGACGGCCCGCGACCGTCCGCCGAACGGGTAGGTGCCGTGCACCGCCATCGCCAGGCAGTAGGCACCCATCGCCGACCCGGCCGCGGCGAGCGCCGCGAAGGCCTGCGTCCGCCTGTGCCCCGGGGAAGGCCGGACCGGCGACTCGGCGGCCGCCTCAACAGTTCTGCCGGACGTCAGCACCTGCCCGCCACCCCGGTTCCTCGCGGAGATCGCTCGCCTCAGGTCAAGCGCACTATGGCATGATTAGTGGGCTTTGGTACGGATATCGCCGGGAACGGCCTCCGGGCCCATGCGTATGGCCGCCGTGCGGTGTGCGGTGTGCGGTGTGCGGCGTGCGGGCGGTGGCGAGCGGTGTGCGGGCGGCGGCGTGCGGCCGGAGGTCGGCGCTTTACGCGGGCCGGGCCCGGCGGGGAGCGCCCCGCGCGGATTCACAGGCGCAGCACGACCAGTGCCGTGTCGTCCGTCGCCCCCGTCGGGGGGAGGAGCTCGGACAGCAGGACGTCGGCGAGGGGGTCGGGGTCGAGGGCGTGGTGCCGGGCGAGGGCGGAGGCGAGTCGGGACAGGCCCTCGTCGATGTCCTCGTAGCGGCGTTCGATCAGGCCGTCGGTGTAGAGGACGAGGGTGCTGCCGTCGGTGAAGCGGGCGGTGGCCTGGGGGCGGGTGACGTGGTCGAGCCGGGCGCCGAGCGGCGGGTCGGTGGCCAGGTCGAGGAAGCGCACGCGGCCCTCGCTGTCGGCCAGGGCGGGCGGGGGGTGGCCGGCGCTGCTGTACTTGATCGTATGGGCGGGCCAGTCGATGAACGCGCTGACCGCGGTGGTGGCCTCGGCGCCCTCGATGGAGCGGGAGTACAGGCCGAGGGCCTCCAGCGCCTCGGCGGGGCCGGTCGTGGCGCGGGAGGCCGCGCTGAGGGCGCTGCGCAGCTGGCCCATGACGCCGGCGGCGTTCAGGCCGTGGCCCACCACGTCGCCGACGGCCACCGCCATGCGGTCGCGGGGCAGGTCCACCAGGTCGTACCAGTCGCCGCAGACGTTGAGGGCGCCCACCGCGGGGTGGTAGCGGACGGCGGCGCGGTGGCTGACCGGGCGGGGGGCGGGCAGCATCGCGGCCTGGAGGGTGAGGGCGACCTCGCGTTCACGGGCGTGCGCGGTCCGCAGGCGCTCGTTGATCTCCTGGAGCTCGTGGGCGCGCATGTAGATCTCGCCCTCCAGCTCGCGGGGGCCGCGGTCGCCCTGGCCCGCGGCGCCGCGGGTGCGGATGAAGGCCGTGACCTCCTCCACGCGGTGCACCACGTAGTCGACGCTGCCGCTCGGGCCGCGCAGCGGGATGTTGACGATGCTCCAGTACCGCTCCTCGAAGGCGCCGGGGCGGTCGGTCCGCTGGACGTCGTACCGCTGGAGGGGCAGGGAGTCGCGCTCCCCGTTGGCCAGGACCCGGCGGAAGGAGGCGCCCACGGTCCGTGGGCCACCGTGCGAGTCGAACGGGTTGTCGGGGAAGATGCGGAAGATGTACTGGCCGATCAGCTCCTCGGGGTCCCGCTCGGCCATCCGGGCGTACGCGTCGTTGACGCCGACGAACTCCAGGCGGCGGTTGAGCACGGCGATACCGGAGGGCAGGGCCTCGAAGACCGCCCGATAGTCGACTTCCGGTTCCGTCACGCGCCGTCCTCTTCGCCCGGGGCCGCCACGGGTGCCGGCTGTGCCGCGAAGCGCACCCTTAGTCCAGGGTGCGCCCCCGACGGGCCTCCCGCCCCCGGGAGGGCCCGTCGGGGTGGCACCCGGGGGCTCGGGACGGGCCGGAGGCCGGCCCGAGGACCGGACGGGGAGGGTGCGGGCGGGCGGGACCGGATGGGGAGGGTGCGGGCGGGTGGCGCGGGCGGGGCGCCTCCTCGTCGGCGTCCGGTTCGGCGAGGAGGCGGGCCCCGGCCGTCAGAGGCGCTCGGGGGTGCGGATGCCCAGGAGGGCCAGGCCCTGGGCGAGGGTGCGGGCGGTCAGGTCGCACAGGAAGAGGCGGTTCTCGACCTGGGCCGGGCTGTCGGCGGTGAGCACCGGGCACTGCTCGTAGAACGTGGTGAACAGCGAGGCGAGCTGGAACAGGTACGAGGCCAGGCGGTGCGGCTCGTAGGTCGCGGCGACCTCGGCCAGGGCGTCGGCGAACGCGTCCAGGTGGAGGCCGAGGGCGCGCTCGGCCGGGGCCAGCGCGAGCTCGGGGTGGGCGGCGGGCTTCTGGTCGTCAGCGGCCTTGCGGAAGATCGACTTCGTCCGGGCGTAGGCGTACTGGATGTACACGCTCGTGTCGCCGTTGAGCGAGACCATCCGGTCCAGGTCGAACACGTAGTCCCGGCCGAGGGACGTGGACAGGTCGGCGTACTTCACCGCGCCGATGCCGACCTGCCGGCCGTTGACCGCGATCTCCTCCTCGGTCAGGCCGATCTTCTCGCCCTTCTCCCGCACCACGGCGGTGGCCCGCTCGACCGCCTCGTCCAGCAGGTCCTCCAGCCGCACCGACCTGCCCGCCCGGGTCTTGAACGGCTTGCCGTCCGGGCCCAGCACCGTGCCGAAGGGCAGGTGCCGCGCGGTGACGCGGTCCGGGAGCCAGCCGGCCCGCCGGGCGGTCTCGAAGACCATCTTGAAGTGGAGCGCCTGGCGGACGTCCACCACGTACAGCAGGGTGTCGGCGTGCAGGTCGATGGTGCGGTTGCGGATCGCGGACAGGTCGGTGGCCGCGTAGCCGAAGCCGCCGTCGGTCTTGCGGACGATCAGCGGGACGGGCTCGCCGTCCTTGCCCTTGATGTCGTCGAAGAAGACGCACAGCGCGCCGTTGGACCACACGGCCACGCCGGCCTTCTCCAGCAGGTCGCAGGTCTCGACCAGCATGTCGTTGTACCCCGACTCGCCGACGATGTCGGCGTCGGCGATCTCGATGTCCAGCTTGTCGTAGACCGAGTAGAAGTAGATCTTCGACTCGTCCACGATCTGCCGCCACAGCGCGATCGTCTCCGCGTCACCGGCCTGCAGGTCGACCACCCGGCGCCGGGACCGGTCCTTGAAGCCCTCGTCGGAGTCGAACAGGGTCCTGGCGTTCTTGTAGAGCCGGTCGAGCCGGGACATGGACGCCTCGCCCGCGTCCGCGTCCTTGCCCTCGGTGTGGTCCAGCTCGTGCGGGTGCTCGACGAGGTACTGGATGAGCATGCCGAAGTTGGTGCCCCAGTCGCCGATGTGGTGGCGCCGGATCACCTTCTCCCCGGCGAACTCCAGGATCTTCGCGATCGCGTCGCCGATCACGGACGAGCGCAGGTGGCCGACGTGCATCTCCTTCGCCACGTTGGGCTGGGCGTAGTCGAGCACGGTGGTGCCGGGGTCCGCCGCCTCGGGGACGCCCAGGCGCGGGTCGTCGGCCCGGGCGGCGAGGTTGGCGGTGATGGCCGCGTCCGCGACGGTGAGGTTGAGGAAGCCGGGGCCGGAGACCTCGACCCGGCCCAGCAACTCGTCCTGCGGCAGTGCGGCCACGACCTGCTCGGCCAGCTCCCGCGGGTTGGCCTTGGCCCGCTTGGCCAGGCCCAGCACCCCGTTGGCCTGGAAGTCGGCCCGGTCGCTGCGTCGCAGCAGCGGGTCGGCACCGGCGGCCGACGGCACCGCTGCCGCGAGGGCGGCGGAGACACGCTGCTGGAGCGAAGCGGAAAGGGATGCGACCGAGGCCATGAGGAAGTGCCGTTTCTCGAGTCGGTGACGGTGGACGGCGCCGCGTCGTGCGGCGAGGTTCCCAGTGTCCCATGGGCCCCGCGCTCGGCGCCGCGAGTTATCCACAGGGCGGGGCGCGGGTCGCGGCGGGTCCTGGCGAGGTCGCGGCGGGCGAGCGGAGTTGTCCACAGGCCGGGGAAAAGGTGCGCGGGCGCAGGGCCCCGGTCTGGGAGAATGGCAGCGCCGGGACGTGACCGGCACAACCGTTGGACACATCCGTTGGACACGCCCGTGAGGCTGCCGCCGCGCACCGGTCGCGCGAGCAGGCGAGCGGGCCGCCGAGAAGGAAGAGGATCGTGGCTGAGAGCACCGAGGCCGACTGGGTCTCCCGTTTGGCGGACGACGTGATCGCCGAGTCGGAGCGCCGCGCCCCCGGGAAACCCGTCGTCGTCGCCTCGGGACTGAGCCCGTCCGGGCCCATCCACCTGGGCAACCTGCGCGAGGTCATGACCCCGCACCTGGTGGCCGACGAGATCCGCCGCCGCGGCCACGAGGTGCGCCACCTGATCTCCTGGGACGACTACGACCGGTACCGGAAGGTGCCGGCCGGGGTCCAGGGCATCGACGAGACCTGGGCCGAGCACATCGGCAAGCCGCTGACCTCCGTGCCGGCCCCGCGCGGCTCCGCGTACCCGAACTGGGCCGAGCACTTCAAGGCCCAGATGATCGAGGCCCTCGCCGAGCTCGGCGTGGAGTACGACGGGATCAGCCAGACCGAGCAGTACACCGCGGGCGCCTACCGGCAGCAGATCCTGCACGCCGTGCGCCACCGCGCCGAGATCGACGCGATCCTGGACCGGTACCGGACGAAGAAGCCCGCGGCCAAGCCCGCACAGAAGGCCGGCCAGAAGCCGGTGGACGCCGCCGAGCTGGCGGCCGAGGAGGGCTCCGGCGCGGCCGAGGAGGACGACGGCAGCGGCGCCGGCGGCGTGGGCTACTTCCCCTACAAGCCGTACTGCGCGGACTGCGGCAAGGACCTGACCACCGTCACGGCGTACGACGACGAGACGACCGAGCTGACCTACCTGTGCGCCTGCGGCCACATCGAGACCGTCCGGCTGGCGGAGTTCGACCGCGGCAAGCTGGTGTGGAAGGTCGACTGGCCGATGAGGTGGGCGTACGAAGGGGTGATCTTCGAGCCGTCCGGCGTCGACCACTCCTCGCCCGGGTCGTCGTTCCAGGTCGGCGGGCAGATCGTCGGGCCCGTCTTCGGCGGGGAGCAGCCGATCGGGCCGATGTACGCGTTCGTCGGCATCTCGGGGATGGCCAAGATGTCGTCCTCCCGCGGCGGGGTGCCCACCCCGGGTGACGCGCTGAGGATCATGGAGCCGCAGCTCCTGCGCTGGCTGTACGCCCGGCGGCGGCCCAACCAGTCGTTCAAGATCGCCTTCGACCAGGAGATCCAGCGGCTGTACGACGAGTGGGACGCCCTGACCCGCAAGGTCCAGGACGGCGGCGCGCTGCCCGGCGACATCGCCGCGTACGGCAGGGCCGTCGGCACCGCCCGCGGCGAACTGCCCGCCACCGCGCGCCCGCTGCCGTACCGGACGCTGGCGTCCGTCGCCGACATCACCGCGGGCAACGAGGAGCAGACCCTGCGGATCCTGTCCGAGCTGGACCCGTCCCGGCCGCTGACCACCCTGGACGAGGTCAGGCCCCGGCTGGACCGCGCGGAGAACTGGATCAGCGCGCACGTCCCCGCCGACCAGCGCACGGTGGTCCGCGCCGAACCGGACCGCGAGCGGCTCGCCGCCCTCGGGGAGAGCGAGCGGGCGGGCCTGAAGCTGCTGGTGGACGGCCTCGACTCGCACTGGTCCCTGGACGGCCTGACCTCCCTGGTCTACGCGGTGCCGAAGGTCCTCGCCGGCCTCGAACCGGACGCCAAGCCGACCCCGGAGCTCAAGACCGCCCAGCGGTCGTTCTTCGTCCTCCTCTACGAGCTGCTCGTCGGCCGCGACACGGGCCCCCGCCTCCCGACCCTGCTGCTGGCGGTGGGCCAGGGCCGCGTAAGGAGGCTGCTGGGCGCGGGCGAGTAGCCGCCCCCGGCTCCGCCGGGAGCGGGCCGCGGTGAGCTGCCGGGAGTAGGCCGCGGGGCTGTCGGGGGAGTGCCGGGGGTTCGCCGGGAGCGGGGCGCGGGCGCTCCCGGCGGTTCGCCCGGGGGTTGGCCGGGAGTGGGCCGCGATGGCTGCTGGGGGTTGGCCGGGAGTAGGCCGCGGTGGCTGTCGGGAGTAGGCCGCGGTGAGCTGCCGGGGGTTCGCCGGGAGCGGGCCGCGGTGAGCTGCCGGGGGTTCGCCGGGAGTGGGCCGCGGTGGCTGCCGGGGGGTCGCCGGGAGCGGGGCGCGGGGGCTTCCGGGTGGGCCGTTGCCGGGGTTACGGGATGTGCTCGGCGTCGGCCTCCGACTGGAAGCGGTAGCGCAAGTCGCGGATGGCGGTGACCAGTTCGCGCTCCTCGGGGGGCGTGCCCTGGTAGACGGTGGGCAGGAACCGGGCGAACTGGCGGGCGTTGGGGAAGTCGCCGTGCTCGCGGACGTAGCGGCGGTAGGCGGCGAAGTACGCCTCCTCCACCGGGATGCCGTCGGGCAGGTCGAGCCCGGCGTTCGGGTACGACTCGGTCTCGGGCTCCGGCTCGGCCGCCTGCTGCCCCTGCGTCCGGCCGTCGGGGTTCAGCCGGAACGGCGGCCGGGGCAGGTCGGCGCCCTGCTCGGCGACGGACTCGGCGGCCGGGTCGGGGCCCGGGCCGGAGGCGCCGCCGTCAGGGCCGCCGGGGGCGCCGTTCGCGGGCGCGAAGCCGTTCGCCGCGCTCCGGCCGTTCACGCCGACGCTGCCCAGCGGGCGCGTGCGGCCGGGCGCCCCCGACGGCACCATCGGCACGTCCTGCGCCGGCACGTCCTGCCCCGGTACGGCCCCCTGCTCCTGCTGCTGCCCCGGCTCCTGGCCCGGTCCGGCCGCCCCCGGTCCGGCGTAGGCCACCTGCCCGTACTGCTGCTCCGCGAACTGCCCCTGCGGGTAGGGCCCCTGCGCGAACTGCCCCTGCCCCTCGTACTGCCCCTGCGCGTACTGTCCCTGTGCGTACCGCTGTTGCTGCAGGTACCGCTGCTGGGCCGCGAACCAGGGACTGTCGTGCGGGGCGCCCTGCCAGGCCGGCTGGTCGGCCGCCGGCGGCTGCCCGTACTGGTCGGCGTACTGCTGCGCGTACTGCCGGGCGTACATCTCCTGCTCGTACATCTCCTGCTCGTACGCCTCGAAGTCGGCGTCGGCGTACGCCCGCTGGTCCTGCGGGGCGGGGCCTTGGGCGGCCGGGGACTGGGCGGGGCGGGCCTGCGGCCGCGGCGCGGGGCCCCGAGCCTCGTCCCGGGCCTCGTCGCGGGCCTGCTCGCGAGGGGCCGGTTCCTCGGGCGCCGCCGTCAACTGCTTGTGCCCGGTGGCCAGTTCGATGCCGGCCGCCTCCAGACCCGCGTCGGCGGTCTCCGCCAGCGGCACCCCGTAGCGGGCGAGCCGCAGCGGCATGATCGCCTCCACGGGGGCCTTGCGGCGCCAGGCGATGCCGTACCGGGCGCGCAGCCGGGCCCGGTAGACCAGCCGGTCCTGCTCGCGGCGGATGACCTCCTCGTACGAGCGCAGCTCCCACAGCTTCATCCGCCGCCACAGGCGGAAGGTCGGCAGGGGCGCCAGAAGCCAGCGGGTGATGCGGACCGACTCCATGTGCTTGTCGGCCGTGATGTCGGCGATCCGGCCGATCGCGTGCCGGGCGGCCTCGACCGAGACCACGAACAGCACCGGGATGATCGCGTGCATGCCCACGCCGAGCTTGTCCGGCCAGGCGGCGGCGCCGTTGAACGCGATGGTCGCCGCCGTCAGCAGCCAGGCGGTCTGGCGCAGCAGCGGGAAGGGGATGCGCAGCCAGGTCAGCAGCAGGTCGAGCGCGAGCAGGACGACGATGCCGGCGTCGACACCGATCGGGAAGACGTTCGCGAACCAGCCGAAGCCCTTGTGCAGGGCCAGCGTGCGCACGGCGGCGTAGGAACCGGCGAAGCCGATCGCCGCGATGATCACCGCGCCGGTGACGACGACGCCGACGAGTATCCGGTGAGTCCGGGTCAAACGTATCGCGGCCACCCGCGAACCCTCCTGCCCTCTGACTGCCCCGTGGTCCAGCCCCTCGGCGACTGGCGGACACAGACTGCCATACGGCGCCGAAGAGAGGACCGTCCGATCGCCGAACGGTCGGACAAACGTACGGATAGCGGGTGGGCGGACCCCAGTTCGTTACGAGTTCGAGTTCGCCGCCGCGACCGCCGCGAGCGCGTCCTTCGCCGCCTGCTGCGCCCCGGTCTGCACGGCGCCCGCCGACGGGTTCTTCTTGCCTTCGAGTCCTGCGCCGTTGTACTCCACGAGCACCACGACATTGCCGGTACGGGCCAGCAGCGTGTCGTTCTGCGAGGTGATCTTGGCGAGCGTCTGCGTGCCGGTGACCTGGTTCGCCTGGTCGCCGAAGCCGGTCAGCGGGCTCGCGGTGAACCCCTTGACGGCGGAGAGCTCCTGGAGCTGCTCGGTGTAGCGCTTGCGGGCCTGGTCCTCGGCCGAGCCGAGCCGCGGGTCGTCGGCGAAGCGCTGCAGGCTGACCGACAGCCAGCGGTACTGGTACCCGTCCTTGCCGTTGCCCGTCCACGAGCAGGTGCCGCGCGTGTCCGGGTCGCCGCCCGAGGTCGGGGTGCCCGCGCTGTGCCTGGCCTTGGGTACGAGGCCGGCCACCGTGCCCGCGGTGACGGCCTTGCAGGGGCTGGGCAGCTTCGCGTACTTCGCGGGCGCGGCGGCGGTGGTGGTGCTGCTCCCGCCGCTCTTCCCCGAGCCGCCGCCGTCCGCGGAGCCGCCGCTCTTCCCGGAGCCGCCGGCCGAAGACGCAGCGCTCGCCGTCGCGGCCGGTTCGCCGCCGCCTCCCGAGCCGGAGCAGGAGACGAGCACCACGCCCGCCACGGCCGCGACCCCCACCGCGGCGCCGGCGATCAGGATGACCTTGCGGCGGCGCGAGTCGTCGGTACGGCGTCGGCGGCGTCCGTGGCTCGTCATGATCGGCGGTCCTTCGATGGTCAGGCGTCCGGTCGGCCCACCACCCTAACCGGCGCGGCCCCGGAGGACCGGCGGGGCCCCGGAGGGCTCCCGCCGCCCTGGGGCTCCCGCGGCCGCCTGCCCCGCGGCAGCGGCGGCGTACAACCGTTTTCCGGCGCCGCCCGTCTCGTCTTCAACAAGACACGCCGGCCCGAGCCGAAGGGGGGCGGGCCGGTCAGGGGAGGGAACCGATGTCCATCACAGCGAGAGCAGGGGCAGGGGCAGGAGCAGGCGCCGGCGGGCGAAGGCCCGCGGCGGCCGTCCGCGCGCTGAGCGCCCTCGTCGCGTCCGGCGCCGCGCTCGCCGGGCTGGCGCTGGGCGCCGCCGCGCCCGCGCACGCCGACACCCACCTGACGCTGCGCACCTCCGAGCAGGAGGTGCGCCTGACGGCGGGCCCGCCCGGTCAGCAGGGCCAGCCGCAGACCGTGTCGGCCTTCGTGCTCGGCGGGGACGACCAGCACATCGACCGCGTCCAGGTCCGGGCCGAGCTGAGCGGCGGCCTGGCCGGGGCGGCGACGGCGACCTGGCCGGAGGGCTGCACCCCCAGCGGCGCCGACAGCGCCCTGTGTGACGTCGCAGCCGACGATCAGATCACGGTCACGCTGCGCGCCGCCGCCGGCGCGCCCCACGCCACTGGCACCCTCACCTTCACCGGCGTGTCCGCGAACCTCGCCGGCGAGGCCGCCTCGACCGCCGTCACCGTCGAGTCGGGACCGGCCGTGTACGTCGTCGGCGTACCCGCGAGGACGAAGGCGAAGCCGGGGCAGGACGTCCCGTTGCCCTTCGACCTGGTCAACGCCGGCGACCAGGCGGGCGACGGGGCGATCGTCTCCCTGTGGATATCGCCCGGCCTGGACATCGACGGCCGCTCGTCGAGCTGCCTGTACAGCAGCGGGGGCGTCCCCTCGCACGTCCAGCACGTCGTGTGCTTCCTGGACGCCGTGTCGCCGGGCACGACCGTCTCCTACGCGCACGCGCTGACCTTCACCGCGAAGCCCTCCTCGCTCATCGAGGACGTGGAGATGAGCGTGGGGGCCGACACGTCCGCCGCCCACGCCGCCGCCCTGCGCGACTTCGACGGCGTCCCGGGAACGGGCCCCGCGCTGAAGCCCGACGGCAGCACGGCGGGAATCCCGTCGGCGGGCCTTCGGCTCGGCGCCGATCCCAAGATCGACGTCGACAACACCGCGGAGATGTCCGTCACCACGCCGTCGCCCCTGAAGGGCGCCAACGGCGCCACCCTCGACGTCGACCTGGCCGTCACCAACCACGGCCCGGCCGACTACATGGACAGCTGGGACGAGTTCCCGGCCGCGTACGTCGAGCTCGTCCCGCCGCCCGGCACGACGATCAGCAGCTTCGTCGACGTGGGCTGCTTCATCCTGGCCAAGGACGACAAGACCGTGATCGGCAACGGCAAGCCCCGGACCGGCGACCGCGTGGTGTGCAAGACCTCCTACGTGTTCTTCGCGGGCCGCACGGAGCACTTCTCCTTCACGCTGCACGTCGACAAGGTGATCCCGGGCGCCACCGGCAAGGCGTACTTCCGTACCGACTCCCCCGAGGGCCGGCCCATGCCCTGGGACAAGAACACCGCGAACAACTCGGCGGCCTTCGTGCTCAACCCGGCCAAGGGCGGCGGCACGTCCGGCGGCTCGTCGGGCTCGGGCGGTTCGGGTACGACGGGCGGTACGACCGCGGGCACGGCGTCCGGCGGCTCCGGTACGTCCGCGGGCGGTACGGCGGGCGGTTCCGCCACCGCGGGGACGACCACCGGCGCGACGACCGGCTCGGCGTCCGGCTCCTCCGGCGGCACGTCCGGCACCTCCCCCGACGGCTCCCTCGCGGCCACAGGATCGGGCACGGCGCCGCTGATCACGGCGCTGGCGGGGACCGCCTGCGCGGCGGGCGCGGCCGTCCTGCTGCTCGCCCGCTCCCGCCGACGCGCCCACAGGGGCGCGGCCCGTCCCTGAACACCGTCCCCGCCCGTCACCTGCTGTCCCCGTCCCTGGCACCTCGGGGGACGGGGACAGCGGGCGGCGGCTACTTCTCGACCTTGCGCTCCAGTTGCGCGGCGGCCTGCTGAGCGGCCTGCTGCATCCTGGCGCTGTCCGGGCGGGGCGCGCCCTTGGCGGCCGTCTCCGAGTAGACGACGGTGACCAGGACGTTCGCCGTGCGGAAGACCACCGTCACATCGCGCCGGGCCGAACCCTTGGTGACGTCGTCCAGGAAGGCGTCGTTGCCGAGGTCGGTCAGGCGGCGAGGGGCCAGGTCGGGGGCGGCGGTGCCACTCCCGCCGTTCGTGGAGCCGCCGGACGCATTGGCCGTGCCACCGGCCGTACCGGCAGTACCGGAGGCGCCGGAGGTCCCCGAGGTGCTCGTACCACCGGACGCGTCGGCGCCGGCGGACGAGCCCGCCGTACCCGAGGAGCCCGCCGTATCCGAGGAGCCGGAGCTGGAGCCGTCGGAGGAGCTCTGGGCGGTCGCGCCGTCCGTGGTGGCCGCCGTACTCGTGGGGGCGGAGGGCCCGATCTGGTGGGCCGCGGCCTGCTGGTCGAAGTCCTCGCCCGCCTGCACCTCGTCGCTGATCGCGGGGTCGTACGAGACCACGCGCTCCAGGTCGACGCTCAGCGTCCGGGCCGTGCCGTCCGGCGTGCGCCCCTGCCACTTGCAGCCCACCCGGCGGTCGGTGTCGTAGGTCAGCGACTCCGTACCGGAGTAGTCCCCCGCGCCCGGCACGAGCTGCTTCAGCGCGTCCAGGTCCAGCGCCACGCAAGGCTGCGGCAGCGTCCGGTACTTGCCGGGTGGCGCGGGCGAGACCGTGGGACCGCCCGCCGGGAGCGACTTGGCGGCCGTGGCCTTCCCCGCGGACGTGCCGTGTCCGTCGCACGCGCCGAGCGCGGCGACGGCCAGGGCCACGACGGCCGCACAGGCCGCGGCCGGTCGTCTTCCCGTGGACCGCTGGGGCACTGGCTGGTCCCTTCCTCGTGCCTGTCGGGTGTGGTCGGGCCCGGTCGTCGCGGGCCCGGCACGGTTACGGCCGGACGCACGCACCGGCGCCCTGCCGGATGTACGGGCGTACGGGCCGGGGCCGCGGGCGGTGGCCCGGTCCGCCGGCCGCGGCGGGCCGAGCGGCGCGCGCGGACGGCGCCCCGTCGGCGCACCGCCGTAAACCCTTGGCGCACCTGAGCGAGCCCTGGACACAATGTCTACCGCACGCTTCACCGAAAGCGCCCGTCGGGGCGGACTATCGGGTGACGCGATCGCCGCCACGGGAGTTCGCGGCGGACGCGGCCCCGCGCACCACCGCGCACACCGCGCGGGGCGCGCGTGCCGTGAACGCCACGTACGCCGTGTTCACCACGTATGCCAGGTACGACGGGTACGACGGGTGCGCCACGTACGCCATATAACGCCATGTATGCCGCGTACGCGCGGACTCGACGTACATCGGGCCCATCACGTACGTCCCGTACGCCGTGTACACCGCGTACGCCACCTATGCCGTCTCCAGGGGGACAGTCATGACCTACACCGAGGTGCCCGGCGCCCGGGTGCCCATCCGCATGTGGACCGACCCGGCCGCCGTCGAGGGCTCGGCGATGCAGCAACTGCGCAACGTCTCCTCGCTGCCGTGGATCGCGGGCCTGGCCGTCATGCCCGACGTCCACTACGGCAAGGGCGCCACGGTCGGCTCGGTCATCGCCATGCGCGGCGCGGTCTGCCCCGCGGCGGTCGGCGTGGACATCGGCTGCGGCATGAGCGCCGTCAAGACCTCGCTGCGCGCGGACGACCTGCCCGGCGACCTGTCCCGCCTGCGCGGCAGGATCGAACAGGCCATCCCGGTCGGCCGCGGCCTGCACGACACGCCGGTCGACCCCTCCGGCTTCCACGGCCTGCCCACGGCCGGCTGGGACGACTTCTGGACCCGCTTCCAGGGGCTCGCGCAGCCCGTCCACTTCCGCGAGGAGCGGGCGGCCAAGCAGTTGGGGACCCTCGGCTCCGGCAACCACTTCGTCGAGGTCTGCCTGGACACCGAGGACACGGTGTGGCTGATGCTGCACTCCGGCTCGCGCAACATCGGCAAGGAACTGGCGGAGCACCACATCGGCGAGGCGCAGAAGCTGCCGCACAACCAGGGCCTGGTCGACCGCGACCTCGCCGTCTTCATCGCGGACACGCCCCAGATGGCCGCCTACCGCAACGACCTGTTCTGGGCCCAGGAGTACGCCAAGCACAACCGGGCCCTGATGATGGCGCTGCTGAAGGACGTCGTCCGGCGCGAGTTCAAGAAGGCCAAGCCGGCGTTCGAACCGGAGATCTCCTGCCACCACAACTACGTGGCCGAGGAGCGGTACGAGGGCGTGGACCTGCTGGTGACCCGCAAGGGCGCGATCCGGGCCGGCGCCGGCGACTTCGGCATCATCCCGGGCTCCATGGGCACCGCCTCGTACATCGTGCGCGGCCTCGGCAACACCGCGGCCTTCAACTCGGCCTCCCACGGGGCCGGTCGGAAGATGAGCCGCAACGCCGCCAAGAAGCGCTTCTCCGCCCGCGACCTGGAGGAGCAGACCCGCGGCGTGGAGTGCCGCAAGGACTCCGGCGTGGTCGACGAGATCCCGGGCGCCTACAAGCCCATCGAGAAGGTGATGGACCAGCAGCGCGATCTGGTCGAGGTGGTCGCGAAGCTCAAGCAGGTCGTGTGCGTGAAGGGCTGAGGCGGGGGAGCGGCGCCGGCGGCGGGACGTGGCCGCCGGCGCTTCCGGACGAGGTGCCCGGGGTTCCTCAGCCGACCTCAGCCGACTTCAGCCGACCTCAACCCACCTCGGACGTGACGGTGGCCGTCGGTGAAGGTGATGACGTCGGTGACGTCGGTGAAGTCGGTGACGGTATCGAGACGGGCTGCGGACCCTGCTCCGTTCCGGTGTTCGCCGTCGGGGCCTTGCTGGGGGGCATCGGTGCGGCGGTGAGCAGGACCCGGCCGTAGGCGCCCATCACCGCGGCGGTCACGAGCACGATGACCAGCCAGCGCAGGTGCAGGCGGGCGGGCAGGCTCAGGGCCCAGGCCAGCAGCCCGCCGGACGGTGCCCGCCGGGCCCGGCGGTTGCGCACGTATCCACCCCGGCTCATCGTTTCCTCCTTCTGCGGGTGCCACGCGCACGCGGGCGGGAAAGGCCGATCTGGTCGCGGTAATAGAGGAGTTCCAACGGCATGTCGAAGGCCACGGCGGCCACGACCTGCGGCCCGTAGGGGGTTTGGCGGGTGTAGCGGGCGATGAAGCGCTCGGCGCGCAGGGACCCCTCGACGATCTCGACGTCCGTCCCCAGGGACGGGATCCCCGCGGCCTGGATCCGGGTGCCGTGCTGCTCGGACCAGAACCGGGGGACGGGTACGAAGCGGGTGGCGCGGTCCGGGCCGCGCAGCAGGGCGTCGGCGGCGTGCTGGCCCATCTCGACCGCGTGGATGAGGTGCTCGACGCGCCGGGGCTCGGAGTCGAAGCGCGGGTTGGGCCAGCGGGCGACGTCGCCGGCGGCGACGATGTGCGGCAGGGTGCGGCCCCATGCGTCCACCGCGTGGGTGGTGGGCCCGCACAGCACGCCGTCGGAGACGTCGAGACCGCTGCCGCGCAGCCATTCGGTGCGGGGATGGCTGCCCAGGCCGAGGACGACGAAGTCGCAGTCGAGTACGCCGCCGTCGTCCAGCCGCAGTCTGAGCATGTCGCCGTGGTCCTGCCAGTCCGTGATCCGCGTGCCGAGCCGCACGTCCACGCCGGCCCGGCGCTGGATGCCGGCGACGACGGAGCCGACGCGTTCGCCGAGGACTCGCCGCAGCAGGGGCGCGCTGTGCACCACCAGGGTGACGTCCATGCCGTGTTCGCGGGCGGTGCAGGCCAGTTCGCAGCCGACGAAGCCGCCGCCGAGGATCACCACGTGGTGGGCCTGCGCCGCGTGCATCGCGCGCTGCACGGCGGCGGCGTCGCCGAGCGTGCGTATCGTGCGGACCCGCTCGCTGAAGACCGGTGCCTCGGGCAGGCGTTTGGCGTCCACGCCTGTGGCGATGACCAGGCCGTCGAAGGGCAGCCGTTCGCCGCCGCGCAGTTCGAGGGCCGAGCCCGGCAGGTCGAGTCCGTGGATCGGGGTGTCGAGCAGCCAGTGGGCGTCGAGGCCGTCGTCCGCCCGGAAGACGAGCTGTTCGTCGCTCAGCGCGCCGGACAGGTACTGCTTGGACAGGGGCGGTCGGCTGTACGGGCGGTGCGGCTCCTCGCCGACCAGGACGAGTTCTCCGTCGAAGCCGCGTTCGCGCAGCCGGGTGGCCGCGCTCAGACCGGCCAGCCCGGCCCCCGCGACGGCGATCCTCCTGCGTCCGGCCCGGGACGCCTTCCCGCTGCGCAAGGGCCGGTCGGACCGGCGGCGGCTGTCGGGGCCCGCGCCGCCCTGGATCTGGATGGCCTGCATGGGGCAGCAGCGCACGGCCTGCCGCGCCTGGGCCGCGAACTCCGCGGGGACCGCGCGTGTGTAGTGCAGCGAGCCCGTCTCGGAGATCCGGAAGATCTCCGGGGCTTCCTGCTGGCAGATGCCGTAGATGTGGCAGCGGTTGTTGTCCACGCCGACCCGGACCGGTTCGTCCTCGGGGACCAGCACCGGGCCCGGCAGGTCGAACGAATCGGCCCTGATCGGTGCGGCGATGGACTGGAGTTCGATCGCGGCGGGCGGAGGAGGGGGCGCCGCGGCCCGCGCCGCGTACGGCGGGGGCGGGGGGCCCGGGTGGCTCCCGTTCGCAACGGGGGTGTACGGCGACCCGTTCGCGGCGGTCAGGAAGCGGTCGGCCGGGGATCCCGGTGGCGGTTGCGTCACTTGACCACTCCGTCACGGCCGGCGAAGGCGCGCTGCCGCAAGCGGGACCGGGACGGGAAGAGACGGATCAGGAACACCAGAAGAACCGTTCCGGCACCCGCCGCGACGCCGACCGACACCGGATTGAAGTGGCGCGGCTCGGGGTGCACGAGAAAGACGTGCAGCCAGAGCAGGGCGAAGGACACGTAGGCCAACTGGTGCGTCCTGAGCCAGCGGTGGTACCCGAGCCGGCGCTGGAGCCAGACCGAGCAGGCCACGGCGACAGCCAACTCCGTGCCGACGATGCCGAACCCGACCGGCACTCGCTGGACGTGACCGACGAAGGGAACGCCGAGCTGCGTCCAGCCGATGTCCCAGACCGGCTGGTACAGGAACGTCAGGCCGTGGATGCCGCCGAAGATCATCGCGGACAGCGCCAGCGTCATGTGGGCCCCGTAGAAGGTGGCGCGGTTGACGGACCGCTGCATGAACCGCAACCGCAGCATCACCCCGAGGACCACGGTCGCGACCATGAGCACGTAGGCGATCAGGGCCGCCAGCCGCGCGATCTTGTGCACGCCCACGTCGTACGGAACGTGCTGGTTGTACGCGTCGAGAGGCGACCCCGGTACGGGCGCCGCCGCACAGGCGGCCGGCGAGAACAGGCAGGAACAGAACACGGCCGCCAACAGAAACCCGAGCACCGTCCCGGCCGTGACGACGGCCTGTCCGCGACGGGCCCCCACCACTCCCTTGGGCATACTGCGAACTCCCTGCGTAGAGGTCTGTGCGGGAGCGCGACGAACGACCCGCTGATCGTCGTCGAGCCCGATCGCGCCTCTCCCCGAAACCCCTGGGAATCCCGAAAAGCCCTGGGAATCCTGGGAATCCTGGGAAATGACGCAAAAACCCCCGAAGGCAAGGCGCCCTTGGGCTGATGACCGGTCGGGCGCTCGCTTGGCGGCTGACGGTACACCAATCGACCGGCCGTGAGCGTTACCGAGCGTATGGCCTCCGTCCGGAATGATCGGTGAATTCCCGTTCGAGTGGTGACGGCGATCCCGTGTGGCAGCCAACCTCTGAGGACGCTCTGAGTTTCCGGCGCCGAACTCCGCGGCCCGGCGGTGTATTCCCCCTGGTCATCCCGTGTGTTCCGGTATCGGGCCCGGGGGTGACGTGCGCGGCGGGACGCGCGAGCGGGGGACCCGTGACGGACGGCGCCGGCCGACGGGACGTCACGCCGCCGGGGGTTCGAAGTCCGCGCAGTCCGGCGGGCGGCGGGGGTTGAGGAGGGCCAGGCCCAGGCTGGTGACCGTGTGGAACACGTACTTGCCGTTGCGGCGGCTGGCCAGCAGGCCCGAGTCGCGCAGCACCGCGATCTGGTAGCTGGCGCTGGGCAGGGAGACCCCCACGGCCTCGGCGATCTCGGAGGTGGTGCGGGCCTCGGTGCGGGCCACCTCGCCGAGTACGGCCGCGCGGGTCCTGCCCAGCAGCCGGGTCAGGTCCTCGCCCGTGGCGGGGGCGTCCGCGCTGCCCGGGACCACCAGCGGCTCCCTCGCGGCGGGGAAGACCAGCACGGGCGGCAGCAGCGGGTCGGCGAGCGAGGTCGGCCGGCGCCAGCAGAAGTACGAGGGGAGCAGCAGCAGGCCGCGCCCGGCCAGATGCAGGTCGCGGGTGACCGGGTAGTCCACCTCCAGGACGGGCGCCGTCCAGGTGGCGTAGGGCCGCAGGCCCTCCAGGAGCGCCTGCGTACCGCCGTCCAGCAGCTCCCGGGTGCGTACCGCCACGTCCCTCGCGACCGCGGCCCGCACCTGCGGCCAGTACGGTGCCAGAACCGCCTGGTGGTACGTGGACATGGCGTCGGCCAGCTCCCGCAGCCCGCCGGGGGCCGCGACGCAGTACCCGGCGGTGCCGTGGCCGGTCTCGGCCAGCCGTACCAGGTCCCGGGCGACCTGGGAGGGCGGTGTCGCCAGCAGCCGCTCCAGCGCCGTGGCCGGCTCGGGCCCGGCCGGGTCCGGCGTGAGGAAGTCCGGGATGTACCCGGCGGACGGCACCAGGGAGCGCAGCAGGACCAGTGCGTCGTGCGTCGCCCGGTCGGCGCGCAGCCGCGCGTGGGCCGCCCGCCGCCATGCGCCGAAGACCGGCGGCGCCTCCCGGGAGTGCACCCGGCGCACGCTGTAGACCAGCTCCCACAGCGGGTCCGGGACGCGGGCGACCCGGACCTTCCGCAGGTCCTCGGCGGTGAAGTGGACGCGTAGCACGGAACTCCTCCCCGTACGGCGGCCGACTCGGCCACCGCGGTCCTCTACGGACCGATTGCGGGGACGTGCTCAGCGCGGCAAGTGGTTGCGCCGGTTCCGCTCAGCGGAACGCGAGGCGGACGTGGCTGCCGATGCCCACGGGACGCATGGGACATACGGGGGCGGCACGACCGGGGAGCCCCCGTGCGCGGGAGGGCCGCTCAGAGCTCGCGGTGCACCTTGGTGTTGGAGGCCTGGGCGCGGGGGCGCAGGACGAGCAGGTCGACGTTGACGTGGGAGGGCCGGGTGACCGCCCAGGCGACGGTGTCGGCGACGTCCTCGGCGGTGAGCGGCTCGGCCACCCCCGCGTAGACGGCCGCCGCGCGCTCCGCGTCGCCGCGGAAGCGGGTGAGGGCGAACTCGTCGGTCCTGACCATGCCGGGGGCGATCTCGATGACGCGCACGGGCCTGCCGTTCAGCTCCAGGCGCAGGGTCTCGGCGATGACGTGGGCGCCGTGCTTGGCGGCCACGTAGCCGCCTCCGCCCTCGTACGTCGCCAGGCCCGCCGTGGACGACAGCACGACCACGGTGCCGTCGCCGGAGGCGGTCAGGGCGGGCAGCAGGGCCTGGGTGACGTTGAGGACGCCGATCACGTTGACCTCGTACATCCGGCGCCAGTCGGCGGGGTCGGCGGCGGCGACCGGCTCGGTCCCGATCGCGCCGCCCGCGTTGTTGACCAGCACGTGCACGGGCGGGTGGGCGTCGAGGGAGGCGGCGAAGGCGTCGACGGCGGCGCGGTCGGTGACGTCGAGGGGGTGCGCGGAAACGCTGCGGCCCTCCGCGGTCAGCTCCTTGGCCAGCGCCTCCAGCCGCTCGGTACGGCGAGCGGCGAGCGCCACGTGGAATCCCGCCTCGGCCAGCCTGCGGGCCGAGGCGGCACCTATGCCGCTGCTCGCGCCGGTGACCACCGCGGTCCGGGAGCTCGTCATGCCACGCCGCCTTTCTCGCGCCCGCGGTCTCACGACCGCGGGCCACCCGTCAGCATATGCGCGCCTTCCCGCCGCCGTTCAGCGCCCGCAGCGTCACCCGCTGGTTGAAGGCGAGCAGCGCCACCGTCGAACCGCACATCACGGCGGCGAGGGTGAGGTGGGCCGGCCCGGAGACCGCCTGCTTCCCGAGCGCGCCGAGTGCGAGGTGCAGCCCGACCCGCAGCGCGATCAGCCCGGCCAAGATCTTCCGGGTGCCGCGGCCCTTGAGCATCGCCCGGGCCGTGTTCAGCCGGCCGCGCATCACGGTACGGGCGAGCACGATGTTCGCCACCACGGTCGTGACCATGACCGTCCAGCCGTACGGGGACGACTTCACGACGTCGTAGGCGGCGCCGATCAGCCCCTCGAAGGCGAAGAACCAGACGGGGACGGGCCGGAAGACGGGGGCGCGGGTCTCGGCGCCGGCCCCGGGGGCGGGCTTGAGGAAGGCCGCGGAGCCGCTGTCGGTGTCGGGGGTGGGCTCGGGATCGGGGTCCGTGTCGGCGGGGGGCTCGGCGGGAGCTTCCGCGGTGGTGGTGGCGGGGTTCCCGGCGGGGGCGATGGTCGTCGTGGTCATGGCACAAGCATCACGGTGGCCGCGGCGCGGGCGGCAGAGCCGGAAATCCGCGTTCCCGCATGACATCTGTCATGCGTCCGGGGAAGCGCGGGGACCGTCTCGGCACTCCCGCTCGCGTGACGGCCCGGCGTGACAGCCCAGCGTGCCGGTTCGGCGCCCTGGCCACCGCCGGCTCCCTCACGTATCCCTTCCACCCGCCGCACGGCGAACGCCTGTTGGCGCGGGTGCTGAAGCGGGGGCCGACGAAAGCTTTCGGCCAACTCGGGACCGCCGGGCGCTGAGTGCGGGAGGCCGCGGGCGGCGTCGCGGGGGGTCCGGACCACGCTCGTTCCACCGTCGGACCGCCCCGGCTGCGGGTTCGAGACGTGGCGGAGATCCGCCACAGGCGAAAGGGGTGAAGCGGACGGAAGGGATCAGGAAGGGATCAGGAAGGAATCAGAGAGGGATCAGGAAGCGATCGGCGAGGGATCAGGGCCAGACGAGGCAGTAGAGCTGGTGGCCGGATTCCTGGCAGCGGCGGGCGAAGTCCTGCCATTCGTGCAGCATCTGGTAGATGACGAAGGCGTCGCGCGGCCCCCGCCGGTCGGGAACGGTGGACCAGATGAACGCGGCGGCGCCGAGCTCCTCCTCGCCCGCCTTGCGCAGCGGTTCGACGACCGAGGCGGGCAGCCGTACGACGGCGTAGTCCGGGTGCAGGACGACGAGTTCGAGCGGCGGGACCTTCGCCGGGGGTATGCCCTCGATGCCGGTGAGCACCATGGCGGCCATCGTCTCCGGCTTGACCTTGGTGTACATGCCCTGGCCGAGCTCGTCGCCGCCGAGTTCCTCCGGGCGCATGGAGATGGGGACGCGGGCCGCCGTGGCCCCGTCGGGCGCACCGAAGTACTTGTAGGTCACCCCCACTCGGCCACCCCTGCTCCTGCCTTCCGCGGTCGGTCCGTCGTCCGCCGCCGGGCGGTTCCCGGCCCCGCGGCGCCTGCTGCCCTGCTGCCGATTGCCCTGCTGCCGCTGCTGCGGATCGCGCTGCTCGCCCTGTCCGTCACCCAGTGCGTCACCACGCTGCTGCATTCCACTACCCGACCATCCGCAGACCCAACCATGCAACCCGATCATCGTCTCAGATGTCGGGTGGAGGCGGTGCGGCGCAACGCCCGGCATTTGAGAACATGTGCGTGTGAGCTATCCCTACGAAGCACCAGTGTCCCAGGAACTCTTCGACCGTGCGGCGGCCGTCACGCCGGGTGGCGTGAACTCTCCGGTGCGGGCGTTCCGTGCCGTGGGGGGCACACCGCGTTTCATGGTCTCCGGCCGGGGTCCGTATCTCACCGACGCGGACGGCCGCGAGTACGTCGACCTCGTCTGCTCCTGGGGGCCGATGATCCTCGGGCACGCCCACCCGGAGGTGATCGCGGCCGTGCAGGCGGCGGTGGCCCGCGGCACCTCCTTCGGCACGCCCGGCCAGGGCGAGGTCGAGCTGGCCGAGGAGATCGTCCGCCGGGTGGAGCCGGTGGACCAGGTGCGGCTGGTGTCGTCCGGCACCGAGGCGACGATGTCGGCGATCCGGCTCGCCCGCGGGTTCACCGGGCGCTCCAAGGTGGTCAAGTTCGCGGGTTGCTACCACGGTCATGTGGACGCCCTGCTGGCCGCCGCGGGTTCCGGGGTTGCCACTTTCGGGCTACCCGACACTCCGGGGGTGACGGGCGCGCAGGCCGGCGAGACCGTCGTGCTGCCGTACAACGATCTCGACGCGGTGCGCGCGGCCTTCGCCGCCCACCCCGGCGAGATCGCGTGCGTGATCACCGAGGCGTCGCCCGGCAACATGGGCGTGGTGCCGCCCGCCCCGGGCTTCAACGCGGGACTGGCCCGCCTGTGCGCCGACAACGGCGCGCTGTTCATCTCCGACGAGGTCATGACCGGCTTCCGGGTCAGCCGCTCCGGCTGGTACGGGATCGACGGGGCGCGCCCCGACCTGATGACCTTCGGCAAGGTGATGGGCGGCGGCTTCCCGGCGGCGGCGTTCGGCGGACGCGCCGACGTCATGGCGCGCCTGGCACCGGCCGGCCCGGTCTACCAGGCCGGCACGCTGTCCGGGAACCCGGTGGCCACCGCCGCCGGGCTGGCGCAGCTGCGGCTGCTGGACGACGCGGCGTACGCGGCCGTGGACGCGGTCTCGCTGGAGATCCAGGGGCTGGTCCGCGAGGCCCTCGGCAAGGAGGGCGTGGCGCACCGCGTGTCCAGTGCGGGCAGCATGTTCTCGATCTTCTTCACCGAGGACGAGGTGCGCGATTACGAGGACGCCAAGCGGCAGGAGGCGTTCCGCTACACCGCGTTCTTCCACGCCATGCTGGCGCGGGGCGTGTACCTGCCGCCGTCGGCCTTCGAGACGTGGTTCGTGTCGACCGCGCACGACGAGCGGGCGGTGGAACGCGTCGCCGAGGCCCTTCCGGCCGCGGCCCGGGCAGCGGCGGAGGCGAGCGCATGAGCGGGACCGAGCGCGCCGAGGGGCGGCTGACCGTCGTCCACCTCGTACGGCACGGGGAGGTCCACAACCCCGCGGGCGTCCTGTACGGCAGGGCGCCCGGCTACCACCTGTCCGAGCTCGGGCGGCGGATGGCCGAGCGCGTCGCCGAGCACCTGGCGGGGCGGGACATCGGGTACGTGGTGGCGTCGCCGCTGGAGCGGGCGCGGGAGACGGCCGAGCCGATCGCCAAGGCGCACGGCCTGGACGTGGCCTCCGACCCGCGGCTCATCGAGGCCGCGAACGCCTTCGAGGGCAAGACCTTCGGCGTCGGCGACGGCGCCCTGAAGAACCCCTCCAACTGGAAGTACCTGCGCAATCCCTTCCGGCCGAGCTGGGGCGAGCCCTACGTCGACCAGGTGGTGCGGATGATGGGCGCGATCGGCTCGGCGCGGGAGGCCGCCGCCGGGCGCGAGGCCGTGTGCGTCAGCCACCAGCTCCCCATCTGGATCGTGCGGTCCTGGGCGGAACGCAGGCGCCTGTGGCACGACCCGCGCAAGCGGCAGTGCACGCTGGCGAGCGTGACCTCCTTCACCTTCGACGGGACCGAGCTCGTCTCCGTCGGCTACGGCGAGCCCGCGCTCGACCTGGTGCCCGCCCACCTGCGGGCCGGGGCGAAGCCGCAGGGCAACCAGAAGGCGTTCGGCGCGTAGCGCCTCCGGCGGCGGGCCCGCGGACGCGAAGAGGATCCGCCGGCGGGCCGCCGGCGCGAAGAGGATCCGCCGGGCGTACGCCATGGGCGCGGGTGTCCCCCTCACGGGACCCCGCGCCCTTTCGCACTCCCGCTGAACGGCGCGTGTGCGCCCGGCGGTCGCGGGCGTCAGGACGAAACGTTTCTGCGCAAGGGGGGCGCGGCCGACGCGCGCCCGGGGGAGTCCCGCTCCGCGTCCTCGTTCATGCGGGTACTGCGGAAGAAGAAATTCCGCTTCTCAAGTAACCATGAGGAACCTATGAACGTCATAGTGGGTGACCTGATTGTATGACCGGTCCTTTGCGGGGGACTCGCACGGGACGCCGGGGAAGACGGGGAACGCACATGGGTTCCATGAATCGAAGGACTCTGCTGACGACGACCGCGGGCGCCGCCGCCGCGGTCGCCGTGGCGGGATGCGGGTCCGGCTCCGGGGGGAAGAGCGAGGGGGCGCCGCGCCCGCCGGGGACCGGCGGCTCCCGGCCGCACTCGGGGGCGGGCCCGTCGCCCGGCCCCACGGCGACCCTGATCGGTGACGGCTCGACCGCGCGCACCGGCCCGCAGCCCCACCAGCCGCCGAAGCCGGAGCGGCTGGAGCCGGGCCAGAAACCGCCCCAGTTCGTGATCTTCTCGTGGGACGGCGCCGGCGAGGTCGGCAACGGCCTCTTCCCCCGGTTCCGCAAGCTCGCCGCCGACCACGGCGCGTCGATGACGTTCTTCCTGTCCGGCCTCTACCTGCTGCCCGAGGACAAGAAGCTCCGCTACGCCCCGCCCCGCAACCGCCGCGGCGCCTCCGACATCGGCTACCTCACCGACGAGCACGTCCGCGCCACCCTGGACAACGTCCGCCGGGCCTGGCTGGAGGGCCACGAGATCGGCACCCACTTCAACGGCCACTTCTGCGCCGGCCACGGCAGCGTGGGCAACTGGAGCCCGGCCGACTGGCACAGCGAGATCGAGCAGGCGAAAGGTTTCGTCACCCGCTGGAAGACCAACACCGGCTGGCACGACCTCGACCCGCTGCCCTTCGACTACGACAAGGAGCTGATCGGCGGCCGCACCCCCTGCCTGCTCGGCCAGAAGCAGTGGCTGCCCACCGCCGCCGAGCTGGGCTTCCGCTACGACGCCAGCTCCCCGGGCGGCAACCAGGTCTGGCCGGGGAAGAAGCACGGCCTGTGGGACCTGCCGCTGCAGCTCATCCCGTTCCCCGGGCACCGCTTCGAGGTGCTGTCGATGGACTACAACATGCTGGCCAACCAGTCCCACGCGGCCACGAAGTCCGACCCGCGCAACTACCCCGGCTGGCGCCGGCAGGCCGCCGCCTCGTACATCGCCGGCTTCCAGCGCGCGTACGAGACCAACCGGGCCCCCTTCTACATCGGCAACCACTTCGAGCACTGGAACGGCGGCATCTACATGGACGCCGTCGAGGAGGCGTTCAAGCACATCGCCTCCAGCGGGCTGGGGGACGTACGGCTGGTCTCCTTCCGCCAGTTCGTGGACTGGCTGGACGCCCAGGACCCGGCCGTGCTCGCCAAGCTCCGTACCCTGGAGGTCGGCGAGCAGCCGCCCGGCGGCTGGCGGGAGTTCCTGGCCGCACCGCCCACCGGTTCGGGCGGGCGCTCGGGCGCGGGCGGGCACTCGGGCGCGGGCGGCGGCTCCGGCTCCGGCGGGCACTCGGGCACGGGCGGCGCGGCGAGCGGCGGATCCGACGCCGTAACCTGATGCTTATATGGGGCAAATGCCGCTTTTGGTGTGGACGTCGGGGGTGCCCACGATCGCCCGGGGGCCCATGCGAAACTTTTCACATGAGCCCTACGCGCGCCCCCCGACGCCTCCGGTTCCGCGGTGCCGCCCTGGCGCTGGCCGGAACCGCGGCGCTGGCGTCGTCCCTCGCCGCCTGTTCGTCCGGTTCGGGCTCCTCCTCGGGCCAGTCGAACTTCGTCGGAGGCAACGGCGCCATCACCTTCGTCAAGGCGGCCGACCGCAAGCCCGCCCCCGACCTGTCCGGGAAGACCGTCGACGGTTCGCAGGCGAGCCTGGCCGCGTACAAGGGCAAGGTCGTCGTCGTCAACGTCTGGGGCTCGTGGTGCGCCCCCTGCCGCGCCGAGGCGCCCAACCTGGTCGCGGTCGCCAACGCCGACAAGGACAAGGGCGTGCAGTTCCTCGGCATCAACACCCGCGACCTGGAGACCGCCCCGGCCGCCCGCTTCGAGAAGAACTTCAAGGTCCCCTACCCGAGCCTGTACGACCGGGACGGCAGCCTGCTGCTGCGCTTCCCCAAGGGCAGCCTCAACGCCCAGGCGATCCCCTCCACGCTCGTCATCGACAAGCACGGCCGGATCGCCGCCCGGGCGCTGAAGCCGCTCAGCGAGGACGACCTGAACCAGATGATCGCCCCGATCCTCGCGGAGAAGTGACATGGTCGCCGGTACGCCGGCCGTTCTCGCGGCCGACCCCAGCCAGACCGTGCTCACCGGAGCGCTGCTGGCGGCGATACCGGTCGCCATGGCCGCCGGCCTGCTCTCCTTCTTCTCCCCGTGCGTCCTGCCGCTCGTCCCCGGCTACCTGTCGTACGTGACCGGGCTCACCGGAACCGATCTCGCCGAGGCCAGGCGGGGCCGGATGGCGGCGGGCGCCACCTTGTTCGTCCTCGGCTTCAGCGCCGTCTTCGTCTCCGGCGGAGCGCTGTTCGGCAACTTCGGCTGGACCCTCAACAAGCACAAGCACGAGATCACGATGGTGCTGGGCGCGCTGACCGTCGTCCTCGGCCTGGCCTTCATGGGGCTGATCGGCGGCCTCACCCAGCGCGAGTTCCGGTTCCACTTCCGGCCCGCCATGGGCCTGGCCGGCGCGCCATTGCTGGGCGCGCTGTTCGGCCTCGGCTGGGCGCCCTGCATCGGCCCGACCCTCGGCGCGGTCCAGGCGCTCGCCTTCAACGACGCCAGCGCGGGACGCGGCGCGCTGCTGATGTTCTTCTACTGCCTCGGTCTCGGTGTGCCGTTCATCGTGACGGCCATCGCCTTCCGCCGTATGCTCGGCGCCTTCAGCTGGGTCAAACGCCATTACGCGTGGGTGATGCGAGCCGGCGGGGCCATGCTGGTCACCGTCGGCGTCCTGCTGCTCACCGGCGTCTGGGACCACATCACCTACCAGATGCAGATCTGGTCCGCAGGCTTCACTCCAGGATTCTGAACCCATGAGCATCACGCACAAGACCGGAGACGGTACCGCGCCCGGCGCCGGGACCGGGGCCGGGCACGGCCCGGCCGGGACCGCCGACGACGGCCGCCCCGAGGGCCAGGAACCTTCCGAGGGGCGAGAGGGCAACGACGGCCTGGGGGTGGCCGGCGCGCAGCTCAGCACCGCGCCCGCCGACACCCTGGCCTCGCTGCCCGGCCTGGGCGTGCTGGGCTGGGTGCGCTGGATGTGGCGCCAGCTCACCTCGATGCGGATCGCGCTGATCCTGCTCTTCCTGCTGTCCCTGGCGGCGATCCCCGGCTCGCTGATCCCGCAGCACTCCGACCAGCTCAAGGTCGCCGCCTTCAAGCGGTCGCACCCGACGATCTCCCCGCTGTACGAGCGGCTGGGGATGTTCCACGTCTACAGCTCGCCGTGGTTCTCGGCGGTCTACATCCTGTTGTTCGTCTCGCTGGCCGGCTGCATCGTCCCGCGCACCTGGCAGTTCGTCGGCCAATTGCGGTCCCGGCCGCCGGCCGCCCCGCGCAACCTCACCCGCCTGCCCGCCTACAGCACCTGGCGCACCGACGCCACTCCCGAGCAGGTCGCCGAGGCCGCCCGGCGCGCGCTGCGCGGCCGCCGGTTCCGTACCGCCGCCACCGGCACCTCGGTGGCCGGCGAGAAGGGCTATCTGCGCGAGGCCGGCAACCTGCTCTTCCACATCGCGCTGTTCGCCCTCCTCATCGGCTTCGCCCTGACCTCCCTGAACAACGCCCAGGGCGGCAAGCTGGTCGTCGAGGGCAACTCCTTCGTCAACAACCTCGCCGAGTACGACGACTTCAGTGGCGGCACCCTCTACGGCGCCGACGACCTCAAGCCCTTCGGCTTCCACCTGGACAGCTTCGACCAGAAGTACGCCACGACCGGCCCGGAGAAGGGCACCGCCCGCCTCTTCCGGGCCAACATCCACTACTGGAACGGCGCCGAGGGCAAGCGGACCAAGGGCTCCATCTCCGTCAACCACCCGCTGAGCATCGGCGGCGAGAAGGTCTACCTGATCTCCCACGGCTACGCGCCCGTGGTGACCGTCAAGGACGGTCAGGGCAACGTGGCGTACCAGGGCCCGGTGCCGTTCCTGCCGCAGGACGCCAACCTGACCTCGACGGGTGTGATCAAGGTCCCGGACGCGGTCGGCAAGGACGGGGGACCCGACCAGCTCGGGTTCCGCGGGGTCTTCACCCCGACCTTCGCGCTGGACAAGGTGCGCGGCCCGCACTCGTCCTTCCCCACGCTCGGCTACCCCGCGCTGATCCTCACCGCCTACCACGGCGACCTGGGCATGAACTCGGGCATCCCGCAGAACGTCTACCAGCTCGACACCCAGCGGGCGAAGCAGTTCACGTACCCCGACGGCGGACCGTTCAGCAAGGCGCTGAAGGTCGGCGACACCATGACCCTCCCCAACGGCGCCGGCACCCTGACCTTCGACGGCGTCAAGACGTGGGCCAGCTTCACCGTCTCCCACCAGGCGGGCAACACGCTCGCCCTCGTCGGCGGCGTGGCCGCGATCCTGGGCCTGGCCGGCTCGCTGTTCATCCAGCGCCGCAGGATCTGGGTACGGGCCGAGGCGGGCCCGGGCGGCGCCACCGTGGTCGAGATGGGCGGTCTGGGCCGCAGCGAGTCCGCCCGCATCGCCGACGAACTCGGCGACATCGCCTTCCAGCTCCAGCCGGACGCCCCGGCGAAACCGGAGGACGAGCCGGCGGACGGCCCGGCGGACGGCCCGGCGGACGGCCCGCACGGCGACGACCCCGACGTACCCGGCGACGTCACCGACGAACCGGATGCACCCGACGAATCCGACGAATCTGACGAATCCGACGACGTACCCGTCGATCCCGACGACGACGCAACCCACGACGAAGGAGCCCGCGCGTGAACCTCGCTGCCGCGGTCAACGAGAACTTCGCGAATTACAGCAACTACCTGATTCGCTCGGCGATGTTCGTCTACGCGCTCGCCTTCCTCGCCCACCTGGCCGAGTGGGTCTTCGGCGGCCGCAGCCGGATCGCCGTGCAGTCCGCGGCCCTGGTCACCGAGGCCGCCCCCGCGGCCCCGGCGGCCCAGGCGGGCCCGGAGGTCACGGTGACGACGGCCGCGGGCGGCACCGCCACCCTGGCGCGCCCCAAGGTCGTCACCCGCGCCTCCGCCAGCGACCGCGGCTTCGCGGACGGGCCGGGCGCGGCGGGCGGCAGCGAGAAGGGCGACCTGTACGGCCGGATCGCCATCTCCTTCACGGTCCTGGCCTGGCTGCTGCACCTCGGCGGCGTGGCCTTCCGCTGCGCCTCGGTGCAGCGCGCCCCCTGGGGCAACATGTACGAGTTCTCCACGACCTTCGGCATGGTCGCGGTCGGCGCGTACCTGGTGCTGCTCGCGCTGAAGAAGGACGTGCGCTGGATCGGCCTGTTCCTGACCACGTCGGTCCTGCTGGACCTGGGCCTGGCCCTGTCGGTGCTCTACACCGCCAGCGACCAGCTCGTACCGGCCCTGCACTCGTACTGGCTGTGGATCCACGTGTCCTGCGCGATCATCTCGGGCGCGGTGTTCTACCTGGCGGCCGTCGGCACCCTGCTGTACCTGTTCCGGGACCACTACGAGGTCGCGGTGACCGCGGGGCGGGCGCAGGACAACCGCTGGGGCGACGTCATGCGGCGGCTCCCGGCCGCGGCGACCCTGGACAAGTTCGCGTACCGGATGAACGCGCTGGTCTTCCCGCTGTGGACGTTCACCATCATCGCGGGCGCGATCTGGGCGCAGGCCGCGTGGGGCCACTACTGGGAGTGGGACCCGAAGGAGACCTGGTCGTTCATCACCTGGGTCGCGTACGCGGGCTACCTGCACGCCCGGGCCACCGCGGGCTGGAAGGGCCGCAAGGCCGCCTACCTGGCGCTGATCGCCTTCGCCTGCTTCCTGTTCAACTACTACGGCGTGAACATCTTCGTCACCGGCAAGCACTCCTACGCCGGGGTCTGAGCGCCCGGCCGGCGCCCGGCCGTCCCCGCCGACCGGCATGGACGGCCGGGTGGCCGGGTAGCCGGGCGGCCGGGCGGTGTGCGTTGCCGCCTCAGTCGTTGTCCGGCGCGGTGCCGTCCTGCCCCCGCTTGCGCTTCTCGATCCGCTCGGCCAGCGACCGCAGGAACTCCGGGTTGTCGTCGGGGGCGATCCACTCGCCCGCCGGGATCGGCTCGCCCACGGCGGGACCCAGCCGGTACGAGCGGTGCCACTCCGAGGGCGTCGCGCCGCCGGCCACCACGGGCAGGCGCCGCTTGCCCAGGACCAGCCACGCCAGCGGGCCGACCACCACCTCGCCCAGCAGGATCACGATCAGCAGCCACACCACTTTGGGCAGGCCGCGCACCTGCGAAGGCGGCGTGCCCACGCAGTCCACGAGGGCGTATATCCACAGCGCGACCAGCAGCAGGTACGGCATGGACCGCAGCATGAGCAGACCCCCCAGATTGCCTTTCCTTCGAACCCGTCCAAGCCTAACCAGGGCGTCGCGTGGGCGGCGCGGGCGGGATGCGACACTGACCCCATGGCTTACGACGACCTCCGCTCCCTGCTGCGGGCACTGGAGAAGGACCGCGACCTGGTGCGCGTGAAAGCCGAGGTCGACCCCTATCTGGAGGTCGGCGAGATCACCGACCGGGTCAACAAGGCCGGCGGTCCCGCGCTGCTGTTCGAGAACGTGAAGGGCTCGGTCGCGCCGCTGGCGATGAACGTGTACGGGACCGACCGCCGCCTGCTCAAGGCGCTGGGCCTGTCCTCGTACGACGAGATCGGCGAGAAGATCGCCGGGCTGCTCAAGCCGGAACTGCCGCACGGCTTCGTCGGGGTGCGCGAGGCGTTCGGGAAGCTGGCCGGCATGGTGCACGTGCCGCCGAAGAAGGTGAAGGACGGCCCGGTGCAGGAGGTCGTGCGCACCGGGGACGACGTCGACCTGGACGAGCTGCCCGCGCTGTTCACCTGGCCGCAGGACGGCGGGTCCTTCTTCAATCTCGGCCTGACCCACACCAAGGACCCCGAGAGCGGCGTACGCAATCTCGGCCTGTACCGGCTGCAGCGGCACGACCGTCGCACCATCGGCATGCACTGGCAGATCCACAAGGACAGCCGCAACCACTACCAGGTGGCCGCCCGCAGGGGCGAACGGCTGCCGGTCGCCATCGCCTTCGGCTGCCCGCCGGCCGTCACGTACGCGGCCACCGCCCCGCTGCCCGGCGACATCGACGAGTACCTCTTCGCCGGCTTCGTCCAGGGCAGGCGGGTGGAGATGGTCGACTGCAGGACGGTGCCGCTGCAGGTGCCCGCGAACGCCGAGGTGGTGCTGGAGGGCTGGCTGGAGCCCGGCAAGACGCTGCCCGAGGGGCCGTTCGGCGATCACACGGGCTTCTACACCCCGCGCGAACCGTTCCCCGCGCTGACCGTCGACTGCGTGACCATGCGCAAGCGGCCGCTGTTCCAGTCGATCGTGGTGGGCCGGCCGCCCACCGAGGACGGGCCGCTGGGCCGGGCCACCGAGCGCTTCTTCCTGCCGCTGCTGAAGATCATCGTCCCGGACATCGTGGACTACCACCTGCCCGAGGCGGGCGGCTTCCACAACTGCGCGATCGTCTCGATCGACAAGAAGTACCCCAAGCACGCCCAGAAGGTGATGCACGCCGTCTGGGGCGCCCACATGATGTCGCTCACCAAGCTGATCGTCGTGGTCGACGCCGACTGCGACGTGCACGACCTGCACGAGGTCGCCTGGCGGGCACTGGGCAACACCGACTACTCCCGCGACCTGTCCGTGGTCGAGGGCCCGGTCGATCACCTGGACCATGCCTCCTACCAGCAGTTCTGGGGCGGCAAGGCGGGCATCGACGCCACGCGCAAACTGCCCGAGGAGGGCTACACGCGCGACGGCGGCTGGCCGGAGATGGTGCTGTCCGATCCGGAGACCCGGGACCGGGTCACCCGACGCTGGAAGGAGTACGGCCTTTCATGAGTGCCGAGTCCGCGAGTCACGAAGTGTTCCGGCCCGCTCCCCGGCCCGACGGCGGCCGGGTGCGCGCCTTCCTGCGGCTCGTCATGATCGAGCACTCGGTCTTCGCGCTGCCGTTCGCCTACATCGCGGCGCTGACCGCGATGAACAGGGACGACGGCCAGGTGCACTGGGGCGAACTCCTGCTGGTCACGGTGGCGATGGTGGGTCTGCGGACCTTCGCCATGGCGTGCAACCGGATCATCGACCGGGAGATCGACGCGCGCAATCCCCGTACCGCCCACCGGGAACTGGTCACCGGGGCGGTGTCGGTGCGCTCGGCGTGGACCGGCGCGCTCGTCGCCCTCGCGGTGTTCCTGGGCGCCGCGGCGCTGCTCAACCCGCTGTGCCTGGCGCTGGCGCCGGTCGCCGCGGTGCCGATGGTGGTCTACCCGTACGGGAAGCGGTTCACGAACTTCCCGCACGCGATCCTCGGGCTGGCGCAGGCGATGGGCCCGATCGGGGCGTGGCTGGCGGTGACCGGGAGCTGGTCGTGGGACGCGGTGATCCTCGGCCTCGCCGTCGGCGTGTGGATCGGCGGCTTCGACCTGATCTACGCCAGCCAGGACGTGGCCGCCGACCGGGCGCACGGCGTGAAGTCGGTCCCGGCCCGCTTCGGCATCCCGGGCGCGCTGTACGGGGCCCGGGCCTGCCACGCCGTCACCACCGGCCTGCTGATCTGGTACGGGGCCGCCACCGGCGCCGGGGCCTTCTGGTGGGTGGGCGTCGCGATCGTGGTCGGCGCGTTCGGCTACGAGCACTCGATCGTCCGGCCGGACGACCTGTCCCGGGTGAACCGGGCGTTCTTCACGGTGAACGGCGTCATCGGGATCACGCTGTTCGTGTTCGCGCTCGCCGACCTGATCGCGCGCGGCCTGGGCGTGTGAGGCCCGGGGGTCCGGGGCTTCGGCGTGTGACGCCCGGGGGTCCGGGGGCCGTGGGTCCGAGGCCCGGGGGTCCGAGGGCCGGGTGTGAGGGGCCGCGTGCGACCGGACGGCGGGGCCGCCGCGGCGGGGCCGCGGCGGCCGGGGTGCCGTGCCGGCTAGTTGAGGCCGGAGTAGCTGGCGTCGGACGGACCGTTCGGCATGTTCTGCATGATCATGCCGATGATGTCCTGCGGGTTGAGCTGGTCGGCACCGGCCGGGACGTCCAGCGAGTCGGCGCTGTTGTCGATGGTGAGGGTGACCGGCAGCTTCTTGCCGTTCGCCTGGTCGTCGAGCTGTTCGAGGTCGAAGGTGACGGCGGAGACGTGGCCGCTCTTGACCGACACGTCGAAGGCGATGGTGCGGTTGGGCACGCCGCTGGTGTCGTTGAAGTTGTTCAGGTCGGACTGGCTGATGTTCGGGATCTGCTTGAGGATCGGGGTCAGATCGGTCGCCAGGTCCTTCGCGAGCTTGCGGGCGGGCACGGTCACCCGGACCACGCTCGCGCCGTCCTTCTTGCCGACGTCCTTGTAGGTGGCGTCCTTGTTGTTGAGGATGTCCTGCTTCAGCACGGCGAGGAGCCGGCCGCCGTCGATCTTCGGCATCTGGCCGTTCAGCGCGCCGCCCAGCGGGGAGCCGGAGGAGTCGCCCGAACCGAAGCCGGAGGCCCCGTTCTTCTGGGCCATCGACTTGGCGAAGTCCGTCCACGCCTTGGGGTCGAGGACGACCCACTGGCCGTTCAGGGCGGCCTTCACGGCGTGCAGCGACGACGGGAGCTGCTGGGCGTTGCCCAGGAACTGGTTGAACTCCCGCAGGTCCGAGGCCGCGTTGGGGGAGGTGTCCAGCTTCTCCAGTCCCTTGACGTCGGCCCGCAGGTAGAGCTTGTTGTCGAGCCCCCGCATCTCGATGAGGTTGCTCTTGCCGTCCGGGTCGTTGGACAGCGCGAAGGCGAACCGCCCGCCGGACGCGCCGGAGCGGGACTTCAGCAGGCTGAACTGCTTCTGCGTGCTGGCCGACATGCTCACGTGCAGCGACGCCACCATCTTGGCGTCGTCCCTGGTGAAGCCGCTGTTGGAGTCACCGCTGGTGAAGGCGGCGTAGATCTGGTCGGGCGTCGCGTCGAAGGACAGCCCGACCGTGGCGGACTTCTGCTCGCCCAGCTTGGTCACGGCCTTCTGGACCTTGGCCTGGGGCGTGGCCTGGGCCGTCCCGCATGCGGCGGAGCCGGCGGCTATGAGGGCCACAACGCCGGCGGCAGCGAGGCCCTTGCGCTTGGTGATGATGACGAACTCCTTGGACGCGTTGCGCGGATATGCGGGAAACGGATCGACGGTCGGGGGCGGTCGTAACGCCACGCACCGGCATCCGGCCGACACGAGCGTATCTGTGCGCGGTCTATGAGTTCCCGGGGGTTTCCCGGACGCCGGACGTGGCGGCCGGTTGCCGGATCCCGGAAGTGGTACCTATTGCGACGACTTGGACCCCCCGGTGGTTGCACGCTCCGGGCACAGCGTGCGTAACGGTACGGTCGCGGCCCGCGGTTGGGCGCCGGCCGGCGGGTGGGCGCGACGGCCGAGGGGCGGGCGCGACGGCCGAGGGCGGGCGGTGGCAGGCCGGCGCTCGGCGGCCGGGCGGTCAGCGCGCGGCGGGGGTCCCGGGGGTGCGCTCGCGGAAGAGGAAGGCCGCGGCCACCCCGCCCAGCAGGCCGAAGAGGTGGCCCTGCCAGGACACGCCGGTCGCACTCGGCAGCACACCCCACAGGATGGAGCCGTAGAGGACGCCGACGAGCAGGCCCACCACGATGTCCAGCGCCCGCCGGTCCACGAAGCCGCGTACCAGCAGGTAGCCGAACAGGCCGAATATCACCCCGGAGGCGCCCGCGGTGTTCGTGTGCGCGGGCGCGACCAGCCATACCCCCAGGCCGCCGATGACCATGACGGTCAGGCAGACCATCAGGAAGCGGGCTATGCCGCGCAGGGCGGCGATGAAGCCGAGCACCAGCAGCGGCAGGGTGTTGGACGCCACGTGCCCGAACCCGAAGTGGGTGAACGCCGAGGGGACGATGTCCACCAGCTCGCCGGGCCTGCGCGGCTCGATGCCCAGGCTGTCCAGGCGGTGGCCCGACACCACGTCGACGACTTCCAGTGCCCACAGCAGCGCGACCCACGACACCATCAGCACGGCGGCGGCGGTGACCCGCCCGCTCGCGCGCAAGGGGGCCAGCATCAGGTCGCCCACGCCGGTCCGCCGCCTGGCGGTCTGTCCGAGTGTCACCGTGCCCTCACCGTGCCCCCCTGTGGCCCGTCCCCCCACCTGCCCCTCACCGCTTCCAACGCCCCCGCCCGCGCGTCGGTTCCCGGCCCGGCCCGGGTTAGGCTCGACGGCGTGCACGGGACGACGCGGGCGGTACGGGCGGTACGGGCGGCATGGACGGCGTGAGCGGCGGGAACGGGGGCGCGCGGGCGCACCGCGCCGCCGCGGTGAGCGCCCCTGCGCCCTGGGTGGTCGGGGTGTCCGGTGCCTCGGGCACGCCGTACGCCGCGGCCGTCCTGCGGGCGCTGCTGCGGGCGGGCGAGCGCGTCGACCTGGTGATCAGCCGGGCGGCCCGCCTGACGCTGCTGGACGAGACGGGGGCGCCCTTCCGCGACGCCCACTGGCGCGAGGACCTGGCCCGCTGGCTTGCCCGCGGCGCCGACGGCTCACCGGACGCCTTCGCCGCCGAGCAGTTCGACCTTTCGGCGGTACGGCACTGGCCGGCCGGCGACCTGGCGGCCGGGCCGTCCTCCGGCTCGTACCCGACCAAGGGCATGCTGATCGTTCCGGCGAGCACCGCGTGCGTGGCCGGGGTGGCGCTGGGCCTGTCGAAGGACCTGCTGCAGCGGGCCGCGAGCGTCACTCTCAAGGAGCGCAAGGCCCTGGTGGTGGTGGTCCGCGAGACCCCGCTGACCGGCCAGACGCTGCGCCACCTGGTCGCCCTCGACGACGCGGGCGCGGTGGTGCTGCCGGCCTCGCCCGCCTTCTACGCGGGCGCCACCGGCGCGCAGGACCTGGTGGACTTCGTCGCGGGCCGGACGCTGGACGCGGCGGGCGTGCCGCACAAGCTCTACCGCCGCTGGACCGGCGACCTCGGCGGCGGTCTCGGCGGCGGCCCCGGCACGGACACCGGCACCGGCCCCGGCGGCCCGGGCGCGGACCGCCCGTAGCGCTCCACAAAGGCCCGAACGGTCCGGTGGCCCCCGTACAGACAGATGCGCAGGGCACGGACCCGTTCATGCCTTAGATTCGAGACCGGACAGCGCAGTCGCGGCACGAACGGGAGGGTCCAGGCAGATGGACGCGGTGGACAGGCAGCTCATCCAGGCCTTGCGTGAGAACGGCCGCGCGTCGTACGCGGAGCTGGGCCGGCTCGTGGGCCTGTCCGGCCCGAGCGTCACCGACCGCATCAACCGGCTCGAACAGGCCGGGGTGATCACCGGCTACCGGGCCACCGTCGCCCCGGCGGCCCTCGGCCTGGGCGTGACCGCGCTGGTCGGCCTGCAGCTCTCCGACGCCGCCGACCACGAGGACGTGGCCCGCAGGCTGCGCGACCTGGACGAGATCGAGGACTGCTGGTTCATCGCGGGCGACGACTCGTACATGCTCAAGGTGCGGGTCGGGGACGTGGACGGCCTGGAGCACACCATCCGCCGGCTGTCGGGCACGAAGGGCGTGGCGCGCACCCGTACCACGATCGTGCTGTCCACCAAGTGGGAGAACCGGGTGGGGGAGCTGCCGGGGGACTGACCCCGGGGGCGTAGTGTCGAAAGGTCCGAACGGTTTGAGCGGGCCACGCGGTCGTACGGTCCGCGGTGGCCGGGTCCGCACGAGCATGAGTACGTACGTCGTGGGAGGCGCGCAATGGACGCTGGGCTCAAGCGCGAGCTGGAGGAGAAGGTCCGCTCGGGGGAGCGGCTGTCCCGTGCGGACGGCATCGCCCTGTACGAGTCCGACGACCTGGCCTGGCTGGGCGGGCTGGCCCACCTCGTGCGGACACGGAAGAACGGCGACGTCGTCCACTTCAACGTCAACCGCCACCTCAACATGACGAACGTGTGCACCGCGTCCTGCGCGTACTGCTCCTTCCAGCGCAAGCCGGGCGAGAAGGACGCGTACACCATGCGCATCGAGGAGGCGGTACGGCTGGCCAAGGCGATGGAGGGGGAGAACCTCACCGAGCTGCACATCGTCAACGGCCTGCACCCGACGCTGCCGTGGCGGTACTACCCGCGGTCGCTGCGGGCGCTGAAGGAGGCGCTGCCGCAGGTGTCGCTGAAGGCGTTCACGGCCACCGAGATCCACCACTTCGAGACGATCTCCGGCCTGTCCGCCTCCGAGATCCTGGACGAGCTGATCGACGCCGGCCTGGAGTCGCTGACCGGCGGCGGCGCCGAGATCTTCGACTGGGAGGTCCGGCAGCACATCGTGGACCACCGCACCCACTGGGAGGACTGGTCCCGCATCCACCGGCTCGCCCACTCCAAGGGCCTCAAGACGCCCTGCACCATGCTCTACGGCCACATCGAGGAGCCCCGCCACCGCGTGGACCACGTGCTGCGGCTGCGCGAACTGCAGGACGAGACCGGGGGTTTCCAGGTCTTCATCCCGCTGCGCTACCAGCACGACTTCGTGGACATGAAGGACGGCAAGGTCCGCAACACCCTCCAGGCGCGCACCTCCATGGCCACCGGGGCCGAGGCGCTGAAGACCTTCGCGGTCTCCCGGCTGCTGTTCGACAACGTTCCGCACGTGAAGGTGTTCTGGGTGATGCACGGCCTGTCCACCGCCCAACTGGCCCTCAACCACGGCGCGGACGACATGGACGGCTCGGTGGTCGAGTACAAGATCACCCACGACGCGGACTCCTTCGGCACGCCCAACAAGCTGACCAGGGAGGACATCCTGGAGCTGATCCGGGACGCCGGCTTCCGCCCGGTCGAGCGCAACACGCGGTACGAGATCATCCGCGAGTACCCCGGCCCCGACGCCTCCCGCCGGGACACGCCGCAGGCCATGAGGGTGTGACCGGCGCGACAGCGAAAGGGTTCGGGCGCGTCGGGGCGTAATGAATAGCATGCACTCATGCCCCTTACGTGCGAGCTCGATCCGGTGATCGACGACGAGGTGTACGACGGCGTCCTCGCGCTGTGGACCGACGTGTCCAACGCGGGCGGCGCCGTCGGCTTCGTCCCGCCCGTCACCCCCGACGACATCCGCCCGTCCCTGGAGCACGCCATCGCCGAGGTCCGGGCCGGCGGCCGCCGGCTGGTGCTCGGCCGCGACGACGAGGGACGCGTCGCCGCGACCGCGTTCCTCGCGTACAACACCCACCGGCTGATGCGGCACTGGATCTGGCTCTACACGGTGATGGTCCACCCCGCACACCAGGGCAAGGGGTACGGCCGCACCCTGATGGCCGCCGTCGAGGCCGCGGCCCGCGCCCTGCCCGGCATCGAGGCGATACGCCTCACCTGCCGCGGCGGCACCGGCGCCGACCGCTTCTACACGGCCTGCGGCTACAAAGAGGTCGGCCGCGTCCCCTCCGCGATACGGGTGGCCCCGGGCGACGACCGGGACGACGTCATCATGCTGATGATGTTGTGAACTGCCGCCCTCCGGCCGCCGGGGCCCGGGGTACGGGGAACGCCGGGCGCCGGGTCGGCCTTGTGGTGAAGGGTCCGGTTCGGACCCGGGGGACCGGGGCGGGGCGCTCCGTGCTTCACTGGTTGCATGTTCCGTTACACCGCACTGCGCTTCGGCCTCGTCGTCGCCAGCTTCGGCGTCATCTGGGGGCTGGTCCGGCTGCGGGTGCTGCCGGCCGGGCTCGGCGACTCGAACTACCTGTGGGTCGCGCTGCTGGCGCTCGTCGTCTCCGCGCCGCTGAGCTGGGTGCTGCTGCGCGGCGCCCGGGAGCAGGCGGCGCTCACCGTGTCCGAGAGGGTCGACCGCACCCGGCGCAACCTGATGGCCAGCGCCGGCCAGGAGGACGAGGCGGACGACGCCTCGCGCGACTCCGCCTCCCACGGCGGCGAGCCGCACACCGCCTGACGTACGGCTCTCCCGCCCGTCGCCCGCCTACCCGTCCGTACCCCTGCGGGGCCCCGCGGCGGCGCCGGGCCACCCCGTAGGCTACCCACGCGGGCCCAAGGCGAGGGGAGGCGTGGCCGACGTGGCGGTGCAGGGCAAGCGGGTGCCTCGGGCGGTACGCGAGCAGCAGATGCTGGACGCGGCCGTCGCGATCTTCGCGCGGCGGGGGTACCGGGCCGCGTCGATGGACGAGATCGCCGTCGCGGCGGGCGTCAGCAAACCGCTCGTGTACCTCTACCTGAACTCCAAGGACGAGCTGTTCACCGCGTGCATCCGGCGTGAGGCCGAGGCGCTCAAGGCGGCCGTGCGGGCCGCCGTCGAGCCCGGCGCGCCCGCCGACCGCCAGTTGTGGAGCGGCCTGCTCGGCTTCTTCGAGCACACCGCCGCCCACCCGGACGGCTGGAGCATCCTCTACGCCCAGGCGCGCACGGTCGGCGAGCCGTTCGCCGACGAGGTCGCCGCCATGCGGGCCGAGATGGTCCGCTTCGTCACCGGCCTGATCGCGGCCGCCGCCCGCGACGCGGACTGCGGCGACGACACGGCGCTCGCCGGCCGCGAGGTCGCCGCGCTGGCCAACGCCCTGGTCGGCGCCGCCGAATCCCTCGCCGGCTGGGCCCCCTCGGCCTCCCGGCCGCCCACCCCGCGCGACACCGCCGCGACCTTGATGAACTTCGCCTGGTCGGGCCTGGACAACCTGATGCGCGGCGAACGGTGGGCTGCGCCCGCAGCGCCCACGGTTTCCACCGCACCCACGGCCTGACCGCGGGCGGTGAACGCAAAGGCAGGGGCCCCGCACACGGTGCGGGGCCCCTTGGTATTACAGGTTCTGGACGCGATGACCGCGCCGCTTTTCCGTAACCAGTCGTGACTAGTTGGGGGTGACGTTCTCCGCCTGCGGACCCTTCGGGCCCTGCGTGACGTCGAAGGTCACGGCCTGGTTCTCCTCAAGGGAGCGGAAGCCGGACGCGTTGATCGCGGAGTAGTGAACGAAGACATCCGGGCCGCCGCCGTCCTGGGCGATGAAGCCGAAGCCCTTTTCAGCGTTGAACCACTTGACGGTTCCGGTAGCCATAAAGCCCTCCTTGGGCCCAAAGGGTTGCCCTGCTCCAGAACCTGCTACTGCCGAGTCTGAAAACTACAAAAGCCTGCGGGTTACATGCTCCGCAGGCTTTGTACTGCAAGGAAACCAAACTGCAACTTGCTTTGAGCCTAGCATGGCCGCCCTCAGCCGGGGAAGACCGCGATGATCTCTTTCCCGCGGCGCGTCGCCGGCCCGCCGTGGGCCCGGGCTCGCCCGGGCGGACCCCTCCACCGGCCGGGGGTACGGGCAGGAGTAGCGTCCGCCATATGGACACATCCGCGCAGGAAGACGGCAGCCCGGTCCGGCCCCGCGTGGGCCACATCCAGTTCCTGAACTGCGTCCCGCTGTACTGGGGCCTGGCCAGGACCGGCTCGCTGCTGGACCTGGAGCTGACCAAGGACACGCCCGAGAAGCTGAGCGCTCAGCTCGTCGAGGGGGCCCTGGACATCGGTCCCGTCACCCTCATGGAGTACCTGCGGCACGCCGACGAGCTCGTCGCCCTGTCCGACATCGCGGTCGGCTGCGACGGGCCGGTGATGTCGTGCGTGATCGTCAGCCAGGTCCCGCTGGAGCGCCTCGACGGCGAGCGGGTGGCCCTGGGCTCGACCAGCCGCACCTCCGTACGCCTGGCCGAGCTGCTGCTCACCGAGCGGTACGGGGTCCGGCCCGACTACTACCGCTGCCCGCCCGACCTGGCGGTGATGATGAACGAGGCCCAGGCCGCCGTCCTGATCGGCGACGCGGCCCTGCGCGCCTCCCTGCACGACGCGCCTCGCCTGGGGCTGCGGGTGCACGACCTCGGGCAGATGTGGAAGGACTGGACCGGCCTGCCGTTCGTCTTCGCCGTGTGGGCGGTGCGCCGCGACTACCTCGCCGCCCACCCGCAGGCCGTACGGGACGTGCACCGCGCCTTCCTGGCCTCCCGCGACCTGTCCCTCGAAGAGGTCGACAAGGTGGCCGAGCAGGCCGCCCGCTGGGAGTCGTTCGACGAGGAGGTGCTGCGGCGCTACTTCACCACCCTCGACTTCTCCCTCGGCCCGCGCCAGCTCACCGGCATCGCCGAGTTCTCCGGCCGGGTCGGCTTCCCCCCGTCGGTGCGGGTGGAGCTGCTGACCCCGTAGGTCCGCCGCGGGCGGGGGCGCCCTCAGCCGGTGACGGGCCGCGGCTCCCGCGCGGCCCGGGCGTCGTAGGCGTCGCGCGCGTCCAGGATCTCGTCGATGTGCTCCTCGGACCACACCCGGATGCCGCTGAGCAGGTCGGTGACGCTCGCCCCGAGCGGCGTGGCCGCGTACTCCACGCGCGGCGGGATCGTCGGGTAGACCGTACGGGTGACCAGCCCGTCACGCTCCAGGGTGCGCAGGGTCTGGGTGAGCATCTTCTGGGTGATGCCGTCCAGGCGCCGGCGCAGCGCCCCGAAGCGCACCGGACCGCCGGACAGGGCCCCCATGACCAGCAGGGTCCACTTGTTCGCGAGGACGTCCAGGACCTGACGGGACGGGCAGGCAGCGAGGTAGGCGTCGGCGCCGCCGTGAAAGCGCAAGTCGGAGGTAGTACCCATGAGGTACCTATATACCCTCCACGTGCCTTCTACCCAAGGGGTACCGCCCGATCCGAGGATGGAGCCGTTCCCGAGAGGGACCGTCCGCTTCGTCCGGCGGCGTCCGCTCCCTTCAGCGGCGCCCGCCCCTTCCGGCAAGGAGAACCCCGGCCATGCGCGCGATCACCCAGAACACCTTCGGCGGCCCCGAGGTCCTGGAGGTCACCGACCTGCCCGTGCCCGACCTGGGACCCGGCCGTGTGCTGGTCCGGGTCAAGGCCGCCGGCGTCAACCCGATCGAGCTGTTCATCCGCTCCGGAGCCTTCCCGCTGCTGGGCGAGCCGCCGTTCGTCCTCGGCTGGGACCTCTCGGGGGTGGTCGAGCGGGTCGAGCCGGGTGTGCACCGCTTCAAGGAGGGCGACGAGGTGTACGGCCTCCCGCTGTTCCCCCTCGCCGCCGGCGCCTACGCGGAGTACGTGTCCGCCCCCGCCCGCCAGCTCGCCCGCAAGCCCGCCGGCATCAGCCACGAGGAGGCCGCCGCCCTCCCGCTGGTCGGCCTCACCGCCTGGCAGGCGTTCGCCGAGATCGCGGAGCTGCGGCCGGGGCAGCGGGTCCTCGTCCACGGCGCGGGCGGCGGCCTCGGCCACGTCGCCGTACAGCTCGCCAAGCACATGGGCGCCCAGGTCGTCGGCACGGCGAGCGCGGGCAAGCACGAGTTCCTGCGCGGCCTGGGCGCCGACCGGCTCATCGATCACCGGACGGCGGACTACGCCGAGGTGCTGCGCGACGACCCCGTGGACGTCGTGCTGGAGACCCTCGGCGGGGGCCACGCCGAGCGCTCCTTCACCATCCTGCGCCCCGGCGGCCTGCTCATCACCGCCGTCGAGCGGACCAGCACCACCCTGCCCGGCCTGGCCGCCGAGGCCGGGGTCCGCTTCGCGCCGCTCGGCGTGGAGCCCGACGCGGCCGGCCTGGAATCCCTCACCGCCCTCGTCGAGGCGGGCCGCCTGCGCCCGTACCTCCAGGAGGTCCTCCCGCTGGAGCAGGCGGCCAAGGCGCACGAGATCGTGGCGACCGGGTCGGTGCGGGGCAAGGTCGTGCTGTCGGTGTGAGGGCGGCCCGGGGGCGTGCGGCTGGACGTGCGGCGGCGTGTGCGGCTGGGCGTGCGGCGGGAACCCGCCGCCGACCGCCGGCCGGGGGCGGGCGTAGTCTGTGCTGGTCCGCCCAGCGAGCGTGAAGGGACCCCCGGTGAGCGACCTCCAAGCCGTGCTCGACCGTGCCGCCCAGGGTGGGCGGATCAGCCCCGAGGAGGCGCTGGAGCTCTACCGCGACGCGCCGCTGCACGCGCTGGGGGCCGCCGCCGACGCGGCCAGGCGCCGCCGGTACGCGGGCACGGAACACATCGCCACGTACATCATCGAACGGAACATCAACTACACGAACGTGTGCGTGACGGCGTGCAAGTTCTGCGCCTTCTACGCTGCGCCCAAGGACGAGGCCAAGGGCTGGGTCCGGGACCTGGACGACATCCTGCGGCGGTGCGCGCAGACCGTGGAGCTCGGCGGGACGCAGATCATGTTCCAGGGCGGCCACCACCCGGACTTCGGGGTCGAGTACTACGAGAAGCACTTCGCGGCCATCAAGAAGGAGTTCCCGCAGCTCGTCATCCACTCCCTCGGCGCCTCCGAGGTCGAGCACATGTCGCGGATCTCCGGGGTGAGCGCCGAGGAGGCCATCCGCCGCATCCACGCCGCCGGACTCGACTCCTTCGCCGGGGCCGGCGCGGAACTGCTGCCCGAGCGGCCGCGCAAGGCCATCGCACCGCTGAAGGAGTCCGGCGAGCGGTGGCTGGAGATCATGGAGACCGCCCACAACCTGGGCGTGGAGTCCACCTCCACCATGCTGATGGGCACCGGCGAGACCAACGCCGAGCGGATCGAGCACCTGCGGATGATCCGCGACGTGCAGGACCGCACCGGCGGCTTCCGCGCCTTCATCCCGTACACCTACCAGCCGGAGAACAACCACCTGCGGGGCCGCACGCAGGCCACGCTCTTCGAGTACCTGCGGATGATCGCCGTCGCCCGGCTGTTCCTGGACAACGTCGCCCACATCCAGGGCTCCTGGCTCACCACCGGCAAGGAGGTGGGCCAGCTCTCCCTGCACTACGGCGCCGACGACCTGGGCTCGGTGATGCTGGAGGAGAACGTCGTCTCCTCGGCCGGCGCCCGGCACCGCTCCAACCGCATGGAGCTGATCCACCTGATCCGCACCGCCGGCCGCGTCCCGGCCCAGCGGGCCACCACCTACGAGCACCTCGTCGTGCACGACGATCCGGCCAACGACCCGGTCGACGACCAGGTCGTCTCCCACCTGTCGTCCACGGCTATCGAGGGCGGCACCGCCCACCCCGAACTGAAGCTCCTGGACGCGCGCTGACTAGGGTGGGCCCCGTGACCCGAGCCTCCCTGGACAAGCGCCCCAAGGACGTCGCCGCGATGTTCGACGGCGTCGCGGAGAAGTACGACCTGACCAACGACGTGCTCTCGCTGGGCCAGACCCGGCTGTGGCGGCGCGCGGTCGCCCAGGCGCTGGGCGTACGGCCGGGGGAGCGGGTGCTGGACCTCGGCGCCGGCACCGGCACGTCCTCGCTGCCGTTCGCCGCGGCGGGCGGCAGCGTGGTGCCGTGCGACTTCTCCCTGGGCATGCTCGCGCAGGGCAAGAAGCGCCACCCCGAACTGCCGCTGACGGCGGCGGACGCGACCCGGCTGCCGTTCGCCGACGGCGTGTTCGACGCGGCCGCCATCTCCTTCGCGCTGCGCAACGTGCACGACCCGGACGCCGCCCTGCGCGAGATGCGCCGGGTGGTACGCCCCGGCGGCCGGCTCGTCGTCTGCGAGTTCAGCCACCCCACCATGAAGCCGCTGCGCACCGTCTACACCGAGTACCTGATGCGGGCGCTGCCCCCGGTGGCCACCGCGGTCAGCAGCAACCCGGACGCGTACGTCTACCTCGCCGAGTCCATCCGCGCCTGGCCCGACCAGCGCGCCCTGGCCGCCCGCATCAAGACCGCCGGCTGGGCCTCGGTCGCCTGGCGCAACCTGACCGGCGGCATCGTGGCACTCCACCGGGGCACGAAGCCGGCGGCCTAGCAGGGCCCGCGCGGCCCGCGCCGCCCGCGTCCCGCGAGGGACGGAACGGGATCGCCGCGGGGGGCTTGGCGGAGGGGTCAATTCCGGTGCCGGGGGCGGGAACTGGGCGCCTAAGCTGCGGTGTCTGTGGGGAGGACGGTTCCCCCCGACACCCTGGAGTTGCCCCGATGCCGTTCTGCCCCGCGTGCGGGAATCCGGTCTCCGATGCCGCGGACGTACGCTTTTGCGCGCGGTGCGGAAGGGAGTTGCCGCGTGGGGCGGGCGGGAGCGGGACACCACCAGCCGTACCGCCGCCTCCCGCCGCTCCTCCCGTGCGGGCGTACGCGCCCACCGCCCACGTGCCCGTTCCCGCCGGTCCCGTGTCCCGGACCGGGCCCTCGCCCGTCGGCGCGTTCGCGCGGCGGGTCGTCGGCGGGCGCTGGGACTGGCCGGCCCTCGCGGCCGGCGTGCCCGCGCTGGCGGTCGGCGCGCTGGCCGTGCTGATCGGCGTGGTCACCGGGCACACCCTGCCTCGTTCGGGCGTCGGCTGGTGGGCCAGGACCCGGCTCGCGCTGGCCCTGCTCGTCCAGGGGCTGGGCGGCAGCCTGCGGATCTCCGAGCCGTCCCCCGCCGTCTACGGCGGCTCCTACGACTCGCTCAGCGGCAGCGGCAGCGACGGCACGGACGGCACCGATGGCACCGACGGCTTCGGGGACTCCGGCACCGACTTCAGCCACTTCGGCGGCTCCGGCGGCTCGGACGGTTACGACGGGGGCTCCGACGGTTACGACGGCGGCTCCGACGGCTACGACGGCGGTACGGGGAGCTTCGGCGGACTCGGCGGCGGCCACTCCTCGTCCGGGCACCGCGTCCACGAGACGCTGTCCGTGATGCCGCTGAGCGTCACCCTGCTGTGGATCGGGCTGATGGTCGTCGTCCTGCGGGCGGCCCGCAAGCGGCAGGCGGGGCCCGAGGCGGCGGTGCGGGTGACCGTTCTCGCCACCGCCGCCGCGCTGGTCCTCGCGCTGATCGGGCAGGTGCACATGAGGGGTTCCGACGTCTCCGGCGGCCCGTTCCTCGTCGCCGTCGGTGCCTTCCTCATCAGCCTGGCGACCTCGCTCGCCGTCCTGGCCGGGCCCGGCCTCGCCGGCCGGCTCGCCGCGCGGCCCGCGCTCGCGGCGGGCTACCGCGTCCTGCGCGCGGCCGTGCGCGCGCTGCTGGCCGCGGTCCTGCTGTCCGGCCTGGTCTGCCTGGTCGTGACGGCCTGCTACTACGACGACGTGACCGGATGGGGCCTCGCCGCGGCCGCGCTCCTGCTGCCCAACCTCGGTGTGTCCGGCCTGAGTCTGGGCTGGGGCGGCCCGCTGGTGCTCCGCACGCGGGTATGGGGCGACAGGACCGTGCACCGCACGCTGGGGCTGTCGGACCTCGGCCATGTCTGGGGCGGCTGGGGCCTGGTGCTCGCGGTCGGCACGGGGCTGGTGTGCGCCCTGCTGATCGGCCGGACGGCACTGCGGTCGCGGAACCGGCTGGAGCAGTTCGCGGTCGCCGGGGTGTTCACGGCGCTGTTCGCCGGGCTGGCGGCGCTCGCCGGTGTCGCGACGAGCGGAATCGTCGGCCAGGGCGGCCTCATGGCGGGCAGCGCCGCGCACTCCTCGGTGTCGTCCGACGTCCCGAAGGCGCTGCTGTTCGGCCTGCTGTGGTCGGTCGGCGGCGTGCTCGTGACCTGGTACGCGGCTAAGGCGGCGGGCCGGCCCACCCCGGCCCCGTACGTTCCGGCCCCGCGCACCCGGGCCCCGGCTCCGTACGGGCACGCGTACTCCTACCCGCCGGGCGTCCCCCCGGTCCCGCCGCCCGGGCACGCCCCCGGCCCCGTACCGCCGCAGCCCTCGGAACCGCCCGTCATGGACCTGGGTATCGTGCAACCGGACCGGCTGAGCGAGAAGCCGCCACGTCAGGAGTGATCGGCCGACGGGCGTTTCATAGACTCGGCACAAGCCGTGCCGCTCCCGGGGCACCCCGGGCGGCGCCCCTCGCCGATACGGGAGAGCCCACCGTGACCGACACCGCCTTGTCCGAGCGCAGCGCCGACGTGATCGTCGTCGGTGCGGGGCCCGCCGGTTCGACCACCGCGTACTACCTGGCCAAGGCCGGTCTGGACGTCCTGCTGCTGGAGAAGACCGCCTTCCCGCGCGAGAAGGTGTGCGGCGACGGGCTCACCCCGCGTGCCACCAAGCAGCTCGTGGCGATGGGCATCGACGTCTCCGAGGAGGCGGGCTGGCTGCGCAACAAGGGCCTGCGCATCATCAGCGGCGGCAACCGGCTGCTGCTGGACTGGCCGGAGCTGGCCGCGTACCCGGACTACGGACTGGTCCGCAAGCGCGAGGACTTCGACGAACTCCTCGCCCAGCAGGCGGTGAAGGCGGGCGCGCGGCTGTACGAGCGGTGCAACGTGGCCGAGCCGCTGCTCGACGAGCGCACCGGCCGCATCACCGGCGTGCGCGCCAAGCTCGGCGAGGAGAAGGCGCCCGCCGCCTTCTACGCGCCGCTGGTGGTCGCCGCCGACGGCAACTCCACCCGGCTGTCGCTGGCCATGGGGCTGCACCGGCGCGAGGACCGGCCGATGGGCGTGGCCGTGCGCACGTACTTCACCAGCCCGCGGCACGACGACGACTACCTGGAGTCCTGGCTGGAGCTGTGGGACCGGCGCGGGCCGCAGGCACGCCAACTCCCCGGCTACGGCTGGATCTTCGGCATGGGCGACGGCACCTCCAACGTGGGCCTGGGCATCCTCGACTCCTCCGCCGCCTTCCGGGAGCTGGACTGGCGCGAGGTGCTCAGGACCTGGGTGGCGTCCATGCCCGAGGACTGGGGCTTCACCCCGGAGAACATGACCGGGCCGATCCGCGGCGCGGCCCTGCCGATGGCGTTCAACCGCCAGCCGCACTACACCCGCGGCCTGCTGCTGGTGGGCGACGCGGGCGGCCTGATCAACCCCTTCAACGGCGAGGGCATCGCCTACGCGATGGAGTCCGGCGCCATCGCCGCCGACGTCATCACCCAGGCGCACGCCCGGGCCACCGACGCCAAGCGCGAACTGGCCCTGAACGCCTACCCGAAGATCCTCAAGGACACCTACGGCGGCTACTACACGCTGGGCCGCGCCTTCGTGAAGCTGATCGGCAACCCGAAGGTCCTCCAGATGTGCACCCAGCGCGGCCTGACCCACCCGGTCCTGATGCGGTTCGCCCTCAAGCTCCTGGCCAACCTCACGGACCCCACGGGCGGCGACGCGATGGACCGCATCATCAACGGCCTGACCAGGATCACCCCGAACGCCTGACCCGCCGTACGCCCGAGCCGCCGTACGCCCGACCCGCCGAGCGCCGAGCGCCGAGCGCTGACCCGCCCGGCCGTCCCCGCGGTTCAGCCCGCGTACGACCAGCCGCTCCACCGGGTCACCCGGATCACCACGACCGGGCCGGTGGGCGGCTGCCGCGCGTACTGCGGGTACTTCGCGGTCAGCAGGCGTACGGCGGGGTGTACGGCGGGGCCGCCGCCCGGGTCGTCCCCGCCCCGCGCCGCGGGTGCCCCGACCCGCGCCTCGCCGTCCGCCCGCGCCCACCACAGAGCGGTCCAGTCGTCGTCGTAGTGGTCCACGAGCAGCGCGACCCGCGGGTTCTCCCGGATGTTGGCGATCCGGCGCAGCTCGGCCCCCGACTTGGACTTGCGGTCGACGGCGAAGCAGAGCGTGTCGCCGTCGGCGGCGAAGGTCACGGGCACGAGGTGCGGCCGGCCGTCCGCGGAGGCGGTGGCCAGCCGCGCGACGGGCGCGGCCAAGAAGCGGCGGCGCGCTTCTGCCGGACTGAGCTTCATAGCGGCGACGGTAGCCGGGCGGGTCAGTCCGTGGGCGGGATGGCGTTGCGCCAGACGGTGATGTCGACGACGGCGTAGGTGCTGGGCTCGCTGCTCTTCGAGGAGCGCCGGAAGGTGATCAGGGCGACGGCGCTGTCGGTGCTCGCGCAGATCTGCGAGCCGGCCGACAGCCGGGCCGCGTCGACCTGCGTGGTGTAGCGGGTGTCCTTGAGGCAGGTGTCGAGGGAGCCCGTCTCGCCGCCGTCGAGCAGGACGAGTTTCCGCGTGTTCGTGGCGAAGCGGCAGCCGGGGTCGATCTCCGTGGTGCAGTAGTAGAAGAAGTCGTCGTCGAGGCCCTTGGCGGGTTTGAGGTCGGCGTCGCCGAAGGCCACGTGGTACTCGTCGGCGAGCTCGACTCCGGGGTGCCGCTCGGGCGTGGGCGCGGGCGGGGTGCGGCTCCCGGAGCCGCTGCCGGTGGAGGACGGCGCGGGTGCCGACGTGCCGGTGCCGCCGCCGGTCCTCGACGCGTTGTCGTCCTTGCCGCCGCCGCTGAGGGCGTTGAGCACGGCGCCGAGGATGCCCAGGGCCACGATCACCCCGACCACGGCCAGCACGACCGGCCCGCGCCGGCTCCGGCGCGGCGGGGGACCCGCCCACCCCTGCGGCCGCTGCTGCTGGTACGGCGGGTACGGTCCGCCGGTCCGTACCGGCTGGTGCGGCGGCCGCTGGTACTGCGGCGGCCCGGGGACGGGCGCTGCGTGCTGGGTGGGCCGGTAGTGCTGGGGCGGTACGGAGCCGGGCGGCGGAGTGGGCGCGGGCGGCGGCGCGAACCCGGGCGGGGGCGTGCGCGGGGCCGTCTGCGTCGGCTGGTGATGCGGCTGCGCGGGCTGCCGCGGTTGCCCGGGCGCGGCGTACTGGGCGGGCGCGGCGTGCGGTGCCGGCGCCGCCTGCTGGGTGGGCCGGTACGTCGCCGGGGCGTCGGGCGCGGTGGGGAGCTGGGCCGGGAGCGCGTGGCGCTGCGGGATGTCCGCCGCGATCGCGCTCGGCAGCCACTGGTCGGGGCGGCGCAACTGCGTCTCGTCGGACGCCTCCTGGCACATGGCGACGATCCGGGCGAGGGACGGGCGCCGGGCCGGGTCCTTGTCCAGGCAGCCGGTGACCAGGGGCCTGAGCCGCTCGGGCAGGGCGGACAGGTCGGGCTCCTCGTGGACGATCCGGTACAGCACGGCGTGGGAGGGGCCGTCGCCGTAGGCGGGGGAGCCCAGGGCCGCGTAGGCGGCGACCTGACCGAGGGCGAAGACGTCGGTCGCCGGGGTGATCTCACGGCCGGCGGCCTGCTCGGGCGCCATGAACGCCGGAGTGCCGATGGTGACACCGCTGTCGGTCAGCGCGGTGGAGTCGGCGGCGCGGGCGATGCCGAAGTCGATGACGCGCGGCCCGTCGGCGGCCAGCAGTACGTTGGACGGCTTCAGGTCGCGGTGCACGAGCCCGGCGGCGTGCACCCCCTGGAGCGCCTCGGCGATGCCCGCGACGAGGAGCAGCACCGTGGGCAGCGGCAGCGGCCCGTGCTCGGCCACCGCGGCGGACAGCGTCGGTCCCTGGACGAACGCGGTGGCCAGCCACGGGCGTGCGCCCTCCGCGTCACTGTCGATGACGGGCGCGGTGTAGAGGCCGTGCACCCGCTGGGCGGCCTGCACCTCCTGGCGGAAGCGGCGCCGGAACTCGGGGTCCTCGGCGAACTCCGGGCGGATCACCTTGACGGCGACCGGCCGCCCGGCCGGGGTGTACGACAGGTACACCTTGCCCATTCCGCCGGCCCCGAGCCGGGCCGTCAGCCGGTAGCGGCCGGCCTCGGCCGGGTCGTCCGCGTCGAGTGGCTGGAAAACCCCGCCGGACTCCGTGCTCATGTCGTACCGCCCCGTTCCCCCGTAGTCGCCGACAGCGCCACGGAGATTACCGTGAGCATTCGGGAAACCGCCCACCGCGCCGGGGTAACGCGACCGGATCCGCACAGGATCGTGGCGCGACCGCCACAAAACGCCGACCGGGTGGGGGATGCCGCCGGGTGCGGGACCGCACCCGGGCGCGGGGCTTCACCGGGCGGCGGCCCCGGTGGGGACGGTTCCCACCGGGCCGCCGCCCTCCGGACCCCGCCGCCCTACCGGACCCCGCCGCCCTCCGGACCCCGCACCCCGGCCCGGCCGGCGGCCTGGGCCGGGCCGGGGGCGGGAGTCAGAGGACCCTTACGGCCCAGTCCGGCATGTAGTCCGCCAGTTGGTGGATCCCCACCGGGGTGGACGGGTTGGCCGCGTCCAGGTACTGGCCGCCGCCGATGAAGACGCCCACGTGGTAGGCGCTGCCCTCGCCGCCCCAGAAGACGAGGTCGCCGGGCCGCAGGTCGGAGATCGACACGGGGGTGCCGGCCGTCGACTGCTCCTGCGAGGTCCGCGGCAGGGTGACGCCGACGGACGCGAACGCGGCCTGGGTCAGGCCGGAGCAGTCGTACGCGCCGGGGCCGGTCGCGCCGTACACGTAGGGCTTGCCGATCTGCGCCTTGAGGAAGGCGATGAGCTGGTCGGCCTTGCCGGCGGGGGTGGCGGTGGGCGTGGGCGCGGCGGTGGGGGCCGGAGCCGCCGCGGCGGTCGGGGTGGGGGCCGGTGCCGTTGCCGCCGCCCGGACGCGGGCAGCGGCCTGCGCGGCCCTCGCCTCGGCCCGCGCCGCGGCCTTCGCCTTCGCGGCGGCCTCGGCCGCGGCCTTCTTCGCGGCGGTGGCCCTGGCGGCCGCGGCCTTCGCCTTCGCCGCTCGGGCGGCTTGCGCGGCCTTGGCGGCCTGCGCGGCCTTCTCCTTGGCCGCCGCCTGCGCCGCGGCCTTCTCCTGGGCGGCGGTCCGCACCTGCCGGGCCGTCTGCCGGGCTATCGCGTCGGCGGCCATCTGGGCGCGGGTGACGGTGAACCAGTCGGGCGCGGCCGCGGTGGCCGCGGTCTTCGCCGCGTGGTGGTGCCGGTGGTGCGAGTCGGCCATGGCCGGAGCGGCCGCGCCGCTGAGAGCGAGCGCGCTGACGACACCGCCGACGAGCCCGGCCCGGCGAGCCCAGTTGGGGTCGCGGGGCGCCGCGTGCCGTCGGCGGCCGGTATGCGGATAAGTATGCGAATCGGACATATCTGTCCGGGAGTTGTTCGGGGGCATGCGCACATGGCTATCAGGAACGATTGGTTCCGTTCAATAAAGGTGGGATACACCACACTTGACGTGATCACGGGTCGAATGACCGATTCGCGATCTTGCGCTCGGTGCCCTTTGTTGTGTTTTCACCGCTCCGGTTACTTATGCGCTCGTGCACGCATTCACGCGCCCTTCCGCCGCCCGTTCGTCGCCCGTTCCGGCGCTCCGGGGCGCTCCGGGTGCCGTCCGGCCCGGGCGGCGCCTGCTATCACGGGATCGCGTCCCACGCGAATTTGATTCGAGGGTGACCCGACTGATAATGGGAACACGGCCCTGACCAGCGGGAACACCCTCGATTGCGACAGGAAGTGATCGTTTCCGCCGCATCGCGCGCAAGATCACCACTCATCCGACTTCATGATCAGTTGCCAGGTGGTGGAGATCACAAAGGTCGCGTGGTACCCCGTGTCGCAGATCACAGACCGGGAGGCATAGTATGCAGGCGGCTTGGGCTTGTGAACTGCCTCACATAGACGCGATCTTCGTGATTTCCGTGACGCGGCAGGCAAGAACAACCACGGTCCGTACACATCAGTCACTGCCGACTGGAAGGAGCGGGGAACGGTGAACGCCTACGCGCCGATCATCGTGCTGGGCGGCCTCGCGGCCGGCTTCGCGATCTTCTCCGTTTTCATGGCCTCGATCATCGGGCCCAAGCGCTACAACCGGGCCAAGCTGGAAGCGTACGAGTGCGGTATCGAGCCCACTCCGCAGCCGGCCGGCGGCGGCCGCTTCCCGATCAAGTACTACCTGACGGCGATGCTGTTCATCGTCTTCGACATCGAGATCGTCTTCCTCTACCCCTGGGCCGTCACCTTCGACCGCCTGGGGATGTTCGGGCTCGTCGAGATGCTCCTCTTCGTCGCCACCGTCTTCGTCGCCTACGCGTACGTGTGGCGGCGCGGCGGCCTGGAGTGGGACTAGTCGGCGGCGCGGGGACCACGGGGAACCACGGGACACCAGGACTGCGGACCGAGCGGAAGAGCGGACCAGGAGCCAACGCATGGGTATCGAAGAGAAACTGCCGAGCGGATTCCTGCTCACGACGGTGGAGACCGCGGCCGGCTGGGTGCGCAAGGCGTCGGTGTTCCCGGCCACCTTCGGACTCGCCTGCTGCGCCATCGAGATGATGACCACCGGCGCCGGGCGGTACGACATGGCCCGGTTCGGGATGGAGGTCTTCCGCGGCTCGCCGCGCCAGGCCGACCTGATGATCGTGGCCGGCCGGGTCAGCCAGAAGATGGCCCCGGTGCTGCGGCAGGTCTACGACCAGATGCCGAACCCCAAGTGGGTCATCTCCATGGGCGTGTGCGCCTCCAGCGGCGGGATGTTCAACAACTACGCGATCGTGCAGGGCGTCGACCACATCGTGCCGGTCGACATCTACCTGCCCGGCTGTCCGCCGCGGCCCGAGATGCTGCTCGACGCGATCCTCAAGCTGCACGAGAAGATCCAGGGCGGCAAGCTCGGCGTGCACCGCGAGCAGGCCGCCCGCGAGGCCGAGGAAGCCGCCCGCAACGCCCTTCCGCTGATCGAGATGAAGGGGCTGCTGCGGTGACCGACACCTCCAACACCCCGAACGGGAACAACCTCCCCACCCAGCGCGACGACACCGCCGGCGAGGTGATCGGCGTCCGCAAGGGCATGTTCGGCGCCAACAACGGCGGCGACACCTCCGGCTACGGCGGCCTGGTCCGCACCGTCCGGCTGCCCGGCGCGAGCACCCGCCCGTACGGCGGACCGCGCGGCGAGAGCGGCGAGGGCGTCTTCGACCTGATCGCCGACGAGCTGGAGGGCGCGCTGGAGGAGCAGGGCCTGCCGCCCGGCGAGGCGATCGAGAAGACGGTCGTGGACCGCGGCGAACTGACCTTCCACATCGCCCGCGAGCACCTGGTGCGGGTCGCCCGCACGCTGCGCGACGACCCGGCGCTGCGCTTCGAGCTGTGCACCGGCGTCAGCGGCGTGCACTACCCCGGCGACCGCGGCCGCGAACTGCACGCCGTCTACCACCTGCGGTCGCTGACCCACACCCGGCTGATCCGGCTGGAGGTCGGCATCCCCGACGCCGACCCGCACGTCCCCTCGCTGGTCCCGGTCTACCCGACCAACGACTGGCACGAGCGCGAGACGTACGACTTCTTCGGCATCGTCTTCGACGGCCACCCCGCGCTCACCCGCATCATGATGCCGGACGACTGGCCCGGCCATCCGCAGCGCAAGGACTACCCGCTCGGCGGCATCCCCGTCGAGTACAAGGGCGCCCAGATCCCGGCTCCCGACCAGCGGAGGTCGTACAGCTGATGAGCACTCCCCAAGCCCCCCACGCGCCGACCCAGGCCGAAGAGCGCGAGACCACCGAAGGCCGGGTCTTCACCGTCACCGGCGGCGACTGGGACGAACTCGCCGAGACCGTCGGCAAGGCCGACGACGAGCGGATCATCGTCAACATGGGCCCGCAGCACCCGTCCACCCACGGCGTGCTGCGGCTGATCCTGGAGATCGACGGCGAGACGGTCACCGAGGCCAGGGCCGGCATCGGCTACCTGCACACCGGCATCGAGAAGAACATGGAGTTCCGGACCTGGACCCAGGGGTCCACGTTCGTGACGCGCATGGACTACCTCACGCCGCTGTTCAACGAGACGGCGTACTGCCTGGCCGTGGAGAAGCTGCTCGGCATCACCGACCAGGTGCCGGACCGGGCGAGCGTCATCCGGGTCATGCTGATGGAGCTCAACCGGATCTCCTCCCACCTGGTGGCCATCGCCACCGGCGGCATGGAGCTGGGCGCCACCACGATCATGATCTACGGCTTCCGCGACCGCGAGATGATCCTCGACATCTTCGAGCTGATCACCGGCCTGCGGATGAACCACGCCTACGTACGCCCCGGGGGCCTGGCCCAGGACCTGCCGCCCGGCGCGGTCGACCAGGTGCGGGAGTTCGTGAAGACGTTCCGCAAGAACCTCCCGGAGTACGACAAGCTCGCCACCGGCAACCCCATCTTCAAGGGCCGCATGCAGGACGTCGGCTACCTGGACCTGGCCGGCTGCATGGCGCTGGGCGCCACCGGCCCCATCGTGCGCGCCGCGGGACTGCCGCACGACCTGCGCAAGTCGGATCCGTACTGCGGTTACGAGAACTACGAGTTCGAGGTGCCGACCGAGGACTCGTGCGACTCCTACGGCCGCTTCCTGGTCCGGCTGTCCGAGATGCGCGAGAGCCTGCGGATCGTCGAGCAGTGCCTGGACCGGCTCGCGCCCGGCCCGGTGATGGTCGAGGACAAGAAGATCGCCTGGCCCGCCCAGCTCGCCCTCGGCCCGGACGGCATGGGCAACTCGCTGGACCACATCAAGAAGATCATGGGCACCTCCATGGAGGCCCTCATCCACCACTTCAAGCTGGTCACCGAGGGCTTCCGGGTGCCGGCCGGCCAGGCGTACTCGGCGGTGGAGTCCGCCAAGGGGGAGCTGGGCGTGCACGTCGTCAGCGACGGCGGCACACGCCCCTACCGGGTGCACTTCCGCGACCCCTCCTTCACCAACCTGCAGACCATGGCGGCGATGTGCGAGGGCGGCCAGGTCGCCGACGTCATCGTCGCGGTGGCGTCCATCGACCCCGTGATGGGAGGTGTCGACCGATGACCGAAGTCTCCCTCGGCATCCCTGAGATGCCCGCGCCCGACTACCCGGCCGACGTCCGGGCCCGGCTGGAGAGCGACGCCCGGGAGGTGATCGCCCGCTACCCCGGTTCGCGCAGCGCCCTGCTGCCGCTGCTGCACCTGGTGCAGTCCGAGGAGGGCCACGTCACGCGCACCGGCATCCGCTTCTGCGCCGAGCTGCTGGACCTCACCACCGCCGAGGTCACCGCGGTCGCCACCTTCTACACGATGTACCGGCGCAAGCCCTCGGGCGACTACCAGGTCGGGGTGTGCACCAACACGCTGTGCGCGGTGATGGGCGGCGACGCCATCTTCGAGGAGCTGCAGCGGCACCTCGGCGTCGGCAACGACGAGACCACCGCCGACGGCAAGGTCACCCTGGAGCACATCGAGTGCAACGCGGCCTGCGACTTCGCGCCCGTGGTGATGGTCAACTGGGAGTTCTTCGACAACCAGACCCCCGAGTCCGCGAAGGCCCTCGTGGACGACCTCATCGCCGGCCGCGAGGTGCGCCCGACCCGCGGCGCGCCCCTGTGCACGTACAAGGAGACGGCCCGCATCCTGGCCGGCTTCACCGACGAGCGCGAGGGCGCCGTCGAGGCCGGCGGCAGCGCGGGACCCGCCTCGCTCGCGGGGCTGCGGCTGCACCGGGGCGAGGCCCCGGCCAGGACCGTCCCGCAGCAGGCCAACCCGCCCTCTGCCTTCGGCGAGGGGGCACCCGGCGCGGAGGCCGGCACCCACGCCACGCCGACCTCGCCGTCGCCCGCCGAGCACCCCAGTTCGCACGACGCGCCCCTGCCCACCAGCGACTCCGACCCGGCGCGCGCCGACCACGGCACCGAGCGCACCACCGAGGAGGACGGCGAGTGATGACGGTCGAATCCCCCGAGAAGCTCCTCGCGCCCGTGCTGTCGGCGTTCTGGGACGACCCGCGGTCATGGACGCTGGAGACCTATCGCCGGCACGAGGGCTACCAGGGGCTGCGCAAGGCGCTGGCGATGGCGCCCGACGACGTGATCGCCTACGTGAAGGAATCGGGCCTGCGCGGGCGCGGCGGCGCCGGCTTCCCCACCGGCATGAAGTGGCAGTTCATCCCGCAGGGCGACGGCAAGCCGCACTACCTCGTGGTCAACGCCGACGAGTCCGAGCCGGGAACCTGCAAGGACATCCCGCTCATGTACGCCAACCCGCACTCCCTCATCGAGGGCATCGTGATCGCCTGCTGGGCGATCCGCTCCAACCATGCCTTCATCTACCTCCGCGGTGAGGTCGTGCCCGTGCTGCGCCGGCTGCACGAGGCCGTGCGCGAGGCGTACGCCGCCGGATACCTCGGCAAGGACATCCAGGGCAGCGGCTTCGACCTGGACATCACCGTGCACGCGGGCGCCGGGGCGTACATCTGCGGTGAGGAGACGGCGCTGCTGGACTCGCTGGAGGGACGCCGCGGCCAGCCCAGGCTCCGGCCGCCCTTCCCGGCGGTCGAGGGCCTGTACGCCTGCCCCACTGTGGTGAACAACGTCGAATCGATCGCGTCGGTTCCCTCGATCATCCACCGGGGCAAGGAATGGTTCCGGTCGATGGGCAGCGAGAAGTCCCCGGGCTTCACGCTCTACTCGCTGTCGGGCCACGTCGCCCGCCCCGGCCAGTACGAGGGCCCGCTCGGCATCACCCTGCGCCAGCTGCTCGACATGGGCGGCGGCATGCGCCCCGGCCACCGGCTGAAGTTCTGGACCCCGGGCGGCTCGTCCACCCCGATCTTCACCGACGAGCACCTGGACGTGCCGCTGGACTACGAGGGCGTCGCCGCCGCCGGGTCGATGCTCGGCACCAAGGCGCTGCAGTGCTTCGACGAGACCACCTGCGTGGTGCGGGCGGTCACCCGGTGGACGGAGTTCTACGCCCACGAGTCCTGCGGCAAGTGCACGCCGTGCCGCGAGGGCACCTACTGGCTCGTGCAGCTGATGCGCGACATCGAGGCGGGCAAGGGCCGGCCCGGGGACCTCGACAAGCTGAACGACATCGCCGACAACATCAACGGCAAAGCATTCTGCGCGCTGGGCGACGGAGCCGCCGCCCCGATCTTCTCCTCGCTGAAGTACTTCCGGTCCGAGTACGAGGAGCACATCGAGCGCGGGGGCTGCCCCTTCGACCCGGCCCGCTCCACCGCCTGGGCCGACTCGTCCCGTACGGAGGTCATCGCGTGACCGTCACGACCAACAACGCGCCCTCCGGAGGGGCGGCGGTGCCCCCCGAGGACCTGATCTCGGTCACCATCGACGGCATCGGCGTCTCCGTCCCCAAGGGCACCCTGGTGATCAGGGCCGCCGAGATGATCGGCGTCGAGGTCCCCCGGTTCTGCGACCACCCGCTGCTGGACCCGGTGGGTGCCTGCCGCCAGTGCATCGTGGAGATCGAGGGCCAGCGCAAGCCCGTCGCCTCGTGCACCATCGCCTGCACCGACGGCATGGTGATCAGCACCCAGGTCACCTCGCCGGTCGCCGAGAAGGCCCAGCGCGGCATGATGGAGTTCCTGCTCATCAACCACCCGCTGGACTGCCCGGTCTGCGACAAGGGCGGCGAGTGCCCGCTGCAGAACCAGTCCATGATGGTCGGCGACCCGGACACCCGCTTCGAGGGCCGCAAGCGGACGTACGCCAAGCCCGTGCCGATCTCCACGCAGGTGCTGCTGGACCGCGAGCGGTGCGTGCTGTGCGCGCGATGCACCCGGTTCAGCCAGCAGATCGCGGGCGACCCCTTCATCGAGCTGCTGGAGCGCGGCGCGCTGGAGCAGGTCGGCACCGGCGAGGGCGAGCCGTTCCGCTCGTACTTCTCCGGCAACACCATCCAGATCTGCCCGGTGGGCGCGCTCACCTCGGCCGCGTACCGGTTCCGCTCCCGCCCCTTCGACCTGGTGTCGTCCCCGTCGGTGTGCGAGCACTGCGCCGGCGGCTGCGCCACCCGTACCGACCACCGCCGCGGCAAGGTGATGCGGCGGCTGGCCGGCAACGACCCGGAGGTCAACGAGGAGTGGCTGTGCGACAAGGGCCGGTTCGGCTTCCGCTACGCCCAGCGGCCCGAGCGCCTCACCCACCCGCTGGTCCGCGACGCCTCCGGTGAGCTGGTCCCGGCGAGCTGGCCCGAGGCGCTGGCCGCCGCGGCGGCCGGACTGAGCGCGGCCCACGGCCGGGCGGCGGTGCTGTCCGGCGGCCGCCTCACCGTGGAGGACGCCTACGCGTACGGCAAGTTCGCCCGTGTCGTCCTCGGCACGAACGACGTGGACTTCCGGGCCCGCCCGCACTCCGAGGAGGAGGCCGGCTTCCTGGCCGCCGCGGTCGCCGGGCGCGGCGTCGACCTCGACGGCAGCGGCCTGACGAACCTGGCGCTGGAGAAGGCGCCCGCCGTCCTGCTGGCCGGCCTTGAGGCCGAGGAGGAGGCCCCCGGCATCTTCCTGCGGCTGCGCAAGGCCCACCGCAAGCACAAGCAGCGCACCTACGCGCTGGCCGGCCACGCCACCCGCGGCCTGAACAAGGCGGGAGGTGTGCTGCTGCCCACCGCCCCCGGCACCGAGCCGGAGTGGATGGACGCGCTGTCCGGCGGTGTCGGGCTCGACGACCTGGGCCGCGAGGCGGCCGAGGCGCTGCGCGCCGAGGGCGCGGTGATCCTGGTCGGCGAGCGGCTGGCCACCGTGCCGGGCGCCTACACGGCCGCGCTGCGGCTGGCCACCGCGACCGGGGCCACGCTCGCGTGGGTCCCGCGCCGGGCCGGCGAGCGCGGCGCGGTCGAGGCCGGCGTGCTGCCCGGACTGCTGCCCGGCGGCCGTACGGTCAGCGACCCGCGGGCCCGCGAGGAGGTCGCCCGCGTGTGGGGCCTGCCCGCCCTGCCCACCCGCTACGGGCGCGGCACCGGCGAGATCATCGAGGCCGCGGCCACCGGCGAACTGGCCGCGCTCGTCGTCGGCGGCGTCGAGGTCGCGGACCTCCCGGACCCGGCCAGGGCCCGGATCGCGCTGGCCAACGCCGGCTTCGTGGTCAGCCTGGAACAGCGGCCCAGCGAGGTCACCGAGCGCGCCGACGTGGTGCTCCCGGTCGCCGCGGTCGCCGAGAAGCCGGGCACCTTCCTCAACTGGGAGGGCCGCGCCCGCTCCTTCGAGGCCGCGATCAAGCCCGACCAGGCCACCACCCGGCACCAGCTGCCGGACGCGCGCGTGCTGACGATGCTCGCCGACGCCATGGACGTGGCCCTGGGCCTGGCCGACGTACGCGCCGCCCGCCGCGAACTGGACGCACTGGCCGGGTGGTCGGGTCCGTACGCGCCCGCGCCGCTGGAGACGTCCGTCCCGCTGCCGCGGCCCGAACCCGGCCAGGCGGTCCTGGCCGGCCACCGGCTGCTGCTGGACCAGGGCCGCCTCCAGGACGGCGACGACGCCCTGGCCGGCACCCGGCACCCGGCGGTGGCCCGCCTGTCCGCGGCGACCGCGGCGGAGACGGGAGTGCGCGACGGCGACCCGCTCACCGTCACCGGCCCGTCCGGCGCGGTCACCTTCCCGGCGGCCGTGACCCCGATGCCGGACCGGGTGGTGTGGCTGCCGCTCAACTCCGCCGGCGGCGGCGTCGCGTCGGACACCGGAGCGCTTCCCGGCCAGGTCGTCAGCGTCAGTGGCCCGACTTCGGAGGTGGCCGAATGAGTGCCCCCATGCTCACCCTTGCCGCGACCCCCGAGCACCTGTCGTACTTCGGGCACGACGTGTGGTGGCTCATCGCCCTCAAGGCGGTGTTCTGCTTCGCGTTCGCCATGCTGACGGTGCTGTTCTCCATCGTGTGGGAGCGCAAGGTCGTCGCCTGGATGCAGTTGCGGATCGGGCCCAACCGGCACGGCCCCTGGGGCATGCTGCAGTCGCTCGCCGACGGCGTGAAGCTGATGCTCAAGGAGGACCTCACCGTCAAGCGGGCCGACAAGGTCGTGTTCATCCTGGCGCCGATCGTCTCGGCGATCCCGGCGTTCATGGCCTTCGCGGTGATCCCGTTCGGCCCCGCCGACAACGAGGTGTCGATCTTCGGCCACCGCACCCCGATGCAGCTCACCGACCTGCCGATCGGCATCCTCTACATCCTGGCCACGGCCTCGGTCGGCATCTACGGCATCGTGCTCGCCGGCTGGTCGTCCGGCTCCACGTACCCGCTGCTCGGCGGCCTGCGCGCGTCCGCGCAGATGATCTCGTACGAGATCGCGATGGGCCTGTCGTTCGCCGCGGTGTTCCTCTACTCCGGCTCGATGTCGACCTCGACCATCGTGACCGCCCAGCACCAGCGGTGGTACGCGATCCTGCTGCCGGTCTCGTTCCTGATCTACGTCTGCACGATGATCGGGGAGACCAACCGCGCCCCCTTCGACATGCCCGAGTCCGAGGGCGACCTGGTCGGCGGGTTCAACACCGAGTACAGCTCGATCAAGTTCGCGCTGTTCATGCTCGCCGAGTACGTGAACATGGTGACGGTCTCCGCGGTCGCCACCACCCTCTTCCTCGGCGGCTGGCGGGCCCCCTGGCCGATCTCCACCGCCTGGGCGGGCGCCAACCACGGCTGGTGGCCGCTGCTGTGGTTCGTCATCAAGGTGAACCTCCTGCTGTTCTTCTTCATCTGGCTGCGCGGCACCCTGCCCCGGGTCCGCTACGACCAGTTGATGAAGCTCGGCTGGAAGGTGCTCATCCCGATCTCCATGGTGTGGCTGATGCTCGTGGCCGCCGTGCGGGCGATGCGGAACGAGAACTGGGACTTCACCAAGATCGTGCTGTACATCGGCGGCGTGGTGCTCGCGCTGCTGCTGCTCTCGCTGGTCGTGGACGTCTTCCGCGGCCGCGAGGAGGAGAGCGAGCAGGCCGCGGGCGGCCCCCTCGCGCCGCCGGAGAAGTTCGACCCGATGGCGGGCGGCTTCCCCGTACCGCCGCTGCCGGGCCAGCAGGCGCAGCCGGTGCCGCGGCGCCCCAGCCGCGCGCAGGTCCAGCTCGTGGGCGCGCCCCCCGCCGACGAGACCACCGACACGGACAAGAAGGAGGACGGCGATGCCTGAGTTCCTGGAGCCGGTCGCGGGCTTCGGCGTGACCTTCAAGGCCATGTTCAAGAAGCGGCTGACCGAGCAGTACCCGGAGTACAAGAAGCCCACCGCGCCGCGGTTCCACGGCCGCCACCAGCTCAACCGGCACCCCGACGGGCTGGAGAAGTGCGTCGGCTGCGAGCTGTGCGCGTGGGCCTGCCCGGCCGACGCGATCTACGTGGAGGGCGCGGACAACACCGACGAGGAGCGCTACTCCCCGGGCGAGCGCTACGGCCGCGTCTACCAGATCAACTACGCCCGCTGCATCCTGTGCGGCCTGTGCATCGAGGCGTGCCCGACCCGCGCGCTGACCATGACCAACGAGTACGAACTCGCCGACCGGACCCGCGAGTCGCTGATCTTCACCAAGGAGCAGCTGCTGGCCGGCCTGGAGGAGGGCATGGTCGACTCGCCGCACGCGATCTTCCCGGGCATGGACGAGGGCGACTACTACCGCGGCGCGGTCACCGAGGCGGCGCCCGGGACCGTACGGCAGGTGGCGGTCTCCAAGGGCGAGAAGCCGGAGGACGAGAGCGCCGAGGGCCCCGAGGTCGTCGCGCCCGGCGGTTCCACCCCGGCGGGAACGGGGGCCGAGGCATGACCGGGCTCGCCGCCGCCGCGTCGCAGACCTCCACCGGGGAGGCCGTCCAGTTCTGGCTGCTCGGCACGGTCGCCGTGCTGGGCGCGCTCGGCACGGTGCTGATGAGAAAGGCCGTGCACAGCGCGCTGTCGCTGGCGGGCACGATGATCGTGCTCGCCGTCTTCTACCTGGCGCAGGGCGCGTACTTCCTCGGCGTCGTGCAGATCGTCGTCTACACCGGCGCGATCATGATGCTGTTCCTGTTCGTGGTCATGCTGGTCGGCATCACCGCGGCGGACTCCCTCAAGGAGACCCTCAAGGGCCAGCGCTGGCTGGCCGCCGCCTGCGGCCTGGGCTTCGGGATCCTGCTGATCGCCGGCATCGCCAACGCCTCGCTCGACACCTTCACCGGCGTCGGCAAGGCCAACGCGGCGCACGGCGGGAACGTACCGGGCCTGGCCCGGCTGCTGTTCACCAACTACGTGTGGGCCTTCGAGATCACCGGCGCGCTGCTGATCACCGCCGCGATCGGCGCGATGGTGCTCACCCACCGGGAGCGCACCGAGGAGCGCCGCACCCAGCGCGAGCTCGCCGAGGCCCGGGTCAGGGAGGGCAAGCAGGTCACCCCGCTGCCGGCCCCCGGCACGTACGCCCGGCACAACGCGGTGGACATCCCCGCGCTGCTGCCCGACGGCCGGATCGCGGAGCTGTCGGTCAGCTCCACGCTGCGCGAGCGCGGCCAGGTCCGTGACGTCTCCCAGGACGCCATGCGCCGCCTCGCCGAACTCGACCGCAGCTCCGAGGAGTGGCTGGAGCGCCGGCCGCTGACCGGCGCCACCCGGTTCGACCCGGACGCCGCCGCGGGCGGCGTCACAGGCGGCGCGGGCGACGGCCGCGACGGCCACGCGGCCGAGGACCACGCAGAGGAGGGCGCCAAGTGAATCCGGCCAACTACCTGTACCTGTCGGCGCTGCTGTTCACCATCGGCGCGGCCGGGGTGCTCATCCGGCGCAACGCGATCGTCGTCTTCATGTGCGTCGAGCTGATGCTGAACGCCTGCAACCTGGCGTTCGTCACCTTCTCCCGGCTGCACGGCAACCTCGACGGGCAGATCATCGCCTTCTTCACGATGGTCGTCGCCGCCGCCGAGGTCGTGGTCGGGCTCGCGATCATCGTGTCGATCTACCGGACCCGCCACTCGGCCTCGGTCGACGACGCCAATCTCATGAAGCTGTAGAGGGGCTGCGACCGTGGAAACCCTGATCGGACTGCTCGTCGCGGCACCACTGCTCGGCGCGGGCATCCTGCTGACCGGCGGCCGGCGGCTGGACCGCACCGGACACCTGATCGGCACCCTGCTCGCGCTGGTGTCCTTCGCCTTCGCGGTGGTGCTGTTCGCCGACATGCTGGGCAAGGACACCGACCGGCGCACGCTGACCTCGCACCTGTGGACGTGGGTGCCGGTGGAAGGCTTCCAGGCGCAGGTCGGCTTCCAGCTCGACCAGTTGTCGATGACGTTCGTCCTGCTGATCACCGGGGTGGGCTCGCTCATCCACATCTACTCGATCGGCTACATGGCGCACGACGAGAAGCGCCGCAAGTTCTTCGGCTTCCTCAACCTGTTCCTCGCGGCGATGCTGCTGCTGGTGCTGGCCGACAACTACTTCCTGCTCTACGCGGGCTGGGAGGGCGTGGGCCTGGCCTCGTACCTGCTCATCGGGTTCTGGCAGCACAAGCCGAGCGCGGCGACCGCGGCGAAGAAGGCGTTCCTGGTCAACCGGGTCGGCGACATCGGGCTGTCGGTCGGCATCATGCTGATGTTCACCACCTTCGGCTCCTTCGCCTTCGCGGACGTCTTCCCCAAGGTCGGGCAGGCGTCCGGCTCGCAGCACGCCACCCTCACCGGGATCGGCTTCATGCTGCTGCTGGCCGCGTGCGGCAAGTCGGCCCAGGTGCCGCTGCAGTCCTGGCTCGGCGACGCGATGGAGGGCCCGACCCCGGTCTCCGCCCTCATCCACGCCGCCACCATGGTGACCGCGGGCGTCTACCTCATCACCCGCTCCGGCGCGATCTTCAACGCGGCGCCCGACGCCCAGACCGCCGTCGTCACCGTCGGCGCGGTCACGCTCCTGTTCGGTGCGATCGTCGGTTGCGCGAAGGACGACATCAAGAAGGCGCTGGCCGGCTCGACGATGTCGCAGATCGGCTACATGATCATGGCGGCCGGGCTCGGCCCGATCGGCTACGTCTTCGCGATCATGCACCTGGTCACCCACGGCTTCTTCAAGGCCGGGCTCTTCCTCGGCGCCGGCTCGGTGATGCACGGCATGAACGACGAGGTCGACATGCGCCGCTACGGGGGCCTGCGCACGTACATGCCCGTCACCTTCGTCACCTTCGGCCTCGGCTACCTGGCGATCATCGGCTTCCCCGGCCTGTCCGGCTTCTTCTCCAAGGACAAGATCATCGAGGCCGCCTTCGCCAAGGGCGGTACCGAGGGCTGGATCCTGGGCGGGTGCGCGATGCTGGGCGCGGCGATCACCGCGTTCTACATGACCCGCGTGATGCTGATGACGTTCTTCGGCGAGAAGCGGTGGGAGCCGGACGCGGAAGGCCATGAGCCGCACCCGCACGAGTCGCCCGCCTCCATGACGATCCCCATGATCGTCCTGGCCTTCGGCTCGGTCTTCGCCGGCGCCCTGTTCAGCGTCAACTCCTCGTTCGTGAAGTGGCTGGAGCCCGTCACCGGGCACAGCGAGGGCGACTCCCCGGTCGGCACGGCGACGATCACCACGGGCACGATGGTGGTGCTGCTGCTCGGTGTGGCGGTGGCCTGGTTCATGTACGGGCGGCGGCCCGTCCCCGCGGTCGCGCCGCGCGGCAGCCTGCTCACCCGGGCCGCCCGCCGCGACCTGCTGCAGGACGACTTCAACCACGTCGTCCTGGTACGCGGCGGCGAGCACCTCACCCGCCTGCTGGTCTACCTGGACCACACCCTGGTCGACGGCGTCGTCAACGGCTCCGCCGCCCTCGTGGGCGGCCTGTCGGGACGGCTGCGCCGGGTGCAGAACGGCTACGTCCGCTCGTACGCGGTCTCGATGCTGGGCGGCACCGCGGTGGTCGTCGCCGCGACCCTTCTGATGAGGGCGGTCTGATAGCTCATGTCCTTTCCCCTCCTGACCACGACCGCCGCCCTGCCCGCGGTCGGCGCGATCGTCACCGCCGCGGTGCCGGCCGGGCGCAGGACCGCCGCCAAGTACACGGCACTGGTCTTCTCGCTGGGCACCCTGGTGCTGGCCGCGATCGCCATGATCCGCTTCGACCCGGGCGGCGCCCGATACCAGCTCACCGAGTCCCACGCCTGGGTGAAGAGCTTCGGGCTGCGGTACGACCTGGGGGTCGACGGCATCGCGGTCACCCTCATCGCGCTGACCGCGCTGCTGATCCCGTTCGTAATGCTGGCCGGCTGGCACGACGCGGACCCGCTCGAAGACGCCGACCCCAACCGCCGCTGGCGCCCGACGCAGGGCTTCTTCGCGCTGATCCTGCTGGTCGAGGCGATGGTGGTGATCGCCTTCGAGGCCACCGACGTCTTCCTCTTCTACATCTTCTTCGAAGCCATGCTGATCCCGATGTACTTCCTCATCGGCGGCTTCGGCGACCGCGCCCACGCGGCCGGGGAAGGGGAGGCCGCGCGCCAGCGCTCGTACGCGGCGGTGAAGTTCCTGCTGTACAACCTGGTCGGCGGACTGATCATGCTGGCCGCGGTGATCGGGCTGTACGCGGCCACCGCCAAGCAGCTCGGCGCCGGCACGTTCTCGCTGCAGGACATCCTGTCCGCCCGGGCCTCCGGCAAGCTGCACCTGGCAACGTCGACCGAACGCTGGCTGTTCCTCGGCTTCTTCTTCGCCTTCGCGGTCAAGGCACCGCTGTGGCCGGTCCACACCTGGCTGCCGAACGCGATGGGCGAGTCCACCGCGCCGGTCGCCGTCCTGATCACCGCCGTGGTCGACAAGGTCGGCACCTTCGCGATGCTGCGCTACTGCCTCCAGCTCTTCCCCGAGGCGTCCAAGTGGGCCACCCCGACGATCCTGGTGCTGTCGGTGATCAGCATCCTGTACGGGGCGCTGCTCGCGGTCGGCCAGCGCGACATCAAGCGGCTGATCGCGTACGCCTCGGTGTCGCACTTCGGCTTCATCATCCTGGGCATCTTCGCGATGACCAGCCAGGGCCAGAGCGGCGCCACGCTCTACATGGTCAACCACGGCATCTCGACGGCGGCGCTCATGCTGGTCGCCGGGTTCCTGATCAGCCGGCGCGGCTCGCGGCTCATCGCGGACTTCGGCGGCGTGCAGAAGGTGGCGCCGGTCCTGGCCGGCACCTTCATGATCGGCGGTCTGGCCACCCTGTCGCTGCCGGGGCTCGCGCCCTTCGTCAGCGAGTTCCTGGTGCTGGTCGGCACGTTCAGCCGCTACCCGGTGCTGGGCATCGTCGCGACCCTCGGCATCGTCCTGGCGGCGCTGTACGTGCTGGTGCTCTACCAGCGGACCATGACCGGCCCGGTCAAGGCCGGGATCGAGGGCATGTCCGACCTGAAGGCGCGTGAACTGCTGGTCGTGGCACCGCTGATCGCGCTGCTGCTCTTCCTCGGCGTCTACCCGAAGCCGGTGACGGACACCGTCAACCCGTCGGTCCAGCACACGCTCTCCGACGTGCACAAGACCGACCCCAAGCCCGCGCTGGAGGCGAAGAAGTGAGCGCATCCGCATCGGCGTCAGCCGTCACCGTCCACAGCCTGTGGACGACGGCGGCGGCCAACGCCGCCGACACGGACAAGTTCCCGAAGCCGCACATCGAGTACGCCCAGCTCTCCCCGGTGCTGATCGTCTTCGGCGTGGCGTGCGTGGGCATCCTGCTGGAGGCGTTCCTGCCGCGGAAGAACCGGTACGCGGCCCAGGTGCTGCTGGCGGTCGTCGGCCTCGCCGCCGCCTTCGCGGCCGTGGTCGCGCTGGCCGCCAAGGGCTATGGGACCACCAAGGCGCACATCGGCGCGATGGGCGCGGTCGCCGTGGACGGTCCCGCCCTCTTCCTGCAGGGCACGATCCTGCTGGTCGCGATCGTGGCGGTGCTGACCTTCGCCGAGCGCCGACTCGACCCCAAGGCGCACGGCCGGAACGTCGACTCCTTCGCCGCCCAGGGCTCCGCGGTGCCCGGCGGCGAGCAGGAGAAGGCCGCGGTCCGGGCCGGCTTCACCACCACCGAGGTCTTCCCGCTGCTGCTGTTCGCGGTCGGCGGCATGCTGGTCTTCCCGGCGGCCAACGACCTGCTGACCCTGTTCGTCGCCCTTGAGGTCTTCTCGCTGCCGCTGTACATCCTGTGCGCGCTCGCCCGCCGCCACCGCCTGATGTCCCAGGAGGCCGCGGTCAAGTACTTCCTGCTGGGCGCCTTCTCCTCGGCCTTCCTGCTCTTCGGGATCGCCCTGCTCTACGGTTACGCGGGCTCCGTCTCGTACACCCAGATCTCCCGGGTCATCGACGGCAGCGCCCCCATGACCCCGGCGCTCGCCTCCACGACCGGCAACGACGCGCTGCTGCTGATCGGCATCGCCATGGTCGCCGTCGGCCTGCTGTTCAAGGTCGGCGCGGTGCCGTTCCACATGTGGACCCCCGACGTCTACCAGGGCGCGCCCACGCCGGTCACCGGTTTCATGGCCGCCGCCACCAAGGTCGCCGCGTTCGGCGCGCTGCTGCGGCTGCTGTACGTGGTCCTGCCGGGCATGCGCTGGGACTGGCGCCCGGTGATGTGGGGCATCGCGATCGCCACCATGGTGATCGGCGCGGTCATCGCGGTCACCCAGACCGACGTCAAGCGCCTGCTGGCGTACTCCTCGGTCGCCCACGCCGGCTTCATCCTCGCCGGCGTGATCGCCACCAACCGGCAGGGCGTGTCCTCGGTCCTGTTCTACCTGGCCGCGTACTCCTTCGTGACCCTGGGCGCCTTCGCCGTGGTCACCCTGGTCCGCGACGCGAGCGGCGAGGCCACGCACCTGTCCCGCTGGGCCGGCCTGGGCCGCCGCTCCCCGCTGGTCGCCGCGGTCTTCGCCGTCTTCCTGCTGGCCTTCGCCGGCATCCCGCTGACCTCCGGGTTCGCCGGGAAGTTCGCCGTCTTCAAGGCGGCCGCCCAGGGTGGCGCGATGCCGCTGGTGATCGTCGGTGTGATCTCCTCGGCGATCGCGGCGTTCTTCTACATCCGGGTGATCGTGCTGATGTTCTTCAGCGAGCCCAAGGTCGACGGCCCCTCGGTCGCCGTCCCCAGCCCGCTGACCTCCACCGCGATCGCCATAGGAGTCGCCGTCACCCTGGTCCTGGGCCTGGCCCCCCAGTACTTCCTGGACCTGGCGGACAAGGCGGGCGTGTTCGTCCGGTAGCCGGCCGGACGTGCCGCGAGCCTCGCTGCCCGGGTGTGCCCCTTCCTGCGGGGGAGACCCGGGCAGCGGCCTTTACGGGGTGGCCTTCACGGGTGGCGTCGACGGCCCCGTTCAGAGCATGAGCTCGATCGCCATGCCCAGGGCGCCCGCGGCGAAGACCGCCACGAAGAAGAAGATGAGGACGATGGGGCTCGCCGCCCAGCCGTGGCTCAGGGCCCGGCGTTCGGGGGCGTCCAGGCCGGACACGCCCGACTCCGCGGGCGGGATGCGGCCGGCGAGCTGGACGGAGTCCTCGGGGACGCCGAGTCCCTCGTCGGGCAGGTGGGGGTTCGCGGGCGGCCGGTGCGGGGCGTGGGCGTGGAGGGCGGCCATGGCCTGCCTCCGATCGTCGGGGGGTTCAGGTCCGTGTCGACCTGTGGATACCCGTTCCGGGCCCGCCGAACCGGACGGGTCGCCTCCGGTTCCTGTCCCCGTACGAGAACACGGTCCCGTACCGTCCCGGCCCGCGGCCTGTGTCCGCCGGACGGTCGCGGTGCCAGGGCGTTAGTCCGGCGCGTCCAGCAGTGCCGCCGCCTGACGCCGCAGCCCCCACGAGAGCCGCTCGGGGTCGCCGCCGTCCAGCAGGCGCTGCACCGGGGTGCTCTGGAAAGGGGCGAGGAGCAGGTGGGCGTGGAACTCGGCGTCGAGCTCCGGCCGGGCCTCGGCGAGCAGGCCGGCGATGTGGGTGTGCCAGAAGACGTAGATGGGTGAGGTGGCGACGTCCTCCGGCGTGTGCTGGGCCATGGCCTCGGCGTGGCCCAGTCCGGCCAGCAGCCCCTTGTTGCGGGTCACCGCCGTCGCGATGGCGTCGAGGAAGGCCAGCAGCCGCTCGCGGGGCGGCGCGCCGGGCCCCAGCGGGGGCGGGCCGCCGGCGACGGCCTCGTGCACCACGTACACCCGCTCCAGCATCAGCTCGCGCATCAGGCCCATGCGGTTGCCGAAGCGGTGGAAGACCGTGCCCTTGCCGACTCCGGCGGCTGCCGCCACCTGCTCCATCGAGATGTCCTCCGGCCGGTGCGCGGCCAGCAGTTCCTCGGCGGCGCGCAGGATCGCGCGCCGGTTGCGGGCGGCGTCGGCGCGTTCCCGGCGTGCTGGCGGCATGGCGGCTCCCGGTCACTCGTACGGCCTGGACAACTGGACCGGCGGTCCAGTACGGTCGGCGGCAGTGGAACTTGACCGGAGGTCCATTTAAGCACCGGTTCCGGCCGCCCTCCCAACCGCCGAGGAGAAGCCCATCATGCGACGCGTCCGCTATCACGAGTACGGCGCCCCCGATGTCCTCACCGTCGAGGAGGCCGACGTCCCGGCTCCCGGCCCCGGCGAGGTCCTGATCCGCGCCGAGGCCGTCGGCGCGAACTACGTGGACACGATGTTCCGCGCCGGCACCTCGCCCGAGCCCTTCACCCGCCCGGTGCCGGCCGGCCTCACCGGCGACGTCGTCGGCACGGTCGAGGCGGTCGGGCCCGGCGCCGACCCCGCCCTGGTCGGCCGGCGGGTCGCCGCACTCGTCGCCGAGGACGCCTTCGCGCAGTACGCGGTCGCCGAGGCCGCCTGGCTGGTGCCCGTGCCCGAGGGCCTGGACGCGGCCGTCGCGACCGTACTTCCGCTGGCCGGGCCGGTCGCCCTGGGCACCTTGCGGGCCGGGCGGCCGGCCGCGGGCGAGACGGTGCTGATCCACGCGGCCGGCGGCGGCACCGGCCACCTCGCCGTCCAGCTCGCCCGCGCCCTCGGCGCCGGCACGGTCATCGCCTCGGTCGGGTCGGCGGACCGCTTCGGCTTCGTCAAGGAGCTCGGCGCCGACGTCGCGGTCGACAACAGCCGCCCGGACTGGGCCGAGCAGGTGCGCGCCGCCGCGCCCGGCGGGGTCGACGTCGCCTTGGACTCGCTCGGCGGGAGCGTGCTGCGCGAGAGCCTCGACCTGCTGGCCCCCTTCGGCCGGATCGTCGTCTACGGCGCCGCGACCGGCGAACTCGGCGCGGTCCCGGTCACGGCCCTCTTCCCGCTCCGGGAAGTGATCGGCTTCGCCCTGCTGCGGCTGCGCGCCGCCGCCCCCGAACGCGCCCGCGCCGACATCGCCGAGATCACCCGCCGGATCGAGGACGGCACCCTGCGCCCCGCCGTGCACGCCCGCCTCCCCCTGACCGAGGCCGCGCAGGCCCACCGCATCCTCGACAGCCACGGCCACCTGGGACGTGTCGTCCTGCTGCCGTGAGGCGGGCGCGCGGTCCGCGGGAACCGCGCGTCACACGCGGATGACGCGCACCTTCGATCGGTCGCGATCCCTCTTCCGCTCGGCGGCCTCCAGCCGCCCACCGAGAAGTACGGACAGGTCGTCCGGATCCGGGGTGAGGATGTCCACGGGCCGGTCAGGCAGTTCGAGGGCGGCGGTGACCACCATCGCGTCGATCGCGTACTCGTGCCCGTGCAGTCCGGCTTCCTTGAGGAGCCGGGAAGCCGTGAGGGCGCTGTCCTTCGTGACGGCGTGCACGGTGAGCCGGGAGAGCACCCAGGAGAGCCGGGCCGGGTGAACGCCGTCGTGGTCGGCGTCGATGACGGTGGCGGCGCAGGCCACCACCCGGATGTCCCGCTTGCGTGCGACGGCGAGCCGGACGACCATGTCCCGTTCGTCCCGGAGGAGCTGTGACAGCGCCTCGCTGTCGAGAACCCAGCTACCGCTCACGCGGCGTTCCTGGCCGAGTCCGTTTCGCCGTACATCTCCGCCTCGGCCGCGAGGATCTCTTCGTCACTGATCCTTCCGTGCCGGTCCTCGTGGTCGACGATCAGCGCGTCGAGCGCGTCCCGCTCGATCTGCCGTTGCACCGCGCGCTCGATGTACGCGGAAATGCCGCGCTTGCCCACGCGGTCACGCACGGCTTCGATGGTTCCCTCGTGCATGGACACCGAAACGGACTGCGTCGGTCCGCCACCGGGCTCGAAACTCACCATGGACGCAGTCTAGCAAAAGTTCTAACAGAAACGGCGCCGGTTCCCGGAGCACCGCGGTGCTCCGGGAACCGGCGCCGGCCTCGGGGCGTCCCGGTCAGCTGGGTACCGCCATCAGCAGGGCGAACCGCCCGGCCGCGTCCGTCCACCAGTGGCGCACGGTGAAGCCGCCCTCCTTCAGCTCGGCGGTCAGGGACTCGCGGCGGAACTTGCAGGAGATCTCGGTACGCATGTCCTCACCCTGGGCGAGGTCCAGCGACAGGTCGACGTCGGGGATCTTGACGGTCTGGGCGCGGCGCGCGCGCAGCCGCATCTCGATCCGCTCCTCCTCGGTGTTCCACACGGCGACGTGGTCGAACGCGTCGGGGTCGAAGTCGGCGCCCAGCTCGCGGTTGATGACGTGCAGGACGTTCTTGTTGAACTCCGCGGTGACCCCGGCCGCGTCGTCGTACGCGCGGACCAGCGTTTCCGGGTCCTTGACCAGGTCGGCGCCGAGCAGCAGCACGTCGTCGCTGCTCAGCGCGAGCGACAGGGTGCGGTAGAAGGCCCGCCGCTGGTCCGGGTCGAAGTTGCCGATGGTGCTGCCGAGGAAGGCCAGGAGGCGGGGGCCCGGCTCGTCGGACAGCGCCAGGTCGTGCTCGAAGTCCGCGACCGTCGCCGCGACCTCCAGCCCGGGGTAGTCGCGGCAGATCGCCTCGCCCGCCTCGGACAGCGCGGCGCCGGAGACGTCCAGGGGCGCGTACCGCCGCAGCGTGCCGCCCGCGGTGAGCGCGTCCAGCAGCAGCCTGGTCTTGCGGGACGAGCCCGAGCCGAGCTCGACCAGGGTCGCGGCCCGGGTGAGCGCCGCTATCTCCGCCGCCCGGCGGCCGAGGATCTCCTGCTCGGCCCGGGTGGGGTAGTACTCGGGCAGCCTGGTGATCTGTTCGAACAGGTCGCTGCCGCGCTTGTCGTAGAACCACTTGGGCGGCAGCGTACGGGGGGCCGCGCGCAGCCCCTCGCGGACGTCGGTGTGCAGGGCGTCGGTGAGGTAGTCCGCCGGGAGGCGGTCGTCGAGGGTGAAGCGGCTCGCGGTCATGGGCGGGGGCTCCTTGCGCTCGGGGCCGCGCGGGGGGCGCAGCGGGAGGATCCGGACCCCGGCCGCGGAGGCCACCAGCAGGCTGCGGTCGGGGACCTCGTGCCACTGGCCGGGGGCGTCGTCGGGTTCTGAGGCGACCAGGACCAGGCCGGGGCCGGTGCGGTACCAGAGCGTGTCGCCGTACGCGCTGGCGATGATCGCGCGGCCGTCGGTGAGCAGGAGGTTGAGCCGGGCGGCCGGCCGCGCCGCGGCGACCTCGCGGATCACCGCGGCCATCGCACCGGCCGGCGGCTCGCCGCGCCGCAGCCGGCCGGCCAGCATGGCCCACAGCAGCGCGGAGTCGGAGTGCGCCTCCAGGGCGAGCGCCTGCGCCGGCGGCAGGTCCACTGCCAGCCGCGTCCAGTCGGCGACGGCCCCGTTGTGGCTGAACAGCCAGCGGCCGTCGCGGAAGGGGGCTGCCGCCGACTCGTCCTGGGTGGTCCCGGCCGTGGCCGAGCGGACCGCGGCCAGCACGGCCCCGCTGCGGATGCTGCGCGCCAGCTCGGGGAAGTTGGCGTCGGCCCAGATGGGCACGGCCCTGCGGTAACGGGCGGGGAGGGGGAAACCCGCCCCGCCCTCCGGATCAACGCCCTCCGGAGCAACGGAATTGGGCTCGGCGCCCTCCGCCCCGCCCCGACCGCCGCCGCCCCGACCGCCGGCGCCCCGGTCGTTCGCGGGGGCCGGCGGATCGGGCGGATCGGGCGGCTCCGGCGGGTACCAGCCGACCCCGAAGCCGTCCGCGTTGACCGTCCCGTGCCGCTGCCGGGCCGGCCGCCACGACTGCTCGTACAGGCTGTGCGGCGGCTCGGTGAGCAGCCGGGCCAGCGGCACCGGCGGACCGAGGTACGCGAGGTGGCGGCACATCAGCGCGCCTCACCGTCCCGCGGCCCGGCCGCGGACCGCGCGGTGCGGAAGCCGGCGAAGATCTGCCGGCGGATGGGGTAGTCCCAGTTGCGGAAGGTGCCGCGGCAGGCCACCGGGTCGACCCCGAAGGCGCCGCCGCGCAGCACCTTGTACTCGGGCCCGAAGAAGACTTGCGAGTACTCCTTGTACGGGAAGGCGGTGAAGCCCGGGTACGGGGCGAAGTCCGACGACGTCCACTCCCAGACGTCCCCGATGAGCTGCCGGGCGCCGCTGGGGGCCGCGCCCGCCGGATAGCTGCCCGCGGGGGCCGGCCGGAGGTGGCGCTGCCCGAGGTTGGCGTGCTCGGGGCGCGGGTCGTCGTCGCCCCACGGGTAGCGGCGGGACCGCCCGGTGGCCGGGTCGTGCCGGGCGGCCTTCTCCCACTCGGCCTCGGTCGGCAGCCGCCGGCCGGCCCAGCGGGCGTAGGCGTCCGCCTCGTACCAGCACACGTGCAGCACCGGCTCGTCGGCCGGCACCGGCTCCACGTGCCCGAACCGGCGGCGGACCCACCCCTCGCCGTCCCGGGACCAGAACAGCGGCGCCTCCAGCCCCGCGTCCTGGACGTGCTTCCAGCCCTCCGGCGTCCACCACCGCGGGTCGCGGTAGCCGCCGGCGGCGATGAACTCCAGGTAGGCGCCGTTGGTGACCGGCACGGTGTCCAGCCAGAACGCGGGGACGTCCACGGTGTGGTCCGGCCGCTCGTTGTCCAGCGCCCACGGTTCCGTGGAGGTGCCCATGGTGAACGGGCCGCCGGGCACCAGGACCTCGCGGGGCAGCCCGGCCGCGTCGGCGGGCGCGGGCGGCGGCGCGGGCGCGTCCAGGACGGCCGGGCCCTCGCGGAGCTGGTGGGTGGCCAGCATCGTCTCGTCGTGCTGCTGCTCGTGCTGGGCGAGCATCCCGAAGACGAACGCGCCCGCCAGCAGCGGCTCGGGCCCGTCCGGGCCGGTGTCGGCGGCCTTGAGCACGTCGAGGGTCTCCTCGCGTACGGCGGCCACGTAGGCGCGGGCCTCGGCCGGGCCGAGCAGGGGCAGCGCCGGGCGGTCGGCCCGCGGGTGCCGGAAGGCGTCGTAGAGGTGGTCGAGGTCGGGACGCAGCCCCGGGCGCCCGCCGGCCTCGCGGACCAGCCAGAGCTCCTCCTGGTTGGCGATGTGGGCCAGGTCCCACACCAGCGGGGACATCAGCCGGGAGTGCTGGGCGACGAGGTCGCCGTCGGTCACCGCGTCGGTGAGGTGCAGGGTACGGCGCCGCGCGGTCTCCAGCGCCGCCAGCGCGCGCGCCGAGGGGCCCGGCAGGCCGGCGGCGTCCGCGGAGGGCGGCGCGGCGAAGGGCGACACCGCAGCCTCGGAGGCGGGAGCCGCCGGAGCGGTGGTCGGAGCGGACGGAGCGGTGGTTGGAGGCGCCGGAGCGGTGGTTGGAGGTGAGGACGTGTCAGAAGTGCCTGGAGGGGCGGAAGTTGCACCACTCCGGGCCGTGCTGTGCTCGGATGCGTACGGGTTCGTCACGACATGCCTTCCGGGAGAGTCAGGCGCGCCGCAGCGCGTCCAGCTGGTCATGGGCGGGGCATCGGCCCCGTTCCGGGTAGCGCTCGGCGAAGTCGGAGACCGCCTGCCGCAGGGCGGGGGGTGCGCCGGAGCGTGCCATCGCGCTCTCGGCCGCGGCGAACAGCGCGCGGGCCGCCTTGGCGAGGTCCGGGTCGGCCGGTCCGATCCGGGCCGCGCGCCGCCACACCTCGTCGGACGGCACGGGCTGCCCGTCCGCGCACAGCGGCTCGGTGATCGCGCCGGCGGTGTCGGCGGCGACCGGGTCGTCCAGCAGGGCGGCCGTCACGGCCGTCGCCACGATCCAGTCGTCGCCGTCCTGGGCGTCGGTCATCCGCAGTTCCAGCCAGCCGCGCGGGCGGACCGGCGGGAACAGCGTGCTGAGGTGGTAGTCCAGGTCGTCCCTGGTGGGTGCCCGCAGTCCCGGCACCCCCCGCAGCCACTGGCGGAAGGTGAGGCCGGGCGGCGCCGACCAGTCCTGGCCGGAACGCACGGGCGGCGCCCCGGGAGACGCGCTCGCCGGCGAACCCGGTGGCGCGCTCGCCGGCGTACCGCCGTCCGCCGGTCCCGTACCGCCACCGGGCGTACGGATGCACAGCACCCGGGCGTTGAGGGCGTACCTGGTCCACGCCTCCCGGGGATCGGGACGGTGGCGCGGATGGCGGGTGCGGCCGGGGTCCATCAGGCCCCAGGTGGCCTGCCGGGTGGACAGCCAGCCGGTGGGCCGGCCGGCCGCCAGGGGGGAGTTCGCGAACGCCGCGACGAGCACCGGCCCGATCCGGTGGGCCAGCGCCCAGCGGTTGCGGTAGCCGGTGACGCCCGCGCTGTCGTCCCCGCTGTCCAGGTTGACCTGCAGGGACGCCGTGCGGCGCATCATGGTGCGGCCCCAGGGGCCCTCGCGGTCGAAGAAGATCTCCATCGCCCGGTAGCGGGGATGGTCGAGTACGCGGGGCGGCTCGCGGTAGGGGTCGAGGCCGCGGCCGACGAGCACGAGCCCGGCCGCGTTCACGGCCCGCCGCAGTACGGCCAGGTCCTCGGCCATCGCCTCGACACACGCGGCCAGGGTGGGGGCGGGCGGGGAGCTGAGCTCCACCTGGCCGCCCGGCTCACGGGTGAGCCTGCTGCCCCGGGGGAACGCCCCGGGGGTCTCGACCGGCGCGAGGGCCGCGTCCAGCCGGTCGACGGGTATCAGTGCGCGGGGATCGGAGCGGTCCTGAACGAGCCACTCCAGCTCCACGCCGGTCCGTGCGGGAGGACCGGTCTTGAAGCAGACGCCGTGCACATGGGCCTCCGCCTCGTCCTCCTTGAGTTTCCCGAGGTCTTCGAGGTCTCCCAGGTCAGCTTCCATCGATCCACCTCCTCTCGTTCCACCGGGGTTTCCGGGGTCCGGGATTTTCCCGGAAGGGGACTACCCAGAAGCGAGGACATGTCACCTGTTGCCGCCGTGAGTTTAAAACGGTCCGATTCCGGATGGTCTTACGTCACAGTGAACGTTGGCCGAGCCCGGATCGTTCAAACATTCGAAACCGATGTGTCATCCTTTCGGGTAGGGCATAAGACATAAAAACCGGTAATCGGGATTATAGGGGCGCGCGTTGGCGGCGGCCTGGTGTAAGGCGATGCCCCGGCGGTGATCCACAGCCGACCGGCTACGCTGCCCGTGTAGGCAATGCCGTCGAAAGGCCATCGCCCACCACGTCAGAGCAGCGCGTGCCACCACCTCGGACCTCGCCAGTGCCAGATCTGCGACAGGAGACCTCTCGTGACCGTCGTCGGGCCCTTCGGGCTGAGCGTGTGGGACGAGACCCTTGAGGCCGACATCCAGGCCGGTCTGTCGGCCGTGGAGGAGGGCCTGCTGGAGGCCACCAAGAGCGATGTGCCGTTCATCACGGATGTGGGCCGGCACCTGCTGCGGGCCGGCGGCAAACGGTTCCGGCCACTGCTGGTGCTGCTCGGCGCCCAGTTCGGCGACCCGCACGCGCCCGGCGTGGTGCCCTCCGCCGTCGTCGTCGAGCTGACCCACCTGGCCACCCTCTACCACGACGACGTGATGGACGAGGCCGCGGTCCGCCGCGGGGTGCCCAGCGCCAACGCCCGCTGGGGCAACTCGGTGGCCGTCCTGACCGGCGACTTCCTCTTCTCCCGGGCCTCCCACATCCTCGCCGACCTCGGCCCCGAGGCGGTCCGCGTCCAGGCCGAGGCGTTCGAGCGCCTGGTCACCGGCCAGATCATGGAGACCGTCGGCCCGCGCGACGAGCGCGACCCGATCGACCACTACCTGGAGGTGCTGGCCGGCAAGACCAGCTCCCTCATGGCGGTCTCCGGCCGGTTCGGCGCGATGATGTCGGGCGCCGACGAGTCGGCGGTCAGCATCCTCACCCAGTACGGGGAGCGGATCGGCATCGCCTTCCAGCTCGCCGACGACGTCCTGGACATCGCCAGCGACAGCCACGAGTCCGGCAAGACCCCCGGCACCGACCTGCGCGAGGGCATCCCCACCCTGCCGGTGCTGTACGTGCGGCGGTGGCGCGCGCAGGGCCTGGCCGCCGGCTCGGCCGCCGACCGGCGGCTGAACGAACTGCTCGACGGCGACCTCACCGACGACGCCCGGCACGCCGAGGCGCTGGAACTCCTGCGCGCCCACCCGGCCCTGGAGCAGGCCCGCCGCGACACCCTCCGCTACGCCGAGGAGGCCCGCGCCGCCCTGGCCCCGCTCCCCGACATCCCGGCCAAGCGCGCCCTGGCCGGCCTGTGCGAGGTCGTCGTCCACCGCACGGGCTGAGGCCACCGCAGGGACTGAGCCCCCACCGCGCCGGCCGATCCCACCGCGCCGACCGCCGGCCCGGTCCGCCCGCACGTACCCGGTCCGCCCGCAGGTACCCGGTCCGCCCGCACGTACCCGGTCCGCCGCCACGGCCGCTGACCGTCCCGCCGGCTGAGGGGCCGCCAACTTGCCGCGCCCGTACCCCGATCGGCCTCGGGGACGGTCCCTGAGGCGGCCTCGGGGTCGGACTGCTCCCACCCGCGTACCCCCTCGGGACGCGTCATACCGCGGGTGTACGAAGGGTTGGGCCCGGTGGCTGATGTCCCGGGGCGGCCGATTTGGTCCCATGGAGACACCACTTCGGGGCGGACCGGGGCGACAATGTCCTGGGGAGTGGACGAGTGCGACCGGCGCGCGGCCAAGGCGCGCCCGCAGACGACCGCCGCTGACGACGGAGGTAGAGACGCAATGGCACGGATCCAACCGGCACAGTACGACCCGCACGAGGACGAGGGCGGCGGGGGAGGGCGCGGCCGCAGGGCCGCCCGCTACGCCGTGCCGGTAGCGGTCGTCGGCGTGGCCGCGGCGACCATCGGCCTGGTCCCGGCGCTCGCCGACAGCGGCGACCCCTCCCTGCCCTCGATCACCGCCCAGCAGCTCCTGGCCGACATGATGGGGTCCAAGGTCCAGGCGGTCGACGGCACGGTCAAGGTCACCACCGACCTCGGCCTGCCCTCGGCGCTGTCGGGCGGCGCCGCGGGCAGCCTGTTCGGGGGCGCGGGGGCTCCCGGGACGGCGGGCGGCGACCGCACCTCACCGGCCGCGCCGCAGGCCCGGCTCACCCAGCTCCTGGTCGGAACCCACACCCTGCACGTGTCCGCCGACGGCCCGGACAAGCAGAAGGTCTCGCTCATCGAGCCGGCCGCCGAGTACAGCCTGATCCGCAACGGCACCCAGCTGTGGGCCTACGACAGCCGGTCGGACCAGGCGTACCACCAGACGCTGCCCGCCCAGCGCGGCCAGGAGCAGCGCCGCACGCCGGAGAACCTCCCGGCCACCCCGCAGGACGCCGCCCGGCAGTTCCTCAAGGCCGCCGACGGCACCGCGTCGATCACCGTGGACGGCACCGCCCGGGTCGCCGGCCACAGCGCGTACGAACTGGTGGTGCGCCCGCGGCACGCGGACACCACCACCGTCGGCGCGATACGCGTCGCCGTGGACGCCAGGACCTGGGTGCCGCTCAAGGTCACCGTGGACCCGCGCGGCGGCGGCAAGGCCGTCTTCGACATCGGCTACACCAAGGTCGGCTTCGCCGAGCCGGCCGCGAGCACCTTCGACTTCACCCCGCCCAAGGGCGTGAAGGTCACCGAGGGCCCCGGCCACGCCGGCCACGCCGCCGGCCAGGCCGGCCCGCGCGCCGGCCAGGAGATGCGCCCGGACGGCCGCACCGGCGGCACCACCGTCATCGGCAAGGGCTGGGACTCCATCGTGGTGGTCAAGAAGGCCGGCGGCCTGCCCTCCGGCGCCGGGCACAACGGCAAGGACCGGGCGAACGGGCTGCTGAACGACTTCGGCAAGCGGGTCAGCGGCGGCTTCGGCTCCGGCACCCTCTTCCACACCCGCCTGGTCAACGTCCTGATGACCGACAACGGCACGGTGTACGCGGGCGCGGTCACCCAGTCCGCCCTGACGGACGCGGCCGACGCGGCCGCCGCGGCCGGGAAGTAGGCTCCGGGACACCGTCCGGCGGGCCCCGCCCGGGGCCCGCCGGACCCCGGTGAAGGAGCGCCGGAGCCGCACCACTCAGCACCACTCAGCACCACTCAGCACGTCTCAGCACGTCGAGGAGCGTCATGGGAGAGCCGGACGGCGGGGCCGGACCGGAAGAGGGCCGGGCGGCGGCACACGCGGCACCGCGACCGCGACCCGGGCTGTCGTCGCAGCCGCCGCCGGGTCCGGGGCCGGCCTCCGGCGGTGACGCCGTGATCGAGACCCGTGGCCTGGCCAAGCGGTACCGCGGCACCCTCGCCGTGGACCGCATCGACCTGCGGGTGCCGCGCGGCAGCGTCTTCGGTTTCCTCGGGCCCAACGGCTCGGGCAAGACCACCACCATCCGCATGCTGATGGGGCTGATCGCGCCGACCGCGGGCAGCGCCCGGGTGCTGGGCAGCCCCATGCCGCGGGCCGCCCGTACCGTGCTGCCCAAGGTCGGCGCCCTCATCGAGGGACCGGCGCTCTACGGCTTCCTGTCCGGCCGCGACAACCTGCTGCGCTACGACGCGGCCGACCCGACCGCCGATCCCCGCACTCGCAAGGCCCGGGTGGCAAGCGCCCTGGACCGGGTGGGCCTGGCCGCGGCGGCGGGCAAGAAGGCGAAGGCGTACTCGCTGGGCATGAAGCAGCGCCTGGGCCTGGCCGCCGCCCTCCTGCAGCCCCGGGAGCTGCTGGTGCTCGACGAGCCGACCAACGGCCTCGACCCGCAGGGCATGCGCGAGATCCGCGCCCTGGTCAGGGAGCTGGCCGCGGACGGCACCACCGTCTTCCTGTCCTCCCACCTGCTGGACGAGATCGAGCAGGTCTGCACGCACGCCGCCGTGATGTCGCGCGGCCGGCTGATCACGCAGGGCCCGGTCGCCGACCTGTCCGCGGGCGCCCGCGGCCGGCTGGCCGTGACCACCCCCGACCTGGGCGACGCCGCCCGCGTACTGAAGGAACACGGAGTGACGGACCTGGTCACCGCCGAGCAGCGGATCACCGGCGAACTCCCGGCCGACCCGCCCGACCTCGCCGGGCTCAACGCGGCCCTGGTCGGCGCCGGCGTCCGCGTCCGCGGCTTCGGCCTCGAACGCGCCTCTCTGGAGGACGCCTTCGTGGCCTTGACGGGGGAGGGCTTCGATGTCGCGGGCTGAACCCGAGGCGGCGGCCCCGGACCCGGCGGGCGCCACCGGTACGGAAGCCGCGCCCGCGTCGGTACCGCCCGCGCCGGTACCGCCCGCCCGCGCGCCCCGCCTGACGTGGTCCCTCGGCCTCTTCGGATCCGAGCTGGTCACCGTCTTCCGCCGCTGGCGCACCCTCGCGCTGCTCGCGGTGCTGGCCGCCGTGCCGGTGCTGGTCGGCATCGCCGTACGTGTGGAGACCCACAGTGGCGACTCACCCGGCGGCCCGCGCGGCGACAACGGCCCCGCGTTCATCGAGCAGGTCAGCAACAACGGCCTGTTCCTGACCTTCGCCGCCCTCGCCGCCACCCTCCCGTTCTTCCTGCCGATGGCCATCGGGGTGGTCGCCGGCGACTCGGTGGCGGGTGAGGCCAGCACCGGCACGCTGCGGTACCTGCTGGTCGCCCCGGCCGGCCGCACCCGGCTGCTGCTCGCCAAGTACGCCTCGGTCCTGGCCTTCTGCCTGGCCGCCACCCTCGTGGTGACCGCCTCCGCGCTCGCGGTCGGCTTCGCCCTCTTCCCCGTCGGTGACGTGACCCTGCTGTCGGGCACCACCATCCCGCTGTCCGACGGTCTGCTGCGGGCCCTGCTCATCGCGGTGCTGGTGGCCGCCTCGCTGATCGGCGTCGGGGCGCTCGGGCTGTTCATTTCCACGGTCACCGACAGCGGCATCGGCGCGATGGCCGCCACGGTCGGCCTGCTGATCACCGTGCAGATCATCGACAACATCCCCCAGCTGCACGCCTTCCAGCCGTACCTCTTCCCGCACTACTGGCTGAGTTTCGCCGACATCCTGCGCGACCCGGTGCCGTGGGACGGCATCCTCAAGAACCTGGGCCTGCAGGGCCTGTACGCGGCCGTGTTCGGCTCGGCGGCCTGGGCCCGGTTCACCTCGCGGGACGTCACGGCATAGGACGTACGGCGGCACAGGCGTACGGCGGCGGCGGTACGGGATACGGGATACGGCGGGACACGCCCCGCGTCCGGGCGCCAGTCCCTCAGCGGCCCGCCGCCGCCTCGGGCCGCTCGGCGGGACGGGCGGCGGCCGCCCGGGCCAGCGCCACCCGGCCGCGCCGGGCCATCCGCAGCGCGTCCCAGGTGAGCACGAGGAGCGCGGCCCACACCATCAGGAAGCCCGCCCACCGCTCGGCCGGCATCCGCTCGTGGTAGCGCAGCACGCCCAGCAGGAACTGGAACACCGGCGCCAGGTACTGCATCAGCCCGATCGTGGACAGCGGCAGCCGGTTCGCCGCCATCCCGAAGCAGATCAGCGGCACCGCGGTGACCAGCCCGCACGCGGCCAGCAGCGACGCGTGCCCCGCCCCGTGGTGGGTGAAGGTCTGGTGGCCGCGCGCCCCGAGCACCAGCAGGTACGCCAGCGCCGGCAGGAACTGCACCGAGGTCTCCGCGGCGAGCGACTCCAGGCCGCCCATCGCCACCTGCTTCTTGACCAGGCCGTACGTCCCGAAGGAGAACGCCAGCGTCAGCGCGATCCACGGCAGCCGCCCGTACCCGGCGGTGAGGACGACCACCGCGGCGGCCCCGATCCCGACCGCCGCCCACTGCGCCGGCCGCAGCCGTTCGTGCAGTACCAGGACGCCGAGCGCGATCGTCACCAGCGGGTTGATGAAGTAGCCGAGCGAGGTCTCCACCACGTGGCCGGCGTTGACGGCCCATATGTACACGCCCCAGTTGACGGACACCACGGCCGCCGCGACCGCCAGCAGGCCCAGTTTCCGCGGCTGCCGCACCAGCGCCGCCATCCACGCCCGGCGCCGCAGCGCCAACAACAGCAGCGCGACCACGAGCAGCGACCACACCATCCGGTGGGCGAGGATCTCCAGCGCCCCGGCCGGCTTCAGCAGCGGCCAGTACAGCGGGAACAGCCCCCACATCCCATAGGCCGCGAAACCCCACACCAGCCCCGCCCGCCGCTCGCCCATGGCCCCGCCTTCCCGATCCGCGCCTCCCCCGAAAGTAGCGGCAGGGCTCCGCCGGTGTCATGTCTGTATCGCTCTACGGTCATGACGGGGCCGGTGCCGTACGCGGCGGAGCGCCGGGTGCCGTACGCGGAAGCGCGCCGGGTCCCGGGCACGGAAAAGCGCGGGGAACCCGGAGGTTCCCCGCGCCCTTGCCGTTTCCGGCGCGTGCCAGGTATGGCCCGTGCTCAGCCGACGACCGTCCACGTGTCGTTGCCGGCCAGCAGCTTGGCGAGGTCGCCCTCGCCCTGCTGCACCACCGCCTGCTCCAGCTGCTCCGCCATCTCGACGTCGTACACCGGCCGCCGCACGTCCCGCAGGACGCCGATCGGGGTGTGGTGCAGGGTGTCCGGGTCGGCCAGCCGCGAGAGGGCGAACGCGGTCGTCGGCGAGGCGGCGTGGGCGTCGTGGACGAGGATCCCGTCGGTGCCCTCGGCCGCCACGTCGATCACCCGCAGGTCGCCGGTGGCCGGGTCGCGGACGACGCCCTTGCCGCCGAGCCCGTCGGCGGCCGGGGCGCCGAAGCGGATCGGCTGCCCGTGCTCCAGCCGGATCACCGCCTCCAGCGCGGATTCCTTGTCCTTGAGGACCTCGAAGGCGCCGTCGTTGAAGATGTTGCAGTTCTGGTAGATCTCCACCAGCGCGGTGCCCGGGTGGTCGGCCGCCGCCCGCAGCACGCTCTGCAGGTGCTTGCGGTCGGAGTCGATGGTGCGGGCGACGAAGGACGCCTCGGCGCCGATCGCCAGGGACACCGGGTTGAACGGCGCGTCCAGCGAGCCCATCGGCGTGGACTTGGTGATCTTGCCGATCTCCGAGGTCGGGCTGTACTGGCCCTTCGTCAGGCCGTAGATCCGGTTGTTGAAGAGCAGGATCTTGAGGTTGACGTTGCGGCGCAGGGCGTGGATCAGGTGGTTGCCGCCGATGGACAGCGCGTCGCCGTCACCGGTGACCACCCACACGCTCAGGTCCCGGCGGGAGGTGGCCAGGCCGGTCGCGATCGCCGGGGCGCGGCCGTGGATGGAGTGCATGCCGTAGGTGTTCATGTAGTACGGGAACCGGGAGGAGCACCCGATCCCCGAGATGAACACGACGTTCTCCTTGGCCAGCCCCAGTTCGGGCATGAAGGACTGCACCGCCGCCAGGATCGCGTAGTCCCCGCAGCCGGGGCACCAGCGCACCTCCTGGTCGGACTTGAAGTCCTTCATGCTCTGCTTGGCCTCGGCCTTGGGCACCAGCGCCAGCGCCTCAGACATCCGCGTTCCCCTCCGCGATCGTGTCCGCCCCTTGGATGACGTCCGCCCTGCCGGCGATCGCCTGTGCCAACTGCTCCGCCTTGAACGGCAGACCGGTGACCTGCGTGTACGAGTGGGCGTCGACCAGGTACTTCGCCCGCAGCAGGTGGGCGAGCTGGCCGAGGTTCATCTCCGGCACGATCACCCGCTCGTAGGAGCGCAGGACCTCCCCGAGGTTCGCCGGGAAGGGGTTGAGGTGCCGCAGGTGCGCCTGCGCGACCGAGCCGCCCTCGCGGCGCAGCCGCCGTACCGCCGCGGTGATCGGCCCGTACGTGGAGCCCCAGCCGAGCACCAGCGTCCGCGCCGGGCTGCCCTGTGCGGCGCCCGGGTCGTCGACCACCACGTCCGGCACCTTGATGCCGTCGATCTTGGCCTGGCGGGTGCGGACCATGAAGTCGTGGTTCTTCGGGTCGTAGCTGATGTTGCCCGTGCCGTCCTGCTTCTCGATGCCGCCGATGCGGTGTTCGAGGCCGGGGGTGCCGGGCACCGCCCAGGGGCGGGCCAGCGTCTCGGGGTCGCGCAGGTACGGCCAGAAGCTCTGCGTGCCGTCCTCGGCCGTGTGGTTGGGCGCCGTGGCGAACGGCACCCGCAGGTCGGGCAGTTCGCTCTCCTCCGGGATCCGCCACGGCTCGGAGCCGTTGGCCAGGTAGCCGTCGGACAGCAGGAAGACCGGGGTCCGGTAGGTCAGCGCGATCCGGGCGGCCTCCACGGCCGCGTCGAAGCAGTCGGCGGGGGTGGCCGGCGCGACCACCGGCACCGGCGCCTCGCCGTTGCGCCCGTACATCGCCTGGAGCAGGTCGGCCTGCTCGGTCTTGGTCGGCAGGCCGGTGGAGGGCCCGCCGCGCTGGATGTCCACGATCAGCAGCGGCAGTTCGAGGCTGACCGCCAGGCCCACCGTCTCCGACTTCAGCGCCACGCCGGGCCCTGAGGTGGTGGTGATCGCGAGCGAGCCGCCGAAGGCGGCGCCCAGGGCGGCGCCGATCGCGGCGATCTCGTCCTCGGCCTGGAAGGTGCGCACGCCGAAGTTCTTGTGCCGGCTCAGCTCGTGCAGCACGTCCGAGGCCGGGGTGATCGGGTACGAGCCGAGGAACAGCGGCAGTTCCGACAGACGCCCGGCGGCGATCAGACCGTAGGCGAGCGCCAGGTTCCCCGAGATGTTGCGGTACGTGCCGGCCGGGAAGGCGCTGGCGGCCGGGGCCACCTCGTAGGAGACCGCGAAGTCCTCGGTCGTCTCGCCGAAGTTCCAGCCCGCGCGGTACGCGGCGACGTTCGCCTCCGCGATGTCGGGCTTCTTGGCGAACTTCTTGCGCAGGAACGTCTCGGTCGCCTCGGTCGGGCGGTGGTACATCCACGACAGCAGGCCGAGCGCGAACATGTTCTTCGCCCGCTCCGCGTCCTTGCGCGCCAGACCGCTGTCCTTGAGCGCTTCGAGCGTCAGCGTGGTGAGCGGCACGGGGTGCAGGGAGTACGCCTCCAGGGAGCCGTCCTCCAGCGGGTTGGCCGCGTACCCCACCTTCTCCAGGGCGCGCTTGGTGAACTCGTCGGTGTTGACGATGATCTCGGCGCCCCGCGGCAGGTCCCCCACGTTCGCCTTCAGCGCGGCCGGGTTCATCGCCACCAGTACGTTCGGCGCGTCCCCCGGCGTGAGGATGTCGTGATCGGCGAAGTGGAGCTGGAACGACGACACCCCCGGCAGCGTCCCTGCCGGAGCACGGATCTCGGCCGGGAAGTTCGGCAGGGTCGACAGATCGTTACCGAACGACGCGGTCTCGGAGGTGAAACGATCCCCCGTGAGCTGCATGCCGTCGCCCGAGTCACCGGCGAAGCGGATGATCACACGGTCCAGCCGCCTGGTCTCCTTCCCCGGCCTGCGCTGTTCGCCCAGGACGTCTCCGACGGCAGGCGGATCTCCCGCACTGGTGCTGACCTGGCTGGTCACTGAAACGGACCTCCTTCGAGGCGGCGGATCGCCCGGCTACCGGTCATGGTACGTCGGTAAGGGACGCCTTCCCTGGACGTCCCGGAATGTGGAAGCCAACCGTCCGCCCGCCGCGTTCCGCCGTCATATGCCCGACCGCCCGCCGCCCCCCTGCGGACGCCCGCCGTCGAGGGGCCGGCCGTCACGAGTTCAGGTACGTCAGGACCGCCAGCACCCTGCGGTGGTCGCCCTCGCTCGGCGCCAGCCCGAGCTTGAGGAAGATGTTGCTCACGTGCTTCTCGACCGCCCCGTCGCTGACCACCAGCTGCTTGGCGACCGCCGAGTTCGTCCGGCCCTCGGCCATGAGCTGCAGCACCTCCCGCTCACGCGGGGTCAGCCCGGCCAGCACGTCCTGCTTGCGGCTGCGGCCCAGGAGCTGCGCGACGACCTCCGGGTCCAGCGCGGTGCCGCCCTGCGCCACCCGTACCACCGCGTCCACGAACTCGCGCACCTCGGCGACGCGGTCCTTGAGCAGGTAGCCCACCCCGCGGCTGCTGCCGGCCAGCAGCTCGGTCGCGTACTGCTCCTCCACGTACTGCGAGAGCACCAGCACGCCGATCGCCGGGTGGTCCCTGCGCAACTGCACGGCCGCGCGCACGCCCTCGTCGGTGTGCGTCGGCGGCATCCGTACGTCCGCCACCACGACATCCGGCGGCGCGCCCTGGTCGGCCAGTTCGCGGACCGCCTTCAGCAGGCCCTCGGCGTCGCCCACGCCCGCCACCACGTCATGGCCGCGGTCGGTCAGCAGGCGGGTCAGGCCCTCCCTGAGCAGTACCGAGTCCTCGGCGATGACCACCCGCACCTTGTCCTCCACCTGTCTTCAGCTCCCCGTGTCCGCGGTGACGCGGCCTTGACACGTCCAGCATCCCAGTAACGGCGGGCCGGTGGGGAATACGGTTTCGGTGGCGCAAGGTTGCGCCCGGCAATCGCCCGGTGTCTGCGGCGCCGGCGACCAGTGGAGGCCGCCGCCGGTGGCGGCAGCCAGGGGAGAGGAGAGCGCGTGCGCGCGATCGGATTCGATGTCAACGGCGGCCCGGACGTCCTGCGGCAGGTGGAACTGCCGGTGCCGGAGCCCGGCCCCGGTGAGATCCTCGTCCGCGTGGCGTACGCCGGCGTCAACTACGGCGAGGTGCAGCACCGCCTCGGCGACTTCGGGGCGCCCGACGGCATCGACGTCCCCGGGTTCGAGGCGTCGGGCGAGGTCGTCGAGGTCGGATCCGATGTGACGGGACTCACCACGGGCGAGCCGGTCGCCGTCTACCTGCCCTCCGGCGGCGGCTACGCGGAGTACGCGGTCGCCTCCGCCGAGTTCGCCTTCCCGCTGGACGGGATCTCGCTGCGCGACGGCGGCGGCGCGGCCCTCGTCCTCACCACCGCTTATGGCGTGCTGTCCGCGGCGGCCCGTCTCACACCCGGCGACAGCGTCCTCATCCACGCCGCGGCCGGCGGCGTCGGCTCGGCCGCCGCCCAGATCGCCCGCTCGCTGGGCGCGGCCGCGGTCCACGGGACGGTCGGCTCACCCGCGAAGGCCAGGTACGCCAAGCGCTTCGGCTACGACGGGATCCACCTGCGCGACGGCTTCGCCGGCGCCGTCCCCGAGGTCGACGTCGTCCTCGACCCGGTCGGCGGCCCCACCCGCCTGGCCAGCCTCGACGTCCTCGCCCCCTTCGGCCGCCTCGCCGTCTACGGCGAGGCCGCCCGCCGCCCCGACCTGGAACTGCCGGTCCTGCCGTTCTGGAAGCGGAACCGGTCCCTGACCGGCTACAACATCGCCGACCTCGCCCGCCGCCGGCCCGCCCTCCTGCGCGCCCACGGCCTGGCCGCCTTCTCCCTGCTCGCCTCGGGCACGATCGCCCCTGACATCACCGCGGAACTGCCCCTCGCCGACGCCGCCCGGGCCCACGCGACCCTTGAGGCCGGCCTCAGCCGGGGCAAGACGCTGCTGCGCGTCGCGTGAGCGGCGTCTGGCGAAGGGCGTCGTGTGACGGGCGGCGCGTGAACGGCGGCGGGCCGAGGGGGCGGGTCGCCCTCGGCGCCCGCCCCCTCCGCCGCCGACCGGCGTCGCCGCTAGGCCCGCCAGGGGAGCTCGGCCGAGATACGGGTCGGGCCGCCCGCCGGGGAGTCCACCGCGAGGACACCGTCGACGGAGTCCAGGCGCTCGGCCAGGCCGGCCAGGCCGGAACCGGCCGTGAGGTCGGCTCCGCCCTTCCCGTTGTCGTACACCTGGAGCATGAGGCGGTCCCCCGTCTGCCACACGTCGACGGCGGCCCGGGAGGCACCCGAGTGCTTGGAGACGTTCTGCAGGAGCTCGGAGACGGTGAAGTAGGCGATCCCCTCGATCGCCGGCACCGGCCGCGCCGGCAGGTCCACGGTCACGGACACCGGGACGGTGCAGCGGGTGGCGACCGAGGACAGGGCGGCGTCCAGGCCGCGGTCGGTGAGGATGGCGGGGTGGATGCCGCGGGCGAGGTCCCGCAACTCCTGAAGCGCGATCTTGACCTCGCCGTGTGCCTCCTCGACCATTTTCGCCCCGGCCTCGGGGTCTTCCATGAGCTTCTCCTTGGCCAGGCCGAGGTCCATGGCCAGGGCGACCAGCCGGGCCTGGGCGCCGTCGTGCAGGTCCCGCTCGATGCGGCGCAGGTCGGCCGCCGCGGTGTCCACGACCACCCCGCGGTCCGACTCCAGCTCCACCACCCGGTCGGCCAGCCGGGACGGCCCGAGCAGCCCGGAGACGAGCATCCGGTCCACGTGCCCCATGCCGCGCACGACCCATGGCGTGGCCAGCACGAAGAGGAGGCCGACGCCGGAGGCGAGCGCGAGGTCCAGCGGGGTGTGCAACTGCCAGCCGCCGCCGTTGCCGTCCCCGTAGATCTGCAGGCCGTCCTGGTCGGTGTACGTGGGGAACACCCACTGCCACAGCGGGTACGTCAGCAACCCCCACCCGTAGCACAGGAACGACACGGCGGCGGTGAAGGTGGTGATGCCCCACGGGAAGTGCAGCAGGCAGTAGGCCACGTGCCGCCAGTTCACCCCGCTGCCGAGCTGCGCGCCCAGCCGGGCCAGGAAGCCGCGCCCCTTGGTCCGTACCGGCCCCGGCTCCTCCACGTCCAGCCACAGCAGGCTCCGGGCGCGGGCCCGCTCCACCCGGCCGATGCCCCGGCAGCCGCCGAGCGCGAGCACCAGCAGCGGCAGGCCGACGAACGTGACCAGCAGGCCGGCCCCCACCGACAGCATGGTGACGGTCCACACGAAGCCGATGATCCCCATCGGCAGGTTCAGCAGGGCGTACCCCGTCTCCCGCCAGGTCCGCGCCTCGAACGGCGCGCGCAGCGCCCGCGGCAGGCGGTGCGCCCGCTCCTCGGGCGGGAAGCCGTACGCCATGGCCGGGACCGTCCTTTCTGCACCCATTTCTCGACTGCTGGTCGTCATAGGTCAAGAGTGGCCGGAAGCGGTCCCGCGGCCCATGGTGCGGATCGGTGTCATGGAGGTGGGGATACCCCTACCTCTCGTGACGCCCCGGCCCGCCCGTGCCGGTGAGCGGGTCCCGCGCCGCCCGTGACCGGCCCGTAGCGGCAGCTCAATGTCGGGCCGCCGCCCGCTTGAAGTCCCGGTCCCGCCACGGCAGTTCGGCCGTGACCACGGTCGGGCCGCCCGCCGGCGAGGTGACCACGAACAGGCCGTCCACCGACCCCAGCCGCTCGGAGAGGCCCGCCAGGCCCGAGCCCGACGAGAGGTCCGCGCCGCCGTGCCCGTCGTCCCGTACCTGGATCATCAGCCTGTCGTCGGCCCGCCACACGTCCACCGCGGCCGTACGGGCCCCGCTGTGCTTGGAGACGTTCTGCAGGAGCTCGGAGACGGTGAAGTACGCGATGCCCTCGATGGCCTCGGCCGGGCGGCTGCGCAGGTCCACGGTGACCGAGACCGGGACGGTGCAGCGGGTGGCGACCGAGGACAGGGCGGCGTCCAGGCCGCGGTCGGTGAGGATGGCGGGGTGGATGCCGCGGGCGAGGTCCCGCAGTTCCTGGAGGGCCATCTTGACCTCGCCGTGTGCCTCCTCGACCATTTTCGCCCCGGCCTCGGGGTCTTCCATGAGCTTCTCCTTGGCCAGGCCTAGGCCCATGGCCAGGGCGACCAGCCGGGCCTGGGCGCCGTCGTGCAGGTCCCGCTCGATGCGGCGCAGGTCGGCCGCCGCCGTGTCCACGACCACCCCGCGGTCCGACTCCAGTTGCGCGATCCGCCGCTCCAGCTCGTCCGAGGGCTGCAGCAGCCCCCGCACCATCGCCCGGTCCACCGTGGTCATCGCCCGGGAGAGGAAGGGCAGCACGGGCCAGGCGACGAACAGCGAGGTCAGGGTGACCGTGAAGGTCAGGATGCCCCAGGGCAGCCGCGCCCCGAGGAACAGCGCGTGCCGCCACGCCACCGGGTCCCGCAGCGCGGTGAGCAGCCAGGTCAGGAAGCGCATCGAGCCGGGCCGCAGCGGGCGCGGCTCGTCCACGCGCGACCCCAGCAGCGCCCGGGCGCGAGCCCGCTCCACCCTGCCGATCAGGCGGCACCCGGCCAGGCCCGCGGCGAGCAGCGGCAGCCCGATCACGGTCACGGACAGCCCGAGGCCCAGCGTCACCGTCACGACCGCGTAGACGAAGCCGCCGATCGCGAACGGCAGGTTGAGCAGCAGGTACGTGATCTCCCGCCACGTCACCGCGTCGAACGCGAAGCGCGGCGGGGGCAGGGGCTCGGGCTCGGGCTCGGTGTGCATGCCTCCAGCCTGCCGGGGGGCGATCCCGAAACGCCATGGGGTGCGCGCACCGGCCCGGGGTGGGGTTATCCCCAGGGGTTGTCCGCGGGGGGTTGTCCGCGGGCCGTCCGGGCAGGCGGCGGTCACGCGGGCCTCGGGGCAGGCGGTCCTCGGGCCACGCGGTCCTGAGGACAGGCAGTCCTCGGGGCGGGCAGTCCTCCGGTCACACAATCCTCACGTCACGGAATCCTCAGGTCACGGAACCGGCCGGGCGCGAGGCCCGTCAGGCCAGGGCCTAGACTCCCTCCGTACAAACCGGCCGAAGATCCACCCCCGTCGCCGGACACACCGGTACCGCGGCGCCGGCCGGCCGCCGGGCGGATCACCGGCCACCACCACTGACTCACCAAGGGAACGAGGAGCGACGCACGTGGACTACTTCCACGGCTACTCGGTCGTCGGCCTGGTCGCGGTCGTCGGCGTGCTCTTCGTGGCGGTCGCCTTCGCGGCCGGGCGGCTGCTGCGGCCGGTCGTGCCGACCCGCGAGAAGATGCTCACGTACGAGTGCGGGGTCGACCCCGTCGGCGAGGGCTGGGCGCACACCCAGATCCGCTACTACCTGTACTCGTTCCTCTACGTGATCTTCGCCGTGGACGCGATCTTCCTCTTCCCCTGGGCGACCGTCTTCGCCGCGCCCGGCTTCGGCGGCGCCACGCTCGCGGAGATGTTCGTCTTCCTCGGCTTCCTCGGGGTCGGCCTGCTCTACGCCTGGAAGAAGGGCGTGCTGGAATGGACGTGAACCCGGCGGGCGAGCGGGCCGGCGGCACGTCGCCGGTGCCGCCGGAGGTGGCCGCGCCGGCCGAGGGCGGCCGGGCCGCGCCTGCCGCTCAGCCGCTGCCGGAGCCACGCCGCCTGGGGCCGCTGGCCCGCCTCGCGCCCGAGCCGATGAAGGTGGTCCTCAACTGGGGCCGCCGCTACAGCCTGTGGGTCTTCAACTTCGGCCTGGCCTGCTGCGCGATCGAGTTCATCGCCGCGTCCATGGCCACGCACGACTTCATCCGGCTCGGCGTGATCCCCTTCGCGCCCGGCCCGCGCCAGGCCGACCTGATGGTCGTTTCCGGCACGGTCACCGACAAGATGGCCCCCGCGGTCAAGCGGCTGTACGAGCAGATGCCCGAACCGAAGTACGTCATCTCCTTCGGCGCCTGCTCCAACTGCGGCGGCCCGTACTGGGACTCCTACTCCGTCACCAAGGGCGTCGACCAGATCATTCCGGTGGACGTCTACGTGCCCGGCTGCCCGCCCCGCCCCGAGGCGCTGCTCCAGGGCATCCTCAAGCTCCAGGAGAAGATCGCCCGCGAGTCGCTGGGGGAGCGGTACGGGGGCGTGGCGGCGACGGGTGGACCGGGTGCGGCGGGCGGTGGCGCCGAGGGCGGTACGCGGCCGGGTGCCGCGGCGCTGACCAGCGGCCTGGTGACGCCGCCCGGTTTGGCCGGCGGGCGCGAGGCCGGCGGGCGGAGAGCGGCCGGCGGGCCGGAGGACGGCGGGCGGTGACGGTGGACGCATTCGACCGGCTGCCGGAGGGCGCCGAGGAGGTGTTCGGCGCGGGCGCCACGGGTGAGGCCGCGTACGGCCTGCTCACCGTGGACGTGCCCGCCGCCTCGTGGACGGCGGCCCTGGAGACCGCCCGCGACGCGCTGGGCTGCACGTTCTTCGACTGGCTGAGCGCCGTGGACGAGCCCGGGACGGGGCTGCGGGTGTGCGCCTACGTGGTGGCGCTCGGCGGCATGGCCGGCCCGCGCGGCGCGGCCGGCTCCGTACGCGGGCTCCTGCTGCGTACCACCGTCCCGTACGACGACCCCGCCCTGCCCACCGCCACGGGCGTCTACCCCGGGGCGGCCTGGCACGAGCGCGAGACGCACGAGATGTTCGGGGTGGACTTCCCCGGGCACCCGCACCTGGCGCCGCTGCTGCTGCCCGAGGAGTTCGAGGGGCATCCGCTGCGGAAGGACTTCGTGCTGGCCGCGCGGGTCGCCAAGGCGTGGCCCGGCGCCAAGGAGCCGGGCGAACCGCACGAGGGCGGGGCCAAGCGGCGCCAGATGCTGCCGCCGGGCGTGCCCGACCCGAACGAGTGGGGCCCGCAGAAGGGCCAGCTCCCGCCGGCCCCGGCCCGCGCCGCCCGCACCCCGCGCGCGGCCGCGGCCCCCGGCGAACGTCCCGCCGCCCGGCGTACCCGCAGCGCGAGCCAGGGCTCGGCCAGCCAGCAGGCGGCGAAGGCGTCCCCGGATGCCCCCGCTTCCCCCACCCCGCCCGCCGCACCCCGCAAGCGTGTCTCGGACGCCCCCTGGCAGCAGCCGCCTGCGGGCGGCGAGGAACGCGGCAGGGCTGGGAGGCCGAGGCCCGACGGTCCGGAGCGGCCCGACGGTGCGGAGGGGCCCGAGGGGCCTGAGGGGCCCGAGGGGTCTGAGGGGCCCGGGGGGTCTGAGGGGCCTGAGGGTCCCGAGCGGACGGAAGGAGGCGACTGAAACGTGAGCGACACCCTTGGCGTCCTGCTGCGCCTGGTCGCCGTCCTCGCCGTCTTCCTGGTCTTCCCGCTGCTGGTCGGCCAGACCGAGCACAAGGTCATGGCGCACATGCAGGGCCGCCTCGGCCCGATGTACGCCGGCGGCTTCCACGGCTGGGCCCAACTGGTCGCGGACGGCGTGAAGTTCGCGCAGAAGGAGGACGTGGTCCCGGCGGAGGCGGACCGCCGGATCTTCCAGCTCGCGCCGGCCGTGGCCCTGCTGCCGTACCTGCTCGTCCTGATCGCCGTCCCGGTCGGCCCGCACGGCTTCGTCGGGCAGGACCTGGACGCCGGGCTGTTCTTCGTGCTGGCCGTCATGGGCGTCGGCGTCCTCGGCTCACTGATGGCCGGGTGGGCGTCGGCCAACAAGTTCTCGCTGCTCGGCGGCCTGCGCACGGCCGCGCAGCTCATGGCCTACGAGTTGCCGATGCTGCTGGCCGCGGCCTCCGTCGCCATGGCGGCGGGCACCTTGTCGCTGCCGGGGATCGTCAGCGCCTACCACTGGTGGTGGACGCCCTGGCAGCTCGTCGGCGGTGTCGTCTTCTTCACCGCGGGGCTCGCGGAGCTCCAGCGCCCCCCGTTCGACATGCCGGTCGCCGACTCCGAGATCATCTTCGGCGCCTACACCGAGTACACCGGGCTGCGCTTCGCGCTGTTCCTGCTCGCCGAGTACGCGGGCATCGTCGTCCTGTGCGGGCTGACCACGGTCCTCTACCTCGGCGGCTGGCACGGCCCGTGGGCGGGCGGCGTCGGCTGGCTGTGGACGCTGGTCAAGACAGCCCTGCTGGCCTTCGTCGTCATCTGGCTGCGGGTCACCTACCCGCGGCTGCGCGAGGACCAGCTGCAAAAGCTCGCCTGGACCGTGCTCATCCCGCTCGCCCTCGCCCAGATCGCCCTGACCGGCGTCGTGAAGGTGGTGACCTCCTAGCCATGCCCCCCATCCCCGGATCCGGCCTCGCCAAGGGACTGGCCGTCACCCTGCGGACCATGACCAAGCGCTCGGTCACCGCCCGGTACCCCGACGCGCAGCCCGAACTGCCGCCGCGCTCGCGCGGCGTGATCGCCCTGTTCGAGGAGAACTGCACGGTCTGCATGCTCTGCGCCCGCGAGTGCCCCGACTGGTGCATCTACATCGACTCGCACAAGGAGACCGTCCCGCCCGCCGCGCCGGGCGGGCGCGAGCGCAGCCGCAACGTCCTCGACCGGTTCGCCATCGACTTCGCCCTGTGCATGTACTGCGGCATCTGCATCGAGGTGTGCCCGTTCGACGCCCTCTTCTGGTCCCCGGAGTTCGAGTACGCCGAGACCGACATCCTCGACCTCACCCACGAGCGCGACAAGCTGCGCGAGTGGATGTGGACGGTGCCCGCCCCGCCGGCCCTGGACCCGGCGGCCGAGGAACCCAAGGAACTCGCCGCCGCCCGCAAGGCAGCGGAAAGGGCCGCGGCGGCGAACCGGGCGGCCGGACCGGGGGAGGACGGGACGTGAACACCGCCGCCGCCCACCATCCCGGCTTCCTCTCGCCGACCGGCGTCGAGATCACCTTCGTCCTCGTCGGCCTCGCAACTCTGGGCGCGGCCGTCCTGACCGTCACCACCCGCCAACTGGTGCACGCCGCCCTGTGGCTGGTCGTCGCCCTCGGCGGCCTGGCCGTCGAGTACCTCCTGCTCACCGCCGAGTTCATCGCCTGGGTGCAGGTGCTCATCTATGTGGGATCCGTCGTCGTCCTCCTCCTGTTCGGGCTGATGCTGACCAAGGCGCCCATCGGCCCCTCCCCGGACGCCGACTCCGGCAACCGGTGGGTGGCCCTCGGCGTGGCCGTCGCCGCCGCGGCCACCCTGGTCTGGGTGGTCGTGGACGCCTTCCGCTCCACCTGGATCAACCTCCACGGTGCCGTCCAGGGCTCCTCCCGGGCCACCGGCGTGAGCCTCTTCCGGCACTGGGTCCTGCCCTTCGAGGCCCTGTCCGTCCTGCTGCTGGCCGCCCTGGTCGGGGCGATCGTGCTCTCCCGCCGCGACACCCCCCGCCCCGGCCCCGGCACAGGCCCCGGCCCCGTCACAGGCCCCGGCCCCGGCCCCGTCACAGGCACCGGTCCGGGCACCGGCTCCGTCACAGGCGGCACCCCTCGTAACAGCGCCGGCACCGGCACCGGCAAGGAGAAGTGATGCACCTCGCCTATCCCGCCGTCCTCGCCTCCCTCCTCTTCTGCGTCGGCGTCTACGGGGTCCTCGCCCGCCGCAACGCGATCCTCGTCCTGATGTCCGTCGAGCTGATGCTCAACGCCGTCAACCTCAACCTGGTCGCGTTCGACGTGTGGCTGCGCGACACCCTGCACGCCGGCCAGGCGCTCACCCTGTTCACCATCACCATCGCCGCCGCCGAGATCGGGCTCGGGCTGGCGATCGTCCTGCTCGTGTACCGCGACCGCGGAAGTTCCGACATCGACCGCCTCACCGCCCTCGCCGAACCCGGGCCGCGCTCCCGGGCCCCGCACGACCGGGCGACGGCGGCCGACGACGAGAAGGCAGAGGCCACCGCGTGACCCTGATCGCCCTTGCCGCGCTCGTACCCCTCCTTCCCTTTCTCGGCGCGGCCGCCGGCCTGCTGCTCGGCCGGACCGCGCCCGCGTTCGTCCGTCCGGTGGCCGTCCTGCCGACGGCCACCGCCTTCGTGCTCGCCGCGATCGTCGCCGCGCGCCAGGGCACGGGCGCACCCACGGACGCCGCGCACCGGCTGGCCACCACCGGCTCGCTGCCCGTCGACCTCGCCCTGCACCTGGACGGCTTCTCCGTCCTGATCGCCCTGCTGGTCGGCTTCGTCGCCACCTGCGTCCAGGTCTATTCGCTCTCCTATCTGCGCGACGACCCGCGCTACCCGTCCTACGCCGCCCTGATCTCCCTCTTCACCGCCGCGATGCTCCTGGTCGTCTACACCGGCGACCTGATGGTGCTGCTCGTCGGCTGGGAGATCATGGGCATCTGCTCCTACTTCCTGGTCGGCCACTACTGGGAGACCGAGACGGCCCGCTCCGCCTCCCTCAAGGCCTTCCTGGTCACCAAACTCGGTGACGTCCCCTTTCTGATCGGCGTGTTCGCGCTCGCCGTCGACGCGGGCACCTTCCGCATCAACGGCATCCTGGCGGCCGTGGGCCACGGGCAGCTCCACCATCCGACCGTGACCGCGCTGCTGCTGCTCGCCGGGGTCGCGGGCAAGTCGGCGCAGTTCCCGCTGCACACCTGGCTGCCCGACGCGATGGCCGGCCCCACCCCGGTGTCCGCGCTGATCCACGCCGCGACGATGGTGGCCGCCGGCATCTACCTGGTGGCCAGGCTGCTGCCGGTCTTCACCGCCTCCGCCGCCGCCCTCGCCGTCCTCGCCGCGATGGCCGCCGTCACCATGATCGGCTCGGCGCTGGCCGCCCTCGCGCAGGACGACATCAAGCGGGTGCTCGCGTACTCCACCATCGGCCAGCTCGGCTACATGGCCGGGGCGCTGGCCGTCGGCAACCGTGACGCCGCCGTCTTCCACCTCCTTTCGCACGGCGCCTTCAAGGCGCTGCTCTTCCTCTCCGCCGGCGCCCTCATCCAGACCGCCGGCACCAACTCGCTGGCCGCCATGTCCCGCATGGACGACCTTCCCCGGCGGGCGCCCGACGCCCGCTGGACCATGGCCATCGGGCTGATCGCCCTGGCCGCACTGCCCCCCTTCTCCGGCTTCTTCTCCAAGGAGTCCGTGCTGCGCGCCGCCGAGCACGCCGCCGGCGGCGACGCGGCCCACGTGCCGTCCGCGGTCGGCTGGACCGTCCTCCTCGCGGGCCTGCTCACCGCGCTGCTCACGGCCGCATACGCCACCCGCCTCTTCCTCCTCGCCGGTTCTCCCGCCACGGCCCGGCCGGCGGAGGAAGAACCCGCCCGCGGGCCCGAGCCCACCGCCGCACCCGGGCCCGAGCCCGAGGCCGCACTCGGGGGCGAGCCCGAGCCGGTCCCCGGGGCCGGGCCCGGTGCCGGGGTCGCGGCTCGCCCCGGCGTGCCCGTACTCATGACCGTCGTGCTGTGGGTCCTCGCCGTCCCGACCATCGCCTTCGGCGCGCTGACCTACCGCAAGCTGCCCGACTGGTTCGACGCCGTATCCCTCGGTCCGTCCCTCACCACCTCCGTTCTGGCCACGGCGCTCGCGCTCGCGGGCGTGCTCATTACCTTCCTGTCCTGGCGGGCCACCGGCGCCGCCCGCCGGGCCGCGCCCTTCGGGGCCGTCGTCGCGGTAGCGCCCGACGCCGAGCCCGAACTCGTCGAGGCCGAGGCGATCGCCACGCACGAGCAGGTCTACGGGGACATCGGCGCCGCCGACGATCCCGGCGATCCCGGACGGCTGCTGCTCGGCCCGCTGCACCGGCACGCCGCGCACGGCTTCCACCTCGACGCCGTCTACACCGCGCTGTTCGTCCGTCCCGTGCTCGCCGCCGCGAGTCTGGTCCGCTTCCTGGACCGCGACGTCGTCGAGACCTACGTCAAGGGCGCGGCGGGCACTCCCGGGCTGCTCGGCGCCGCCGTCCGCAGGGCCCAGACCGGCAACGTCCAGACCTACCTCGGCGCGCTGCTGGCCGGTGCTGTCGTCCTCGCCGTCCTCGTCGCCGTCGGAGCGTGAGATCCCGTGAACGACACCGCCCTCCAGTACGTCCTCGCGGCGGTCCTCGTCCTGCCGCTGCTCGGCGCGGTCGGCGCCCTGCTCCCGCCCCCGCCGGGTCTCAAGGGCCGCGACCCCGACCAGGCCGTACTGCGCCACGGCGTCACCGTCACCGGTGCCGTCCTGGTCCTGACGATCGTCCTCGCGGCCGGCTTCGACAACGACCATCCGGCGAGGATGCAGGCCACCACGAACCTGAGCTGGATCCCCGCACTGCGTATCCGCCTCCACCTCGGCATCGACGGCATCTCTCTCCCCCTTGTCGTCCTGACCGCGCTGCTGACCTTCCTGTGCGCGGTCCACTCGTATGTCAGGAAGCCCGAGGGCGGCAGCCCCAAGGCGTTCGTCGCGCTGCTCCTGCTGCTGGAATCGGGCACGCTCGCCACTTTCGCCGTGCTCGACCTGATGCTGTTCTTCCTGGCCTTCGAGACGGTCCTCGTCCCGATGTACTTCCTCATCGCCCGCTGGGGCGGCGGGGACCGGGAACGCTCGGCCCTGCGGTTCATCGTCTACACCCTCCTCGGCTCCGTGATCATGCTGCTCGGCCTGCTTCTCGTCGGCGTGAAAGCGGGCACGTTCGACATGGTGGCACTCGCCACTGACAATGGGTCATCACTCGGTCACTCCACGCAGCTCATCGCGGTTCTGGCGATCGGGATCGGGCTGGCCGTGAAGGTCCCGATGTGGCCCCTGCACAGCTGGCTGCCGGACGCCCACACCGCCGCGCCGACCACCGGATCGGTGCTGCTGGCCGGGGTCCTGCTGAAGATGGGCACGTACGGCCTCGTCCGGATCGTGCTGCCGATCGCCCCGAGCGGCATGCACACCTTCGCCCCGTACCTCGGCGCGTTCGCCGTCGTCGGGATCGTCTACGGCTCGCTCGCCTGCCTGTGGCTGGCCCGGCCGGGCAACGGCGGCGACCTGAAGCGGCTCATCGCGTACTCGTCCGTGGGCCACATGGGCTTCGTCCTGCTCGGCATCGCGACACTGACCAGGACCGGCGTCAACGGGGCGCTGTTCGCGAACATCGCGCACGGCCTCATCACCGGCCTGCTCTTCTTCCTCGTCGGCGCGGTCAAGGAACGGTACGGCTCCACCGACCTCGACCTGCTGGCCGGCCGCACCGGCGCGGCGGTCTACGGCCGTACCCCGCGGCTGGGCGGCCTGTTCGCGTTCGGGGCGGTCGCCTCGCTCGGGCTGCCGGGACTCGCCGGGTTCTGGGGCGAGATGCTCGCCATGTTCGGCGCCTTCAAACCGGCCCCGGACCTCAGCCGTCCCACCTACCTCACCTTCACCGCCGTCGCCGCGTTCGGGACCCTGCTGACCGCCGCGTACCTGCTGACGGTGGTACGCCGGGTGTGCATGGGCGACCGCGAGACCGCGCATTCCCCGGCCGTGCTCGCCGACGTGCGCGGCCACGAGTTCGTCGAGTGGACCCCGCTGGCCGTCCTGACCGTCGTAGCCGGTCTGTGGCCCGCCGTCCTGCTCGGCCTCACCGAGCCCGCCGTACGCGCCCTGCTCGGAGGCCGCTGATGCCGTCCCTGGTGCAGTCCGTCGACTGGGTGGCGCTGACTCCCGTGGTGATCCCGGCCGCCTTGGCCCTGGTCGTTCTGATCGCCGACCTCTTCCTGCCCGCACACCGCTCCGGCCTGCTGGGACGGCTCACGGTGGCCGGTCTCGCGGCCGCGTCGGCGACCCTGGTCCCGCTGCGTGGCGGGCACCGCGCCACGTTCTGTCAGACCGGCGGTGCATCATGTTCGTACGTCGCCGATCACTTCACCCTGGCGATCCAGGTCCTGGTGCTGGGCGGCGCGCTGCTCACCGCTCTGCTCTCGCTCGCCACCGAGGGCGTACCGGCCGGTGAGTACTGGTTCCTGCTGCTGTCCTCGGCCGCGGGCGCGGCGCTGCTGCCCGCCTCCCGCGACCTGGCCACGCTCGTCGTGGCCCTGGAGGTCACCACCCTGCCGGCCTTCGCGCTGGTCGCCCTGCGGCGCGGCGACAGGCTGGCGGGGGAGGCCGCGCTGAAGTTCTTCCTGACCTCGGTCACCGCCACCGCCGTGTCGCTGCTGGGCATCAGCTTCGTGTACGCGGCCACCGGCACACTCCACCTGACCGGGGTCGCCCACGGCCTCGCCCACACCCCGGGACAGCTCGGCACGCTCGCCAAGGCCGGAGCGGCCCTCACCCTGGTCGGCTTCGCCTTCAAGCTCGCCGTCGCGCCCTTCCACTTCTGGGTGCCCGACACCTACGCGGGTGCGCCGCTGCCCGTGGCCGCGTACCTGTCGGTGGTCGGCAAGACGGCCGGTTTCTCGGGCCTGATCCTGGTGACGGTCGTCGCGTTCCGCCCGTACGCGGACGCGTGGGGGCCGGCGGTCGGGGTGCTGGCCGCGCTCACCATGACGGTCGGCAACGTCGGCGCGCTGCGGCAGCGGCCGGGCGTCGAACGCGGCGCGGTGCGGCTGCTGGCCTGGTCGTCCATCGGGCAGGCGGGCTACCTGCTGGTCCCGCTGGCCGCCGCGTCATCGGCGCACAGCCCGGCGCACGAGGCCGGCACGACGGTCGCGTACGCGCTGATGTACGCGGTGGTCAACCTCGGCGCCTTCGCGGTGGCCGCGCTGGTGACCAGGACCGCCCCGGCCGGCCGGCTCGCCGACTACCGCGGCCTGTACGCCTCGCGGCCGGCGGCCGCGCTCGCCCTCGGCTTCTTCCTGCTCTGCCTTGCCGGGCTCCCCCCGGGCGTCATTGGGCTGTTCGCCAAGGTCGCGGTGTTCTCCTCCGCGGTCGGCACCCGGCACGGCTGGCTCGCGGTGATCATGGCCGTCAACGTGGTGATCGCCCTCGTGTACTACCTGCGCTGGACCGCGCTGCTCTTCGCCCGCCCGGGCACGCCCGCGCCCGCGCCCGTGTCCGTGGCCGCGCCCGGGCCGGCGTCCCGTACCGCTTCCGGAGGCGGGCCCGCGCAGGGCGCCCCCGTACCCGCCGCGGAGCCCGCCGCCGGGCCCGCCGCCGCGTCCCTCGCCGAGCCCGCTCCCGTACCCGCCGGGCTGACGGCGGCCATCGCGCTGACCGCCGTCGCCGGGCTGGTGCTGTCCGGGGCGCCGCAGATCGTCCTGCGGTACGCGCAGGGCTCACTGCTGTGAGGCGCGCCGCGGCCCGTACGAAGGGGCCGCGGCCCGCCGCCGGGACCGGCCGCCGGTCGGCCCGGCCCGGTCGCGCTGTGTAGGCGCCAGGGAACCAGCGGCGTCTGGATGGCGTTGACCGGGTTAGGAGGTACTCCTGAACGGGGAGATCCCCCGTGCCGCGACACTTTGGAGGCCGCACGTGCACCACCGCCACAATGGACTGAAGACAGCCGTACTCCTCGGCGTGCTGTCCGCCGTCATCCTGGTCATCGGCAGTTTCTTCGGCCGCACCGGGCTCATCGTGGCGGTCGTCGTGGCCCTGGGCACGAACGCGTACGCCTACTGGAACAGCGACAAGCTGGCCCTGCGCGCCATGCGGGCCCGGCCGGTCAGCGAGTTCGAGGCCCCCTGGCTGTACCGGATCGTCCGCGAGCTGTCGACCAGCGCCCGCCAGCCCATGCCGCGGCTCTACATATCGCCCACCGAGGCGCCGAACGCCTTCGCGACGGGCCGCAACCCCCGGAACGCCGCGGTGTGCTGCACCGAGGGCATCCTGCAGATCCTCGACGAGCGCGAGCTGCGCGGGGTGCTCGGCCACGAGCTCAGCCACGTCTACAACCGCGACATCCTCATCTCCTCCGTGGCCGGCGCGCTGGCCTCGGTGGTGATGTTCCTGGTCAACTTCGCCTGGCTGATCCCGGTCGGCCGGTCGGACGACGACGAGGGCCCCGGCATCCTCGGCTTCCTGCTGCTGATGATCCTCGGCCCGCTCGCGGCCACCGTGATCCAGCTCGCGGTCTCCCGCTCCCGGGAGTACGAGGCCGACGCCTCCGGCGCCCGCCTCACCGGCGACCCCCTCGCCCTGGCCTCGGCCCTGCGCAAGCTGGACGCCGGCGTCAAGCAGCGCCCGCTCGCTCCCGAGCCGCGCCTGGAGACCGCCAGTCATATGATGATCGCAAACCCCTTCCGTCCGGGTGACGCGTCCAAGCTGTTCTCGACCCACCCGCCGATGGCCGAGCGCATCGCCCGCCTCGAGGAGATGGCAGGTCGCAGATGAGAACAATCCTGAACATCATCTGGCTGGTGCTGTGCGGTCTGTGGATGTGCCTTGCGTACTTCCTGGCCGGGCTCATCCTGTGCATCACCATCATCGGAATCCCGTTCGGCATCGCCGCCTTCCGCATCGGGGTGTACGCCCTGTGGCCGTTCGGGTACACCACGGTGGAGCGGCGTGACGCGGGCGCGGGCTCGCTGATCGGCAACGTGCTGTGGCTGCTCCTGGCCGGCTGGTGGCTCGCCCTGGGCCACATCGTCACCGGCATCGTGCTGCTCGTCTCGATCATCGGCATCCCGCTGGCGATCCCGAACTTCAAGCTGATCCCGCTGTCGCTGATGCCGCTGGGAAAGGAGATCGTCCCCACCGACCGGCCGTTCGCCACCCGCTAGGGTGACCCGCGGAGGGTGCGGGCGGTGAACCGGGAGGGCGACGTGGACGGCACGGACCGCGCGGGCGACGGAAGCGGTCCTGCCGTCGGGACGCCGGCCGATACGGGACCGCGAGCCGATGCCGGAACGCCGGCCGATAGGGCGCCGCGGGCCGATGCCGTGCCGCGGACCCGTGCCGGACGGCGGGCCGGTGCCGTGCGGCCGGTGGACGACATCGCGCACAGCACGGAGGCCGCGGACGCGGTGCTCTCGCCCGCTCTGACGGCCTACACCGGCCACCTGCTGCGGCGCGCCTACATCCGGGCCAACCGCCTGGCGGAAGCCGGAGCGGAGCCACCGGCCGGCGGCGCGGGGGGCGTCCGGGACTTCGAGGTGCTGGACGCGCTGCGCGAGCCGGCCGCCGCCTCGTACTCCCAGCAGGACCTCGGCGAACTGCTCGGCATCAACCGCACCACCATGGTCAAACTCATCGACCGGCTGGAGTCGGCCGGCCTGGTGAGACGTTCCCGCAACCCCGGCGACCGGCGCTCGTACGTGCTGGCGCTCACCGCCGTGGGCCGTGACGCGCTGCGGGCGATGGAGCCCGCCATGGGCGTACGCGACCGCCGCCTCACCGACGCCCTCACCCCGGCCGAGCGGGACCGGCTCGACGGCCTGCTCGCGGGCCTGCTGGCCGGCCCGCGCCCGCCGGAGGACCCGGACCGGCACCGGACGGGTTCCCTGATCACCCGTTCGCACCATCTGGTACGGCGCAGGGTCGAGGTCGCGCTCACCGCCGCCGGTCTGCAGGCCGCCCGGCACTTCGGCGCGCTCACCGTGCTGGACGACGGCCCCTGCTCGCAGCAGCAGCTCGCCCGCCGCCTCGGCGTCAGTGAGCAGGCAGTCCTGCAGATCGTCGACGACCTGGACGACGCCGGCCTGGTCGCACGCGACCGCGACCCGCTCGACCGCCGCCGTTACGCACTGCGGCTGACCCCCGCCGGACAGGAGGCGCGCCGGCGGTCGCGGGACGTGGTGGAGGCCACCGAGGCCGACCTCGGCCGCACCCTCGGCACCGAGGGTCGGGCCGAACTGCGTGCGTTGCTGATCAAGTTGCTGCGTACCGAGGCCTGAGCCCGCGCGGCGCCTCCTCGACACGGTCCGCCCGCCGCCCCGCCGCCCCGCCGCCTGCCGCCTGCCGCCCGCCGCCTGCCGTGCGCCCGCCCGCCCGTGCGCCAGGATGGGCCGGGGCGCCCGTACGCCCGTACGTCTCAGCCGTACGTGCGTCCGCACCCCATCCCGCCCCGATCCCACCTCCGCCCCACCCCCAAGGAGCAGCGATGAGTCCGAAGACAGGCGACAAGGCACCCGACTTCACCCTCCCGGACCAGGCGGGCAGGCCGGTGGCGCTCGGCGACTACCTGGGCCGCAAGGTCGTGGTCCTGTACTTCTACCCCAAGGACGACACCAGGGGCTGCACCGCCGAGGCGTGCGCCTTCCGCGACGGTTACGAGAGCTTCACCGACGCCGGCGCCGAGGTCATCGGGGTCAGCTCGGACTCGGTGGCCTCGCACGAGAGGTTCGCCGGCCGGCACGACCTGCCGTTCGTCCTGTTGTCCGACAAGGACAGGAGTGTGCGCAAGCGGTACGGGGCCTCGACGCTCGGCGTGGTGCCGGGACGGGTCACGTTCGTGATCGACAAGGAGGGCGTGATCAGGCACACCTTCTCCTCCATGACGAATGTCGGAGGCCATGTCGACGAAGCCCTGCGGATCGTCAAGGAACTGTCCGCTGATGGTTAAAGTTGAAGATAGATATGAAGATTGACGATTCAAGGCGCTGACTATACCCTCGGTACGGCGGTACCCGCTGGCTTCTTCCCGCTCCCTCCGGCTGCCTCGGCCGTATCTAGGAGACTGTGATGACCACTCCGTTCGTACCGAGCACCCCGCACGTACCCGGCGCCGCCGTCGATCTGACGATGATGTACGCCTTCCACGACGGCCTGCGGCGCGACTCGGCGATCATCGCGAAGTCCGCCGCCGTGACCGGCGACGACCCGGCCCGGCTCACCGCCACGCACTTCGGGTGGGACCTGTTCAAGCGCCTGCTGACCATCCACCACAAGGCCGAGGACGACATCCTGTGGCCGCGCCTGACCGAGTTGCTCGAAGGCCGCGGCCAGGACGACCTGGAGATGCTGGAGGCGATGGAGGCCGAGCACGGCCGCATCGACCCGTTGATCGAGGCGATCGACAGCGCGCTCGCCGACGAGCAGGGCGGACACGCGGGCCTGGGCGACGCCGTCGACGCCTTCGTCACGGAGCTGCACGCCCACCTGACCCACGAGGAGAAGGAGGCGCTCCCGCTCATCGACGCGAAGCTGCCGCCGGCCGACTGGGCGAAGTTCGCCGACTCCCAGCGGGACCAGATCGGCCGCGGCCTCGCCCCCAGCTACGTCCCCTGGATCCTCGACGGCGCCACGCCGGAACGGGTCGAGCAACTGCTCGCGATCTTCCCGCCGCCGGTGGTGGGCCAGTACCGCGGCGGCTGGAAGGACCAGTACGCGCGGACGAACCCGTGGGCGTCGGAGTACGGCAAGGCGTGAGCGGGCTGCCGCCGCGGAACGGCGCGGGGTGAGCGGGCTGCCGCCGCGGTGGGCGGCAGCCGGGGCCGGGGGCCGGTCGGGGAGGGCCGCCCCCGGCCATTCGCCACCTGGCGCGCCGGCGAGGGCGCGCACCGGCCGCGAGCGGATCGCTGATCACGGGGTACCGCCCGTGACGCCGGCGGTCACCGGCGGTCACCACCTGCGGTCACCACCTGCGGTCACCGGCTGCGGTCACCGGCGGTCACCGGTGTCGGCGGTGGCCACGTATCTCGGCGGCGACCGCCTCAGCGGTAGTTGACGAACTGGAGGGCGAAGTCCAAGTCCTTGCCCTTGAGCAGGGCCTGGACCGCCTGGAGGTCGTCGCGGCTCTTGGAGCTGACCCGCAGCTCGTCCCCCTGGACCTGGGCCTTGACGCCCTTGGGCCCCTCGTCACGGATGATCTTGGCGACCTTCTTGGCGTTCTCCTGCGAGATGCCTTCCTCGATGGTCGCGAAGATCTTGTACTCCTTGCCGGACAGTTGCGGCTCGCCCGCGTCCAGCGCCTTCAGCGAGATCCCCCGCTTGACCAGCTTGGTCTCGAAGACGTCGAGGATCGCCTTGACCCGGTCCTCGGAGTTGGCCTCCATGAGGATCTTCTCGCCCGACCAGGAGATCGAGGCCCCGACGTTCTTGAAGTCGTACCGCTGCGCGATCTCCTTGGCGGTCTGGTTGAGGGCGTTGTCGACCTCCTGCCGCTCGACCTTCGAGACGATGTCGAAACTGGAGTCGGCCATCTTCAGTGGGCTCCTTGGCTCTGTTCCATCGGACACGATTTCCGTTCACTTCTCCGCGGCCGAACCCCGCGACCGCCACCCCGCCAGCCTAGGCCCTGCCACCCCCGCCGACCGGCGCCCACCGCCGTCCCGCCCCCTGATCAATCCGGTGGCGAACCACCCCCGCGCATCGGGTATCGTTTACGTCGTCGCCACGGAGCAGCCCCCCTGCGGGGCCTCCACGGCGTCATCCCATGGCGGTATGCCCGAGTGGCCAATGGGAGCGGACTGTAAATCCGTCGGCTTTGCCTACCGTGGTTCGAATCCACGTGCCGCCACACCATGAGAAGGGCCCCTGACCTGCGGAAACGCCGGTCGGGGGCCCTTCTGGTTGTGGCGGTGGGCGGGTGGCCGGAATGGGGCTTACGTCCCAGTGTGTCTCACCCTGAATCGGGGGCTGACCAGCGCGTGTGGGGCATGTGTGGGGCAGCGTCGGAGGCTCAGGCCCGCTCGACGCACGCGTCGAGGGCTCATAGCGTCACGCCGTGACTTCTCCCAGCACGGCTGAGAATGCCTTCCGCAACCGGTGCCTGAGCGCAGCGCGAACGCTTGCGCCTTGCGTCGGTTACTTCATCGACCGCATCTCGTTCAACGCCTTCGGCCCGGACGACGCGCTGGACATCAGTCTTGTCGGCGGTCCCTCCATGCCTGACGTGCTGATCTCACTGTCCCGCCTGCACCATCTGTCCGTCGCCAAACCGCCAGATTTGTCGGGTTCTTTCGTGGACGAAGTGTCTCTGGTCCATTTGCCCGCACTGCCGCATGCGTGGCCCGGCGACGTCGACGACCGGGTGCGGCGGTTCGAGGGTCTGCCGGAGCTTGCCTGGCTGAGGCTCCACGGACCGGCTGAGGTCGACGCCATCGCTTCCGCGGTCACGGTCTACACGGCCTGAGCCTGGACGCCGCGTCGCCATCGCGCAATATGAGGCAGGCCAGCGCCTACCTGCGCTCATTTCCAGCGGTCGAGCGCGGCCTCGATGCGGGCGTTGGCCATGCTGGTCGCTCCGTCCAGGCACTTCGCGTAGACCTTGAGCAGGACGGCGACGGAGTGGCCGGCGCGGCGGGCGACCTCGACGGGGTCGACGCCGGAGTTGAGCCACAGGGAGACACAGGCGTGCCGCAGGTCGTATGGCCGGGCCGCCAGGGGTGACGCTTGCTGCTCCGGGGTGAGCGCCTGGCGGCGGGCGCGGGCCCAGACCTCGCCATAGCCGCTCTCCTGGACGATGCCGCCGCGGCTGGTACGGAAGAGCCGACCGTCCGGGGCGGAGCCGTAGGTCTCCAGGTGCTCGCGCAGTGCTTGGACGAGCACGGGCGGGATGGGGACGCGGCGGACGTCGTTGCGCGGCCGCCACTTCAGGCCGCGCTCGTCGTGCGCGCTGCCGGTGTCGGTCCAGGAGCTGCCGACGCGCGGTCGGGAGCCGTCCACGTGGAGGGTTCCCCAGCCGGTCATGGGCAGGTCGCAGTTCGTACGGCGGAGCCAGACGGCTTCGGCGGGGCGCAGGCCGGCGTGGTAGAGGACGGCGAAGAAGGTCTTCAGGTGCTTGCCGCGCTCGCCCTGGTCCTGGACGGCGGCCAGGAGGTGGCGGGCCTGGCGGGGGTTGACGACGGCTCCGGGGTCGACCTGTTCGGCGGTGGCGGGCATCGTCCACTGCACCTGTGGGAGCGGGTTGGCGGCCAGGCGGCGGGCCTCGACGGCGAAGCCGAGGGCGTTGTGGAAGATGGCCCGCTTTCGGCGTACGACAGAGGCGGCGGCGGGCTGGCCGTCGAGCCGCAGCGAGAAGGCGTTGAGCACCTTCCGCAGGAGCAGCGGGTCGTCCAGGGCGGAGACGAGCACGGTGTGCCGCTCGGCCCAGTCGAGCACACGCCGTACGTCGCTGGGCGGGTCCTCCTTCCAGCGGTTCATGTTGAACGCCCAGCCGTACAAGGCCCGGCGCATCTCGCGGGCCTCGGGCATGCCGCGATGAGTTGTGACCAGGGCCGGGGTGGCGCTCGCCATGGCCTCGGCGAGGGTCGTGCGGGTCTTGGCGGGGGAGGCCGGCCACTTCATTTCGATGTAGTCGCGGGCGTGCTGGTACCAGCTCACGTCGTTGCGGCGTCGCAGCTCCGAGACCGGCAGGCCGGTTGCCTCGTCGAACTGCTCGCCGTTGCGCACGGCGGTCAGCAGCTCGGCACGGCGGCCGTCGGCGAGGGTCTTGGTACGGAAGGTCTGCGAGTGCGGGGTGGAGCCGACTTTCCAGCGGAGTTCGGCGTTGTTCCGGCCTCGGTCTTTGCGGTGCCGGACAGACCAGATACGGACGTCGAAGGTGTAAGCCACGAGGGGCCTTTCAGAACGTGCGAGGGCCCGCTGCGGCGGTCTGCGGCGGGCCCTCGGAAGGTGGGATCAGTAGGCGGGAGTGTCGAGTTGGCTGACCCATGCGTCCAGGTCGGAGCGGCGGACGCGCAGGTGGCCGTTCGGGAGTTTGAGCAGCCGTGGCCCCTTGCCGCGGGCGCGCATGCGGTAGAAGGCGGCGCGGGACATGCCCAGCTCGGCGAGCACCTGGTCGAGCTTGAGCATCTGCTGACTGTTCGCCACGAGGGTGTCTTCCTTTCCGCGTGCGGGTGAGTGGGGCAGAACGGGGCGGAGTGCGCGGCGGCTCATGGCCGGCCGACCGGTACGGGTTCGCATCCGGGGTGGGTGGTCTGTCCGGCGCCGAGGACGGGGTCCATCGGCGTCCGGCAGACCACGCAGAGGGGCGGGGGACCAGAGAAGTGCTGCATTCCAGCACCCGGAGCGCCCGGAGCACCCGGCCGGGCGTGTTCGTGCAGGTCAGGCAGGCTGCGCTGTCCGGGTGCTGGGGAATCCGCAGCACCCGGTGCAGCACCCGCAGCACCCGGAAGCCGGGTGCTGGCGGGCGCTGTCCGGGTGCTGGGGTCGCTCGCAGCACCCGGACGTTCGTGCTGATCAACGGCGGTTCCGGGTGCTGCGGGTGCTCCGGGTGCTGAAATGCGCCCACTCTCTGCCGACGTCAGCCGGTACAGGCGCGACCGGTTGCCGTCCGGCTCGCGGCGGGAGTCATCCACGTCGATACCGATGGCCCGCAGCGCGGGGGCGAGCCGCTTGAGCTGACCCCCGGCCCGCGTCGCGTCCTTCGGCCACCTGCGCGGCAGCTTCTCGGGAGCGTCGACCGCGGCGAGGATGTCCGCGGCCGACATGCAGATGCCCTCGGGGCCGGCCGCGCGCACCAGCTCGACGACGGCGCGGGCGAACGGCTCGCCCTCCAAGACGTCGGCCACCGCATCGGCGGCGGTGGCCTGGTAGCTGCCCTGGGTGTCCCAGCCGGTGACGTGGTCGACGGCTGCCAGGACGCGGGCGAAGTCGGCCATACGCGGCCGGTGCGTGAGCGTCACGTCCGGCAGGACGCGCAGCACCTTCACCAGCAGGTCGAACAGCGACGCCAGGATGCCCGCGTGCGCCTCGCGGTAGGCGCGGTCGAGTTCGGCTTCCTCGCGGCGCTTGCTGTCGGGGATGGTGTGCAACTCGATCGTCAGCAGCCGCTCGGCCAGGTCGCCGGCCAGCGCCCCGGCGTCAATGGTCGTCATGGCCAGCACGCGCCGGAATTCCAGGACCACCACGTCGTCGTCGGTGTAGAGGGCCCGGTCCACGATGCCGTCGCCGGTCACCGCCCGGCACAGCGAGTCGGAGAACCAGTCCGGGACCGTCGAGACGTTGTCGATGCACAGCGCCCAGGAGTTGAACGCCTGCGTGGCCCACGACTTCACATCTCGCGGCGCGGTCCGCTTGGGTGCCCCGGACGGGTCCACAATGCCGATGACCATTGCCGCGCCCTTCGATTTCCCCGTGCCCTGCTCGCCCCGGAAGGTGAGGATCGGGTGCGGCAGGTCGGGAATGAAGGCGGCCACCAGCCAGGCGACCAGCAGGTGGAATCCCTCTTCGGAGGTGTTCATCAGGGCCCGTAGCCGGGCCAGGCCGTCGCCGTCGCCGACCGGTTCGGGCAGCGCCTTCATGGCCCCGGAGCGGCGGAAGAGGACGGGAGAACGGGGCGCTGTCTCCCAACCGTCCGGCCCGATCAGTACGCACCGGCCGTCCGGCGTCGCCAGGTCGACCACGATCCGGTCGCCGTGGCGTGCGGAACGGAGCTGCGGCGTACGCGGCTCAGCGACGGCCGCGATGCCCTCCAGGACGGTCATGGCGTCGGTGAGCGCGGACTGCGACGGGACGTTGCCGCCGGTGTCGTCGGTGTAGAGGCGGGCGAGCTGGGAGCGCAGGCCGGCCTTTCCGCGAAGCGGCAGCGCGATGTTCGGTCCGCCCAGCGGTACGGCGTACGGGCGGCCGTCCTCGGACATGAAGACCTCGAACCGGTCCCGGGCCAGCGCCACCAACTGCGATGCCTGCGACGGCCCCTTGCCCTCCTTGCCGTCGACCTCGACGCCGTTGGCGGCCAGCAACTCCCGCGCCTGCTTGGCGCTGTTCATCGCTCACCCCGCGCCCTGCGGGCGGCCGAGGCCACGGTGGCGCGCGCCTCACGCTCCGGCAGTCCCACGGCGACGGCCGCGCCCACCAGTGCCTCCGAGATGCCCTCGGCGGCCGCGCCGCCGCTCTCGTACGCGCGCAGCGCCGCCCAGTACAGGCGGTTGTTCCGCTGTCCTTCCCCGGCGTCCAGCACTGTCCGTACGAGACCGACCGCGCGGCGCCCGGTCGGCACCTGGCCGAGCGTCCCGGTCGGAGCCGGGGCGGGCCTCAGCGCCTGCAACAGCCAGGCCGGGAGCGGTGCGGGCGCCGTGTCGTGGGTCGTTTCGTAGCGGCGGCCGTTGACCACGCTGCCGCTGGCCACGACGTACCCGCCGGCCGCGCGGGTGTCGACCTTCCAGCCGAGCTTGCCGCCGCTGTTGTGCAGCTCGGCGCCGTCGGGAGCGGTGAAGTACAGGTGGGCGCCGCCCCGGCCGGTCCGCACGGTGAAGGTGTGGCCCGGGTACGGCTGGCCGCGCCGCTCGGCGAGCACGGCCAGGACGTCAGCGCCGTCGCCGATCCCGGGCAGCGCCCACGCGGCAGGCGGGACGTCGTTGGCGCCCTTGGGAGTGTCCAGGTCGACGACGACCAGCCCGGCCGGGCCGGTCGCGATGCCGACGTTGTACGGGGTGTGCGCCCAGCACCGTTCGATGCGCGCGCTGTCGGTGGTGGCCCGCTGCTCCCACGCCGTGATCGCGGGCCGCTTGTCGCCTGGCCGCAGCGGGAAGACGGGCCAGCCGCGCTCGGCGGCCGCGAGCGCGGCGGAACGCAGCGCGTGGTGGACGGGATGGGTCATGCTGGACGTGCTCCTGTTCCTGGTAGGGGACGGGAAGGGGGTGGCCTGTTCATTGGCGTGAGGGGCCACCCCCGTGCGTGGGACTGAGTGGATGTGTCCGCGGCCGTTCAAGGGCTCCGGCCGCGGTGGTGAGTAAGGGGGACGGGTGGGTTACGACCTGCAGGCCGTGATCGGGGGCAGCGAGCAGCTCAGGTCGGCCACGCGGCATTTCCCCGAGGCTCGACTTGCGCCGCTCGCGCAGGGCCTGTCGCTGATGCCGATGACCGATCAGCTCTTCGACGCGGTGACCAACGGCGAGAAGAGTGAGTTTCCCGACCTGTGGAAGCTTCCCGGCGGGTTCGGCGCGGTCCTGGCCGCCTGGTCCCAACAAGGACCGGTGGCGTACGTGGAAGCCGAGTACTTCGGCGGAGTCGGCCAGCAGGCCGCCGTGGCCTGGGCCGGTGGGTCGATCGTGCTCGGTCCTCTGACCTGGGCCGAGAAGCAACCGTGTCCGCCTGCCGGCAGTCCGATATCCCAAGCCCTGCGTCGACTCGGCGTGGTCGCGACTCCCGACGAGGACGAGTTTTCCTCCGCAGGGCTGCACCGCCATCGGGAGACGGAACGATGGATCTCGCTTCGTGAGAGCTAGGAGCCGTCTCGTTCCTCGTATGTCTGCAGGCTTCTACTTCTTTGGGGGGTGACTTCGCCAGGATGACTCGCGAAACAGCTGTGGCCCTGGTGCAGAAGATCATGGATGCGGACTATGCCGACGATGCCGAGGCACACAACGTGTTGGAGGCGCTCGACAGAGCCCTTCGCTGCCCGACCGGCTACGTGAGCGACTTGATCTTCTGGCCCAAGGGACAGGAGCCGACGGCAGGTGAGGTGGTCGATCAGGCTCTGGCTTATCGACCTTTCGCGCTGTGAGGAGTTGGGCGCGCACCGCGTGACCGCGTTGTCGACTCACTCGATCTTTCAGCGGCGGGCGGCCGCCGCTGCCTCGCGTACCACGTCGAGCACCTGCTCGCGGGTGACGCCCGGCGCTTCGTTCCAGGCCGGGTAGGTCTGGCGGACGCCCCGGGCGCGGAGCACGGCGTCCAGGTGGGCGCCGGCCGCGATGGCGGTGTCCTCGGTGCCGTAGCCGAGGGCGTAGAGGACGCGCTGCGCGCCGAGGACGCAGCGGCGGCCGCCTGCCGTGCGGACGTGCTCGCCGGTCTGCGCCCAGCCCCAGCGCTCCAGGACCAGTGCGGTCAGCTCCAGGTGCTCGGCGACGGAGATCCGCAGGCGCTGGACGGCTTCGCCGCGGCGGCCGAGGTGGAGGACGAGCAGCCGGTCGGGCAGCACCCGCCACAGTCCGCCGGGGAGTTCCGGGTCGCGGTCGGGCGCGGCTGCCGGTCTGTCGTCCGGTTCGGCGAGCGCCTGGCGGACGAGTTCCTCGGTGGTCGCGGTGACGAGGGGGTGGGCGGTGGCGCGGCCCCGGGCCGCGAGGTACTGCTCGATCTCGCGGACCAGGAGCCGCGCGTCGACGTCGTCGGGGCGGACGTCGGGCAGGGTCCGGGGGAGTGTCTGTGCGGTCATGACGGGGGACTCCTCGCAGAGTCTTATGTGCCGTTTTGGGGGAGTACGGTGACCCGGACACGGCCCGGACCGGGCATGCATCGCCGCAGGTCAATGGGGTTGGCCATCCCGGACGCTCGCGCGTGAGTCCCGGACGTGAGGCGTCCGGGACTCACCCGTCGGGTCCGGGATGACGACCGCGCCGCCAGGGGCCGAACCTGGGCAAACCAGTGCGGCGGTCCGGGGTGTGTCCGGGTTGGGATCAGACGGCCAGGCCGAAGCGATCGGCGATCACGGCGTGCACCCGGGCCAGCGGGTAGCCGGTCACCCGGCTGCCGTTCCAACCGTGCTTGGCCTTCTCCTCGTCGGTCCGTACGACCAGGGCGCCGAGGCGTTCGGCGGTCGCCGGGATGCCGGCCGCGGCCAGGGCGTCGAGCAGCACCGTGCCGGGCAGCCAGTCGACGGCCTTGACCATCGCGGGAGAGGTCCCGGCGGCCGCGGCCTCCTCCTGGGCGGTGCGGTCGGCGGCCGCGAAGGTGTCCAGGACGACGGCCAGGAGGCGGGCGTCGTCGTCCGCCAGGTCGCGGAGCCGGTCGGCGAGCGTGCGCGGTCCGGCGGGCAGGGTGCCGGCCTTGTCGCGCAAGTCGTGGGCCCGCTCCAAGAGTTCGGTGACCTGGTCGTCGTTGTAGTAGTCGGCCCGGACCAGGACCGGGTTCTGCCCCTCGGACCACAGGTACCCGGCGCCGCGCATCTCGGCTTCGATGGACTTGGCGGAGTACCCGGCCGCCGCCGCGCCCCGGCCGAGGATCGTGTCCGACGCCTCGGGGGTGGTGCAGCGCAGCGCCCACCTGATGCTGAGCAGGTCCCGGAGGGACGTGTCGACCACGTCGGAGCCGGGCTTCTGGGTGGCGCAGAAGGTGATGATCCCGGCGGCGCGGCCGCGCGAGACGAGGTTGCGGAGCTTCTTGGTGATCTTCTTCCCGTAGTCCTCGTCTGTCGTGTAGAACATCAGCTCGTCGACCCACAGGAGCAGTTGCCGCAGTTCCGGGTGGGCGTTCGCCAGGGCCTCGGTGACCTTGCGCTTGCCGAGTTTCTTCAGCGTTGCGTACCGGCGCTTCATGTCGTCGATGAGGTCGTCGAGCATCGCGTTGAACGCCTCGGGGTCGGCCAGGCCTTCGAAGCGCTCGCTCAGCGCCTCGAAGGGTTCCAGGTCCCCACCGCCCTTGCCGTCCGCCAGCCACAGGATGACGCGCGGGTCGAGTGCGGCCGCGAGCAGGATCGTGTTCCCGGATGCGGACTTGCCCGCGCCCGGTTCACCGCCGACCAGCCCGGACCGCTCGACGACCGAGACGGATACGTGCTGGCCGCGCACGTCCGGGCCGATGCTGATCCGGCCCCAGAAGTTCGTGGGGCCGTCGTGGGCGAGCAGCGGGCCGGGGCCGGCCTTCTCGGTGAAGGGAAGGTCCCGGGTCACGTACAGCTCGATGCGCCCGGAGCGGCCCTTCTTGGTGACGGAGACCTGCGCCTCCTCGACGCCGAAGGCGGCCGCCAGCTCGTCGGTGGCCCGCAGCGCCTTCTTCGCCGGGATGCCCGGCGGCAGGTCCAGGACCGCCGACCACGCGCCGCGGGCGTCGAGCATCGGCATCTGCACGACCCGCAGCGTCTCCTCGGCGCCGATCACCTTCGCGGCCCGGAAGACCTGGTCCAGCATCGGGGCGGACATGGCGTCGCCGTCGCCGAGAGAACGCCAGTCGGCGGACCAGTCCCGCTCCTCGCTGACGGGGTGGCGTCCGGCGAACGCCCCGCCCGCGAAGGTGGCCAGCACCCCTGCGGCCGCCCCGAGGCCCCCGGCGGTGGCGTACCCGGCGGTGATGGCGGCGGCCGGCGGACCGTAGACGACGGCGGCCCGCATCTGGCGGACCCGGCGCCGCTCCATGCGGGCCTTCCGGTAGGCGGCCGTAGCGGCCTCCGCGACGGCGGTCGCCTTCACGGCCGCAGTGGTGGCGGCCTTGTACTTGACCGGGAACACCTTGGGGGTGAACCGGGCCGTGCGGTTGGCGGTACGAGCCTCGCGGGCGGCAATCTGCGCGGCATGGTGCAGCGCCTGGACCTGAACGCCCTCCAGGCCCACCACCCAGTCGTGAAGGCGCCGCGAGCCGCGCCGGAACTGGGCGACATGGCCCCGGTCGGTGCGCTGCCGCCGCAGCCAGCGGCGGGCGGCGCGGCGGCGGGAACGGTAGGCCCGGCCCGCCCACGCGGCCCACCCCTCGGCGGTACGCGTCCAGGCCGGGATCAGCGGGCGATCGTCCCAGTCGTCCAGGTCGACCTTCTCCACCACGGTGGCGGCCGGGCCGCCCTGGTGGGCGTCGGCGAGGACCCGGCGGGCCGAGTCCAGGACGACGGTGTCGGCGTCCGGATCGGTGGTGCGGGCGGTGGGCAACACGGTGACCGTGGCCAGGCGGTCCGGTTCGCTGCCGGTGGTCTGTTCGGTCATGCTGGTGGCTCCGTCTCTCCATGCGAGGGATCAGGGGCCCGGGGCGGCCGGTTGTCTTGGCGGATTGGCGGCCGCCCCGGGGCGAGTTCAGAAGTCGGCCGCGGCGAGCAGCGCGGCGACGGTGATCCAGCCCTTGTGCCAGGACTGGTCGAGCAGGTAGCCGGCGCCGGGGTCGCGCCGGAGCCATCCGGCGTGGCCGGTGGCGGCGGCCAGGCGCACGACGCCGTGCGGCTGCTCGTCCTGCCAGTGGCCGCCCTGCCGGTCGGCGACGTAGTGCGTCACCGCGGAGACGGTCAGGGCGAGTGCGGCCCGGCGGGGGCTGAGCCGCAGGTTGAGAGCGCCGCTTGTGGCGGCCAGGGCCAGGGCCTGCGTGGCGGTGTAGGTCGCGACGTGCGTGGCGCACGCCACGGCACCGTCGCGGCCGGCCCGGCCCTTGGCGACGGCCTGCGTGTCGACCTGCACCCAGTGGTCGGCGACCTCATGGGACGCGGTCAGCGCCGCGTAGACGGCGGCGAAGCGGGCGGCGGGACTGGTCAACGGATCGTCCTCTCGGGTCTGTTCGGGGCGGCCGGGCGTTTCCCGGCCGGGGCGGGTGGCGCCGCTCAGTCGTCGTCCTGGGGCTTGATGGGGTCGTGGTCGCCCTGCCCGCACCAGTCGCACGCGGTGGTCATTTGCCGCTCCCGTTCTCGCTGCGCTTGTTCGCCTCGGCGACCTTGCGGCTCAGTTCCTCGCGCTCTTCGTCGGTCATCGCAGGTGCCCTCCCCTCAGCTCACGCGGGCGGTCGCGGAACGGCGGGCCGTCTCGGCCGCCGCAATGCGCGCGGCGGTGTGGAACGGCGGGGTGTCGCCCTTGGTCCGGCACGGCGGAACCGGGTTCGGCTTCGGCCCCTTCCCGGACGTCTTTTCGACCGGGGGGACTTGGGACGCGACCTGCGGCTTCGCGGCGCCGATCGGCGTGACACTGGCGCCCTCCTCGGGCTCGCTCAGATCGGCGAGCGGCGTCACCCGTCCGAGTGTCGGCAGGGCGTTCGGAAGCGGGTTCAGGGCGGCGGCGAGCAGCCCGGAGCGCAGCAGTTCCGGCCGGGCGTGCTCACCCAGTTCGAACGCTGCGCCGAGCTGCACGCGGCTGTTCGTCGCGGTCGCGTACAGCTCGGCGGACATCCCCGGTTCGGCGCCCCGGTGGATCCGCCAGGCGGCCGCGAACGCCTCCTCCTCGGAGATGGCCCCGTACGGCATCGCGGCGAGCAGCCGGTCCGCCTCACGCACGATGTCCTTGTGGTGCCTGCGGCGGTCGGCGGCGTGCTTTTCGCGGGCCGCCTGCTCCTTCTTCTCCGCCTTCGTACGGCCGTGGGAGCCGTGGGTTTTCATGTCCCAGATGCCGATGGCGAAGAGGCTGGAGCCGCCCAGGACGAACGCCACCCATGGATGCGCGGCGTACTCCTCCATGCCGTGCCAGAGGTTGACTGCGGCGGCCGCACAGGCGGTCAGCCAGGTGGCGATCCGGTACGTGCGGGTCTCGCGGCCCGCGTCCTCGGCCTGCTTGCCCATAAAGGTGATCGCCCACGCGCCGCCCTCCAACATCGCGGCGAGCAGCGCGGCCAGGGGTCCGTACACCCCGGCGCCGGCCAGAGCGCCCACCTGCGAGATGACGGCGGGCACGATGCTGGCGACCATCACGAACGCCACGAACAGCGTTGCCGGGTTCGCCTTCAGCCAGGCGACGCGCCTGGCCCGCTTGGCGGCGGCCGCGGCCTTCCTGGCGTCCTTCTCGGCCTGGCGTGCCCGCCGCTCGGCCTGCTCCTGGCGGCGCTTCTCGGCCTTGTCCTTGCGCTCCTGCTCCGCCCGCGTCTCGGCGTCCAGGCGGCGCTGCTCCGCGTCGATCCGCTTGGCCTGGAGCTGGGCGTCCAGCAGCAGGCGCTTGTCCTCGCGGGCCTGTGTGGCGGCCGCGGCCCGGTCCGCCCGGCGTTCCTCCTGGTACGTGGCCATCACCGGGCCTCCTTGCTCGCGAGCATGGCGGCGATCTCGTCGCGCAGCCCGGACGTGAACGGGGTGACGCGGAAGCGCCGCGCGAACCGGTCGCCGGCGGCGGCCGCGATGCGCGCGGCCGTCTCCGTCAGCAGGCTCGCGAGCGCGACGGTGCCGGCCAGGACGCCGAGCGACAGACTCAGCACGGTCAGCAGGAACAGGCACACATTCGCGGCGGTCCTCACGCGGCCACCCCCGTCGCGGCGGGTTCGCCGTCGGGCACTCGCACGGACGCCTTGACGGCGAACGGGACGGCGGCCCGGGCGGGTGACAGGGACGGGAGCACGTACGCGCGGGCGTGGCCGCCGTCCGTCTTGGACGCGCGGGCGGCCCGGAAGTGCGCCACCTGCGCGGCCCGGGCCAGCTCGGCCAGCCAGGGGAACGCGTCGGCGTCGGCGGCCGCCAGGCGGTCGAGCCGGTCGGCCGCGAGCCGCCAGGTGCGGTCGGCGATGACGTCGGCCAAGTACCAGTCGTAGCGCCCGAGGCGGGCCCGCAGCGCGCGGACCAGACGCTCGTGGTGCATCTCGAAGAGCCTCGCGAGCCGCGGCTCGCAGGCGGGGGTAACGTCCTTCATGGGTCGTGGTTCCTCTCAGTTCGACGGCCCGAAATGGCGTCCCCGGAGCTCCAACTCCGGGGACGCCCAGCGAAGAAGGGTCGGTGAGCGGCCGCAGGGGCGGGCGTTGTCGTCGCCGCGCGTTCGGCCGCTTCGGTGTTTCTCGCGGACCAGCTCGGCCCGCTCGCCGTCGGTACAGGTCGTGCAAGGGGCCGCGGTGACGGCGGAATGTCGGCCCTTTGAACCGCTGACGCGGCTCCCCCTCACCGCCCGTGCGAGACGGGCGGATCAGGCAACCGGCCGCAGCGCTTGAGTTGCGGAAAGCGTTGTGTGGTGTCTCCTTCGGGAGCGTGCTCCCGTATCAGGCAGAGACGTGACCTTTCGGTCTCGTGCCCTCCGGTTGACCAGGGGTCCGGGTCCCTCGGCCCGCTCTGTCCCGGGCCCCTATTCGGTGCGTTTCGGAGCAGCACAAAGAAAGCCCTCCGAATGGCTTGGCCTCCACAGTCCTAGGACTGCGGCGATCTGAGAAGAACCATGCCTCACAGTCCCAGGACTGTCAACAGTCCTGGGACTGTGTTTGACTAAGGCTGGTGAGAGGAGATCCGCATGGCACCGAAGTGGCGTGAGCTGGCCGACCGGCTGGCTGAACGCATCCGCAGTGGTGAGTACGCCCCTGGCCAGCAGCTTCCGCACATTCGCGATCTGGTGGAGTCGGGCAAGGGGTCCAAGTCGACCGTGCACGCGGCCTATAAGGCGCTGGAGGCGGAGGGCCTTGTCATCTCCTCACGCGGCCACGGCACGATCGTGCGGCCGCAGACGCCGCTGAAGCGGATCGGCATCGAGCGGTACGACAAGGCCAAGTGGCGCGACGGCGACGAGGTGGCGTTCATCGCCGACCGGGTGGCCTCGGGCCGCTCGTACCGCCGGAACGAGCAGACGCAGACCGTCAGCCGGGTGCCGGCCCCGGCCGCCGTCGCCGCGGCCCATGGCATCCCCGAGGGCAGTGACGTCTACGCGCGGGCCCGGCTGGTCAAGGAAGGCGAGCAGCCGACGCACACCCTCACGAGCTACTACCGCCCGGAGCACGTCGAGGGCACGCGCATCGTCGACCCGACGCCGGGCCCGGCAGGCCGGGGCGGCGGCTTCCGTGTCCTCTACGACGCTGGGTACGAGATCGACCACATGAGGGAAGAGCTGTTCGCCCGGGTCGCCACCCCGGAAGAGGCCAAGCTCCTGATGCTCCCGGCCGGCGAGCCTGTCGTCGAGCTGCACCGCACGACGTACACGGCCGACGGGACGGTGGTGGAGTACGCCATCGGCGTCCACGCGGCATCCCGCTTCTCCTGGGCATACGACTTCAAGGTCCCCGACTCCGCCAAGAAGCCCGAGGAACAGCAGCCGTGATCACCGAGCAGAACTGGGCAGACGCCGAAATCCTGTGGGACTACCTCCAGATGCACCAGGAGCCGCGCCCCTGCTCTGTCGGCATCGCCCTGGGCAGCCACGACCTGGGCGTGGCGGACGTGGCGGCGGACCTCTACCACCGCGACATGTTCCCGCTCCTGGTGGTCACGGGCGCCAACAGCCCGACGACGAAGGACCGCATGCCGCGGGGCGAGGCTGTCCACTACCGGGAACGGGTGCTGGAACTCGGTGTGCCGCCCGAGAAGGTTCTCGTTGAGCCGAGGGCCCGGAACACGGGCGAGAATATCGAATTCAGCCGAGCGTTGCTCCAAGAGGCGCACGTCAAGGTCGCATCAGTCCTTTTGGTCAGTAAGCCCTACGAAGAGCGACGGGCATATGCGACGGCGCGGAAGCTATGGGATTCCGTGAATTTTCTCAGCATCTCAGCGTCGTTGACGCTTTCCGAATATGTGTCGACCATCCAGGATGCAAAGCTCGTGATTGACATGATGGTTGGTGCGGCTCAACGCATCAAAAATTATCCTGACAGGGGATTGATGATACGACAGAAGGTGCCTGACGAGGTGAGCATTGCGTACGAGCGGCTCGTCGCCGCTAGCTTCACGAATAGAATGGCCGCCAGCGTCAAACGCTGAGTGGCAGTGGCCTGTTCGGTACCGCTCCCTGATGATGTTGGAACACGGCGTTGCTAGGCTATTTTTTCTGCTTCCTCCAGAGCCTTGGCTGCTTCCTCCGTAGCCTCTACCTGTTTGTATTCCTCCGCCGCTCGTAGCCACACCGCCTGTACCCTTCGGCTATCGACCTGGGCTGCGGCCAGAGTCTCGGCGAGTTCTTCGAGTGCCTTGCCCGTTCGGAATCCATTTCTGGCTCCATTTAGCATCTCCACGGCTCGTTCGCCAGCGGTAATTGCTTCATCAAAACGCCTCGATTTTCGCAGCGTGGCGCCGAGGTTTTCCCATGCGGTGGCTTCATCATTCGGATTTTTGTGCTTTTTGTGGAGGCTGATGGCAGTCTCGTGGGCGGTGATGGCTTCGTCGAAGCGTTGCACTTCTTGCAGAACATTGCCGAGGTTGTCCCATACGATGGCTTCGAGGTGGGGATCCTTGTGCTGTTGGTAGAGGCTGATGGCAGTCTCGTGGGCGGTGATGGCTTCGTCGAAGCGTTGCACTTCGTGCAGAACGATGCCGAGGTTATTCCAGGCGCCGGCTTCGCGGTAATGATCACCATGCTGCTGGCAGAGGGCTAGGGCGTTTTCATGGGCGGTCATTGCTTCGTCGAGGCGTCGGACTTCGTGTAGAACGATGCCGAGGCTGTGCCAGGAGTTGGCTTCACCGTCCGGGTTTTTGTCCTTTTTGTGGAGGGCGAGGGCGTTTTCGTGGGCGGTGATCGCTTCGTCGAAGCGTCGCATGCCGCGTAGAACTATGCCGAAATGATTCCAGACGTTGCCTTCGCCGCTCGGGTTTTTGTGCTTTTTGTGGAGGGCGAGGGCGTTTTCGTGGGCGGTGATCGCTTCGTCGAAGCGTCGCACTTCACATAGGGTGGAGCCGAGGTTGGTCCAGGTGTTGGCTTCGCTGTCCGGGTCGTTGTGCTGCTGGTAGAGGGCGAGAGCGGTCTCGTAGGCTTGGATAGCATCTTCGTACCGTCGCACTTCATGAAGAGCGTTGCCGAGATTGTTCCAGATGTTAGGTTCGTTGTGCCTGTCCTCAATTTCCCGGCAAACGTCCAAGGCGAGAGACTGAATGGCTACCAAATCATGAAGCTGTCTCCGCCACTCCAAGTACGGTCCGAGAGCGACTGCTAAATGCATGACTTGCTGTGTTGCACCCCCTGCGTGTGTTATAGCAATGAGATTGGGGCGTTCGGCGTCCAGCCATTCAAGTGCTCGCGCCCGGTTTCCAAAAACTCGTGCCGTTGTTGTCCTCTGAGAGCGGTCGACGTATCCGCTTGCGGCTTGGGTTGTGCGTGTGTAGTAGTTCATGAGGCGCGTGCGGGCCTCGTCGTGACGGCGCCGGGCCGGCCCAGAGGTGGCTGCACGTGCCACTGCTCGTGCAGTGGCGTATTCGCGGAGGAGGTCGTGTATCTGCCAGCGGCCGCGAGTGGCGCTTCGCTGAATGAAGTGGAAGGTGGCCAACTGGCCTAAAAGTTGATCAACGGATCGATCGGGCTGGCCAACAAGGGCGGCTGCTGCTGTGGTGGATATGTCAGGCCCCGGGTTTAGAGAGAGGAGAGTGAAGAGTTCGGCCTGTTGGGGCGGCAAGCGGTCAAATGATTGGTCGAAGGCGGCCCTCAGACTTCGTTCTCCGTCGTCCAGTTCTTCCAAACGTTGCTCTCCGCTGGTGAGGTGATCGGCGCGCTCGGCCAGCGGTTGGCCAGGATCAGTCGTCAGCAGTGCGGCGGTGATCTGCAAAGCAAGGGGAAGGCAACCGCAGGCGAGAGCTACTCGTTCAGCTGCTTCAGGATCGTCCTTTACCCGTGAGTCCTCGGGGTTGGCGTTCCGCAACGCCGCATCTAGCAGCGTCACGGCGTCTTGCGGCTGGAGGAGGTTCAGGATGCGCAGCCGCCCCAGGCCAGACAGGGAGCGGCGCGAAGTGACGAGCAAGCCGTGTCTGCCGGGCGGTAGAAGCAGCCTTACCTGCTCGACGCTGGATGCGTTGTCAGCGATCACTAAGAGCCGCTCTCCGGCCCGCTCGCGAGCGTCGAGCTCGGAGCGGTAAAGAGCCTCGCGCTCCGATGCTGTGGGCGGGATGTGGGCAGCTTCCACACCTAGCGAGCGCAGCAGGGCGTCGAGGATATTTTCCGGCTGTGCCGGGCTCGGGTCGTATCCGCGCAGTCCGACCAGGAGCACGCCGGTGAACCAGCCGCGCTCGTGTGCGGCGTGACCGGCGGCGTGGACCAGCGTGGTCTTCCCCACTCCGGCGAGCCCAGCCACGACCGCCACAGTGCGAGGGTATGTTTGCGCCGGGTCGAGGACATCGAGGAGGAAAGCGACGTCGTCGTCACGGCCTGTGAATTCGGGTGGAAGTGGGGGCAAGGATGCTAGAGCTGTCGGGACGGGGGCATACTGCTGCACAAAGGTGTTGTTTTGTGTTCCGCTGCCCTGGGTGGGACCGCCGAACCGGCTGTGCTGGAAGTCGTTGCGCGGCACTGGCCTCGCACGGCCGCCCGAACTCCCAGCTCTCGCCGACTTATTTTTGCCCTTGCTCCGGCCGCCGACGGCCTTCCCCTTGCTCCCCACAGCCGCTCGCCTTACCGCTGATGGTAGTGGTTGTTCTGGGTCCCGCTGCCTTGCACCGGGCCGTGGAACGTCGAGTGCCGGAAGTCGTTGTGCACGTGACGATCCCCGGCAGCGCCGTTCACCGCTGAGACCAACGCTTCCAAGCTGGCGGCGATCCGCTCACGATCGTGCTCGGCGGCCTCCTCCAGGAGCGACTCGAACCGTGTCTGCCAGGCCGCCGCGTGGGTTAGCCGGACCCGCTCCCCCTCTTGGTCATCGCCCGCAGCTTCCAACTCGGCCAGCGTGCGGTCGAGCCGTTCCAGCTCCCGCCGCTCCCGCTCGGCTTCGCCACGGCCCACCAGTCGGGCCACACCATTGCGAAAGCTCTGCCACGCATCTGTGCCAGCGGCCTGGACCACGGCACCCCCACCCGTCGAGGCCAGCACCATTAAGGCATCCGTCAACAACTCCGCCCCCCTATTTTGTGCTCATTCAGGGCCAAACATCGTAGTCCGTCACCTCCGGTGCCTGGCGCCAGTCCTACGAATCAGGGGCACTTTCCTGTGGGACTGCCGGAGCGGCTGAGCGCGTGTTCGTCGGCGTGGGTGCCCGTGGGGTGACAGTGGGGAAGGTCGTTTGCCCGCAGGCATCTGGCCAGTTCAGAGGCCATGCCCCGCGCAGCCTGTAAATCCGTCGGCTTTGCCTACCGTGGTTCGAATCCACGTGCCGCCACACCTTGAGAAGGGCCCCTGACCTGCGATTGTGCGGGTCAGGGGCCCTTCTGGTGCTGGCGGGGAGTGCGGCGTGCTGTCCCGCTCCGCGCCGATGCGACCCGCGCTCCACCGGTGTCCCTGGACGAGACGTGGACGGCGTACGCCGGGCTGACCTGGTGAAACGAGTGGCTCGGCCGGGTTCTCAGGACGGCGTCCCCCGCTGGGCGAGCGGCAGTCCCTCGGCTACAACGAGATCACCGGCATACACCCCCTGCGAGCACACAGCAGAGAAGCGACCGCAGGAACGATCAAGTCGCCACTCCCTGCAGTAAATCCCGCAGTAGAGTCTGCTGCGCCTTCACCCACCGCGCCCATCCCTTCGCCGCCAGGCGCCTTCGTTCGTGATCGACATCCACCGGTTTGGGCCTCTGGGGCAGCGACACACCGCGCACGTCACTGCTCGACCTCGACATCGGCTGGTCCGGCAACCACCAGAGACTGGCGCCAGGCAAGTGATCCTTTAAGCAGATCATCGAGCTGCAGCACGGTTCACTGCCACGCCCTGAGACTGCTCAACCAGCCTTGAGACGGAAAAGCGGTTGGGCGGGGGAGACGCGTGCGTCGGCTCGGTTGGATTGGCGGGCGGCCGAAGCCGCAGCGGTTGGTATGCGCAGGCCGCGGCGGGGACTCGAGATCGATTTGCCGTCACCCTCCGGCCCGCCGAACCTGGTATTGGGTACCTGCGCGCGAGTCGGACCTTGACGCTTCGACCGAGAAGGCACTCATGAAAGATCCAAATTACCAGCCGATGAGACGGCAGTCGCAGGAACCGGGTCAGCCGGGGGTGTGGGTCCGGCGCGTGGCCAGGGTCCTCCATGAATGGCTGGCCGGCGTACGCATGTCGTTCACCAACCGGCTGTGGGAGTTCCGTGACAGACACTACCCGTGGAACCCGAGATGGCGTCAGGCGGCGTTCTTCTCAGCGTTGCTGATATCTGTTCTAGTTGTTGGAGCCTGGCTTTCGGCCGCGATCTATCTCATCATCACGAACCCTCGTGGGCACGCTCCCGGACTATCAAGGGCGGAGGACGTGTGTTCACAGAACGGGCTGGCGTGTGCCTCGGTAACTGGATTCTCATTCCCCGTACTGTTGATCCTCGTGGGCTATATTTACTTCCTGTTCTTCAGTTTCCGGCGTGCCAAGAGAAAATATCTGAGAACGGTTGGAGAAGATTCTCGGGCCCTCGTCTCCACGGTGGGCGCGATATTCGGTGATGTCGTCGGTCGTGACGAGTTGTGCGAGTCGATCATCCATGAACTTCGGAGCAGGGACGACGCGCGCCCTCAGGTGCTCATGGGCGGTGTCGGCACGGGCAAGACGGCGGTTCTGGTGCGTCTGGCGAAGAGGTTGAGTGAGAAGGGACTGGTTCCTGTTCCAGTTCGGCTGCGGGAAATCCATTCGAGCTCTGGCGTCGATGTCCTGGACTTCGAGGAGTCAGGGCGAAAGGAATTCGGGAAGATTGTGAAATCACGTCTCCAGTCCGATCAGGACGAGGAGAAGGCGTGGCGCAGACTCCGGGGGGATCGCGAAGTCTTCGTCCTCGCTGATGGCCTAGAGGAAGTGCTGATCAAGGAGGGCGGTAACGAGCACGAGAGTTCGCGAGAGCGCGACGCCTTGATCCGCGACGCGGTCAAGCAGGCAGGGGACAACGGACTCCCGCTGGTCATTGCCTCCCGTCCGCACGATCCACTCAGAGGGATGGACGCTTCCATCACCGACCTGGAGCCGCTGAACGAGGACGAGGCCGCCCGGTACCTGCTGGACAGCAGTCCGTACCGCCGTGACGAGTATCTGCTGGCACAGATCGTGAGTACCGGTCGACTGGTGGAGTCTCCGCTGTATCTGGAGATCGCACGGGAGTTGTGCGCTTGTGACCGCATCGGTCGGATCCGGCCGGAGGCCTCCGGAGAGAACGAGGTTCTGCGTACCGCAGTACTTGAACTTCGCTGCCGTCTGCTGACGGAATGGATGAGGGCCTTGATGGAGGGGGCGGTCCGTGAGGACGCAGCCATCGACAGGGATACCCGCTTGGCAGTCATCAAACAGATACGGCTGCTTGCCGCAAGCGGCCTAAAGAGAGATACGCTTGTGGTGAGCCTTGAGGGATTGACCGAGGACGGTCTCCTTCACCAGGAACAGAGAGACAATGCGCACGGTACGGGAATTGATCTTCCCATGGCTGTCACGCTCGGCTCGCGTCTCGGACTCGTGGAATTCTCCGAGAGTGGAGTGCGTTTTCCGCACAGTATCGTGCAGGCGTATCTGGGTGCGGGCATTCTCGGTAAGGTCATGAAAAAGGAAGAATCATTTTCCAGTGCGGCTTTTCGCAACCTAGGTCGAGAATTTCTGCTGTCAATGGTGATGTATGCCAACATTCTCAGAATGGGTGGCGGTGCCGGTTGTGAGCAACTTCTTGAGGGTATTTCCTCGGACCGGCTGACCGAGGAAGAGATGAGATACAGGCTGGGCAATCGTCTGCTGATGTGGGACCCAGTGACCTCCGGGCTCACGGAAACAGCGAAAATACTGGAGGGTTGTGCCGCATTCATCGACATCGACAATGTATGCCGTTCGTCGCACCTCAAAGGATTGGCATTGAAGTTGGGGGAGAGATGGCGGGAGATGTCGCAGAGGGAACGCCCGGAAGAGGATCAGCGGACGGTGGAGGAGGCGAAAATCGGGCTTATACGTCGCTTCGGAGAAGCGATACGTGAAAAGGATGACCCGCAGCGGCAGCGATTCTACATGAACCTGTTGGCAATTGCCGCCGAGGAGCATTCCTACCCGGTTCGGCTCGAGGCGGCGACTCAGATAGGCCAGGGGGCGAGTGAGGCCGTCAGGGTGATTCCGCATCGGAGAGATATCAAGCATCGGTCGGGCGAATGGTACGCCACGATGCAGGCGTGGCTCTCCCCCATGCTCGTCGCGGGTACCACTCCGACCGAGGCGGGGGAGCGTGTCAACTGGTACGTCGACCGCCTCGGCGCCGGCAAGCAGCACCACGATATCTCGCTGCCGGAGGAAGTGGCCTTGGCGCAGGGATTCAAGCTCGCGGCGAACAGGCGAGTCAGCCGCGCTGGAGAAGCGTCGAAGAAGTTCCTCTTCGACAAGGCGGTGGACGTGCTCAAACGCACCACCTACTGGTACACGCATCTCACCGTGTTGCATGCTCTGACGCTGTGGTCCCTTCGTCAGGACATCCCGATCCTGGAGGCCCGAAGTATGGTGCGCGGCTGGCTGACGCTGGCCGGGACAGAAGCTGGGCCGCCCGGACAGCCGCAAGGCGGAAGGGACGGACGCCGGGAGCATCCGTTCGTGACGGAGGCAGGTCGTCTTGCGGTCATGGCGCTTCACCTGGGTGAAACGCAGAAATATCTGTGGATCGATGAGTCGGATGTGGTGTCGAAGGTCGGTTCCTACGCCCCCGCCCAGAGCGCCATGCGGCAGATTCAGCGTCTATGGATCCCGTCGTCGGCGGGTTGGGGGGTGCTGGATCCGCGGGCCCGAATGTTGGTCGCCGATGTGCTGGTGCTCAGCACCCTCGCGAACAGGGGGGAAGAACCGACCCGGCAAGCTGGGACGATGGCGAGAACGATGCGCAGCGACATCCCGCCGTGCCTCTCCGGCAGCCGGGATCCGCTGAGGCCCACATCCAAGGCGATGCCCGGGAGCCGCGAGGCCGGGTCCACCTGCGCGCCGGGCTGCGAGTTCGGACTGTGTCCCTACCCGCCGCGCGCCCCGCAATCATACTGGCCCGAGATCCACGAGGCCTTCTGCCGAAAGCAGCACGACCTTCTCGACCGGCACCAACTGCTGAACATGCGTCAGGCGGCATGGTGGCAGGGCACGACACTGCGCGATCTCCGCCATTTCTGGGCGAGTATGGAGGAGCGTGCGCAGAAGTGAACGGACTGCGGGTACGCCAGGCACCTCCGGCACACCTGCTCCGACACCGCCGTCAACGTCATCCACTTCGACGTCCGTGGACCTCGGAAGGGCTGTCCTGTGACGGCGAACCGTGGCTGTTACTGACCTTCAAAGGGTGGTGTCGTCAGGGTGGGGCGAGCGTGAGTCCGGTGCCGGTGAGGCAGCCGTCGAGGACGTCGGGGCAGTCGCCGGCGCCCGCTTCGGCACACCCGCCCCACACCGCAACGTGGCAGCGCAACTCCCACAGCCGCAGGTAAAAGCGGTACGGGGCGGTATCACCGGGTCCGGACCGTAGGTGGCGGCGCTCAGTCGGCATCGGCGGTCTGGCGTGAGTCGAACGGTCCCGGCCCCGGAGCGGCGGCAAGGCGACACCGGCTGCGGGAGGCAGCTATCGACGGTCGGTTCGGGAGGGGCGGTTGTCCCATGCTGAGGGGCGTTTCCATCTCAGTGGGCGGTTCGTCACTCTTTGAGTGGATCTGCTGTCGCCTGATGGTCTGGCGGCTGGACGGAATCCATCACTCCGAGGCTTGAGCAGCATCCACCAGATCTGCGGGTCTGGGTGCTGCGTCTTGAAAGCCGACAAGAGTCGCATGAGGGCCACGGGAGTGTGCTATCTGTTGAGCGGGGAAGCCAGTCCGGCTGATTGGGGGGTAC
>NZ_JAINVH010000021.1 GCF_020400825.1 Streptomyces sp. HPF1205
CTCCTTGTCGCGTGCCGCCCGCTCGTGCCGGACCGGCGCCCACGCGCGGTCCGGCCGCAGTCCGAGCATCGCGCCCCCTCCCGCGCCGCCACTAGGGCCGAACGGGCCCCCCGGCCCCTCGTACGCGTCCCGTCCGGCCCCGGGCGCCGCCCCGTCGGCCCCTGTCCGGGGCGGGACGGCCCTGGGACCGTCGAGACGAGGACCTGCGAGGGGGTATGCCATGGGTACGAGCGTGAGGCTCTGGCGCTGGCGGCGCAATCCGCTCAAGCGCGGCACCGACCGGATCGAGGCGTGGGCGCTGCTCGCCGCCGGCCTGCTGCTGGCCGTGGGGGCGCCCGCCGCGGGCGTGGGCGCGGGACTGGCCACCATGGCCCACGCCCCCCACCCGCCCATCGGATGGCAGCGGACGTCCGCCACCCTCACCCGCGACGCGCCGCCCGCGATCACCGCCGGAGCCGGCTCCCGGCAGGTCCGCGCCGCGGTCACCTGGGTCGCGGCCGTGGGTCGTCCCCACGCGGGCGACGCGCTGGTGGCGCCCGGCAGCCCGGCCGGCAGCCGCACCACGATCTGGCTCGACACCACCGGCGCCCTGCGCGACTCTCCTGTCGACCCGGAACGGGACCGGGCCCTCGCCGTCATCTACGGCACCGCGGCCGCCACGGGCACCGCCCTGATCGGAGGCGGCGGCTGGGCCGTCGCGCACCGCGTCCTGGACCGGCGGCGCGCCGCCGGCCTGGACCGCGAGTGGGCGGTCGTCGGCCCGCAGTGGGGGCGGCACCGTACGTGACCGGAGGCGCGCCGCCGCCCCCGTGCCCGCCGGGCGCCCCCCGGTCCGTACCCCGGACGGAGTCCAGGTCCGTACCCCGGTCCGAGCCCGTGTCCCAATCCGTGTCCCGGTCCGTGCGCCGCGGTCAGGCGGGCGCGCCGTATCCGCCGCCTCCCGGGGTCTCGACCACCAGCACGTCGCCCGCGCCCACCGGCACGCTGTCGCTGCCCGCCAGGTGCGTAACGGTGCCGTCGGCGCGTTCGACGCGCGCGGAGCCGAGCGCGCCCGGCGAGCCGCCCGCCATGCCGTAGGGCGGGACCCGGCGGTGGCTCGCCAGGGTGCTGACCGTCATCGGTTCGAGGAAGCGGATCCGGCGGACGGCCCCGTCGCCGCCGTGCCACCGCCCCGCGCCGCCGCTGCCGCGGCGCACCGCGAACTCCTCCACGAGCACGGGATGCCGCCATTCGAGGACCTCCGGGTCGGTCAGGCGGGAGTTGGTCATGTGGGTCTGCACGACGGACGCCCCGTGGAAGCCCGGGCCCGCCCCGGAACCGGAGGCCACGGTCTCGTAGTACTGGTGCCGCTCGTTCCCGAAGGAGACGTTGTTCATCGTTCCCGAGCCCTCCGCCTGGACGCCCATCGCGGCGTACAGGGCCCCGATGACCGACTGCGAGGTCTCCACGTTCCCGGCGACCACGGCGGCCGGGAAGCGGGGGGCGAGCATCGAGCCGTCGGGGACGACGAGGCGCAGCGGGCGCAGGCAGCCGTCGTTGAGCGGGATGTCGTCGGCCACCAGGGTGCGGAAGACGTACAGGGCCGCCGCCGTGGTCACCGACGCCGGCGCGTTGTAGTTCGTGTCGAGCTGCGGGGAGGTGCCGGTGAAGTCGAGGGTCGCGGCACGGCCGGCGCGGTCCACGGCGACCCGGACGCGGATCACCGCCCCGGAGTCGGTCTCGTACACGCACGAGCCGTCGCTGAGCGCGTCGATGACGCGGCGCACGGCCTCTTCCGCGTTGTCCTGGACGTGCCGCATGTACGCCTGCACCACGTCGAGGCCGAAGTGCTCGATCATCGCGGCCACTTCCTCGACGCCCTTGCGGTTGGCCGCGACCTGGGCGCGCAGGTCGGCCAGGTTCGTCTCGGGGCTGCGCGAGGGATACCGGCCCTCGGTGAGCAGCGCGTGCGTCCGCCGCTCCCGGAAGCGGCCGTTCTCGACCAACAGCCAGTTGTCGAACAGCACGCCCTCCTCCTCGATCCGGCGGCTGCCGGCCGGCATGGATCCCGGGCTGAGCCCGCCGATCTCGGCGTGGTGGCCGCGGGAGGCGACGTAGAAGAGGATCTCCCGGCCGCCCGGGTCCGCGCCGGCGCCCGCCCCTGCGCCGAAGACCGGCGTGATCACGGTGATGTCGGGCAGGTGGGTGCCCCCGTGGTACGGGTCGTTGACCGCGTAGCTGTCGCCGGGCTTCATCGCGGCGCCGCGGCGGCGGATGACCTCCTTGACGCTGCTGCCCATCGAACCCAGGTGCACCGGGATGTGCGGGGCGTTGGCGACGAGGTCGCCCGCCGGGTCGAACAGCGCGCAGGAGAAGTCGAGCCGCTCCTTGATGTTCACGGACTGGGCGGTGGCCTCCAGCCGCGCACCCATCTGCTCGGCGATCGACATGAAGAGGTTGTTGAAGATCTCCAGCATCACCGGGTCGGCCTCGGCGCTCACCCGCGTCCCGGTGGGCACGGTCACGCGGCGCATCAGCAGGTGGCCCTCCGCCCCCATCGTCGCCTGCCAGTCGTCGTCCACCACCGTGGTGGCGTTGGCCTCGGTGACGACGGCGGGACCGGTCACCGCGTCCCCGGGCCGCATGGACTCGCGCCGGAGCAGCGGCACGTCCCGCCACGCGCCCCGCGTGTACATCCGCACGGCGTCCGCCTCGTTCCCGTGCGCCGCGGTTCCGTCCGCCGCGGTTCCGTCCGCCGCGGTTCCGTCCGACGGTACGGGCTGCCGGGCCGGGGCGAGGTCGGGCTGCTCGGTGAGGCCGACCGCCTCCACCGACAGCGCCTCGACGACGACTTGCCGGTCCATCAGGAACGAGAACCTGCGCCGGTGGCCGGCCTCGAAGGAGGTCCTCATCGCCTCGGGACCGGCGAGTTCGACCGTCACGGTGGTGTCGGTGCCGTCGTAGCGCAGGTGGGCGCGGCAGACGGTCCTGACGCTGCCGGCGGGCACCCCCTCGTCGGCGAGCTCCGCGCGGGCGGCGTCCTCCAGCCGCGCGGCCACCTCCCGTACGCGCGGCATGGCGTCCGCGGTGAGTGGGACCTCGACGGACTGCTCCCGCATGGTGGTGGTGTCGGCCAGGCCGATGCCCAGCGCCGAGAGCACACCGGCCATCGGCGGCACCAGGACGGTGCGGATGCCGAGGGAGTCGGCCACGGCGCAGGCGTGCTGGCCGCCGGCGCCGCCGAAGGTGGTCAGGGCGTAGCGGGTGACGTCGTGCCCCTTCTGGACCGAGATGCGCTTGACGGCGCCCGCGATGCCGGCGACGGCGATCCGCAGGTAGCCCTCGGCGACCTGCTCGGGGGAGCGGGTGTCGCCGGTGCGCGCGCGGATCCTTCCGGCCAGTTCGGCGAACTTCCGCCGTACGATCCCCGCGTCCAGCGGCTGGTCGCCGCCCGGCCCGAACACCGCGGGGAAACGGCCGGGCTGGACGCGGCCGAGCATCACGTTGGCGTCCGTGACGGTCAGCGGGCCGCCGGCGCGGTAGCAGGCCGGTCCGGGGGCGGCGCCGGCGGAGTCCGGGCCGACCCGGTAGCGGCTGCCGTCGAAGTGCAGGACCGAGCCGCCCCCGGCCGCGACCGTGTGGATGTCGAGCATCGGCGCCCGCAGCCGGACCCCGGCCACCTGGGTGGTGAAGACCCGCTCGTAGGCGCCGGCGTAGTGCGAGACGTCGGTCGAGGTGCCGCCCATGTCGAAGCCGATCACCTTGTCGAAGCCGGCCAGGCGCGACATGCGCGCCATGCCGACGATGCCGCCGGCCGGCCCTGACAGCACGGCGTCCTTGCCGCGGAAGTGCCCCGCCTCGGCCAGGCCGCCGTTGGACTGCATGAACATCAGCCGCACGCCGCCGACCTCGTCCGCGACCCGGCCGACGTAGCGGCGCAGCACGGGGGAGAGGTAGGCGTCGACGACCGCCGTGTCCCCGCGCGGCACGATCTTCGCCAGCGGGCTCGCCTCGCCGGACAGGGACACCTGCGGAAAGCCGATCCGCTCGGCGAGTTCGCCGACGGCCCGCTCGTGCGCCGGGTGCAGGTGGCTGTGCAGGCACGCCACGGCCACGGCGCGGATACCGTCCTCGAACGCCGCGCGCAGGTCGGCCTCCAGCCGGACCAGGTCCGGGGGCCGCAGCACCGTGCCGTCGGCGGCCATGCGCTCGTCCACCTCGACGACCCGCTCGTACAGCTGCCCCGGCAGGACGATCTCGCGGTCGAAGATGCGCGGCCGGTTCTGGTAGCCGATGCGCAGGGCGTCCCCGAAGCCGCGGGTGATGACCAGGACCACCCGCTCGCCGCCGCGTTCCAGCAGGGCGTTGGTGGCCACGGTCGTGCCCATCCGTACCGAGTCCACCAGCGAGGCCGGCACCTCCTCGCCCTCGGCCAGGCCCAGCAGGCGCCGGATGCCCGCCACGGCGGCGTCGCGGTAGTACGCGGGGTTGTCCGACAGCAGCTTGTGCGTCAGCAGCGTGCCGTCCGGCCGCAGGGCGACGATGTCGGTGAAGGTGCCGCCGCGGTCGACCCAGAACTGCCACCGCCTGGCCGTCACGGATTCAGTATCGGGCCGCGGCCCGATGCCCGCAAAAGGGTGCGAAAGTGGCGAAATGGGGCGTTATGGGGAACCGCCCCGCGGCCCGCGGGCTCCCGGCCCCCGGCTCAGGACCGCGGCTCCGCCACCGCGGGCTCCCCGTGGTCGGCCGCGGGACGGTCGAGGTCCCAGCGCACGTCCACGACGCCCTCCACGGAGCGCACCAGACGGGACGCGACCGGGATGCGCGCGGTGTCGGCGACCCGGCCGCTGAGCGTGACCGCGCCGTCGGCGACCGCGACGCGTACGGGGGAGGGCTCGCCGGGGAAGACGTAGCCGACGATCTCGCGGCGTACCTCCTCGGCGATGTCCTCGTCCTCCCTGAGGAAGACCTTCAGCAGGTCACCGCGGCTGACGATGCCGCGCAGGCGGCCGTCGGCGTCCACCACCGGCAGCCGCTTGACCTTTGCCCCGGCCATGACGCGCGCGGCCCGGGAGAGGGTGTCGTCCTCCGCCACGGTGAGGGCGGGCGCCGTCATCAGGTCGGCGGCGAGAACCGAGCCGGCCTTCAGCATGTCGTCCAGGCGGCGCATCTGGGTCAGCCGGCTGGGGTCGCTGTCCCGGAACTCCTCCTTCGGCAGCAGGTCCGCCTCGGAGACCACGCCCGCGACGCGGCCGTCGGCCCCGACCACGGGCAGGGCGCTGACGCCGCGCTGCCGCAGCAGGCGGACCAGCTCCTTGAACGGCGTGTCCCGGTCCACGGACACCACGTCCGCGGTCATCACGTCACGGACGATGTGCGGGCCTCCGGTCATCGCCGGGCCCTCCTTCCGGTCGGCGCACGTCAGGGCGGAAAGTCGTGCAACGGTCCCGGGCCGGCTGCCCGCGGCACGGGCGTCGGGGCAGGGCCGTTCCGCGGCCCGGGCGGGTCAGGGCACGGGCGTGCCGCCGGGCGGGCCGTACAGGTCGAGCAGCCTCTTGCGGGCGCTCTGCATGCGGTGCGCGATGATCTGCGCGACCCGCCGGGCCAGGGCCTCGCCGAACTCCAGGTCGGCGCGGGAAAGGGCGCGCACGATGGTGGCGTCGAACTCCCAGGCGCGCACGTCGCACTGCGCCTCGGCGCCCAGGTGCCAGCTGTACGGCGGGAACAGCCATGAACAGCCGAGCAGGTCGCCGGGGCTGAGGATCTCCACCGGCGCGGAGGGGTGTTCGGGCACGGAGGCGTCCAGGACGACCGAGCCGGTGTGGATCACCCAGAACCGGTCGGCAGGTTCCCCCTCCTCGAAGATCCGGGTGCCGGCGGGGAAGCCGACCTCCTGCGCCAGGTCCAGCAGCCGGTCGCGACCCGGTGCGGGCAGCGCCGCGAACAGGTTGGTCGGAGCGGTGGTCCTCATGGTGTTCCCCCTGGTTTCCCCAAGCGTCCCGGTGTCTGCCAGTACCACTGTGGTGCGCCGCGGCCACCGGCCGGCAGGGGCTGACCGGGGCCGTCCACGGGTCCGTACGGCCCGCGGACGGGGCCGTCCGGGTCCTGATGCCGCCCCCGCCCAGGCGTGCGACGGTGAGAGGGAGACACGGATCACGACCTCCGGAAGGCGGTGCAGCCATGAGGAAACCGCTGATCGTGGGCATCGACGGCTCGGACTCCAGCCTGGCGGCGCTCGACTGGGCGCTCGCCGAGGCCGCGCGCCACGGTGTGCCGGTCAAGCTGGTGCACGGGTCGCTGTGGGAGCACTACGAGAGAGCGGTCCCGGACTTCGGCTCGGAACCGCCTGCCGAGCACCTGCTGGCCGAACACGTCGTCGCCTCCGCGGCGCAGCGGGCCGACAAGGCCGCCCTCGGCGTCGAGGTGTCCACCGCGCTGGCGCCGGCCGCCCCCGCCGACGCGCTCCTGCGCGAGTGCGCGGACGCCTTCGCCGTCGTCGTCGGCACCAGGGGCAGGGGCGGGATCACCGGCATGCTGCTGGGGTCGACCAGCCTCCAGGTCGCCGCCCACGCGACCTGCCCGGTCGTCGTCGTCCGGGGCGCACAGGCCAACGTGCGCGGCGAACTCTCGTCCGTGACGGTGGGCGTCGACCCCGACGGCGGCTCCGAGGCCGCCGCGGCGTTCGCCGCACGCGAGGCGCACGTGCGCGAGGCGGAGCTGCTCGCCGTCGGCGCGTGGCGGCGCCCGGCCCGCGAACTGGGCACCGGTCACCTGACCGGCGACGCCTCGGACCCCCACCGGCACGACGCCGAACGGGCGCTGGGCGACGCCCTGCTGTCCGTGGCCCACGACTACCCGAAGGTCACCGTGCGCCGCGAGACCGTCGAGGGACGCGCGCGCGACGCGCTGCTCGACGCCTCCGCGCGCAGCGACCTCCTGGTGGTCGGCGCGCACCGGCGGCACGGAAACGTCGGCATGCAGCTCGGCGCGGTCAATCACGCGGTCCTGCACCACTCCGCGTGCCCGGTCGCGGTCGTCCCGCAGGAGAGCTGACGGCGGGGGCGGTGTCCGGCCGGCCGGCCGTGTCCCGCAGCCGTGCCTCGATGCGCCCGCGGGTGGTCTCGGCGAGCGCGCGCAGCGGCTCGGAGCCGGTCGGCCGCGGGGGCCGCGGGTCGGTCACGAGCCGTGCCTCGGGCGGAAGTTCGGCCAGGTCGGCCTCGAACGCGGCCCGGGCCCGGCCCAGCGGGCGGGGTGCGCCCAGGCGCCGCCCCCGCGACATCACCGTCTCCAGCAGCGGGCTCGTCCCGGGCGGCGCGGGCTCGTCCGCGAGCGCGAGGGTGTCACGGACTGCGGGCCCCCGGAAGACCTGTTTGGCGCCCGGCCCGGTGACCTTGCCGGCCGAGAGCTTCATCACCGGCCGCCCGTCGTACGCGACCAGTTTGTACGCGGCGTCCAGGTACGGCGCGTCGGCCGACACCCCGACCAGCGTGCCCACCGCGAAGGTGTCGATCGGCGCGCCCGCGCGGACCAGCCGGTCGAGCGCGTACTCGTCCAGACCGCCGCTCGCGGTGATCCGCACCTCCGGCAGCCCGCCGGCGTCCAGGATCCCCCGGACGGTCACGGCCAGTTCGGCCAGGTCACCGCTGTCGAGCCGCAGCGCGCACCCTTCGGCGAGCCCCGCGTCGCGCAGCACATGCGCGGCGGTCCGGGCGCCGGCCGCCGTGTCGTAGGTGTCCACCAGCAAGGTGACCGGCCCCGGGTGGGCCGCGATGAACGCCCGGAACGCCGCCGCCTCGTCGTCGAAGGCCTCGACGTACGAATGCGCCATCGTGCCGACCGCGCGCAGCCCGTACACCTCGGCGGCGGCCACGTTGCTCGTCCCGGCGAAGCCGACCATCGCACTCAGCCGGGCGGCCTGCATACCGGCGTCGACGCCGTGGTCGCGCCGCAGGGAGAAGTCCACGAGGGGCCGGCCCGCCGCCGCGATCACGCACCGCGCCGCCTTCGACGCCACCGCCGTCTGGTGGCACACCTGGTTGAGCAGGTACGACTCGACGAACTGCGCCTCGGGAAGCGGCGCGGTCACCTCCAGCAGCGGCTCCCCTGCCAGGACGATCCGGCCCTCGGGCACGGCCCGCACGTCCCCGGTGAAACGCAGCCCCAGCAGCGGCGCGAGGTCGGCCGCGGGACGCCCCAGCGCGGCGGCGAAGACCTCGACGTCGTCGGCGCCGATCCGCAGCCCCGACAGCATCTCCAGCGCCGGTTCGAGCCCGGCCGCGACGAGGAAGCCCCGGCCGGGCGGCAACCGCCGGACGAAGAGGCTGAACGTCGCCGGAGCCGTCATCCGCTCCTTGAGGTACGAGTGCGCCATCGACACCTCGTACAGGTCCGTGATCCGCGCGTTCGACATGTCAGGCACTCCAGTCGCGGCGGCGCGGCGAGCGGCACGCCGCCTGTCCCCACCGGCGACCGCCGGCGGCGGACGCGCCCCCTCCGTCAGGCTGCCACCGTCCGGCGCCCGCCGGCCCGGGGCCGTTGGTCCCTGTCCGGGGGGCCGAGAGCCCGTGCCGGTCCGTACCGCCGGGCGCGGCGCCGGGCCCCGCCCGGCCGTCAGGCGCCGCCGGTAGTGCCCGGTGTGCCGGGGCCGCCCGGGGCGCGGGAGTCCGCGGGCGCCTGGGTGTCGCGCGGGCGGTGGAGCACGTCCAGGACGACGGAGCCGTCGACCGTCTCGCGGGCCGTGAGGAGGCCGGCGAGCTCCTCCAGGGCCGGCCGGTGGGCGCGCAGCAGGGCGACGGCCCGGTGCTCGGCCTGTCCGACCAGGCGGGCGGTCTCCTCGTCCACGACGCGCTGGGTCCGCTCGCCGTAGGGCCGCTGCAGACTCTCCTCCGTGGTCGCGGTGCCGAGGCCCTGCGGGGACCCCGAGGCGTATCCGACCGGGCCGAGGGCGGGCGACAGGCCGAACTCGCGGACCATACGGGCGGCGATCGACGTGGCGCCCGCCAGGTCGTCGGCGGCGCCGGTCGAGCCCTCGCCGAAGACCACCAGTTCTGCGGCGCGTCCGCCGAGCCGCACGGCGAGCAGGTCGGCCAGGTAGCTCTCGGTGTACAGGTGCCGCTCGGCCTCGGGAAGCTGCTCGGTGGCGCCGAGGGCCGGCCCCGACGGCAGGATCGTCACCTTGGCCACCGGGTCGGCGTGCTCGCACAGCGCCGCCACCAGCGCGTGCCCGGACTCGTGCACCGCCACGGCGTGCCGTTCCTCCGGCAGCAGCGCGTTGGAGGTCTCCCGGCGTCCGAGCAGCACGCGGTCCCGGGCGTCGTCCAGGTCCTTCGCGTCGATGACGGTACCGCCCGCCCGTACGGCGTTGATGGCGGCCTCGTTGAGGAGGTTGGCCAGGTCGGCGCCGGAGAAGCCCGGCGTGGCGCGGGCGAGGACGTTCCAGTCGACGTCGTCGGCAAACGTCTTGCCGCGGGCGTGCACGGCGAGGATCGCCGCCCGTTCGGCCTGATTGGGCAGCGGTACGGTGACGTGCCGGTCGAACCGGCCGGGCCGCAGCAGGGCGGAGTCCAGGGACTCGGGGCGGTTGGTGGCGGCGAGCACGACGATGCCGGTGCTCTGGTCGAAGCCGTCCATCTCGGCCAGGAGCTGGTTGAGGGTCTGCTCGCGTTCGTCGTTGCCGCCCAGCCGGGAGGAGCCGCGGCGCCCGCCGACCGCGTCGATCTCGTCCACGAAGATGATCGAGGGAGCGCGTTTGCGGGCCTCGCCGAAAAGGTCGCGGACCCGGGAGGCGCCGACCCCGACGAACATCTCCACGAAGGCCGACCCCGTCACCGACAGGAAGGGCACCTCCGCCTCACCGGCCACCGCGCGGGCGATGAGGGTCTTCCCCGTGCCCGGCGGCCCGACCATGAGCACGCCGCGCGGCCCCTTGGCGCCCGCCAGCGCGTACCGCTCCGGATTGCGCAGGAAGTCGACGATCTCGCTGACCTCCTGCTTGACCCCCTCGTAGCCGGCGACGTCGGCGAAGCGGGTCGTCGGCCGCTCGGCCTCGATGATCTTGGCGCGGGAGCGGCCCATGGCCGTGACCCCGCCCGTCATCGACCGCGCCGCCCGGCGTCCCGCCCACAGGAACAGACCCCCGATGACCACGAGGGGCAGCAGGAAGAAGGCCAGCGTGCCCAGCGCGCCGCCGCCTCCTCCGGAGCTCTGGGAGGCGGTGACGTCGACCTTCTCGGCCCGCAGCTGCCGTTCGAGGCCGCTGGTGTCCAGCGCGACGGGGATGCGGCTGGTGAACGTGGTGCCGTTCTTGAGGGTTCCGCTCACCGCCCCCTTGTCGTTGATGTCGACCGTCCTGACCTGCCCGGCGCCCACTTTGGCGACGAAGTCGGTGTACGACAGGGAGGGGGTCCGCCCGGACGGGACCGACCGGACCACGATGACGATCAGCACGATGAGCGCGACGAGCGGCAGCAGCCAGCGCCACAGCGGCGGCGCGGGCTGCGGTGACGGCTTCGGCGGCTCACGCGGCGGCCCGGGCTTGGCCGACCGGGTCCAGTGCCTGACTCCCAGGCGAACCGATGTGATCACTGCGCCGTTTCCCTCCGACATCGCGGCCTGCCGGGGTCCTCCCGCCCCGGCGGACCGGCGACAAGGGGCCGCGGGTGCGCGGCCGTCTCCTCCAGCATCGCCGCTTTCCGCCCCGGCGGCAGGACAGCCGCCGCCGGCGGGGGCCGGTCGGGGCCGTCCGGGCCGGTCGTCGTTCGGTCGGGTCCGGTCGGATCCGGTCGGGTCCGGTCCAAGTCCGGTCCGAATGGTGCACGGGTCGGTCCCGGTCTCCGGGGGTCAGCGGCGTCTGCCGTGGAGGGTGACGGCCACCCAGCACACCCAGCCCGGCGGCTGGAGCGCCCAGAAGCTCAGCGCGCGGTACAGCAGCGCGGCGGCCAGGGCCTGGCGCGCGGGCAGGCCGTAGGCGGCGAGCAGCGCGGCCAGTCCGACCTCCAGGACGCCGAGGTTCCCGGGGGTGAGCCGCAAAGCCGCGGGGACCTGCGTCAGCACGTAGACGACCAGGATCCCCGGCCAGGGGACGGCCACGTTCAGCGCTCGCATGCACAACGCGAGGCAGGCCAGGTCGAGCGCCCAGTTGCCGAAGGCCTCCGCGGCGGGCAGCAGCCACGGGCGCAGGCCCGGCCGCAGGTTCCACGCCTGTTCCGACACCCGCTGCAGCGCGTCCTGCACGGAGTGGACCCGCTCGTGGCGGCGGCCCGCCGCGGTCCACAGCCGCCGTGCGGTCCGGCGTACGGCGGCCGACCGCGACAGGACGGCGGCCGCGCCCGCGGCCAGCGCCAGTACGGCCACGAGGACCAGCAGCGGGCGCAGGAGCACCGCGCGTGAGGACGGGGCGGCGGCCAGCAGCGCCGTGAGGCCGAGTACGCCGATGGCCGCCGCGGAGAGCGCCCCCGCCACCGCCAGGACCGCCGCGGCGAGCGCCGGGTCGACGGCCCTGCGCCGCATCTGCCGGTACGCCCAGGCGGCGGCGAAGACGGCGCCGCCCGGCAGGATGCCCGCGACCGCGCCCGCGCCCAGCGTCAGGCCCATGACCCGGCGCAGCGGCCAGCGCGCCCCGCCCGCGTACAGCAGCCAGCGCCACACCGCCGCGAAGCACAGCAGTGACGCCACCTCGCACCCGGCCGCCGCGACCAGCAGCAGGGGATCGGCCCGGGTGAGCAGGCCGAACGCCCCGCTCACCTCGCGCCGCCTCACCACGGCCGTGGCCGCCACGCCCGCCAGAATGAGCCCCGCGACGATCCACCAGGCCCGACGCGGCCACCGTGAGGCCCCCGTCCCGTCGCCGGGAGCGGGTCCGCCGAGCTCGGTACGCCGCGGGCCGCCGGACACGTGCGGGCGGGTTCCTCGGCCTCAGCCCGGGGGCCGGGCGGCCGTACCCGATGTACCGGGGACCCGGCGCCGACCGTCCAGGAGACGCCCGCGCGCCCCGCGCCCGAGGGGCGCCGCGCCCGCGCCCCGACCTGCCGCTGTGCTCATCGCGTGCTCCCTTCCCCGCCGGTCACGTCTCATCGCCCGGACCCTCCGGGGCCGTCGGCACCGGAGCCGTCACCCGGCGGACGGCGCGCCCGGCTTCCACGTCCAGGATCCGCCGTCAGGGCGACGGCCACGGAGGAGCCGGCGGACGGTCCCGCCACCGCAGTACGCACCCCGGTCACGGCGGGAGTGGCGGCAGCCGGCGTTCCGGCGCCGGCGAGCCGGTCGCGGCCTTCGCGGCGCCCGGCTCCGCCCTCCGTCGGTCCCCCGTCCGGCCCTTCCCCGCCCCGCGGCCCCGCACCGCCGCCGCGGCTCGCGCCCCATGGCCCGCTCAGCCGTGCGGGACGATCGCGACGGGTACGCCCGTCCGGCGCAGGACGGTCCGCGAGACGGAGCCCGTACCGAACGGCGGCCCGTGGCCGCGGCGGCCGATGACGAGCAGGCAGGCGTCCGACGCGGTCTCCGCCAGGTGGCTGCCCGGGCCGCCGACCACCGTCTCGGTGATCACGTCGGTCTGCGGGAACCTCTCCGCCCATGGCGCGAGCACCTCGTCCAAGGCCCGGTACGGGCCGCCGTCTCCGTCGCCCGGCTCCTCGCCCGGCCCGCCCCCGGGTTCGGCCGCGGGCCGTCCCGCAGGGCCGTGCACGACGTGCAGGGGAGCCGCGCGGCGGGCGGCGGCGTCGAAGGCGAACTCCATGACCCGGTCGTCGGGGCGGGTGACGTCGACTCCGAGGACGACCTCGCGACTGGGCGTCATGGTCGACGGATTGCCATTGGCGTCCGGCTGGTGCTCGTCCGATTCCCGCTCGCCGGCGTGCAGCAGGACCACCGGCACCGGTGACCGGCGCGCGGCGGCGCGGGCGACCGAGCCGGGCAGCAGGGCCGCCGCCCCGGAGCCGCGGGCCCCCAGGACCAGCATCTCCGACTGCTCCGCGGCCTCCAGCAGCCAAGGCACGGGCCGGCCGACGACTTCCCGGACGGCGACCGGCAGGTCCGGGTACTTGCCCGTCAGCGCCTCCTTCAGGGCGTCCGGCGCCCAGTGCCTGCCGGCCGTGCGCGGTGCGGGATCGGTCGGGGTGGCGACGGTCTTCCCGCCGGGCCGGCCCGGCACGGCGTGCAGCAGGAGCAGCCGCATGCAGCGCCGGCCCGCCTCCCGCGCCGCCCAGCGCGCGGCGGCCAGGCTCTCGGGCGAGCCGTCCACTCCCGCGGTGATGGTACGAAGCATGGTCCCCACCTCGTTCGGGTCTGCGGATCACACCCCCACCTCGGCGGGCCCCGGCAGGCAGGGGCCCGCCGTCCCGTGCCCGGCCCCGGCCTTCCCCGCCGCCGGGCCGGGCCGACGCCGGGCCGACGACGAGCCGGCCCGGCGTCTCCCGCGCGGCGCCGTTCACCCGTGCGCGTTGTCCTCGGCGTCGGTGGCGCCCGCTTCCACGAGCCGCCGGCCGAGTTCGAGCAGGGCCCGGCCGGCCGCGTACTCGTCGCCGATCTCCGGGACCGGCTTGTCGTGCGGGTTGCGGCGGGCCGTGGTGCGGGTGACCAGTTCGTTGTCACCCGTTCGGAGGATGGCCTGGACGGCGGTGTTGTCCTCGTCCTCCTCGAAGATGTCCAGCCGCACGTTCCACGTCCTGGTGCGGCCGGGCGCGGCCGCCTTCTGCTGCGTCATGAGCTGCGTTCCTTTCGCTCTGGCGTGTACCGGGGGAGCGACCCCGCTCAGACGGAGATCAGATGGTCGACCACCTCCGCCACGTCGTCCACGTCACCGATGGCCCGAAGCAGTTCGGGGATGCCGTCGGCGCTCATCCGCCCCCGGACGTCGACCACGCCGTCGTGGACGTCGACCTCGACCGAGTCCCGCACCTGCCGGAACTCGTCCCCGATGACGCGGGTCTCGATCTCCTCGCGGATGCGGTCGTCGTCGCGTACGAGTGCCTGCAGGAGCGCCGCCCTGCGCACCACTCCGACCAGGCGCCCCGCGTGGTCCGTCACGGGCATCCGCTTCAGCCGCGAGCGGGCGGCGAGCCAGGCGGCGTCCGCGACGGTCGTCCCCGGCCGCACCGTGACCGCGGGCGACGTCATCAGGGTCCCGGCGCTCTCGCCGCCGGACTTCGCCCGCACCCGGCGGTCCCTGAGCCGGCCGACGGGTCCCGCGGGTGGCTCCTCGGCCTCGACGGCGGCCTTGGCCAGGAGGTCGGACACCGACACCACCCCCAGCACCTGGTCCTCGGCGTCCACGACGGGCACCGCGCCCAGGTCCTCCCGGGCCAGGACGTGCGTGACGTCGAGGAACGGTAGCTCGTCCCGTACCGACACCGCGGGTACGTCCATGACGTCCCGGACGCGCACGGGGGGCGGCGGCGGGGCGGGGGCGGCGGCCGGCGGCCCGGCGGGCGCCTGCTCGGCGTGACCGCGCTCGGGCAGCTCGCCCTCGGTGCGGCCGGGCCCGGCCGGCCGCCTGGTGTCCGTCCCGCTCGACGAGTGGACGGCCAGCGCACCGATGTAGCGCTGCAGCATGCGCTGCCGGTGCTCCTCGTCCGGCCGCCATGGCGTGGAGGGAGCGGCACGGCGGGCCTCGCGGCCCGCGGAGAAGGATTCGCGGTCGGTCATGGCGGCCTCCTGCCCCTGTGACGGTATGCCCTTGCGGCGCGGCGCCCCGCCGCGGTTCGTCCCCGCGTCCCCCTCCGGCCGGCCTGTCCCCGACAGCCACTCCCGGGCAGCCACTCCCCGACAGCCATTCCCGGACAGCCCCGGCCAGGACCGCCCGGCGTGGGACGCGCCTTTGTTCATCGTCCGCCCTCGGGCGGGCCGGCGCATGTGCCGAATGGCCCTGCGGAATCCGGCGGACGGCCCGTCACCGGGTGACAGCCGTCGCGCCGTGTGGACACTGGGAACCGCGGGGGCCGACGGCGGAAGAGACCTCCATGCCCAGCTTCCGGAACTTCCTGGCGCGGTTCCGTCCCACCGGCACCCCGGGTGCCGCCGCGGGCGGCGTGCCCGCCGACCGCGCCGCGGAACTGGCCGCCGAACTGGGCCCTTCCCTCGACCGGCTGGCCCCGGCGCAGGAGGAGGCGGCCGGGCTGCGGAAGGCCGCGGAACAGGAGGCGGAGCGGATCCGGCAGGACGCCGCGGCCCGTGCGCGGGACCTCGTCGCCGACGCGCACGCCCGCGCCCCCGGCATCCGGGAGGAGGCGGCGGCCGATGGACGCCGGGCCGCCGCCGCGGAAGCCGCCAGGGTGCGGCAGGCCGCCGAGGACGAGGTGCGCGAGACGCGGGCGCGCGCGGCCGCCCGGATGCCCGGCATGGTCGACGAGGTCGCGCGCCGCGCCCTGCCCGCGGCCGACGGGGCGGCCGAAGGAGCGGCCGAAGGAGCGGCCGACGGGGCGGTGACGTAGCCGTGGGCGCCGCATGGGTCGCCGGGGTCAGCCGCTCCAAGGCCCTGCTGTCCCGGTGCCTGGGCGCGCCGGAGGCGCGGGACCTGGCGGCGTCGCGGTCCCTCGACGCCGCCCTGCGGCGGCTGTCCACGACCGCGTACCGGCGGTTCCTGCTCCCCGACGCGTCCCTCGCGCAGGCGCAGCGCGCCGTGTCGGCGACACTGCTGTGGCACCTGCGGGTGCTGGCGGGCTGGCTGCCCCGGCAGGGCGCGAGGGCGCTACGGGCGCTGGCGGCCGGATTCGAGATCTCCAACACCGAGGACCTGCTGCGGTCGTACGGCGGCGAGCCGGCACCGCACCCGTACCGGCTGGGCGCGCTGGCCACCGCCTGGGGCCGGCTGGGCGCCGCCCGCGGCCCGGGGGAGCTGCGAGCGGCCCTGGCAGCCTCGGCCTGGGGCGACCCGGGCGGCGAGGACCCGGCGTCCCTGGCCGTCTCCTTGCGGCTCGCCGCCTGCGCGCAGGTCGCCGCCGCGGCCGCCCCCGCCGAGGGGTGGGCGGCGGGCCGGGCCGCCCTGCTCGTTGCCCGGGTGCGCTTCGTCTCACGGCGGACGCTGCCGGCGCCGGCCCTGCGGCGGGCCGACGCGCTGCTGGGGCCGCGGTCCGTGGCGGCGGACTCCTTCGACGGCTTCCGGTCCGCTCTGCGCCCGGCCGCACGCTGGGCACTGGACGGCGTCGCCGACCCGGTCGGCCTGTGGCGTGCCGAGGCACGCTGGTGGGCGACGGTCGACCGGGAGGGCCGCGACCTGCTGCGGGCGACCGGGTCGACCGGATACGGCCCGGCGCCCGTCGTGGGGGCGGTGGCGGCGCTGTCGGCCGACGCCTGGCGGGTCCGGGCCGCGCTGCAGGCGGCCGGGCACGGTGAGGCCCCTCTGGAGGTGCTCGATGCGGCCCTCTGACCGGCTCACCCCGGTCCGCATGCGGCGAGTGGCGATCGTGGCCCCCGAGCGGACCCTGCGTGACGTGCTCGTACGGGTGGCGGAGGCCGGTTGCGTCGAAGTCGACCTGGACGAGGAGGCGCCCCCCGGGCCGGCGACGCGCCTCCTGCGGAACATGGCGGACCGCGAGGACGGCGGGCCGGCCCTGGCCGCCGAGCGGCCGGACCCGGGCGCCCTCGCGCGGGCCCGCGACCTCGACCTGCTGGCCGGCGAGGCACAGCTGGAACAGCGCGTCGCCGGCGCCGTGCGACGCGGCGACCTGGCGGCGGTGGCCGGCTGGTGTCCGGCCGACGAGGTACGGGACCTGAGCGGGCGCCTCGCGGCCGCCGGAGGCTCGGTCGTGCCCCTCGCCGCCCCCCGCGGGGTCGGTCCGCCGACCCGGCTGCGGGACACCGGCCCCGTGCACCGGGCGTTCACCCCCCTGGTGTCCACCTACGGGACCGTGCCCTACGCGGATCTCGACCCGACCTGGCCGGTCGGCGTCGCCTACGTCGTCATGTTCGGCATGATGTTCGGCGACGCGGGCCACGGCGCCGTACTGCTGCTCGCCGCGCTGCTGATCCGCTCCGGGCGGCCCCGCGTCCTCGCGCGCCTGCGGCCGCTGTGGCCGTTCGTGGCCGCGGCCGGGGCGGCGGCCACGCTGGCGGGACTCGCCTACGGGGAGTTCTTCGGGCCGACCGGAGTGCTCCCGGTGCTGTGGCTCGATCCCCTCGACAGCCCCGGGCGGCTGCTGGCGGCGGCGGTGGGAGTGGGAGCCGTCCTGATCTGCCTGGCCTACCTGGCGGGCGCGGTCAACCGGCGGCGCGAGGGCGGCCCGGCCACGGCGCTGTACGCGGTGTCGGGTGTCGCCGGGCTGGCGCTGTGGGCCGGGCTCGGCCTGGCCGTGGGCGGCGGGTACCTGCGCCTTCCCGCGCTCGTCGTGGCCGGCCTGGTGCTCTGCGCCGCCGGTCTCGCCCTGATCGGCACCGGTACGTACACCCTCGGGGCGCGCGGACCCGCCGGGGCGGCCCAGACCGGGGTGCAGCTGTTCGACGCGGTGGTGAGGGTCTTCGCCAACACCGTCTCCTTCGCCCGCCTCGCCGCCTTCGGCCTGACGCACGCGGCGCTCGGCCAGGTCGTCTGGCACGGCACGACCGCGCTGTGGGGACGCGGCGCGGCCGCGGCGGCCGCCGCGGTGGCGCTGTTCGTGATCGGCAACGCGCTGACGTTCGCCCTCGAAGCGCTGACGGCGGGCGTGCAGGCCCTGCGCCTGGAGTACTACGAGCTCTTCTCCCGGCTCTTCGTGACGCTCGGCCGCCCGTTCCGGCCCTGGTCACTGCCCGTCCGGCACCTGGAGGTGACGCGTTGACCGCCTGGCTGATCGCACTGCCCGCCCTGTCCGCCGTGATCGGCGGCGTGCGCCTGCTCGCGCGGCGGAGCGGCCGGGCCCCGCTGCGCTGGCTGCTCGGCGCCAACGCGGTGCTGCTCGGCGCGGCCCTCGCCCTGCTGGTGACGGCGCTGGACAGTCCGGCGCGGGCGGCGGCGCCCGCGGCGGCGGCGAGCGGATCGAACTCCGGCTCCGCCCTGATCGGGGCGAGCATCGCCGTGGCGGGGGCGTCGATCGGCGCCGCGATCGCGGTCGCCTACACCGGCGCCGCGGCCATCGCGGCGCTCAGCGAACGCCCCGAGCTCTTCGGCCGGGCGCTGGTCATCGTGGGCCTGGCGGAAGGGATCGCCGTGTACGGCCTGGTGGTCGCGATCCTGCTGATCGGCAAGTCATGACCGGCGGCGCGGTGGTCGCCATCGGCGAGCGGACCCGGGTGTCCGGCTTCGCCCTCGCCGGCGTCGAGGTGCTCGTGGCCGAGCGCCCGGAGGCCGTACGGCAGGCCTGGGACGGGCTGCCGGCCGGCGTCGGCCTGGTCATCGTCACACCGGCCGCCGCGGCGGCGCTCGGCGCGCCCGCGCCGGACCGGGAATCGCCGCTGGTCGTGGTGATGCCCCCGTGAGCGCCCAGGAGACCGGAGCGGACGCCGCCCTGGAACCCGCCCGGGACGAGCTGCTGCGCGCCGCCCGGGCCGACGCCGAGGCGCTGCTCGCCCGGGCCCGTGAGGAAGCCGACCGGACCCTGCGGGCCGCGCGGGAGGAGGCCGAGGCCGTTACGGACCTGGCCCGCCGCCAAGGCGCAGAGGACGGGAAGGCGGACTTCGCCGCGCGGGTCGGACAGGCCCGCCGCGAGGCCGCGGCGGCCCGGCTCGCCGCCATGGGCGGCATCCACGCCGATTTCGCCCGGCTGGTGACCGTCCGGGTGGGGGAGCTGTACGCCGCGGACCCCTCGGCGCGGGCCCGGCTGGCCGCCAGGGCCGGGGCGCTGCTCGGCCCGGAGGCCCGTACGAGCGAGCACCCCGCGGGAGGGGTGAGGGCGGTCGCGCCCGGGCGGGAGGTCGACCTCGGCGTCCCGGCCCTGGCGGCCAGGGCGCTGGACGCCTTCGGCGCCGGGGTGGAGCGGCTGTGGCGGCCCTGAACGGGGAGGCGCGGAACGGGGGCGCGCCGGACGGCGGGCGGGTGCCGGGCGGGGAGACGCCGGACGGCGGGCGGGTGGCGGACGGAGATGGTCCCGACGACGTGCGGGCGCCGGGCCGGGAGGTGCCGGGCGGGGAGGCGCCGGACGGCGGGCAGGTGACGGGCGGGGTGGCTCCCGACGACGTGCGGGTGCCGGGCCGGGAGGTGCCGGACGGCGGCCGCGTCCTGCGGGTGGCCGGTCCCCTGGTGGCGCTGACCCGCCCGGCGGGTGTCGCCATGAACGACCTGGTCCTCCTCGGCCCGTCCGCCCTGCCGGGGGAGGCGCTGGCGATCGACGGCGACGTGGTGACGGCGCAGGCGTACGAATACACCGGAGGTCTGGCGCCCGGCGACCCGGTGGGCGTGCCGGGCGGTCCGCTGCACGCGGCGCTCGGGCCGTGGCTGCTGGGCGGCGTGTTCGACGGGCTGCTCAGGCCGCTGGCGGCGGCCGGCGACCGCTTGTCCGCCCACGGTCAAGGCGAACGCTCCGGTGCCCCCATGGCAGGCCGCGAACGGCGCGAGTGGCGCTTCGTGCCCGAGGCGGCGGAAGGCGGCCGGGCGGAGCCGGGCGCGAGCCTCGGCCGGATCGTGGACCTCTCCGTGAACCTGCGGGTCCTCGTGCCGCCGGGGTGCTCGGGGCCGGTCCGCGAGCTGGCGCCGCAAGGGCGCTACCCGGCCGGCGCGGTCCTGGCGGTGGTCGGCGGGACCGAGGTCCGCATGGGCCAGGACTGGCCGGTGCGCGGGGTCCGCCCAACCCGCGCGCGCCTCGACGCCCGCGACCCGCTGCACACCGGCCAGCGCGCCATCGACCTGCTCTTCCCGGTCGCGCGCGGCAGCACCGTCGCCGTGCCCGGCGGCTTCGGCACCGGCAAGACCATGCTGCTCCAGCAGATCGCCAAATGGTGCGACGCCGACGTCATCGTCTACGTGGGGTGCGGGGAGCGCGGCAACGAGATGGCCGACGTCATCGCCGACTTCGCGCGGCTGGACGACCCGCGGACCGGCGGGCGGCTGCTGGAGCGGACCGTGGTGATCGCCAACACCTCGAACATGCCGATGATGGGCCGCGAGGCGAGCATTCACACCGGCGTCACGGTCGCCGAGTACTTCCGGGACATGGGACTGCACGCCGTGGTCATCGCAGACTCCACGTCCCGCTGGGCCGAGGCGCTGCGCGAGTTCTCCTCCCGGATGGGCGAACTGCCCGCCGAGGAGGGCTACCCGGCCGGGCTCGCCTCGCAGCTGGCCGCCTTCTACGAGAGGGCGGGGGCGGTGACCACCCTGGGCGGGGACACCGGCTCGGTGACGATCCTCGGCGCGGTGTCCCCGCCGGGCGGCGACCTGGCCGAACCGGTGACGGCGCACACCGAGCGGTTCGTGCGCTGCCTGTGGTCGCTCGACCGCGACCTGGCCTACGCCCGCCACTACCCGGCCGTGTCCTGGTCGGGCTCCTTCTCCAGGGACGCCGGCGTGCTCGGCGCCGCCCACGCCCGGGCCGGCGACCCGGACTGGGCCGGCCGCCGGGAGCGGGTCACCGCGCTGCTGGCCGAGGCCGACCGGCTCGCGGACCTGGTGGAACTCGTCGGGGTCACCGCCCTGCCCGCCCAGGAGCGCGTCACCGTACTCGGCGGCCGGCTGGTCCGCGAGGGGTTCCTCCAGCAGAGCGCGCTCTCGCCCCACGACGCCTACTGCTCCGCGCGGAAGTCGGCGGCGCTGGCCGAAGCGGTACTGGACGTCGTGGCGCGCTGCCGGGAACTGGCCGACGCGGGCACACCGGCCGACCGGCTGGAGGCCGCCGACTTCACGCCGCTGACCAGGGCCCGGGAGAGCGCGGGCCCGCAGGACACCGCCGCAGTGGCCGCCGGCCGGGACGCCGTACTGCGGGAGCTGCGATGACGGCCTTCGGCGAGATCGAGTACACCGGCCTGCGGGAGCTGCGCGGTCCGCTCGCCGTGGTGGGCCCGGTGTCCGGGGTGGGCTGGGACGAGTTCGTCCGCCTCACGCTCGGCTCGGGTGAGCGGCGCCACGGCCTGGTGCTGGAGGTCGACCGCGACCTGGCCGTGGTGCAGGTGCTGGAGGGGACCGCCGGAATGGAACTGACCGGTTCACGGGTGGCCTTCGCCGGGAGCCCGCTGCGCGTCCCGGTCGGCCCCGGCTGGCTGGGCCGGACCTGCAACGGCAGGGGCGAGCCGATCGACGGCGGCCCGCCGGTGTTCGGCGCGTCGACCGCCCCCGTGGCCGGGGCCCCGATCAACCCGGTACGGCGCGACCCCCCGGCCGAGCCGGTGCTCACCGGGGTGGGAGCGGTCGACGTGCTCACCACCCTGGTCCGGGGCCAGAAACTGCCCGTGTTCTCCGCCGCGGGCCTGCCCCACCTGGAGCTGGCCGTCCAGATGGCGGCGCAGGCGACCAGCGGCGGCGAGCCGTTCAGCGTGGTGTTCGCCGGCATGGGGCTGACCCACGCCGACGCCGCGTTCGTACGCGAGGCCCTGGCCGAGCGGGCGGAGGCCGGGGAACTGGTGCTGCTGCTCAACACCGCGGACGACCCGGTCATCGAACGCATCCTCACCCCGCGCATCGCGCTCACCGTCGCCGAGGACCTCGCCTTCGGCGGTGGCCGGCACGTCCTGGTGATCATGACGGACATGACGGCGTACGCCGAGGCACTGCGCGAGGTGTCCGCGGCGCGCGGCGAGGTCCCCGCCCGGCGGGCCTACCCCGGATACCTCTACAGCGACCTCGCCTCGCTCTACGAGCGCTGCGGGCGGATCAGCGGCCGGCCCGGCTCCGTCACGGTCGTGCCGGTGCTGACCATGCCCGCGGGCGACATCACCCACCCGGTGCCCGACCTGACGGGCTACATCACGGAGGGGCAGATCGTCCTGTCCCGGGAGGTGCACGCCCGCGGGGTGTACCCGCCGGTGGACCCGCTGTCCTCCCTGTCCCGGCTGATGCGCAAGGGCGCCGGCCCCGGCCGCACCCGCGCCGACCACCTCGACGTCGCCGCCCAGCTGCTGGCCGCCCTGGCCCGGGCCCGGCAGGTGCGCGAACTGGCCGACCTGATCGGCGAGTCGTCGCTGGGCGCCACGGAACACCGCTACCTGGAGCTCGACGCGGCCTTCGCCCGCCGGTTCCTGGACCAGCGCCCCGACGAGAACCGCCCCCTGGCCGCGGCCCTCGACCTGGCCTGGGACCTCCTGCTCGGCCTGCCCCGCGGCGAACTGTCCATGCTGCCGGCCGACCTGCTCGACGCCCGAGGCGCGGCATGACGGCGCGCCAGGACGCCCAGCCGGGCCGCGCCGGGCGGCTGCGGCTGCGGCACAGCCTGGACGTGGCCACCCGCGGAGCGGCCCTGCTGGAACGCAAACTGCACGTCCTGCGCGACCATCACGAACGGCTGACGGCCCGGGAGGAGGCGGCGCGCGACGCCTGGCGCGAGGCCCTCGCCGAGGCCGAGTCCTGGCTGCTGCGCGGTCTCCTGCTGGGCGGCGAACGCGCCCTGGAGAAGGCCGCCGTCGCCGCGCGCGCCGAGGTGACCGTGACCTGGACGACGTCCATGGGCGTACGGCACCCCGCGGACGCCGGCGTCCGGGACGCGCCGCGCGGCGCGCACGAGGCGGACCCCGCCAACACCGCGCTGGCCCACGCCGAGGCCGCCTTCCGGACGGCGGTGCGCGCCGCGGCCGCCTGCGCGGTCGCACGGACGGCGGCGCACCTGGTGGGAGCCGAACTGGACCGCACCCGGCACCGCCTGCGCGCCCTGGACCACCACTGGATCCCCCGGCTGACGGCCCGGCTCGCCGACGCCGAACTCGCCCTGGAGCAGGCGGAACACGAGGACGCCGTACGCCGCCGCCGGGCGGGCGCCCACCGTCGGTGACCCGGCGCCGGGACCACCGCCGCCACGGCCACCCGCGCGTGGGCCGGACCGGTCGGTCTTCCGGCGCGCGGGATGCGTGACGGTCGGGTCGTCCCCGGGCCGGGCGGCGCGGACCTGCCCCTGACCAGCCAGGATGACCGGCCGTTCCCGCGTGTGGGCCGGACCGGTCGGTCTTCCGGCGCGCGGGATGCGTGACCGGGCCGGCCCCGCGCTGGGCCGGGCCGGTCACGGGCCGCGGTCGAAGCGGGCCGACCAGCGGGGTTCCACGCGCCTCCACTCCGCCTGCCACCGGGCGACCCGCCACCAGCCGGCCACCCGGCGCACGACCAGCCACAGCAGCCAGACCAGGCCGCCGGCCGCGACCGCGGCCCCGGTGGCGGCCCAGACCGCCTCGTGGGTGCTCGCCGACGGCGACTTCGGAGGGGGCACGACCCGGCCGCTGCGGTTGTCGACCCACACCGCGACCGGGGCGCCGGCCGGGGTGCCCGGCGCGACCAGGGCGGTGGCCGGGGGCGCGGGTTGCGGTGTGCCGGCCACCCGTACCGGCACATGGACGCGGATGGCGTCGAACGTCCGCGGGGCGGCCGCCGTCGTCGTCGCCACCGCGTGGTGACGGGTCGCCGCCTGGACCCGCACCGTGTGCATCGACGCCTGATGGGTGGCCGTTCCCGCCGCGAGGGCGGCCAGCGGGAGCAGCAGGATGGCCAGGACCGCCAGGGCGCGCCCCGCCCAGGTCTGCGTCCGGTCGACTCCCCGGCGCAATGGATTGTCACCCTCCGCCGCGCCCGTCGGCACGGAGCGGGTCCACGCGCGGTGGGAGTGTCCTTCGTGAGATGCCATCGCGGGTCACCTGCCGCATCGTCCACGCCGGCCTGCCGACGCTGCCCACGTTCGTCCGGAAGCCGGCCCGGCGGTAGGGCCGTGCGACCCGGGCCACCGGTACGGCCGACCCCCTCGTCGCCGCAGGGCCGCGCGGCACGGCGGCGACCGATTCGCAGGACCGCGCCCGCGGACGCAGCATGGAAAGGACGCGGAATCAGCGGAATCAGCGGTTCCGCGGTGACCGGGACGGCGGGTGCCCCCGGGGACGGACGGCGCCGCCGCCGTCGGGCCGGGAACGCCCGGAGGACGTTTCCGCGCCCGTGCCGCCCGCCAAGTCCCCCCGCGGCCACCGGTGAGCGGTGACGAACGCCGGCCGCGGTCCGGCCGCCGGGCCCCCCGGACGGCCTCCCGGATCCAGCACCTACCAAGGACCGACCGAGAACCGACCAAGAGGGGATCGCTGTGAACAAGGTGTCCGGCGGGGCCGTGCGCCCGGAACCCGGCCCCGCGCAGAGCACACCGGCCGGCCCCCACTCGTGGCAGTGGGCGCGGGAGCGTCTGGACGGCCTGCCGGACGGCCGCGGTCTCAACATCGCGTACGAGGCCGTCGACCGGCATGTCGCGGCGGGCCGGGGCGACAAGGCCGCCCTGCGCTGCGTGGCCGCCGACCTGTCGGTGACGACGGTCACGTACGCGGAGCTGGCCCGCCTCAGCGGCCGGTTCGCCTCGGGGCTGCGCGCCCTCGGCGTCGGCAGGGGGGACCGGGTGGCGACGCTGCTCGGCCGCTGCCCCGAGCTGTACGTCACGGTGCTGGGCACGCTGAAGAACACCTCCGTCCTGTGCCCGCTGTTCGCCGCGTTCGGCCCCGAGCCGGTGGCCGAGCGGCTGCGGCTGGGCCGGGTGAGCGTCCTGGTGACGACGGACGAGCTGTACGAGCGGAAGGTGGCGGCCCAGCGGGACCGGCTGCCCGACCTGCGGCACGTGCTGACGGTGGGCGAGGGCCGCCCCCCGGGCACCTCGCCGTTCGAGGCGCTGCTGGAGCGGGCCGCGGACGGCTTCGTGATCCCCGCGACCTCGCCCGAGGACATGGCCCTGCTGCACTTCACCAGCGGCACCACCGGCACGCCCAAGGGCGCCGTCCACGTCCACGAGGCGGTGGTGGCGCACTACGCGACGGGCGCGTCCGCGCTGGGCCTGCGCCCCGACGACGTCTACTGGTGCACCGCCGACCCCGGCTGGGTGACCGGGACCTCGTACGGGATCAGCGCTCCGCTGGCGCACGGCGTGACCACCGTGGTGGACGCCGGCGAGTACGACGCCCGCCGCTGGTACGGCATCCTCGCGCGCAACCGGGTCGACGTCTGGTACACCGCCCCCACCGCGATCCGCATGCTCATGCGCGCCAGCCCGCGGGGCAGCCCGCCGGACCTGCCGAGGTCCTACGATCTGTCGGCGCTGCGCTTCGTCGCGAGCGTGGGCGAGCCGCTGAACCCCGAGGCGGTCCGCTGGGGCGAGGAGGTCCTCGGACTCCCCGTCCACGACAACTGGTGGCAGACCGAGACGGGCTGCGTCATGATCGCCAACGTCGAGGGTGCGCCGATCAGGCCGGGTTCCATGGGGCGGCCCCTGCCCGGGGTGGAGGCCGCGGTCCTGGAGCGCGGCCCGGACGGGCGGGCCCGCGTCACCTCGGGCAGGGTGCGCGTGCTGGACGACCCGGACGCGGAAGGGGAACTCGCGCTGCGCGCCGGATGGCCCTCCATGTTCCGCGGCTACCTCGACGCCGAGGAGCGCTACCGGCGGTGCTTCGCCGACGGCTGGTACCTCAGCGGCGACATCGCCCGGCGCGACGCCGACGGCTGGTTCTGGTTCGTCGGCCGGGCCGACGACGTCATCAAGTCCGCCGGCCACCTGATCGGCCCGTTCGAGGTGGAGAGCGCCCTCATGGAGCACCCCGCCGTCGTGGAGGCCGGCGTCATCGGGCGTCCCGACCCGGTGGCCGGCGAGGTGGTGAAGGCGTTCGTCAGCCTGGGGCCCGGCTTCACGGCGGACACCGCTCTCGCCCGTGACATCACCGCCTTCGCGCGGCGCCGGCTCGGCCCGGCCATGGCGCCGCGTGAGGTGGTCTTCGACCAGCACCTTCCCAAGACCCGCAGCGGCAAGGTGATGCGCAGGCTGCTGCGCGCCCGCGAACTGGGCCTGCCGGAAGGTGACGTCTCCGCTCTTGAGGAGGCCCGATGAGCACGCGCACCGAGCGGCCGCACCGCGCCGCCGACCGCGGCGGACGCGCCACGCCCGCCACCAAGGCGCGCCCCGGGCCGCGGGCGCCCGAGGCGGGCACGCGGGCCGGCGGGGCACGCGCGGCGGACGCCGGCACCGACCACCGCCGCGGCCTGCTGCGCGAGATGCTGCGCATCCGCCGCTTCGAGGAACGCTGCGTGGAGCTGTACAGCGCCGGCCGGATCCGCGGCTTCGTGCACCTGTGCGTCGGCGAGGAGGCCGTGTCGGCCGGGGTGTTCGCCGCCCTGACCGCCGACGACGCGGTGGTGACCTCGTACCGGGAGCACGGCCACGCCCTGGCCCGCGGCCTGCCCGCCGCCTCGGTGCTCGCCGAGATGCTGGGCCGGGTCACCGGCTGCAGCAGGGGCCGCGGCGGGTCCATGCACCTGTTCGACACCTCACGCCGGTTCTACGGCGGCCACGGCATCGTCGCCGGCGGCCTGCCCGTCGCCGCGGGACTGGCCCTGGCCCAGCGCCTGCGCGGCGAGGACGCGCTGACGTGCTGCATGTTCGGCGACGGCGCCTTCGCCGAGGGCGAGTTCCACGAGACCGCCAACCTCGCCGCCCTGTGGGACCTCCCGCTGCTGCTGGTCTGCGAGAACAACCTCTACGCCATGGGCACCCCGCTCACCCGCGAGCACGCCCACGTCGACCTGGCCGCCAGGGCCGCCTCCTACGGCATGCCCGCCTGGGCGGTGGACGGCATGGACGTCCTCGCCGTCGAGCGGGCCGCGGGCAAGGCCGCCCGGGCCGTCCGCGACACGGGTGGGCCGGTGTTCCTGGAGCTGCGCACGTACCGTTTCCGCGCGCACTCGATGTACGACCCGGACCTGTACCGCGACAAGGCCGAGATCGAACGCTGGCGGCAGCGCGATCCGATCACCCTGTTCACCGACGTGCTGCGCGCGCGGGACGGGTTCACCGACGCGGACCTCGAACGGCTGGAGGACGAGGTCGCCGCGGAACTCGACGAGGCCCTCGCGGCGGCGGAGGAAGGCGGCGTGGAACCGGTGTCCGACCTGCTGACGTACGTCACCACCCCGGCGGAGCCGGCCTCATGACGGCGGCCGGCGCGACGACCGCGGCCGGCCCGGCCCGCACGACCTACCGCGAGGCGCTCAGGGAGGCGATGCGGGAGGCGATGGCCGCGGACGACCGCGTCCTCCTCATGGGCGAGGACGTCGGCCGCTACGGGGGCGCCTTCGGCGTCAGCCTGGGCCTCCTCGACCAGTTCGGCCCGGAGCGGGTGCGCGACACCCCGCTGTCGGAGTCGGCGTTCACCGGCGCGGGCATCGGAGCGGCCATGGCCGGGCTGCGGCCGATCGTGGAGATCATGACCGTCAACTTCAGCCTGCTCGCCCTGGACCAGATCCTGAACAACGCGGCGACCTTGCTGCACATGTCCGGCGGCCAGGTGTCCGTACCGCTGGTGATCAGGATGAGCACCGGCGCGGGCCGCAGGCTCGCGGCCCAGCACTCGCACAGCCTGGAGGGCTGGTACGCCCACATCCCCGGCATCCGCGTACTGGCGCCCGCGACGCTCGGCGACGCCCGCTGGATGCTCGCCCCCGCCCTCGCCGACCCCGACCCGGTGGTGATCTTCGAGCACGGCTCCCTCTACAACGTCTCCGGCGAGGTGGAACCCGCGAGCGGTCCTGTGGACCTCGACACGGCCGCGGTCCGGCGGTCCGGCACCGACGTCAGCCTCGTCACCCACGGCGGCTCGCTGGGCAAGACCCTCCAGGCGGCGGACCGGCTGGCCGAGGAGGGCGTCGACGCCGAGGTCGTCGACCTGCGGACGCTGCGCCCGCTGGACGACGCCACGGTCATGGAGTCGGTGCGGCGCACTCACCGGGCCGTCGTGGTCGACGAGGGCTGGCGGACCGCCGGGCTGTCGGCGGAAGTGGCCGCCCGGATCACCGAGCAGGCCTTCTACGACCTCGACGCCCCCGTGGCACGGGTGTGCGGAGCGGAAGTGCCGACCCCGTACGCGGCGCAACTCGAAGAGGCGGCGCTGCCGCAGCCCGACGGCATCGCCGAGGCGGCACGCGAGGCGGTGGGGTGACATGGGCGAGTTCACCATGCCCGCGCTGGGCGCCGACATGACCGAGGGCACGCTCGTCGAGTGGCTCGTCGGCCCCGGCGACCAAGTGCGCAAGGGCGACATCGTCGCCGTCGTGGACACCACCAAGTCGGCGATCGAGGTGGAGTGCTTCGAGACCGGGACCGTGGACCGGCTGCTGGTCGACGCGGGCACGACCGTGCCGGTCGGGGCTCCGCTGGCCGTGATCTCCGCGAAGGGGGCGCCCGAGACGCCCGCCGGCCGCCCCGCACGGCCGCCGGCCGAACCGGCTCCTGCGGCTCCTGCGGCCCCGGAACCCGGACCCGCCGGGCCGCCGCCGGCCCCGGCGGAACCCGCCGCGGGGGAGCGGGCCGTGACCTCGACACCGCTCGTACGCCACCTGGCGGAAGACGCCGGGGTGGACCTCGCCGCCGTCCACGGGACCGGCTCCGGCGGGCGGGTCACCCGCGCCGACGTCGAGCGCGAGGCGGTCGCCCTGTCCGGCACCGGAAAGCCGGGGCGGCGGGGGCGGGAAGGGCGCGAAGGGCGGGAAGGGCGGAGAGATCGGCAGGAGGGCCGCACGGGCCGGGTGCGAGCCACCCCCCTGGCCAGGAGGCTCGCGGAGGAGGAGGGGATCGACCTGGCCTCCCTCACAGGCAGCGGCCGGGAGGGGGCGGTACGCGCCGGCGACGTGCGCGCCGCGGCCGCGGGTGAGGGCGGGGCCGCGGGCGGCGGCGAAGGCGCGGGAAAGGGCGCGGGCGAGGGCGCCGCAGAGGGTGCGGGGGAAGCCGCCGCACAAGGCGCGGCAGAGGGTGCGGGCGAAGCCGCCGCAGGGGGCGAGGGCGGCGGGAGGGAAGGTCCCGAGCGGTACGCGGACATGCGCCGCACCACCGCCGACCTGATGGCACGGGCCAAGCGGGAGATCCCGCACTACTACCTGTCCACCACCGTGGACCTCGGCACGGCCGTCGCGTGGCTGCGCGAGCGCAACCGCGAACTCCCCGTGGGCCGGCGGCTGCTGACCACGGCGGTGCTGCTCAAGGCCACGGCGCTGGCCGCCCGCCAGGTGCCCGAACTCAACGGCTTCTGGACCGATGACGGCTTCGACGCGGCTCCCTCGGTCCACCTCGGCGTCGCGGTGTCCCTGCGCGGCGGGGGACTGGTCTCCGCGGCCATCCTTGACGCCGCCGAGCTGCCGCTGCCCGACCTGATGGCGCGGCTGCGGGACGTGGTCGCGCGGGCCCGCGGCGGCCGCTTGAGGGCATCGGAGAGCACGTCGGCGACCATCACCGTGACCAACCTCGGCGACCAGGGCGTCGAGGCCGTGTTCGGAGTGATCCACCCGCCGCAGGTGGCGCTGGTGGGCCTGGGCCGCGTGGTCGAACGTCCCTGGGCGGTGAACGGCCTGCTCGGCGTCCGGCCGGTGGTCACCGCCACCTTGTCGGCCGACCACAGGGCCAGCGACGGCGCCACCGGCGCCCGCTTCCTCACGGCCCTGGACGCGTGGGCGCAGAAACCGGAGGAACTGTGAACCCCGAACAGGCGACGGCACTGCTCAAGGACGTGCTCACCGGCATCGTTCCCGACGCCGACTTCGGCGCCATCGGGCCGGACACGGACTTCCGGCAGGCCCTCGACATGGACTCGCTGGACTTCCTGTCCTTCGTCGAGGAGCTCTCGGCGCGCTCGGGCTGCCGGCTCGACGAGGACGACTACCCGAGTCTCACCACCCTCGGCGCCGGCGCGGACCTGCTCGTGCGGCGCGCCCCGCCGGCGGGCCGGACGTGACGGCGGCGGACCGGCGGGCCGCCCCCGGCCTCCGCCGCACCGTACCGATGCCGAACAGGAAGGCAGGCACGACATGCGGATACGAGACGCCATGAGCGCACCCCCGGTCAGCGTCCCGCCGGAAGCCACGCTGGAGACGGCGGCACGGCACATGGCCGGCGCCGGTGTGGGAGCGCTGCCCGTGGTGGACGACGATCGCGTGGTGGGCGTGGTCACCGACCGCGACCTGGCCGTACGCGGAATGGGCCGCGGGCTGCCGCCGCAGGAGTGGGTCGCGGCCGTCATGTCCGGCGACCCCGTCACCGTCGAGGCCGACCTCACGGTTCCCGAGGCGCTGATGGCCATGCGCTCGATCGACACGCGGCACCTGCCCGTCACCCAGGACGGGCGGCTGGTGGGCATGGTCTCCTTCGACGACCTGTTCTGCTACCTCGTCGTCCAGCTCGCCGAACTCGCCAGGGTCGTCAACGCGGCCCGCCACTACCCGCCGTCGGCCGGGGATCAGGAGGCGGAGCCGGGACGGCCCGCGGAGCCGACCGCCTGAGGCGGAACGCACGGCGCCCGGACCACCGGCCGGCCGCGAGGCTCATCGACCGCGGTACAGGCGGTCCAGGTCCACCAGGACCACGTCGCCCTGCTCCTCGGCGGCGCGCAGCCCGGGACTGAAGCCGGTTCCGCTGTAGCAGGCCGGGCGGGCGTGCGTGATGTCCTCCCCGCGCGTGGCGAGCAGGGTCAGCAGGTGCCGGATCCGTTCCAGGTGGTGCAGGTCCATGACCTCGTTCCAGCGGGCCACGCCCACCGACAGCAGCGGCGCCCTCCCGGGTTCCCCCTGACCCCGCACCACGACCTCGGCGTCCAGCGCGGCCCGCCGCCCGGGCCGGTCGAGGCAGCCGTGGGCCGCCGACGCCGGCGGCGCCCCGAAGGTCGCCGCGGAGGCGAACCGCGCCGCCCACTCCCGGCAGGCGAGGGCGAAGTGCGGCTCCATGACGGCCTGGTGGAACACGGTACGGGCCCTGCGCCAGACGTCCGCGGCCGTACCCTGCTCCAGCGCCGAGCGGTGCGGCCGGGTGACCGCGTGCTCGAAGGCCAGCAGCGGCTCGCCGATCTGCAGGCGGTGCACCTTCGGCCGGAACGCGTCGGGCCCGACCTCCAGCAGCTCCGACTCCCGCAGCGCCTCGACGCAGCGCGACAGGTCGCCCAGCGGGGTGTCGAGGTATTTCGCGACCGCGCCTTCCGTCGGGAATCCCAGGGCGACGGCCCCCAGCACCGAATGGCACAGGTCGTGACCGTTGTGCCCCGCCTCGTCGTCCAGCAGGTGATCCGCCTCGTGGTACAGCGGCAGGCCGGGGTTCAGGGCGGTGCGGCACACCCAGGCGTCGAAGTCGCGCTCGTCACCCGGGGTGTCGTCCCCCACGTAGGCGCACCGGTACGCGGGGCTGCCGCCCACCACGGCGTGCACAAGCAGCGCCAGGCGGGGGTCGGCCGTGCCCCAGAACCGCGCGGCCTGCCGGAAGTCCAGCGGCCGCACCGTCAGATCCAGGTCGGCCAGGGCCCGCAGCGGCGAGGAGGCGCCGAACAGCCTGCTCATGATCGGACGGGGACTCCCGCACAGCAGCAGCCGGGTGCGGCTGCCGCCGTCCGTGCCGCGCGCGCGTATCCGCTGGAAGGCGCGGTGGATGGCCGAGGGCAGCTCCGGGCTCTGCCGTACCAGGTGGGGGAACTCGTCGATCACCACGGGCAGCGGCCGCTGCCCGCCCAGCGCGAGCAGCGCGTCGACAGCGTCCTCCCAGCCGCGCCAGTGGGACGGCGGGCCGTCGCCGCTGTAGCGGGCGAACTCCTCCCCGAGCCGCCGCAGGGACTCGACCGGGGCGGCCTCCTGGGCGGCGAAGTAGAAGCCGCCGGTCTCGGCGGTGAGCTTCTGCAGCAGGTACGTCTTGCCCTGGCGGAGGCGGCCCGACACCACCCCGAGGCCGGGTTCCGGCCGTCTGTCGCCGGCGAACGCCGCCAGCGCGTCCCATTCCGCGTCCCGGTCGAACAGCGTTTCCGGCTTGGCGTACTGAAGGGTGTCGGATCCAGGCACCGGTGACTCCCATCCTTGGCGGCCTCCCGTGCCGGTCGCGACCCGGGCGGTCGGCCGCCGGGCTCCACGCCGCCGGGGACGCCGGGGCTCCGCGTCCCCCGGTCCGCGCCCGCCGGGACGCGGGGCGGCCGGCGTCAGCCGCCCGCGCCGACGCGGATCTTGCGGGGTTCCTTCCCGGCCTCGGCCAGGGGCACCGTCACCGTGAGGATGCCCTTGTCGTAGGCGGCGGTGATGTCGTCCTCCCGGGCACCGGCCGGCAGTTGGACGGAGCGGGTGAAGGAGCCGTAGCGGAACTCCGAGTGGTGCTTCGTACGCTCCTCCTCCGAGCGCTCGGCGTGCACGGTCAGCACCCTGTCCTGCACGGTGATCTCCACGTCCTCCGCGGGGTCGAGGCCGGGCAGCTCGGCCCGCACCACGTACGCCCCCTCCTCGGTGGACTCCTCCACCCGGATCACGTGCTCACCGCCGGGCAGGTGGATCTCCCACGGAAAGTCCTCCAGCAGCTCCGGCAGCCACCGGGGACGCCTGCGCGTGACGTCGTTGGCCATGAGGGCTCACCTCTCTCCTCGTCTTCACGCTCCTCCGCCGCGCACCGGCCCGCAATTCGGGGCACGGGAGTACGAGGCGCGGGGGCGACGGGACCACGCCGGACGGCGCCCTACGCGGAGGCGTGCCCGCGCGCGTCGCGCCCGTGGCCGGTCTCCAGGTGCGTCTCGGGGCCGGGGAAGAACACCGTCTCCCGGTCGTTCTCGATCCAGCGCACCACGTAAGGCGGCGTGCCGTCCGGATGCTCCAGCCGCATGATCCGACCCCGGCGGCGGGGTCCGTCCAGGTGACGCGACTCCACCACGATCCAGTCTCCGACGTGTGCGCGCATCGGCTTCTCCCTCCGACTGCCGCACGACGGCCGGGTGCTCGCCCTCCGCGACGACGCGGTCGCCGGGACGGCGCGCGACCGCCGGTGCCACTTCCCGAGGATACGCGCGTGCCCGAGCCCCCTGCCGGGTCCCGCCCGCCGCCGGGCGCCCTCCGCCGGGCCCCGGCCGCCGGACATGCGCGGGCACGCCGCAGGCGATATGTGTGGAAAAGGCGCGTCCGCGCCTACCGCCGACGGCTACCGAGCCGCGTAGCGTCACTCCGTCACGCACCGCAAGGATCCGCACATGGCTGACAACGACACCCCCGGACCCGCCGCCGTATCCGGTGTGGACACCCGGCTCAGCCGGCTCGAAGCACAGGTGGCGACGCTGGCCGAGGCCGTACGCGCGCTGGCCCGCGGGCTGGAGGCCGTCCCCTCGCAGGAGACGTCGCCGCAGGAGCCGGCGCGCGGCGCGCGCCTGGCCCACGAGATCCTGCTCGCCAAGGGCCTGTAGCCCTGCCCGGCGGATCCCGCCCGTCCCGCGGCGCCGGGCACGAAGACCGGTGTCCGGTGGGCGCCACGAGGAGTTGCGGCGGTCCATCGACACCATGGAGCCGGCTATGACGCGTGCGGAAGGACGCCCACCCATCGTCGTCGGCGTCGACCCCGACCCGGGCAGGCGCGCGGCACTGGCCTGGGCCGCCGACGAGGCGGACCGGCGGCACCTGCCGCTGCTGCTGGTCCTGGCCATGGAGGTACCCCCCGGCTACCGCCCGGCCACCGGGCAGCCGGCCTGGGACCGGTGGCAGGAGGGCCTGCGCGCCGCGGGGAACCTCCTGCTGGAGGAGGCGGTGGCCTTCGTCGCGTCCCGACGCCCCGGGGCGCGGGTGTCCGCGGTGCTGGCCGAAGGGCATCCGGAGTGGGTCCTGCACGAGCGGGCGCGCGACGCCTCCCTGGTCGTGCTCGGCTCATGGCACCTGAGCGCCTTCCAGGAGCGGTTCACCTCGGCCGCCGTGGCCCTGCCGCTCATGGCCCACGCCCGCTGCCCCGTCGTCGTCGTCCCCGAACCGGAGCACGTCAGCGAGCGGCCCGCGTTCCTCGTGGTCGGCGTCGACGGCAGCGCGCACTCGGCGGCCGCCGTCGACTGGGCCTTCGAGGAGGCCGCGGTGCGCGGCGCGCGCCTGCGGGCCCTGTACGTGCGGCTGCCGCCGGTACCCGGCTGCGACGACGCCGCGGACTTCCGGGAGAGCCGGCGGCTGCTGTCCGAGGCGCTGGCCGGGCGCACCGCCGCGTATCCGGACGTGGACGTGCGCCACGAGGTCGTGACGGGTCACCCGGTCGAGGTCCTCACCAAGGAGTCCGAGCACGCCCTCGGCCTGATCGTGGGGTCCCGCGGCCGCGGCGGCTTCCCCGGCATGCTGCTGGGGTCCGTCAGCCAGGGCGCGGTCCTGCACGCCCGCTGCCCCGTCGTCACCGTCCCGCGCCCCTCGCCCTAGACGGGCCCGCCGTAACGCCCTCCAAGTGGCGCGCGGGCGGCGGCGAAGGGAGCCTGAGGGTGAGCGCGCAGGCGGGAGGCAACCGTGGGCAGCCTTGTCGTCGTCGGTACGGACGGTTCCGCGTCGAGTCTGGACGCCGTGGCGGCGGCGGCCGTCGAGGCCCGGCGGCGCCGCACGGGTCTGCGGGTGGTGCACGCCTTCACCTGGCCGGTGCTGCACTACCCGGTCGGCGGGCCGCTGCCGCCCCTCTCCGACGCCGACATGCACGCCCTGACCGGTCCTCTGATGGCGCGTGCGGTGGACCGCGCCCGTACCGCCGCGCCGCACGTGGAGGTCTCGCGGGCCGTGGTGGCGGGCGACGCGCTGACCGTGCTGGCCGGGCAGTCCCGGGCCGCGCAACTGGTGGTCGTCGGGTCGCGGGGAACGGGTGCCTTCACCGGGCTGCTGGTGGGATCGACCGGGGTCGCCCTCGCGGCCCACGCCCGCTGCCCGGTGCTGGTGGTGCGGGGACGGCAGGACGGCACGGGACCGGTACTCCTGGGCGTCGACGGCTCCCCGGCCGCCCAGGACGCGGTCGCCTTCGCCTTCGACGAGGCGTCCCTGCGCGGGACCGGCCTCGTGGCGCTGCACGCGTGGACGACCTGGAACGTGCCGGTGCCCCAGCCGCCGGAGGATCCCGCGGCGCCCTACGCCTACGGGTCAGGGATGCTCGCGCAGGACGAGGAGCGCCTGCTCGCCGAGGCGGTCGCCGGCTGCGCGGAGCGCTACCCGCATGTGCGGGTCGAGCGCCGGCCGCTGCGCGCCGCCACCCGGCCGGCGCTCATCGACGCGAGCCGCGACGCCCAGCTCCTCGTGGTCGGCGCCAGAGGACGCGGCGGGTTCGCCGGGCTGCTGCTGGGATCGGTGAGCCAGGCCGTCCTGCACCACGCGCACTGCCCCGTGGCCGTCGTCCGCGGCGCGGCCGGCGCCTGACCCGGGCCCGGGAGCCGTCCCCGGACCCGGGCCAGGGCACGGGCGCGTCAGGGCGCGGTACGCGGGCGGCGGCGGGCGAGCAGGTACGCGCCCGCCGCCAGGGCGAGCGGCAGGACGCTGACCGTCGCCATGGTCAGCCGCAGGGCGTCGCTGAAGTCGAGGTCGAGACGCAGCCCGGAAGCCTGGCGGAGCAGGTTCGGGTCGTACCCGGCGGCGCCCGGACTGTGCGCCATGGCGCTGCGCTCGGCGTCCACGGCCTGCTGGGCCGTGGCGACCGACACCCCGCGGTCCCTGGCGTCGTCGAGCCACCGCCGCTGGAAGAAGAGGTTCAGCAGCAGGAGGTGGACCGAGGGCCCCAGCGCGTAGCCGGTCATCCCGACCGCGGGCTGCAGGGAGGCCACGGCGCCGGACCTGCCGGGCGGAGCGTGCGCCAGCACGGTCTCGGAGACCGCGGTGGCCGTCACCAGTGATCCCAGGTTGAGCAGCCAGGTGGCCAGCACCAGGAGCCACAGCGCCATCGAGGGCTTCGCGGTGCACGCCATCAGCACACCGCTGGCGGCCATCACCAGCAGGCCCGTGATCATGACGGGCTCGGGCGTACGGGTGCCGACCAGCCGGCCGGCCAGGACGACCGCCCCCGCGACCGCCAGTGTCCCGGGCAGGTACAGGAGGCCGATCGCGCGCGGGGACAGCGACAGCACCACGCTGCCGAACTGCGCCAGCACGACGCTGAAGCCGGAGCACAGGAAGTTGAGCACCCATCCGGCCAGCAGCGCGACGGTGAAGGCGGCGCCGCGGAACAGCGCGAGGTCCACGGCGGGCTCCGGGGCGCGCCGCTCGCGCCGGACGAACAAGGCGGCCGCCGCCGCGCAGACCACCAGCGGCAGCCAGGCCGCGGCCCGCCCGGCACCGTTCTGCAGATGGGCGACGCCGACCACGAGCGCGAGAAGGGTGACGCCGACCAGGCAGACGCCCGCCACGTCGAGCCGGTGACGGCTCCCGACCGGCGGCTCGCGCACGTACCGGGACGTCAGCGCGAGGGCGGTCAGCGACATGACCGGGGCCAGCAGCATCAGCCACCGCCAGCCGACCGTCTCAACCACCCACCCGCCGACGGTCGGGGTCACCCCGCACAGCACCATTTCCGCGGCCATGAAGACGCCGATCGCCAGCGGCCGCCTGCGCTCCGGCACGGACGCCTTCAGCAGCGCCAGGCTGACCCCGATCAGGACGGCCAGCGCCAGACCGTCGAGCAGGCGCGTCGCCAGCAGGAACCGGTATCCGGGGGAGAGGGCGGCGAGCAGGTTGACGACCGCGTTCGCCACGAGCCCGATCACCAGCAGCCGCTTGAGGCCGTAGGCGTCCGCGAGGCCGCCCACCGCGAGGACGGCGGCGGCCACGACCAGCGTGGACGCGCCGCTGAGCAGGCCGACGAGGTCGGGCGGCACGTGCAGGGAGCGGGTGATGTCCGGCAGGTTCAAGCTGAGCACCAGCGGGTCGACCGTCGTGATCGCGAAGGCGATGGCGAGGCCCAGGACGACGGGAAGGAAGCGCTCCGGGGCGCGCCCCGCCGGCGCCGCGCCACCCCTCGTACGCCGTCCCGCCGGCCGCGGACCCCTCGGGCCGCGCCGTCCCGCCCGGCCGTCGCGACGGCGGGCGGCCGTCACCGCGCTCGTTCGGACACGCCGCGCGGCACGCACCGGCCGCGGGGCGCCACCCCGGTGATCATGGTCGGTCCCTCCTCCTCACGGGGCGCGGCCGTCAGTCGGCGGGGGTGATGAGGCCGTAGTGGCCGTCGTATCGGTGGTAGAGGACGTTCCCCCGTCCGGTGGTGTCCTCGGCGAAGAAGACGAACGGGTATCCGGTGAGGTCCAGCCGCCGTTTGGCCTGCGCCACGGTCATCCGGGGAGCGGGCAGGTCGCTGACCGTGATCGGTACGGCCGTGCCGCTCACGCTCTCCTCGCCCGGGTGCGTGCGGGCCAGGCGGTAGCCGGTCGGGCCGGACCGGTACAGCACGCTGTCCTCGCCGGTGTCCAGGTCGGTGAACAGGTGGAACCCGTAGTCCATCAGTTCCATCTCGAAGGCCGCCTCGTCGGGCGTCTCGCGGGCCAGGGAGAAGGACTTGTGCCGTACCACCCTGCGTTCCTCCGGCGGGCGCGGGAACCAGTCGGGACGCCGGGCGGGCTCGTCGCCGTGCCGCCACTCGTGCGGCCCCCCACCCGGTCCTCTCTCGCGGCGTGCCTCGTCGTGCTCCGCCAGGCTCTCCAGCCGCGCCGCGAGCCGGTCCCGGAGCACGTCGACCGCCTCCGTGACGGTGGCGGCGGCGACGTGCGCGCGGACCGGGCGGCCGTTGACGTCCAGATTGGCCTGGGCGATCACCGGCCGGTCCACCGCCGGATCGGCCTGGTGGGTCAGCCGCACACGGGCGAACAGCACCGGCTCGCGGGTCCGGTCGAACAACGCGCCCACCTTGTCGAGCGCGTAGTCCTCGGTGCCCGGCGGCATCTGCCCCCTGGTCCGCACCTCGATCTCAGGAGCCTGCTGTGGTGTCCGTCGCTTCATGGCGTCCCTCCTGACCGCTGTTGCCCTTGGCTTCCCGCGGCGCGTACGGCACGGGACGGTCCCCGGTCACGTGACCTCGCCGGAGCCGCGGATGACGACGACGGGGCAGGGGGCGTGCTGCACGCAGTGCTGGCCGACCGAGCCCAGCAGGGCCTCGGCGAACCCGCCGTGGCCCCGGTTCCCCACGACCAGCAGCCGCGCTCCCGCGGCGGCGTCGATCAGGACGCGGGCCGGGTGCCCCTGGACCGCGACGGGGCGCAGGTCGACCGGCCGCCCCGGACCGGGGCCGAGTGCCTCGTCGACGGCCCGGTCCAGGATCCGGCGCGCCTGCGTCTCGTAGTCGCCGGGGCCCGTGCCGGTCGGCGGGGCCAGCCCGTACCAGGAGGTCGGGAAGTCCCAGGCGATGACCGCCTCGACCACCGCCCTGGTCAGCTTCCCCTGGGCGACCGCCCAGCGCAGGGCCGCCTTGGACTGTCCGGAGCCGTCGACCCCCACCACGATCCGCGGGGCGGACGTCGCTTCCTCGCTCATCACCCACCTGCCCGGTCACGCTCGGCCCCCTCCTCCCACCATCGCCGCGGCGGCGCGGGGCCGCACCTCAGGGGAGGTCAGGAGGCCGTGCGCCGCGCGTCATATGGGTCCAAGCTGAAAGGGGATCCCATCCGAGGGAGAGCAGCCATGCGGGTAGGAGTGCTGACCGGAGGCGGTGACTGCCCCGGTCTCAACGCGGTGATCCGCAGCGTCGTACGCAAGGGCGCGCAGGAGTACGCCTGGAAGTTCGTCGGATTCGTCGACGGCTGGAGCGGCGCGGTCAACGACGTCACGGTGCCCCTGGACGTCCCGGCCGTGCGCGGCATCCTCCCGCTCGGCGGCACGATCCTCGGCTCCTCGCGCACCAACCCCCTCCGGCTCGACAACGGGGTCGAGCGCATCAAGGACACCCTCGCGGCGCACAGGGTCGACGCGCTCGTCGTCATCGGCGGTGAGGACACCCTCAGCGTCGCCGCCGCCCTCGCCGACACGGGGGTCGCCCTGGTCGGCGTGCCCAAGACCATCGACAACGACGTGGGCGGCACCGACTACACCTTCGGCTTCGACACGGCCGTGGGCATCGCGACCGAGGCCATCGACCGCCTGCACACCACCGCCGAGTCCCACAAGCGCACGCTGGTGGTCGAGGTGATGGGGCGCCACTCCGGATGGATCGCGCTGCACTCGGGCGTCGCCGGTGGCGCGAACGTCATCCTCGTCCCGGAAGTGGAGTTCGACGTCGACCGCGTCTGCTCCTGGGTGGAGAACCGCTTCGAGATCAACTACGCGCCGATCGTGGTGGTGGCGGAGGGAGCGGTCCCCAAAGCCGGGCAGATGGTCGTCAAGGACGAGTCGCGCGACGCCTTCGGGCACGTCCGCCTGTCCGGGATCGGCGACTGGCTGGCCCGGGAGATCGAGAGCCGCACCGAGAAGGACGCCCGCACGACCGTCCTCGGCCACATCCAGCGCGGCGGCACACCCAGCGCCTACGACCGGTGGCTGGCCACCCGCTTCGGCCTGCACGCCGTGGACGCGGTCAAGGACGGCGACTTCGGCACGATGACGGCCCTGCGCGGCACGGACATCACACGCGTCCCCCTCGCGGAGGCGACGAAGGCGACCAAACGCGTCCCGGAGGACCTGTACGCGGAGTTCGACGTGTTCTTCGGCACCTGACGCCTCGCGCGCGTACGCGACGCCGTACGCGTACGTGACGCCTCAGGCGTACGCGCCGGGCACGACGGCCACCGGGCAGCCCGCGTGGTGCAGGACGGCGTGGGCGACCGGGCCGAGCCGAGGGGTGTGCGGGCGCGGGCCCGGGCCGCGGCCGAGGACCAGCAGATCGGCTCGCCGCGAGGCGCGGACCAGCGCGTACGCCGGATGCAGGAGCACGACGTCCGGCCGGGCCGCGACGTGCGGGTACGTCTCCCGCCACGTCCGCAGCACGTCGGACAGCCGCTGGACCTCCTCGTCCTCCCACGTGCCCCGGTCCTCTTCCGGCACCCCGAGGACGGCCTGCGGCGAGACGCCGGGCGGGGTCCACGCGCGCACGGCACGCACCGCGGCGCCGCTCGTCCGGGCGGCGCGGAAGGCGAAGTCCACGGCCGGCCCCGCCGCGTGCCGCGCGCCGACGCCCACGACGACCTCCGGCTCGGGCACGGCGGCCTCCGCCGGCACCACCACGACGGGGCAGGAGGCGCCGCTCGCCGCGGCCAGCGCCGTCGCGCCCACCACGAGGCCGTCGAACCCGCCGTCCCCTCGTGCCCCCACGACGAGCAGCGCGGCGCCCTCGCAGGCCGCGAGCAGGCCGGCCGCGGCCGGCCCGGCGACCTGTGCGCCGGTGACCGCCACATGGGGATGGAGCACGGCCAGGCGGGCCTCGGCGCGGTCGAGCAGGTCCTGGCCCGACCGCGCCCAGGAGAACGCGGCCGCCGCTTCGGCGCGGTCGTGGTCCGGGGCGGGCGGCGCGGCGTGCACCAGGCGCAGTCCGAGGCCGCGAAGGGCCGCTTCCCGGGCGGCCCACTCGGCGGCGACGAGGCTCTCGTGGGATCCGTCGATCCCGGCCACGACGCTGCGGGTCATCGTGCGCTCCTTCCCGCCGTCGCCGTCGCCGTCGCCGCGCCGCGTCCGGGCCGGCGGCCGAACGGTCCTGCCGGCCTCCCGACGGCGCCCGGCCCTCCGGCGGCACTGCCACCGGGCGCGGTCACCCCCGGTGACCATTGTGGAATCCCCCACTCGGCGCCACCACCCGGGACGGGCGGCCGGAGGTGTCCCGAACATCCCGTTCGGTCCCGGAATGGGGCCCAATGGACCCTGCTGTGAGCTTCGCGCCCTGTGTGACGCTTGCGGCATGACGAGGCAACCAGGCAAAGGCATCAGCGGCGCCGGGCTCGGCACGGGGAAGAAGACCCGCCTCAACCGGATCCTCCACCAGCACGGCCTGGGCAACGGCACCGCGATCTTCCTGCCGTACGACCACGGGCTGGAGCACGGCCCCCGCGACTTCGCCGCCAACCCCGCGGTGAGCGACCCCGCGTACATCATCAGGCTCGCGCTGGAGGGGCAGTTCAACGGCATCGTCCTGCAGATCGGGCTGGCCGAGAAGTTCTACTGGGACTTCGCAGGCGAGGTGCCGCTCGTCCTGAAGCTCAACGGGAAGACCGACATCCCTTCCGACGCCGAGGCTCTGTCGCCGCTGCACGCGTCGGTGGCCGACGCGGTCCGGCTCGGCGCCGACGCCGTCGGCTACACGCTGTACGTCGGCAGCCCCGCCCAGGAGACGGACTTCCGGCAGCTGCGGCAGGTGCGGGAGGACGCCCAGCGGCTGGGGATGCCGCTGATCGTGTGGGCCTATCCCCGCGGCGCCGCGATCGAGGCGAAGGGCGGCAAGGACTCCTTCTACGCCGTCGACTACGCGGCGCGCACGGCCGGCGAACTCGGCGCGGACATGGTCAAGGTGAACTTCCCCCACCCGGAGAAGATGTCCGGGGTCAAGGAGGCCTACCGCCACGAGTTCTCCCCCCAGCAGGCCATCGACGCGGTGGTGCGGTCGGCCAACCGCACCCTGGTGCTGGTCTCCGGCGGGGAGAAGGCGGGCGACGAGGCCATGCTGGAGAAGGCACGCCAGTCGATGGAGGCGGGCGCGACCGGGCTGATCTTCGGACGCAACGTCTGGCAGCGTGAGCACGACGAGTCCCTCACGTTCGTGGCCCATCTGCGGGACATACTCGCCAAGTACCCCCGCGGCGGACCGCCCGGTACCTGACGCGGGCAGCCCCGCAGGCCACCGCGCGCGTCACCGCGGACGGCCGGACGCCGGCCCGGACGGATCGTCACCGGGCCGGCAGCAGCAGGCGGGACAGGACGGCCGTGCAGAGCAGGAGCGCGGCGGCCGCGAGCAGGCCCACGCGCATGCCCGGCAGGCTGAAGGCGCCGCCGGGGCCGTTGAGGAGACTGCCGAAGACGGCGACGGACAGCGCGCCGCCCGTCTGGCGCAGCGAGTTGAGCAGGCCCGAGGCGGTGCCCGTGCGCTCCGCCGGCACGGCGTCCATCAGCAGCGCGGTCAGCGCGGGCACGGTGAGCGCCCCGCCGACGCTGAGCGGCAGCAGCAGGACGAGCACGAGCCACAGCGCGGTGTGCGCGGCCAGCGGCAGCATGGTCAGCATCGCCGCGCTGAAGATCACCTGCCCGGTCACGATGACCCGCCGCCGCCCGATCCGCTCCGCCAGCCGGGGCGAGACCAGGTTGGTCGCCGTCACCACCGCCGACATCGGGACGAACATCAGCCCCGCCCCGATCGCCGACATGCCGCGAAGCTGCTGGTAGTACAGCCCGAGCAGGAAGATCCCGCCGTAGAAGGCGGCGTTGAGGGCGAAACCGACCACGAGCGGGACGCTCACCGCGCGGTTCGCCGGCATGCCCGGCGGGACCATGGGCCGCGGGTGCCGGGCCTCCACCAGGAAGAAGGCGCAACCGGACGCGACGGCGATCGCGGCCGCGGTCAGTACGGGGCCGCTGGTCCAGCCCAGGTGCCCGCCCTCGATCACCGCGAACGCCGGTCCGGCCAGCGCCAGTACGGCAGTGACCTGGCCGCCGCCGTCCAGCGCCGCGGGCCGACGCGGTGACCGCGGCACCCGGACCAGCAGGGCGGTGATCAGCACCCCCACCGGGAGGTTGAGCAGGAAGACCGCCCGCCAGCCGGCCGTGTCCGTGAGCAGTCCGCCCAGCACCGGCCCCGCCGCCATCGCCACCGACCCGCCGACCGTCCACAGCGCGATGGCCCGGGCGCGCGCCCGCGCGTCGTCGTACGCCTGCCGGATCAGCGCCAGCGAGGCGGGCATGACGACCGCGGCGGCTCCGCCCTGCGCCACCCGCGCGGCGACCAGCACACCGATGCCGGGGGCGAGCGCGCAGCCGAGCGAGGCCAGGGTGAAGGCGCACACCCCCCAGGCGTAGGCGCGGCGGGCGCCGGCGCGGTCGGCGAGGGCGCCGGCGGAGAGCATCAGGGCCGCGAACATCAGGGTGTAGGCGTCCACGACCCACTGCAGCCCGGCCATCCCCCCGCTCAGGGAGTCACGGATCGAGGGCAGCGCGATGTTCACCGCCGAGACGTCGATGGTGATCACCGTGAAGCCGAGCAGCGAGGCCACCAGGGCGACGCCCGTGTGCCGCGGCGGCGCCCCCGCGGGCGGTGCGTCGGGCCGGGCCCGCGTCCCGAGGGCACGAGCCCGCGTCCCACGTATGCGGGCCCGCGTTGCGTGGGTACGGTCACGGGCCCGGACGCCGCCAGGGGCCGCGGACGTTGACGGGGAAGGGGCGACGGGCACGGTGACCTCCGAGGGAAGCGGGTACGTCTGACGGTGTTCGGTGGAACCGGGCGGGCGGCGTGCCGACCGGAGCCGCGGCCCGGTGTCCAGCACCCCCTGGGCTCCGGCGGGCACGCCTCCCGCCGCACGGCAGACTCTTCCGCGGCGCGCGGCCGCCCGGCAGACCGCGCCGTACCCGGGTGCCGCGTTCCAGGCCCTGACACGGCCCCCCACCGTTCCCGGCCCGCCTGCCACAATGGGTGGATGGCGGCAGCGGACGGGCGGGGCACCGAACTCGGCAGATACCTCAAGGCGCGCAGGGCGCAGGTGCGCCCCCAGGACGTGGGCCTGCCGGCCGGGGCGGGGCTGCGCCGCACGCCAGGGCTGCGCCGGGAGGAGCTGGCCGCGCTGGCCGGGGTGAGCGTCGACTACTACATCCGCCTGGAGCGCGGCAGGGAGACCAACCCCTCGCCCGCCGTCCTCGACGCCCTCGGCCGCGCGCTGCGGCTGCGCGGTGACGGGTACGAACGCCTCCACGAGCTGGCGGAGCTGGCCTCCGGCCGGCTCTCCGAGCTGCCGGCCTGCGCCGACCACACCGTCCGCGACTCGGTGCTGCGGATGCTGGAGTCGGTCCGCCCGCTCCCCGCGTACGTGGTCAGCCGCTACAACCACCTGCTGGCCGCGAACCCGCCCGCCGAGCGGCTGCTGCCCGGCATCTGGGACTGGCCCGAGCGGCAGCGCAACCTGACGCGCTATCTCTTCCTGCACCCGGTGGGCCGGGTGCTCTACGAACCGTGGGAGGAGACGGTCGCGAACTCGGTGGCCCACCTGCGGGCGGTCGCGGGGGCGGACCAGGCCGACCCCGAACTGGCCGCGCTCGTCGACGAACTTGCCCTGAAATCACCGCAGTTCGCACGGCTGTGGGAGCGGTACGACGTCTGCGAGCGCGGTGGCGGGCAGAAGACCTTCCGGCACCCGGCGGTCGGGCGGATGACGCTGACCTACGAGGTCATGCGCCTGGCCAGGACCGGAGGCCAGCGGATGGTGGTCTACCAGGCGGTCCCCGGCACCGCGGACGAGGAAGCCATGCTGCGGCTGGAATCCGCCGACGCCCGGCCCGAGCCGGCGGCGGCCGGCCACCCGGAGCAGGCCCCCGAGGCCCGCACCGCACGCCCTCTGGCCCCGGCCCGCGCGGGCTGAGCCGCACCACCGGGCCGCGCGGGCCCGCACCGGGCCGCACTGGGCCGCACTGGGCCGCCCGGAGGGTGCGGTCGCGTGTCGCCGGCGGCTCTCCCCGCACTCCCGCCGACACTGAGGGGACGAACGGGCGCAGGCCGCGGTCCTGCCGTACGGGTCCGTTCGGTCCGTTCGGTCCGTTCGGTCCGCTCGTTCCGTTCGGTCCGTTCCCCGCCGTACGGTCCGCCGCGCCTCGACGAGCCGCGTGCTGCCCGTGCCGGAGACGTGCGGGTCCTGGAGAGGGGCAGGGGTGACGGCGTCCGCCGGTGCGGTTGTCATCGGGATCGGCAACGGGTTCCGGCGCGACGACGGCGTCGGACCGGTCGTGGCGGAACTGGTGCGGGAGCGGTCCGCCACCCTCCCGCTGCCCGCGGGGACCGCGGTGCACACGTGCGACGGGGATCCGGGCCGGCTGATCGGGCTGTGGGAGAACGCCGCTCTGGCGGTCGTCGTCGACGCCTGCTTCCCCCCTTCCCCGCGTCCGGGGCGCGTCCACCGCTGGTGCCCGCTCCCGGACGCCGTGCCCCGGCTCGCGGCGCGGCACAGCACCCACGGCCTCGGCCTGGCCGAGGCGGTGCGCCTCGCCCACGTCCTCGGGCGCGGCCCCCGCCGTCTCGTCGTCTACGCGGTCGAGGGCGCCGACCGGTCCCTGGGCACCGGCCTGACGCCCGCGGTGGCCGACGCGGCGCGGGCCCTGGCCGGGCGCGTCGAGGACGACCTCACCGGCACGGCACCGCCCGGCACAGAGGCGACGGGGCGGCCGATCCGGTTCCCCTCGGGGGACACGCCGGACGGCCACCCGAGCTGACGCGCCCTCACCTGAGAGCTTGTCCGTAGCCGGCCCGTGCCGGCCCACAACTGGTCCGTAGCTGCCACCAGGCCGGGCGGAGGGAACGAGCATGACGCACCCCGGGGACGCCGGGACACCCCCGAACGGGCGGAGCGAGGCGGTACTGGACCGCGACGGTCTGCACGCCCTGGTCCGTGTCCTGCGCGAGCGCGGACGTACGGTGATCGGCCCCACGGTACGGGACCGCGCCATCGTCCTCGCCGAACTGGAGTCGGCCGACGACCTGCCGCACGGCTGGGGAGTCGATCTGGAGGCGGGCCGGTACCGGATCCGCCGGCGCCGCGACGGCGCCGTCTTCGCGCACAGCGCGGGACCGCAGTCCTGGAAGTCGTTCCTGCACCCCCAGCGCGTCCGGCAGTGGACGGCCGACCGGGACGCCTCCGGAGAGCTGACCGTACGCGAGGAGGAGCCGCCCGCCGTGTCGTACGCGTTCCTCGGGGTGCGGGCCTGCGACCTGCGGGCGATCCGCGTCCTGGACCGGGTGATGACCGGCGGTCGCTTCCCGGACCCCGCCTACGGCTCCCGCCGCACGGGCGCCTTCATCGTCGCCGCCGAATGCACGGAGCCGGGCGCCACCTGCTTCTGCGTCTCCATGGACGCCGGCCCGGCCGTCGACGGCGGATACGACCTCGCCCTCACCGAGGTGCTGGACGAGGCGGGCCACCGCTTCCTGTGCCGCAGCGGGAGCGAGGAGGGCGCCGCCGTCCTCGCCGAACTCCCGCGCGGCGACGCCGATGACGCCACCCGTACCGCGGCGGCCGCGGCCGTCCGCGGGGCCGCCGAGCACATGGGCCGGTCCATGCCGCCGGTCGACCTGCGCGCCCTGATGCGCGACACCCTGGAGGCCGACCGCTGGGACGACGTCACCGCCCGCTGCCTGAGCTGCGGCAACTGCACCATGGTCTGCCCCACCTGCTTCTGCACCACCACCGAGGACGTGACCGACCTGACCGGCGACCACGCCGAGCGCTGGCGCCGCTGGGACTCCTGCTACGACCTGGACTTCACCCTCCTGAACGGCGGATCCGTCCGCGCGAGTGCCCGCAGCCGCTACCGCCAGTGGCTCACCCACAAGATCGGCACCTGGCACGACCAGTTCGGGAGCTCCGGCTGCGTCGGCTGCGGCCGGTGCATCGTCTGGTGCCCCACCGGCATCGACCTCACCGAGGAGGCCCACGCCCTGCACCGGGAGGCGACGGCGAAGGGCACCGCGCGATGACCGCCCGCGGCGGCACCGAGCACGGTCCCGGCATCCTCCCGTCGCTGCCGGCGGAGCACCGGGAGCGGCTGATGGGCCTCGCACACGAGGTGCACCGTCCCGGGTCCGTCCGCCTGTTCGAGGAGGGCGGGGCGGCCGACCGGTTCTGGATCATCCGCACGGGCGAGGTCGCGCTCGACATCCACATCCCCGGCCGCGGCCCCGTCGTCGTCGAGACCGTCGGCCCGGGCGGCCTCGTCGGCTGGTCGTGGCTGTGCCCGCCGCACCAGTGGCACCTCGGGGCCGAGACCCGCGGCCCGGTGAGCGCCTGGGAGTTCGAGGCCGGGCCGGTCCTCGACCTGTGCGCGGCCGAGCCGCCGTTCGGTCTGGCGCTCGTCGGCCTCGTCGCCGAGACGATCGGGCACCGCCTGCGCGCGACCCGGACCCGGCTGCTCGACCTCTACGGGCCCAAGACGGTCGGACCCCGTTCATGACCCTCGTCCCCGGCCCGTACCGCGTCGTGCGCCGGCACCGCGAGACCGCCGACACCGTCACGATCGAGCTGGAGCCCGCCGGGGCGCCCCTGCCGCCCTTCGCGCCCGGCCAGTTCGCCATGGTGTACGCGTTCGGCGTCGGCGAGATCCCCCTCTCGGTGTCCCGCACGGCCGCGGACGGCCGGCTCACCCACACCGTCCGGGCGGCCGGCGCCGTCTCCCGCGCGCTGTGCGGCCTGCCGGTGGGCGCGTCGGTCGGCGTACGCGGCCCGTTCGGCACCGGCTGGGACCTTCCGGCCGCACGCGGCCACGACCTGCTCGTCGTCGCCGGAGGCATCGGGCTCGCCCCGCTGCGCCCGGTCATCGACGCCGTCCTGGCCGAGCCGGCCGCGTACGGCCGCCTGAACGTCCTGGCCGGCGCCCGGACACCGGACGACCTGCTGTACGGCGCCGAGTCGCCCACCTGGCGGCGGCCGTTCGGCGCCGTCACCGTCGACCGGCCGCGTGACGGCTGGACCGGGCGGGTCGGCGTCGTCACCGCTCTGCTCGGCGAGGCGCGGTTCGCCCCCGACCGCACGACCGCGTTCGTCTGCGGCCCCGAGGTCATGATCCGCGCGACCGCCCGCCAGCTGACCCACCGGGGGGTGCGCGCGGACCGCGTCCGTATCTCGCTGGAGCGGAACATGCGCTGCGCGACCGGCCACTGCGGCCACTGCCAGCTCGGGCCCCTCCTGCTGTGCCGCGACGGACCCGTCGTCGGCTACGACCTGGCCGAACCGCTGCTCACCGTACGGGAGCTGTGAGATGACCGACACCGCCGCCTCCACGGGGCACGCCCGGCCCCGGCTCGGCGTGTTCAAGTTCGCCTCCTGCGACGGCTGCCAGCTCACCCTGCTCGACTGCGAGGACGAACTGCTCGCCCTCGCCGGGGAGGTGCGGATCGCCCACTTCCTTGAGGCCTCCAGCGACGTCGAACCCGGCCCGTACGACCTCGCGCTCGTCGAGGGCTCCGTCTCCACGCCCGAGCAGGCGGAGCGCATCCGGCGGGTCAGGGAGCGGTCCCGGCACCTCGTGACCATCGGCGCCTGCGCCACGGCCGGCGGCATCCAGGCCCTCAGGAACCACGCGGACGCGCGGGAGTACCTGGAGACGGTGTACGCCCGCCCCGACTACATCGAGACACTGGCGACCTCCACGGCGATCTCCGCGCACGTACCGGTCGACTTCGAGCTGCGCGGCTGCCCCATCGACCGGGGCCAGTTGCTGGAGGTGATCACCGCCTTCCTCGCCGGCCGCAGGCCCGGCATCCCCGACCACAGCGTGTGCTTCTCCTGCAAGCGGCGCGGCAACGTCTGCGTCCTGGTCGCACACGGCACCCCCTGCCTCGGGCCGGTCACCCACGCCGGGTGCGGCGCCCTGTGCCCCACCTACGGGCGCGGCTGCTACGGCTGCTTCGGCCCCGCCGCGACCACCAACCTGGGGGCCCTCGTCCCGGTCCTGCGCGAGGACGGCATGAGCGACCAGGACGTCGGGCGGTTCCTGCACACTTTCAACGTGACCGCGTTCAGCGCGGTGGAGGCGGCTCAGGCGGCGGCGAAGGAGGACCGGACGTGACCGGGCCCACCCCGTCCTCCACCGTCTCCCGCGTCGTGCCGATGCCCGCGCTCACCCGCGTCGAGGGCGAGGCCGCGCTGCGGCTGCGGATCCACGACGGCGCCGTCACCGAGGCGCACCTGAGGATCTACGAGGCCCCGCGGTTCTTCGAGGCCCTGCTGCGCGGCCGCGCCCACGGCGAGGCGGTCGACATCACCTCCCGCGTGTGCGGGATCTGCCCGGTCGCCTACCAGACGACCGCCTGCCGGGCCGTCGAGGACGCGTGCGCAGCCGTCGTGGACGGCCCGGTCGCCGCCTTGCGCCGGCTGCTGTACTGCGGTGAGTGGATCGAGAGCCAGACGCTGCACATCCACCTCCTGCACGCCCCGGACTTCCTCGGCCACGACGACGTCATCGGCATGGCCCGCGCCCACCGCGAGCACGTCGAACGAGGGCTGCGGCTGAAACGGGCCGGGAACGCCGTCATGGAACTGCTCGGCGGCCGGTCCATCCACCCGGTCAACGTCCGTCTCGGCGGCTTCCACCGCGCACCCGCGCGGTCCGAGCTGCGGCCCCTCGCCGAACTCCTGCGCACCGCCCTCGACGACGCCTGGGACACCGTGCGCTGGGTCGCCGGCTTCGACTTCCCCGACGCCCGCTGCGACGCCGACCTGCTCGCCCTGGCGGCCCCCGGGACCTACGCCATCGAGTCGGGCGAACCCACCGTCATCCCCGCCGACCGCGGCCTGCCGCCGTACCGCTTCCCCGTGCGCGACTTCTGCGACCACGTCACCGAGGAGCAGGTCCCGCACTCCACGGCCCTGCACTCGCGGCTGGACGGCCGCAGGCACCTCACCGGCTCCCTCGCCCGCTACGCCGTCAGCGGCCACCTGCTCTCCCCCCTCGCCCTGCAGGCGGCGCGGGAGGCCGGGCTGAGCGACCCGCCGCTCGCCGCGGGGGACGGGACGCTGGGGGAGGTGTGCGCGAACCCGTACCGGAGCATCGTCGTCCGGGCCGTCGAGGTCCTGTACGCCGTCGAGGAGGCCCTGCGGATCATCGACACGTACGAGCCCCCGGCGCGCCCGGCCGTGGAGGTACCGCCCCGGGCCGGGACGGGGCACGGGGCCACCGAGGCACCGCGCGGCCTGCTCTACCACCGCTATACCCTCGACGGCGAGGGCCGCATCACCGACGCCCGCCTCGTCCCGCCGACCGCGCAGAACCAGGGCGCGATCGAGGAGGACCTGCGGGTCCTCGTGGAGACCGCTCTGGCCGGCGGAACACCGTCCGAGGCCGACCTGGCGCCGCTGTGCGAGCGCGCCATCCGCAACCACGACCCGTGCATCTCCTGCTCGGCCCACTTCCTCGACGTGGACATCGAGCAGGTCGCGGGGACGTGAACGGCGGCTTCGCCGCGGCCGGTCGTGGGCCCGCCCGATTCCCCGGCCGCGGCGGGCCGGAGGGGACGAACGGCTGGGCCTGATGGCTCTACCCCGTCAGGGCGCCGGGGCCTTGGCTGGTGGGGGATGGATGGTCCACGGCCGGACCGGCGGCCACCGGCTCCCGGCCCGGCCGTGGGGAGAAAGGAGACACCATGTCCACGCCGGTCCCCCTCGCCTACAGCTACCCGGTGCTCGGCGCCTTCTGGACGGTCATGTGGGTCTTCCTGTGGGTGCTGTGGCTGTTCCTGCTCTTCAGGGTGATCGCGGACCTGTTCCGCGACGACACGCTCGGCGGCGGGGCCAAGACGGGCTGGCTGCTGTTCGTCATCCTGCTGCCCTTCCTGGGCGTCTTCGTCTACCTGGTGGTACGCGGCAAGGACATGGGCGCCCGCGAGACACGCCACGCGAGGGAGCAGCGGGAGGAGTTCGACGCCTACGTCCGGCGGACCGCGGCCGGCGGCCCCGAGGAGCGCAGCCACGTCGACGAACTGGCCCGGCTCAGCGAGATCCACGACAGGGGAGCCCTCTCGGACAGCGAGTTCGAGCGGGCGAAGGAGAAGATCCTGCACTGAGGAGGCCGGGACGGGGGCGGTCGGCCCGAACACGGGCGGACACGGCCGGGCCGGGCGGCGCGGTGGGCCGGGCGACGAGCGCGGGCCTATGGTGGCGGCGTGGGCCTGTTCGTGATCGAGCGTTCGACGCCGCTGCCGCCCCCCGAGGCGTGGCGGCGGCTGACCGACTGGCAGCGGCACGCCGAGGCGGTGCCGCTGACCCGGATCACCGTGCGCGGCGCGCCGCCGTCCGGCACGGGCACGGTCGTCGTCGCCCGCACCGGCCTCGGGCGGCTGGGGTTCGAGGATCCGATGCGGGTCACCGCCTGGCGGCCGGGCACGCACTGCCGGCTGGAGAAGACCGGACGCGCGGTGACCGGCTGGGCCGAGATCGACGTACTGCCGAACCGGGACGGGGGACCCGGATCGCTCGTGCGCTGGCGCGAGGACGTACGGGTGCGGGGTGTGCCGCGGGCACTGGACCGGGTGACCGCCCTCGCCGGCCGCTTCGTCTTCGGGCGCCTCGTCGACGCCCTGCTGGAGCGGTAAACCCCGCGGCGGCGCCCTTCCCACGAACCGGACTGCTTTTATCCGACTTTTCCCGGACGGGTGGCGTGCGCTCCCATAGGATGACGCTCTCGCCGGACGAAGACGGTCCGGTTCATGCCAGGGGGGTACCTTGCATCGCTTCACGGCAGTCGCTGCCGCATGTCTGACCACGGCCGTCGCCGCACTGGGTCTGGCCACCGCCGGGCCCGCGCAGGCCGCGGGATCCGTGCACCTGTCGGAGATCTACTACAACAGCCCGGGATCCGACACCGGCTCCAACGCGAGCCTGAACGCCGAATGGGTGAAGATCACCAACTCGACCACCCGGTCGGCGGACCTCACGGGCTGGACGCTCACGGACGCGAGCCGCCACACCTACAGGTTCGGCTCGTACCGGCTCGGCGCCGGGAAGAGCGTGTACGTCCACACCGGCCGCGGCGGGAACACCGCCCTGAACCGCTACCAGGGCCGTTCCTGGTACGTGTGGAACAACGACAAGGACACCGCGACCCTGCGCCGCTCGACGGGCACGCGGGTCGACGTGTGCGCGTACAGCAACAGCCACCGCAGTTACGTGTACTGCTGACGGCACGTGCGAACCCGGCTCCCGTACGGCTCCGGCCGGACGGGAGCCGGGTCCTCGCCGCCGGTGAGCGGCCACACGGGTCATCCTCCGACCCCGACCGGGCGGTTCCCGCGCGCGCCGACGGCGTCGCGCGCCCCGCGCCGCGTACGGTGGCGCCGTGTTGCTGAGCTGCGCGTTCGTCAATCTGAAGCCCGGCGTGGGGAAGACCACGAGCGCGGTCTGGCTGGCCCACGCGCTGCACGAACTGGGGCTGCCCCCGCTGCTGGTCGACGCCGACCCCGCCGGCTCCGCGCTGCGCTGGAGCGAACTGGCCGGCGGCTTCCCCTTCCCCGTGGTCGCGCTCCCCGTCGGGGACGCGCACCGGCGCATCGACGACTTCCTCGGCGAGCGGCAGGCCGTCGTCCTCGACGCCCCGCAACTCGAAGACCACGCGCGCATCGCCCGCAGCGTCATGCGGCACGCCGACGAGTGGGTCGTGCCGGTCACCCCGGCCCCGATCGAACTGGACCGGATGGCCCCCATCCGCAACGACATGAGCGACGTGCAGTCACTGCGAGCCCGGCCGGCCCGCACGGCGGTGCTGCTCAACCGCACCAACCGCCCCGACGCCACCCGTACCGGCCCCGACTCCGACGCGCGGGAGGTGCTCGCGGAACGCGGATTCGACGTCCTCGACACACAGATCGCGCGCCTGGACCTGTACTCCCAGTCGTTCGGCGGTCCCGTCCGCGTGCGGGGAACGGCGTACATGGACCTCGGATACGAACTCGTCAAACGTCAGGAAAGCGCATGAACCAGCGCAGGGACACCTACCGCGCGGCCCTGAGGCGGGACCAGGCCGCCCCCCAGCCCCACGCTCCCAGGACGGCGACGCTGAGCAGCAGGTACGTGCGGATCACCATCGAGGTCGATCCCGCCGTGCGCCGCACGGTGGAGCGCTGGGCGCGCCCGCCGATCGACCTGCTGGCGTACACCGGCACGGCCGCCCTTCGCGTGCTCACGGCGATGTCCGCGAAGCAGCCGCCGCCGGGCGGCGGCGCTCGTCGCTGACCGGCGCCGGTCCGGGTCCCGGTCCACGCGGGCGGGCGGCCGCCGGCGGGGGCTTTCCTTCCGGTTCTGTACCTACTAGTGTGTACGGTGGCCTCGCGCAACGGCCGGACGCCTCGGCGCGTCGTCGCCGGAGCCGCGGAAGCGTGAGCACGAGCACGGGCACGAGCGCCGGCAGACAGGGCCCCGGGCCGCCGCCGGCCCGTCCCGATCGGTGCCGTGCCTTCCGCCGACCGCAGGCCCGCCCACGAGATCGAAGGAACCACGCAGCCATGTCCACATCCCGCGCTCCTCACGGCGCCGCCCCCTCCGAGCCGGCCACCGGCGACGTCCGCACCGAGCACGCCGGCCACGAGGCCGCGCAGCCGCAGCCGCAGCCACCGGCGGACGGGGCGCCGATCAGCCGGGTGATCGTCATGGACCAGGCGCTGCCCCGGCCGCTGGCCACCCGGCGCGTCGAGATCCGGCGGATCACCATCGCGCCCGGCCACGCCTCCGGCCTGCACGTCCACAACGGCCCGGTCTTCGGCAGCATCGAGACGGGCTCCGCCGTCTACCGGATCGAGGGCGAACCGGAGACCCTGCTCGGGCCGGGCGACGTGTTCTACGAGCCGGAGGGCGTGCGCATCGCGCGCTTCGACGCGGGGGAGGACGGCGTGACCTTCCTGGGGTATTTCCTGCTCGCCGAGGGCGTGGACGCCGGACTCGTCTTTCCCGAAGACTGATTCCCGGAGCCTGGTTCCCGAGCGGTGACGGCCGGGCCGGCGGTGCCGGCCGCGGGGCGGCCGAAGGGTGGGGCGGCGCACCCGGCGGTACGTTTGAGGTTATGCGGACGGGTCGGCTCCGGGGACGTCTCCCATCGTCGCTGCGGATGCGGTCCCAACGCGGCGGCATGGTGGCCGCCCTGGTGGCGGTGGCCCTGCTGCTGGTGATCGACGTGGCCAGCGGCCCGGGGATCCGCATCGGAGGGCTCATGGTCGGCGTGCCCGCGCTGTGCGCGGTGTTCCTCGGCCCCGGCCAGGTGCTGGTCGTCGCCGTCGTCACCGTCGCGGGGGTGGTCCTGGCAGCCCAGGAGAACCGGCAGCTGGGTACGGAGAACTTCCCCGTCCAGATCACCACCGTGGTGGTGATCAGCGCCACCTCGGTCGCGGCGGCGATGGTCCGCCAGCGGCGCGAGAAGGAGCTGGCCCAGTCCAGATGGGTCACCGCCACCACCCAGCGGACCCTGCTCAAGCCCCTGCCCGACCGGGTGGGGCCGGTACGTGTGTGCTCGACGTACCTGGCCGCCGACAAGGAGTCGGCCGTCGGCGGCGACGTGTACGCGGCGCTGCCCACCGCCGACGGCGGCGCCCGGATCCTCGTCGGGGACGCGGAAGGCAAGGGGCTGTCGGCCATCGAGCTGGGCAGTTCCCTGGTCCGGGCGTTCCGGCGGGCCACCCGCACAGGTGTGCCCGTTGCCGGGCTGCCGGGCTGGCTGGACAGGAGCCTGCGCGAGGACATCGGCGACATCGCGCTGGCGAGCTCCCGGCCGGCGAACGGCACGCACGAGGCGGCACCGGCGCCGACGGGCCTGGAGGGATTCGCCACCGCCGTCACGGCCGAGATCTCGCCGGACGGCGGAACGCTCCGGATCGTCGACCTCGGCCACCCGGTGCCGCTGCTCGTCCACGACGGCGAGGTGAGGGCGCTGGACCAGCAGGAACCGGCCCTGCCGCCGGGCCTGGGCGACCTGGCCCGGGAAACCCACACCGTCGGCACGTACCACATGGACGTCGGCGACATCCTGCTGCTCTACACCGACGGCGTCATCGAGGCGCGCAACGCGGCGGGGGAGTTCTACCCGCTCGCCGAGCGGCTGCGGCAGTGGACCTCGCGCGAGGGCGAGAACCTGCTGTCCGCGATCACGGAGGACCTCGACCGGCACCTGGTGGCCCCGCGCGGCGACGACGTGGCCATGGTCGCAGTCCAGCGGATCCGCTGAGACCGCGGGCGGGCGGCGCCGCGCACCGTCACCGCAGGCGCGCGGTCAGCAGGGCGATGTCGTCGTTGCCGTCCGGCGGGAAGTGGTTCAGCAGCAGCTCGCACACGTCCTCCACGTCCCCCAGGTCCGGCGGCGCGCCGGTCAGCACCCGGGCCATCCGGTCCATCGCCTCGTCCAGGTCGCCCCCGCGCCGTTCCAGCAGGCCGTCGGTCACCATGACCAGGTGCGTGCCGGGACCGACGGGGACACGCACCGACGGCGGATGGGACAGCCCGAGGCCCAGCATCGGACCGTGTTCGCGCACGAAACGCGTCTGCCCGCCGCCGTCCCGCACGGCCAGCGGCAGGTGGCCGGCGTTGGCCACCTGCAGGGCCCGCCCCGACTCCTCGACCAGGGCCACGCACAGCGTCGCCCCGACCGGGGAGTCGACCTGGAGCAGCAGGTGCTCCAGGCGGGACAGGATGTCGTGCGGGGCGTGCCCTTCGAGTGCGTAGGCGCGCAGCGCGTGCCGCAGCTCCCCCATGACCACGGCGGCGTCCAGCGAGTGACCGGCCACGTCGCCCACCGCGAGCAGCAGCCCGCCGTCCACGGGCAGCGCCTCGTAGAAATCGCCGCCGATCTCCGCGGTCTGGCTCGCGGGCAGGTACCGCACGGCCAGCTCGGCGAGCGGAGTGGAGGGCAGCGAGACGGGCAGGAAGGTGCGCTGCAAGGTGAGCGCGAGGGCGTGTTCCTCCCGGTACGAGCGCAGGGCCTCCAGCGACAGCGCGCAGGCGTGCGCCAGCTGCGTCAGCACCTCGTGGTCGTCGCCGCCGAGCGCCTCCTGCGGAAGGACGACACCCGCCGCCGACCCGGTGCCCTTCACCCGCGCCGAGGCGACGGCCAGCGCCTGGGTGCCGCCGGTCAGCGGGTCCTCGCCGGCCAGGCGCCCGGCCGGCACCACCTCCATCCGCACACCGGCCTCGTCACGTCCCTGCAGGCGCATCACCTCGCGGGCGAACCGCGTCGGCGGACCGGGCAGGCGACGCGCTCCGCCGTCCCGCGTGCCGACGACCTGCACCAGCCCGTCCTCGGCGGTGCGGACCACCACGAGCGCCGGCGTACCGAAGATGCGGCCGGCGCCGGACGCCGCCCTGGCGGCCAACTCCGCCACGTCCTCGGCGTGGTAGAAGTCCAGCGTGGCGCGGTTGAGTTCGGTCAGCCGGGCGGCGAGCGTCTCGGCCCGCTGCCGGGCCCGCGCGTAGCGCAGCGCCGCCGCCACCGTCGCCACCAGCTCGTTCGGGGCGACGGGCTCCGTCAGGTAGGCGTCGGCGCCGCGGTTGAGGCCCTGCGCCCGGTCGGTGACGCTGATCGCCGAGGCCGAGACGTGGATGACCGGCAGCGCAGCCGTCTTCTCGTCGGCCTTGATGACCTCGCAGACCTCGAAGCCCGTCATGTCGGGCAGCCGGACGTCTATCACCGCCACCTCGGGCAGCTCGGACGCCTCGCGCAGCAGCGCGAGGGCGCCGCCGCCGTCCTCCGCCTCCAGCACCTCGTGCCCGGCCCGGCGCAGATACGTGCCCAGGACGTAGCGGTTGGTGGGATTGTCGTCGACCAGGAGCACACGCGCGCCGGCGTCGGAGCCGGCCCGCCCGGGCGTCACCGCTCCTCCGCGCCGTGCAGCCGCGGCGAGGGGGAGGTGCCGAGCACCGGTGACAGGATGTCGGCCAGCCGCGCCGCCGACAGATGCGTCTTGCCCAGGACGGCCTGGGCGTGACCCAGCCGTGAGGCGTCCAGGCCGGGGCCGCTGTCGGCGGAGAGCACGATCACGGGCACGCGGTTCAGCTCCTGGTCCTCGGCCAGCAGGGCCAGCAACTGGTACCCGTCGGGCGGTGGCATGGAAAGGTCCAGCAGGACGGCGTCGGGGCGGCTGCGCCGGATCGTGGCCATGGCCTCGGAGCTGTCGCCGACGTCGGTGACCTCCCGGGCCAGTTGCGCCAGCACCGGCCGGACCGACACCAGGAAGGCCGGGTCGTCGTCGACGACCACCAGGCGCTCCACGTGGAGCGGAACGGGAGCCTCCTCGCCGGCGGACCGCGAGTCGGGCGGTCCCGCGGGTATCCGGATCACGACCCGGGTGCCCTCGCCGGGCTCGCTGTCCAGCGTCATCCGGCCGCCGAGGAGCTCGGTCAGCCGGCGCGCGTACGGCAGCCCGAGCCCGGTGCCGGAGCGCGCTTTCTGGTGGGAGCCGCGCACCTGGTAGAACTCCTCGAAGACCCGCACCTGTTCGTCGAGCGGAATGCCGATGCCGGTGTCGGAGACTGTGAAGGCGCACCACGGGCGGCCCGCCTCCTCGCTGTGCTCGACCGTGAGGCGGACCTCGCCGCTCTCGGTGAACTTCAGGCTGTTGGACAGGACGTTGCGCAGGATCCGGGTGAGCATCACCTCGTCGGTGACGATCGGCGCCCGGTCGTGGTCGTCGGGGATGACCAGCGCCACACCGGGCCCGGTGGTGGCGCGCAGCGTGCCGCGCAACTGGTGGAGCAGCATCCGCAGGTCGACCGGCACCAGCTCGGGTTCCAGCCGCCCCGACTCGGCCTTGGCGACGTCCAGGAGCTCCTCGACCAGGGCGAGCATGGTGCTGCCCGACGACGCGATCATCTGGATCTGCTGCCGCTGCTCCTCGGTGAGGGGGTCGGCGTCCGGAGCGAGCAGCAGCCGGGTCAGCCCGATGACGCCATTGACCGGGGAACGCAGCTCGTGGCTCACGTTCGCCCAAAAGCGCGTCTTGGCCTCGTTGAGCAGGCTCAGCTGCCGGGTCTTCTCCTCCAGCTCGGCGTACAGCGCCACGACGCCGCTGTTGGTGGCCTCCAGCTCGCTCGACAGCTCCGCGTACAGGGCCATGACGCCCTGATTGGTCTGTTCCAGCTCCTGGTTGAGCCGCTGGAGCTCCTCCTGCTGGGCACGGGCCTCCTGGAGGGCGGCGAGCAGATCGTGGTTCTGGCTCCGAAGTTCCTCGCCCATGCTCACGCCGCCCAGTCCCATCAACTCCTCACGTACTCCCGCGGCCCGTTCCGGGAGCGGCCGAGTCGTCCCGGGAAGCGGCTGCCCAAGAATCACGCGGGGAAACGGCTCCTCGTCGAAATGGACGGTGTGGAGCAGCCGGCGCGCCGCCTCGACCGCCCCCTTCGCCGGACGCCTGCCGCCCGACCAGCCGAACACGGCGGTGATCCGCGGCCGTTCCCCGTCGACCAGCACGAGGCGGCCGGTCAGCCCGCGCGCGCCCAGCAGGTCCCGGCCGATCTCGCCGACCACCGTGGCCAGCCGCACGGTCTCCGGCTCCGACATGCCCAGCAGCCGGCAGGCCACCTGGCAGTCCCTGCGCAGGGCCAGCAGCTCCCGCTCGCCGGCGACCGCCAGCGACAGGACGGACAGCGGGTCGTCGCCGGGGACCCGCGGGGCGGGGTTCACGACGGCACCTTCACCACGACGATGCCCGCGTCGTCACGGCGGGTGCCGGCCTGCCACAGCAACTGGGCCGCGACCAGCGCCGGTGTCTGCGCCGTCAGCCCGGGGAACTGCTTGGGAAGCCAGCGCCCGCTGAGTCCGTCGGAGTGCAGTACGAGGGCGTGGCCGGGCGGCAGGTCGGCGGTGTAGGTCTGCGGGCGGCCGATGTTGTGCCCGGCGATGCCCGGCGTGGACATCAGGGTCTGCCGGGAGTCGGGGCCGAGGACGAAGGCGGAGATGTTGCCCGCCCCGCACAGCGCCACCGTACGGGCGCGCGGATCGACCCGCGCCACCGCGACGGCGGCGCCCCGGGTGCCCTTGAGCCCGGCATGGATGTCGGCGAGGATCCGCGACGGCTCGGCGGCCCGGCTCTCCCGGAATGCCACCCGGGCCTCGTCGCCGGCCCGGGCCGCGAGCGGACCGTGGCCGAGGCCGTCGCACATCATGACCAGCAGGCGGGGCGGGCCCTCACCGGCCGGTTGCTCCCGTACCGCCCAGGTGTCGCCGCAACTCGTCTCGCCGTTGATCGGCCGGGTGAGGCCGCTGACCTCGGCGGCCGGGACCGGCTCCGGGCCGCCGCCCGGCGGGGCCGCGAAGCGCGCGTACAGGCCGGTGCCGCGGCCGGGCAGGGTGTGGATGGCGAAGGTGTCGGCGAGCCGGCGGATGGCGCCGAGTCCGACCCCCAGCGTGCCGGCCGTGGACGAGCCGTCGCGCAGCGCGGAACCGAGGTCGGCGATGCCGGGACCGCTGTCCAGCGCCAGCAGTTCGACTGCCGCCTGGGCGCCTTGGGTGGTCACCCGCAGGGCCAGTGCCCCGTCGATCGCGTGCCGCTGCAGGTTGGTGGCCGCCTCGGTGACCGCCAGCGCCAGGTCGGCGGCGCGGCCGTCGGTCAGTCCCGCCCGGTGAGCGAGCACGGCGGCCTCGCGCCGTCCCGCCGCCGCCAGTCCGTCGCCGCTGCGCAGCCACAGCACTTCGCCCGCTTCGACGGGCGAGGCCGGGGTCATCGTGCCCACTTGACGACCACGACCTGGGTGCCCTCGCCGGGCGCCGAGACGATGTCGAACTCGTCCGCCAGCCGACGGGCGCCGCTGAGGCCCAGGCCCATGCCCTTGCCGGACGACCAGCCGTCGGTCAGCGCCAGGTCGAGGTCGGCGATGCCCGGGCCATCGTCCCGGAACAGCACCTTCACCCCGGTCTTGACGCCCCTGGTGACGACGCTCACCCGCATCGTGCCGCCGCCGCCGTAGGTCAGGGTGTTGCGTGCCAGCTCGCTGGCCGCGGTGACCAGTTTCGTCTGGTCCACCAGGGACAGCCGGGCCTGCTGCGCGAGCGCCCGGACGGTCTGGCGCGCCCTGACCACGTCGGCGTTGGCGGCGATGGGCGATTCCTCTGCCGTCGACTCCTCGACCGGCTCGACGCCGGTGCTCACCGGCGTACCGGACCCTCGGCCCGGGCACGGCGGAGCGCTCCGAGGCCCTGCTCCAGGTTGAGCGCGGTGCGCACGCCGCCCAGCGACAGGCCCAGCTCGACCAGCGTCATGGCCACGGCGGGCCGCATGCCCACCACGACGGTCTCCGCGTCGAGGACCCGGGAGATGGCGGCGATGGTGGCCAGCATCCTGCCCACGAAGGAGTCCACGATCTCCAGGGCGGAGATGTCGATCACGACGCCGTTGGCCCCCGTGTCGACGATCCGCTGCGACAGGTCCTCCTGGAGGTCCATCACCATCTGGTCCTCCAGGTCGACCTGGATGGACACCAGCAGCACGTCCCCGATCTTCAGGATCGGTACCCGGTCGGTCACGCGGGCCCGCCGATCCCGGCTTCGGCCGCGTTGTTCTGCTCGATCTGCTGCAGCGCGTGGCGCAGCGCGTCCGCGAGGGTCGCCTTCGTGGTGATGTCACCGAACTCGATGCCCAGCGCCACGATGGTCTGGGCTATCTGGGGCCGTATGCCGGAGATCGTGCACTCCGCGCCCATCATCCTGGCCGCCACCACCGTCTTCAGCAGGTGCTGGGCGACCTGGGTGTCCACCGAGGGGACGCCGGTGATGTCCACGATCGCGTGGGTGGCGTTCTGGTCCAGCAGCGACTGCAGCAGCTTCTCCATCACCACCTGGGTGCGGGCCGAGTCCAGTGTGCCGACCAGGGGCACGCCCACGACGCCGTTCCACAGCTTCACCACCGGGGTCGACAGCTCCAGCAACTGCTCGGCCTGCGCGGAGATGATCTCCTCGCGGGTCTTGGCGTGCGCCTCGACGGTGTAGAGCCCGAGGTCGTCGAGCACCCGCGCGAACTGCAGGTACGCCGTGACCTCCGCGGTGCCGGACAGGGCCGGCTCCAGCACCTCCTTGAGCGCGAAGACGCCGATGGCGGTCTCGGTGGGGCTGAACCCCTGCCGGGCGCGGGTGCGGGACAGCTCCGTCAGCATGCTGCGGACCTCCCCGTACGCCTCGTTCCTGGTGGCCAGGCCGCCCTCCCGCAGTGCCCGCATCAGGGCCTCGTACAGTTCACCGAGGTCCTGCTGGATCTCGGCCGGCGTGACGCGGCCGGCCAGCGTGGACGTCACGGTGCGCACCCACTGCGCGACGAAATCGTCCTTGCTGTCCGACAACAGGCTCAGCAGCCGGTCCGTCTCGTCGTGCGCCATCAGTGCACCCCTCGATCTCATCTCTGTCGTCTCCGTCGTCCGAAGTGGAGACTCTACGGCATGGCGCGCGCCGCCCACGGGTCCGGACCCGGCGGTGGAGAAGGCGGCTCAGAGCGCTCCGACGGCCTGCTCCACCGTCGGGTAGGAGTCGAAGATCTCGTGCAGGCCGGCGATGCCGAACACCCGCTGGAGGTCGCCGCTCAGGCCCGCCAGCGCCAGCGGGACGCCCGCCGACCTGGCCTGCTGGTAGGCGGCGACGAGAACGGTGATGCCCGTCGAGTCGCAGTACAGCAGCCCGGTGAGGTCGATCACCACCCCCGCCGGCGGGAAGGGCGTCTCCCGGATCACCTCGCCCAGGTCGGTAGCGTTGGAGTAGTCCAGTTCGCCCGCCGCCGTGATGAGCGCGGGGCCGGCCGGATGCGTCGCCGAGGTGACGCTCAGTACGGGGTCGTTCACCGGTCCGCCCGCCGTCCGCTGTCCGTCACCGTGGAGCCTCCCGCCTCGTGCCCGCCGACGTTTGTCCGCCGAACGCTGGGCAGACGTATCCTACGCGCGTCACTTCCCGGCATCGGCGGACGAAGCGGTCATCCGGGCGGCAGCGGCGGGCGTACCGCGGGCGCGGCACGCGCGGGGTGCCGCGGAGCAGTTCGGTGAGCACGGTCGCGGGCGTCGAGGAGGGGCACGAGTGGCGGGGAACGAGGAGGGGCGGGGCCGGCGGGCGGCCGGGGACGGTTCCGGGGTGTCCGGGGACGGTTCGGAGGTGTTCGCCGCCGACGACGAGGTCGGCCGGGACCTCGCGGCGGTCGACTGGGCGGCGACCCCGCTGGGGCCGCCGCGGACGTGGCCGCAGAGCCTGCGCACGGCGGTGAGCATCCTGCTCTCGTCCCGGTTCCCCATGTGGATGGCCTGGGGTCCGGAGCTGACCTTCTTCTGCAACTCCTCCTACCGGCGGGACACCCTCGGCCGCAAGTACCCGTGGGCGCTGGGCCGCCCGGCGGCCGAGGTGTGGGCCGAGGTCTGGAACGACGTGGAGACCCGCGTCGCGACCGTCCTCGGCACGGGGCAGGCGACCTGGGACGAGGGCCTGCTGCTGTTCCTGGAGCGCTCGGGCTACCTGGAGGAGACCTACCACACCTTCTCGTACAGCCCGCTGCGCGACGAGACGGACGCGGTCGTCGGCATGCTGTGCGTGGTCAGCGAGGACACCGAGCGGGTGGTCGGCGAACGCCGGATGGCCACGCTGCGGGATCTGGGATCCGACCCCAGCGTGGTACGCACCGAGCGGCAGCTGCTCGCGTTCGCCTGCCGGCAGCTCGAACGCAACCCCTGGGACCTGCCCTTCACGCTGACGTACCTGTTCGACGAGGACGGCGGCGCCCGGCTCGCCGGCACCACGGCCCTCCCGCCCGGCCACCCCGCGGCCCCGGCCCGGCTGCGTGCCGGGGCGGCCGGCGCGGTCTGGCCGGTGGGGAAGCTGGCCAGGGGCGAGTCCGCGGTCGTGGCGCTGGACGGCCCGCCCTTCACCGCGCTGCCGGCGGGCGGCAGGCGGCAGCCGCCGACACATGCCCTGGTGGTACCGCTGTCGCAGCAGGGCGGCACGCCGTACGGGTTCCTCGTCGCGGCCGTGAACCGCTACCGGCCGCTGGACGACGGCTGCCGCGGGTTCGTGGAACTCGTCGCCGCCCACCTCGCCGCGGGCATCGGCAGCAGCCGCAGCTACCGGGCGCAGCAGCGGCGTGCCGAGGAACTGGCCGAACTCGACCGCGCCAAGACCGCCTTCTTCTCCAACATCAGCCACGAGTTCCGTACCCCGCTCACCTTGATCATGGGCCCCGCGGAGGAACTGCTCGGCCGGCTGCCGGACCCCGACCCGCGGGTGCGCGAGGACCTGGAGACGATCCGCCGCAACGCGCTGCGCCTGGGCAAACTCGTCAACACCCTGCTGGACTTCTCCCGCATCGAGGCCGGCCGGATGCGGACCCGCTACGAGCGGGTCGACCTGTCGGCGGTCACCGCCGAACTCGCCGGTGTCTTCCGCTCGGCCGTCGACCGGGCGGGCCTGGCGTACGAGGTGGACTGCCCCCCGCTGCCGCGGCCGGTCCGCCTCGACTGCGAGATGTGGGAGAAGGTCGTCCTCAACCTGCTGAGCAACGCGCTCAAGTTCACCTTCGACGGACGCATACGCGTGGCCGTGCGCGGCGAGGCCGAACACGCGGTCGTCACCGTCGCCGACACCGGCGTCGGGGTGCCGAAGGAGGAGATCCCGCGGCTGTTCGAGCGGTTCCACCGGGTCGAGACGGCCCGCGCGCGCTCCAACGAGGGCAGCGGTATCGGCCTGGCACTGGTCAAGGAGCTCGTCGCCCTGCACGGCGGCACGATCACCGCCGACAGCCGCGAGGGCGAGGGCACCGTCTTCACCGTGCGCCTGCCCTACGGCCCCGCGGAACCGGCGTCCGGCGCCCCCGGTCCCGGCGACGGCGCGCGGGTGGTCTCGTCCGTCGCCGATCCGTTCGTCGAGGAGGCCCTGCGCGCGCTGCCCGGCACGTCCAACGGCGGCGAGGGCGCCGCGGGCAGCGACGAGGACCCCGCCGCCGGACCGCCGGCCGGGGCGGCCGTCCGCGGCGGCCCGATCGACGTGCTCGTCGCCGACGACAACGCCGACATGCGCGACTACCTCACCCGCCTGCTGGAGGGCGCCGGCCACCGGGTCCGCGCCGTGGGCGACGGCCGGGCCGCGCTGGACGCGGTGCGCGACCACACCCCGGACCTGCTCGTGGCCGACGTGATGATGCCGCGGCTCGACGGCCTGCGGACGGTGGCCGCCCTGCGCGCCGACCCGCGCACGGCCAGCGTGCCGGCCCTGCTGCTGTCGGCGCGGGCCGGCCAGGAGGCGGCCATCGAGGGCCTGGACGCCGGCGCGGACGACTACCTGGTCAAGCCGTTCTCCGCCGCCGAACTCCTGGCCCGGGTACGGGCCACCGTGGAACTCGCCCGGCTGCGCACGCACCAGGCCCGCTGGCGCGGCGCCCTGGTGGACTCCTTGCAGGAGGCGTTCTTCGTCTGCGACGAGCACGGCGCCGTCGTCGAGGTCAACGCCGCGTTCGCCGAGATCCTCGGCTTCGGGCCGGAAGGCCTGCCGTACGCCCCGGCGCAGCCCTGGTGGCCGGACGCGGCCGGCGACCCGGAGGCGCGCCGGCAGGTGGCGGAGGTCTTCGCCGAGGTGCGGGAGCACGGCAAGGCCGGCCGCACGCTGCCCGCGATCCACCGCGACGGCCACCGGCTGCGGGTGTCCGCCAGCCTCGCCGAGGTCCGCGACCCGGACACCGGGCGGCGGATGGTGGTGGGCACGCTGCGCGACGTGACGGCCGAGCACCACGCCATCCGGCGCGAGACGGCGGTGGCGGCGCTCAGCGTCCGCCTGACCCGGGCCGCCAGCACGGCCGAATCCCTCGACGGCGCGGTGGAGGAACTGCGGGCGCTGTGGGACGCCCGGTGCTGCACGGCCGTCGTCTTCCCGGCAAGCGGCCCGCCGGAAGTCACCGGCACCGATCCCGGCGGCACCTGGGACGCCCTGCCCGAGGAGCGCCGGGCCGCGCTGACCGCGCTGTGCGAGGGCCCCTCGCTGACACCCGCCACCGACGTGGCCGGGGGCACCGCGGTCACCCTGGAGCACCCCCGGGGCCCGATGGCGCTGTGGCTCGACCTCGGCGGGCGGCGCCCGTTCACCGAGCAGGACCTGACCCTGCTGTCGCTGCTGGCCGGCCATCTCGCGCAGGGCCTGTCCCGCGCCCACCAGATCGACCAGCAGCGTGAGACGGCCCTGGCCCTGCAGCGCGCCATCCTGGGCCCGGCGGACCTGCCGGAAGGGTTCGCCGTCCGGTACGAGCCGGCCGCCCGGCCGCTGGAGGTCGGCGGCGACTGGTACGACACCGTCGCCCTGCCCGACGGGCGCATCGGCATCGTCGTCGGCGACTGCGTCGGCCGCGGCCTGCGGGCCGCCACCGTGATGGGCCAACTGCGCAGCGCCTGCCGCGCGCTGCTGCTCCAGGACCCCAGCCCCGACCGGGTCCTGGTCGCCCTGGACCGCTTCGCCGCCGGCGTGCCGGGCGCGGTGTGCACCACCGTCTTCTGCGGTGTCCTCGACCCCGGCTCCGGCCACCTGCTGTACTCCAGCGCCGGCCACCCGCCCGGCGTGCTGGTCGCCCCCGACGGCACGGCCGCGCTGCTCGACCAGGGACGCTCCACCCCCCTCGCGGTGCGCGACGGCGACTCGCGCCCGTGCGCGGAGCACACCGTGCCGCCGCTGGCGACCCTGCTCCTCTACACCGACGGCCTGGTCGAACGCCGCAGGCGGCCGCTGAGCGAAGGCATCGGCCAGGCCGTCGCCGCCGTGCTGGAGGGCCGCGACGCCCCGGTGGAGGAGCTGGCCACGGGGTTGATGGAGCGCATGAGCCCGCCGGGCGGATACGACGACGACGTCGCGCTGCTGCTCTACCGGCACCCGGCGCCCCTGCGGGTCGCCTTCCCCGCCGAGGCGCACCGGCTCGCGCCGGTCCGCAAGGCCCTGCGCACCTGGCTGAACCAGTGCGCCCTGCCGCCGCAGACCGTGCAGAACGTGCTGGTCGCCGCCGGCGAGGCCTGCGCCAACTCCGTGGAACACGGCCACCGCGACACCCCCGGCGACACGATCCGGCTGCGAGCCGAACTGCTGGCGGACGGCCTGAGCCTGACCGTCGCCGACACCGGCCGCTGGAAGCCCCCGCTGCCCGGTGCCAGCCCGCACCGCGGCCGCGGGATCGCGCTCATGCGCGCCCTGATGGACAGCGTCACCGTCACCCCCGGACCCGACGGCACCACCGTCGCGATGCGCACCAGGATTACGCCATGACCACACCGCTGACCCTGACCACCCATCACCGCCCGGACGGCTCCCCCCTCCTGACCGCCGTCGGCGAGGTCGACATGACCAACTGCGGCGCGCTCGCCACCGCGGCCGACGAGGCGCTGAACGGCGCCCCCGGCCGCCTGGTCGTCGACCTCAGCCGCGTGGAGTACCTCGACAGCGCCGGGCTGAGCGTGCTGCTCCTGCGGGCCGACCGGATCGAGGTCGTCGCCACCGCCCTGCTCGGCCCGGTGCTGACCGTCTGCGGACTGACCGAGCTCACGACGGTCCACGGTCTCGGTCCGTCCGACCCGCTCCCTTGAGGAGGAAGCCGAGCAGCTCGACCCGGCCGGGCCCGGCGAGCGCCATGCGGTGCAGGCCTGCCAGCATGCCGGCGACCGCGGCGGTGACGCGGGTGGTACGGGCCTTGCGCTCGACCCAGCGCCAGTCGCCGTCCGCGTTGGCCTCCAGGAACACCGGGGCGCCGCGCCGTACCAGGAAGTCGAACGCCGCGTAGCGCAGGGACATGGCGGCGGCCAGGGTCCTGGTGGCCGCGGCCACCCGCGGCGGTGTCGCCAGCGCGCGGACCTCGACCCCGTCGGGATCGGTCCACAGGGACGCGGGCGACTCCTTGCCGATCCGGAAGGTGTGGATCCGCCCCGCCACGTGGTAGACGCGCAGCTCCGCCTCGTGCTCGACGTACTCCTGCACGACGACGGGCGGCCCCGGGCACGGACCGGCGGCGGACAGCCGGTCCCGGTCGACCACCACCGGGAAGACGCCGCCGAGCCGGCCCGGCGCCGGCTCGACGAAATGGTGGTGGGCCGCCTTGACCACCAGCCGCGGGCAGTCGAACCGCGCCACGGCGTCGTACGGGTCGGTGGTCAGCATCGTGCGCGGCACCGCGACCCCGTGACGGCGGGCCAGGCGCAGTTGGGAGAGCGGGTCCGGGCGGGGCAGGTGTATCGCCGTGCCGGAGGCCGCGGCCAACTGGACGGCCGCGGCCTGCCACGACTCCCGCTGGAACGCGGCGCGGGCGGCGTCCGCGCCGCCCTCGATCGCGGCCGGCGAGAAGTGCCTGATCCAGGTCACGGTGGGGGAGAGCCGGCGGCCGCCCAGCCGGACCGTCCGGCCGTCCGGGGCGACGGACAGGCCGGTGGTGGCCACGATCTCGTCGGCGTTCAGCCGGACCGACCGGATGCCCTCGCCGGCGAGCAGGTGCCGTACCGGGTCCACGTCGGCGTCGCTCGTGCGGGTGAGCAGCAGGACGCAGGGGACGGGCCGGGGCCGGACGTCGAACGACCGGGCGGGGTCGGAGAGCTGGGCCAGGAAGTCCCGGCCGTCGCCGTCCGCGTCGCCGTCCCTGTCGTCGTCCCCGTTCGCGGCTCCGTCAGCGTCGAGGTCATCCATCGCGGTCAGCCATCGCCGTCATCCGTCACCCGTCACCCGTACCCGCCGCCGTCAGCCGTCGCCGGCGGCCAGTAGCTCGTCGGCCATCACCAGGAGCTTGGTCACCGTCGCGCCGACCTGCGCGGAGGCCGTGGGCAGGCGTTCGGCCACGCGTCCCAGCAGGGACGGGTCGACCCGCGGGGAACGGTCCGGCGCGCCCGGGCGACCGGCGCCGCCCCCGGCGCCGGTGCCGTCCCCGGCGGCGGCCTCCCGCGAGCGGAGCTGGACGATGAGTTCCAGCACCGCCGCCATCTCGGTGGCCAGCAACCCGAGCGAGGCCATGTCGCCGAGGTCGGACCGCGGCCGGCTGTCGCGGTCCAGCACCTCCAGCACGCCGACGCAGTCGCCGTCGCAGATGAGCGGGGCGGCCATGATGCTGCGCGGTACGTAGCCGGTGGACTCGGCCGCGTCCCGCGCGAACCGGGGACTTCCGGCCACGTCGTCGATCACCAGCGGCTGGCCGGACGCCATCGCCCAGCCGGCGATCCCGGTCCCGGCGGGGAAGCGCGTTCCCACGAGGTGCTGTTCGCCCTCGCCCGCGACCGCCTCGAAGACCAGGTCGCCGTTCGCCCGGTCCACCAGGAGCACGGACGTGGCGGCCGCGCCGAAGACGCTGCGCGCGACCTCGACGATCGACTGCAGCAGTCTGCTGCTGGGGTTGTCGGCACTGTGCGCCGCGTCAGTCGGCACGAACACCTCCATCGGGTACGTCGGATACGGGTGGCAGGCCGGACACGGGCGGTACGCCGGGCCCGGGCGGCGCCCCGTCCCCCGGTGGCGCCCCGTCCACCGGCGGCACGTCGGGCACCCCGCCCGCGGCCACGTTCCGCGCGGTCAGGTACAGCACGGACTTGAGCTGGAACGGCGTGAGCCAGCGGTGCTTGCTCAGGATGAGCGCGCAGATGCCGGAGATGTGCGGGGTGGCGAAGCTGTTGCCGGTGCTGAGCAGCGTGCGGCCGCCCGGCCCGGCCACCGGCACCCGCACACCGCGCGCGTAGAACTCCACCGGCGGCGACGGGTTGTAGTAATAGGTCATCGGGTCGGGACTGTCGTGGCTGGCCACCGAGATGACGGAGGCGAACGGCCACGGGTAGCTGCGCACCGGCATGTTGTGGGCGGAGGCGACGATGACGCAGCGCCGGAAGTACGCGGCGTCGGCGAGGTCCCGCAGGCCCTCCCGGAACGCCGCCTTCGTCGTCGACAGGCTCATGTTGACGACGTCGTAGCCCTCCTCGATCGCCCAGGCCAGTCCGGCCAGCAGGGCGCCGCCGCTGCCGTACTTGCCGCCGGACAGCACGCGGACCGAGGTCAGCGACACACCCGGGGCGACCGAGTGGATCACGCTCGCGCAGGCCGTGCCGTGGCCCGCCGTGTCACCCGGCTCCATGGGGGTGACGGCGAACTCGCCGTCCTCGCCCTTGGTCACGTCCATGGCGCGGTCGACGTCGCCCACCAGCGGATGCCCGGCCTCCACACCGCTGTCGAGCAGGCAGACGCGCACGCCGGAACCGTCCGCGCCGCCCCAGGCCCACTCGGGCGTGACCGGGCCGGTCCCGCTGACACCGAAGGGCTCGCGCGGCATCGCGGACACCGGCATGCTCCACGCGGGCACCCCCGGGAAGTGGTCGCGCGGCGGCCTGCGCCAGGGCGGGGCGTCAGTCACCGGCGCCACCGGCCCGCGTCCGCCCGCCCGCCGCGAGCCAGGAGCGGACCCGTTCGGCCGGCAGCGCGGCGCCCTTGGCCTCGAACCTGCGCAGCGCCTCGCTCCCCTCGGTGGCGGCCCGCCGCGTCATCCCGGCCGCCCTGAGCACGATCGCCAGGTCGAAGACCGCCTCGCCGGTCAGGCACAGGTCGTCGGAGGAGTCGCACAGCGCGCGCGCCGCCGTGGCCGCCGCGACCGCCTCGTCGTGGTGCCCGCGCGCGGACGCGATACGGCCGCGCAGCGCCGCCGCTCCCAGCCGCGCCCGCGGGCCCGTCGTCCCGTCGTCCCGGCCGATCCGGTCCAGTTCGGCGGCGGCGGCCGCCACCCGGCCCTGCAGGAACAGCTCCCTGGCGATGGCGACTTCCGTGCTGCGGGTGTCCGGGGCGTGCGCCGCGGTGCGCAGCACGCCCAGGCTCTGCCGGTACCGCGTCTCGGCCGCGTCGTGGGCGCCGGCCAGCGACTCCACGAACCCGGAGGCGTCCAGCACCACCGCGTCGGCCAGGTCGGCGTGCATGTCGCGGGAGTACGTCAGCGCGCCCGACAGGGTGCGCCGCGCGCCCTCGACGTCCCCGCCGAGGGCCTCCAGGTGCGCCCGGGCCACCAGCACCGGGATGAGCAGGACCCGGTCGGCGGCGAACCGGTGGCCGAGCATGGCGCACAGCTCCAGCCCGTCGGCCACGCGCGTCGGCCCCCACTGCGCCAGTTCGCTGATGGCGCACAGCAGCCGGTCCTCCTCGTAGGAGTCGGACATCGCCCCGGCCCTGGACAGCGCGAGCCGCAGCGAGGACTCCGCGACCGCCGCCCGCTCCTGGGCCAGCTCCAGATGGGCCCGCAGCTGGTGCAGCCGGCACCAGCTCAGGTCGTCGCCGGGGTCGCGCTCCAGCCGCTCGGTCAGCGCCGCCGCGTCCGCGGCCACGGCGTCGGGGGAGGCCAGGCCGAGCCGCAGCGAGACGATCCCGCGCTGGACCGCGCACGTGGCCGCGTTGCGGACGTCACCGGGCAGCGCGGCCTCCGCCGCGGCGAGCGCGGCGCGGCACCGGTCGCCGTCCTGGAGCCACAGCCCGGCGTCGCACAGGTGCAGCGCCAGAGCGGTGTGGCGGGCGTCGCCGCCGGGCAGCAATTCGCGTCCGCGCTCCAGTAACTGGACGGCCGCAGGCAGGTCCTTGCGGGCCAGCGCGCCCATCCCCTCGGCGATCAGGGTGTCGGCCGCGGTGCCGGCCAGCGCCGGGAGCCGCGGGTCACCCGGCCGCAGCTCGCGGCGCAGGCGGAAGGCGGCCTCGACGTGGTACGCCACGGACATCCCGTCCCGCGGCTGCTCCCGGACGAACCACGCGGCCAGGAAGTCGTGCCACCGCTCGCGGCGCGCCTTCGGGGTGAACTCGTAGGCGGTGTCGCGCAGCAGGGCCTGCGCGAAGCGGTACGTGCCGGCCGGGTCGCGTTCGAAGACGCGCCGCCGGGCCAGCCGGGCCGTCGCCTCGTCGGCCGCGGCGCGGCCGATGCCGTCCGCCTCGGCCATCACCCGCAGCAGGTCCCGGGTGAACTCCCGGCCGATCACGGCGGCCAGTTCCAGCAAGGTGCGTTCGGTCCCGGGCAACTGGTCGAGGCGGGCGCCCAGCATGGCCTGGATGGTGGGCGGGATCTGGGCGCCGGGGGCGGACTCGGCGACGACGTCCATGAGTTGCTCGGCGAACAGCGGGTTCCCGTCGCACAGCGTGGCCACCCAGCCGCTGACCTCCTGCCGGTCCTGCTGGTCCGCGTGGTCCTGACCTTGCGGGTACACGTCGCCCCGCAGCGCCAGCTGGGCGACCAGCTCCGCGGTCTGCTCGGCGGTCATCGGGCCCAGCTCCAGCGTCATCGCGCAGGGTTTCCCGCCGCCCCAGGCGGCGCGCGCGTCCAGCAGTTCGGGGCGGGCGACGCACAGCAGCAGGACGGGAACGTCGTGCAGCCAGGTCGCGATGTCGTCGATGAGGTCCAGCAGCGTCTGCTCCGACCAGTGCAGGTCCTCCCAGACCATGACCACGGCCCGGGAGCGTCCCAGGACCTCCAGGAGGTACCGCGTGGCCCAGGCGATGTCCTCGACACCGACCTGGGCGGCGTCGCCGTCGCGGTCCACGACGGTGCCGAGGGTGCGCGCGGCCAGGCCGTGGGCCGGGCCGGTCCCGCCGTCCGGCCCGGCGTCCTCCGCCAGGAGCCGGGACAGGGCCGGCCGGCCCCCCGGGAGCGAGCCGAGCATCTCCGCCAGCGGCCGGTAGGTGATCCCCCGGCCGTAGGCGGAGCAGCGCCCGCTCAGTACGGTCACCTCCTCGTCCGGCAGCGCGGACAGGAACTCCCGCACCAGACGCGACTTGCCGATCCCCGGCACGCCGAGCACCGTGGCCAGGCAGACCTGCCGCCGCTGCCGGGTCCTGCGCAGGCTGCGCCGCAGTTCCTCCAGTTCGTCGCCGCGGCCGATGAAGGGGGTCGGCTCCGGGGTGTCGGCGGCCGGTTCGGGGGCGGTGACCCGCCAGGCCGCCACCGGCCGCGCCTTGCCCCTCAGCCGCAGCGGCGCGACGGGTTCGACGCCGACCCGCCAGCGCACCATCGCCGCGGTGTCGGCGCACAGCAGCACCTCGCCCGGCCCGGCGGCCGTCTGCAGCCTGCTGGCGGTGTTGACGGAGTCGCCGATCACCCGGAAGTCGTCCCCCGGACCGGTGATCACCACGACGTCACCGGTGCAGATGCCGGCCCGCGCCTCCAGCCTGACCTGGTACTCCGCGCTGAGTTCCGCGGTCAGTTCGGCAAGGGCCGCGAGTGCCCCGGTGGCGGCGCGCACGGCGCGCACCGCGTCGTCCTCGTGGGCCACGGTGGCGCCGAAGGCGGCGAGGATGGCGTCGCCGATGAACTTCTCCACCGCCCCGCCGTGCTCGGCGATACGGGCCCCGCAGCTCGCGAAGTAGCGGTCCATCACCTGCCGCAGCGGTTCCGGGTCGAGGCGTTCGGCCAGCGCGGTCGACCCGACGATGTCCAGGAACAGCATGGACACCTTCTTGCGGGTCTCGCGCGGCGCGGCGCCGGCGGACAGCGGGGCGCCGCAGCCGGCGCAGAACCGGTCCGACGCCGCGGTCCGCCGGCCGCACGCGGAACAGCTCACTGGGTGCCCTCCAGGGTGGGTTCGGCCGGCGCCGGGCCGGGCGCGGCGGCGGCCGGCGGCTCGGCGTCGGGGTCGGGGAGGGCGAGGCGCGCGTAGACGCCGGCGAGTACGACGACGAGCCCGGACGCCGTGAAGATCGTGTCGATCGGACCGAACCGCACCCCGGCCACCGAGCCCGTGAGGTCGCGCAGGCCGCTGCCGGCGAGCCAGCCGGAGGCCACCGCGGCGAGCATCGACGCCAGCTCGGTGACCGGGTAGAACACGGCGACCACCCGGCCCCGGAACTGGCTGGGGGTCGCGGCGAGCAGCAGCGGCGACATCGCGGTGTTGAGCATGGTGAGCGGGACGGCGAAGACGAACAGCAGCGCCAGGGCGACCGGGAAGTCGCCCTGACGGGAGTACAGGACCAGCAGGCCGCCGCTCACCAGCAGGCCGATCCAGGTGGTCCGGCGGGCGCCGATCCACTGCACCACCCGGCCCGCCGCCAGCGCTCCCGCGATGCCGCCGATGCCCATCGCCATGCCCAGGTACCCGTACAAGTGGGCGGACGCGTGCAGGTTCCTGGTGGCGAAGAAGACGTTCAGGGTGCTCAGGGCGCCCATGCCGAGCTGGCCGATCACGGCGAGCAGCAGCAGCGCGACCAGGAACCGGTTGCCGCGGAAGAAGCGCAGCCCCTCTACGAAGTCGTGCACCAGGCCGGGCCGCCGGGCGCCGGGCCGGTCCTCGTGGACGGGCGGAGCCGGCGTGCGCACGTCCACCGAGCGGATCGCGAGGTACGACACCAGGTAGGAGAAGGCGTTGAACAGCAGCGCCCACTGCAGGCCGACGGCGAACAGCAGCGGCGCGGCGAGCGGCGGCCCGATGATCCAGGCGGTCTGGGCGGTCGCCTGGGCGATGCCGGCCGCCCGCGCGCGGTCGGCCTCGCCGGTGACGAGTTCGGCGATGACCGAGAAACGCGCGGGGGAGAAGAACTGGCTCGCCGCGTTGAGCACCAGCACCGTCAGGTAGATCAGGGCGAGCCACACCCCGATGGCCAGGTCGTGGGCCGGGAGGAAGGAGACCGCGGCCAGCGCCGTCACCAGCCCGCCGCGCAGCACCTCGGTGCGCAGCATGGTCCGGCGCTTGTCCCAGCGGTCGACGAAGACCCCCGCTATCGGGCCCACCAGCAGCACGGCGGCGCCGGTCGACAGCACGACGCCGCTGACCGCCTGCGGCGCCCACGGCCTGCCCTTGGCCAGCTCGGTGGCCACCCACAGCACCAGGGTGGTGCTGAACACGGCGTCCCCGACGAACGAGACGGCCTGCCCGAACCACAGCCGCGTGTAGGCGGGGTTGATGAGGACCAGCCGGCGCGTCATGAGGCACGCGCCGAGGAGACGAGAAGGAGCGACATCAGCGCGGTCACCAAGGTGGTGTGGTACGCCTTCGCGAAGAACACCCCGGCCGGGTCGGCCGCCGTCGCGCTGGTGGCGGGCGATCGCCCGGGGATCGCCCCGTCGGGCAGCTGGGCCCCGGCCAGGCACGCGACGGCGGCGGCGCCCCACGGCGTGCGCAGCGGCTCGATCCCCAGGCAGACCTGCGTCATGACGAGTTCGGCGGCCAGATCCCACCAGTGGCGCCGTACGCAGTGCTCCAGCATCCGGCGGACCAGCCCGGCCGCGGCCGCGAGGGCGTCGTCGGACAGGCCGGGCGCGGTCCTGCCGAAGTCGCTGAGGTAGAAGCTGGAGTGCGTGACGGCGTACGCCTCCGGGATGCTGACCGGGGCAGCGCTCCCGTCGTCGCCGCCGTGCCCGTCGCCGGGCTGTTCCCGCGCGCGCCGCGCGAGCGCGGCGGGCAGCGTCACGAGGACGTTCCGCTCGACGAGCTCCCCGTAGGGCTCGATGGTGTGGGGCACTCCCGCCTTGTCCGCGTAGTAGCGGGTCTCAAGCCGCTGGTACGGCGACTTGCCGTGCGGTGACAGGTCGTCGCCGGTCAGCCCGGCGAGCACGGCCCGGTACGGGGCGTCCTGCGTCCCCTCGGGCGCGAGCGCGGCGCAGACCAGGGCGTACTGGGCGGCGTACTCGGGGTCCGCGGTGATCAGCCGCGTGAAGTCCGGGTGCCGCCAGACGTCGCGGACCAGGGCGGTCGCCTCGCCCAGACGCGGATCGTCCCCGGCGTCCAGCCGGGCCCAGCAATGGCGCAGCAGCGCCAGTTCGAGAGCCGCCTTCGCCTTCCCGTGCGCGGACGACCGGCCGCCGGCCGCGTACGGGTCGAAGTAGTCGAGGTGGCGCCCGAGCCAGTCGAGCGTGCCGGTGGACAACCGGTCCAGGTCCGATCCCATCTACAGGCGCCCCGTCTCGTCCAGGTAGTCGAGCAGTGCCGCGTCGACGGTGTCGTGGAACGCCGCGAGCGTCCGGGCGTCCTCGCCGCGCCGGTACAGGTCCTCGCAGCCGATCCACCGCCGCTGCCGGTCCGGCGTGTCCGGCAGGTACCCGCCGGTGACCGTGCCGACCTGCCAGTCGTCCTTGCCCGCGGTCTCCCAGCAGCTCGACAGCGTCCCGTCGGCGCTGACCACCGCGCCGTAGCGGCCGTCGCCGTACCCGCAGGTGGCGCACGGCCGGTGGGCCTGCGGCCGGGTCACGGTGAAGCCGAGGTCGAGCGCCCGGCGCTGCCACCGGGAGAAGCGGGCCGACACGTCACCGGAGTGCGGCAGGTCGTTGCCGTACCCGACGCCGACGTCCCCGACCTGCGCGAAGTACAGCGCGCACCGGCCGGGGTCGAGCGCCCCGGCGAGGCGGTCGATGAGCGCGTCGACCCCCTGGTACGTCTCCTGGGAGACGTTCACCCGCAGGATCCACCGCAGCGGGGCCGCCTGCGAGGCCCGCACGATGTTGCCGACGATGGTGTCGAAGGTGCCGCCGCCGTCCGCGCGCACGACCCGGATCCGGTCGTGGTCCGGCCGGTCTCCGTCGAAGGTGACCTGGACGGACTCCAGCCCGAGGCCCGCCAGCCGGGCGGCCAGCGCCGGGGTGAGCAGCGTGGCGTTGGAGATCATCCAGGCGGACGTCATGCCGTGGTCGGCGGCCCGCTCCAGCAGTTCGACGCAGCCGCGGGGGTTGAGCAGCGGCTCCCCGCCGAACAGCAGGACACGCAGCTTGTCCAGGCCGGCGGCCGCCATCTGCCGGTCGGTGAAGTCGAGGATGGAGGTGATGGTTCGGGAGGTCAGGCGGATCCGGGGGATCCGCGGCGGGCGGCTGCCGTCCGCCGCGTCCTGCCCGGTGTTCTGGAAGCAGTAACCGCACCCCAGGTTGCAGTGGGTGCTGGTGAGCACCGTCAGGGAGTACGTGCTCGGCGGCGCGGCGGACAGCAGCCCGTGCTCGCGCAGCCGCCGCTCGGCGTCCGGCCGCAGCGTCCCGTCCGCGCTCACGTGTCCGGCGCGCAGCCGCGCCACACCACCGCCGGGACCCAGGAACCACCAGTTGCGCTCGCCCCGCAGGATCCGCGCGCCCGCGGCGATGTCGTCCGCCACCCGGTTCACCGCGCCCCCCGTACCGTCAGGTGCCGCCCATCGGCGCCCACCGCGCCGTCCGTTCCCGCGCCCGTCCGCGCGTACGAGACCATCACCGCCGTCAGCGCCGCCACCAGCGTCGCCTGGTAGGCCTCCCGGAAGAACTCCACGGTGTCCTCCGCCGCGGCGGCCCGCCGTCCGGCGGACCGTCCGGGGATCGCGCCGCCGGGCGACTGGGCCCCGGCGAGCAACCGCAGGCCCGCCGCACCGGAGGGCGTACGCAGCGGATCGGCGCCCAGGCAGAGCTGCGCGAGCACGAGCTTGCCGGTCAGGTCCCATTCGCCGCGGCCCACGCACAGGTCGGTGAGCCGGTGCACGAGCCGGCGGGCCCGCTTCAGCTCCTCGCCCGCGAGGCCGGGATCACGGAAACCGAAGTCGCTGAGGTAGAAGACGGTGTGCGTCACCTCGCACACGTCCAGGTCCGCCACCGGCCCGTCGCCGTCGTGCCGGGCGAGCACACTGGCCTCGTACAGCTCGCGGTAGGAGTGCAGTTGGTGGGCGACCCCCGCGAGATCGGCGTAGTACCTGGTCTCCAGGTGCAGGTACGGGGACTTGCGGCGCGGGGTCAGGAAGCCGTCGGCCGCGAGCCGGGCGAGGACCGCCGGGTACGGGCTGCCGGTGATCCCGGCGGGGGCCAGCGCCGCGTACATGAGCTGGAACGGCTGCGCGTAGCGCGGATCGAGGCCGAGCCGGCGCGGGTACCGGGGGCTGCGCCACACGCGTTCGACGGTCGCGCGCACCTCGTCGGGACCGGGGTCCGCGTGCCCGGTCCTCTCCCAGCAGCGCAGGAGCAGGGCCAGTTGCAGCAGCGCCTTGGCCCGCGGCACCGCCGGCAGCTCCGCGTGACCCGACGGGGAGTCGAGGTAGGGCGAACGCGAGCGGATCCACCGCAGCGCGCCCGCCGAAAGCCCGTCCACGAGCGCCGTGTCAGAGTCGGCCGATCGAGTACTCATGGTCCTCCCTCGAGATTGCCGGCGGCTGGGCCACCCGCTCGATGACATCGGCCGCGCGGGCAGCCCCGCCGGCCGCGGCGAGCCGGCGGCCCAGTTCGCGGGCGCGCCGCCGCAGCCGCTCGTCCTGCCAGGCCGATCGCAGCAGCCCGGCGGGGTCCGGCCCCGCCGTCGCCGGGACCCGCACGGCCACTTCGGCCCGCAGACACGCCCCGGACAGCAGCGGCTGCTCGGAGCCGTTGGGCGAGACCCCGAGCGGACGGCCGCGCAGCAGCGCGGCCAGTACCGGCGCGGACGTGCCGTTGGTCAGCACCAGACCGGCCGCGTCGACCAGCGGCCCCAGCCAGGCTTTGCGCACCAGCACGATGTCGGCGCCGGGATCCGGCCGCGGATCGGTCGACCGCCCCTGCTCGACCACGGCCTGGAACGGGCCGCCGGTGAACGTGGCGTTCAGCCGCGGCCAGGGCGTGCCGCCGCCGAAGAAGCGGCCCAGGTGCACGTAGACGAGGGGCTTTCCGGAGCGGGCCAGGCGCGCACCTATCGCCGCCAGTTCGCCCGGGTCGGCCGCGGGCTCCCACGCCAGCGGCCCGACCTGGTGCGCCCGCGCGGGCAGCACCGCACTCGGGTACTCCAGTTCCCGGTCGCCGCGCAGCAGCAGGGCGTCGCCCAGCAGCGGATCGTCCGGCCACCGGGCGGGCCGTCCCGCCAGACCGGCCTGCTCGCGCACCGCCGCGTACAGCTTCAGGGACTCGTGGGTCCGGTTCTCCCGGCTCCGGCCGAGGGGCGGTTCACCGGCCCCGCCGGCCCGGTAGGTCCACAGGTGGACCGACAGCCCGATGACCGCCACGGGGATGTCGAGCGTTTCGGCCGCGAGCAGCGCCCCGTTGCAGAGCACGGAGGTCACCAGCAGGTCGGCCCGTACCTCACGGGCGGCGCGCAGCACCGCCCGGTACTGCGCCGCTCCCGTGACACCCCACCAGGTGGCGGAGAAGGCCCGCCGTCCTCCGAAGTCCTCCGCGGCCGCGAACGGCAGGCCCGCCTCGGCCGCGACGGGCGCGGCGGTGGACCGGCCGAGCACGTGGACCCGGTGGCCGCGGGCGCGCAGTTCGAGCCCCGCCGCGATCGCCGGATAGAGGTAGCCGCCGTCGCTGAGCGGGCACAGCAGGATGTTCACGGTCCCTCCGGGGCGGGGCGGTCGGAGGGGCGGGAGGGGTCGGAGGGGCCGGGCGGGTCCGTGCGGTGCGACGGCTCGGCGGCGGTCACCCGGCGCTCCCTCCTGGCGGGTTGCGGCCGCGGCCCCCGACGGGCCGCGGCGAGCGGGCCGTCCGTCCCCCGGCGACATGTGCCGGCGGCCGGACGGCCCGGTCGGTCATGGCTGGACGCGCCCGATCACAGTGCCTTGCTGTTGTTGATGACACAGCCGGACTCGACCGCTTCTTCGCCCTCGCCGTGCGCGACGACCTCGACGTCCTCTTCCGAGGTCTCGGGCTCGGTCTCCGGGTTGATGTCCTCGGGCATGGTGTCCTCCTTCGGGTGGCGGCGCCTGCTACGCCGGTCCAGGGGAAATACTGGGAATTCCCGGTATGGCGCCGACTGGCCGCCGGTTTGATATCGGTATGACGACCGGCCGCCCCCGGGTGAGCGCCGCCCACGGCGCCCCGGGGCGTTCCGGGCGTTGTGCGACCTTCCGGGCGCGGAAGCGGAAGGCGCCGGCCCGGCGCCGCGGGGCATGGCGGTACGACGGGCCGGGGCGGGCGCGACGCTCGGGCACCGTGCGGTCGGCGGCCCGCCGGGGTGCGCGGCCCGCCGGGGTGCGCGGCCCTCCGGGGTCAGCGGTTCGGTACCGGTACGCGGTCCGGCACGGGCGCGTCGACGAGGCCGGTGAGGCCGTGCGCCGGGTGGCCGGTCGCGTGTTCGGGAGCGCCGAACGCCATTTCCCTGGCGTACGCGTAGGACAGCGCCGGCATCTCGTAGCGGACGGTGTCCGCGACCCGCTCCACGTGCGGGACGGTGAGCTGGCCGGCCTCCAGGAGGTTCTCCAGCACCCGTACCACCGCGTCAGGGTCGGAGCGCAGGACGCCGGCGGCCTGGGCGAGGGTGAACACCGGCTGCGCCAGCATCCCCAGCCGGAGCACCGCCAGGCGCGCCGCTTCGGGCAGGTCGCCCAGCGAGTGGGCGAGCCGGGCGCGGACCGCCGGGTCGCCCCCGCACAACTCGTCCAGCAGCGCCCGGGTGTCGGCCACCCGCGCGCCGTACTCGCGCAGGGGCACGTGGCGCAGGAACGCCAGCCGGTCCGCCACCAGGCGTACCCCCAGGGGCAGCAGGCCGGCGGCCGTCACCACGCGGCCGGCGGACTCGCGGTCCGAGCCGACCCGGTCGGCGCCGATCACCCGGGCCAGGAACTCCACCGCCTCCTGCTCGGTGAAGGACGGCAGGCAGAGCCGGTAGGCGCCCTCCAGACCGATGAGCCGGGGCCGCGCGGTCACGACGACCGCGCTCTCCCCGACCTCCGGCAGCAGCGGCCGCACCTCGGACTCCCGCCGTGCGTCGTCCACCACGACCAGTGCCCGCCGGCCGGTCAGCCACAGCTGCCAGGCCCACCGCGGGTCGGCTCCGTGCGGCGGCTGCGACCGGCCGGGCGAGGCCGCGGCGAGCAGTTGGCGCAGCACGTCCTCCAGGGGCCGGGGCCTTCCGTCCTCTCCCCGCAGCCGTACGAATAATCGGCCGTCGGGGAAGTGGTCGCCGAGCCGGTGCGCGACGTGGACCGCCAGGGCGGTCTTGCCCGTACCGAGCGGGCCGGTCACCACGGCCAGCCGGTTGCCGCCCCGGGCCAGCGCGTCCGCCAGGTGCCTGGTGGCCGCCGCCCGTCCGGTGAAGGCGTGCGGGTCGCAGGGCAGCAGGTTCGGTGCCGCCTCGCGCCGCGGGCCGGCAGCCGCGGGCCGCGGCTCGGCGGCCGGCGGCTCGTGCAGCAGCGAGCGGTAGAACCGGGCCAGCACCGGGCTCGGCGGAAGCCCGAGTTCCCGGGCCAGCGCCCGGCGCAGCTCGTCGTACACCGCCAGCGCCTCGGAGCGGCGCCCGGCCTGGCACAGCGCGGTCATCTGCAGCATCCGCAACCGCTCACGGAACGGGTGCTGCTGGGCGATGTCGGTGATCCGCTCGATCGCGGCGGGTCCGCCGCCGACCGCGATCTCCGCCTCCAGCCAGTCCTCGAAGACCCCGAGGAACCGCCGGTCCAGGCGCTGGGCGGCGCCGTCGATCAGCGGGATGTCCCGGTAGCCGTCGAGCGCCGGGCCGCGCCACAGCGCCAGGGCCTCGGAGAGCGAGCCGGATCGCGCCAGCCGCTCGAAGGCGAGCGAGTCCAGCTCGCCGACCCCGGTGTGCAGCACGTACCCGCCGCTTTGGTGGCTGATCCGCCAGCCGGGGTCGGCGCTGACCAGCCGGCGCAGCGCGGAGACGTACACCTGGAGGTTCTTGCGCGCCGTCCGCGGCGGCGCGTCGTCCCACAGCGCCTCGACCAGCGCGTCGAAGGACACCCGCGCGTTCGCGTGGCACAGCAGGGCGGCCAGCAGGATCCGCTGCTTCCGCGATCCGAGGTCCAGCGGGCGACCGTCCTCCAGCACCCGCAGCGGGCCGAGGATACCGAGACCGATGCCCATCTCACGCCAACTTGATGGCCGTGGAGTGCCCTTCCACATCGGCGTCCGAGACGGCGTCCAGCCGCAGTCTGACGGAGTTGAGGACCGCGACCTCCTCCTCGGTGAGCTGGGCGAGGACGTCCTGCTGCTCGGCTGTCAGCAGATCGACCGGGTTCCCCGCCTGCCGCAGCGCGGCAAGGGCGTCAAAGGTCATGTATGCCTCCTGGGTCGTGTGCCGGACGTCGGCGTCCTGGGGGTGAACGGGGTCCACGGCGGCGCGGGGTCCTCGCGCCGTGCGTTCGCGCACAGTCGGTGATGGCGGGCCGGGCACGCGCAGAGAACAACCCCTGACGGTGCCGGCGGCGTCCGCCTCGGGACCCGGAAGCGACGGCCCCGCTCCACCGGCAGCGACGGCATTCCCTCTCGGACCACACGGTCTCTCGGACCACACAGCCGAGCTGCCCTCATGCTGACGCCGGTGCCCGGCACCAGCAAGGGGGCGTGTCCGCGCGGGCGGGCCGGGCGTCCGCCCGGCAACGGTTTCGGACACGCGCGAAGCCCCGGCCGGGCCTGCGCGGGACCGGCCCGGGAGCGTGCCTGACGCACATCGGGGCACGTGGACGGGAGCAACGGCGCCCCGCCCGTCACAGGGCCCCCTCCCGTGCCGCTCCCCGGCTCCCTCACAAACGGAATCCGACCTGGCAAATGTGACCGGTTATCGGCGGGCGCGCCGCCTTCCAGCGGTGCCGCCGCCGATGGCCCCGCCCGGCCCGCCCGGCCCGGCCGGTTCTGCGGCGTCCCGTCCCGCCCCGCCTCGTTCGGCCGAGCGACCGCCGAGCGTGTTTGCCCTCCTTAATCAAACGGACTAGTCTGTTCGATTAAGGAGGTGGAGCATGGTCACGCGAGTGAGGAGGACGCGGTCCGAGGAGAGGATCCTCGCCGCCGCGGCCGAGCTGTTCTACGCGAACGGTCTGCGCGGTGTCGGCATGGATCAGGTCATCGCCGCGTCGGGCGTGGCGAAGTCGACGCTCTACGCGCACTTCCGCACCAAGGAGGACCTGGTCGCGGCCTACCTGAGCCGGACCGACGACTCCTGGACGGCGCAACTGCGGGAGGCCGCGGCGCGCGCCGGGAGCGGCCCGGCCGAGCAGCTCGTCGGACTCTTCGACGCGCTGGCGGACGCCTTCGACCGGCACGGCTTCTTCGGCTGCCCGTTCGTCAGCGCGGCGGTCGAGGCGGACCTCGACTCGCGGGCCCGGGCCCTCACCGTGCGGCACGTGGAGCGCCGTCAGGCGTGGCTGGCCGAACTGGCCGAGCGGGCCGGCGCCGCGGACCCCGGCGGGCTGGCCCGCGACCTCGGGCTCCTGATCGACGGCGCCCTGGCCTCGGGGCGCCTGCTCCAGGACCGCGCCGTGGTGGAAGGGGCGAAGTCGGCGGCCCGCCGGATGGTCGCCGCTCACACCTGACCGCGAAGGGAGCACGCACGAGGGCCCGCGGCCCGGGGCCCGCGCTCCAGGACCCGCGCCCGCGACCCGCGGCCTCGTTCCGGCCGTTTGCCGACCCCCGCGACCGCCCGGGAGACCCGGCAAACCTGATAAGCCTGACAAATCTGACAAGCCTGAGAAACCCTGAGAAACCCTGAACGACGGAAAGAAAGAGGCGTGTCATGCGCGCAGTGATCCTTGAGGAGTTCGGCACCCCGCTCGTCCTTCGCGAGATCGACAAACCCACCGCGGGTCCTGGCCAGGTGCTGGTCAAGGTCGTGGCCAGTGGCGTCAACCCGCTGGACACCAAGATCCGGGCCGGCCGGGCCGCCCACGCCCGGCGCGTGCTGCCGGCCGTCCCGGGCCTGGACCTGGCCGGCGTCGTCGAGGAGACCGGTCCCGGCGTCGACGGCTTCGCGCCCGGCGACGAGGTCTTCGGCATGACGGGCGGTGTCGGCGACGTGCAGGGCTCGCTCGCCGAGTACGCGGCCGTCGACGCCCGCCTGCTCGCCCGCAAGCCGGCCTCGCTCACCGCGCGCGAGGCCGCGGCCCTGCCGCTGGTCGTCATCACGGCGTGGGAGGGGCTGGTGGACCGGGCGCGGGTCGGTGCCGGGCAGAAGGTCCTCGTGCACGGCGGGGCCGGCGGCATCGGCCACGTGGCCGTGCAGATCGCCCTGGCCCGAGGCGCGGAGGTCTTCGCCACCTCGTCGCCCGCGCGGCGGGAGACGGTCGAGCGCTTCGGGGCCACCGTGATCGACTACACCACGACCCCGGTGGAGGAGTACGTCGCCCGGCACACCGGCGGCGAGGGCTTCGACGTCGTCTTCGACACCGTCGGCGGCTCCGTCCTCGACGACTCCTTCAAGGCGGTGCGCACCTACACCGGACACGTCGTCAGCGCCCTGGGCTGGGGCACCCACGGCCTCGCGCCGCTGTCCTTCCGCGGCGCGACCTACTCCGGTGTCTTCACCCTGCTGCCGCTGCTGACCGGACGCGGACGCGAACACCACGGCGAGATCATGCGGGAGGCCGCCGCCCTCGCCGACGCGGGCGCGCTCAAGCCGCTGCTGGACGCCAGGCGTTTCACCCTCGCAGGCAACGTGAACGACGCGGGTGTCGGCGACGTCGCCGACGCCTACGCGGTCGTGGAGAGCGGCTCCGCCCGCGGCAAGGTCGTGATCGACGTCGCCTGAGCGGGCCGCCGGCCGCCCGGCCCGCACCCGGCCCCGTCACGGCAGCCGGAAGCACCGCCGCAGGTGGTCCGCCGCCTGGAGGTTGGCGGTCCTGGCGGCGTCGACCTCGCCCGCCATGGTGAAGAAGCCGTGCGCCATCCCCGGGTAGCGGCTCAGCTCGACCGGCACCCCGGCCTCGGCGAGCCGCCGGGCGTACGCCTCGCCCTGGTCGCGCAGCGGGTCGTACTCCGCCGTGATGACCAGCGCCGGCGGCAGCCGGCTCAGGTCGGGCTCCCGCAGCGGTGAGGCCAGCGGATCGGCCGCGTCCTCGGGCGCGGCCAGGTAGTGACCCGCGTACCACGCCACCGAACGGTGGTTGAACAGCAAGGGGTCGGCGTTCTCCCGCATCGAGGCGTCGTCCGCCGACTGGTCGGTGTTCGGGTACACCAGGAGCTGGCCGGCCAGGCGGATGTCGCCGTCGGCGCGGGCGAGAAGGGTGACCGCGGCGGCCAGGTTGCCTCCCGCGCTGTCGCCGCCGACGGCCAGCCTGGCCGGATCGGCGCCGAGTTCCCGGGCGTGCCCGGCGACCCACCGCAGGGCCGCGTAGCAGTCGTGCACCGCTGCCGGGAACGGGTGCTCGGGAGCGAGCCGGTACCCGACGACGACGACGAGGCAGCCGATCTCCTCGGCCAGGGTCCGGCACAAGGCGTCGGAGGTGTCGATGCCGCCCAGGGTCCACCCGCCGCCGAAGTGGTACAGCAGCGCGGGAAGCGGCCGCTCGGGGCCGGGCCGGTAGACGCGGACCGGCAGGTCGCCGCCGGGCCCCGGCAGCCGGCCGTCGGTGACCTCGTACAGGGGGCGCGGCTTGCCGGCCGATGCCCGGATCGAGGCCAGGTCGGCCGCGCGGGCCTCCTCCACCGAGAGGGTGTACAGGGGGGCGTCGCCGCCGCGGGCGCGCTGCTCGCGCAGGGCCTGGATCTGTGGGTCGAGGGGCATGCGGTTCCTCTTCTGGCGATGGCGCGGACGCAGGTCGTCGGGGCCGGGGCGTGTCGGGCCGGGTCGGGTCGTGGTCGGGTCGCGTCGGGTCGCGTCGGGTCGGTGTCGGTGTCGGTGCCGGGAGTCAGGGCGCCGGATCGGCGGGTGCCGGGCCCGGCCAGGTCCACCGGTGCCACGTGACCCGGTAGCCGGCCGGGCCGGCCAGCGCGACGGCCGCGCGGTAACCGGGCGGTGCGTCGACGTCGGTGAGGTGGTAGTCCCGCGACCAGGCGTCCTCCGTACGGGGACTCGCCGTCCGCCCGTCCGCCGTGACGCCGGGCCCGAGGGCCGTCGCGAGCGGGCCGGCCGCCGTGCCCGGGGCGCGGGCCGTCGTGCCGTCGCCCGGCGCCGTCGTGCCCCGGTCCGTCGTGCCCCGGTCCGTCGTGCCCCGGTCCGTCGTGGGCGGGCCGGCAACCGCCCCGGCGGGCTCGGCCACCGCGCATCCCGGACCGGTCACCGGGATGCGCAGCCCCTGCGTCAGCCGGCAGCCGTGTGCCTTGACCAGGGCTTCCTTGCGGGCCCACAGCCGGGCGAACCGGTCGGCGCGTTCCGCCGGGTCGAGCGCCGCGCGGACGAGCAGGGCCTCCTCGGGCGGGAAGTAGCGCCGCGCCATCGCGGCGCCGTCCACGTGCGGCAGTACGCGCTGGATGTCCACGCCCACCCGGCGCGACGCCGTGACCGCGACCATGGCGACCTCGCCGGAGTGGGAGAGGTTGACCTGTGTCCCGCTCCAGCGGCCGGCCAGGTGCGGCTTGCCGTGCGGCCCGCGCCGCCAGCGGATCCGCGCCGCCGGGATCCCGAGGTGTCCGGCGACGATGTGGCGCAGGGCGCCGTGCGCGACCACGAACCTGCGCCGCGCGTCGGCCGACCGGCACGCGTCGGCACGCAGCCGTTCACCGGCGTCGAGTACGGCGAGCAGCTCCGCCAGCACCCTTTCCGACCGCTGGTCCGGCACCAGCCACACCTGGACCGAGTCCGCCGGCCCGTCCGGCCACGGCGCCCCGCTCACCGCGGACCCCCCGGACCCGGCCGTCCGGGCTCGGACCGGTCCGCGACGAACGCGGCGAGGCGGCGCACGCCCTCCTCGACGAGCGCGGGTTCCAGGGCGCTGCACGACAGCCGGATCGAGCGGCGGCCCCTGTCGCCGGTACCGCCGCCGTAGAAGAAGCTCATCGGGGTCCACAGCACGCCGTAGTCGCGCGCGGAGGTCTCCAGCATCCGCTCGTCGGCGGTCAGCGGGACGTCGGCCACGACGAAGAATCCGCCGGCGGGCGTGTTCCAGCGGACCCCCGGGTCCGCGCCGAACCACCTGTCCAGCGCGTCCAGCAGGGTGCGCATGTTGTGGCGGTAGAACGCGGTCTTCTCCTTGCCGGCGGCCCGCAGGCTGCATCCGGCCTCGACGAGGAACCCGCCGACGAGCGCCTGCGCCACCGGTGAGGTGTTCACGGTCAGCAGGCTCTTGACCGTCGACAGCTCCTCCGCGAGGAGCGTGCGCCCGCCCCCGGGGCCCACCACCGTCTGGTCCGCGACGAGGAAGCCCACCCGCGCGCCGGGGAAGCAGGACTTGGCGAACGAGCCGAGGTAGACGACCCGCTGCCCGGTGTCCAGGGCCTTCAGCGTGGGGCGGCGCTCGTCGTCCAGCCCGAACAGCCCGTACGGATCGTCCTCCAGGATCAGCAGGCCGGCCCGTTCCGCCACGTCGAGCAGGCGGCGGCGGGCGGCCACCGGCATGGAGGTCCCGGACGGGTTGGCGAAGCTGGGCACCAGGTAGAGCGCCCGGGGCCGCCGTCCGCCGGCCCGTACCGCGTCCGCGACGGCCGCCACCGTCCCCGGGTCGAGCCCGTCGGCCGACTCCGGCACCGGCACGACGTCGATGCCCAGCAGCCGGGCCGCCCCGGTGAGCCCCACGTAGCAGGGCTCGACGGCCAGGACCACGTCCCGCGGCCCGGCGCACAGGCCGCGCAGCGCGATCACCATGGCCTCCTGGCACCCGGTGGTGACCATCACCGCGCGCTCGGGCACCTCGATGCCCTCGTCCACGAGCAGCATCCGGGCGATCAGGTCGCCGAGGTACCCGTTGGTCCGCCCGTACTGCAGCAACTGGCGCTGCCGCTGCTCGTGGGTGAGGCCGAGGCCCTCCAGGTGGGCCAGGTAGGTCCGCAGGTACCTGTCGAGGTCGTCGGTGGTGTGGAAGCCGTCGTACGGCCGTCCCGCCGCGAGCGCGATGGCGTCGGGGAAGCGGGCGGCGATCTCGTTGAGGAAGTTCATCGACGCCGACTCCGGGTCGGACACCGATACGTGCAGGTCCTCGCGTGCCAGCCGGACCGTCGTCATGCGCCCCGTCCTCCCGCCCTCATCCGTCCGCCCTCATCCGTCCGCCCTGAGGACCGCCGCCGACCCGTCGATCGACGCCAGGTCGGGCCGCCCCGCGAGCGCCATGGTGTGTTCGAGTTCCTCGGTCGTGAGCCTCAGCACCCCTGCCACGCCCTCGGCGCCGTCCGCGGCCAGCCCCCACAGGACCGGGCGGCCCAGCAGGACCGCGCGGGCGCCCAGCGCGAGGGCGGCGAACACGTCGGTGCCGCCGCGGACCCCGCCGTCCACCAGCACCGGGCAGGCGCCCGCGACGGCGTCCACCACTTCGGCCAGCGCGTCCAGGCTCGCCGGGGCGCCGTCCAGTTGCCGGCCGCCGTGGTTGGACACCACGATCGCGTCCGCGCCGTGCCGCACCGCGAGGACGGCGTCCTGCGCGGTGAGCACGCCCTTGAGTACCAGCGGCAGGCCGCTGCGCTCGCGCAGCCAGGCCAGGTCGGACCAGGTCACCGACGGGTCGACGGCCTGCGCGGCGTGCGCCGCGAGGGCCGAGCGCCCGGTGTCGGGCCGGTGGGCCGAGGCCATCAGGGCCGGGTCGAGGTTGGCGGCGCGGACCCCGGGACCGATCGCGAAGGCGTTGCGCGCGTCCCGGTGGCGGCGGCCCAGCCGGGGCGCGTCCACGGTCAGCACGACAGCGCGGCAGCCGGCCGCCGCCGCCCGGTCGACCAGAGCGGCCAGCACCTCGCGGCGGCGCAGCCAGTAGAGCTGGATCCACAGCGGTCCCGCGGCCTCGGCGGCGATGTCCTCCAGCGTGCGGCTGGCGTACATGCTCACCACGTACAGCGCCCCGGCCGCGCCGGCGCCGCGGGCGGTGGCCGCCTCCCCGTCGGGATGCGCCAGCCGGTGGTAGGCGGTGGGCGCCACCGCGACCGGTGTGCGCAGCCGGGCCCCGAGGAGCTCGGTGCCGGTGTCGCAGTGCGAGACATCGACCAGCACCCTGGGACGCAGCGTCACCCGGCCGAACGCGCGCCGGTTGGCGCGGACCGTCCGCTCGCTCTCGGCGCCGCCCTCGACGAAGTCCCAGACCCGGTCGTCGAGCCGGGCCCGCGCCGAGCGCCGGTAGTCCTCGACGCTCAGCGGGGGAGCCGGGGGAGCCGGGGGAGCCGGGGGTACGGGGGCGTTCACCGCGCGCTCCGGCCCGCGGCCGTACCGACCCCGGCGTCGACCCCCGTGTCCGCGCCCGCGTCGGCACCTTCCTGCGCGCCCGCGTCGAACACCGCCAGGCACAGGTGCCGCGGCCGCGCGTCGTGATCGGCCAGGACAAGGCGCCGCGGCGCCTTGTCCGGCCGGGCCAGCTCGCCGGCCAGTTCCCACCACACGCCCGTGAAGGGGCGCCCGGCGTCGGCGGTCCGCAGCCTGCGCACACCGGGGAACGCCGGAACCCGCGCGGCCGGCGCCGCCGCGAGGACCACCGTGACCGGGGCGGGGCCGCCGCCGATCAGCTCGCCGGCTCCGGCGGCGAGTACCCGCGGCCCCGCGCCGGCGCGCGTGGTCACCGGGCCGAGCCCGACCGGCCGTTCGCCCGGTCGCCGCTCGCCGAACAGCAGCGCCACGCCGCAGGCCACGGCGGGCACCGCGACCGGGACGCCGGGATCGTAGGGCAGCGCGGGCTGTTCGACCACCAGCAGCAGGGCGCGCCGCGTTCCGGCGTCGCGGGCGTACGCGCGGATCAGCCGCAGCGCCGTGAACGCGGCGGCGTTGCCCTGGTCGCTGACGGCGAACGCCATCGGCACGCCGGGGCAGACATGGCTCAGGTAGGTCGCCGTGGCGCGGCCCGGGGTGATGTCGGGGACGCGGTACGCCAGGACGAGCAGGTCCACCGACTCGCCCGCGGGGACGGCCAGGCGGATCAGCTCCTCGGCCATGTCGGCGTACGAGTGGCCGCCGCGCGCCGGCGCGCCGTCGTCCAGTCCCAGTCCGTACGGGCGCAGCAGGTCGGTGAGGTAGACGCGCAGCCGCTCGCCGTGCTCCGGGTCGCGGGACAGGGCCGCGGGCTCGGGGAAGTCCAGGCGCGCGGCGCGGCGCAGTCCCCAGCCGGCGGGCACGTCGCCGCCGGGGTGGTGCGGCACGAAGGTGCGCATCGTCACTCTTCCGTGAGCAGGTTGCCCGCGACGTAGTCGGCGAGCGTGCCGACCGTGCGGAAGTCGTCGCGGCCGAGGTCCTCGACGCTGATCTCCACGTCGAGGCGCTCCTCCAGCTCCAGGACGAGTTCCAGGCCGGTGGTCGAGCTCAGGCCGAGGGCGTCCATCAGGCCGGTGTCGGCCGTGGTCCCCGTCACCTCGCGTCCCAGGACCCGCGGGAGCAGCTCGCTGATGGCCTCCACCAGCCGTTCGCGCGCAGCGGGGTCCGCCGCGGGCGGGGCGGTGTACTGGTCCGTCATTCGTCGATCCTTTCGGTGCGGTGGCTTGGCGCCGGTCGGCGCGGACCGGGTCAGTGGGCGAGGACCATGGCCGAGAAGGCGGCGCCGCGCCCGGCGCCCGCGGCCGCCATCACGTAGGGCTCGCCCCGCCGCAGCAGTCCCCGCTGCCGGGCCGTGCGGTAGTTGAGGAACGTGTCGGCGCAGAACACGTGGCCGGCGCTCGCCACGTTGTCCAGGACGACGCGTTCGAGCGGGTAGCCGAGGGTGCGGCAGACCTGGCGCCACGCCGGGCGGTTGACGTTGTGCGGCAGGATCAGGCCGATCGCCTCCATCGTCAGCCCGGCCCGCGCGACGGCGGACCGGATCGCCGCGGCCAGCGCGTCGGCGTACACCCGCTGGAACTCCAGCGCGACGTCGTGCGCGTCGGTGTCGAACTCGCCGCGCAGGTCGGTGGCGTAGGAGAGCAGCCGGTCGCGTTCCCCCGAGGCGGCGACCAGGCAGGCCGAGGCGCCCTCGCCGAAGAACGAGGTGTCCGCGACCATCCGCGCCTCGCCGGTGAACGCCTTCTCACCGGCCAGGACCAGGGCGAGGCCGTCCGGGTCGCCGTCGGCGTCGAGCAGGCGCCCTGCGGCGTCGACGGCCAGCAGCCCGGAGGCGCAGGCGTGGTGTCCGACGGCGAACACGTCCGCGTGGCCGAGCCCGTACTCCTCGCACAGCCGCAGGACCGGCTGGTGCGGGTGGGGCACGACGGTGGGGAACGTCCGGGCGTGCAGCACGTACCGGACCCGGTGTTCGAGCCCGCGCAGGGGTTCGAGGGCCGCGACGGCGCCGCGCAGCAGGTCGAGCAGGCCGCCGCCAGGGTCGCGGGCGACCCGGGCGAGCCCGTGGTAGCGGCGGAACACCTTGACCTGCATCGCGGTCAGCCCGAGTTGCCCGGCCGGCTCCTCGATCGGCACGCCGTCGTCCGGCAGGTAGGCGGCCACGGCCATCAGCGCGGTCACCGGACCGGGCTCGGCGGCGCGGCGGCGGGCAGGACGGGAGGCCGGTCGGGTGATTCCACGGGCGGCTGTACGGGTGGCCGGGCGGGCCGGACGGCCTCGACGGCGGCCGCCTCCATGGCGTGGGCGAAGGCCTCGGCGTCGGCGGGAGGCAGGTAATGGGTGTCGACGCGCACCTCGAACCGCGGGCCGCCGGGCTCGTCGACGACGGTGACGAACAGCCGGTCGCCCGGGCCGTCGTGCCGGACGGTCCAGCGGAAGCCGGCGGCGCCGCCCACCGTGCGCGCCTGCCCGGGCCCGTCCTGCCCGGCGTCCTCCTGCCCCTGCTCCCCGGGCTCCTCCAGCCCGGCCTCATGCTGCCCGGCCCCGTCCTGCCCGGCGTCTCCCGGCCCGTCCGGTACCGGCCCGCCTGACACCGCCCCGCCCGGCCCCGCCCCGTCCGGTGGCCGCTCGTGGGTGCTGCGGTCGTTGAAGAAGCAGCCGACGGTGACGTCCTCGCCGCGCTCCCGCGAGACGCGCGCGATCAGTTCGCGCAGCCCCTCGGGATGGAAGTAGGCGTACTTGTACGCGGACAGGGCGCCGCGCCCGGCCCGTTCGACCGCCTGGTCGACGGTGGCGCCCGCGACGTCGAGGACGCAGACCCCGGCCTGGGCCACCATGCACACCACGTCCGCCAGGCCGGGCCGGAAACGGTTGTTGACGATCGGCCGGATGGCCACGGGGTTGATCCCCGTGGCCCGGTTCAGCCCCAGCGCGAACAGCGCCAGCAGCACCGTGGACATGTCGGCGCCCGTTCGCGCCGCGATCACCGGCAGGGCCGCGTTCAGCGCCGGCGAACGGAATTCGGCCTCCCAGTACCGCGGGCTGCGCGGGTCCACGGGACCGGGCAGCTGCCGGGCCGGGACCGCTCGCAGCACCGCCTCCCAGTGGCGCAGGGCCCGGTCGTTCTGCCGCTGCCCCGCCGGCGAGCGCTGCCAGCGGGCCTGTTCGAGCTGCTGCATGCCGGTGACCGGCGCGGTCCGGCGGGCCTTCACCTCCCGCAGCATGATCGCCCCGCCCGCCGCGTCGCCGATCAGATGGCTCATGATGCTGACCAGGTGGGTGGGCCGGCCGTCGCCGCCCCGCACCACGGCCATCCGTACCGGCCACTCGCCGGCGTAGTCGAACTCGACCTCCCGGTAGCGCTGTTCGACTGCCGCGGCGACCTCCGCCGGATCGGCGTCCCCGGCGTCGTAGACGTCCAGGGCGGTCCGGCCGCCGGAGAAGAGCTCCTGCGTGGGCCGCCCCGAGGCGTCGAACCGCAGCCGGGTGCGCATCGAGGGGAAGCGGCTCATCAGATAGCGCAGTTCCTCCGCCACGTCCGCGACACTCGTGCCCGGGGCCAGCGGCGCCACACCGCCCAGCGGCAGCGAGCTGCGCTGGGCCCGCATCGCGTGCCAGATCTCCCACATCCCCCAGGACATCTCGTCCACGCCCGAGCCGTCCCCGGCGAAGTCGACCGGCACCCGCTCGGTGACCGGCGGTACGGCGACCGGCCGCTCGTCACGCACGCTCATTCAGACCACCGCCGCTTGGGCGCGGTGCCGCTGCCGCATCAGGAACTTGCGGACCTTGCCGGTCGGGCCGAGGATCAGGTCGGCCTCGGAGACGACGACGACCCTGCGCAGGGTCGCCGCCGCGGCCTCGGTCAGCGCGGCGCGGACCGCGTCGGTGCGGTCGGCCGCCGGATCGGCCTGCGGGTACAGCGCCAGCAGGACGTCGGTGACCACCCGGCCGTGGACTTGCACCGACACCACGGTGCAGTCGTGCACGTCGGGGCAGCGGGCCAGGACGCGCTCCTCCGACATCGCCGTGTACAGCCACTCGCCGCCCAGGTCGACGGCGTCGACCGCCCGGTCGACGTGGAAGTAGTAGCCCTCCTCGTCCCGGTACATCAGGTCGCCGGTGAGGTAGTAGCCGTTGAACCGCGCGCGGTAGGTGGCGCCCGAGTCGTTCCAGTACCCGGGGGCGAGTGTCGGCGCCTTCAGCCCCAGGTGGCCGACCTCGCCGACCGGGACCTCGCGGCCGGTGGCGGTGTCGAGCAGCGCCACCTCGGCGAAGCCGTGCGGCACCCCGACGCACCGCCCGTACCGCTCGGTGCCGGCGCTGTGCGTGATGTGGAACGCGGAGTGGCCCATCTCGGTCGACCCGAGGCCGTCGACGAAGCGGGAGCCGGGGGTCCGCCGGACGCCCTCGCGGGTGACCGTCTCGTGCGAGCCGACCGCGACGAGGCGGCGGATGTGCGGCTCGTGCGCGCAGTCGCCGGTGTTGAACCAGAGCGCCACCGAGTCCAGGTCGCGTGCGTCCAGGTCGTGGCGGGCCAACTGGGCCCACGTGGCGGCGAAGCCGAAGACGCCCGTCGGTTTCCAGCGCTCGATGCCGTCCAGCACGGCGGCCGCGTCGTTCTGGGTGGACAGGAACAGCAGGTCGCTGCGGAAGCACAGCGCCATGTTCAGCGCCGAGATGCCCGCGGCGTGGGCGGCGGGCAGCGCGCTGAGTATCCGCTCGGTGCCCCGGGCGCGCGGCGCCGACAGCCGGAACAGCCGGGTGGCCGCGAACAGGCTCGCGCTGGAGTGCACGACCGCGGTGGGGATCCGGGTGGTGCCGGAGGAGTGGGTGATGGCGATCGGGTCGTCGGCGTGGTGGCGGTAGGCCGCGGGGGCCCGCAGCGGGTCCGCGGTGCCGACCTCCGCCGCGTCCGCGTGGACGGCCAGGCCCAGGTCCTGGCCAGCCAGGCGGCCGCGGTGCTCGGGGTCGGTCACCAGGGCGACGGCCCGCAGCCGCCGGATGTAGTCGGCGGCGACGTCGCCGGGAAGGTACTGGTTCATCAGCGCCGGGATCGCGCCGAGCCAGGTCAGCGCCATGAAGTTCAGCATGCAGTCGGCGGAGCCCGACACGTACACGGCGACCGGGTCGCGCGGGACGATGCCTTGGTCGTGCCACCAGGCCGCCCTGGCCGTCACGCGCTCGCGCAGCTCGCCCAGGGTCAGGTCCCGCCACGCCGGATACCCGTCGACCGGGACGTCGAAGGTGGCGCCGGGTCCCGCCGGATCGGCGCCGTGCTCGAAGAGCCTGGACAGGACGTTGCCCGCGCCCAGTTGCGGGTCGGCGGCCAGCCGCGCCCTGATGTTGGTGCCGCTCAACGCGGTCCTCCTTCGTATCGCCTTGCCGTCCGGGTGGGGAAGAGTCGTCATCCGCGGCCGGCCGCCTTCTCGACCGCCGCGCGCAGCTGGGACCGGGTGGGCTGGCAGGCCAGGTCGAGCTCCCGGGCGAAGGGCAGCACGGCCCCGTCCGGGCGGGTGACCCGCCGGGGCGGCGCGGTCAGGCGCATCTCCTCCGCCGCCGTGGCGACGATCTCCGCGCCGATGCCGCACGACCGGTTGGAGTCGTCGACGACGACCAGGCGCCCGGTGCGCTCCAGCGAGGCGGCCAGCCCCCGCCAGTCGAAGGGGTGCAGCGAACGCGGGTCGAAGACCTCGACGGAGACCGATCCGGCCAGCTCCTCGGCGACCGCCAGAGCGTCGTGCACGAGGTGCCCGACCGCCACGACGGTCACGTCCGTCCCGGCGCGGTGCACCCGCCCCACTCCCAGGGGCACCGGGGCCAGAGCCGCGAAGTCGACGTCCTCGCGGTATCCGAGGGCCGCGGCCGGCGCGAAGACCACGACCGGGTCGTCCTCCCGGATCGCCGTCACCAGCAGCCCGTACGCGTCCGAGGCGGTGGCCGGGACCACGGTCTTCACCCCGACGTGCGCGAACAGGCTGTACGGGTGGTCGGAGTGCTGGCCCGCCCAGCTCTCCCGCGAGCCGGAGCCAGGCAGCAGGTAGGTCACGGGCACCCGGGTCTGGCCGCCCGTCATGAGCGACAGCTTGTGCGCCTGGTTGGCGATCTGCTCGAACGCCAGGAAGAGCAGCGCCGGGATCTGGAACTCGATGATCGGGCGCATCCCGGCCATCGCCGCGCCCGTGGCGAACCCGGTGAACGCCTGCTCGGAGATGGGCGTGTCCAGCACCCGGTCCCGGCCGAAGCGGCGCAGCAGGCCGGCGGTGGCGTTCGTCACGGCCACCCCGACGTCCTCGCCGAGCACGCACACGGCCGGATCGCGTTCCATCTCGTCGCCGATGGCGCGGTTCAGCGCCTTGAGGTAGGAGAGGTTCGGCATCACAGAGCCCCCGCCCTGGGACGCGTGCCCGTGGCGTACAGGTGGTCAAGGGCGGTCTCCGGGTCGGGCCGCGGGCCGGCGAGGGCGAACCGTACCGCCTCCTCGACCAGGGCCGCGGTTCGCGCGTCGACCGCGGCGCGGGTGGCCGCCGCGATCCGCGCCCCCTGGATCTCCAGCGGGTCGCGGGACCGCCCCGCGGCCACCTCCTCGTCCGTGCGGTAGCGGGGGCGCGCGGTGTGCTCCCAGGTGTGGTGGGCGTCGAAGCGGTAGGTGACGCACTCCAGCAGGGAGGGGCCCGCCCCCGACCTGGCCCGCGCGACGGCCTCGGCGGTCGCGGCGAACACCGCCTGCGGGTCCATCCCGTCCACGGAGGCGGCCGGGATGCCGAACGCCTCGGCCCGGCCCAGGATCGAGCCGGCCACCGCGTCGGCGGTGCGCATAGAGGTCGCGAAGCCGTTGTTCTCGCACACCAGGACGACCGGGACCCGCCACAGCGCGGCCAGGTTGAAGGTCTCCAGCACCACGCCCTGGCTGACCGCGCCGTCGCCGAAATAGGTCAGCGCGACCCGGTCGGAGCCCGCCCGGCGCAGCGCCCAGGCAGCGCCGGCGGCGATCGGCACGGCCGCGCCGACGATCGCGTCGGCCCCCAGGACCCCCGCACCGAAGTCGGCCGCGTGCATCGAGCCGCCGCGGCCCCGGTTCAGCCCGGTGGTGCGCCCCGCCAGCTCGGCCATCATCCGCGCCGGGTCGGCGCCCTTGGCGAGGACGTGCCCGTGCCCCCGGTGCGTGCTGGTGATCACGTCGTCGGACCGCAGCGCCGCGCAGGTTCCCGCGGCGACCGCCTCCTGGCCGGTGCAGGGATGGATGCCGCCGGGGATCACTCCGGCGCGCACCAGTTCGACCGCCCGACGCTCGAACTCGCGGATCAGTGCGACGGTCCGGTACAGGCCGACCGCGTCGGCGGCCGCCTCAGCCACGGCCGCCCGCCGGGTCCGTACGCCACAGCACGGGGCAGAACGCGGGGTCCGCGTAGTCCGGCCTGCCGTCCGGGAGCCGCCGGACCAGGACGTCGTGGTTGTACTCCGCCCGGCCGCCGCCGCGCAGGGTGTACGCCCGGTACTCGTTGCCGCCGTCCTGCAGGTGGAACGAGATCGCCCGGCGGGGCCGGTCGCTGCGGTTGGGGCCGCTGCCGTGGTAGGTCAGGCAGTGGTGGAAGCTCATGTGCCCCTTGGGGATGACCAGCGGCACCTTGCGGATGGCGGCGTTGTTGTACGCGGCGTTCGCGGCCAGGACCCGCTCCAGTTCGTCCTTGTCGCGCTCGGCGAAGTGCCTGGTCATCGAGTCGTCGCGGCCGGTCTCCTGCCAGCGGTGGCTGCCGTCGACGACGGTGAGCGTGCCCATCTCCTCGTCGCAGTCGTGGAAGGGGATGAACGCGGTCAGCATCCGCTCGGAGGTGGACGTGGCCCAGTAGTGCTTGTCGAAGTGCCAGGGCACGATGTTGCTGGGCTCCGCGGCGACCGGCGGCTTGAGGATCAGCGTCGACTGGAACACCCGGATCTCCTGCGCGCCGGCCAGCCGGGCGGCCACCGCGCCGATCAGGGGCTTGCGCAGCACCTGGGCGATCGGGTCGCTCTCGTAGTGGACGTAGTCGTTGTGCCGCTGGACCGGACCGTCCGAGGGCTGCCAGGCGGCCAGCCGCGGCGGGCGGACCGGGAGCGTACGGCTGCGCTCACCCGCGTAGTACCGGTCGCTCGCGGCGGTGAGCGCGTCGACCTCCGCGTCGGTGAGCAGCTTCTTCGTCAGGTACCAGCCGTGCTCGGCGTAGAACGCCACCTCGTCGTCGTCCGGCAGGAGGGCGAGTTCGTCCTCGGTGAGGGTGAACCGCAGGGTCGGGGCCGTGGTCATCGCAATCCCGCCTCACTGGTCGCGCGCGCGGCGGCGAGCTCCCTCTCCTTGGCCTCGTAGAGCGCGGGGATGTTGCTGGTGCCGAAGGTGCGCGAGCCGTGACGCTCTATCAGCTCCCAGAAGAACGTGCGCCGCACGTGCAGGGAGCGGGCGAAGATCTGGTACATCAGGCCCCAGTGGTCGCGGTCGGCGAGGATGCCCCGCGGCCTGAGCCGGCCGACCGGCAGGTCCGGTACGCCCAGCCGCCCGTCCAGCAGGGTGTAGTAGCTCTCCGGGGTGGGCGCGAACCCGACACCCCTGGCGGTGAGGTCGTCCACCGCCGAGACGATGTCCCGGCAGCTCAGGGCCACGTGCTGGACCCCGGGACCGGCGTGCCAGGCCAGGAAGTCGTCGATCTGGCCGGGGGAGCGGCTCGCGTCCGGCTCGATCAGGGTGAGTGTGGCGCCGCCGCCCGGGCTCTGCACCACCTGGGAGAACATGCCCTGGTCGGCGACCTCGATGTACTCCTCGAAGATCACGTCGAAGCCGAACGCCGTGCGGTAGTGCTTCGCCGTGGCGTCCAGGGTCCCGGCCTCCAGGCAGACCGCCACGTGGTCGACGGCCAGCAGCGGCTCCGGCTGCGCCGGCGGCGGCACGTCGAGCATCGCGATGACGCCGGGCAGGAACTCCCCACCGTCGCCGTCCCGTTCGACCAGGCGGTGCACCACGTCGCCGAACGCGGACACGGTGGCCCGCACCACGGTGGCGCCGCCGCCCGCGTACACCCGCGGTGCCTCGATCCCGGTCGCGCCGCCGGCCACCGACGCGGCGTAGGCCGCCCGCGCGTCGCGGGTGCCCAGCGCGATCGCGGCCACGCCGTCGCCGTGCCGGGACACGTACTCCACGGCCGGATGGTCCGGCACCAGGCCCGAGGTCAGCAGCACCCGGCACTCGCCCTGGCCCACCAGCAGACTGCGCTGCCGGGGCAGGCCCGTCTCGGGGCCGCCCTGCCCCAGCAGCCGGAACCCGAACGCGGAGCACAGGACGAAAGCCGCCTGGCGCGCGTCACCCACGTAGAACTCGACATGATCGATGCCGAGGTAGTCCATTGCCGCTCCTTTGTCGATGACTCGGTGCTGTCAGACCGCGCGGGACAGCCGCGTGCCCGGCAGGCCGTAGACGACGCTGACGTTGTGGCCGCCGAACCCGAACGAGTTCGACAGGGCGTGGCTGATCCCGGGCGCCGGGCGCGGGCTCTTGCGGATGTGGTCCAGGTCGCAGGCGGGGTCGGGATCGTCCAGGTTGTGGGTCGGCGGCAGCAGTTCGCGCCGCAGCGCCAGCGCGCAGACCGCCGACTCGACCACCCCCGAGGCGCCGAGCATGTGCCCGGTGACCGCCTTGGTGGCGCTGACCGGCGGGCAGCGGTCACCGAAGACCCGGCGGATGGCGAGGGCCTCGGCGCGGTCGCCCGCCTTGGTGCCGGTGGCGTGCGCGTTGACGTAGCCGATGTCCGCCGGCTCCAGCCCCGCGTCGGCCAGGGCCCGGCGCATGCACGCGGCCGCGCCCTCGCCGTCGGGGTGCGGGGTGGTGGGATGGTGGGCGTCGTTCGTCGCGCCCCAGCCGAGCACCCCGGCGTACCCGGCGGCGCCGCGCGCGTCGGCGTGCTCGGCGCGCTCCAGCACGAGCACCCCGGCGCCCTCGCCCAGCACCAGGCCGTTGCGGCGGCGGTCGAACGGGCGGCTGGCGCCCGCCGGGTCGTCGGCCCAGCCGCGGGCCATCACCCGCGCGTTGCCGAACGTGTCCGCCAGCGTCGGGAACAGCGGTGCCTCGCTGCACCCGCACACCACCACGTCGGCCTCGCCCGCGCGCAGCAGCCGCAGTCCCTCCCCCACGGACTGGGCCCCGGCCGCGCAGGCGGTGCCGATCGAGGAGCTGTACCCGCGGATGCCGTGCCGGATGGCGACGCGGGCCGCCCCCATGTTGGGCAGCATCCCCGGCAGCAGGTAGGGGCTGACCCCCAGCCGCCCGCGCCGCGTCCTGGTGACGACCTGGTCCTCCAGGGTGGCCAGGCCGCCGGTCCCGGACAGGATCACCCCGATCCGGTACGGGTCGACGTCCCGGCCCACCTCCAGCCCAGCGTCGGCCAGCGCGTCGGCCGCGGCCCGCAACGCCATGACGATGTAGCGGTCCACCACGCGGGCTTCGGGGCCGGCCAGGACGGAAGCGGGGTCGATCGGCGGGGCGAAGGCGGCCACCTCCAGGCAGCCGTCCAGCGGGCCGCCGGCCGGGGGGCGGCTCAGCCCCGACCGGCCCTCGCACACCGCCGTCATCACGTCGGCGGCGCTGGTGCCCACCGGCGTCACCATGCCCATCCCGGTGATGACGACGTCCGCTCGTCCCGCGTGCGCCGTCCGCGTACCGGTCACGGCTGTCCTCCCTCGTGGTCGTGTGGTCGTGGGCCGCGCCGCGGCGGCCCGTCCGCCGGCGTCGGGGCACGCAGCAGTACGGCGGCGGCGCGGTCGCGCCCGGCGGCGGTCGCGGCCTGGTCGACGCGGACCAGCAGCGCCTCGTCGGCGTCGCCGTCCTCGATCAGCAGCGCCGCGACCTCAAGCCCGGCGCCGGTGTCGCCGACGCACACCACCGGTCCGGTCAGCCCCCAGCGGGCGGCCACGTGCCCGGCGACGGCGTTGGGCACGGCCTGGAAGAACAGCAGCGGTCCCGGCCGGCCGCCGCTGTCGGTGACCTCGGCCACGTGCACCGCGCCCGCGAGGTCGCCCAGCGCGCTGACCACGACCACGGCGGTGACCGCGGAGTCCGCCGCCGCGCCGGGCAGGGGTACGGGCCGGCGCTCCAGGCAGCGGCGGGCCGTCTCCGCGGCGAGCGGGCTGAAGGAGGACACCACGAACCCGGCGATCGGCGGCGGCACACGGTCCGCATCCGACTCGGGCCACGCCGCGGCGCAGACGGCCCGCAGCCCCGCGGCCTCGGCCTGTCCGGTCAAGGAGACGGACGGGGGAGGGGACGCGGGCAGGGGCGGCGACGTCGCCGGGGGCGGGGACGGTGCGGCCGCCGGGGACGGGGACGTTGCGGCCGACGGGGACGTCGACGGGCTCGCGGGTGCGGCCGTCGACGGTGACGTGGAGGTGGCGGTGCGCGGGCCCGGTCCCGCCGGCGCCGTCCGGGTCATGGCGTGCCGACCACGAGCGCGGTGTTCGCCCCGCCGAAGGCCGTGGTCAGACTCAGGCCGTACTCGGCCGCGGTGTCCGCGCGCCGGTCCAGGACCAGGTCGAGCGGGCAGTCCGGGTCGGGGCCCAGCCAGCCGGCGTTGACGGGGAGCCTGCCGGCCCGCAGTGCCGACATGGTGACGACCAGTTCCAGCAGGGCTCCGGCCTCCAGGGCCTGGCCGTGCACGGACTTGGTGGAGCTCACCGGTACGGTGGCGGCCGTCTCTCCCAGGGCCCGGTACAGGGCGGCGCACTCCGCCGCGTCGCCGGCCGCGGAACCCGAGCCGTGCGCGTTGACGTAGCCGATCCGCCGCGGCCGCAGCCCCGCGCGGTGCAGGGCGTCCGTGATCGCGCGGGCCAGCCCGTCCCCGTCGGGCCGCGGCCTGACGACGTGGTGGGCGTCGCCCGCCCGGCCCCAGCCGGCCAGCAGGGCCAGCGGCCGGGCCCGCCGTTCCCGGGCGGCCGTCGCCGACTCCACCACCACGGCGACCACCGCGTCGCCCAGCAGCAGCCCGCTGCGGCCGGCGCTGAACGGGCGCACCCGCCCGTCGCGGGCGAGCGCGCGGCCGGCGTCGAAGACCGCGAACTGGTCGGCGTCGACCAGGTAGCCGGCCGCCACCACGACCCGGTCGGCCCGTCCGCGGGCGATCGCGGCGGCCGCGTCGGCCACCGCCGTGCTTGACGCCACGCACGCCGAGGTGTAGACGCGCGCCGCCTCGGCCAGGCCGCCGCGCCGGGCGACCGAGCGGGCGAACGCGTCCGCGCCGTGCGCCCGCCGTTCCCCCTCCGGTACGCGGGGCAGGGCGGGGTCGCCGTGCACCGCCAGGTGGAGCGGGCAGTCCGCGAGCCGCGCCGCGGACAGGCCCGCCTGGTCGCAGGCGTGGCCGATCGCCCGGGTCAGCTCGTCGGCCAGCACGGGCGCGCCGGGGTGCGTCGCCGCCCAGCCGGTCCGCCCGCCGGGGACGGCGAACCGCCGCACCGGCGCGAAGGCGGGCCGGCCGTCCAGCGCGGCGGACAGCAGCGGGCCGACGCCCTCGCCGAACGCGCTGAGCACGGCGGCCCCGGTGACGACGACGGAGCCGGGCCCGCGGCGGGCGGTCGACGCCATCCCGCTCCCCTCCTCGGGGGGTCGTTCACGCATGGTCGTGTGGTCCGCCGTCCGCGCCGGACGGCGGGGCCGGCACGCCGGACCCGGGCGCCCGCGGACCGGAGACGTCCGGCTGCGCGGGGAGTTCGGCCAGGACCTCCAGCACGCCGGTCACCGTGGTCATCCGCTCCATGGCCTCGTCGTCCACGCGGCCGCCGTACCGCTGCTCGATCCGGTGGACGAGCCAGGCCAGTTCCATCGAGTCGATGCCCTCGGGGACCTGCTCGGGCGGGCGGCCGCCGAAGTCGGCGAGGATCGCGACGATCTCCGCGCGGTCGGGTACGGGCCGCATGCTCAGTGGCCCGCGGCCGGCGCGGACGCGATGCGCGCGGCGAGCGCCGCGGTGAACTCGCCCACGGTCATGGTGCCCAGCAGTTCGGCCTCGTCGTCGTCGAACCGGACGCCGAAGCGCTCCTCGGCCCGGACGCCGAGCTCGGCCAGCGCCAGCGACTCCAGGTCGACGCCGGCCGGGCCGAGCGGCGTGTCGTCGGTGACATCGGCCACGCTGTAGTTCATCTCGGTCAGCGACTCCAGGACGAACGCGCGGATCTCGTCAGTGGACATCTCGGGGGCTCCCCTTCAGGTGGGCCGGTTCCTGATCGGACGGTCGGTGCGGCCCCTGGCCGGCGTCCCGCAGGACGGCCGGGTCACGGACCAGTTTTCCGGTGGCGGTGCGCGGCAGGCGGTCGACCAGGTGCAGCAGGCGGGGCCGCTTCCAGGCCGCCAGCCGCTCCGCCAGCCGCTCCTCGATCGCGGCCGGGCCGGCGCCCTCGCGCGGTACGACGTACGCCTCGATCGACGTGCCGAAGACCACGACCGCGTCCGCCACCTCGGGCAGGGCGGCGATGGTGTGCTCGACCTCGGTGAGGTCGACCTTCAGGCCGCCGATCGACACCTGCGAGTCCAGTCGGCCGAGGACGCGGACCAGCCCGGTGTCGGGGTCGACGGTGCCGCCGTCCTTGGTGCGCAGCCAGCCGTCGGCCCAGCGCGAGGGGTCGCCGGCGCCGAGGTAGGGCGACTGCTCCCTGGCGATCCGCAGCTCACCGCCGACTTCCGTCACGGTGATGCCGGGCGCCGGGGCGAGTGCGGGCCGGTGCTCGCCGAACAGGTCGGTGGCGATCACGCCGACCTCGGTCATCCCGTACATGCTGCCCAGCCGGACGCCGTAGCGGTCCGTGAAGGCCTCGTGCACCTGCGTCCTGACCAGCTCGCCGCCGGTGGTCATGCCGGTGAGCTGCGGCAGGCGCGGCGGGTCCGCGACCCAGGTGAGCAGTTCGATGTGGAACGGGACGCCGAGCAGGGTGGTCGGTTCCGGACCGGCCGCCACGGTGGACAGGATGCCCTCGCCGGTCACGCGCCGCGGGAAGGCGAGCCGCACGCCGGCGTGCAGGCTGTGCAGCAGCCCGCCGACGAGGCCCAGGACGTGGACCGTCGAGGCCATCGAGACGATGCGTTCGCCGGCCCGGGGCACCCCGTCGATCCGCGCGTACCTGTCGATCTCGGCGATCAGGTCGGCCGCCGTACGCCCGATGATCTTCGCGGGGCCGGTCGAGCCGGAGCTGAGCTGCACGAGCGCGTGCGCGGTCTCGGCGGGCCGGCCGCCGGGGTGGCGGCGCACGCTCTCCCGCTGGTCGTGGAAACCGCGGGCCGGCCCGCCGCCGACGGGCGGGGCCGACACCACGACCTGGGGCGCGAGCCGGCTCAGTGCCCGGTCGGTCTCGAACGGGGTGAGCCGGTGGTCGAGCAGCGCGGCCCGCGCCCCGATGCGCCACACCGCCAGCAGGTTGGCGACCAGCGCGAGCGAGGGGGCCAGGCACAGCGCGGCCGATCCGCCCCGGCGCAGGCCGGCGTCGGCCAGCTCGTCCTGGCGGCGTGCCACCAGCCGGCGTAATCCGTCCCTGGTGACGGGTTCGTCGAAGAACAGGCAGGGCTCGGCGCCGGCGCCCCCGAGGAGTACCTCGTCGACCCAGGAGGGGTCGACGGGCGGCGGTCCCGGGCCATTTCGCGATGTTGCGGAGGCAGCCTTCATGAAGAATCAGGACCCTCTTCCTCGGGGGTGTGATCAAAAGAGCCGGGCTGAATTCCCGATGCCGAGCTTTCAGCGCTTAATTGCCTGCTGTCAAGTCCTGCAGGGAACGCGGTTCGATACTTCTCCTGAATCCCACGGGTATCGACTGGTCACACGCGCCTCACATTTTCTCGGATTGACGCCGGATCAGTTCTCTCGCTAGCATGTCGGCGAATGGCAACTGCCGTGACCCGGCTGTGAGTTGTCTTTCCGAAGCACGGAACCACCTGCCGGTGCCCTCCCTCGCCGCCTCCTCGGCCCGCCGGCTCCCTTTTCTCCACGGCCGCGTGCGCGGCCGGCTCTTCCGTGTACTTCCCCGGTGACAGTTTTGCGCCGGCATGCCCTCGTGTGGAACAGGCCAGTCATGTATGGAGCCCGCCGGGCCGCGGGCTCGGTTTGTGCTGCATTCGTATCGCGCATTCATGCCTTCTTTTGCATGCCCAATTTCGAGGAGATTGGCTGTCAGTGGAATCGGGGACCGAATCCGGCCTGAATACGGCCGTGGCACGCTATTACGACATCACCCTTGACCTGTACGAGGACCTGTGGGGAGAGCACGTCCACCACGGTTTCTGGGATCCGGGCGAGGTTCCCGGCGTCAACGGGGCGGACCGGCACGCCGCCACCGACCGGCTGGTGCGCGAACTGGTCGCCTTCGCCGGCGTTCCCTCCGGATCCAGGGTCCTCGACGTCGGCTGCGGGATCGGCGGCCCGGCACTGCACCTGGCCGGGCCGATGGGCTGCGCGGTGGAGGGCATCACCCTGAGCGCCCGGCAGGCGGCCCGCGCCAACGAGAAGGCGCGGGACGCCGGCGTCGCCGACCGGGCCCGCTTCCACCGCCTCGACGCGCTCGCCACCGGCTACCCGGACGAGGCGTTCGACGTGGTCTGGGCGCTGGAGAGCCTGATGCACATCCCCGACCGGGCGGCCTTCTTCGCCGAGGCGCTGCGCCTGCTGGCACCCGGCGGGATCCTGGCCGTGGCCACCTGGTCGGTCCGCACGGGCGAACTGGACGAAGCGGAGCGGGATTTGGTCGAGCAGATCCTGCGCCACCAGGTGATGCCGGGCTTCTCCTCCCTCGACGAGCACGAACAACTGGCCCGCGCCGCAGGGTTCGCCGACGTCGCCTCGGTGGACTGGAGCGGCGCCGTCGCCAACTCCTGGGACCCGGCCTTCGCGCAGATCCGGCGGTACGAACAGGGCAGGTCCGTGATGCGGGACCTGGCCCGCGAGCGCGGGGTGGACGTCCTGGGCTTCTTCCACGCCGGTCCGCTGATGAAGAAGGGCTTCGACACCGGCGTCATCACCTACGGCGCGCTGCGGGCCGTCAAGCCGGCGCCCGGGCCGGGCCGGGGCGGCGCGCCGCGAGCGGACCGGACGCCGTGATCGCCGGCGCGGCCGCGCCAGGGGGCCGGGGCGCCCCCGGGGGTCCCGCAGCGCCCGCCTCGACCGCGCCCGGCGCCGCGCCCGCCGCACCCGTATCGCCTGTACCGCCCGCCGCCGCGCTGATCCGTCCGGTCGCCGACCTGCTGCGGGAGGTCGTGGGCGAGGACGACGCCTGGCTGGACCGCGTCGACGCCGGTACGCGCGTCGACGGCGACCTGCTGGTGGAGAGCCACGAGCTGGCCGCCTGGAGCCTGGCGCTGCGCGGGCGGTACGGGGAGCGGATCGACCTGGTCGCGTACGTGGCGGGACTCGACATCGACCGGATCATCGCCCTGACCGTCGGCGAGGTGGCCGCCTACGTGGCGGCCCGCGGCGACGGCGCGACGCCGGCCGCGGACGGTGCCCGATGACCCGCTACCTCTTCGTCAGCCTCCCGCTGACCGGCCATGTGCACCCGCTCGCCGCGGTGTCCGCGGAACTCGTGCGGCGCGGACACGAGGTGCTGTGGGCGGGCTCGGAGTCGTTCCTGCGGCCGGTGCTCGGCCCCGGCGCCGCGATCGCCCCGATCCCGCTGCGGGCGCACCGCGGCCAGGCCGACCGCGGGATGGCCGCGGCGAAGTCGCGGTGGGACGGCTACATCGTTCCGCACGCGAAGGTCACGCTGCCGGGCATCGAGCGCGCGGTCGCCGCCTTCCGGCCCGACGTCATGGCGGTGGACCAGCACGCGGTCGCGGGCGCGATCGCCGCGCACCGGGCCGGGCTGCCCTGGGCGAGCATGGCGCCGACCACCATGGAACTCACCCGCCCCTACCGCGCGCTGCCCAAGGTGGAGGCGTGGATCCACGAGCGGATGGCGATGATGTGGACCGCGGCGGGCATGCCGGGGCAGCCGCCGCACGACCTGCGGTTCTCCCCGCACCTGCTGATCGCGTTCACCGGCAGCGCCCTGACCGGTCCGCTGGAATGGCCGGACAACGCCGTCCTGGTCGGCCCCGCGCTGGCCCCGCGGCCCGCGGACACCTCGTTCCCGTGGGACTGGCTCGACCCCGCCCGCCGTCATGTCCTGGTCACCGTGGGAACCCTGTCGATGGACCTGGCCGGCGAGTTCTACGCGCGGGTCGTCGAGGCGCTGCGCCCGCTGCGCGACAGCGTCCAGGCGATCGTGGTGGCACCCGACGGCGCGATCCCGGAGCCGCCCGCCCGCGACATCCTGGTCCGGTCCCGCGTGCCCGTACTGGAACTGATGCCCCGTCTGGACGCGGTCGTCACCCACGGCGGACTCAACACCGTCTGCGAGGCGCTGGCCCACGGCGTGCCGCTCGTCGTCGCGCCGATCAAGGGCGACCAGCCCATCAACGCCGCCCAGGTGGTGGCGGCCGGCGCAGGCCGCCGGGTCCGCTTCGCGAGCGTGCGGCCGAAGCCGCTGCGCGAGGACCTGCTGGCCGTGCTCGACGACCCGTCCTACCGCGGCGCGGCGCACCGCATCCGCGAGTCGTTCGCCGCCGCGGGCGGCGCGGCGGCCGCGGCCCGGCACCTCGAAGGAATGGGATGACAGTGAAGACCCTCCGCGACACCTGGCTGGTGCTCCAGCGGCACATCCTGCTGATGGCCAGGTCACCGCTGTCGATCGTGCTGGGCGTGGCCCAGCCGGTCGTGTACCTGGCGCTGTTCGCGCCGCTGCTCAAGCCCGCGCTCGCCTCCATGGGCGCGGACTCGATGACCGACGCCTACCGCGTCTACGTGCCCGGGATGCTGGTCGCCCTGGCCCTCGGCGGCGGTCTGTACGTCGGGTTCGGCCTGCTCGCCGAACTCGGCTCGGGCGTCATCGAGCGGGCCCGGGTGACCCCGGTCAGCAGGGTGGCGCTGCTGCTCGGCCGGGCACTGCGCGACGTGCTGGTCCTGGTCGTCCAGGCGGCCATCCTCACCCTGCTGGCGATGCCGCTCGGGGTGTTCGTCCGGATCCAGGACCTGCTGCTCGCCTACGCGTTGCTCGCCCTGGTCACCCTCAGCAGCGCCGCCCTGTCGTACGGCATCGCGCTCAAGGTGACCGACCCCAACACGCTCGGCCAGGTGGTGAACAACGTGGCGCAGCCGCTGATGCTGCTGTCCGGGACGCTGCTGCCGCTGGCCCTGGCGCCGGTCTGGCTGCGCCGGGCCTCCGACGGCAACCCCTACAGCCGCGCCGTCACCGGCATGCGCGCGCTGTTCGCGGGCCACGCCGCCGACGACTCGGTCTGGCAGGGCCTCGGGCTGATGGCCGCCGTGGCCCTGCTCGCACTGGCCTGGTCCGCCCGCCTGTTCGCCCGCTCGGTGCGCTGACCCGTGACCGGCGATTCCCCCTACGCGACAAGGACGCCCTGATGATCGAGACCCGCGGACTGCGGAAGTCCTTCAGGACCGGGCGCGGCCGCAAGGCCGCCACCGTCGACGCGGTGAACGGCCTCGACCTGGCCGTCGCCGGCGGCGAGATCTTCGGGTTCCTGGGCCCGAACGGCGCGGGCAAGACCACGACCCTGCGGATGCTCGCCACCCTGCTCCCGCCCGACGGCGGCGACGCCGTCGTCGCCGGGGCCGACCTGCGCAGCGAGCAGGCGGCGGTCCGCCGGAACATCGGCTACGTCGCCCAGGGCGGCGGCACCTGGGACGACGTGACGGCCCGTGAGGAGCTGGTCATGCAGGCCAGGATGTACGGCATCGGCAAGGCGGAGGCGCTGCGCCGGGCCGCCGAGGCGCTGGACGCCTTCGACCTGACCGCGTACGGCGACCGCCACTGCCGTACGTACTCCGGCGGCCAGCGGCGGCGGGTGGACATCGCCCTCGGCGTCGTCCACCGCCCCAAGGTCCTCTTCCTCGACGAGCCCACCGCGGGCCTGGACCCGCAGAGCCGCGCGCACATGTGGGACGAGATCCGCCGGCTGCGGGCCGAGGGCCTGACCGTCTTCCTGACCACGCACTACCTCGACGAGGCCGACGCGCTGTGCGACCGGATCGCCATCATCGACGGCGGCGGCATCGTGGCGGAGGGCACTCCCACCGGCCTGAAGCGGGAGATCGCGGGCGAGGTGGTCACCGTCGGCGTCACCGGCGACACCGACAAGGCGGCCCGGGTGCTGGCCGAGCAGCGTTGTGTGCGGTCGGCCGACGTACGCGAGGACGGGGGCTTGCGGCTGTCGGTGGACGCAGGGGAGACCGCCATACCGCAGATCATGCGGGCGCTGGCCGACGTCGGCATCGAGCCGCAGACCATCGAGCTGCACCGCCCGACGCTCGACGACGTGTTCCTGAGCAGGACCGGCCGTTCGCTGCGGGAGTCCTGACCACATGCGCGGCGCGACCACGGGGGAGAAGGGCACGGGGGAGAAGGGCACGGGGGAGAAGGGCACGGCGGAGACGGACACGGCGGAGACGGACACGGAGGAGGCGGACATGGACGGCGACTGGAGAGCACGCCGCGCGGTGGTCACCGGCGGCGCCGGCTTCGTCGGGTCGCACCTGTGCGACCGGCTGCGGGAAGAGGGCACGGAGGTGGTGTGCGTCGACAACCTGCTCACCGGCAGCATCGGCAACATAGCCGCACGGTCCGGCGACGCGGGCTTCCAACTGGACCTGAGGGACGTCAGCGAGCCGTTCGACGTGCCGGGGCCGGTGGACCTGGTCTTCCACCTCGCCTCGCCCGCCTCGCCGCACGACTACGCCCGCCATCCCCTGGAGACGCTCAGGGCGGGCTCCCACGGCACGGCGAACGCCCTGGACCTCGCCCACCGAAAGGGCGCCCGCTTCCTGCTCGCCTCCACCTCGGAGGTCTACGGGGACCCGCTGGTCCACCCGCAGCCCGAGACGTACTGGGGCAACGTCAACCCGGTCGGCCCGCGCAGCCAGTACGACGAGGCCAAGCGCTACGCCGAGGCGCTCACCACGGCCTACCGCGCGGCACTGGGCGTCGACACCGTCATCGTCCGGCTCTTCAACACCTACGGTCCGCGGATGCGGCCCAAGGACGGGCGGGCGGTGCCGACCTTCATCACCCAGGCACTCGCCGGCGAACCGCTCACGGTGGCGGGGGACGGCAGCCAGACCCGGTCCCTGTGCTACGTCGACGACACCGTCAGCGGCATCCTCGCCGCGGCCGCGAGCGGGCATCCGGGGCCGGTCAACATCGGCAACCCGGTCGAGCTGAGCGTCCTCGACGTGGCGCGCCGGATCCGCGCCTTGTGCGGTTCGGCGTCGCCCATCGCCTTCGTGGACCGGCCCGCCGACGATCCCGGCCTGCGCCGGCCCGACATCGGGCTGGCCCGCTCGGCACTGGGCTGGCAGCCGGTCGTCGACGTCGACAAGGGGCTGGCGATGACCATCGACTGGTTCTCCCGCCTCCCCGCCGCCGGCTGACGCCGGCGTCGGCGCCGCGCCCGGCGCGAGTTCGCCCGAGCGGTCCCGTCCCGGCGCCGTCCCTGGAGCGCCGTCCCGCGAGTGCCGTCCTCCGGTCCGCGTCGCGCGCCGCCCGGCTGCCGGCCGCCTGCCGTCATACGTGGGGGGTGTCCGCGGCGGCGTGCGCGGCCGCCCACCGGTCCACCCGTTCCCACTGGCTCATCAGCCACTCGCCGCGGGCCTCGTCGCCCCGCGGGATGTCCGCGGCCCCGACCCGCCACCAGTGGACCCGGACCGGCTGCCGCAACGGGAGACTCGTCCAGGCCGCACGCGCCGAAGTGATCATGTCAAGACCGGAGTGGGCGACGAACAGCACGTCGGCGGTGGGGGCCGCGGCCAGGGCCGCGAGGCTTCCGCTGTCCCGCGGCGGCAGCACGTAGCGCAGCCGCGCCGCCCGCGCGGCACGCCGGTACTGGCCGCGGCGGTAGAGCAGGGCGACGGCGCGGTGGTGGCGGCGCGGGGTGAAGTTGCCGCCCTCGGGGAACAGCACCAGCGCGTCTCCCGCCCGCAGCCCGGCGGCGAGCGCGGCCACGGCCCCCTTCGCGGTGCCCCGGGCGGGCGGCAGGAAGCAGTGCGGCACCCGGCTCAGCAGGACGTCCAGGCACGGATCGACGCGCAGCGCGCCCTTCAGGACGGTGTGCGGCAAAAGCCCGGCCTCGGTGAGCAGCAACTGCAGGAGCAGGAAGGAATCGCCGAGGCCCGCGTGCCGGACGAGGACCACCAACGGGACGTCCGGCCGCCGGTCCGCCGCCGGCAGCGCGGGCGTCACCTCGGTCTCGAGGCCGAACAGCCGCTCCGCGGCGCGGCGCAGCACGCCCAGCAGCGACGCGAGCAGTCCGTACGCCCGCTCCGCCCGCCGCTGCCGGGCGCGGGGCCCGCCGAAAGGATCACGCAGGTACTGCGCGGCCGCCGCCGCCAGCCCCGCGATCTCCACCGTGACGTACACGAGCAGGAAGCAGGCGATGCGCACCGGCCGCGGGGGCCTGCCCGACACCAGGAGGACGGGCGCGCCGACGACGGCGGCCAGGAGCAGGAGGGCCGCCGTGACCGGGAGCAGCGCGACGACCAGCGCGGTGGTGGCCGTCCGCCGGGCCGTCGTGACGAGCGCGCTCCCCACCGAGGCCGCCGCCGTGCGCCAGGTACGTCCCCGCCGCTCCGGGTCCGCGACGCCGCCGGGCCGGGCCGGCCCGCCATTCGGGCCGGGCCGCCCCGCGACGCCGCCCGCACCGCCCGGGGCGGCCGGGCCGCTCTCCGCCGGGCCTCCCTCGGGCGGCCCGCTCCCCGCCGGGCCGCTCACGCCGGGCCGTCCGCGAGGTCCAGGGCGCTGTCGAGGTAGCGGGAGGAGGCGGTGTAGGCGCGTTCGATGCGCTGCGCGGTCTGGCCGAAGGCGCGGTGGCGCAACTGGCTGAGGGTGCCACTGGTCTCCGCGGCGGCCGCGCCGCTGGGCAGGACGTGCACCGTGACGTGCGCCGGCAGGTCGGCCATGTCGCGGGCGAACCGGTGCCTGCGGGCGATCTCGAACGCCACGGTGGCCACCTCCCACGGCCGCCGCGGCGGGCTGAGCGGCCGTTCGATGCGGCCCACCTGGAGGACGAAGATCTCGCTGGCCCCCAGCGCGACGGCCCGCCCCACGGGGATGCTGTTGACCAGGCCGCCGTCCACGAAGTGCTCGCCGTCCAGGCCGACCGGCGGCAGCAGGCCGGGCACGGCGGACGAGGCGAGCACGGCGTCGGCCAGCGGACCGCTGTCGAACCAGTGCTCGGCGGCGTGCTCGATGCTCGCCGCCACGCATTGGAAGGGGACGGTCAGATCGTCGATGAGGGCGACCGGCACATGCGTCTCCAGCAGGTCCCGCAGGGGGGTGGGGGCGTAGAGGTGGGTGCGGGTGCGCACGGCGGTGGACACCCGTCCCACGAAGGACCCCGCGAACACTCCGGCCCGGCCCAGCCCGGTCCACAGGTCGATGAGCCGGCCGACCGCGGCCTGCGAGGGCTCGGCCGCCACCGCCGCCCCGTTGATCGCCCCGACGGACGTGCCCAGCACCAGGCCGGGCCGCACCCCGGCCGCGAACAGTGCCTTCAGCATCCCCACCTCGTACGCCCCCAAGGCGCCGCCGCCGCCCAGCACGAACGCCGGGTCGCGCGCGTCACTCGGACTGTGGTCCATGGTCGACGTCTGCCCCGGCTCGGTCCCGCCAAGCGGCGGCGGGGCGGGGCGGCGTGGCCGTACCCGCCGACCGCGTGCCGCGCCCCCGTACCGGCCGGGAGCGGGGGGTCATACTCGCCGGACGTCGGCCCGGCCGCGCGCGTACGCGCCCGGCGGCCCGGTCAGCCGGTCACGGCCGCCGCCTCGCGCCGCAGGGCCACCACGGCCACGTCGTCGCGCAGCCGCCCGGCCGCGTGGGTGAGCAGGTCGGCCGTCAACGCCTTGAGCAGGGGCTCCGGGCAGTGGTCGGCGGCCCACACACGCGCCCGCTCCAGCAGCGGGTAGAACGCGCCGTGCCGGTCGCGGGCCTCGGTGACGCCGTCGGTGTAGAGCAGCAACCGGTCCCCGGGGCGGAAGTCGAAGGAGCTGACCGTGTACGCGGTGTCGACCAGCCCGCCCAGGCCGAGCGGAGGAGCGGAATCCTCGGTGTCGAGGTACCGCGCGTCGCCGCCGCGCAGCAGCAGCGGCGGGAGGTGGCCGCAGTTGATCAGGTGTACGTACGGTTCGCCGTCCGGGATCTCGACGATCGCGGCGGTGGCGAAGCGCTCCCCGGCGTCCTCCGCGTCCCCGGCGTCCCCGCGGTGCTCGGCCAGCCCCCAGCGGACGCTGCTCTCCAGCCACGCCACGAGCTCGGGCAGCGGCTCCTGCCGGTGGGCGGCGGCCCGGAACGCCCCCAGCACCGTTTCGGTGTCGCCGAGGGAACCGAGGCCGTGGCCGCGCACGTCGCCGATCAGCAGGCGGGTGGCGTTCGAGGTACGTGCCACCGCGTACAGGTCGCCGCCCAGCCGCGCGGCGCTCTCCGCCGCCAGGTACTCGGCGGCGATGGACACGTGGCCCGCCCGCGCGGGCAGGGGACGCAGGACGACGCCCTGCGTGACGTCGGACACCCGCCGCAGTCGCGCGAGCAGCCGGCCGAAGATCACCAGGAGTACGGACAGCAGCACCAGGGATCCCAGTTCCACGAGCACGCTCTCGGTGCCCAGCGTGTGGCGTTCGAGCCCGGCGGCGGTCAGGGCGAGCACCGCCAGCAGGGCCGTCACCGCGCCGGTGCGCGGACCCGTGAACGCGGCCACCAGCGCGACCGGCACCACGAGCATGTGGGCGAGGTGGATGTCGCCCGGCAGGAAGGCGTCCGCCACCGGAACACCGGCGATCAGCGCGGCCGAGAACAGGAAGACACCCAGCCGGGCGCGCCCCGAGGGCTCCCGCCACGCCGGCGGCAGGGCCCGGCGGCCGATGCGCCGTCCCGCCCGTCCCGCGCGTCGTGGGGGCCGGTGCGCTTCCTCGCGTTCCTCACCACATACCGCCATACCGGCCCAAAGCCGGAAAATCGCCGGAATTGTTCCCGCTCCCGGGGTCGCTCCCGTTACCCCCTTGCGCGGTGCGTGCCGTCGGGGAGCTTGAGCGGCCGGTCACGCAGGCCACGCGTGCCGTCCTCGCCCACCCCTCCGTCGCGGACGCCGGGGACGCCGCGGACGCCGGGGACGCCGGGGACCCCGGAGACGCCGGGCGCCGCCGAAAATCGCCGAGCCGACCGCGGCACAGCGGTTGACGGTGCCGGTGGAAATCTGAATTCATGGTGCACCAGTGGTGGGAGCGCTCCCATTACTGTGTGTCACCACTGTGAGGTCACTTCCCCCCACCTCTGGAGGACCTACATGACGATGCAACACCGCAGAAGGCGGTCCCTGCGCCCGGTGGCGGGGCTGGCGATCGGCGGGCTCATCGCGGTCGGCGCGACCTGGGCCGTCCAGGAGCAGGCCGGCGCCGCGGCGGCGGGCTGCAGGGTCGACTACTCGATCACCAGCACCTGGTCCGGCGGCTTCGGCGCCAACGTGCAGGTCACCAACCTCGGTGACGCCGTGTCGAGCTGGACGCTGCAGTGGGCCTTCGGCGACGGGGAGACCGTCACGCAGGCGTGGAACGCGGACGTGACGACGGGCAGCACCCAGGTCACGGCCAAGAGCCTGAGCTACAACGGCTCGGTGGCCTCCGGCGCCTCGGTGACCTTCGGCTTCAACGGCTCGGTGCCCGGCTCCGGGCAGCCGGTCGTGCCGTCGTCGTTCACGTTCAACGGCACGCTGTGCACGGGCAGCGCCACGACGAGCGGCGGGACGTCCGGCACCACGTCCGGATCCACCTCCGGCACCACTTCGGGTTCCACGTCCGGCACCACGACCGGGTCGACGAGTGGGTCGACGAGTGGGTCGACGAGCGGCGGGTCCACCTCCGGCACGACGTCCGGTGGCACCGGGACGCCCACGCCAGGACAGGGCCGGCAGGTGGAGAAACTGGACCGGGGCGTGATCTCGGTGCGCAGCGGCAGCGGGAACCTGGTGTCGTGGAGGTGGCTGGCCACCGACCCGGACGACGTGGCGTTCAACGTCTACCGCGGCGGCGTGAAGCTGAACTCCTCGCCGCTGACCGGCGCCACCGACTACACGGACAGCGGCGCCCCCGCCGGCGCCTCGTACACCGTACGGGCCGTGGTGAACGGCACCGAGCAGGCGGACTCCCCGGCGTCGGTCTCCTTCGCGAACGGCTACCACGACGTGCCGATCACCCCGCCGGCCGGGGGCACCACGCCGGACGGCGTCTCGTACACCTACGCGGCCAACGACGCGAGCGTCGGCGACCTGGACGGCGACGGGAGTTACGAGTTCGTCCTCAAATGGGACCCGACCAACTCCAAGGACAACTCCCAGTCCGGCTACACCGGTGACACCTACATCGACGCCTACAAGCTCGACGGCACCCGGCTGTGGCGCATCGACCTGGGCCGCAACATCCGCTCCGGCGCGCACTACACGCAGTTCCAGGTCTACGACTACGACGGCGACGGCAAGGCCGAGGTCGTCATGAAGACCGCCGACGGCACCGTGGACGGCACGGGGAAGGTCATCGGCAGCGCGAGCGCGGACTACCGCAACTCCTCCGGCTACGTGTTGTCGGGGCCGGAGTACCTGACCGTCTTCAACGGGCGGACCGGCGCGGCGATGCAGACGGTGAACTACGACCCGCCGCGCGGGACCGTCTCGTCCTGGGGCGACTCGTACGGCAACCGCGTCGACCGCTTCCTGGCCGGCACCGCCTACCTCGACGGACAGCGCCCCTCGATCATCATGGCCCGCGGCTACTACACCCGTACCGTGATCGCCGCGTGGGACTGGCGCGACGGCAGGCTCACCGAGCGCTGGCGCTTCGACAGCAACGACTCCGGCAACGGCTCCTACGTCGGCCAGGGCGACCACCAGCTCTCCATCGCCGACGTGGACGGCGACGGCAAGGACGAGATCGTCTACGGCGCCATGGCCGTCGACGACAACGGGCACGGCCTGTGGAACAACGGCCAGGGCCACGGCGACGCCATGCACGTCGGCGACCTCGACCCCGCCCGCCCCGGCCTGGAGGAGTTCAAGGTCGACGAGACCACCACCAAGTACTCCGCCTGGTTCGCCGACGCCCGCACCGGCCAGATCCTGTGGCACCAGCCCGCCTGCTCCTGCGACAACGGCCGCGGCGTCTCCGACGACATCTACGCCGGCAGCCCCGGAGCGGAGTCCTGGTCCGCGGGCGTGTCCGGCCTGTACAGCGACCAGGGCCAGAACATCGGCCGCAAGCCCTCCTCCACCAACTTCGTCACCTGGTGGGACGGCGACCCGGTGCGCGAACTCCTGGACGGTACCCACATCGACAAGTACGGCACCAGCGGTGACACCCGCCTGCTGACCGGCTCCGACGTGCACTCCAACAACAGCACCAAGGCCACCCCGTCGCTGAGCGCGGACCTGTTCGGCGACTGGCGCGAGGAGGTCGTGTGGCCCACGACCGACAACCACGCGTTGCGCATCTACTCCACCCCCGATCCCACCGACCTGCGGATCACCACGCTGATGCACGACGTCCAGTACCGCGAGGCCATCGCCTGGCAGAACACCGCTTACAACCAGCCCCCGCACCCCAGCTTCTTCATCGGCGCCGGCATGGCCACCCCGCCCCGCCCCACCGTCTACACCCCCTGAGCCGGCGACCCCCGACTCCCCGAGCACCTCGTGCACCCCGACCCGCCGGGCCCGCCCGGCGGGGCCGGGGTCATGCGGGAGGGGCGGCGCGGGGACGCGGCCGGCGAGAGTGCCACAGGGCGGTCACCGGTGCGGCGAGCATTCCGGCCAGGACGACCGCCCACACCGCGAGCGCCGCCCACGCCTCCTCGGCGCCCACGTCGGTCATCCAGCCGCGCCCCGCGACGGCGCCCAGCTCCCGGGTCGCCACCGCGTACATGCCGATCGGGAAGACCATGCTCCACAGGCTCGTCCCGTAGCGCGCCGCCACACGGCGCAGCACGTGCCGCCACACGCCCAGGGCGAGCAGGAGGGGGATCAGCCAGGTGCAGAACGACCACGCCAGGGCGGACACGCCCAGCACGAACGCCGCGGGCGGCAGCGAGTCGGCGGGCGGCAGCCGCAGGATCTCCGCACCGGCCAGCACGCTGATCGCGGCGGCGCCCATGAAGACCCAGTACGGCGGCGCCAGCTCGCCCGGTTCGACGGGTTCCAGCAGGAGCCGGGCCAGTGCCAGCGCGGCCACCAGGACGTACTGCAGCACCCCGACGGCCCAGCACGCGGAGGCCAGCTCGCCCAGCGCCCGGCCGCCGGTGTGCGGGGCGAGGACGGCGGTGGCGACCGCGACCGACTGCGTGCCCACCACCCAGATGAACCAGGTGCCGTTCACCTGCCGCAGCGGCATGGCAAGCCCGGAGCAGATCAGCAGCAGCGGCAGACCGTACCCGAGCACCAGCCACCAGGCCCCGCCCACCGCGGTCAGCGCGGCGGCGGCGCCGTAGTGCCCGTCCATGGCCAGGCGTGCGGCGAGCACGTCGGAGGCGGCGACGACGGTGAGGAACGCGAAACCGCGCGGGCCCGACAGATCGGCGCGCACCCGCGGCCATCGGCGCGCCAGGCGCCACAGGTACCCCGCCCACAGCACCGCGTATCCCGCCACCGCGATCCACAGCAGCACCGCCGAGGTGGCTGTCGCGCCGCGCGCGGCCAGTCCCGTGGACACGATGCCCGTGGCCATGACGAAGGCGAACGCCCCCGGGCTGAGGTCCTCCGCCGCACCGGCCACCGCACGCCGCCACGTACCGGGCCGTCCGTCGTCCGCCCCGGCCACGACACCACCTCCGTCTCGGTCCGCCGGCCGCCCGGCCCGCGCCGTCCGCCCTCGGCGTTGGCCGGCCCCGGCCGTCCCGGGCCGCCGCCCTGACGCCCCGTCGATGATCGCGCGCCGGGCGTGCGGGCACCGTGAGGAGTGCCCCGGCCCGGCGTGGCGCCCGGCCGTCGCGTCCCGGGGCGCGCGGCAGCCCGAGGCCCGGGCCGGGCGGCCCACCCGGCCGCAGGGGAGGCGACGGTGCACCGGAGACGGCCCGTCACCTCCCCGGCGCCGGCCGTCAGGCGGCCCCGGCGGCGACCGGTTTCCGCGGTGCCTCCGCGGCGGTGAGGGCACGCCGCCCGGGGCGATCCGAACGCCCGGCTTCCGGCCACTTCTGTCCCGGGGCTTGCCCATTGGCCCCGGGGCACTTATGGTCCCGTGCCCGGAGCGGTTTGGGAGCGCTCCCACAACCGAAGGGGAATCCTCTCCCACCGCGCCTGCCCATCCCCCCACCTGCACGCGTCGAAGGGGCAGCATGAAGACGCTTCAGCAAGCCTTCCGATCCACCCGCAAAGCCGCGCTGTCGGCGGTGGCGGTCCTCACCCTCGCCGTGGGCGGCCTGGTCACGCTCACCACGGCCCCGGCCGCACACGCGGACACCCAGATCTGCGACCAGTACGGCTCGACCACCATCGAGGGCCGCTACGTCGTCCAGAACAACCGCTGGGGCACGACCCAGACCCAGTGCATCAACGTCACCAGCACCGGCTTCCAGATCACCCAGGCCGACGGCTCCGTCTCCGGCGGGGCCCCCAAGTCGTACCCCTCGGTGTTCTACGGCTGCCACTACACGAACTGCTCCCCGGGCACCAACCTGCCCGCCCAGCTCAGCTCGATGAGCAGCGCGCCCACCAGCGTCTCGTTCAACTACAACAGCAACTCGATCTACGACGCCTCGTACGACATCTGGCTGGACCCGACGCCCAAGAAGGACGGCGTCAACCAGACCGAGATCATGGTGTGGCTCAACCACACCGGCTCCGTGCAGCCGGTGGGCTCCAAGGTGGGCACCGCCAACATCGCCGGGCGCGGCTGGGACGTGTGGACCGGCAACAACGGCACCAACAACGTGATCTCCTTCGTCGCGCAGTCCACGACGAGCAGCTTCAGCTTCGACGTCAAGGCGTTCGCCGGTGAGGCCATCAACCGCGGCCTGGCGCAGAACTCCTGGTACCTCACCAGCATCCAGGCCGGCTTCGAGCCGTGGTCCAACGGCGTCGGCCTGGCGGTGACGTCCTTCTCGGCGTCGGCGAACCTCGGCGGCGGCACGTCGGGCGGTACCACGGGTGGTACGACCGGTGGCACGACCGGCGGCTCCACGGGCGGGACGACCGGCGGCACCGGCGGCTCCGGCTGCCGGGTGACCTTCACCCCGCAGACCTGGAGCGGCGGGTTCACCGCCAACGTCACCGTGGCCAACACCGGCTCCAGCGCGGTGAACAACTGGCGGCTGGGCTTCACGCTTCCTTCCGGCGAGAGCATCACGAGCGCCTGGAACGCCACCATCAGCCCCTCGTCGGGCGCCGTCACGGCCACCGGCCTCTCCTACAACGCCCAGATCCCGGCCGGCGGCTCCCAGTCCTTCGGCTTCCAGGGCACGTCCTCCGGCAGCTTCACCGCACCGAGCGGCTTCAACCTCAACGGGACGGCCTGCGCCGTCTCCTGACACCGCACCGAAGCGAGGCAGCCGGCCGGGCCACCAGCCCGGCCGGCTTTTCGCGGTCCGGCGCGCCCGGCCCAGGGGCGCCGCGGATGTCCTCGCCGCGTCAGGCCGGCGGCGGGCCCAGCCCGGCGAGCCGCCGCCCGACACGCTCGGCGTCGGCGAGGCGGTGCTGGGCGGTGTAGAGCTCGCGCGCCCGCCGCCATGCCTCGCGGGCCCGGCCGGGGCGGGCTTGCGCGAGGTGGGCCTCGGCGATGTGGTCCAGGACATCGGCTTCGAGGTGGCTGTGGCCCTGGACGCGGCAGATGGCCAGGGCCCGGCGGTAGTGGGTCAGGGCCCGGTCGTGTTCGTGGAGGCGGTGGGCGATCCAGCCCAGACTGTCGAGGATGTTGGACTCGCCGAACCGGCGCGGGTCGGACGGATGCCGCCGCATCAGCGCGAGGGCGGCCCGGCAGTCGGCGCGGGCCCCGGTGTGATCGCCGAGCCGGGTCCGCAGCCAGCCCACGCCGTTGAGGGCCCGGGCCTGCCGGTAGGTGTCGCCCATGTCCTGGAAGATCCGCAGCGCCCGGAGCGCGTGCTCCAGCGCACGCCGGTCGTCGCCGTGCCGCTCCCAGGCGCCGCCCAGACTGTGGTGGATCTCGCCCTGCCCGGCGACGTCACCGGTGAGTTCGGCCAGGCCCAGGGCCCGGTCCAGGTGCCGCAGGGCGTCGGCGGTCCTGCCGAGCTGGGCGCAGGCGTCACCGAGCATCTGGTGGGCCTGGGCGCGGGTGCCCGCGTCGGGCAGCCGCTCCGCGCCGGCCACGGCGAGCCGCCAGGACGCCGCCTGGTCCTCCAGGTGACCGCGGCGGCGGTGGTACGGGTCCAGCGCCCAGGCGAGGCGGTGGACCAGGGCGTCCCAGCCGTGGTCGCGGGCCATCTGCTGGGCGGCCAGCAGGTTCGGGTGCTCGGCGTCGAACCACGCCGTCGCCGAGGCCGGGTCGCCCGGCGGGTGCTCCACGGCGCCCGGCCCCGACCCACCGGACGCGAGCCACTCGGGGCGGGGCTCGGATTCCGGACGGGGCTCGGGGCGGTGCGGTGCGAGCGACCGGGCACCCGTACAGGCGGTGTCCGTGTAGAACTCCACCACACGGCGCAGCGCCGCCCGCCGCTCCGCGCGGGTGAGGTGGTCCCGGGCCTGTTCCGCGGCGTGCAGCCGGAGCAGGTCGTGCATGAGGTACCGCTCGCGGGGCTGCCGCTGGACCAGGTGGGCGTGGTCCAGTTCGCGCAGCAGCGCGCGGGCCGAGGCGGCGGGCAGGGCGAGCAGGCTCGCGGCGGCGGCCGCCGAGATGTCCGGACCGGGGGCGAGGCCCAGCAGCGCCAGCGCGCGGGCGGCGGCGGGGGACAGGGCACGACCGGACCAGGACAGTACGGCGCGCAGGTCGGCCTGCGGCTCTCCGGCGTCCAAGGCGTCGAGCCGGCGCGCGGTGTCGCTCAGCTCGTCGCCGAGCTCCGTCAGCGACAGGCCGGGGTGGGTGGCGGCGCAGGCGGCCACGATGCCGAGCGCCAGGGGCAGTCCGGCGCAACAGGTCACCAGCGTGGCGGCCGCGCCGGGTTCCAGGCCGAGGCGGCCCCGCCCGAGGTGCCGGGCGAGCAGCCGGCGGGCCTCGTCCTCGCGCAGAACGCCGAGTGTCACGGAGCGCGCGCCGTGCGCGGCGATCAGCCCCGTCAGCTGCCGCCGGCTGGTGACGAGCACCGTGCACCGCGCCCCGCCCGGCAGCAGCGGCACGACCTGCGCGGTGTCGCGCGCGTTGTCCAGCAGGAGCAGCATCCGCTTTCCCGCCGTGAGGCTGCGGTACAGGGCCGCCCGGGCCTCCGGCCCGACCGGCACCGCGGCAGGGGGCACGCCGAGGGCCTCCAGGAACCCGCGCAGCGCGGCCGCGGGCTCCACGGGCCCGCCCGTGGGACCGAAGCCGCGTAAGTCGACGTGGAGCTGGCCGTCCGGGAAGCGGTCCAGCCGCCGGTGCGCCCAGTGCAGCGCGAGCCAGGTCTTGCCGATCCCGCCCATCCCGCCGACGGCCAGTACGCCGCCGCCGCGCCACCGCCCGTCCGGGGCCCCGTCCGAAGTCCCGTCCGACGTCCCGTCCGACATCGCCTCCGACGTCCGGTCCCATGTCGCGTCCAGGGCCTCGTCCATGAGGGCCAGCTCGCGTGAGCGGCCGACGAACGCGGTCGGCGCGGCGGGAAGTTGGCGTGGTGCCGTCCACGGCGGCAGCGGCCCGGGCGCCGGGCCGTGGGGGAGGGCCGCGGGCGCGGTGCGCGCCGTCCGGCGGCGCCTGGCACGGCGGTTGGCCTCCTCGATCCGGTCGCGCGCGGTGGCCAGCGCGCGCTGCTCGGCGGGCGTGGCACCCAGCACCTTGAGCAGCGCGTCGAGGCGGTCGGTGGGGGGCAGGGTCCGCGCGGTGAAGTACTCGGCGATCGCCGTCTGGGACCAGCCGGTCCTCGCCGCCAGTTCGCGGTAGGTCAGCGTGCTGTCCCGGCGGCCGCGCGCGTGCCGGCGCCGCAGATCCCGCAGCAGTGCCGCGAGTTCCTCCAGCGTCCGCACCTGCGCCGCGGCCTCGGCCGGCGCGTCGGGCGGCGGGCCCGGGACGGATTGCTGCACGCCGAGTTCCCCTCGCCGCATCGTTCAGACGTTGAGTACGTACGCGAACCGACGGTGGCGCGGCGGCAGCATAACAGTCGGCCGTGCGGCGGCCGACCGGCGAGGCACGCCGATTTTCGGAAGTGTTCGGCGGCGCACGGAATTCGCCACGGCAAGCGGGACCGACGGTCACCATGGCCGTGCCCGAACGGGCCCGGCGGCTCGGGGGCGGCGGCCCGGCGCCGGACGGCGTCCCCGAGCCGGCGGCCGTGAACGTACCACCGGCCGTACCCGCGTCACGCACCCCCCAGCCATGCCCGCCCGAGTCGCCCATCGCCTGAAAGGACAGTGGTGCACCCATGAGCAGAAGTGGTCTGCGCAGACGAATCGCCGCGCTGGGGTCGGCGGTCGCCGCCGTCGTACTGCTCGCGGTCGCCGTGCCGCAGTCCGCCTCGGCGGACACCATGCGCACGTTCAACGTGGCCCTGAGCTGTTCCACGGGCCTGCCGTACGGCCTGAGCGTCGACAACGGCTCCGGCTGGTACTACCCCGACGGATCCAGCTACGCCTCCGGCGGCGTCAAGTACTTCACCGTCTACATCCCCGCCTCGGCCTCGTCCCTCGCGATCAACACCAGCTTCTGCGACAACGACCCGACGACGCCGTACTGGGAGGGCTACCGCTACAGCATCACGCCCGGCACCTCGACGATCAGCGCGAACGGTTACTGCAACGACGAGTACGTCTACCCCGGCCCGTTCGTCCGCTACTGCTCCCTGAGCGCCTTGACGTACAGCTGACCGTAGCCCGGGCCCGGCGGCACACCGGCGCGGGACACGCGCCCCGCCTCCCGCCGCACCTTCGCGTGCGGCGGGACGGTCCGGCTCACCGCCCGGCCGGCGCGGGCCCCGAGCGACCGCGGACCACCATTCGCGCGTTACCCCGAACGGGTGATGGCAGAGGAAGCCGGTCACGTCCGCCCGCGGTCGTCGCTAGCTTCCCTGCCATGCCAGCAGCACAAGCCGAAGACGTGGAATCCGGAGGCGGGGAGGCCGCGGACGGCGGGGCCGCGGACACCGGAACGGGAGGCAGCGGGATCGAGTGGGGTCCCGCGGTCAGTACGGTGTCCGCGATCGCGGGGCTGCTGCTCACCCTCATGGGCCTGAAGCTGGGGAAGCTGTTCGTCTTCGGCCTGCTGGCCGCGGCGCTGCTGCCGTGGGCGGCGGTGTCCCTGCGCCCGGCGTGGCGACCCCTGAAATACGCTCTGGCCTGCGCGCTCACCGTGGCCTTCACCGCGTTCGCCCTCACCGTGACCTACTACCAGGGCCGGCACGTGGAGGCACGCGCCACCGAGGCGCCACACCGGCCCGCACCGGGCGGTCACGCCCCGCACCTGAAGTTCCTGCCGGTGGCGGGGCCGATCCCGCACTGCGTCAGCTTCTCCGGCACGGGCGGCATCCCGGCGGGTCACGCGCTGGTGCTGTTCGACCGCGCGACCGATTCCGGCGGCCACTACACGCCCACCTCCACGTTCAGTTACGACGGCCAGGCCGCGCCCTCGCCGGCGGGGGCGGGGTGGACCGCCCCGGACCTGGACATCGGCTCGGGAGACGCCGGCGACCGGGGCAGCCACATCGCGATCGTGGCCGTACTGGTGCCCCAGGCCACCGCCGACTTCCTCGACGCCCTGGCCGGCGAGTCCGACAGCGGTCTCCTGCCGCCGAACGTGACGTCGCTCGGTACGACGGCGGACCGGCTGGTCGTCGTGCGCAACGCGCAGAACGCGCACTGCTGAAGCAGCAGGCACACTGCTGAAGCGGGCCGGCCCCGCCCCGCACGTCGGCCGGCGTACGGGAGCGGGACCGGCCCGAAACGCCTGCCCCGGGGGCGCGCACCCCCGGGGCAGGCTCGTCCCCCCTGTTCCTGGACCCCCTGTTCCTGGACCCCCTGTTCCTGGACCCCTGTTCCCTGATCTCCCGTGTTCCCGGATCTCCCTATTCCTGGATCTTGCCGCCGGTGACGCGGGACAGCGCCAGGGCGATGAGGATGATGCCGCCGTTGAGGGCGCCGATCCACTGCGCCGGGACGCCGCCGAGGGTGAGGACGTTCTGGATCAGGTAGAGCAGGAGGATGCCGGTGAAGGCTCCGAACATGCTGCCCTTGCCGCCGTTGAGGCTGATGCCGCCGATGACGGCCGCGGCGAAGACGGTGAAGATGTAGCCGTTGCCCTGGGCGGAGGCGACCGAGGCGAGCCGGCCGGAGAGCATCAGGCCGCCGAGGGCGGCCAGGCCGCTCGCGGTGACCATGACGATCCACAGGATGCGGTCGGTGCGGATGCCGGCGGCCTTGGCCGCGTCGACGTTGCCGCCGATCGCGTACAGGGACCGGCCGAAGCTGGTGAAGCCCAGGACCACGATGCCGATGGCGAACAGCACCAGGCACACCCAGACCGACGCCGGCATGCCGAGCCATTCGGTGGAGCCCAGGTAGAGCATGGAGTTCGGCAGGTGGAAGAAGGTCTGGCCGCCGGAGATGCCGGTCAGGATGCCGCGCAGCACGATCAGCATGCCCAGGGTGACGATGAAGCCGTTGAGCCCGAAGTTGATGATGAACAGGGCGTTCACGGCGCCGATGGCCAGTCCGACCGCGATGGTCACCGGGACCGCCCAGCCGCCGGGCAGCAGCCCGAGGCCGTGACCGGCCCCCGAGGGCACGGTGAGCCAGGCGGCGATGCCCGGCGCGAGCCCCATGGTGGACTCCAGCGACAGGTCCATCTTCTTGACGATCAGCACCATCGTCTCGGCCAGGACCAGGACGGCGATCTCCGACATGGTCTGGAGGATGTTGATGATGTTGTCCGTCTGCAGGAAGACGGAGTTGACGAACTGACCGACGATGGCGATCACGATGATGGGCGGGATCAGGGCGAGGTCCCGCAGTCGCGCGAAGGCGATCCGCCGCTCGGCCGACACCGCCGGCGTCGCGGGCTCGGCGGCGTCCTTCGAGGTGCCCGTGGCCACGGTCTCAGGCATTGAGGTCCACTCCTTCCATGGCGGCCACGAGTTCGTGGTCGTTCCATCCACCGGGCATCTCGGCGACCACGCGGCCCTGGACCATCACCAGGACCCGGTCGCAGACGCGCAGGTCGTCCAATTCGTCGGAGGCCAGCAGGACAGCGGTGCCGGTCGCGGCCGTGTCCTCGACCTTGTGCAGCAGGAACTCCTTGGACCGGACGTCGACGCCCGCGGTCGGGTTGATCAGGACCAGGAGCTGCGGGTCGTTGGCCAGTGCCCGGGCCATGACGACCTTCTGCTGGTTCCCGCCGGACAGGCCGGCGACCGGCAGGTCGGGTCCGGGCGTCTTGATGGCCAGGTCGTCGATCGCCGACCGCGCCAGCTTGTCCCGGACCCGCCCGTTGATGAATCCGTACGATCCCAGGCGCCGCGGGACGGTCAGGGTGCTGTTGTCGGCGATGGACATGTGGGGTACGTACCCCTGGTGGTGCCGGTCCTGCGGGACGAAGCCGACGCCCGCGGCGAGGGCGGCGGGCACGCTGCCGGGCCGGGGGCGTACGCCCGCGACGTCCACGGTGCCGCTGTCGGCGGCGCGCAGCCCCACGACGGTCTCGGCGACCTCGGTGCGGCCGCTGCTCGCCGCGCCGGCCAGCCCGACGATCTCGCCCGCTTTGACGGTGAACGAGACGTCCTGGTAGACGTCGGCGCTGGTGATCGACCCGACGGCGAGGGCGTTGCTCGCGCCGGACGGCGGCTGCCGCCGGGCGCGGTCGTGGTCGGCGCCCACCGCGTCGCCGGTCATGGCGGCCACCAGGTCGGCACGCGGGAGGTCCTTGACGGGGGCGGTCACGATGTGGCGGGCGTCACGGAAGACCGTGACCGTGTCGCAGATGTCGTAGACCTCCTGCAGGTGGTGGCTGATGAACAGGAACGTCACGCCCTGCTGCTGCAGGTCGTGCATCCGGCTGAACAGGCGGCTGATGGCCGCCGCGTCGAGCTGCGCGGTGGGCTCGTCGAGGATGATGAACCGGGCGCCGAACGACAGCGCCCGGGCGATCTCGACGAACTGCCGCTGCTCGATGGTCAGTTCGCGGGCGGGGACGCGGACGTCCACCTCCACCGCCCACTTCTCCAGCAGCTCCCGGGCCTGGCGCCGGACGCCGCTCCACCGGACCAGTCCGAGCGGTCCCCGTTCCAGGCGGTGCAGGAACAGGTTTTCCGCGACAGTGAGTTCGGGGATGATCGTGGACTTCTGGTAGACGCAGGCGACCTTGCGCCGCCACGCGTCACGGTCGGCCGGCCGGGGGGCCGGACGGCCGTCGAAGGAGACCGTTCCCCGGTCGGGTGCCTGCAGGCCGGTCATGATGGACACCAGCGTGGACTTGCCCGCGCCGTTGCGGCCCACGAGCGCGTGGGTCTGTCCCTGGTCGATGGTGATGCGGGCGTCGTTGAGCGCCACGGTCGAGTCGAATTGCTTGACGATTCCCGACGCCTCGGCGACGGGCGGAACCGTACCCATGACTGCTGAAGCCTTCCCGGTCAGTGGAGGTGGTTGCCCCACAGGGAGGTGTCGGAGTTCTTGAGGCTGGTCAGCCCGCCGTAGGTGCCGCCGTCGGCCGTCACCAGCGGGGCGGACAGCTGGTCCTCCAGCACGCCGGGCCGCACCTGGATGATGGTGCTGTCGTGGTCGGTCTTGCCCGGCTTGAAGGTCTTCCCGTCCAGGGCCGCCTTCAGGTAGTACAGCGCGTACTTCGCGTACTGGTCGGCCGGCTGCGAGACGGTGGCGTCGATCTTGCCCGCGGCGATGTCGCTGAGTTCCTCGGGGATGCCGTCGTTGGACACCACGAAGACGTGCTTGGGGTCCTTGGGGTCGACGAGCAGACCCTTCTGCTTGAGGACCTGAAGGGTGCCGGACAGCGCGAAGCTCGACTCCATGTACACGCCCTTGATGTCGGAGTGGGCGGTCAGGTCGGTCTGCAGCTTCTGCGCGGCGGTCGCGCCGTCCCAGTTGGTGGCCTCCCCGTACACCTTGATGCCGGGGAAGTTCTGCTTGATGCAGGAGTTGAAGGCCTCGGTGCGGTCCCTGCCGTTGATGGAGGACAGGTCGCCCTCCAGCATGACGACCGCGCCCTTGCCGGCGAGCTTGGTGCCCAGGAACTGGCAGGCCTTCTCGCCGTAGGCCCGGTTGTCGGCCCGGACCACCATGTACACGCTGCCGCTGTCCGGCCGGGTGTCGACGGTGACGACCGGTATCTTCTTGGCCGCGAGCTGGTCCAGGGCGGGGGCGACGGCGGCGGTGTCCTGCGGGGCCATCGCCACGCCCTTGACGCCCTGGCTGATGAAGGTCTGCACGTTGGCCGTGAGCTTGGCGATGTCGTTCTGCGAGTTGGTCGTCTTCAGCGACAGCCCCAGCTGCTTGGCGAACTGCGGGGTGTACTTGATGTAGGAGTTCCAGAAGTCGGTGTCCGAGCGCGGGTAGTCCACGCCGACGACCGTTGCGCCGGACTTGTTGTTGTTGCAGGCGGCGAGCGCGGGAACGGCCGCGACGGCGAGGACGGTGGCCAGGGCGGCGGTTCTGCTGGTGACGAGCTTCATTGCTCTGATCTCCTTGGGAACATGCTGGTACGGGCGGGTGCGGTGGGTCGCGGAGCGGTTCAGGTGCGGGGACGGACGCGCAGGCCGCTCATGCCGCCGTCCACGGGCAGGGCCGTGCCGGTGGTGGAGCCGGACAGCGGGCCGGCCAGGTACGCGATGGCGGCCGCCACTTCCTGGGCGGAGACCAGGCGGCCGATCGGCTGGCGGGCGTTGAGGGCGGCGCGTTCGGCCTCCGGGTCGGGCGCCCGCTCCAGCAGGCGGCCGATCCAGGGCGTGTCGACCGTGCCGGGGTTGACGCAGTTGACGCGGATGCCCTCGGCCACCAGGTCGGCCGCTGAGGCCCGGGTCAGGGCCAGTACGGCGCCCTTGGTCGCGGAGTACAGCGCCCGCTGCGGCAGGCCGGCGGTGGCGGCGATGGAGCAGGTGTTGACCACCGAGGCGGCCGTGGAGCGGCGCAGGTACGGCAGGGCGGCCCGGGTGACGCGGACGATGCCGAAGACGTTGATCTCGAAGACGCGGCGCCACTCGTCGTCGTCGTTGTCCTCGATGGCGCCCTGGGCGCCGATGCCCGCGTTGTTGACCAGGATGTCGATGCCGCCCAGGGCCTGCGCGGCCTCCTCGACGGCCCTGGCCACCTGCGCGTCGGCCACGTCCGCCTTGATGCCCAGCAGCGGCGCCGGGACCTGCTCGGGAGCCAGGTCCAAGCAGGCCACGGACGCGCCGCGTTCGGCCAGGAGCCCTGCGGTCGCCAGGCCGATGCCGGAGGCGCCACCGGTGACGACGGCCTTGAGTCCGGCAAGTTCGGGCGTGCTCATGCGATCTCCTGCTTCCAGACGGTGCCGCCGGGGTAGAGATGTGCGGCGACGGAGTGCTCGTGCAGCTCGGCGCTCAGCCCCGCGGCGGTAGGCGCCAGGTAGTGGCCCCGGCTGATGCGGACCGGGTCGGTGAAGTGCTCGTGGAGGTGGTCCACGTATTCGATGACGCGTCCTTCGGTGGTGCCCGAGACCGCCACGTAGTCGAACATGGCCAGGTGCTGCACCATCTCGCACAGGCCCAGCCCGCCTGCGTGCGGGCACACCGGGACGCCGAACTTGGCGGCCAGCAGCAGGATCGCCACGTTCTCCGTCACGCCCGCGGTGCGGCTGGCGTCCAGCTGCAGGATGTCCAGGGCCTGCGCCTGCAGCAGTTGCTTGAACATCACCTGGTTGTGCGTGTGCTCGCCCGTGGCCACCTTGACCGGCGCCACCGCCTTGCGGACGGCGGCGTGCCCGAGGATGTCGTCGGGAGAGGTGGGTTCCTCGATCCAGTACGGGTCGTACGGGGCGAGCTGCCGCATCCACTCGATCGCCTGCGTCACGCCCCAGGCCTGGTTGGCGTCCACCGCTATGCGGATGTCGGGTCCGACCGCCTCGCGGGCCAGCCGCATCCGGCGGATGTCCTCCTCGACGTTCGCGCCCACCTTCAGCTTGATCTGGGTGAAGCCGTCGGCGACCGCCTCCTTCGACAGGCGCACCAGCTTCTCGTCGGTGTATCCCAGCCAGCCCGGTGTGGTGGTGTACGCCGGGAACCCCTCGGCCAGCAGCCGCTCGGTCCGCTCGGCGCGGCCCGGTTCGGCGCGGCGCAGGATGTCCAGCGCCTCCTCACGGGTGAGGGCGTCCCGCAGGTAGCGGAAGTCCACCAGGTCGACCAGCCGCTCCGGGTCCATCTCCGCCAGCAGGCGCCAGACCGGCTTGCCCTCCCGGCGGCCGTACAGGTCCCAGACCGCGTTGACGATGGCGGCGGCGGCCATGTGGATGACGCCCTTCTCGGGCCCCAGCCAGCGCAGTTGGCTGTCCCCGGTCAGGCGGCGGGAGAACGCTCCGAGATCGTTCAGCACGTCCTCGACCGGCAGGCCCACCACGAGCTCGGACAGCGCCCGGACCGCGGCGACCTCCACGTCGTTGCCGCGGCCCACCGTGAACGCCAGGCCGTAGCCCGACGCCCCCGAGCTGGTCCTGAGGGTGACGTAGGTGCCCGAGTAGTCCGGCTCGGGGTTCATCGCGTCGGAACCGTCCAGGTCCAGCGACGTGGGGAAACGGACATCCGCCGCCTCCACTGCAGTGATCAACTCGGCCATGCGTCCTGGTCCTTCCGCGGTACTTGGCCGTAAGCTGTGCGGCCCTTCGTCGTCACGCACTCCCGCGCATGCGGCGGAGGGAGACCGGCCGTATGAGCCTGCATCCATGACATGGGATGGATTTATAACGGGCGAGTCGAACGCTGTCCAGGGATGGACGGCGGGAATCGTAAGAAACTCCTGGTGACCGGTGAAGATTGCCGCATGGGACAGCGATCGACGCAAGGAGTATTCATCCCACCTCTTCTCAGACATGGGATGACCTGTTAGTCTCGTCGGGCACCAGCAAGGGGAGTGTGGATCGATCGATGTCGCTGACCGACAAAGCCATCGCACGCATCAGGGAGCTCATTCAGTCCGGGGAACTCCTTCCCGGCGCGAAACTGCCGCCGGAACAGCAGTTGGCCTCCGAACTCGGGCTCTCCCGCAACCTGATGCGCGAGGCGGTCAAGGCACTCGTCGTCGCACGTGTCCTGGAGATCCGCCGCGGGGACGGCACCTACGTCACGAGCCTGGAGCCGGAACTGCTCCTGGAGGGCCTCGGCTCGGCCGTGGAACTGCTGCGCGGCGACAAACTGCTGGAACTGACCGAGGTCCGCAGGCTCCTGGAACCGATAGCCACGGGTCTCGCCGCCGGCCGGATCCGCGAGGACGGCCTGGCCGAGGTCAAACACCACCTGGACGCCATGGCGCGGGCCCGCGACGACTCCGAGGTGCTCAACAAGCACGACGCCGCCTTCCACCGCGCCGTGATCGCCTCCGCGGGCAACAGCACCCTGGCCACACTGCTCGACGGCATCTCCAGCCGGACGGTGCGCGCCCGGGTCTGGCGCGGACTGGTGGACGACAAGGCCGGCGACCGCACCATCGCCGAACACCAGGCCATCTACGACGCCCTGGTCGCGGGCGACCGCGCCCTGGCCGAGGCCGCGGCGCTGATCCACATCAGTACGACGGAGCAGTGGCTGCGCGAGCACTTCGACCAGTGACCCGGCCGGACGGCGGCACCCGCCGACGGCCGAGCGGCCCGGAACACCCGAAGCGGCCGGGGCCGCCCGCAGACAAAGCGCCCACAGTCCTTGAGGAGTAGCGAAGTGAGATTTCTCCGTGTCGGTCCGGTCGGCGGCGAAGTGCCCGCCGTACTCGACACCGAGGGCGTGGCCCATGACCTGTCCGCGCTGACCGGCGACATCGACGGCGCCTTCCTGGCCTCCGGCGGACCCGACCGCGTACGCACCGCGCTGGCCGGCGGGGAACTGCCCCGTATCGACCTCGACGGCATGCGGGTGGGCGCACCGATCGCCCGGCCCGGCAAGGTGGTGTGCATCGGACTGAACTACGCCGACCACGCCGCCGAGACGGCCACCGCTCCCCCCGCGGAACCGGTCGTCTTCATGAAGGCACCCGACACCGTCGTCGGCCCCGACGACGAGGTCCTGATCCCCCGCGCCGGCCTCAAGACCGACTACGAGATCGAACTCGCGGTCGTCGTGGGCAGCACCGCCCGCTACCTGGCGAGCCCCGAGGAGGCCGACCGGGTCATCGCCGGATACGCGATCAGCGACGACGTCACCGAGCGGGCGTTCCAGCACGAGCGCGGCGGCCAGTGGGACAAGGGCAAGTCGTGCGAGACGTTCAACCCGCTGGGACCGTGGCTGGTCACCCCGGACGAGGTGGGCGACCCCCAGGACCTGGCCATGCGGCTGTACGTCAACGACGAGCTCCGCCAGGACGGCCACACCAAGAACATGATCTTCGGGGTGCGCCACGTCGTGTGGTACCTGAGCCAGTTCATGGTCCTTCACCCCGGCGACCTCATCAACACCGGCACACCGGCCGGCGTGGCCTTCGGCGCCAACGACTTCCCCTACCTCAGGGCGGGCGACGTGGTGCGGACCGAGGTCGAGCGGCTGGGAACGCAGGCCCACACCTTCGGGCAGGCGTGATGACCGCCTCCGGCGCCGTCCCGGTGGGCGAGCGGGTCCCGCTGGGACGCAGCGCAGTGTCCGTCACCCGCTTCGGGCTGGGCACCGCTCCGCTGGCCGGGCTGTTCTCGGCCGTCGGCGCCCGCCAGGCCGAGGAGACCCTGACCAGCGCCTGGGACGCCGGGATCCGCTACTTCGACACCGCGCCGCACTACGGAGCCGGGCTCGCCGAGGAGCGCCTGGGCCACTTCCTCGCCGGCCGGCCGCGCACCGAGGCGACCGTGTCGACCAAGGTGGGGCGGCTGCTGGTCCCCGGGGACGGCGACGACGACGAGGTGTTCGTCGGCGGCACCGGCCTGACCCGCGTGCGCGACTACAGCGCCGAGGGGGTCTACCGCTCCCTGTCCGAGAGCCTGGCACGCTCCGGGCTCGACGCGTTCGACATCGTCCTGATCCACGACCCCGACGACCATTACGAGCAGGCCTCCTCCGCCGCCTTCCCCGCCCTGCGGCGGCTGCGCGAGGAAGGAGCGGTCAAGGCCATCGGCGCCGGCATGAACCAGAACCGCATGCTTCTCCGCTTCGTCCAGGACGAGGACCCCGACTGCGTCCTCGTCGCCGGGCGCTACTCCCTGCTGGACCGGACCGCCGCGGAGGAACTCCTGCCCGCGTGCGCCGAACGGCAGGTGGGCGTGCTCGTCGGCGGCGTCTTCAACAGCGGCGTGCTGGCGGACCCGCGCCCCGGCGCGACCTTCGACTACGCACCCGCCTCGCAGGAGATCCTCGACCGCGCCCTGGCACTGGCCCGGGTGTGCGCCGACCACGGCGTCCCGCTGGCGGCCGCCGCGCTGCAGTTCCCGCTGCGGCACCCCGCCGTCGCCAGTGTGGTGGTCGGCGCCCGCAGCGCCCAGGAGGTCGCCGACAACGTCGCCCACGCATCCCGGGCCGTCCCCGAGGCCCTGTGGGCCGAACTGGAGAGGATGGGGGAGTACCGACCGTGATCAGGATCGACGCCCACCACCACCTGTGGGACCTGTCCCGGCGTGCGCAAGGCTGGCTGGACGGGCCCGCCATGGCCCCGATCCGCCGCGACTTCACCCCGGCCGACCTGGAAGCCGTGGCCGCCGGCGCCGGCATCGACCGCACCGTTCTCGTACAGGTGCTCGCCGACATCGACGAGACGCGCGAGTTCCTCGTGACGGCCGACGAGTGCGAAACGATCGCCGCCGTGGTCGGCTGGGCCGACCTGACCTCGCCGCGGGTGGCGGAGGACCTGGCCGACCTGCGCGCCGGCCGCGGGGGACACCTCCTGGCCGCGATCCGCCACCTGGTGCAGGCCGAGGAGGACCCGGCGTGGCTCACCCGGCCCGAGGTGCTCGCCGGCCTCAAGGCCGTCGCCGCCCAGGGCCTCGCGTACGACCTCCTGGTGGTCCCGCACCAACTGCCCGCGGCCATCGCCGCCGTACGGGCCGTGCCGGAGCTGACCTTCGTCCTCGACCACATCGCGAAGCCCCCGATCGCCTCCGGCGAGCGCGAACCGTGGGCGGGCCTCATCGCGGAACTGGCCGCCGAGCCCAACGTCCTCTGCAAGCTCTCCGGCATGGTCACCGAGGCCGACCCGGCCCGCTGGACGGTGGCGGACCTGCGGCCGTACGCGCAAGGCGTGCTGGAGGCGTTCGGCGCCTCGCGGGTGATGTTCGGCTCCGACTGGCCGGTGTGCCTGCTGGCCGGCGACTACGACCGTGTGCTGGGCGCCGCGCGGGAACTGACGGACGGGCTGTCCGCCGCGGAACGCGAGGACGTCTTCGGCGGCACCGCGGTGCGCGCCTACCGGCTGGAAGGAGTGGAGCGGTGAGGGTCCGCCTGGCCTACGGTGAGAGCGGGCTCGACATCGACGTCGACCCCGCCGTGACCACGGTCGTCGAACCGGTCCACCACGAGGCGCTGCCCGACCCGGCCGCGGCGCTGACCGCCGCGCTGCGGCAGCCGGTCGCCGGCCCCCCGCTGCGCGATCGGGTCCGTCCCGGCCAGACGGTGGCGATCTCGGTGTGCGACGGCACCCGTCCGCAGCCGCGGCACCTGATGATCCCCGCGGTCCTGGCGGAACTCGACGGGATCACCCGCCTCGACGACGTGGTGATCCTCGTCGCCACCGGCACCCACCGCGGCAACACCGACGCCGAACTGCGGCGGATGCTCGGCGACGAGATCGTCGACCGGGTGCGGGTGGTCAACCACGACGCCCGCGACAGGGACCAACTGGCGTGGATGGGCACCTTCGGCGAACAGGTGCCGGTGTGGCTCAACAAGGAGTGGGCCGAGGCGGACGTGCGGATCACCACCGGATTCGTCGAACCGCACTTCTTCGCCGGCTTCTCCGGCGGCCCCAAACTCGTCGCCCCCGGCCTGGCCGCGCTGGAGACCGTACTCGTCCTCCACGACGCCTCCCGCATCGGCAGCCCCCGCGCCACCTGGGGCATCACTCACGGCAACCCCGTCCACGACGACGTGCGGGCCATCGCGCAGGCCACCGGCGTCACCTTCGCCCTCGACGTGATCCTCAACCGCGACAAGGACATCGTCGCCGCGTTCGGCGGGGACCTGCTCCCCATGCACGCCGCCGCCACCGCCGCCGCCAAACGCATGGCCATGCGGCCGGTCCCGGCACCCTTCGACGTCGTCGTCACGACCAACTCCGGCTTCCCGCTGGACCAGAACCTCTACCAGTCGGTCAAGGGGATGTCGGCGGCCTACCAGGTCGTGAAGCCGGGCGGGACCATCGTGTGCGCCGCCGAATGCCGCGACGGCTTCCCCGACCACGGCTCGTACCGCCAGGTCCTGGCCTCCGCCTCCTCACCGCAGGAACTGCTGCGGACCATCGGGGCCCGCGCGGCCGGCGACACCGTACCCGACCAGTGGCAGGTGCAGATCCAGGCCCGTATCCAGTCCGGCAGCCAGGTGGTGATGGCCACCTCCCACCTCAGCGACGACGAACTGGCCACGGCGCACCTGCGGCAGACCCGGGACGTGTCGGACACCGTCGCCCGCGCCCTGGCCGCCGCCGGACCCGGGGCGCGGCTGTGCGTCCTGCCCGAAGGCCCGCAGACCATCCCCTACCTGGCCGGGCAGTCCTGACCCCGGAAGGAGCCGCCGTGGACACCTCCTACCTCGACCTCGGCTTCGCCCGTGTCGACGTCGACCGCGAGGCCCGGCAGGGCGTGCCCGAAGTCGTCTACGGCCCGGGCAAGACGGCCGGCCAGATCGCCGGCATCGTCACCGCCCTGCTCCACCACAACCAGGGACCGGTCCTGGTCACCCGTGTCGGCGCCGACGTGGCCGAGGCAGTCGGGCGCGAGGTGCCCGGCGGGCACTACGACGCCGAGGCGCGGCTGCTGGCCTGGCGCCCCGCGCCCCAGCGCACCTTCGCACTGGGCGTCGTGGCCGCCGGCACCTCCGACCGGCCGGTCGCCGCCGAGGCCCGCGCGGTCGCCACGACCATCGGCCTGGCCACCACCGCGTGGCACGACGTCGGCGTCGCCGCCTTGGACCGCGTCCTCGCGATCAAGGACGAACTGCGGCGGCAGGACGCGCTGATCGTCGTGGCGGGCATGGAAGGAGCCCTGGCCAGCGTGGTCGGCGGACTCGTGGCCTGCCCGGTGATCGCCGTCCCCACCTCGACGGGATACGGGGCGTCCCTCGAAGGCGTCACCGCCCTGCTGGCGATGCACGCCTCCTGCGCCGCCGGGGTCACCGTGGTGAACATCGACTCCGGCTTCGGAGCCGCGATGGCCGCCCACCGGCTCGACCGAAGCCGGCGGGACCGACCGTGATCTGCTGGATCAACCCCTTCGCGGGCCTGGCGGGCGACATGCTGCTGGCCGCCCTCATCGACGCCGGAGCCCCCGTGGACCGGGTCAAGGAGGCCATCGCCTCCACCGGACTGACCGGGTGGGACCTGACGGCCGAACGCCTCACCACCCACGGCCTGGCCGCGACCCGGGTACGGGTCGAGGTGACCGACACCGCCACGCAGCGCCCGGCGGGCACGCTCCTCGACATGGCCTCCCGGGCCCGGCCGCGGCCGGTAGCGGCGTTCGCCGTCGCCGCCCTCACGGCGATCGCCACCGCGGAGGGCGCACTGCACGGCAGCGACCCGCGCGAGGTCCACCTCCACGAACTCGGCGGCCACGACGCGCTCGTCGACATCGTCGGCATCGCGGCGGCGCTGCACCACCTCGGCGTGACCCAGGTGGTCTGCGGACCGCTGCCGCTCGGCACCGGGCGCACCCGCTCGGCGCACGGCCTCATCCCCGTCCCCGCCCCCGCCACGCTCGAACTGCTCAGGGGAGCGGCCGTGACCGGCACCGACATCCCCGGCGAGACCGTCACCCCCACGGCCGCGGCCGTACTGTCCGCCGCGGCCGCCCGCTACGAGCCGCTGCCGCCCGCCGTGCTCGGCCGCACCGGATACGGCGCGGGCACCCGGACGCTCGCCGACCGCCCCAACGTCTGCGCGGTCACCGTGGCCGAGCGCGCGCCCGCCGGCCGCGAGAGCGTCACCCTGCTGGAGACCAACCTCGACGACGTCACCGGGGAAACGCTCGCCCACGTCCTGCAACGGGCGCTGGACGCCGGCGCGCTGGACGCCTGGGTGACGCCCGCGGTGATGAAGAAGGGCCGTCCGGCGCACATCCTGCACTGCCTGGTCCACCCCGGACAGGCCGACGCCCTGCAGGAGCTGGTGTGGGCCGAGACGGGAACGCTGGGCATCCGCCGCAGCGACATCACACGCACCGTGCTGCCCCGGCACACCGAAGTGGTCGATGTCCGGGGAGCGGCGGTACGCGTCAAGCACGGCCCGCACCGGGCCAAGCCGGAGTACGACGACGTCGCGGCGGCCGCGGCCCGCCTGGGCCTGCCGCTGCGCGAGGTGGCGGAACTGGCCGCGGCCGCCGCGGCCCCCGCGTCCCGCGAGGAGGACGAGTCATGAGCGAGGTGGAACAGGACGAGGCCGCGCTGCTGGCGCAGTTCGACGGCAAAGGCCGGCTCGCCGTGGCCTATTCGGGAGGTGCGGACTCGGCGCTCGTGCTCGCCGCGGCCGTCCGCGCGCTGGGCCCCGCGAACGTCCTTGCCGTCACCGCCGTCTCCGAGAGCCTGGCGTCCGGCGAACTGGAACGGGCCGCGGAACTCGCCGCCGATCTGGACGTCGTCCACCTGACGCCCAGGACCCGGGAACTGGACCGGGACGGCTACCGGGCCAACGGCCCCGACCGGTGCTACTTCTGCAAGTCCGAGGTGCTCGACGCCCTGGCCCGGATCGGCGCCGAGTCCGGCTTCCCCCATGTGGCCACCGGCACCAACGCCGACGACGCGGCCGACCCTTTCCGCCCGGGCATCCGGGCCGGCGCCGAACGCGGCGTCCTCACCCCGCTGCTGAGCGCCGGCCTGACCAAGCAGCGTGTACGCCGGCTCAGCCGCCACTGGTCCCTGCCCACCTGGGACAAGCCCGCCACCCCCTGCCTGGCCAGCCGGGTCGCCTACGGACTGCGGATCTCCGGTCCGCGGCTGGCCCGGATCGACCGGGCGGAGACCGGGGTTCGGGCCAGGCTCGCCGCGGCGGGCGTGGAGGTGGCGGACCTGCGGGTACGGGACCTGGGGGAGGGCAGGGCCCGGATTGAGGTGCCCGGCGGCGTCCTCGCGGCGGCGCGTGAGGTCCCCGGCCTCTTCGACGCGCTCGCCGCCGCCGGGTTCGACGCCGGCGCGGTCGAGCTGGCGGCCTTCCGTTCCGGCGCGCTCAACGACTCACTCGCCCCGGCCCCCGCGGACCCGGGCCCCCGGGACCCGGCTGACGGAGCTGCGGCTGACGGGGCTGCGGTTGACGGGGCTGCGGCTGACGGGGCTCGGGCCGACTGGGCTCCCGCCGCCGGTGACCGCGTCGGCGGGCACGCGAAGTAGCCGGAACCCGCCGGGTGCGAACGGTACTTCACCCCGTACCGGGTCAGGAGCCTTGACAGCGCCTTGACGCTGGTGCAGCGTGTGTGTTCCCCAGGACATCCCATGTCGCTCCCGGACGGGAGCCGTCGGACTGGGGCGCGCGATGACGTTAGCGCTCACAAAACGGGAGGCCCATCTGCTCTCTGCGCCGCCGAGTCGCCGTACCGGCAACCCGCCCGCCGCGTCGGCCTTCCGCCGGGCCGGACTCCGCCCCCACGAAGGGAGAGGCCGCTGAACAGCCACTTCAGCCGACCTTTGCGGCCGACAGGCGAGTTGGGTCCAGCCGGCCGGACCAGCTCGCCCCCCACCGCCGGACGAGCCGCGACGAAGCGCACGCTCCCATGACGCCGGATCTCCGTTTTCCCTGACCGGCCGCAGGCCATCCCCCCACTCACGCAAGGAGAACGATCCCTCATGCGCCTGCTCAACGGCTCGTACCCCCTGACCGACGCGGCTGCGGGCCGCGCACGGCGGACCCGCCGCGGGCGGACCGCCCACCGCGCGCGGGCCCGGGCCCGGGACACGGGCGGCGGAAGCGACCGCCGGGGGACGTCCGGGTGACCTGAGCGCCGGGCCGGGCGGACACCGCCGCCCGGCCCCACGGTCGCTCCCGGCCGCGTCGGGGCACGGCACCCCGCGCGGCCGGGACGCGCGGGACCTCGGCGCACGCCGCCGACGTCGCACGCATCCCGCCTCCCTGCGAGTGGAGCGTGCGACGGCGCCGAGGTCCTCCTCCCCGACGGTCTCCGGCACATCGCGGCACGCATGCACGTAGGCACGCACGTACGCACGCACGCACGCACGTAGGCACGCACGCCACGTCCCGGACGCCGCCCGGACATCGGCCGGCCCGGGGCGAGGCCCCGACCGTCCCCGCTGATGACAAGGAGATGTGTGCACATGCCACAAGCGCAAACCCCATGGACGGCGCCCGGCGCCGCCGGGACCGGCCGGGAGAGGCCCGGATCACCTCACCGGTCGCTCAGGGTCCTGCTGGCCGCGGTCGTGGCCGTCGCGGGCCTGCTCGCCGCGATGCTGGCGTTCCAGCCGGCGTCGGCGGCGGACAACCCGAACCGGTTGACGGCGGCGGGGGACAATCCGTATCAGCGGGGTCCTGATCCGACGTTGGCCAGTGTGGCGGCGTCGAAGGGTCCGTTCGCGACGGCGCAGGTGAGTGTGGCGCCGGGCAAC
>NZ_JAINVH010000022.1 GCF_020400825.1 Streptomyces sp. HPF1205
CGCAGGACTGCCTCGCCGAGCTCTCCCCGGACACGGACCGGGCCGGGAGCGATTCCGGCGCCGTCGTTCCCCTGCTCCTCGCCACCCAGCGCCGCGACCGCCCCCAGGTGGCCACCCTCACCGCCGCCGTCGCCGAGGCCCATGTCCACGGGGCCGTACGTCCCGACTGGCCCGCGATCCTGGGCGGCGGAGCTGCGGTGGACCTGCCCACGTATCCCTTCCAGCGCCGGCACTTCTGGCTCGGCGGCCCCTCCGCGCCCGCCGGCACGGCGAGCGGGGACACCGCGTCCGACGAGGCCTTCTGGTCGGCGGTGGGAGACGGGGACGCGGCGCGGCTGGCGAGCCTGCTCGACGTGCCGCCGGACGGGCCGGTGGCGGAGCTGCTGCCCGCCCTGAGCACCTGGCGCGCGCAGAGCGCGCGGCGCGCGGTCGCGGACGGCCTGCGGTACCGGGCCGTTTGGTGGCCCGCCGAGCAGGCCGCGGACGCGGCGCCGGGCGGCACCTGGGTGGTCGTGGTGCCGGCCGCGCTCACCGCCGACACGCGCGTCGCCGCGTTGGAGGGCGCGCTGGCCGATCGAGGCGTCGATGTGGTGCGTACGGTGGTGGACCCGGCGGCGGCCGGGCGATCCGAGCTGGCGGAGCGGCTGACCGATGCCCTCGGCGGCTCGCCCGCCGCCGGCGTGCTGTCCCTGCTCGCCCTCGACACCGCGCCCCGCGCCGACCAGCCCGTCGTGCCGTACGCCACCACCGCCACCCTCGTCCTGCTGCAGGCGCTCGCCGACCTCGCGCCGACCGGCCCGGACGGTGCCCCGGCCCGGGTGTGGCTGCTCACGCAGGGCGCGGTGTCGACCGGCGGCGCCGATCGGCTGGACGCTCCCGAGCAGGCGCAGGTGTGGGCGCTGGGCCGTACCGCCGCGCTGGAGCACCCCCGGCTGTGGGGCGGCCTGATCGATCTGCCCGCGGACCTGACCGGGACGGCACTGCGTCGCGTGACGGCGGCCCTCGCGGGACCGGAGCAGGAGGACCAGCTCGCCGTCCGGCCGGCCGGCACCTTCGTACGGCGCCTGGTGCGTGCCGCGCCCGTCCGCCCCGGCAGCGGCCGCTGGACGCCGCACGGCACCGTCCTCATCACCGACGGCACCTGGGGCGCGGGCGCCCGCGTGGCGCGTCGGCTCGCCGCCGAAGGCGCGGTTCACCTGCTGCTCACCCACGAGCCGGGTCCCGCCCCCGCGGGGAGCGAGTCGGCTCTGGCGGAGCTGGCGGAGCTGAACGCGCACGTCACCGTGGCCCCGTGCGACCTGACGGATCGGGCAGCGGTGGCCGCGCTGCTCGCGAAGGTACCGGCCGAACGGCCGCTGACCGCCGTGTTCCACACCGCCGGCGAGCCGCGGACCGCTCCGCTCGCCGCTGCCGAGCCGGCCGCGTTCGCCGCCGACGTCGCCGCCAAGGCGGCCGGGGCCGTCCACCTCCACGACCTCGCGGGCGACGGCCTGGAGGCGTTCGTGCTGTTCTCCTCCGTCGCCGGACTGTGGGGCAGCGTCGGCCAGGGCGCCTACAGCGCGGCCGGCGCCCACCTCGACGCGCTGGCCGAACACCGGCGGGACCTGGGCCGTACGGCGACGGCCGTCGCCTGGGGCGTGTGGTCCGGCACGGCCGCCACCGCCGCCGAATCCGCCGACCCGTCCGCCGAACAGGCCCGGCGCGAACGGCTGCGCGACATCGGCCTCGCCGAGACCGATCCCGGCCTGGCACTGGACATACTGGCCGGTGTCCTCGGCCGGCCCGACGGCGAAGCCGCCTTCGCGGTCGCCGCGGTGGACTGGAGCAGGTTCGCCCCGGCCTTCACCGCCACCCGGCCCAGCCCCTTCCTGGGCGGCGTGCCCGAGGTGGAGGCCGCCCTGGCCGCGGCGGCGCGGGGGGCCGACGACGCAGAGGGCGACGGACCGTCCGCGACGCTCGCGCAGTCCCTGGCCGGGCTGACCGATGCCGAGCGGGAACGCCTGCTGACCGACCTGGTGCGCGGCGAGATCGCCGCCGTCCTCGGCCACAGCGGTCCGGAGGCCGTACCGGCCGGGCGGGCCCTGAAGGACCTCGGCCTGGACTCGCTCGCCGCCGTGTCGCTGCGCAACCGGCTGGGTGCCGCCACAGGGCTGCGGCTGTCCGCCACCGTCGTCTTCGACCACCCCAGCCCCGCCGCGCTCGCCGCCCATCTGCGGGCCTCGCTGGACCCCGCACCGGACGGCACCGCCCTGGACGAGGAGTTCGACCGGCTGCAGACCCTCCTGACGGGCCTCGCCGGCGACCCGGCTGCCCGCGAACAGGCCGGCGCACGGCTGCAGTCCCTGCTCGCCGGCCTCGGCGCACCCGCCCCCGGCACCGGGACCGCGAAGGTCGCCGCCCGGCTCGACGAGGCCAGCGACGAGGACATGTTCGCCTTCATCGACAGCGAACTCGGCACCCTGTGAGCCTTCCGGCCCGGCGGCGGCCCCGGCACGGCGGGACGGCCACGTGACCTCATGTACCCGACATCAGCGAGGAATGTCATGAACGCCACGTCCGACGAGCAGAAGCTGCGGGATTACCTCAAGCGGGTGACCGTGCAGTTCACCGAGTCCCGACGGCGCCTGAAGGAGACGGAGGACGCCCTGCGCGAACCGATCGCCATCGTGGGTATGGGCTGCCGCTTCCCCGGCGGCGTGCGCTCCCCCGAAGATCTGTGGCAGGTGGTCGCCTCCGGCACCGACGCCGTCTCCGGCTTCCCCACCGACCGGGGCTGGGACCTGGACGACCTGTACGACCCCGACCCCGACCGCGCCGGACACAGCGTCACCGTGCAGGGAGGTTTCCTTCACGAGGCCGCCGACTTCGACGCGGGGTTCTTCGGCATCTCCCCGCGTGAGGCGCTCGCCATGGACCCGCAGCAGCGGCTGTTCCTCGAAGTCTGCTGGGAGGCGATGGAACGGGCCGGCATCGACCCGGGCACGCTGCGCGGCAGCGCGACCGGCGTCTACGCCGGCTGCGTCACCGACGACTACCAGCTCCTGCTGCAGTCCGCGCCCGACGAGATCGAGCAGTACCGCATGACCGGCGCCGCCCGGAGCGTGCTGTCGGGGCGGGTGGCGTACTCCTTCGGTTTCGAGGGCCCGGCCGTCACCGTCGACACCGCCTGCTCCTCCTCCCTGGTCGCCATCGACCTGGCCGTCCAGGCACTGCGCCGCGGCGAATGCGCCCTGGCCCTGGCAGGCGGCGTCACCGTGCTGACGACGCCCACGGAATTCATCAACTTCAGCCGGCAGCGCGGCTTCTCGCCGGACGGCCGCTGCCGCTCCTTCGCCGCCTCCGCGGACGGGACGGGGTGGGCCGAAGGCGTCGGCATCCTCGCCCTCGAACGGCTCTCCGACGCCCGCGAACACAACCACCCCGTCCTCGGCCTCATCCGCGGCACCGCCGTCAACCAGGACGGCGCCTCCAACGGACTCACCGCACCCAACGGCCCCTCCCAGCAACGCGTCATCCAGCGCGCCCTGCACAACGCCGGGCTCACCCCCGCCGACATCGACGCCGTCGAAGCCCACGGCACCGGCACCCGCCTCGGCGACCCCATCGAAGCCCAGGCCCTCATCAACACCTACGGGCACGCACACACCCCCGCCCAGCCCCTCTGGCTCGGCTCCATCAAATCCAACATCGGCCACACCCTTGCAGCGGCAGGCGTGGCGGGCGTCATCAAGATGGTGATGGCCATGCGCCACGGCGTCCTGCCCCGCACCCTGCACGTCGACCGGCCGACACCCTTCGTCGACTGGGACGGCGGGCTGGTGGAACTCCTCACCGAGCAGCGTGACTGGCCCGACACCGGCCGTCCGCGCCGCTCCGCCGTCTCCGCGTTCGGCATGAGCGGCACCAACGCCCACGTCGTCCTCGAACAGGTGCCGGCCGACAGCCTCGCCGATACCGGAGCCCCGGCCGGCTCCGCCCCGCCGCCCGCCGTCCTGCCCCTGCTGCTCTCCGGCGGCGAGCCAGCCGCCTTGCGGGCCCAGGCGGGGCGGCTGGCCGCCCACCTCCAGTCCCGGCCCGAGGCGGAGCTGGCGGACGTCGCACACGCGCTGGCGACCACCCGCGCGGGGCTCGACCACCGGGCCGTGGTCCTGGCGGCCGACCGTGCCGGGGCCCTCGGATCGCTGACCGGGCTCGCGACGGGCGCCGGCGACCCCCGGGTGGTCACCGGAGCGGTCAGGGAACGCGGCCGGACGGTGTTCGTCTTTCCCGGTCAGGGCTCGCAGTGGCCCGGCATGGCGGTCGGACTCCTGGACGACGAGCCGGCGTTCGCCCGTGGCCTGCGGGCCGCCGCGGAAGCCGTAGGCACGTGGACCGGCTGGGACGTGGAGGACGTGCTGCGGGAACGCGACGGCGCCCCCTCGCTGGAACGCATCGAGGTCGTGCAGCCGGTGCTGTTCTCCGTGATGGTGGCACTCGCCGAACTGTGGCGGACCCACGGCGTGGAGCCCGACGCGGTCGTCGGCCACTCCCAGGGCGAGATCGCCGCGGCCTGCGTGTCCGGCGCCCTCACGCTGGAGGACGCCGCGCAGCTGGTGGTGCTGCGCTCGCAGCTCTTCGCCGACGAACTCGTGGGCCGCGGACAGGTCGCCTCCGTGGGCCTGTCCCCCGCCGAGGCCGAGGCGTGGCTGCGCCCGTTCGGCGGCACGCTGTCCGTCGCCGGATTCAACAGCCCGCATCTGATCACCGTGGCCGGGGAACCCGCCGCGCTGACCGAGCTGGTCGCCGCTCTGACCGCCGAGGGGATCCGCGCCCGTGTCGTGGCCTCCACCGTCGCCTCCCACAGCCCCCAGGTCGAACCGCTGCGCGGCCGCCTCGCCGAACTCCTCTCGTTCGTGGCGCCCCGGGCGGGCCGGGTGCCGCTGTACTCCACGGTGACCGGCCAGGTGCTGAACGGTTCCGAACTGACCGCCGACTACTGGTACGAGAACTGCCGCCGCCCGGTGACCTTCGAACCCGTCGTCCGTACTCTGCTCGCCGACGGCTTCGACGTCTTCGTGGAGGTCAGTGCCCACCCCGTGCTGACGCTCGGCGTCGAGGAGACCGCGGAAGACGTCGGTGCCGAGCCGGTCGTGACGGGCACGCTGCGCCGCAAGCAGGGCGGCCGGGAACGGTTCCTCGCGTCGATGGCCGAGCTCCATGTCCGGGGCCGGTCCGTGGACTGGCGGCCCGCGCTGCCCGAACGGGCCCGCCGGACGGATCTGCCCACGTACGCGTTCCAGCACCGCCGTTACTGGGTCGAGCCCGCGTCCGCCCGCTCCGCCACCGCGCCCGAGGCCGTCGAGGCCGCCTTCTGGCAGACCGTCGAGCGCGAGGACCTCGACTCGCTCGCGGCCACGCTGGCGGTCCCGCCCGACGCCCTCGCCGGCGTGCTGCCCGCGCTCGCCGCCTGGCGGCGCGGCAGCCGGCCCGGGGCGGCGCCGGACACATGGCGCTACAAGGCGCTCTGGCAGGGTGTCGGCGACCCGCCGCCCACACCTCTCACCGGCAACTGGCTGGTCATGGTGCCCGTGGGTTCCGCCGAAGCGTCCACGGACGCCGTCCTCGCCGCGCTGCGGCAGGCCGGTGCCCGCACCGTGACGGTCCCCGCCGAGCCCGGCGTGGACCGGGAGGTCCTGACGAGGCGGTTACGGGCGGCGGCGGGTGACGGGCCGGTGGCGGGCATCCTGTCGCTACTGGCGCTGGACACCGCGCCGGTCGAGGGCCATCAGGAGCTTCCCGCCGGACTCGCCATGACGCTGCTGCTGCTCCAGGCGGTGTCCGACGCCGGCCTGGACCGCGCGGTGTGGTCGGTGACCGGCGGCGCGGTCGGCGTCGGCGCCGCCGACCCGGTCACCGAGCCCGCACAGGCCCACGTCTGGGGACTGGGCGAGATCGCCGCGCTCGAAGTCCCCCACCTGTGGGCCGGGCTGGTCGACCTGCCGCCGGCCCCGAGCGGGCACGACCTGGCCCGCCTGGCCGCGATCCTGGCCGCGCCCGGCGACGAGGCCCGGTTCGCGGTCCGCGGATACGGCCTCTTCGCCCGGCGCCTCGTCCGTGCCCCGCGCCCGCCGCGCGCCGTGCCGGGCGGATGGACGCCGCACGGCACCGTCCTCATCACCGACGGCACCCACGGCCCCGGCGCCGTCCTGGCCCGCCGGCTCGCCGCCGCCGGGGCCCGCCACCTGCTGCTCACCCACGGCGCGGACCGCCCGGACGCCGCCGTGGGTGAGCTCGCCACCGAACTGCGCGCGCTCGGCGCCGAGGTGACGGCCGTGCCGTGCGATGTCGCCGACCGCGCCGCACTCGCCCGGCTCCTGGCCGGCGTGCCCGACGACGCGCCGCTCGGCGCGGTCTTCCACACCGCCGGCCCGCTCGCCGAAGAGGCACTGGGCACGCTCACCCCGGACCGCCTGGCCGCCGTACTGCGCACCAGGACGCTGGGCGCCCGCCACCTCGACGAACTCACCCGCCCGCACGACCTGTCGGCCTTCGTGCTCTTCTCGTCCGCCACCGCGTCCCTCGCCGCCGGACTGGGCCTGGCCGGGTACGCCGCCGCCAACGCCTACCTCGAAGCCCTGGCGGACCACCGCCGTGCCGCCGGCCTGCCCGCGACCGCCCTGGCCTGGGGGGTGTGGCGCGAACCGCCCGCCGGCTCCGGGCAGGCGCAGGAGGAGCGCTACGACCGGCTCGCCCGACGCGGCCTGCCGCCGCTGGACCCCGACCGCGCCCTCGCCGCCCTCCAGCAGGCCCTGGACGACGACACGCCCGCTCTCCTCGTCGCCGACGTCGACTGGCCCGCCTACCGGCGGGTGGTCGCCGCCGGCCGCCCCGACCCGCTGCTTTCCCGCATCCCCGAGGCAGCCGCGGCGGCCGACGGCGACGCCGTCGGCCCCGACCGCTCCTCGGCTCTGCTCGCGGCTCTCGCCGGCGCGGACTCGCCCGCCGAGCGCCGAACCCTCCTTCTCGGCGCCGTCCGCGGCGAAATCGCCGACCTCCTCGGTTATCCCGACCCCGAGGTCCTCGGCCCCGACTCCGACTTCCTGGGACTCGGCATGGACTCCGTCGCGGCCGTCTCCTTGCGCAACCGCCTCGCCAAGCTCCTGCACCGCAAACTTCCCGCCCGGACCACCCTGGACCACCGCACACCGCACGCCCTGGCCGCGTTCCTGGCAGCCGAGTTGTCAGGGCAGCCCCGGCGGTCCGGGGCCGAGGCCGGCGACGACCTCGTGAACCGCTGGATCGCCGCTCTCGCCGAGGGGGAGCACGTGCCGGAACTCCTGGGCGTCCCGGCCGGGGCCGCCCCGGCGGCAGCGGACCGGGCCTCAGCCCGCTCCGGCTCCGAACATGCCGACTTGGTGGGCGAGTTGACGGCCGCTGCCGCCCGGCGCCCGGTCTTCGACGAATCCGGGCCCGGCCACGTCCCCGCTCCCGTGGTGCTCGCCACCGGGCCCGCGACGCCCGCCCTGATCTGCCTGCCCACCGTCCTGGCCACCTCGGGGCCGCACCAGTTCGCCCGGTTCGCCGCCGCGTTCGCGAAGGATCGACCGGTCACGGCCCTGACCCTGCCCGGATTCGGGGCCGGGGAGCCGCTGCCGGCCACCCTCGGCGCCGGGGCCGCCGCACTCGCCGAGGCGGTACGGTCCCGGGCGGGGAACACGCCGTTCGTGCTGGTCGGCTATTCCTCGGGCGGTCTGCTCGCGCACGCGGTGGCCGCCTGCCTGGAAGCCGGGGGACTCTTCCCGGAGGCGCTGGTACTGCTCGACACGTATCTGCCCGGCAGCGAGGAACTCGCGGCACTGGCGCCGGCCATCGGCAGGGGCATGGTGCGGCGGCTGGAGGAGTACTCGCCGCTGGGGGCCGAGCGGGTGACCGCCATGACCGGCTACCTCGGGCTGCTGGACGGTCTGCGGCCGCAGGAGCTGAAGGCACCGGTGCTGCTGGTCCGGCCCGAACGGCCGGTGGCCGGCGCGGAGGCCGTCACGCACTGGCGGTCGGCCTGGCCGGGGCGGCACGACGCGGTGGAGGTGCCCGGCGACCACTTCTCCCTGATCGAGGGCGACGCGGCCACCACCGCACGGGCCGTGCGGGACTGGCTCGCCGGCCACGCCGACTCCGCTGCCGGCGCCGCACCGGCCACCTCCGTGACCGCGAAGGAGCGTTCGGCATGAAACGCGTCCCCGTCCTGGTCGTGGGCGCGGGCCCGGTCGGCCTCGCCCTCGCCTGCGCGCTGTGGCAGCGCGGCGTCCGCGCCCGGATCGTCGAAGCCGAAGCGGACCGGCAGTCCGGCTCCCGCGCCGTCCAGCTCCACCCGCCGACCCTGCAGCTCTTCCGCGAACTGGGCGTGCTGGACGAGGCCGAACGGCTGGGACTGCGGATCCGCTCGACCAGCTACCACCTGGCCGGCGGCCGCACGGTGCGGGTGGTGCTCGGGCCCCGCAACGAACCGCTGATGCTCCCGCAGGAGCACACCGCGCGCTTGCTGGAGGGGGCGCTGGAACTGGCCGGCGGCCGGGTGGAGCGCGGTCTGCGGGTCACCGACGTCACCCAGGACGCCGAGGGTGTCAGCGTCGAGACGCGGGGCCCGGACGGCACGGAACTGATCGAGGCCGACTGGCTCGTCGCCACCGACGGCGTGCGCAGCACCGTACGGGACCGGCTCGGGGTGGACTTCGCCGGCAGCGACGTCACGACCGGTTTCGTCCTCGCCGAGGGCCGGATCGGCGGGGACTTCGAACGCAACGCGGTGCACTACTTCCTGGGCCAGACCGGTTCGGTGGTCTTCGCGTCCATGCCCGGCGGACGGACCCGGATCTCCGCGCCCGTCCCGGAGGGCTTCCCGATCGACGCCGAGGGTGTGCAGCGGCTGCTGGACACCCGGGGCCCGGGCGGACTGCACGTCACCGGACTGGACATGATCAGCAGCTTCACCAGCCAGGAGCGCATCGCCGTCACCCTGCGCAAGGGGCGCTGCTTCCTCGCCGGGGACGCCGCCCACACCCATTCCCCGCTCGGCGGCCAGGGCCTGAACCTCGGCCTGCAGGACGCCCACAACCTCGCCTGGAAGCTCGCCGGGGTGGTCACCGGCACCCTCGCCCCGGCGATCCTGGACACCTACGGGCCCGAGCGGCACCAGGCCGCCGAGCAGATCGTCCGTAACACCCACCTGTTCCTCACGGTGTTCCGGCTGGGTCCGGCCGCGTCCCGGATACGCGATACCGTGTGGGCCGGTCTGGAGGCCGCGGGGGTGCTGCGCCAGTGGTTCGTTCCCCTGCTGGCGGGCTGGCGGGTCCGCTACCCCGATCTGCTGGGTGAGCGGGGCCGGCCGGACCCGCGCCGGTCCGCCCTGCGGGCGGCACGGCGGCTGCCCGCTCCCGGCGGTCGCGCCCCCGCCTGGGTGCCCGAACCGCCGGCCGGGATCCCGCAGTTCCGGCTGGTGGCGCGGGGCCCGGCCGGGGACGGCCCGGTCCGGGCCGTGCATGCCGCGGCCGCCGCGGCTCCCGTACCCGTGGTGCCCACGTACCTGCCCGGGCGGGCTCCTGGTTTCCTGCTCCTGCGCCCGGACGGCTATGTCCTGGCCGCCGGCACCACCGCGGCGGAACTCGCCGCCGCCGGGCGGCTGCTGGGCCGGATCGCCGCGGCCGCTCCTGTCCGGCCGAAGCGCCCGGCCGTGACGGCGGAGGCCGACTGACGACCTGGCCGTCCCGGCCCCGCGGCGGGCGCCGGGACCGGCAGTGCGTGAACCCCGCGCCTCTGGCGGCCCCGCCGTCCGCCCGCACGTTCCGGGCGAACGGCGGGGCGCCGGGCGGTCAGCCGGTCAGACGGCGGCCGAGACGCTCGCGAACTCCTCGTCGGTGAGCCGGATCTGGGCGGCGCCCATGTTCTCCTCCAGGTGCGCCACCGAGGAGGTGCCGGGGATCGGCAGCATCGCCGGAGAGCGGTGCAGCAGCCAGGCCAGCGCGAGTTGCGCGGGAGTGGCGGCGTGGCCGTCGAGCACCGCGGCCAGGGAGCTGTCGGGGGCGGCGAGGGCGCCCGAGCCGATGGGGAACCACGGGATGAAGGCCAGCCCGTGCTCTTCGGCGTACCCCAGGACGTCCTCGTACTTGCGGTCGCCGAGGTTGTACATGTTCTGCACCGACACGATCTCGGCGACGGCCCGGGCCTGGTCCAGCTCCTCGATGCCGACCTCGGACAGCCCGATGTGCCGGATCTTGCCCTCCTTCTGCAGCGCGGCCAGCTCCCCCACCTGGTCCGCCAGCGGTACCGCCGGGTCGACCCGGTGCAGTTGGAGCAGGTCGATGGTCTCCAGGCCGAGGTGCCGCAGGTTCAGTTCCACCTGCTGACGCAGGTACTCCGGCCGTCCGAGCGGGCGCCAGTCCTGCGGGCCGGGCCGGCTCATGCCCACCTTGGTCGCGATGACCAGGCCCTCCGGGTAGGGGTGCAGGGCCTCACGGATGATCAGATCGGCGGTGAAGGGGCCGTAGGCGTCGGCGGTGTCGATGAAGTTGACGCCCAGCTCGACCGCGCGGCGCACCACCCGTATCGCCTCCGCCCGGTCGGTCGGCTCACCCCAGATGCCAGGGCCGGTCAGCCGCATGGCGCCGAAGCCGAGCCGGTTCACGGTGAGGTCGCCGCCGATCTGCAGCAGGTCAGTAGGCATCGTTGGCCTTTCGAGGTGAAGAGAGTGAGGACTGGTGAGGACCGATGAGGACTGATGTCCTGGGCCGCCGTCTGCTAGCCTTAACAGCGTTTACTAACTGCATGCATATTGTCAACCGAGCGCCGTTTGGAATCCGGCGGAGGGCGCTGTCATTCAACGCTGCTAGGGTGGTCAGCATGGGACAAGTGATTCAAAGCCGGAGGATGCGACTGCGCGAGGCGACAATCGCCGAGATCAAGTCCACCGCGCTGCAGCACATGGCCTCCAGCGGCACTGCGGCGGTCTCGCTGCGCGCCATTGCCCGCGACATGGGCATGACCGCCGCTGCCATTTACAGCTATTTCGACACGCGCGACAACCTCATCAGCGTTCTGATCGCCGACGTCTACAGCACCCTCGCCGACACGCTGGAGACCGCGATCGACGGATGCCCCGCGGACTCCCCGCAGGCGCAGCTGATCGCCTTCGGGTCGGCGTACCGCACCTGGGCGATCAACAACCCGGAGGAGTTCCGGCTGGTCTACGGCGACCCCGCGCCCGACTACCGGCCCCCGGAAGGCGGCGCGGCGGCCGAGGCCGAGCACCGCTCCTGCGCGGTCCTCACCGGCATCATCGCCGCCGCCTGGCCCACGGCCCGGTACCTGTGCACCGAGGACACCCACTCCTGGGCCGACTTCGACCCGCAGTTCGCCGGGCTGATCCAGCAGTCCTTCCCCGGCCTTCCGCCGGCCGCGGTGGCCCTCTCGCTGCGGGTATGGGGGCGGCTGCACGGCCTGGTGACCCTGGAGGTGTACGGTCACCTGCGCCCGCAGGTGAGCGATCCGGCCAAGCTCTACCGGACCGAGCTGACCGACCTCGCGCACTCCCTCGGCCGCACCGCGGCGGACGACTCGCACCACAGCGCGGCCACCGCCTGACCGGCTCCGCCCGTGCCGGGTCCTCTGGTCCCGGTTCCGGTGCGGGCCGGCCGGCGGCGGCCGCGGCCCGTTCAGCCCTCCGGTGTTCCGTCCGCTCCCAGCGTTGCCAGCCACCGCGTGCTGACGCCCGCGTAGTCCGGCTCGGCGCCCTCCGTCCCCGCGGACAGCCGGCGCCAGTAGTCGGCCAGGCGGTGCCCCGCCCCGGCGGCGTAGATCTCGGCCAGCCGCCCGCCGTCGCCGGGGGCGCCCGCGGCGGCCTCGTGGCCGGCCCGGGACAGCACCGCGCTCACCGCGAAGAGTTCCGCGGCGATCCGGCCCAGCAGGATGAGGGTGCGCTCCCGCCGGAACAAGGTCGCCGGGTCCGGGTGACGGTCCACCAGTTCCCGGCAGCAGCCGTAGAAGCGCTCCACCTGCTCGCCCACCTGCTCCAGTGCCGCGCGGAGCGCCGGGGACAGGCCCGGCAGCACGTCGGCGTCCGGCCCGGGCCCGGCCGCGCCGCCCGTGGCCGCCGCCGCGCCGGCGGATCGGCCCGCCTCCGCGTAGAACCCGGTCAGCAGGCGCCGGCCGGCCTGCGCGTCGAGCATGAAGTCCACGTTTCCCGCGATGCGCAGGCCTCGCGCGTCCCGGAGCCGACGCTCCACCGGTACGGGGGGCGCGCCCCGCCGCACCTTGCTCGGCAGCGTCTCGACGCCCTCCGCGCCGTACAGCGACACCGTCCTGTCGACGATCCGCCAGCAGGCGCGGACCAGCAGGTTCTTGGCCGCCAGCCGCTCGAACCAGCGGTCCGTCGGTCCCGAGCCGATCAGACTCCAGCGGATCACCGCTTCCATCGCGTACACCTCGGCGAGGGTGTCGGCGAGCTGACGCCGGATCTCCTCGTAACTGCCGAGCGCACGGCCGTCGACCGTCCGCCGGGCCACGAACTCGCCCGACCAGCGGCGGCACAGTTTGGCGATGGCCATGGCGGGCGCGGCGGTGAAGTAGAGCTGGCCGGTGAGCAGCGCGGAGGCCATGAGATCGGGGAACCGCGGCTCCTCCGGCTCACCGCGCACCACGTGGGCGGCGGGCACCTCGACACCGTCCAGGCTCAGCGCGCCGTTGGGCAGCCCGCGGCTGCCGGTGAACTCCACGTGCGAGGTGACCTCGAAACCGGCGGCCGAGGTGTCCACGAAGCACACGCACAGCCGCCGGCCCTTTTCGGTGTGCTCGGTGGCCGCGACCGCCAGCAGGTCGGCGAGCGGGCCGTGCCCGGTGAAGACCTTCCGACCGCGCAGGACGTACGTCAGGCCGTCCGCCGAACGCGTCGCGGTGGTCCCGGGCCACACGTTGTTCTGCCCGGCCGGTTCGGTGAAGCCGAAGCCGGAGATCGCGCCGGCGGCCAGCCGCTCCCCGACATGTTCCCGCAGCGGGCCCGGCGGCAGCGCCGGGTAGAGCGCGGGCGCGCCGACCCCGGCCTGGATGGCGAGCATCTGCCCGGCCGGCATGCACAGCGCCGCGGCGTGCTCGATGGCGCTGAAGGCGTTGTACGGTGACAGCGCCAGGCCGCCCAGTTCGGCCGGCATGCACAGCCCCAGGTAGCCGCTGCCGCGCAGGTCGTCGGCGAAGCGGCTGGGAAGTTCGCCGGTCAGGTCCACCCGGTCGGGATCCAGCCGGGCCCGCAGGAACTTCTCCAGTTCGGACGCCACCACGTCGCCGGCCGCCTGGTCGGCCGGGCCCTGCCGGGGGAACGGCGTGAACAGGCCGCGGGCCAGGTCGCCCGAGCCCAGTGCGGAGAGGAACGTCGGGGCCGTCACCTGCCCACCGCCGGGACCAGTTCCACCGGGACGTCCAGCAGCACGGTGTGTTTGTGGTTCGGCGCCCAGAGGGCGGGACCGGCCGGGCGGATCTCGGCCACCCGGTCCAGCAGCGCCTCCAGCGCCAGCCGGATCTCCAGCCGCCCGAAGGCGTCACCCAGGCAGTAGTGCACTCCGTGGCCGAACGACAGGTGCGGATTGGGGTCGCGGCCGATGTCGAAGCGCTCGGGGTCGGCGAAGACGGCCTCGTCCCGGTTGGCCGAGGGCCACCACAAGGTCACCTTCTCCCCGGCGCGCATCCGATGCCCGTGCAGGTCCACGTCCCGCGTCAGGGTGCGGCGGTTGTACGGATTGGCGGGCAGCCAGCGCAGCACCTCCTCCACGGCGGACGGCAGCAGCGAGCGGTCCGCGCGCAGCCGCTGCCACTGCTCGGGATGGTGGGCGAAGCCGAGCAGGCCGCCCGCTATGGTGTTGCGCGGCTGCTCGAAACCGCTGACCAGCATCACGCTGGTGTTGGCTTCCCGTTCCTCCGCCGTCAGCGGCGCCTGGCCGCCGGCCGGCAGCTCCCCGACCGCCAGTACGGTGCCCACGTCGTCGCCCGGGTGCCGCGGCTTGTCGGCCATGAACTCGCCGAAGTAGCGGCGCATCCGGCCGTACATCGCCCGCGACTGTTCATCCACCAGGCCGGTACTGCGGTGCGTGAACCCGAGTACCCCGTGCACCCACCGCGTCAACTGCGGCCAGTCCTGCCGCGGTATGCCGAGCAGCAGCGCCACCGAGCGCAGCGCGAACGGCTCGGTGAACTCGTCCACGGCGTTCACGGCGCCTGCTCGCCCGCGCTCGACCAGCGCATCGGCCAGCACGCCGGCGGTCGCCCGCAGTTCCGGCTCCAGCGCCGTGACCGCCCGGGTGACGGCCGGGGCGAGCAGCCGCCGGAACACCTCGTGCCGCGGGTCGTCCATCATGGCCAGGACCGTGCCGGCCAGACCGCCGCCGAACGGCAGGTCCTCCAGGTGGCTGCCGCCGCCGGCCCGCCCGCCGCCGCCCTGCGAGGAGAACGACGGGTCGACCGAGGCGGCGGCGATGTCGGCGTGCCGGGTGAGCACCCAGAAACCCTCACCGTCCGCCAGCTTGCCGGCCGGGTGGTAGAACGCCGGCGCCTCCCGCCGCAGTCTGGCGAACAGCGCGTACGGTATCCCCTCGGCGAACCGGGACTGGTCGGTGAGGTCGAACCCGCCCAGCACGCTGGGCAGCCCGGTGTCCTCTTCGGCTTCGATCTCGGTGCTCATGCGCGACCTCGCATCGGAATCGGTAGTGGGCACACGGTCCGGACAATGCGGCACAGAGAAATACCTGCGGTCGGCACGAATCCGATACGCGGGCCGCCAGCCAGGAACGTACCCACCGCCGGCAGCGGCGCCAACCCCAGAACGGCAACCCGGACCACCCCCTAAACCGCACACCGGGGAGGGGTTGGCGATAGGGGGTGGGTCTGGGTAATTTCCGCGAACAGCAGGAGGCCTTCAACTCCAGGGATGTGAAGTATGACCGAGGCGCCGACCGCAAAAGTCCCCGACGTGCTCAGCTACAATCCGGAAGTCGCCAGGAAATCCCTGCCGTTCGACCCGTTCGACCCGGATTTCCACGCGGACCCGTTCCCGTTCTACCGGAGGATACGCGCCGAGTCGGGACCAGCCTTTCGTACCGAGGGCGGCATCGTCACCGTCCTGGGGTTCGAGGAGGCATCGGCAGTGATGAAGGATTCCCGCTTCGGATGGGGAGTCAATCCGATGATCGCCGACCAGTTCGTGGAGAACCCGGTGAGCGGCGAGTCCGGTCGCATTCTGATGTTCATGGACCCGCCGGACCACACCCGCATACGCGGTCTGGTCTCCAAGGCGTTCACGCCGAAGATGATCACCGACCTGCGCCCGGTGGCGGCCAGGTACGCCGAGGAGTTACTGGCCAAGGCGCTCGCGGAGAATCCGGACGGCCGGATCGACCTGCAGGAGACACTCTCGCGCCCGCTGCCCGCACGGGTGCTCAGCGAGATGATGGACATCCCCGAGCGGTATCACCCGCTGTTCTTCGCCAACACCATGGAAAGCGGCCGGGGGCTCGACCCCGGCTTCACCCTCACCGACGTGCAGAAGGCCGCCCGGAACGCGGCCCGCGACGTGTTCATCGACGCCGGTCTGGAGATGGCCGCCGCCCGCCGGGTCACTCCCGGTGACGACCTGGTCAGTGAGCTGGTGCGCGCCGAGGACGCCGGGGAGCGGCTCACCGAGTGGGAACTGGCGATGCTCCTCATGAACCTGCTCGCCGCGGGGTTCGGCGCCAGCGCCGCGCTGATCGGCAACGAGGTCTACCACCTGCTGCGCCACCCCGAGCAGTTGGCGTGGCTGCGCGAGCACCCCGAGCGGGTGCCGGCCGCGGTCGAGGAACTGCTGCGGTACGACAGCACGCTGGCGATGGTCAGCCGCACCGCGCTGGAGGACGCCGATGTGGCCGGCCACCCGGTGCGGGCCGGTGAGTACGTCCTGGTGCTGATGGCCGCCGCCAACCGCGACCCCGACGCGTTCACCGACCCCGACCGGCTGGACATCACCCGTCCGCTGACCCGCAACCTCGGCTTCGGCCACGGCATCCACTTCTGCGTGGCGGCCCCGGTGGCCCGGCTGATCGCCCAGGAGGCGCTGACCGCGCTGATCAAGTACGAGGTCCGGCTGGACGAGCGGGCACCCGTCGAACGCTGGCCGGGCATCTCGCTGCGGGTCATCGGCAAGTTGCCGGTCGTCCTCGGCCCCGTGGTGAGGGGCTGACCACCGGCCCGCGCACTTCCCGCCCCTCGGCCCGGCCCCCACCCCCTCCCGGCATCCGGGGCCCCGGCCCCTGCCGGCCGACCCGGCCGAGGGCGTTCCCCCAGCTCCCGGGCGCCATCCGGCGCCCGGGAGCTGTCGTTTCCGGCGCACCTCACGCCCCGCTTGACACCCGACACGGTCCGCTACTACAGTTTGCAAGCCTAAACGGTGTTTAGTTTTCTCCTGTCGCATACTAACTTGTCGGCAGTGACCTGTCTCGTCCCCGTAGAATCGAAAGGGTCAAATCCAGTGGAAGGTTCCGTTGGCGACTCGAACCAGAGAGCCGGTCTCAGGCTTGCGTTACTGGCGTTGGCCCAGTTCATCATCGCCGTCGACTACAACATCGTGTACGTCGCACTGCCCGACATCGGGGACGCGCTGCACTTCTCGTCGCAGACCCTGCAGTGGGTGGTCAGCTCCTACGCCGTCTCGTTCGGTGGTTTCCTGCTGCTCGGCGGCCGGGCCGCCGACCGCCTCGGCCCGCGCCGGGTGTTCGTCACGGCACTGATCCTCTTCGGGGCCGCGGCTCTGGTCGGCGGCCTGTCCGACTCCACCGGGCTTCTCGTCGCGGCCCGCGCGGTGCAGGGCCTGGGCGGCGCGCTGCTGTTCCCCTCGACGCTCACCCTGATCGTGACCAGCTTCGAGGAAGGGCCCCCCCGCAACCGGGCGCTCGCGGTATGGGGTGCGACCGGCAGCGGCGGCCTCGCCGCCGGAGCGCTGCTCGGCGGTGTGCTCACCCAGGCCCTGGGCTGGCAGTGGGTCTTCTACTTCATGGTCCCGCTGGTCGTGATCGCCCTGCTCGGCGTGCCCGCGCTGCTCGCGCCCGACGCGCCGCGCACCGGACCGCGGCGGAGTTTCGACATCCCCGGCGCACTTGTCGTCACACTGGGCGCCACACTCGTCGTCTTCGGCCTGGTCAGCGGCCCCGACTACGGCTGGACCGCGCCGCGTGTGCTGGGCACCCTGATCGTCGGCGTCCTGCTGATCGGCTCCTTCTTCCTCATCGAGGCCAACACCAGCGCGCCCCTGGCGCCCCTGCGGCTGTTCCGCAACCGGAGCCTGTCCACCTCGATGATCGTCGCCTTCCTGCACATGTGCGCGCTCAGCGGCGGCTACTACCTGTTCACCACCTACATCCAGAACATCCTCGGCTACGACGCCCTTCAGGCCGGCCTGGCCTTCCTGCCTCTCGGCGTGCTGGCCATGATCGCCGGCGGCCGGGTCGCCGCGGCGATGCTCAACAAGAACGGGCTGCGCACCACCCTCTCGCTGGGCATGCTCGTCTACGCCGTCGGCATGGCCGCGATGGCGCTCGGCATGTCCACCAACGGCACGTACTGGGCGGTACTGCCCGGGGTGTGTGTCTACGGCTTCGGCGGCGGCCTGGCCTTCACCGCGATCTTCGTCTCCGCCGGATCCGGTGTCGCCCCGGCCGAGCAGGGCGTCGCGTCGGCACTCGCCTCGACGTCGCAGCAGATCGGCGCCGCGGTCGGCCTCGCCGCCATCCTGGTCATCGCCAACCACGGCATCCACCTGGGCGGGGGAGCGACCCCGTCCCAGCACGCCGTGGTGCACGGCCTGCGAACGGCAGGCTGGGTCGCGGCGGCTGCCGCCGCCGTGGGCGCCATCGGGGCGCTCAACCTCCGCAAACCTCCCGCCCCGGCCCCGGCAATGGCCGAGGCGGGACGTGAGGTGTCGACCTCCGGCTGAGCCTCAGGCCCGCCGAATCGGCACCAGCAATCGGGACTCGCGACCGGCCTCCCCGTACCGGACGCGGGTCCCGATTGGTCCGTATTCCGCCTCCTGCAGCGCGCCCGCGCCTGCTTCCGCGGTCGTCGCCGTCTCCCTTCCCACGGACGGGCCCTGGCGCGCCACCGTACCGCCGCCCTGCAGAACCAGCGCCAGGTCGCTGCGCCGCTTGATCCCCAGCTTGCGGTACACCCTGGTCAGATGCTGCTCGACGGTGCTCACCGTCACGAAGAGCTTCGCCGCGATCTGCCGGTTGCTGTGGCCCCGGGCGGCCAGCGTCACCACGCGCATCTCCGCGTCGCTGAGCCTGCCCACCAAGTGCTCGTCGCCGGCCTCGGTCGGCGCGGCCGCCTGCCCTCCGCCGTTGTCCGCCGTCTCCGGCACGATCCGGCCGGGCAACGTCACCCCCTGCTCGTCACCCAGTTGCCGGGCCCGGCGCAGCGCGGCGCGTCCCTTGCCGTGCTGGCCGAGGTCCAGCTGGTGGCGGCCCAGATCGTTGAGCGCGAGGGCGAGTTCCACCGGATTGCCGCAGTGCCGCGCCGCCTCGACCGCGTCGGCCAGCAGCGAACCGCGCTCGCCCACCGCGGACGCGGCCGCCAGTGTTCTCAGCGTGGCGGCGCGCACCAGGTACTCCCCCGGCCCGACCAGGGCAAGCTGCTCCGTGAGCAGTTCCCGGGCCCGGTCGGCCTCGCCGAGGACCAGAAGTGCCCGAGCGGCCTCGGTCCGCCACGGCACCAGTGCCGGGACGTCCATGTCCCAGCGCGCGGCCAGCTCCCCCGCCGCGACCAGGTCGTCCAGCGCCGCCGCGGGCCGGCCCTGCGCGAGCAGCAGACGGCCCCTGGCGTACAGGAAGCGCAGGCCCAGCGGGGTCTGGAACATGGGAGCCGGGGGCGTGGTGCGCAGGTGGGCCGGGTCCCCGCAGGGTCTGCCCAGCAGAGCTTCCGCCTCCATCAGCACGCTGAGGGGCAGGCCGATCAGCACTCCCCAGCTCGTCCCGGGCATCGCGGCCAGCGCGGACTGCGCGCGCTCGGCCGCGCCCCGGGCGTCACCGCGCTGCAGCGCCAGCCGCGCCGCCAACGCCTCGAACAGCGCCTGCCAGGTCGGCGCCGCCTGTTTCCGGGCCGACCCGGCCAGCGCGGCGAGCCACCGCTCGGCGGCATCCGATGCGCCGTTGAGCATCAGGACGACCACCGCGGCGGACAGCATCGGGAAGGAGCTGTCATCGAGCCGGCAGCTGCCCAGGACCTGCTCGGCGAGGTGCACGGACTGCGGGTTCGGGCCGCGGCGCAGTACCGAGACCACCGCCGCGACCACCTCGCCGCAGCAGGCCGGGACGACGTGCACGGCGCCGCCGTCCTGCTCACGGGCCCCGGCCCGCGGCGCGACGAGTCCGTCCCCTTCGTCCGCCTCGGCGCCAAGATCCCCGAGCTCGGGGTACAGCGGGGCCAGCATGGCGCGGAAGAACCGCAGGAGGACGACCGCCTGGGAGTCGTAGGCGCGGTGGGCCTGCGACTCGAGCATGTCGAGCGTGCTGAGAGCCACCTGCGGCTGGCCGAACCACATCAGCGACTCCAGCGGCGCGGTGACGTCGCGCCCGCTGAGCAGTCCGGTTCCGGCGAGGTCGAGCAGGGCCGGCACCCGGCGTGCGGCGGCCCGCGGGTCGGCCCGCCACTCGGCGCGGAAGAGCATCGCGGTAGTGGCCGCGTGGTGCTCCTCGCTGCGTTCGTACTGGTGGGCCAGCGCCAGGCAGTTGAGGGCGAGCGTGATGTCGCCGCTGTGCAACGACTCGTCAGCCGCTTCCAGCAGGACGGTGGCGGCGCAGTCGTTGTCGATGTTGCTGGCCGCGATCAGCTGGTGGGCCACCGCGATGGCCGGAGCGCCGTTCTTGAACAGTACGGTGCCCGCCCGGGTGTGCAGAGCCGCGCGGTCCTCGGCGGTCATGCCCTGCAGGACCGCGGCACGGGCCCGCGGATGCCGCCACCGGCCGTCATGGTGGAGGAGGCCGGTTTCGGTCAGGTTGCGTAACGCCAGCGTCAGCGACCTCGGGTCGAGCTCGGATAACCGGATCAGCATCGGGGCGAACGGATCGTCCAGAACGGCCGCTTCGCGCGCCGCGACCCGCACGCTGGGGTGGCAGCGGTAAAGGCAGTCCAGCACGGCCTGCTCGAACTGCGGACCGACGTGCAGCGTGCGCGGCGCGGCGCCCGGCTCCTGGCCAAGGGTGTCCTCGATGAGCCGGCGCACCAGCAACGGGTTGCCGCCGGTGATCCGCAGGCAGTCGGCGCTCATGGCCGACGGAGCGGTCCGGCCCAGGTGCTCGTCCAGCAGTGCCGCCACTCCGTGCCGGGACAGCGGCCGCAGCCGTATACGGCGGGTCAGCGGCTCCCGCGGCAGCTCCGCCTCCAGCATCGCCCCGGACGGCCAGGGCTGCGGGCACTCGTTGAGCACCACCAGCAGCCGTGCCGTGTGCAGCCGCCGCACCGCCGCGGACAGGCACTGCAGTGAGGCGGCGTCGGCGTACTGCAGGTCCTCGACACTCAGCAGCAGCGGTCCGCCGACGTACTCGACGAGATCGTCCACGGCCAGGCCCATCCGGTGGAAGGTCAAAGGCGGGATGGCCTCCGGGGCGGCCCCGCCCACGGCCGCGTCCCCGGCCTCGGGGAGCGCCTGGGCGGACAGGTCGGCCACCCGGGAGCGCAGTTCCGCGGGCAGGTCCGCGCTCCGGAAGAACTGGCCGAGCACCCCGAACGGCACCGACTGCACGGCACGCGAAGCAGTGGCGGACAGGTGGACGGCCCCGAACAAGCTCGTGTACTCGGCGAACGCGCTGAGCAAGGCCGATTTCCCGTGACCGGAGGCTCCGGTGACCACGGCCATGCGGCCTCTGCCCTTCATCGCGTCGTGGAAGAGTTCACACAGCAGGGACAACTCCTCCTCGCGCTCATGGAGATCGTGTTCCGCGAGGACACCACGACGGTCGAGGACCGTCGATTCAGGGGTTTCCAGCATGCCCTTCGACTCCACTCTGTTATGGATATCACAATGCGTGACGCACACATTTCCGGAATTGCAAATGCCGCCAAGATGCCGGTTGCTCACCGATAAGGTGTTACATATCCACTGACGGACAGCCGCAACCCCGCCGGAGTGGTTAATTCCGTATGTCAATGCCAGCAATCGGAATTAGAGATTCCACTTGTCCTACAGGAGCGGTTGGTTGCCCCGTTTTCGCCGGTCCACCTGATACGATCACTGCCGGTCCGGCTTTCGCTGGTCCTCCGGAAACCATTATGCCATGCCATGGATCAGCGCCCGGACCGCGACCGCGGTGGCCATCCCGCACTCCGGGCGATCTTCTTACTTTCGTGCCGCACATGATCGCAGTCGTCCGAGCCGGCGCCTGAAGCGCTTTCCCCGCGCGAGGAGATCCTCGCCACGCGGGGCGGGTTTACGGTGGATCACTGACCGGAAAAGGCGGTGCACAATTGCCGGACGGACCGCGCCCGCCGGATCGCCCGGGGAACGCGCCTGTCGGACTCAGGGCTTGATCGTGTTGCCCGGCCCTGGAGTTGTCGGACCCGGTGAGGAGTATCCGGGCGAGCCGGCGCGGGGAGATGTGGCTGCGGTCGGTGCGGTGCGTGACCCAGCGGACGATGCGCCACCAGAGGAAGGTGTGGAGAGTGTGCAAGGCGTGTTTTGGCGTTTTGGCGACCGCGCGTTCCGCTCGCCGAACTCGGTCGTGATCCCGGCCTTGCGGAAAGCCCTCACCAGTGTCGGCACGCCCTTGTCCTTCGCCCGCGTCCGAACGCGGTCCATCCTAGGCCGCGTTGTCGATGCGGTCGAAGCACGCCTCGATGTCCGCGTCCGGCCGCAGCCACGGCGAGACGTCCACCGCCGGGGCCAGACAACGCACGTGATCACACCAAGGCCGCGCCGTTGCCTCAAAGGACAACACAGAGGTGACGGGTCGCCCGCCCGGCCCGGAGAGCGGCTCGTCCCCTGGCCGTCACGCGATGGAACCGGTGGAGATCGCCGCCCTGCCCGTGCGTGACGGCCGACGGGACACGAGCACGGCAGGGACGTCCGGCCTTTCCAGGCCGCGTCGGCCGGCGGTTCGGGCAGATGTGCGTGCGGCGTCGCCTCTCACGAACGGGCGGTTCCGGTGTTCAACTGGACTCTGCACGGAGCCCCGCTTGGAGCCCTGCGAGCAAACCGGTGGACTGACCCACCTCGATGAGGTAACCATCAGGATCGCGAAGATAACAACGCAACTCGGATCCTCGGTCGACGGGCTCGGTGAGGAAGTCGGCTCCTTTCGCGACAGCGTGCGAGTGGAAAGCGGCCATGTCAGCCACTCGAACATTGAGAAAGCTGGAAACGCGGTCGCCACGCGGCGGGGCCTCCAGCGTCACCCCCGGCTTGTCGGGGGTGGGCCCGCCTCCCGGATTCATGATGACCCAGCTGTTGGCGATCTTGATCACCGCCGGGTTCTCCTCCCTCACGACCTCGCCACCGAAGACGTCGGCGTAGAAGCGCCGGGACACAACGATGTCGCGCACCGTCAGAAAATGTGTGATGAGGAGGCCGTGATGCGGTGCGGGCAGCTTCCCGTGATGTGTCATCCTGCGTCATATCCCTTCGCGAGTCGGAGCTGTCGTAGGCCGGGTCGTGTACTTCCTGATCCACTGCGCTCACGTGGATGCGGTGCTCACACCCGGACACAGCTGATTGACCGAACAGGTAGCCGATCTGTGACACCGGCGGTAGCCCAAGGCGCCTGTCCGGGCACCGGTCCCGCTGCGGTGTCGGCCTTCCTCCACGGCGTGGCCGGGATCTTCCTCATGCACGTGGCCGAAGCGCACGGGCACGGCGTCCGGTGCATGAGCGGCCGATGGCCTGCCCCGGTGTGACTCGTCCGCAGGACGAGGGCCGCACCGCCTGCCGTCCGGACCGGTCACTGCGCACCAGGGCTTCGGAATTTCCTCCTCTCACGCAGCGTATCGGGTGGGCCGGTGAGCCGGAGCAGTCGACCGGTGGGACGGCAAGTGATGAAGACGGTCCCCGGGGACCAGAAGCCGCACGAGGCCGTCCAGGTCTCCGGTACTTGCTGGGGACGGTCCGGGGCGGCTGCGTGGTCGGCGCCGCGAGTGCGACGCGCTCGAAGGTCTGGTCTCGGACGTGGAGGCCGGACGCAGCGCCGTACTCGTTCTGCGCCGGTGATGCCGGAATCGGGAAGTCCGCTCTACTGGATCACCTGGCGGCGCGCGCCGCAGGACACCGCATCGCCCGCGTGGCGGTAGCCGAGTCGGAGATGGAGTTCCCGTTCGCGGGGCTGTAGCAGCTGCGCGCCCCGTTCCTCGCGCGCGCCGGTTCCCTTCCGCCTCCGCAGAGGGAAGCGCTCTCCACGGCATTCGGGCTGAACACCGGACCGCCTCCGGACAGGTTCCTGGTCGATCCTGTCGTACTCGGGCTGCTGACCGACGCAGCCGCCGAGCGGCCGCTGATCTGTCTCGTGGACGACGCGCAGTGGTTCGACCGCGTCTCCGCGCAGACGCTTGCGTTCGTCGCGCGCCGCATGCTCGCCGAACCGCTGGCGCTCGTCTTCGCCTCTCGTGAGCAGCGGGGACGCGACGAGTTGGCCGGTCTGCCCGAGCCGGCGCCCGACGGCCTCGGTGACACCGACGCCCGCGGCTTACGGACGCGGCGGCCAGGGCAGGGCTGCCCGGCCCGCCAGGGACCTCGACGCCGCGGCACTGCTCATCGCGGAGATCGACCGGCTCCAGGAGGCGGTCGGCAGCAGCTCTGCGCCGTACGGCACGGTCACACTCACCGCCGTGCGGGGACGCGTACGCGAAGCCGTCCCGCTGATCGAGCGCGGCATGGAGGATGTCCCGAACCGCGGTGAGGGCATCGGCATGGCCATCGCCCAACGGGCCCGAGCGGTTCTTCACAACGGTCCGGGCAGGTACGGGGAGGCATTCGACGCGGCCCCTACGGCGAGCGCGCATCCGCAGGACCTGGTCGCGACCCACCGGGGACTGGCCGAACGTCGAGCGGTGCCGCGGCGTGCGATACCGCCGCTGCGACACCGCGGCTGGATCACCGGCGCAGGTCCGGCTCAACGTACTCGAAAGTCGGTCCGGCGGTCGTGCCGTCGCCTTCCGGCATCTCCATCAGGGCCTGGGCCTGCGACTTCAACGCGTACATCGTGCCGGTCGCGGCCGCAAGCCTGTCCGGGCTGCCGTTGAACGTCTCCTCCAGCAGCTGGAGCAGCCCGCAGTAGGTGCGGTTGAACTCCTCCTGCGCGGATCGGATCGAGCTCCCCTCCGGGTGGTCCGACACCAGCGGGTTGGGGCGCATCGGACGGACGCCGGACAGGTCGAGCGTGACCGGCTCCCCCGTGGGGCCGGACTGCGGTGTGTCACCGCGCAGGTAGCGCCGGCCCAGCGTGAGTTCCCGGAACCGGTAGTAGTGCGAGACCTCGTCGCGCTCGGGGTGGAAGATGTCCCGGTCGCCGTCCCACACCTCGCCCCGCGCTGTACCCTCGCCTTGCTCGACGATCTCCTCCAGTGCCGCCAGGGCAGAGCCGAGATCGGTGACCGGAGCCAGCTGCCCGCCCGTGTGCCGGAAGGGGCCGCCGGTGACCTGGCGCGCCGGGTCTCCGCAGAAGACCGCGGCTTCGCCGAGTTCGGCGCACAGGTGGTGCAGTCCGTCCTCGATGGCGTCGTAGAACTGACCGATCGTCTCGTAATCGTCGCTTTCGGCCGATGCGCCGGGCGGGGCCGGCTGCTCGAGGCGAAGGAACATCTCCAGCGCCTCGGGCCCGAACGGTAGGAGGGACAGGCGCAGGGAGCGGTTGCCGTGGGGCAGGGTGCGGGGGTGCTGTTGCAGCAACTCGGTTGTGTCGAGACGCGGTCGGCCGCCGACCGCATTCAGGAGGTTCGCCGCCAGGGCCAGATGAATCATCTCTTCCACGAAGACGCCACCGACTGCCTCGACGGCGTCCGGGTTCCGCTGAGGATCGAGCGAGTAGAGCGCGCAGAGATAGGGCGGCAGCGTGGCGTGTTCGAGTTCCAGCGCCCACTGGAGGTGCTGTCGCAGGCTTTCGAGCGTCGCTATCCGTACCGTCGAGGGTGCCTCGGTGGCCTCAAGCTGTTCCTGGTGATTCACAAGTGTTCCCACTTTCGGTGTTCGGACATGGCCCTATGCCCCGTCGGTGTCGGGGCGGCCGCCGTGGTGTCTGAGGTCTCGACCCGCGGCAGTGCTGCCGCGGGTCGACGAGCGCAGGGCGGGCGCGGGGAGGTACGGGGCCAGCCGGGCCCGAGCGTCTGTCAGTGATGACCAGGCAGCCGTCGGATCTGTGACAACAGAAGTGAGCCTCTTCCCTCGGCGGGCTGTCCGGCGTCGGGCAATCCGTGTACTTCGTTGTGAAGCTGCTGCAGGAGGAGCAGGTGCGCATGTCGCCGGTCCCCCACTCCATCGTGCGTGCCGCGCCGTTCTTCGAGGCGGTCGCGGAACACCTGAGCACCGTGTGACAGCCCCCGCGGCCACCTGTCACAGGAAGCGGAGCCGTCCTGTCTCAGTGGTGAAGCGCATACCGGAGGAGAAGATCATGACCTCACGCACAGTAGCCGTGAGCGAGGGCCGGGGTCTCGCTCGGTCCATCGCGGTCGGCACACACATACTGACCGCGGACGAACCCCGGCCCATCAGCGGCGATACCGGTCCGACACCCGGTGAGCTGCTCCTGGCGGCCCTCGGGGCGTGCACGTCCATGGCGGTACGCGCGTCCGCGGACCGGCACGACTGGCCGCTCGATCAGGTCGACGTCACCGTGCAGTTCGACGCGCACGGACGGATCACCAAGGAGGTCCGCCTCACGGGCGAGCTGGACCCCGACCACATCAAGGGCCTGGTCTCGGTGGCCGAGCGCTGCCCCGTCCACCGGTTGCTGGCTGAGCAGACCCCGATCGTGACCGTGCCCACCGTCGTCACGCCTCGACCTGCTGAGTGACGACGAGGCGAGCGCGGTACTGCGTTCCCTCGCTCCTGCCTACTTCTTCGACTGCTGGGGGCGGGAGGAGGAGTTCGGTCCCGCACGCGGCCCGCTGCGCAGTGGTCACCTTCCTGTCCGCGACAAGCGATCACACCGTGTGAGTCTGTGAACCGACCCGTGCCGCCGGGTCACCCGTGTGTGAGGATCACCGTGACGGACACGGTCACGGCCACGGTGACCAGGGCCATCGCAACCAGTACGCCTCGAAGCCGGCGCGTGAAGCGCAGGCGGTGATCCTCTTCCGCCGCGCTGACCCTGTCCGCGATGTGCTCTGTCACCATGCAGGCGACGTAGATCTGTTCCTCGAGGTACCAGCGCTCGATGTCCGCCTTCTGATCGGCGGTCAGCCCGGGCTCGCGACCGGTGAAATCGCCCACGCGGCGACGTGCCGCCCGCAGATGGGCCTGTCGGTACAGGAAGCTCTCGATGTCGGTCAGGCCCCGGGAGGCCTCCTGGTGTATGTCCACGGTGTCTCGCTCCATCGGGATGACGGGGAACGGGTCTTCCCGGTCTTGGTGATATCGGTTCAAGGGACCGGGGAACGCCACACGGAGATCGCCGCCGTCCTCGCCTCGGTGCGGCCAACGTCCGGACGCTTGTGAGCCTGGCCCGGAAGCACCTGGCGGCCGAGCGGCGCGAGCGGGTCACCCCTGCCGAGCACCGGCGGCTGATGGAGGGTCCCTCTCAGCCGCCCGCACGGGCGATGTCACGGCGCTCGAAGACCTCCTCGTGGCGTCGCCGGCCGGCTGAGCGCGCGGCGCCGGCTCAGCGGGTCTGGTCGGTCGGCCTGATCAGTATCTCGTTGACGGCGACGTGCGCAGGCTGGGTGACCGCGTAGACGACGGCGGCGGCCACGTCCTCCGGCTGGAGGGTGCGCATGGCCGCGGCCATCTCCCTGGCCTTCGCCCGCATGGCCGGGTCAGTGCTGTGGGTGGTCAGCTCGGTCGACACGAAGCCGGGTTCGATGACGACGACCCGCACACCGTGCTCCGTGACCTCCTGGCGCAGCGCCTCGGAGAAGGCCGTGACACCGAACTTGGTGGCCGCGTAGACACCGGCGCCGGCCGAGGCGGAACGCCCCGAGGTCGAGGAGACCTGCACCACCGCGCCTTTGGTGTCGAGCAGGTGGGGCAGGGCAGCGTGGACCGCGTACATGGAGCCGAGCAGATTGATCGCGACCATGTGCGTCCAGTCGGAGATGTCCGCGGTCAGGATCGCGCCGTTGAGCATGACGCCCGCGTTGTTCACCAGGACGTCCAAGCGGCCGAAACGCGTGACGGTCGCCGCGACCGCGTCCCTTACGGACTGCGGGTCCGCGACGTTCAGTTCCAGGGCCAGAACATCGCCCCCCGGGGCTTCGTCGGCCAGCGATCTCAGCCGGTCGGTGCGGCGTGCCCCGGCTGCCACCGACGCCCCGGCCCGTGCCAGCGCCAGCGCCGTGGCCCTGCCGATGCCCGAGGACGCCCCGGTGACCAGGACGGCCTTGCCTTCCAGTGTGCTGCTCACGTTCTGCCTCTTTCGCTTTGGTGCGAGGGTCATCGGATACGCGGAAGGCGCCTGCGATCAGCACACATCACTGCCCGCGCGGTACAGCGGTCTCACTGGTCTCAAGGCCAGTGCCGACCGGCGACGCCGTCAGGATTCGGGTGCGCCGAGGGCAGCGGGGAACCAGAGGTCGACGACGTCCGCCTCGTCCCTGCGGGCGGTGAAGGCGGCGATTCCCTTCTTGTCCGCGTGCTGCGGTGGTAGTCCCGCCACCACCGGGTGGTCGCCGCGCGCCGTACCGTCGTCGGAAGGTTGCTGGAAGAACTCGGCGTTGACGGCCAGATAGTACGACCAGTGCTGCGGAAGCTCAGCCTCGGGGAAGATCGCGTCGACCGGGCACACCGGCTCGCACGCGTGGCAGTCAACGCATGCCACGGGGTCGATGTAGAGGGTCCGCTCGCCTTCGTGGATGCAGTCCTCCGGGCATTCCACCAGGCATGCCTTGTCCTTGACGTCGACACATGGCTGCGCGATGACGTATGTCATTCTTCCTCCCTTTCCCCTTCTCGGCAGAGCTCCGCGGGCCGCCGGTGCGATGTACTGGCCGACTGTTAGACCGGGCGGCTCCCGATGTTGTGACGCGTGCCCTGGAGGGACGCGGCGGCATCGTCACCGACGCGCGCCTGCGTATCTCGGCGCCCGTCGTCGACGCGGCGAGCGGCGTCGCAGGCGCCTGCCACCCTTCACCACGGGGGGCGTGCGTCGAACAGTGTGCAATGCCCCGCGGCCGACCGGTCGCGGCCGCGCGCAAGCATGGTGTGGCCAGGACGCCGTCCTCACGCACCCCGCCGGGCGGCGACACGCCCCGGGGCGATCACGCGAGTAAGTGCGACGGCGGTCACAAACTCGCCGCGTGCCCGGTCACAGTGGGCATGAATCACTCGCTGGAATCGAAGACCGCTGTCGACGGACCGGTCATCGTCATCAAGACCTACACCGTGCCGACGGCCGAAGCCGACTACTTCACCGAGGCGTACCAGGAAAACGCCCGGATCATGTCGACCCAGTCCGGCTTCCTCCGCTCCCGTCTGCACCGTCCCCTGGCAGACGCCCCGGAGACGCGTTTCGTCCACGTCGCGGAGTGGACGTCGGGCACCGCGCTCGACAAAGCCATGGGAAACCCCGAGTGGCATGCCTCGCTGCAACGCCTGTTCGACGACCCGGGCCTGCACATCACCTCGGAGCCTGCCGGCTACCGAGTCGTTGTCGAACTCCGTCCTTCCTGACAAGAGTGGCTGCCGCCGGCAGCGTCGGGCCAGTGCGGGCCTACCCATGCTCGCAGGAACAGACCTTGCCCACTGAGTCCGCAGACACGGGCGCTGCCGACCGCCGCACGTTCTTCAAGCGCGCGTCGGCAGCCGCCGCGGTTCCGACGACCGGCACGCTGCTCGGCGGCTTCCCGGGTACCGCTGCCGCAGCCGGCTCGTCCCGCCTTCCGGACTATGCGCCGGGCCCGCCCGCCTCGGTCGGGCCCGCGCTCAACGCCGGCGGCTGCTTCGTCGGGTGATCACCTCGCCCTCGCGGCGGGCACGTCGGAGAGCGGGCTGCGGCGATCCACCCGCGCGGTCGAGCCGGTGTTGAAGGGGCGGGATGCGCGATGAGGCGCCCCGCCCCTTCGGCGGTTCCAGATCAGTCGGCGGTTCCCATCGACGCCTGCTCGATGACCTCGGCGACGTCACCCGGATGGGAGACGCTCACCGCGTGCGAGGAGCGGACCTCCACCGTGTGGGCGTGGGCGCGCTCGGCCATGAAGCGCTGGGCCTGCGGCGGGATGTTGCGGTCCTGCGTAGCCACCAGGGCCCATGACGGGATGGTCTTCCAGGCGGGCTCACCGGCGCCGTCGTGCAGAGCGGCGTTGGTGACCGGCCGCTGGGAGACGGCCATCAGGTCGGAGACGTCCCGGGGTACGTCGGCGGCGAACTGGTCGTGGAACTCGGCCGGGACGATGGTCAGATCGGCGTCTTTCGAACCGTCCGGCAGCGTGACCGGAACGGCGTGCAGGGTGTCCCCAAGCGTGCTGCCGGGGAACTTCGACGACAGATCGAACGCGCTCTCGCCCTTGTCGGGCAGGAAGCCCGCGACGTATACGAGCGCAGAGCCGAATGGCCCTCATGTTTTATGACCGAGTATCACCAGAAAGTGTGACAACAAGAAGCTTTGAGGGTCTTCTGCGGCGAGGCCGGGCGGCCTGCGCGCCACGGACGGGCCGGCCGGCCCGGGCCCGTGCCGGCGCGGGGGTCATGGCAGTGGTTCGGGTGGCTTGGGCGGCTTCCGTGCGGTGAGGATCTGCCGCCGTCGCCGGTCGAGTGGCTCGTGGATCTCGGTGTAGCCGCCGTTGGGTAGCCGTACGATGATGCCGGTCTCGCGCCCGTGCAGGACCATGTCGCGGTCACGCTGCTGCAGGCCCAGCGCGAGCCGTCGCGTCACGGTGTGGACCACGGCCGGCACGGTGAAGAGGCCGATGCGAACCGCCCAGGTCACCGCGTTGACGGAGACGTGGAAATGCGTGGCGATGATGTCGTTGGCGCCCCCTGTGAGCGTCAGCAGGTACACGCTCAGCCATGCGGTGCCCAGCGCGGTGCGCACCGGGTGGTCGCGCGGTCTGTCCAGCAGGTGGTGCTCGCGGCGGTCGCCGGTGACCCGGGTCTCGATGAAGGGATAGGCGCCCAGCGCGAGGAAGAGGCCGACCGCGGCCAGCAGCGGCACGAGCACGTCCAGGACCAGCGTGTGGCCCCCCACGGTGACCTCCCAGCCGGGCATGACGCGGAGCAACCCGTCGAGGGCGCCCATGTACCAGTCCGGCTGCGATCCGGACGAGACCTGGTCGGGGCGGTAAGGGCCGTACTCCCAGATGGGGTTGATCTGCGCCACCGCCGCCATGGTGAAGATCACCCCGGCGACGATGAAGAGGTAGCCCGCCGACTTCACGGCGTACACCCGCAGCGGCAGGCCGACGACGTTGCGTTCGGTGCGTCCGGGAGCGGCCCACTGGGTGTGCCGGTGCCGCAGGCGCAGAGCCAGGTGGGCGGCGAGCAGTGCGGTGATCACGGCGGGGAGCAGCAGGACGTGGAGGGTGGCGAAGCGGGCCTCCAGGTCGTGGCCGGGGAATGCGCCGCCGAAGAGGAGGTACGACAGGTACGTGCCGACGACGGGGACCGCCAGCAAGGTGCCCTCGACGACCGCCAGGCCGGTGCCGGACAGCAGGTCGCCCGGCAGGTCGTAGCCCGTCAGGCCCTCCACCATGCCTACGACCAGCACGAGGAAGTCCAGCACCCAGGTCAGCTCGCGCGGCCGGCGGAAGGCCCCGGTGAAGAACACGCGCATCAGGTGCGCGAGGACGGCGGCGAGGAAGATCAGCGCCGCCCAGTGGTGGGCCTGGCGCATCAGCAGACCGCCGCGTACCTCGAACGAGATGTGCATCGTCGAGTCGAACGCCCCGGACACCCTCTGCCCGTCCAGCGGCGCGTAACTGCCGTGGTACACCGTCGGTTGCGCCGAGGGGTGGAAGAAGAAGGACAGGTAGACGCCGGTGACGACGAGGACGAGGAAGCTGTAGAGGGCGATCTCCCACAGCATGAAGGACCAGTGGTCCGGGACCGCCCTGCGCAGAGCGGCCCTCGACAGCCCGCCCGTTCCCGTGCGCGTCCGCGCCCATCGCGCGAGCCGCTCCCCCGCCGGCTCCCGCCATGCCCGGACCGGCTCGCTCTCCTCGCCCATCGCCTCACTCATTCCTGGATCGCCCTCCGCACGCCGCGACCGAACGGGTCACACAGGGAAGACCGGGCAGGAACACATGGTGTGACAATTAGTGATGCGTCGCACAGTTTTTCATGATCGACGCGCTGCCCGGACGCACGGAAATCGACCGTCACGACTCTCCCGGCTGTCTGGTCATTCAGGTAGGGGGGCCTGCCCCCAGCCGCCGACCGGACCGACCCCAGGGAAGAGCCACATGTTCCTCCACCCCGACCAGTGTTCCGATCCCGCCGCCGGTGCCCTGCTGGAAGCCGAAGCCGCCCTGCTGGAAGCCCGGCTGCGGATGCTTCGGGAGGCGCTCGGCAGTGTCGACGCACGCATCGCCGCGGTTGCCGAGGAACTGCGCCGACGGAACCGTTAGGTCGCCCTCCCACGACACCGACAGCCGTTGCATTCCGAAGGAACGGTGGCAACAATGGTGCAGTCGAGAGGAACACATGGTCTCTGCTGCCAATCGGCCACCGAACACGGCGCATGACATCGAGGTCACAGCCGGGGACCTCCAGGAGGAGCTGGCCCGCCTGGAGATCCAGAAGCAGGCCCTGGAGCGGGAGTTGTCCGCGGTTGTCGCCCATCTGAGTTCCGTCCAACGCGTCCTGGGTACGCTCCAGGCCGTGCTCCCCTCCCAGGAGCCGAAGTCGGCGCCTGTCGCACCGCCGGTACCGGCAGCTCCCGGCGAGAAGCCGTCCCTCAAGGCTGCGGACAGCGCCTCGGCCGGGGACGACGAGCAGAGGACGTACGGCAGGCTCACCGAGCAGATCCTGGAGTTCTTCGCCGGGACGGGCGGCGCCGACGTACGCGCGCGGGACGTGGCCGCGGCACTCGGCCGGGACACGGACAACGGCAGCATCAACGCGGTCCGCAGCACCCTGGACCGGCTCGTCGGCACCTCCCGGATCCGGCGCAGCGGGCGCGGGCTCTACCGCGCCGGGTAGCCCTGTGCCGCGTGCCCGTACCGGGTGGATCGCACCGTGTGATCCCGGCCGCCCGCGCAGGCCCGTTCACGGGGTGGGGGCGTCCGCCGGCAGTTCTTCGTGGCGGGGCTCCCCGTGGGTGACGAAGGCTTCGCGGGGCCGTTGCACCAAGACCAGCGAGGCGTGCCGTTCGGCATCCGCGTACCGCTCGGGGCGCGAGTGGCCGCGAGGCGCTGCCACCGATCTTCCTGACAGCCCTGGCACCGCCTCGCGGCCGATGCGGATGCTCCGGCTAGTCAGTGGCGACCCGGGTGGGGTCGGTGGGCCTCGGCAGCAGGAAACCGTCGATGTACAGATCGACCCTCTCGTTGTAGAAAGCGGTCAGCCCGGCGATGCGGTTGGCGTGGATGGTCGGGAAGTCGTACATCCAGGCGATGTCCTCGTGGGAAGCGGTGTCACCGTCGAACGACCAGTAGCTGCTCGTCGTCCCCTTGTACGGGCATCGGGTCACCGTGTCCGAGTGCCGCAGCCGCGTCCAGTCGATGTTCGTGCGGTTGAGGTAGTAGCGGGTCGGCAGGCCGGTCTCGAACAGCTTCACGCAATCGGCAGCCTCCGCCAGCACGACACCGTCCAACTCGACTCGGACGCTGCTGCTCGAACGCAGGGCGTCCACACGGGAGTAGGGGCTCCGAGGATGGACGAAGACCGGCTCGTCCTCCTCGAACCAGTAGTCCAGTGCCTCCCACTCGAAGCGCACGGTGCCGCGCAGTGGTCCCGGGGCGCCCTCGCCCCAGACCCACGCAGCCCCCGCACGGACCTCCGGACCGACCTGCAGGGTGTGACGGTGCGCGGGACCGGCACCGAGTTGCTCACTGTGCTCGTCGTCGTGGAGCACGCCGTCCACCAGGTCCTCGACCGGAATGCTGAACTGGGGATAGGCCTGCCATTCCCACACGTACAGCGCGCGGCGCGTGTCGAAGACCACGCGCCCGCCGACCATTCCCCGGATACGGCGGGGAACGGGCTCGACGTGCCCGATCGGGACGATGAGGCTGGGGTGCAGGACGCTTTCGGTTGCCATGGTGATCACCTTTGTGTTCGCTGATGGTGGCTCGCCGGGCCTGGTGGCCGCCTGCGGCGCAGAGGGGCGCGAGGCCGCCGGCGCGTCGGTCGCCTGCGGCACACCGCGGCAGACCGCCGCGCCTTCCCGTCTGCCGCATGGGCGGACACACGGCATGTTGACGAAGCCGCCGTTGGTTTCCCGGTTCGCCGGTCACCAGACCGCCGAATGACACCGGTCCGGGACCGGTGAGCGCCGGTCCGGGACCGGTGAGCGCCGGTGTGGCACCGCCCGCCGCCCTCGGTCGGCGGACGGTGCCATAACCGCGAGGGTCAGGCGCTGGGCCGCGGGGCACGCAGGTGTGCCCGCCTCCGCAGTTCCTCCTCGTCGACGAGTTCGAGCATGGGCTTGCCGGGGGCGCACATCATCGTGACGACGAACTCGGTCCTCTCGTCGGAGAGGGCGTTGCCGTCCTGGTAATGGATGGCATCGCCGCCGGGCTCCCAAAAGGTGCCACCGGCCTCGACGATGCGCTCGGGCTCGCCCTCGAGTTCGAAGCGCACCGCGCCCTTGATGACATAGCCGAACGCCGGGCCGGAGTGGCGGTGCGGTGGGGTGCCGGGGTCACCGGGCTCCCACTCGACGTGGATGGTCATCGCCGAGGCGCCCTCCGGAACAGTGATCGGGGAGGCGTCCTGAAGCATCCTCGCCGCCCGGGTCCAACTCGGCCCGTCCCCGGCGACGGTACCGTGACCGTGCCCCACGTGGCCGTCGTGGGCGTGCTGTGAATTCTCCGACACTGAGTCGCACCTTCCGTGATCCCACCGTGTTCCGGCACCGTCTTCGGCTGCCACGGTGGTCATGTGGCCGGTCGTGAAGACCGCTCGACCCTCCTGACCGGACGTCCGGCGGATCTGTGACACGTGCGACGCCCGGCTGCCCTCCGGCATCCGCAGTCGGCGGTGTCGCGCGGTGTCGCCGGAACGGGACCCGTGCGGTAGGGCCGCCGTCGGAGCCTGTGACACCCGGTCAGTGAGGCATGAGCAGCATCACGGCCGTTCCCAGCGCCATGGCCCCGTCACGCAGGTGGCCGTACGGATCGTGCGTCGCGGCTCGGCGCCGCGCGGTGTCCGCGGCGGGCGTGGGATGGGGCATCGGGTTCAACCACCTTACGCCGCAGGCAAGGAGGTACGCGGTCAGCAGACCGGTGACCACGTCGGCCGTCGCCGGGACGCTCGCAGCGTGATCAACAGTTGCAAAGTGGTGCGCACCCGGCCCGCTTCCGGCCGGGGTCTCGTGGGATGGGACCGCCCACATGTGGGGAGTCCACAGCATCCAGGCCATCGCCGCCATACCGGCCGCAGGTGGCAGTCGGTCGGCCATCGCCGCTGACTCCCCGGTGCGGCGGTGGACCGCGGTCAGGGGGAACCAAAGAGCGCCTGCCATGAGGAGGACCGTCGTGGTCGGGCCCGAGAGCGATCGGCCCAGGCCCCAAGGCATCGCTGCCATGACAACGGCCGTGGCGAAGTGCAGGAGGTGGTCCACCCGGTCACGCCGCCCCATCCCCGGCGTCCGGGCACCGTGCAGCAATGCGTGCAACGCCGCTGACGCGAAGAGCACCGTCAGCATGCAGCGCACGACGTCGACGGGAGTATGCACAGGGCAGGTCATGTGGTGGGCAGCGCGGCCACGCCATCGTCGGATTCGCGGAACGCGTCCGTAGGCGTCTCGTCCGACATCGTGCGCACCTTCCCCGGTCCATCACCGCTCACGGACCTGACCGACCGGCTCCCGGACTACCACCACTGGGAGGACAGATGTGACGGCTTCTTGCGCGGTGCGGCCCCGCCTGCGAGCGGGTATCGATCCTGCCCGGCGGGCGCCACGGCGGCGCCCACCGCCGCCCTCCGCACCCTGGGTAGCCGTCCACGCGCCCCGGGGCCGCTGCCGGGACGCCCTCCGTCGAAGGCGAACTCCTCGAATAGCTACCCGCCGGCCCTGCGAAGCGCCGGGGGCACGGGGACGCTTCGTGGAGGGGAACAGCACGCGCGCACCCGTACCGCAAGGACGACGAGATGCTGCCGGCACTCAGGCGGCGTTGTCCGTCGCCTCCGACTCGCGCGCCGCACTCCGCCGCATCGCGCGGCGCTCCCCTTCGGTTGTGCCACCCCAGATCCCCTCCACCGGCCCGACATCGATGGCCCACGCCAAACACTGCCTCGTCACAGGGCAATGGCTGCAGACGACCTTCGCCTCGTCCGTCTGCAGCACTGCCATACCGCTGTTGACGCCGCCTATCGGGAAGAAGAGATCAGGGTCTTCGCGTAGGCAGAGACCGCGTACGCGCCAGTCCATAGGACACCTCCTGCGTGCGGCACGGATACCGCTTCGCCGTGTGGGGAAGCGAGAAGAAGGCGGTGGGTGGGTGCATGACCCGCGCTTCACCCTGAAAGACCGCGCGGTCGGCGGATGTGTGACACCGAACCGCGGTGGCCGCTTCGGAACGGACCCGGCCGCCCACTGCCCTGGACTCCGGCAGGAAATCCCCCCAAAGGCCGTTACTCTTTTCGCCACCGCCTATCGCGTTCTGGGCAGTGCTGTCGAGGCCGAGGACGTCGTCCAGGACGGCGATGCCCACGGCGGCGGACACTTTGCGGAACCGTCGCCAGTATTGGACCGATCGATCTCATTGGGTTACGGTGGTGGCGTGGCCAGGACCAAGGCATTCGATCCGGACGCCGCGCTGCGGTCGGCCCTCGATCTGTTCTGGCGGCGCGGCTACGAAGCGACGTCGGTGGCGGACCTCGTGGAGCACCTCGGGATCGGTCGCGCCAGCCTCTACGCGACCTTCGGGGGCAAGCGCGAGCTGTACCTGAAGGCGCTGGACCGGTACGTCGAGACGCGCGACCCGCTCATCCTCGAGGAACTGTCGCAGCCGGGTCCCGTGATGCCCGCGGTGCGGGCGATGGTACGCCGTTTCGCGGCGGAGGCTTCGGCGCCGGAAGTACGGCTGGCCGGCTGCTTCGTCACCAACACGGCCGCGGAACTGGGTCCGCACGATCCCGCGGCGGCCCGCCGCGTGGAGAACAGCTGGGAATACGTCGAGACGATGCTGTACTCCGCCTTCGTGCGGGCCCGGGCCCAGGGCGAGCTTCCCGAGGATCGCGATCCGCGTGCGCTGGCCCGCATGCTCCTCGTCATGCTGCAAGGGGTGCGCGTCGTCGGCAAGGTGTCGGACGATCCCGCGCGGGTGCGGGACGCCGCGGAGCAGGCTCTGGCCCTGTTGCCCCGGATCTGATTCATCGGAGCGAGCAGTCGTCACATCGCGCGACTCGTCCTGATCGGGGCGGTAATACTGAACTGATCGGTCTAGTATTCGGCGCATGCGCCGTCCCTGACGATGCTGTCTTTCTCACCAGAAGGAACCAACGCCATGAACCGCTTCACCGACAAGACCGTTCTCGTCACCGGCGCCGGGTCCGGCCTGGGCCGTGCGATCGCACTCGCCTTCGCCGCCGAGGGCGCGTCCGTGGTCGCCGCGGGCCGCACCGCGGTCACTTTGGACGAGACCGTCGCTCTCGTCGAAGGCGCCGGCGGCAAGGCTGCCGCCGTCACGGCCGACGTGACCGACTCCCGGCAGCTCGACAACCTCGTACGCGAGAGCGTTGCCCGCTTCGGCGGCCTGGACATCGCGGTCAACAACGCCGGCGTGTTCCGCGGCGGTGTACCCGCCGGCGAGGTCGAGGAGGAAGACTGGGACGTGGTGCTGCGGACCAATGTCACCGGAGTGTGGCTGGCCATGAAGCACGAGATGGCCTACATGAGGGGTCACGGCGGCGGGGTCATCGTCAACGTGTCCGCCAACCTGGGCGCGCACCGCCGGATCCGCGGTGCGGCGCCGTACATCACGTCCAAGGCGGCGGTGTCCGCGCTCACCCGCGCCGCCGCGCTCGACCACATCCACGAGAACATCCGCATCAACGCCGTCAGCCCCGGTGCCTCCGACGCACCGATGTCCCTGCGTCCCGGCGAGACCCCGGCCGACCGCGCGGAGCGGGTGAAGAGCGAGAACCCGCTCGGACGGGTCGCGAAGGCCGAGGAGGTCGCGGCCGCGGTGCTCTACCTCGCCTCCCCCCTCGCCGGTTCGGTCGTCGGCGCGGACCTGGTCATCGACAGCGGAGCCTCCGCCTGATCACAACCGCTACGGCTGCTCGGTCTTCGCCGTCTCCGCCCCGATCCGAAGCGTCCGCTGGGCCGGGTCGACGTCGTCGGTCCGCAGCGAGCGCAGCTCCTCGCGCCGCACGCGCGCTCGTGGGCCAGGGCGAGCAGCACCCGGTTCCGCCGCGCGGCGGTCGGCTCAGAAAGGGACGGTCCACTGGACGCAGTTGAACCAGTAGGCCGTGCACCCGGGCGTTCCGGTGGTACTGCCGGTCGCACTGCCGGCGGTGGTCGTGCCACCGACCGCACTACCGCCGGTCGTCGTGCCACCGACCGCACTACCGCCGGTCGTCGTATCACCGGTCGTTGTGCCACCGACCGCCGTGCCGCCGCTGGACGCGGACCCGCCAGTGGACGCGGACCCGCCGGTGGACGACGAGCTGCCGGTGGACGACGAGTTGCCGCCAACGGTGCCGGCCGTCGCGCTTCCGGTCGAGGCGCCGCCGGAGACCCCGCCGCCGGAGGTGGTGCCGGCTCCGGAAGGGCCACCCCAGCTGAAGACACGGCCCTGGTTGTCGATGCGCATCGCCTTGGCGCTGACGACGCCGTCGGGCAAGGGGAGGTCGATGCGCCGACCGGCGCGCCACAGGCACGGGACGAACTCGCCGGTGGCCGCCGGCAGGTAGTAGCCGCAGATGTCTCCGAGGTCGTTGATGGCAAGGGCCTCCGCGAGCGTGGTGTCGCCCGGGACCGGCAGCACCGTCACGGTGTCCCCCGACCACAGGACCGGCACGTCGGGTCCGGAGTCGTCGTAGCCCGCAGCGACCACGTCCCCACGCATGTTGACCGCCTGCGTGCCCTGTACCCGCACCCCGCCGGAGATGTCGCCGGGCGGCAGCGGCGAGAGCTGGGAGGTGCCGGCCTGCCAGCGGAAGGCGCGGCGGCCGGAGGGCGAGCCGGTTGTGGGGGTCGCGGTGCCGGCGACCTGCCCGCGGTCGTTGAGCGACGTCGGCAGGACGTCCATCCCGCCGCCGCCGATGTCCGTCAGCCAGGTGGCCCGGCCCGCCTGCCAGAAGAAGGACAGTCTTGTGCAGGGGTTGTCGGGGTTCACGACCGTCGCGACGACGGCTCCCCGGTTGTTCAGCGCGATCGCGCGGATGTCCTGCCAGGGGCCGTCGCCCGGCGGCAGGACCGGGGTGGCCCGCCCCCGGTCGTAGAGGAACATCCGGTCGTACGTCCACCCTTCGGATTCGCTGGGCCAGGTCGAGCGGGCCTGGACCAGGACCCGGCCCGAGCTGTTCATGGCGGCGGCCCGGGTGTGCAGGGAACCCATCCGTATCGGCTGCGGGACGCCGTCGGTCCACACCAGGGCGGTGCGGCGGTCGGCGTCGTCGTACGTCCCGGCGTACTGGCCCAGGTCGCTGATGCCCACGAGCTCCAGCGGCCGCAGGCCGCCCGGCGCGAGCGGGGCCGAGACCTGACCGCCCGACCACAGGACCGGCTCGAAGGGGAACGTGCCGAACAGGCCGGCGCCGACGATCTGGCCGAACCGGTTGACGCCGGTGATCCAGGTGACCGCGCCGCACCCGCTCGACGAGCGCAACGGTGTGGTCGTGATGCCCCCCGGGCCCGGGCGGGCCGCCGCCGACACCCGGGAGGCCCCGAAGCCGATCACCGCGGCGCCCGCGAGCGCTCCGCCCAGTATCGCCCGGCGGCTCGTACCCTCGTGTGGCATACGGCAACTCCCCCGTCGTCTCGACTGCCCCGGTGGGCAGAGTGACACGCACGTGCCGCGGGGCACAGGCACCATCGCGCCACATCGACCGGGGGCAGTCGGCCGCCGCGTGCCGTAGCCGCGTGCCCTGGCCGTGAACGGCGGCACGACGGGCGAGCGCGGATCAGCCAGGACCCTTCCGGCCCAGGCCGTACAGGCAGAACTGCAGGAGGCTCGCTTTCGTCTTCGACTTCGCGCGTCGGCGTCAGGAACGAAGGGTGCGCAGGCCGGCGCGGATTTCGCCGACCAGGATCTCGGGCTGTTCCAAGGCCGCGAAGTGCCCGCCCTTGTCGGCCTCGCCGTAGTGGATCAGGTTACTGTAGGTGTCTTCGATCCAGCTTCGCGGCAGGCGTGGGATGTCCTTCGGGAAGACGGTCACCGCGACCGGAAGCGTCAGCTTCGGACCGGCGAGAGTGGCCGATTTGTTCTCCCAGTAGATGCGGGCGGACGAAGCTGCGCTGTTGGTGAACCAGTAGAGGGATATCGCGTCGAGCATGTCGTCCATACCGAGGACGTCCTCGGCGAGCCCGTGGTTGTCGGTCTTGGACTGGAACTTCTCGTAGATCCAGGCCGCCTGACCCGCGGGAGAGTCCGCCAGGGCGAATCCCACGGTTTCCGGCTTCGTGCGCTGAAGGTGGTTCGACCCACCGAGCTCGCCGGTGTAGAGCGCGAGGGTCTCCACGGCGTGGCGCTGTTCGGGCGACAAGGTGTCGGGTATCCGTGCGGGGAAGGCGTACTGGGTGTTCAGATGAATCCCGAGCAGCCCCTCGGGTCGCATGGCCCCGAGGGCGGTGGTGACGACCGCGCCCCAGTCGCCGCCTTGCGCGGCCCACCTGGTGTAGCCGAGGCGCTTCATCAGCTCCGCCCAGGCGCTTGCGATGCGCGCTACGGTCCACCCGGTCTGCGTGGGCTTCTGGGAGAACCCGAAACCGGGGAGCGACGGGACGACGACGTCGAACGAATCGGCGGCGTCGCCTCCGAACGAGACCGGATCGGTCAGCGGGCCGATCAGCTTCAGGAACTCGACGATCGAGCCCGGCCATCCGTGCGTGAGTATCAGCGGCATCGCGTCGGGATTCCTGGACCTGACATGGATGAAGTGGATGTCCAGCCCGTCGATCTCGGCCAGGAATTGGGGGAAGCGATTGAGCCGGGACTCCAAGCGCCGCCAGTCGTAGTCGCGCTCCCAGTAGTCGATCAGGGATCTGGCGTTCTCCACGCGAACCCCTTGCGACCAGTCGCCCACCGTTTCCGGATCCGGCCATCGGGTTCCGGCCAGTCGCCGCTTCACGTCGTCGATCTGCGAATCCGGGATCGCGACGGTGAACGGGCGGACGAGAGCAGCGGTCGGGGGTGTCGGTGCGGTCATCGTCTTGTTCTCCTGGCCTTCGACGCACAGCACAACTCTTCGTTGCACACCAGTGTGCAACGTACTGCATTGCACATCGGTGTGCAACACTGGTGTCGTGCCCACCGAATCCGCCCGTGCGCGCTCGACGAGCGAGACACGTGATCGCATCCTCGATGTCGCCCTCGATGTACTGGGAGACGACCCCGAAGCCGCAATGGGCGACATCGCCTCCGCCGCCGGCGTCGTCCGTCGCACGGTCTACGGCCATTTCCCCTCGCGCCTGGACCTCGTTCGGACACTCACGGAACGGGCCGTCGCCGAGGTGACAGCCGTGCTCACCGAAGTCAACGCCTCCGACGCGGAGGCGGACGCGACGTGGGCCGAATTCGTCGCCCGCCTCTGGCCGGTGGCGCACCGGTACCGAGTGCTGTTGGCGCTGCGCCGCGGGGAGTACGGCGAGGCGATCCACGGCCTCCTCGGGCCGGTCGACGAGCTCCTCGCCGGCCTCGTGAAACGGGGCCAGGACAACGACGTGTTCGCGCAGCACCTGCCGGCGGGCATCCTGAGCCAGCTCGCCTACGGCGCCGTGTTCGCCATCGCGGACAGCGCCATCGCGGACAGCGCCATCGCGGACAGCGACCGGTCGAACGGAACCGTCGGCGCCCGGGCAGCGACGATCACGAGCCTGCTGATGCTGGGAGTTCCCGAGGCGCGCGCGATCGCCCTCGTGGGCGACCGGCCCTGACCGCCGGAAAACGACCGACGGCGTGCTCTCCGCACCGCGATCAGCGGCGTGATCACGGCCCCCTCCGGCCCGGTCGCCTCCGTCCGGCACGGCTTGCGCTCACCCACCGCTGCGCGGGGCTACGCGGTCGCTGCCCGCATGAGGCCCGCCGTCCGGGCGTCCGCCGGGAAGAACGTCTCGACGGCGATCTCGTCGAGCGTCACGTCGCGCGGCGAACCGAAGACCGTGGTGGTGTACAGCAGCGCGAGTTCGCCGTGCTCGGACGACAGCCGGAGCGGGATCACCAGGTCGTCGGCCGGCTCGTCCGGGGACGGCGGATCGGCGCCCGTCCGCCGGACGGGATAGCCCTCCAGTTCCGCGAGCAGCTCGGCAAGGCCGGCGGCCGACGTCCGCGCCAACTGGCGCCGCACCCGCCGCAGTACCAGGGCCCGCCACTGCGCGAGGTTGCGGATGCGCGGGGCGAGGCCGTCGGGATGGAGAGTCGCCCTCAGTACGTTGAGCGGCGGCCGCGTCAGCTCGGCGGACACACCGTCGAGGAACACCCCCATCGCGCGGTTGGCGGCCAGCAGCTCCCAGCGCACGTTGACCGCGAGCGCCGGGTTCGGCTCGTGGCCGGTCAGCACGGCCTCCACCACCTCGCGCGCCGCGCCCAGATCCGCGAAGGGGCGCTCGGCGTGCACCGGGGCGAACCCCGCCGCAAGGTAGAGCACGTTGCGTTCCCGCAGCGGCACGTCCAGTTCGTCGCACAGCCGGCGGATCATGTCCCGGCTCGGGTTGGCGCGGCCGGTCTCGATGTAGCTCAGGTGCCGGGTCGACAGTTGCGCGGCGAGCGACACGTCGAGCTGCGAGCGCCGGCACCGCTCACGCCAGCGCCGCAGCAGCACCCCGACCGGCTCAGTGGTGGTCGTCATGGCCCTCAGGCTGCCCGAAGGCGCGCACGGCGGCAATGACCTCCGAGGTCATCGACAGTCCGCACCGGCGGGCCGCACAGTCGTGAGCCGGGAGGCGGCATCCGGTGACGCGGGGGGACCACGGGACGCCGTCTCCCACCCCGTACGTCCCGCATGACGCGAGCCGACGAAAGGACACCGGCCATGACCGACACGACAGCTCAGCCCGCCACCGGAGAGGCAGCAGCCGCCGGGCACGCGGAACAGCTCGACAGGTACATCAGCTTCTGGAACGCCGACACCGAGACCGAGCAGCACCGGCTCGCGGCAGCGGTCTTCGCCGACGACGTCGAGTACCGCGCGCTGATCGGTGTGCTCACCGGGCCCCAGGCGCTGATCGACTTCCGGAACCGGTTCACCGGCCACATGGGCGACGTGGCGCTCCGCCTGCGCGAGCAGCCCCAGGTCCACCACGACCGCGCCAGGCTGCGGTGGGAGATCCTCATCGACAACGGCGTGGGCGACAGCACGTCCTTCGCCACCGGAACCGATGTGATCCAGCTCGACGAGGACGGCCGGATCGGCTCCATCACCGTGTTCCTCGACCGCGCGCCCGATGGCTTCACCCCCGAAACGCACCATTAGCCGCTCGTCCCACTTGGGGACGGTCGATCCGGGCCGGCGCCCGGTGGCGCGCGCTGTCATCGTCCCGCTGCGGTGCAGTGGGGTGCGGTGCGGTGCGGGTGCCCGGCCGTGGACGCGGGATCCGCGCGTCGGGGCCGCCGTCCAAGGGGGCCTGCCCGGGCCGCCGCCCGGACCGCTTCTCTCGCGGACGCGGCTCAGCCGGGGATGAGCTGCTGACCGCCGTCGATGTCGTACGTCCCGCCGGTGAGTGCCTCGTTGCACATGATGTGCACCGCCAGCGAGGCGACGTCGCCCGGCCCCACCACCCGTCCGATGGGCAGCGTCGCGCGCAGTTCCGCGCGCCTGGCCTCGAGTCGATCGCCCAGGAGCGAGGCCGACAGGGGCGTGTCGACGAATCCGGCGGCGATGAGGTTCACGCGGACCGGCGCCATCTCCAGCGCCAGGTTCGCGATGAGGGCCGGCAGGGCCGCGGTCATGGCGGACATGACGGACAGTCCGACGCCGGGCCGCCGCCCGCCCGTGCCGCCGATGTAGATCAGGGTGCCTGCGGGGCGGACCTTGTCACGGCTGCAGAGGGCGATGCCGAGGGTGAGGGCCATGCGCTCGTCGAAGCCGCGGCGGGCGGCGGCGAGGTCCATGCCGTCCAGGGGCATGTACGTGGGGGTGCCCGCGGTGCTCATGACGTGGTCGACCGGACCGGGCAGGTCCTGGAAGAACTCCTGGAGGCGGTCGGGGTCGGTGGCGTCGAACGACGCCGTGCCTGCGGCGCCGACCTCGGCGGCCGCCTCCCGCAGGCGGTCGGGGTCGCGGCCGACCAGGATGACGTCGCCACCGCGCGCACGGACCTGACGCGCGGTCTCCCGCCCCATCCCGGCACTGCCGCCGATCACCACTACGGTCTGGCCCGCCATGTCGGACGGGTGCGTGGCACTGTGGTCGCTCGCCGATGCGTTCACGGGCCGCCATCGCCTCCGGGGATCTCGCCGTCACCTGCGCCGCATCCATTGGACACCTCGCACGCCCGCGCACCCGCGTCGCCACGCGGACGGCCGCCCGTCATAACCCAAGCGAGTGCCCCGGCACGCCCTCATCCATCGGGAGAGTGGCGCGGAAGCCGTGCTCATCGGCACACCACCCCGCCACCGGCGTCGTCCGGGGCGAAGGCGCCCCGGTTGAGGCCACGGGTTACGGTCGCGTCCCTTGACATATTAACCGCTTCACCATCAGTCTCTTCACGAACGCTTCCATGTGCTCTCCCACGGAGCACGCGCAGTTGTGTGCCTGTTCGCAGGCTTCGTAGCAGTCCTGGACGTTGTTGGTGAACCGCTCCTGGGGATACCCGCGCCGCAGGCTCTACTGAAGCGCTTCACCTGCATGCCGTTGCGGCGATGCCCTGCCATCCGGTCTCGCCGCGAGGTGGTCTCGCGAGTCGGGTACCGCGTCATGAGTCGTACGCGACAGGAGGCAGTGCATGAGGATGCGGAGAAGAAGGCTGAGAGCGTGGTTCGCGGGAGTGGCGGCGGCCGCGGTCGTGCCGGCGGCGTGCGCGCTGACCGGGGTGCCGGGGGCGGACGCGGCCACGGCGTCGACCTGCGACGTGCAGTACCAGGTGACCAATGACTGGGGTGGCGGCGCCACGGTGAACGTCGTGGTGACCAACGACACCGCGAGCGCCGTGAACGGCTGGACGGTGGCCTGGAGTTTCCCCGGCGGCCAGACCGTCACTGACATGTGGAACGCCACCAGGACCCAAAGTGGTGCCGCCTTGACGGCCACCAACGTCGATTACGACGCGGTCATTCCGGCCGGCGGAGGCAGCGTCACCTTCGGTTTCAACGTCGGCTACAGCGGATCGGATCCGGCTCCGACCGCCTTCACCCTCAACGGCACACCGTGCGGCGGAAGCACGCCGACGCCCACACCGACCGGCACCACCCCGACACCCACCCCGACGCCGACGGTTACCGGCGGCGCCCCAGCGGGCAATCTTGCGCTGCACCGGCCGGTGACGGCCTCGTCGAGCGAGGGCACTGGGCTCACCGCGGACATGGCCGTTGACGGTGACGCGGGCACCCGCTGGTCCAGCTCGTACTCCGATCCCCAATGGATCCAGGTGGACCTGGGTGCGGTCTACCCGGTCAGCCAAGTGGTCCTGCGCTGGGAGACGGCTTACGCTCGTGCGTACCGGATCCAGACCTCGGCCGACGGCACCACGTGGAGCGACGTTTACACCACGACCACCGGGGCCGGCGGCATCGAGACGCTGAACGTGACCGGCAGCGGCCGCTACGTACGCATGTACGGCACGGCGCGCGGTACGAGCTGGGGCTACTCGCTGTACGAGTTCGAGGTGTACGCGGTGCCGCCCAAAGGGTCGGACTGCGGTCAGGTGCCGGCCGACCCGAACGCCGATTCCAAGGCCCGCAACCTGCTGTGCTACCTCAAGACGCACGCCTACGTCAGCGGGCAGACCGACGCCGCCGACTCCGACAAGGTCCAGGCGCTCACCGGCCGTTACCCGGCGATCACCGCGTTCGACTTCATGGAGTACACCAACGGCCAGATCCAGACCCAGAGCGTCATCGACTGGTACAACGCCCACCACGGCATCGTGGCCTTCCAGTGGCACTGGTACTGCCCCCACGGCGGCAACTACGCGGCGCCGTGCGACTTCCAGCCCGACCTGTCCAACCCGTCATCCAAGCTCTACCAGGACATCGACCTGATCGTGGCGCAGCTCAAGAAGCTGGGTGACGCCGGCATCCCGGTCCTGTTCCGTCCCCTGCACGAGAGCAACAACGACTACATGTGGTGGACGAAGAAGGGACCGGACGCCTACAAGCAGCTGTGGCGCCTGATCCACCAGCGCGCGCAACTGGCCGGCGTGCACAACGTGCTGTGGGTCTTCAACGGCATGGCCAGTGGTCAGAGCACGGCGCTGTCCGCCTGGTACCCCGGAGACTCCTATGCCGACCTGGTGACCTCCGACTACTTCCAGAGCCCGAGCGACTACGGCATCTGCGCCTCCGTCGGCACCGGCAAGACCGCCGCGGTCGCCGAGACCTTCAGCCCGCTCGACGCGGCATCGGATCCGGCCTGGTCGTACTTCGTCGTATGGGCCTCCCGGGACTGGGCGGGCAGCGGCAAGGACGTCCAGGGCCTGTGGAAGACCGCCATGGCCAACCCCAAGACCATTTCCGTCGACCAGCTCCCCGACATGACGAAGTGGTGAGTCCGCCCACCCGTTCCTGATCACCCGCTCGGCGGCCGGTGGTGCGGGCCGGCCGGGCCGGGCGGGGCACCCTCACAGGCCGGCCCGCACCTTCCCCCCCACGTACGGGAGTTCACAACATGCCAAGACCAACGTCGTCAGCCGTACGCTCAGCCGTCGCCGTCGTCCTCACGGGCCTGATCGCGTTGCTGGTCCAGATCGCCGGACCGGTCGGCGCCGCCCGCGCCGCGACCGCCGGCCTCCATGTCAGCAACGGACGCGTCGTCGAAGGCGACGGCGCCGACTTCGTCATGCGCGGAGTCAGCCACGCCTACGTGTGGTACCCGAACCAGACCACCGCCATCGGCGACATCGCCGCCAAGGGGGCCAACACCGTCCGCGTGGTCCTCGGCGGTGGCAACCGCTGGACCAGGACGGACGCCTCCCAGGTCGCCTCCCTCATCGCCCAGTGCAAGCAGAGCCACGTCATCTGCGTGCTGGAGGACCACGACACCACCGGATACGGCGAGGACGGCGCAGCCGCCTCCCTCGACCAGGCGGTGGCCTATTGGAAGAGCGTCAAAAGCGCCCTCGACGGCCAGGAAGCCTATGTGGTCATCAATATCGGCAACGAGCCTTGGGGCAACAACAACTACGGCCAGTGGACCGCCGCCACCGAGAGCGCCGTCTCCCAGATGCGTGCGGCGGGATTCCACCAGGCCCTCATGGTCGACGGCCCCAACTGGGGCCAGGACTGGTCCGGCACCATGAAGAACAACGCCGCGTCGGTGTTCGCCTCCGACCCCGACCGCAACACCATCTTCTCCGTCCACATGTACGGCGTCTACAACACCGCCGACAAGGTCACCAACTACCTCAACGCGTATGTCAACGCCCACCTGCCCGTGGTCGTCGGGGAGTTCGGCTACCAGCACACCGACGGCGACGTCGACGAGGACACCATCATGGCCACCGCCCAGTCCCGCGGGCTGGGATACCTCGGCTGGTCGTGGAGCGGCAACAGCTCCGACGTCGCCTACCTCGACATGGCCGGCGGCTTCGACCCCGGCTCCCTCACCTGGTGGGGCAACCGCATCTTCTACGGCGCCAACGGCATCGCGTCCACCGCCAGGACCGCGACCGTCTACGGCGGCAGCGGCGGCTCGAACCCCGGCACGGCGCCCAACGGCTACCCCTACTGCCTCAACGGCAGCGCGACGGACCCGGACGGGGACGGCTGGGGCTGGGAGAACAACCAGTCCTGCGTCGTGCGCGGCGGCCCCGCCGACGGCGCGGCCGACCCGGGCACCGCGCCCAACGGCTACCCCTACTGCCTCAACGGCAGCGCGACGGACCCGGACGGGGACGGCTGGGGCTGGGAGAACAACCGCTCCTGCGTCGTGCGCGGCGGCCCCGCGGACCATTGAGCAGCGCACCCGGGATCGCCGCGGGGAGCCGCGGCCTCCACCCGGTGGACACCGGACGGAGCGGTCCGGCCCCCCGTCACCTCGTCGGCCACGAGAACGGGGGCACGGAGTCAGCCGGTGATCTCGCCGATCCGCCGACCCCGGTCCTCAGCGGCTTCGACCCCGCGGAAGTGCGCGCACGTGCACCGCTGCTGACGGGGCATTCGACCGTAGGGGCGGTGGAAGCGGTACGCCGTGAGACGGCGGTGAAGGAGGAGGCACGGTGACTCGTGGGGACGTGATGTGGCTGCTGGCCGCCGTCGCGGTGGTGGCCGTGGTCTCGGCTGTGATCGTCCTGCGACTCCTGCGGCGTCTGCTGCGCGCGAGGCGGCTGCTCGAAGCGGCCGGGGTGCGGCCGTCCACCAAGCTGCTGGTGTGGGGCTCGATCGCCTACACGGTCTGGCCGGTGGACCTCCTGCCCGACCCCGTCTACCTGGACGACATCGGCTTCCTGCTGCTGGCTCTGCGGGCCGTGCACCGCGCCGGCGCCCGGATCCGCATCTCGCGCGGCGAGGCCGGGGGCAAGGCGGGCCGGTAGGCGGGAAGCGGTGGAGGGCGGGCACCGGTGCCCGGTGCCCGCCTCGCCGCCGGCCGGTCTCCCGGGTCGTCCGGTCCGGCTCAGGGGCCGGTGCCGGCCCGTGCCCGCCCGGCGGGACACGGGCCGGCAGCACTAGCGAGAGGCGGGCGCGGACGGGGAGGAGGACGCCCGGCCGGGCGGGCCGAAGGTGACGTCGACCCGGGTGAAGCCGAGCGAGGCCAGCATGCCCTGCAGCATCGAGCGGGTGTTGGTCTCGGCGCGGGCCGTCAGCTCGGTCCGCCGGGCCGCGTCCTCGATCTTCTGCGAGGCCAGGATGCCCAGTTGCTGCATGTTGCCGGTGTCGCTGCCGAAGAAGTCGCCGACCCGGTCGAACAGGCCGCGCTCCTGGGAGACGACGTAGGAGCGCTTCGGGTCCAGGGAAGGCCGCTCCAGTGCCGCGTGCGGCAGCCTGATGGTGGCGGTTTTGCGGTCGTCGGACACCTGCACGGCGTCCTCGCCCACCGAGCCGAGGTCGACGTACGCGTCGACGCTGCCCGCCCCCACGTAGAGGGTCCGTTTGCCGTGCACGACGTCCGGCAGGTACTTGGCGTCCTTCTGCAGGTCGACGACCACCTCGAAGTTGCCGCTTGCCCCCTCGTAACGGTGCATGTCCTGGATCGACTTGAGCAGCACCGGCCCACTGCGGTCCTTGGTCCGCTCGGCGAACGGGTCGGGCAGCCCCGGCAGCAGATGGATGCGGCCGAACACCAGGACCAGTACCAGCAGTCCCGCTAAGGCGACCGCGATGCGCGCCCACCAGGGCGTCCGTCTCACTTCGATTTGCGCGCTCATGACAGACCTCCTCGCTGCCTCGTCTGCCCAGCGGACGCCCGCGCATGACGTCCGTGCGTGACGTCCGCGCCGGACGTCCGCGCGTGACCTCCGTGATGACGTCCGTGCGTGACCTCCGGGGGTCCCGTGCGGGCCGAATACCCCGATCTGGCAAACGATGCGCCGTACGAGGGCTGAATCCGGCGGCGGGCGGGCACAAGCCCGGCGGCGGCAGAGCGTCCCGCGGCAGGGCTGGAGGGAATGAAGGTGGCGACTGACGGGCTGTCCGGCGGGCGGGGGAAGTACGGCCGGAAGAGGGGCGGCAGGTACGGCACGCGCGGCCGCACGGCGGCGGACACCGCGGGGGACGCGGCAGCCGGGGTGGCACGGGACCCGGCGGGGGGTACGGCGGGCAGCCCGGCCCGGGGCCGGCCGCAAGGCGCCGCGACGGGTGCGGCCGCAGAGCAGGCAAAGGAGGGCGGCCCGGCCGGCGGGCGCAAGGACCGCGCCGGCGACCGGCCGCCCGCCGCCGGCCGGGACGCACAGGCCGGCGGCGGGCGCGGGCGGGGCCTCACCGCCGGGTTCCGCCGCGTCCGCACACTGGTACGGGCGATCGCCGCGGCCTGGGACAAGGACGCGACCGAACGGGCCGCCGCACTGACCTACTACGCGGTCCTGGCCCTGTTCCCCTCCCTGCTGCTGACGCTGTCCGTGGTCGGGCTGACGGGCAGCCCCGACGGCAGCGGGGTGCCCGGCGGGCTGGAGGTCCTGATGCCGCGGCAGTCCCGCCCCCTGGTGGCGGACACGCTGCGGCAGATGGCCCAGGACGTCTCGGCGACCACGTCGCTCGCCGCGCTCAGCGGGGTCGGCGCGGCCTGGGCCGCCTGCAGTTACGCGGCGGTCTTCCGGCGGGCCCTGCACCACATCCACGGTGTGGAGGACCACCGGCCCGCGTGGCGTACGGCGCCGCGCGTCGTGCTCACCGCCCTCATGCTGCTGGTCCTCCTGGTGGCCAGCACGGTCTGCGTGGTCGTCAGCGGGCAGCTCGCCCACCGGGTCGGCGACCTGCTGCACCTGGGCGGCGCGGTGGTGTCGGCCTGGCGGTCGCTGCGCTGGCCCGTGCTGCTGGTCGTGGCCGCGGTGTCCGTGCTGATCCTGTTCCGCTCCGGGCCGCGCGGGACCCGCGGCCTGCGGGCGGTGGCGCCCGGCGGCGCCGTCGCGGTCGGGCTGTGGCTCCTCACCTCGGCCGGGTTCGCGGCCTACAGCGCCCGGATGGGAACGTACAACCGGCTCTACGGGCCGCTGTCCGGGGCGGTGGCCTTCCTGGTGTGGCTGTGGCTCACCAACCTGGCGCTCATCATCGGCGCGCACTACAACGCCGAGCGCTTCCGCCTGCTGGCAGCCGGGGAGCCGGCAGGCGGCGGGGAGGAGTCGCAGCCGGGGGCGGATACCGGACCGGACCGGCGTGCGTCGCGCCGCAGGGCGCCGGTCTCCCCTCCCGCGTCGGCCGCCGCGTCCGCGGGGCGGCGTACGCGCTCGCGGCGGCGGTCCGGCGGATAGGACGCCGACGGGGCCGACCCGCCATCGGCCCGCTCCCGCCGCGGGGGCCGGTGGCCCGGGGGCCGCACACCCCGCCCATGCCGCGCGGGGTGTGCGGCCCCGCCGCTGCCGCCGGCTACCGGCCGGTGTGCCGGTAGCCGAAGGGCCCGGGCAGGTCCGCGGACGTGGTGCGGCGGCCAGTGGTCGACCAGGTCCGGTGTGCTCCCTTGCGTCCGAGGGTGAGGGACAGGGACTTGCGGTTCACGTTGATCCGCACACCGGGCAGGATGCGGAAGGACTTACGGAACGTCACGGGCATGATGCCTCCCAGGGTCTGTTGGGTAGGCGTGTGCCCCCGTCCCGGCCCCGTATCCGTGAGCCGGGCACGCGGGCCGCCGCGGCGAACGGCACGGGGGCCAGGGAAAGCCGGCGGAACGTGGTCGTCGGCGTCCCGCCCGCGCCCGGCGTCCCGCCCGCGCCCGGCGCCCCAGCCCCGCACCCGGTTTCGAGAACGGTTCCGACCGGGCAGGGCCGCGAGCGGCGACCCCCCGGGCGGTGGCGGCTGTGCTGCCGGACAGCCTCGGGTAAGTCCGGGTTCAGCCCGCGGTACCCGATCGCACGACCCGCACCTCGCCGGCCGGCACGCGCAGTTCGCCGCCGACCGCTTCGTCGGTGAGCATCTCACGGCCCAGGGCCGCGACGACCGCCGTGTCGTCGGCGTGGTTGATGAAGAAGGTGAAGGTCTCCTCCTCGTTGCGCCGTACGAGCACCTCGACGCCCCTCGGCACGTCCGCGACGCCGGCGGGATCCACCAGCGAACGTGCCAGTGCGAGCAGCGCGTCACTGTCGAGGCCGGCCGACACGTAGACCGCCCGGCCCCCGGCCCCCAGGGAACGCGAGGTGATCGCCGGACGCCCGCCGAGGTGGCCCCCGGCGTACCGGGCGATCACCTCGGCATCGTGGACGCGGACGAGTTCGGTCCACTCCGTGCCGGACCACCCGTTGTCGAGGGTGAACGTCTCGCCCTCCTGCAATGGCCGGAACTCCTCGCACGACGCGCCCAGCAGCTCACGAAAGGCCCCGGGATACCCGCCGAGCCGCACCTGATCGTGCTCGTCGACGACTCCCGAGAGGAAGCCCACCGCGACCGTGCCGCCCGCCTCGGCGAAAGCGCTCACGCGTGCCGCCGTGTCGTCGTCGGTCAAGAAGAGTGCCGGCACGACGAGTACCTCGTACCCCGTGTAGTCGGACCAGGGCGGGAGGACCTCGATGCTCTGGTTCAGCCGCCAGAACGCGTGATGCCAGTCCCGGACGATGCGCCCGTAGGCGAGGTGGTTGTTCGGTTTGACTCCCTTGGACATCGCCCAGCCCGCCTCGTCGTCGAAGACGATGCCGATACGGGCCCGGGGAGCGCGTGAGCCCATGACCGGCGCCAGGCGGCGCAGGTACCGGCCCAGCGTGCACACGTCGCGGTAGAGCTCGCTGTCCTCGCCGGCGTGGGGAACCATTGCCGAGTGGAACTGCTCCGCGCCGGCCCGGGAGGCGCGCCATTGGAAGAACAGGACGCCGTCGGCGCCGTGCCCGACGTGGCTCAGGCTGTTGCGGATCAGCTCGCCCGGCGTCTTGGCGCGGTTGCGCGGCTGCCAGGAGACGGCGCTGGTCGAGTGCTCCATGAGCAGCCATGGACGGCGCTGCGTCGTCATCGCCCGCATGCGGTCTCCGGAGAAGGCGACGTCCTGCTCGGGAACCGGGTCGGACGAACGTGTGTAGTGGTCGTTGGCCACGATGTCCATGTGCGGCGCCCACCGCGGATAGTCCACGACATCGGGTTCGGCGCCCACCATGAAGTTCGTCGTGACGGGGAGTTCGGGTGTGACACTCTTGAGTACGTCACGTTCGGCGAGGTAGTGGGCCAGCAGTTCGTCCGAGGAGAAGCGGTCGAAGTCCAGGACGAGGGACGGATTCTTCATGTCGTTGCCGCGCGGCGGGATGATGTGGGCGAAGTCGCGGTAGGTGTGGCCCCAGAAGGCCGTTCCCCATGCCTTGTTCAAGGCGTCGAGAGTCCCGTACTTGCGTCGGAGCCAGTCCCGGAAGGCCGCTGCCGACGTGTCGCAGTGACAGCGACCGTTGCCGCCTCCCAATTCGTTGCTGACGTGCCACATCACGACGTGGTCACGGTGACCGTAGCGGTCGGCGAGCGCGCGGACGATGCGCAGCGCGTAGGTGCGGAACACCGGGCTGCTCGGGCACCAGCCGAGCCGGGCGCCGGGCCAGTGCGGTTGCATGTCGTGGTCGAGGGGGCGGATCCCGGGGTGTGCGGCCAGCAGCCAGCCCGGAGGTGCGGCCGTCGGGGTGGCGAGGTCGATGGCGATGCCGGCCTCTCCCAGGAGGTCGACGATCTCGTCCAGCCAGTCCCAGTGGAACTCTCCGTCCGCGACTTCCACCAGGCCCCAGGAGAAGATGCCGAGTGATACGAGGTTCACGCCGGCCTGGGACATCAGGCGGACGTCCTCCCGCCACACGTCCTTGTCCCACTGCTCGGGGTTGTAGTCGGCACCGTAGCTCAGCCCGCGTGTGGGCCAGGCCTTGTCGGCGTGGGACCAGGTCATCCTTTGACTCCTCCGGCGATGAGGTCGAGGCGCCAGAACCGTTGCAGGAACAGCACCAGGGCGATGAGGGGAATGATCGCGAGCGCGGCGCCCACGATGGCGAGCGTGTAGAGGGAGGGCGAGCCGGCGCCGCGCTCCAGCAGGGAGTTCAACCCGACCGTGAGGGGGAAGGTCCGGGTGTCGGAGAGCATGATGTACGGCAGCAGGAAGTTGTTCCAGATTCCCACGAACTGCAGCAGGAACACCGTCACCATGCCCGGCCCCATGAGAGGGAGCACGACGCTGCGGAAGATCCGCCACTCGCTCGCTCCGTCGATCCGCGCGGCTTCGAGCATCTGCGTCGGTATGGCGCTCGCGGCGTACACACGGCACAGGTAGATGCCGAAGGGGCTGAGGATGCTCGGCAGCAGCACCGACCACCGTGTGCCGGCCAGATGCAGGTCCGACAGCAGCAGGTATTGCGGTACCGCGAGGGTGATCCCGGGGATGAGCAGCCCTGCGAGGATCGCGGCGAAGAAGATTCGGCCGCCGCGGAACGGGAACTTCGCCAGTGCGTAGCCTGCGGAGGCCGACACGAGCGTCGACAGCACGCCGCCCACGCCCGCGTACACCAGTGAGTTCCACGCCCACAGGCCGTAGGCACCGTCGTCGAAGGACCACAGGTCGCGGAGGTTGCGGATCAGGCCGGTTCCGGGAGCGAAGGTGAACGAGTCGAACAGCTCGCCCGGTGCCTTGGTGGCGGCTACGAACACCCAGGCCACCGGCAGGAGGGTGTAGAAGGCGCCTGCCAGGATGATGAGCGTGGGGACGATCCTGGTCCGTTCGCGGGGTGAGTGGTCGCTGGTGCTCATCGCGCCCTCCATCGCGTCGCGACGCGGACCAGTACGAGGACGCCGACCGACACGAGCGCGGTGCCGAGGGCGAGGACGATCGATGCCGCCGCCGCGTCATGGAGGTCGTCGAGTGCGAACGCGTCCTGGTAGATCGACATGAGCGGAGCCCACGTGCTGGAGATGCTGTTGGTCAGCGGCTTGAGCATGATGGGTTCGCCGTAGAGCTGGAGGGATCCGAGCAGTGCGAAGACCGCGGTCAGGATGAGCGCCGGTCCGACCAGCGGCACCTTGATACGCAGGGCTATCTGGGTCTCGTTCGCCCCGTCCAGGCGGGCCGCCTCGATCAGCTCGTGGGGGATGCCGCGCAACGCGGTGTAGATGACGAGCATGTTGAATCCCGTCCCGCCCCAGACGGAGATGTTGGCGAGCGAGCCGTAGATGCCGCTGGGGCCGAGGAAGGGAATGTCCCCCCACCCGAGGGATCGGGTGACGTGCGAGAAGGGGCTGGTCCCCGCCAGGTACATGAACCCCCACATCAGTGCGGCCACGACGCCCGGCACGGCGTAGGGAATGAAGATCGCGGTACGTGCGAAACGCCGCAGCTTCACCCCAGGCGTGTCCAGCAGCAAGGCGAACAGCAGCGCCAGACCGAGCGTCAGCGGCACGGCGATGACGCCGTAGAGCGCCAGGTGCCTGAGCCCGGCGATCAACCGGCTGTCGTGGAGCACCGAGACGTAGTTGTCGAACCGGACGAACACCGTGGACGGGGCGCCGAGGGGGCCGCCGCCGGTCCGCCGCCGGGCGTAGAAGCTGGAGTAGAGGGCGTACCCCAGCGGGATGACGGTGAAGACGGTGTACAGCAGCATCGCGGGTGCGCTGAACAGGTACGGTGCGCCATTGCGGCGGCGGCGACGCTTTGGCGGCGCGACCGCCACCGTCACCGGCCCTGTTGCCTTGTCGGCAGCGGTCGGCCCGGTCACGCTGATCTCCTCTGCGACGCCCGGCGCTCGGCGCTCGGCTTCGGTCCGCGGCTGCGCGGTCCCGCCGGAGTGCTCATGAACCCTCGCTCACCTTGAAGCCCTGCTTCTTCAGGTCGGCCACGACGGCCTTCTGTGTGACGGTCAGGACGTCCGCCCACGGGGTGCCGTTGTGGACGGCCGCGTTCATCGCGTCGGTGAACGCGGACGCCGCGACGTCCGTGTTCGGGCCCCAGGTGACAGGGCGGGTGTGCTTGGCGATCTCGGCGACGACCTTGTAGTAGTCCGTCTGCTGCGGCATGAGGGCCGGGGGCTTTTGCAGGGTGGCGGCTTTTTGTCCCGACAGTGCCGCGGGATAGCCGTTCTGCACGTTGAGGATCATCCGCGCACCCTGGTCGCCGGCGTCGAGCCACTTCGCGAACTCCGCGGCCTCCTTGGGGTGCTTGGACTTGGCGGTGACGACGACCGAGGACCCGCCCTGGAACGAGACGGTCGGGTCGTCCGGGTTCCAGCGGGGCAGCGGCGCGAGGGCCCACTTGCCGGCGGTCTTCGGTGCCACACCGTAGATGACACCGGGAGCCCACGCCGCGGAGGGCCAGGACAGCATCGTGCCGTTGTTCAGTTCCTGGTTGTACGTGGGCGTGAGGATGGGATCGGCCGCGATGAGCTTGTCCTGATACATCTGCTGGAAGAACGTCATCACCTTGCGGGAGTTCGGGCCGTCGATGTCGACGGTCCACGTGTCCCCGTGGATCGACCACCAGTCGTCGCCGGCCTGCGCGGCCACCGCGGCGTACCAGCCCCATCCGTCGGTGCTCAGGGAAGCCATCGTGAGCTTCGGGTTCCGGGCCTTGATCGTCGCGGCCGCCTTGCGGTAGTCCGCCCATGTCACGGGCGTCTTGATGCCGTACTTGTCGAAGATGTCCTTCCGGTAGAGCAGCGCCATGGGACCGATGTCCTGCGGCAGTCCGTAGGTGCGGCCGCCGAAGGTCGTCTGCGCCCAGGAACCGGGCGAGTAGTCGGTCCGCACGTCGGAAACGTAGTCGGTGATGTCCAGCGGCGCGCCGGCGACGATCATGCGGGGCAGCGACGTGTTCTCCACGAGCGCCAGGTCGGGCGCGTTTCCGGCGCGGATGGCGGCCAGCAGCTTGGCGGACGACTGCTCGCCACCGCCGGCGTCGGTGTGGACCACCTTGATGTTCGGGTGTGTGCGGTTGAACTCGGCGACCTCCTTCGCGCTTCCGGGCGCCCACGCCCAGTACTGCAAGGTGACCTTTTCACCGCTGGAGGTCGAGGTGCCTCCGCCCGAGCAGGAGGAAACGAGGAGTGCCGTGGCGGCTGCGGCGGCCAGTGCCGCCAGGATCGTGCGGGTCTTTCTGGTGTGCATGACTCTCCCTTGGCTCGCGGCAGGCTCTCGGCCTGTCGCGGCGACGAGCATCACTCACACCTCCCGAGTTTGTCAATGGAGGTGACAAACTCGGGGCTCGGCGTAGCCTCTCGCATGCTCGGGAGCCTCTTCCGCCCCTCGGTCCGGGCCGTCGGCGGCCGTGAGGGCGCGGGCAGGCATACGTGTGAAGCCGCCGGGACGGTTCCCGGTCATGGGAACCGTCCCAGCGGCTTCGGCCGGCGGTCAGGCCTGCGGCCCCGTCCGCGGGGCGCGATGGGACACCGTCTCAGCGGTCGTATTCGGCGAGCCTGCGGTAGAGGGCCAGGCTGGCCGCCGCGCGCGCCCAGTCGAGGAAGTCGAACACGGTGACCTCGATGGCCGGCCGGTCCGGCACGGTGTAGACGGTGCGCATCCCCTCCTCGAATTCCCCGGTACGCGAATCGAGGATCGACGGGCTGTCACCCGTCAGGATCACCTTGTCCGGGTCGAGCAGGTTCAGGATGTGTCCGGCGGCCACACCGATCCCGTGGGCGGCACGCGCCAGTCGCCCGCGCGCCACCCGGTCGCCGCCCGCGGCGAGTTCGATGACCTCGCCGAGTGTGCGCACGCCGGCGACATCGTTCACGATCGAGGTCGTGGAGCTCTCCGCCCACAGGCAACCGACATGGCCGCGGGGGCACCAGGCGCCGTCGGAGGCGACCTGTACGTGGGCGAACCTGCCCGCCCTGCGGTGGGCGCCGAGGATGACCTTGCGGTCGGCGACCAGCCCGAACCCGATGTCGCGCCCGATCGAGATGAGCGCCATGCTGTCCTGCCCCTCGGCGAGGCGGGGCCATTGCTCGAACATGGTGAGCGCCACGACGTCGTCCTCCGCCCACACCGGGACACCGAACTCCGTCTCCCATGCCGAGCGGGCCGCCTCGGGCGCGACGGCGTGGAGGCCGACGCCGTCCGCCGCCCCGTCGATCCGCTCCGTGTTGCCGCACACGGCCAGCGCGGCCACCCGCAACCCGCTCGCCGCCGCCTCGTGCAGCCAGTCGCGGCACAGCGCGCCGACAACGCGTGTGTCCAGGTCGTCGACGTGCCGGCGCCGCTCCCAGACCACCTCGTTGTTCAGGTCGATGCCCGCCGCGACGAGTTCGTTCGCACGAACGTGCACGCCGATGAAGTGGAAAAGGCCGGTCCTGGCGTACAGCACGTCCGCGGGCCGCCCCGTGCTGGCCCGCTGCTCCCTGCCGCCTTCGACGATGAGACCCGCGGCCTCCAGATCGCGTGCGATCGTCGTCATCCGGGTGCGGGACAGTCCGAGCTTCTTCGCGACCTCGCTCTTGGAGAGTCCCCCGTTCCACAGGATGCGGTTGTACGCGGCCTGCGTCGTCGGGTGCAGCTTCGGCCATCCCGCACCGGCCTCCCCGAGCGTGGCGGCGTCGTCAGGTGCGCTGGTCATGAGTACATCCAACAGTCTCTCGGCATCCGCGTGCCGCGGCGCCGTCCGCAGCGGGGACTCATCCCCTGGACCGCACACCGCCGGCATCGATCACCGCGAGTGTACGGATCGCCGGAAGGCCGCGGGACGCTTCGATCCTGACCTCGACCTCGTCCACGACGCGCGGGGGAAAGCGCAGGATGCGCTGGTGGCCGACGGAGTTCGCCTCGGCCAGTACCTCTTCGCGCCCGTCGGCCACCCCGGTCACCACGACCCGCTCCAGGCGCTGGCCCAGCGTGATGTCCTCGCGGATCACCACGGCCGCGACCTCGGTGGGGCCGGCGAGAACGAGTGATGCCGTCGGCACGGCGTCGGACACATCCGGGCGCCACACGTACGGCCGGGCTCCCTCCCGGACCGGCCGCGCGAGCGCGGACCTGTCGGCCACGGGCTCGCCCGCGTCCGTGCGCAGCGCGCCGGACGACAGCCGCACGTCGGCGTCCAGCACCGCGTCGCGGAAAGCGCGGATGCGTTCGCCGAGCGCCGTGAGGGCGGCGACGTCGGGAGCGGCCAGGAGGCCACGGGGATCGGGTGGCACGTTGAGCAGCAGGCACGCGTTCCCGCCGACCGCGTCGCACCACAGGTCGAAGAGTTCGCCGGCGCCGCGGACGCGGTCGTCCTCGTGCCGGTGGTAGAACCATCCCGGCCTGATGGACGTGTTCACCTCGGCCGGGTACCACACGAGGTCGTCGAGCCGGCCGGCGAGGGCCGCGCGGCTGCCCAGATCCTCCTCGTCGCTGCGGACGAGCCGCGAGAAGGCGCCGTCGTCGGCGTGCTGCGAGCGGTCGGCCACGCGCTCGGCGTCCCGCAGCGCGGCGGGCACGACGCTCCACTCGTCGGCCCGGGTGTGCCCGGCCTCGTTGCCGCACCATCGCACGTCCGGCCCGCAGACCGAGATCACGGCGCCCGGTTGCAGACGCCGTACGACCTCGTAGTAGCGCTCCCAGTCGTACACCTGGTGCGCGCCGCCCGGGCCCTCGCCGTTGGCGCCGTCGAACCACACCGAGAACACCTCGCCGTAGCCGGACAGCAGTTCCTCCAACTGCCGCACGAAGAAGTCGTCGTAGGCCTTCCCCGAGCCGTACGTCGCCTCCGTGCGGTCCCAAGGCGACAGGTAGACACCGAACTTCAGGCCGTGTCGGCGCGCGGCGTCGGCCACGAGCCGCACCAGGTCGCCCTTTCCCTCCAGCCACCCGGCGGCGGCGACGGAGTGCTGGGTCACCCGCGAGGGCCACAGGCAGAATCCGTCATGGTGCTTGGCCGTGAGGATGGCACCGGTCATCCCCGCCGCGGCGAACGCCGACATCCACTGGTCGACGTCGAGATCGGAGGGGTCGAACAGGGCCGGATCCTCGCCGCCCAGCCCCCACTCGCGGTCGGTCATCGTGTTCATGCCGAAGTGGATGAAGGCGTAGAACTCCATCGACTGCCACGCCACCTGTCTCGCGCTGGGCCGCACCGCGGTCAGCGCCCTGACCTCGTCGGCGGCATCGCGGGAGGGAGAGGGGGGCACTGTCTCATGGGTCACTCGGGCCGTCCCGTTTCGTTGAGTTCTCACACGTGTTTGTCACGTCTGTTGACAAACAGAGACTGTATCCTCAGTCGGACGCCGGGTCCACATACCTCTCGCCCAGGGCGCGCTCGCGATCGGCCGGATCGAAGCCTTCCTGTCCGCGGGCCCCGGCCGCGGCCGGGGCCCGCTGCTCCCTGTCAGGCCGCAGGATCGGTCAGTTCATGCTCCACCGCTGGTTGGAGCCTCCGTTGCAGGTCCACAGGTCGATCTTCGTGCCGTTGGCGGTGCCGCCGCCGGTGGCGTCCAGGCACAGTCCGGACTGCGCTCCGGTGATGGTGCCGTCGGAGTTGACGTTCCACTGCTGGTTGGTCTGGCCGTTGCAGTCCCAGATGATGACCGCGGTGCCGGGGCTGGTGCCCTGCCCGGAGGCGTCCAGGCACTTGTTGCCGTAGACCGTCAGCTGCTTGCCGGCGGTGTAGGTCCACCGCTGGTTGGAGCCGCCGTTGCAGTCCCACAGTTGCAGCTGGGTGCCGTTGGCGGTGGTGCCGCCGTTCACGTCGAGGCACCTGCCGGACGCGGCGGAGGTGATCGTCCCGCTCGCGCTCGATCCGGCCGGCCTGCGGAAGAGGCCGAACTCGGCGATGCCCGGGGCGGCGCGGGAACCGGTGATGCGCAGCCGCACCTGGCTGGTGGTGACGGGGGATGCCAGACGGATGAGTTTCTTCTGGCCGATGACGGTGTCGGTCGCGATCTGGTTCCAGGCGCCGCCTGTCCACGCGTCCACCGCGTAGGACTCCACGCGCTGACCGATGTTCAGGTCCTCCTGCGTCGAGATGACGTCGAAGGTCTGGGTCGACGGGAGGGTGAACACCAGTGCTCCGGTGTTCCCGGCGGGCTGCCAGGAACTGTCCAGGTTGCCGTCGAGCGCGAGGCCCGGCGCGTGGCCGGTGCTGTTCGAGGTCCCGGTGTCGTCGGCCACGCCGGCGCCCGCGGCGAGGTTGGTGCTGAAGGTGGAGGAGATCGCCTTGCCGTACTGGGACAGGGCCGAGACGGCCGGGGCGTCGATGACGCCCTGCTGGTTCGGCCCGATGTCGAGCAGCTGGTTGCAGTTGCGTCCGACCGATCCGTAGTAGAGGTCCTCCAGCTCCGCTTCGCCCCGCAGGGGGTCACCGGGATGCCAGAACCAGTTGTGGTTCGCCGACAGGGTCGTGTTGCACTCCCCCGGAGACCAGCGCAGCAGGTTCCACGCACTGGTGCCGTCGGATTTGCGCTGGGACAGCAGGGCGTCGCTGCCCAGGTCGGAGGCGCCGTTGCCGCCGGGGACGGACAGGATGGAGTCGGCGGCGGTGGAGGCGTCGCCGGTGTAGGGGACGACCGACCACTCGGAGGTCCGGGCGTAGCCGTTCTCGTTGCCCACCCAGCGGATGTCCGGCCCGCCGTCGTTCTCGATGACCGCGTTGGGCTGCAGGGCGCGGACCATCTTGATCCAGTCGCTGAAGTCGTACGGCTGGTTCCGCCCGGTCGGGTTGGCGTTGTCCCACCACAGCTCGTCGACACTTCCGTACCGGGACAGCAGTTCGTACAGGGTGTTCTCGTAGTAGGTGTTGTAGTCGTCGGAGGTGAAGTGGAACGAGACCCCGTTGGTGATCTCCGAGGAGTCGGAGGGGATGGTCACCGCCTTGTAAGCGCTGCCGTTGGCGTACCGTCCGCCCGGCTGGTTCTCGTGGAGGTCGGCGGGTGAGAGGTAGATGCCGACTTTGAGGCCGTACTTGTGCATGGAGGCGGTGAAGTTCTTGATCACGTCACCCTGGTGGTTGTCCCACGAGGAGGACGCGACGCCGAAGGACGAGTACTTGGAGGGGAACAGCAGGAAGCCGTCGTGGTGCTTGGCGGTGAGGATGGCCTCCTTGAACCCCGCGGCCTTCAGTGAGGCGGCCCACTGATCGGTGTCCAGTCCGGTGGGCTGGAAGATGTTCGGGTCCTCCGTGCCGGTGCCCCACTCCCTGCCGTCGTAGGTGTTGACGCCGAAGTGCAGGAAGGCGGTCTCCTCCAGCCGTTCCCACGCCAGTTGGCGCTGCGAGGGCACGACATTGGCCGCGTTCGCGATGATCGTCGCGGGCGGGTCCGAGGGGGCGACGGGGGCGACCTCGGCCGGTGTCGCGGCGCCCGCGGGGCTCGCCGCGCACACGGTGAGCACGAAGAGACCGAGCGCGGACAGCGCGGTCAGCGCCCGCCTGGTCGGGCTTTGCCTGTCGTGTTTCGCTCTGCGCCTGTTCGTCATGTGCATAGGGGGTCCTCTCCGGGTGGGCAGCAGGGCACACCGGCTCCGGGTGAGCGGTGGCAAGGTCCGTGAAGCTGCGCGCACGTGTCCGGACCGCGGCGGGCCGGGGCGCCGGGACCGGGTCCCGGTGTCCGGCCCGCCGCGGTCGGGCGTCCGTATGGTTCAGGAGGTACTGCCGGTGACCGTGGTCCCCGACCTGGTGACGTAGTACGTCACCGTGGCGCCGCTCCAGAAGTGGAAGGTGAGCGTCACCCGTGCTCCGTCGGTGAGGGAGTTCAGGAAGTCGGAGGTGAGGGTGATGGCGTTGTTGCCGTAATCCGGGGAGAACGTGCTGTTGAACTCCTGGTAGGAGGTCCAGGTGGCGGTGCCGGCGTTGCTGCCGTCGGCGTACTTCGCCTCCATGGTCGCCAGCAGGTCGCCCCGGAACTGGGTCGGGACGGTCAGGGAGCTGGTCGTGCCGCTCGCGTTCGACAGCACCGGCGTGTCGTACGTGACCACGTTGATCTGCCAGGGGACGCCCTGGGAGAAGCGTGCCTGCAGTGTGGCGTCGACGCCGTAGGAGCGGCTTGCGGCCAGCCGGGTCAGCGCCGAGGCCTTCAGTGTGAGCTGGGTGCCGGCGACGGTGTAGTCGCTTCCGTACTTGAGCCACGTGCCGCCCTGGGTGAGGCCCTGGAAGCTGGTTCCGTTCGTGTTGAGGGTCAGCGTCTGGTCGGTGATGGCGCCGGACTTCGGCAGGAAGACGTTGTCGGAGGAGGCGGTTCCCGACCGCGTGGTCCAGCTCGAACGGATCTGGGCGAACAGGTGCGGATCGCGCAGTTGCAGGGTGCCGCGGTTGATGTACGACCCGGCGTCCCACAGTTCGGTGGTGACCCCGTTGACACGTGCCTGGTAGCCGAGGGCTTCGAAGTACTTCAGTGCCTCGCCGTACTCGACGCTTTCGGGCTTGGTGTAGTCGGGGTAGCTGAGCAGGCTGTACTCGCCGAGGACGACGGGGATGCCGCGGGCGACGAACTCGCTGTGCATCAGGCCGAAGTCGGTGGTCATGTCCTGCTGGGTGTTGGCGTCGAAGCGGGTGAAGCCGGCGATGTTGACGCTGAACGGCCAGAAGCCGTAGTAGTGCACGCTCGCGATCAGGTTCGGGTCGTGCAGGGCGGTGATCGTGGCGTACAGGCTGTCCATGTCGGCCTGCGACGGCGTGTCGCCCAGCGTGGGCAGCAGCAGGTAGCGGGTGGCGTTGTTCCCGCCCGACGCGCGGACGATGTCGTGGAAGGAGGTGTTCAGCTCGTCGAGCAGCGGGGCCGCCTGGGCGTCGGTGACGTTGCTGAACTGGGGCTCGTTGATGCTCTCCAGGACCAGCCTGTCCGGCTCGTCCTTGAAGGTTCCGGCGATCTGGGTCCAGGTCTTGTCGAAGCGGCTGCGCACACCGTCGTGGTCGGTGGGCATGCTGCTGATCCACTCCCACGAGTCGTGGTGGGTGTTGAGGATGACGTAGAGGCCGTCGGACAGCGCCCAGTCCACCACCTGTTTGACCCGGCTCATGAAGGCGGGGTCGATGGTGTAGTCCGGCGCCGGTCCCTCGTGGCCGGCCCACGTCACCGGGATGCGGACGCTGCGGAAGCCCTGCGCCCGGACGGTGTCGAACAGGGACTTGGTGACGAGCGGGTTGCCCCACGACGTCTCGTCGGGGATGGCGTCCAGCGTGTTGCCCAGGTTCCAGCCGGGCTGCATGGCGGCGGTCACCGACATCGCCGTGTGCGGCCTCACGGCCGACGTGCCGGTGTGCGCGCCGGCGGCGGTGCAGGACGACGCGTCCGTGGCGGAGCAGCCGGCCGCCGCGTCGGCGGTCGCGGTGCTCAGCGCGACGACGCCACCGACGAACAGGCTGAGGACGGCGGCGGTCAGGCCGGTCCGCCGGCGCTTTGCGGGGGGAAGGGGGGACAAGGTTCCTCCTGCTCGGGCAGGCCCGTGCCCGGTCGTGGCACGGGGTGGGGGGAGAAGAACCGTCGGCGGCCGCATCGCACGGCACGCCGGACGTGTCGGTACCGGCGTCACCGGGACGGCGATCGACGGACACCTGGTGGAACAGTTCATCGCGCCCGGGCCGGTGATGTGCCCGGCACGGTTGAAAGCATGGCGGCGAACGCCAAGGGGGGGCGCTCGGACCGTGCCGTTCCACCGCGCCATGGAGCCGGAGGCGTTCCAGAAGCGCGGCTTACGGGTCGCGGTCCGTCAGGGCCGCCGCACGGGCGGCGCGCGCGGGCCTGAGCACCCCTCGGCGAGATGCCTTGGTTCGCGCGTCAGTGCATGTATTGACGTTCGCCGTGTTGCTCACCGCGGGCCGGATCCGCGGCGGGACAGACGCGAGGTCTCACCGATACAGAACCTGCACCCCGCTCCACCGGAGTGTCAAGGGGTCGCATCGAATCGATTCGCCCCATCCGTCTTCGTGGAGTGAATCCCGCCAGGTGCGGGGGTGGCTGAACGTTACGAATCCAACGGGCGGCCCGGTGCCGGACGGCACCCTCCGAACACCGCGACGCGAGCGCCCGCCCGCGGGCCCGGCCCGGCCGGGGAGGGCTCAATCGGCCGGTGGGGCCGTGCTCTCCCGGACGACCAGGGAGGTCGCGATATCCAGTCCCGACTGGGGTACTTCTTCTCCGCGGCCGATGGCCAGGGCCAGTTCGGTGGCGGCGATCGCCATCTCGGCCAGCGGCTGGTGGACGGTGGTCAGGGGCGGGTCCATCCACGCCACGACCGGCAGGTCGTCGAAACCCACCACGCTCAGGTCCCCCGGTATGGACAGCCCCAGCTCGCGTGCCGCCTGATAGACGCCGATCGCCTGCAGGTCGTTGGCTGTGAAGATCGCGGTGGGCCGCTCCGTACGGGACAGCAGGTCGCGCGCCGCGGCGCACCCGTCCTCCCGCGTGAGCAGGGTCCGCACCAGCAGGCCGGGGTCCGCCGGCACGCCCGCTTCCCGCAGCGCCGAGGAGTAACCGGCCACCCGGGCCCGGCAGAAGGGGTGGTCCGGGCCGCTGATCATGGCGACGCGCCGGTGCCCCAGGCCCACCAGGTGGCGCACCGCGGCCCGGCCGCCCCTCCAGTTCGTCGCCCCCACGAACGGCACGTCGTCGGGCAGTTCGTCGATCGGATCGAAGACCACGAAGGGAATGTTCCTGGCCGTCAGCTGCGCCCGCTCGGCCTCCGACAGCTGCGCCACCGACAGCACACACTGCGGGCGCCGACCCACCGTGTCATCCATGGACATGACCGCCGAGTCGTGCAGGCCGAACTCCGAGACGACCACGCCCACCCGGTTCCTGCGCGCGACCCGCTCCACCCCTCGGATGATCTCCACCGCCCACATGCTCTCCAGCTCGCGGAAGACCAGCTCGACCACGTTGCTGCGGGTCCCCGGCGGCTTGCGGTAGCCGTACCTGCTGATCAGCTCCTCGACCCGCGCCCTGGTCCCCTCCGCGACCCCCGAACGGCGGTTGAGCACCTTCGAGACGGTGGGAACCGACACCCCCGCCGACTCGGCGATGTACGCGATGGTCACCGAACCCGGACCGTCACCCCGCGAGCCCTGCCCGTCGGCCGACGATCCCCCCGGTCTCATGTCCGTCACGGCTGCCCTTCGTGAACGTGTCCGTCTTCGCGCCGTTGGCGTGACACCGAGGCACCGCCCGGGCGCACCTGGGCACCTCTGTGCTCAAACGTTCCTTCGTGCACGGCTATTGACCCGGCCGGAGGCTCCTCGCTACCTTTCGCAATCGCCGGAAATTCTATCATCTTTTGCTTGGAGAGTTTCTCTCCAGGCTCTGACCAGGATTCATCGCCCCACAGCCCACCGCAATCGCCTCAGCGTTCGCCGTCGCTCGCAGGTGCCATGGCCGTCGTCCCGGAGGAGCCCATGCGTAGACTCGGCCGCTTCGCTCCCTCGCGGTCAACCGGGCAGCGGCCATGCTGCTCGTCATCGCGGGCGCCGCCCGCCGCCGGCGGACGGGGTGCCGGCCCTGAGCTGTCGCGGGGGGTGAGCACGGGGGTCAGCAGCGTGATCTCGTCGGTGGGTGTGCCGTTCAGGCGGGAGCTGACCAGTTCGACGGCCCGCGCGCCGAGTTCCCTCGCCGGGCCGGTCACCGCGGTCAGCGGGGGCGAGTACTGCTCTGCCAGGGGCTCGGGGCACAACGCCACCACCGACGCGTCCTCGGGGACCGCCCGGCCGGAGGTACGCAGCAGGGACAGCAGCGGACCGATGGCGCCTTCGTTCTGGACCACGAAGCCCGTCGTCCCCGGGCGGTCGGCCAGTATCCGGGTGAAGGCCCCGGCCGTGGACTCGTACGTGCCCTCGCACGGACGGTGCAGCACCCGCAGTCCGAGGTCGTCGGCCGCCTGCTGGAAGCCCGCCAGCGTCCGCTCCGCGTAGCCGGCGTGCCGCTCGTACACCGCCCGGGAGTAGCCGATGAAGGCGATCTCCCGGTGGCCCAGTGCGGCCAGGTGCTCCGCGCACAGCGCGCCCGCGCGGGCGAAGTCGTGGTCGACCGAGGCCAGTCCGCTCGTGGTGCCGGGCAGGCCGATCAGCGCGGCCTGGCTGCCGGTCTCCCGCAGTACCGCGATGCGCGGGTCGTCGAGCTGGACGTCCATCAGGATGACGCCGTCGGCCAGGCCGCTGCGGGCGACCCGGCGCACTCCGTCGGGGCCCTCGTCGTTGGTGATGAGCAGGACGTCGTAGCCGTGCCGGCGGGCGGTCACGGTGACCGCGATGGCGATCTCCATCATGACCGGCACGTACAGGTCCGCGCGGAGCGGGACCACCAGGGCGATGATGTGGGAGCGCTTGCCCGCCAGGGCGCGGGCTCCCGCGTGGGGGTGGTAGCCGAGCCGCGCGATCGCCTCCCGCACCCTCAGCTGGGTGGGCGTGGAGATCCTGCGTTTTCCGCTGAGGACGTAGCTCACCGTACTCGGGGAGACGCCCGCGGCCTCGGCCACTTCGACCAGTGTCACCATGCAGGTGGTTCCCTCTCTGCTTCCTGCGTACTCGCGTACCGCGTGCCTGTCCGGGGTGTCGTCACTGTCGCCGGGGTCAGCCCTTGATGGCGCCGGTGAGCACGCCCGTTCTGAAGTGCTTCTGCATGAAGGGGTAGACGAGGAGGATCGGCACCAGCGTCAGCACCACGACGGCCATCTGCAGCGACAGGGGGGCGGTCTGGGCGTGGTGGGACCCGAAGCCGTTGTTGGCGGACCCGGGGATGGACATGCCCTGGTTGACGTACTGCAGCAGGACGTACTGCAGCGGCCACTTGGTGCTGTCGGTGGGCATGTAGAGCATGACGTTGAAGAAGGAGTTCCAGTAGCCGACCGCGTAGAACAGGGCTACGACCGCGGTGACGGCGCGGGAGGTGGGAAGCACCACCGACCACAGGATGCGCCAATCGTTGGCCCCGTCGATTCGGGCCGCGTCGATGAGGTCGCCGGCCGTGCCGGAGTAGAAGGCGCGCAGCACCAGGATGTTGAAGACCGAGACGGCGCCGGGCAGGATCAGGGCCCAGTACTGGCCGTAGCCGCCGAGCTCGGTGACCACCAGGAAGGTGGGGATCATGCCGCCGCCGACGAACATGGTGACGACCAGCACCAGCAGGATCGCGCGGTGGCCGAACGAGCGGGAGCGGGAGAGTCCGTAGGCGCACAGCACGGAGACCGCCATCGAGATGGCCGTGCCGATGACGGTGATGCCGAGGCTGACCAGTACGGCCCTGGTGACGGGGCCGTTGGTGAGCATCTGCCGGTACGCGTCCGCGGTGAGCCCGTCGGGCCACAGGACCAGGCCGCCGGCCCGGTTGATGGCGCCGGGGGTGGAGAAGCTGGTGAGGACCACGATCCACAGGGGCACCAGGACGGCCGCGACCACCAGGACCAGGACGCCGCCCTTGAGGGTCTGCGCAACGGCGCCCGGCTGCTCCTCCCAGGCCGGGCGGCTGGTGCGGCGGCGGACGGGCCGCATCGCGGAAACGGGCCGCGCGGGTGTCAGTGACTGGCTCATTTGCGATACAACCCGTCTTCGCCGAAAGCGTGCGCGAGCCTGTTGGCGCCCCAGATGAGCAGCAGCGAGATCACGCTCTTGAACAGTCCGGCGGCAGCGCCGTAGCCGTAGTTGTTGGTGGCGATGCCGTAGTAGAAGGAGAAGGTGTCCAGCACGTCGGCGGTCTCGTGCCCCACCGCGTTGCGCTGGATGAGGAACTGCTCGAAGCCGACGGACAGGGCGTTGCCGAGGCGCAGTACGAGCATCAGGACGATGACGCCGCGCATCCCCGGCAAGGTGATGTGCCACATCCGGCGCCAGCGTTTGGCGCCGTCGGCGGCGGCGGCCTCGTAGAGGTTCTGGTCGATGCCCGCGAGCGCGGCGAGGAAGACGATGATGCTCCAGCCCGCCTCCTTCCACACGTTCTGCGCGGTGACCAGCAACGCGAAGGTGTGCGGGTCGGTCATGATGTTCCACGGCCCCATGTCGTGCTGCGCCAGGAAGTGGTTGAGGAGGCCGGCGCCGCCGAGCATCTGCTGGAAGATGGTGATGGTCAGCACCCAGGAGAAGAAGTGGGGCAGGTAGACCACCGACTGCACGAAGTTGCGCAGCCGTTCGCTCATCACCGAGTTGAGCAGCAGGGCCAGCACGATCGGAACGGGGAAGAAGAGAACGAGCTGGACGAAGCTGAGCCACAGGGTGTTGCGCAGGGCGGCCCAGAAAACCGGGTCGTGGAACAGCTGCTGGAACTGGGCGAGTCCGGCCCACTGGCTGTGCACCACCCCGGACAGCGGATCGTAGTACTCGAAGGCGGTGATCAGGCCGAAGAGCGGCACGTAGTTGAAGACCAGCAGCAGCACGACGGCCGGGACGGTCATGATGATCAGGGACTTGTCCCGGCGCAGCCTGACCCGCCAGTTCGCACCCGCTCCCGTGGCGTTCGCGGTCGCGGACGTCGATCCCCCCTGCGCGCGGGTCGCACCGGAGTCCTTGCTCTTTCGTTGCGGCTTTCTCACCCTGGTGGATGCGGCGGGCACCGTTCCTCCTTGCTCGGCGGCGGGCGTCGCGAGAAACCCGCCGCACGCCGTCGTCCGTTACTGACCGGTGCCGTTCTTGTCCAGGACGTTGGTCCGGTACCAGTTCCTGAGCTGGTCCCCGCCGGCGGCCTTCCACGCGGACAGCGCGTTCTGGTAGTCGGAGACCTTCTTCAGGCCGTGGGTGACGTCCTTGATGGTGTCGGTCAGCTGCTGCCCGGCGGCGGCGGTGGACAGGCGCTGCGGCAGGGTGATGTTCATGCCGTAGAAGAGCGGCTTGTACAGGTGCTTGACGGCCCGGGCACACCAGTCGGTGTAGTCCTTGGTGACCATCTCGGCGCCGGGGTTGCTGACCACGCTGGCAGGGGAGGCCAGGAACGGGTACGTCTGCTGCTGGGCGGTCTTCTTGCCCTCGTCGGTGTACGTGGGGGCGCCGTTCTGCATCGTGTAGTGCACGCCCTCGACGCCGTAGTTGACCAGCGTGTACTCGGTCGAGCCGAACGGCGCGGCCAGGTAGTCGGCTATGGAGAGCAGTTCCTCGATCTGGTCGCCGGCGAGCTTGGCGTTGAGGTAGCTCATGATGCTGGTGGCGGCGCCGAGGTAGGTCCGCGGCGTGGACTTGCCGTCGGCGGCGATGATGTCGAAGGCGTCCCGGCGGTAGTTCTTGTCGGCCGTGGTGCCGGACTGGTAGTCGGAGAGGTTCCAGGCGCCGGTGCCGCCGCCTGAGATCATGACCTTGCCGGCGTAGAACCGGGTGCCCTGGTCGTTGGTGTTGCCGGCCAGCGCGTCCGGGTGCACGAAGCCGGCCTTGGCGAGCTTGTAGTGCCAGTCCAGCGCCTCCAGTATCTCCGGCGTCTCCCACCCGTGGACCAGCTTGCCGTCGTCGAGCCTCCAGCCGGACGGAACTCCCCAGGCCGGTGACAGATAGGTCCACACGTCGTCGAAGGCCCAGACGCCCGCCTTCGCGTCGGTCAGTTCCTTGCCGAGGTCCCACAGGTCCTGGGCCGACTTCACCTGGGCGGCGGTGATGCCCTTGGGCTCCAGGATGTCCCGTCGGTAGAAGACCGCCCCGGACAGGGGCATGCCGCTGGCGAAGGAGGGAATGCCGTAGAGCTTGTCCTGCCAGGCTCCGGCCTGCCAGGCGAGCGTGGGGATCGCGGCGAGGTTGGGGTACTTCTTGATCTTGTCGCCGGCGAGGTACGGGGTCAGGTCGGCGAGTTGCGTACCGGCGAGTTCCCCCACGTTGAAGTTGTTGTTCCACCAGGTCGGCAGCTGGATCCAGTCGGGCAGCTTCCTCGACGCGGTCATCGTGGGGATGATGGTCGCGTAGTCGTTGCCGTTGGCCGGCTTCATGGTGATGGTGGCGCCCAGAGCCTTGTTCACGGCCCGGTAGTAGGAGTTGTCCGGGGGCGGCAGGGTGCCCCACATGGGCGTGACCGCGGTGTAGTGGCCCCCTTTGCCGGGCGTGCCGGAGACCGTTTTCACGGGGTTGGCGGGGTAGGTCAGGAAGCCGGGGTCGGTGAAGGCGCCCGCGGTTCCGGTGACGGAGGGGATGTCCGGCTTGATCGCGTTGCTGGGCCGGTAGGCCGGCAGCGCGGCGGCCAGGCCGGTCTTGCTGTTGGTCCCGCCCTTGGCCGCGGAACCGCTGCCGCAGGCACTGAGCACCGGGGACAGGGCGGCGGCCCCGGCGACGGCGACAGCGCCGTTCAGCAGCGTTCTCCGGTTCATGGCGTTACTCATGGTGGAACCTTTCGCCGTAGAGGTTTCGTTCGGCGACGAGCACGTCGTTCGACGCCTGGGCGGTGTGTACGCGGGAGGAGAGGGAGAAGCGCGAGCGATCGCCGCCGGCCCTGGCGCCCGCCGCTGAGAGGCGCCGCGATCACGGAGCTCTCGAAGCGCTTGAATATGGCCGTGAGGTTAAGTGCACCCTCGCCCCGGACGCAAGACCCCGGCAAGGAAACGAAAAGTCTGCTTGCGCAGAAACTCTCCGGTCTGATCGCGGAAACTTTCTCTTGACATCGCGAGAGCCCACGTGCCAGCTTCGAAGGGCTTCACCTGGCGCCGGGCACGGCCTGCTCGCCGGTGCGGACTGCTCACCATGGACGACCTGGACCGGACCGTGCGCCGCCGGCTGTCGATGCGCTTCCGCCTCGGCGGGCTCGACCCCGGGACGGGGCGGCACGACGGGTCTTGCGCCGGGTGGCTCCGAGCGGCCCCGGACACCATCGCGCTCGGCACCGCGGACGATCGACGCCCGCCGCCGCCCGAGCCTCCGACAACCCGTGAAGGACCTGACACGATGTCGATCCGCCCGCTCGCCGCCCGCGCGGCCAATCCGGTGGTCCCCGGCTTCCACCCGGACCCCAGCGTCTGCCGCGTCGGCGAGGACTACTACCTCGCCTGCTCAAGCTTCGAGTACTTCCCCGGCATTCCGATCTTCCACAGCAGGGACCTGGTGAACTGGACGCAGATCGCGAACGCTCTCGACCGGCCCGGCCAGTTCCGGCTCCCGCCCGGCACCTCCCCCTCCGGAGGCCTGTACGCGCCCACCCTGCGCCACCACGACGGCCGGTTCTGGCTGGCGGTGGCCAACGTCGCCCCCGGCGGCGGGAACCTGCTGTACACCGCCACCGATCCGGCCGGCCCCTGGTCGGACCCGGTGCGGCTGACCGGTGTCACCGGCATCGACCCGGACCTCGCCTGGGACGAGGACGGTGCCTGCTGGTGCACCTTCGCCGGGAACGCGCAGGTCCGCATCGACCCGCGTACCGGCGAGACCCTCGGCACGCCGTACCCGGTGTGGTCCGGCACTCCGGGCGCGGCAGCACCCGAGGGACCGCACCTGTACCGGATCGGCGGGTACTGGTACCTGTTGATGGCCGAGGGCGGCACCGAGCGCGGGCACAGCGTCTCGATCGCCCGTGGCCCCTCCCCGGCCGGCCCTTTCGAGCCCTGCCCGGACAACCCGATCCTCACCCACCGCAGCACCACCCGCCCGGTCCAGAACACGGGCCACGCCGATCTGGTCCAGGCCGTCGACGGCTCCTGGTGGATGGTGCTGCTCGGCGTCCGCCCGCAGGGAGGCACCCCCGGCTGGCACATCCTGGGCCGGGAGACCTTCCTGGCCCCGGTCTCCTGGGAGAACGGCTGGCCGGTGGTCGCAGAGGTCGGACTCGACCTGCCGGACATGCCCTGGCCCCTGGTTCCGGTGCCGGCGGACACCGGACGCGACGACTTCGAGCCGGGCGACCTGCACCCGCGCTGGATCTCACTGCGCGACAGACCGGCGGAACTGGTGACCACCAAGGAGCGCGACGGCTGGCTTACGCTGCGGGCCCGCGGCGGCTCCCTCGACGAGCCGGACGCGGTCTTCGTCGGCCGCCGCCAGCAGGACCTGGCCTTCCTCGTACGGGCGTTGGTGGACCCGGCCGCGGGCAGCGGCGGGCTGGCCGTCCGGCTGGACGAGCGGCACTACTACTGCGTCGAGGCCACCGCCGAAGGGCGGGTGCAGGTGATCGCCCGGATCGGCTCGCTGCGCACCGTCGTCGCCGAAACCACCGTCGCCTGCGGCCCAGTGGTGCTCACCGTACGGACCGACGAGGCTCCGCGGCCGCACGACTCACGCACCGGACCGGACTCCCTGGTGTTCGGTGTCGAAACCGCCGACGGCAGCGCCACGGAGGTGGCCTCCCTGGACGGGCGCTACCTCTCCACGGAGGTGGCGGGCGGTTTCACCGGCCGTGTGGTCGGGGTGTACGCGGCATCGGGCACCGTCCACGTCGACTGGTTCGACTACACGCCCCTGCCCTGACCGGGGCCCTCCACCACGCGGCCCGCCGTGGATCGGCGGCCCCGGCCGGCCGCGCACGCACGCGTGCCGTCGCCACAGCGTCCGGCGCTGCCGGCGGGCCTCGCACGGTGCCCCGGTGTCGCCCACCGGCCGTGGCGGACACGTTTCGTCGCCTGCGCCGCAGAGATAGCATGGCCGGGCGATTGCCGCTGGTCCGGCTGCACGGCCGACAGGAAGGCGGTAGTGGCAACGGCCCCCGGCCGACTCGCAGGAGCGGTGCGGACGCGAAGGATCGGAAAGCGGCTTTGGCTGACGACGCAGTGGAAGGACCGGCGGACGGCGAACACCGGGGAGGCGATCCCTCCCGGCCGGTGACGATCGCGTACATCGCCGAGTCGGCGGGCGTGTCCGTGCCGACCGTCTCGAAGGTGCTCAACGGGAAGTCGGGCGTGTCCCCGGGCACCCGCGCGCGGGTCGAGGAGCTGATCGACCGGTACGGATACCGCAAGCTGTCCGGCGCCAACCGCAGCAACGTGGTGGAGCTGGTCTTCCGCGAGCTGGAAAGCATGTGGGCCGTGGAGATCATCCGGGGAGTGGAGCGCGTGGCCAGCAGGCACCGCGTGGGCCTGATGGTCTCCCGGTTCGGCCTGCACGACTCCCCCGCCCCCGTCTGGGACGACACCGTGGCCCGGCGCCCGAACTGCGTGCTGTCGGTGGCCCAGCTCTCCGAGGCCGAGCGTGAACAGCTCAAGGCCAAGGGAATTCCCTTCGTGGTGTTCGACCCGACCCGGGAACTGCCGGACGACGTCCCCTTCGTCGGCGCCACCAACTGGTCGGGCGGCCGAGCCGCGACCCGTCACCTGACCGACCTGGGCCACCGCCGCATCGCGATGATCAGCGGACCGTCCGACGTCCTGTGCTGCGCCGCACGGCTGGACGGCTACCGCTCCGCCCTGCAGGCCGCCGGGCTGCCGACCGATCCCGACCTGGTGACGCACGCCCCGCTCACCCGCGAGGACGGCTGCGCCGCGGCCCGCGACCTGCTGTCCCGTCCCGGCCGCCCGACCGCGATCTTCACCGCCAACGACCTCCAGGCCATCGGTGTCTACCAGGCCGCACGCGAAGCCGGCCTGCGCATCCCCGAGGATCTCAGCGTGGTCGGCTTCGACGACCTGCCGCTGGCCTCGTGGGTCGACCCACCGCTGACCACCGTCCACCAGCCCCTGACCGAAATGGCCATCGCCGCCACCGAACTCGCACTGACCCTCGGCCGCGGCGAACGGGCCCCGCAGACCGGGCTGGAGATCGCCACCACGCTCACCGTACGGGAAAGCACGGCGCCGCCGAAGGACTGACCGCGAAACGCTGCGCCGCCGCGTCGGGCACCCGGCATGCGTACGCGACCGGGACGGACCGGGGCGGCCCGGCACCGTACACCTGCTGAACAGGCATAGACACCGGGCCAGGAGGCGGTGACGCCCGCGCCGACGGGCCGTCACCGTCGCTCCACGGCTCGTCGGCGCTGGCGCGTTCCACGCGACGCCGATGGGTGGCTTCCGGGGACGGGCCGTCGAACAGCCGCGCTACCGGGGCTTGCGCAGGGAGAACTCGTTGCCGTCGGGGTCGAGCATCAGCACGCGGTCGCCGCCGCCCTCGTCGGTTCCGGTGCGCGTCGCGCCGAGCGAGATCAGGCGGTCGACCTCCGCCCGCCAGTCGGCGCCGGTGGGGAGCGCCAGGTCGAGGTAAACCCTGTTGGGGCCCGTCTTCGGCGCCACCGGAGGACCGCCCCACGTGATCTTCGTACCGCCGTTCGGTGATTGGATCGCGGTCTCCTGGTCCTGGTCCCAGACCAGCGGCCACCGCAGCGCCTCGCTCCAGAAGTAGCCGACCTCCTGCGTACCGTCGCAGGCCAGCGCTCCGATGAAGCCGGTGTCGGCAAGGAACTTGTTGCCCGCCTCGATGACGCAGAACTCGTTGCCTTCCGGATCGGCGAGCACCACATGCCCCTCTTCGGGGCGTTGACCCACGTCGATGTGCTTCCCACCGAGTTCCAGTGCCCTGGCCACCGTCTGCTGCTGATCGTCCGGGGAGGTGCTCGTCAGATCGAAGTGCGCCCGGTTCCTGCCGATCCTGGGCTCCTGGCTCGGCAGGAACCGGATGCGGAACCCGCCGCCATCAGGAGGCAGGATCGCGACCTCGTCGTCCGAATCGCCGGCCGACGTCCAGCCCAGGACCCCGGACCAGAACCGTGCCAGGCCCGACGGCCGGGTCGCGTTGAAGCAGATCGCGAACAGTTGACTGGCCATACGCCGTGCATCTCCGATTCGCCGACAGTCGATACGGCGGCCCGCGCGCCCCGCGGGCACAGCCTAGGCGTGGCCGTGCCGCACCTGCATCCGAGATTCCGCCGCAAGGGAACGCGGTCACGCTCGATGCCCGCCGGGAGCTCCGCAAGTCCCGCCTATCCGGCGGAGGCGTCCAGAGGATTGGAGGCTACCCTGTCGGCCAGACCCGCTCGCACCGCGCTGTCGGCCGAGCTGCCGGGTTTGCGCGCCGCCTGGTCCTGGAAGCACGCAAGGAACCGCTCCGCGAGGTCCAGTCGGGGATAACGCCTCAGCACGTCGGCCCGGAAAGCGGCCGAATAGCCTTCCGCGTCCTTGCCGACGATCTCGGTGGCGGTGGCGCGGGCCAGCAGGTGACCCTCCGGGTCCTCGGACACGTCCACCTCGCGCCACATGTGGCGGATGATCACCTGTGACAGGCGCTCCCGGCGCTCCGCCGGCCACCCCGCGCCGGCGGCGAAGACCTGGGCGACATGGCCTCCGGCCTCCTCGAAGACCACGGTGTGGCTGTCGAACGCCGGTACGAGGCCGAAGTCGTGGAACAGCGCCGCGACGTAGAGCAACTCCGGGTCGAACGAGACGCCGTCCGCCGTACCGCGGGCAGCCGCCCAGAGGTATGCGCGCAGCGAATGGTTGAGCAGCGCCGGGGGCAGATAGGCCGATGCCACCTCCAGCGCGGCGACCGCTGCCGCGCCGGCAGGCATGGGAAGGGCGCCGAGTGACATGTGCTTCATCGTGCGACCGCTTGCGTGGTCCCGGCCGGCGCGACGCGGATGATCGTTTTCCCGCGGATGTGGCGGCCGGGCGCGAACACCGCCGGAGTTTCGGCGAGCGTGCGCACCTCACTGACGATCGGCTTGAGCCGGCCGTCCCTCACCCTCTGCGCCAGGTCGGCCAGGCGGGCCCGGTCGGGTTCAACGACGAAGAAGACCGCCCGCCCGCCTTCGGGAGTGACCGTGGGCGGCGCCGTGATGGAGACGAGAGTGCCTCCGGGCCGTACCAGCGCGGCCGAGCGGTCGAGGATCTCGCCGCCGATCCCGTCGAACACGACGTCCACCGGGCCCGTGTCCTCCAGCCGCTGCGTCTCCAGGTCCACGAACGTCTCGGCGCCCAGGCCGAGAGCGGTCTCCCGGTCGGCGGCTCGGCCGGTGGCGATGACGCGTGCTCCTGCCTCGCGGGCGAGTTGCACCGCGAGGGTCCCGACACCTCCGGCCGCGCCGTGGATCAGCACCGCCTGGCCCGCGGTGAGGCGTCCATGGTCGAACAGGCCCTGCCAGGCGGTCAGTCCGGAGATCGGCAGTGCGGCGGCCACGGTGTGGTCGATGTCGGCGGGAAGCGGGGCCAGGTTACGGGCCTCCACGGCGGTGTATTCCGCCAGGGACCCGTCGCGTGCCCAGTCCGTCAGGCCGAAGACGCGCTGGCCGACGGTCAGGCCGGTCGTGCCGTATCCCAGTTCGGCGACGACTCCGGACAGTTCGTGTCCGGGCACGCTCGGCGTCCGGTCGCGCCCGGCGCGGTCGGTCCATGTCGCGGGCCACGTCAGTTCGGTGCGCGTGAATCCCGCGGCGTGCACACGCACGACGACGTCGTTCTCGGCCGCGTGGGGGTAAGGCAGCTCCGACAGGGCGAGGCCGCCGGCACCGGCCTGCCGGTCCTGGACAGTGATGGCTTGCATGGGTCTTCCTTCATGGACTGTGCAGCGGCGTTCGAGCACACCGATGCCCGCTGCGGGTGGGCGAGGCTCCGGCTCCGAAGTGATTCCACCGTATGGCCCAACCAGCCCGTCCCTGTGGACCACTTCTCGGACGAAACAGTGGGCCACTTGCGGGTCCCTGTACGCGGGACGCCGGCTCGGGAGGCCGGCCCCGCCCGCACCTCGCGTGCGCGGAGGATCAGTGCCTGCCGCGTCCCCCTGGCGCTGTGGACGGCCTGGCCGCCGACACCATGGCGCACCTCGCGTACGTACCGTGATTGTTCGGTTACCGTTCATCGTGTTCCGGTCGTCCGCGCGCCCTCGCCCGAAGGAGGAACCCGTTGGACACCAACGCGCTGCCGCACCTCGACCCGTACGCCGAACGCTTCCTGGCGGCGCATGCCGCGGCCAATACGCCGCCGCTGGAGGACCTGACACCGCAGGAGGCCAGGGCCGGGGCGTTGGCGGGTCAGCTCGCCGTTCACGCGGTGCTCAAGCCCGTCCGTATCGAGGAGCGGACGCTTCCCGTCGGCCCCGGTGGCAAGGTCCTGGTGCGGATCGTACGGCCGCAGTCCTCGTCGGGCATCCTGCCGGCGGTGATGTACTTCCACGGGGGCGGATGGGTGCTGGGCGACCGGATCGCCTACGACCGCAAGACCCGCGACCTGGCCCACGCCTGCGGCGCCGCGGTCGTGTTCGTGGAGTACACGCGCTCGCCGGAGGCCCGCTATCCCGTCGCGCTGGAAGAGGCGTACGCGGCCACCGCCTGGATCGCCGAGCACGGCCTGGAACTGGACCTGGACGGCGCCCGGCTCGCGGTCGCCGGCGACAGTTCGGGCGGCAACCTGGCGACCGCCACGGCCCTGCTCGCCAAGCGCGGCGGCGGCCCACGGCTCCTGCAGCAGGTGCTGTTCTACCCGTCCCTGGACGCCGGATTCGACACGCCGTCCTACGAACGGTTCGCTGACGGTTTCTTCCTCACCCGCGCGCAGATGCGGTGGTTCTGGAGCCAGTACGCGCCCGACCACTCGGTGCGCACGGAGCCGACCGCCGCACCGCTGCGGGCCCCGACGCAGGAACTGGCAGGGCTGCCGCCCGCCCTGGTGATCACGGGCGAAGCGGACCCATTGCGCGACGAAGGCGAGGCGTACGCCCGCAAGCTCATGGAGGCGGGCGTGCCCGTCGTGGCGACCCGCTACCTGGGAGCGATCCATTCCTTCACCGCCCAGGACCAGTTGGCGGCCAGTCCCCTCACCCAGGCGGCGATCGACCAGGCCGGCCAGGTGCTGCGCAGGGCCTTCGACAGCCGGCCGTGGGTATCAGCAGCAGGCTGCTGATACCCACGGCCTGATACCCACTGCCCCCGACGGCCACCCGACCGGCTGCCTTGTCCGCTGCCGGCAGGCAGTCAGCTGCTCTGGAAGAATTCGAGGATGTCCGGGTTGGTGACGTCCGGATGGGTCGACAACATGCCGTGCGGGAGGCCTTCGTAGCTCTTCAGCGTCCCGTTCTTCAGAAGTTTCGCGGACAACGGCCCGGAGTCGTCGTACGGAACGATCTGGTCGTCCTTGCCGTGCATCACCAGAACGGGAACGTCGATCTTCTTGAGGTCCTCGGTGAAGTCGGTCTCGGAGAATGCCTTGATGCACTCGTAGTGGGCGTTCGCCGCACCCATCATGCCCTGCCGCCACCAGTTGTCGATCAGCCCTTGGGAAACATTGGCGCCGGCGCGGTTGAAGCCGTAGAACGGCCCTGTCGGGACCTCGATGTACAACTGCGCGCGGTTGGCGGCGAGGGCGCTGCGGAATCCGTCGAAGACCTCGATGGGCGTTCCGCCCGGATTGGACTCCGACTTGACCATGATCGGCGGCACGGCGCCGACCAGTACGGCCTTGGCGACGCGGCCGGGCTTGGCGCGCGCGGCATACCGCGTCACCTCGCCGCCGCCGGTGGAGTGCCCGACGTGGAAGGCACCGCGGAGATCGAGCGCGTCGGTCAGCGCGATCACGTCAGCGGCATAGGTGTCCATGTCGTGGCCGGTCGAGGTCTGTGTGGAGCGGCCGTGACCGCGACGGTCGTGAGCGATGACGCGGTAGCCGTGCGACAGGAAGAACAGCATCTGGTTGTCCCAGTCGTCGGCGCTCAACGGCCATCCGTGGTGGAAGACGATCGGCTGGCCGTCGCGCGGCCCCCAGTCCTTGTAGAAGATGGTCGTGCCGTCGTCCGTGGTGATCGTGCCCATCGGTTGAGTCCTCCGCTCGCCCGGAATTCTCCACGCGCGCGAACGGGGCGGAGCTGGGAAACAGGCTCACTGCTTCCGGTCGGACCACGCGCTGCCACCCCGCGTCACACACCATTCGTCACCAACGCTACCCCCGCGTGCCATACCGCACATCTTGTGCCATGGGAGACATGTCAACACCTGCCTCACCAGTGAATGCGCCGCGGTCAATGCGCCGCCGCACCGCCGATCGCGACCGGCCCCGGCCGCTGTTGACGCGGAGAAGCAGAACCGGCATCCGTTCGCCGGCCACGCGGCGCGGCGCAGGCCGCCGCCCTACGGCGAAGCAGGTCAGGCCCGCCCCGACGCGGGCGGCGACCACGATCGTGCAACGCGATCAGCCGCCTCGTCGTGCCGCCGTCGGACTGCCGTCGGAAGGCAACCTCATGCCGCTGTTGCGCCGGACCTTGGGGCGGCTCGCCGAGGCAGGGCTCCGCGCGTGCACCCTGTGGCTGCCTGCCGCGGCTGGGCATGCCGAGAGGGCCATGGAGTGGGTCGCAGCCGAGGTGGCCGGGAGGTCAGGCGGTCAGCGCCGCAAGTTCCGCGTTGGCGCGCTCGGTGACCAGGGCGAGGACGCGGCCGGCGGCGGTCAGGTCCGCGGCGGGTATGCCGCCCCAGATGCGGGCGCTGACAGGGGCGGTCTCGGCGCCGACGGCGGCCATCAGCTCGCGCCCCGCGTCCGTGGGGCGAAGATGCGGGCCTTCCGCGTCAAGCAGTCGCTTGGCGAGCAGCTCGTCGACTGTGGCACGGACATCGGCCGGATCGGCCTTGAGGGAGTTCTGGATCTGGGCGACGAGATCGTCCGGTGTCTGCGGGGTGTCGGCGGTGACGGCGGCACGCAGGGCGACCTGCTGCTGGAACGTGATGCCGTGCCGGGCCAGGACGTGCTCCAGGACGCCGCGGGCAGCGTAGTGGGCCAGGGCGAGGTCGCGGGCGTTGGCGACTGGTTCGGTGGTGGACGCGGTGGCGGATGCGGTGGCGGTGGACGCGGTGGTGGTCATGGTGGTGTCCCTTGAGTGCTCTGGTCGTTCGGTACGGATGGAGCGAGTGGCGCGTCGAGCAGGGTCGTCAGCTCGTCGGTGAACGTGTGGGTCCGCGGGGCGTCGAGGCCGCCGAGCGGCTCCAGCAACTGCTGAAGCAGCTCCTGGACCACCACGATGGCCTTCCGCGCGACGGCCTGGCCCTGGTCGGTGAGGGCGAGCTGGACGGCGCGCGGGTCGCGGGGATCGCGGGTGCGCTCGATCAGACCGCCCGACTCCAGGGCGCGCGCCAGCTTCGAGACATACAGCGCCTCCAGGCCGGTGTGGTCGGCGAGTCGGCGCTGACTGGGCCGCTCGCCGGCGCGCTGCATACCGTGCAGTGACGCGAGCAGTGAGTACTGCGCGTGGGTGAGGCCCAGCGGAGCCATCGCGCGATCGACCGCGACACGCCACTTGTTGGCGAGCCGCCATACCAGGAAACCGGGCGTGGGGCCCGGCGAACCCTTGCTCATGTCGAATAGAGTACATGGCTACTATGTCCATGGCTACTGATTTCGACGGCTGCAACGACGGCACCCGACTCGGCGCCACGACGGGCCGGGGACCGCCTCCAGCGGGACGGCTTCCACCCACTCGCGGTCGGTTGCGTCCGGGACCGCTCGGTGGAAGGTGGCCCGGGATGCCGGGGCGTCCCGGGCCACAGGTTCGTTCAGCCGCGGCGCCGGGTGGTGGTGCGGCGCCGGGCCGACAGGGTCAGTGCTCCGGTGCCGGCCAGCAGCAGTGCGCCCGCGCCGACGAGTACGGGCGTGGTCGAGGTGCCGCCTGTGTGGGCGAGTTGGCCGGTGGACCGGCCGGTGCCGGACGTGACGCCGCCGGACGTCGTGACGCCAGGGGTCGTCGGTGTGGTGGTCGAGGTGGGCTCGGGGGCCGGGGTGCCGGTCCCGGTGCCGTCTGCGGTGGTCGCCTTGATCGTCAGCCGGGCGTTCGGTCCGCAGGTCGTCGTGCCGCGGAAGGGGATGGCGCCCTCGTTGACGATCACGCAGTTCCCGATGGTGGTCGGGCCGGTGGGCGCGTCCTTGCGGTAGGTCACGCGGACCTGGGTGCTCGTGGTGGCGTGCGCGGCGAGCTTGGAGTCCTTGCCGTCGAGGGTGAACCCGTACAGGTCCGGATCATCGTTCGCGGTGCGCGGTGCCAGGGTGGCCCAGTGGCCACCGCGCAGCACCTGCACGGTGGCGTAGCGGTTGGTGTAGAGCAGGTGGTCGAGGTTGACGTAGGACGAGGGCGTGGGATTGCGGACGGTGGCATGGAAGGTGACGCCCGGGCCGCCGGCGGTCGCGGTCCGGGGCGCGCCGCTGACCACGGAGGTCAGGCCGTCGACGGCGACGGCGTCGTCCCTGGAGGCCAGAGCCGCGCCACCGCTCTTGGGGGCGACCGCGGTGTGGACCTTCAGCTCGTCGGTGCCGCCGTTGGTGTCTCCGTCGTGCGGGGCGCCCATGGGCAGGCCCAGGCGCAGCTGGAACGCGCGGGACTGGCCGGCTGCGAGGCGGAAGGACAGCGGCAGGGCCCCGTCGAAGACGGTGCTGTCCTTGGCGCTGTGCGAGGCGGCCATGGGCACGCGGTGCCAGCTGCCGCTGTCGGTCCGGTACTCCAGGCTCAGCGCGTTCGTCGGCAGTCCCAAGCCGCCGTCGATGCTGAAGCTCAGGGCCAGGTCCGCCGAGGCGTCCGCGCCCGTGCCGCCGGTGACGGTGTCGGTGAACTCGACCGGCAGCCCGGCCAGTCCGACCTCGCCCGGGGTGGCCGTGGACAGCGAAACGCCCTCGTGGGCGGTTCCCTCCGCCACGGCGGACGGGGCCAGGCTCACGCCGACCGCGGCGAGCAGGGCTGCGACAGTCCCGGCTGCCGCAACCCTGCGCACGGAGTGGGCGCGGGTGCCGGAGGTGCTGATGGTGCTGATGGTGCATGTGTGATTGGAGCTGTGCTTCAACGTATCCCCCCATGGATGAGTGGACTGGTCCGGTGCGGTGGTCCGCGTCACGGATGTCCAGTCAGCGGGTGTTCGAACCCGCCTCTGTGCGCATTTAGACACGTGCATCCATGTGATGGTTGCGGCGGAACTCGAAGAATTTCCGGCTGAGTTGTCAATGCGGTGGTCAAGAGGCTTTCCCTCGATGCGGAATTCTTCGTTCTGCCAACCCGCTCGCAAGGCGGGCGAGGTTGTTGCGTCCGGTCAGGGTGCGGAGCCGGCGGGGCCCAGTACCCGCAACCGGTCTTCCAGCAGCTCGGCCTACGCCCCGGGCGAAGAGCGGGCGCCGTGTCGCGCAGCACCGCGACTTGGTTGCCCTTTTTTTGCGCCGTTTTCCACTCCTCAAATCGTGCCGTGACGGTCCGAAAATCGCTCCTTGTGATCAAGGATTTGGAGCTTGTATCTATCTTTGACGGGGACGGGCGGGATCGCCGAAGAAGCGCTACGGGGGGCTGATCCGGTGTTGGATGTGAAGGTGTTCCGCACGACGGACCTGCCGGTGGCGGACAGGTTCGACATGTGGCAGCAGCTCTTGGGCAAGGCGCATGCACCGATACGTCTGACCAGTGAGTTCGCCGGCGACTTTCGTGCCACGCTGCGCCAGTTCAACCTTGGTGCGGCCACGTTGTGGCCTGCCGAGTACCCGCAAGTGACCTGGTACCGGCCGGCCAGGCTCGTGAGGCAGGCCGACCCGGAGAACTGCCACCTCACACTCGTCCTGCGCGGCAGCGGCGTAGCCCAGTGGGACCGGGCCGAGAGGGCTCTGGGGGAGTACGACTTCCACGTCAACCACACGTCGGTGCCCTACGTCATCCACTGCCACCCCGGGCAGCACGAGATCATCGGCGTCGATGTGCCCAAGGCGTCGCTCGGCCTGCCCTGGAACCGGGTGCAGCAGGTCGTAGGGCAGGGATTGCCCGCCCGCGACGGTGTCGGCATCCTGCTGACGCAATTCCTCACCCAGGTGGCCCGCGATACCGACGGTTACGCGCCGGCCGAGGCGCCGCGGCTGGGCCTGGTCCTCACCGATCTGGTGACCGCGCTGTTCGCGCGGGCGCTGGACGCCGAGGAACACCTTTCCCCGGAGACCCGCACGCGGAACCTCCTGCTGGAGGTGAAGGCCTTCATCCGGCGCAACCTGCAGGACGCCGGCCTGGGCCCGAGCAGCATCGCGGCCGCGCACCACGTCTCCCGCAGCCACGTGCACCGCCTCTTCAGGGCCGAGGGCGTGACGATCGCCGCCTACATCCGCGCCCAGCGTCTGGAGGCAGCCCGCCGCGACCTTGGCGACGCTTCCGCGGCGGCCGTACCCATCCACGCCATCGCCGCCCGCTGCGGCTTCAGGGACCATGCCACCTTCACCCGCGCCTTCCGCGCCGCCTACGGCACCACTCCGCGTGACTACCGCCACGTGGCCGTCCTGTGATCCGCCCGTCCGGCGCTCCCGGGCCTCGTGGCCGGCGACCGCTCCCGGCCGTGCGTGCGTCGGCGGCCCAGGGCCGGGTTTGGACCGCCGGCGCACATCACCCCTCTCACACCGAGGCAGTCGTCAGCGCCACGTACTCCCGGGGCCGGACGGGCGGCCGCACCGCGTGGACCGCCGCGAGGTGGCGGGCCGGCAGGGGGGAGCGGTACGAGGGGACCGAGACGTACGGCGCCGGCAGCGGCCCGGCGGCGGTGTCACCAGGGCACGACCCCGGCGTCGTCGAAGAACGCGCCGGTCGGGCCGTCGTCGGGCAGAGTGGCGAGCCGGATGGCGATCTCGGCGCCCTGTTGCGGGGTGCGCACACCGCGGTAGCCGTTGAGGTCGGTGGCGCAAAAGCCCGGGCACCCGGCGTTGATCAGGATGTTCGTGCCGCGCAGTTCCTTGGCGTACTGGACGGTGACGGCGTTGAGGAGTGTCTTCGACGGCGAGTAGGCGGCGGAGATCGGGCCCGTTTCGGCGCCGGGAGTGGTCTGCCGGGTGAGCGATCCCACCGTGCTGGACATGTTCACGATCCGCGGCGACGCCGAGCGGCGCAGCAGCGGGAGCATGGCGTTGGTGGTGCGGATGACGCCGATGACGTTGGTGTCCAGGACCGCCCGCACCGTCGCGGGGTCCACCCGGGTCGGTTCCTGCGGCATGCCGCCGGTGATCGCGGCGTTGTTGACCAGCACGTCAAGGCGTCCGGCCAGCTCCTCGACGATGCCCGCGGCGGCGGCGACGCTCGCGTCGTCGGTCACGTCGAGCGGCACCCCGAAGGCGTCGGCGCCCGCCGCGCGCAGCTTCGCCACGGCGGCCTCCCGGCGCTCCTCGTCCCTGGCGCCGACGCCGACACGCCAGCCGAGAGCCCCGAGACCGGCCGCTATCTCGTACCCGATGCCCTTGTTCGCGCCGGTCACCAGCGCGATCGTCTGTTCGTTCGTCTGTTCGTTCATACGGCCATCCTGTGCCGCGCGCCGGCGGAGCCGCCAACACCGATCGGGTGGGCAGTGATACCCCACGGGTATCAGTTGTGGCCGGGGCCGGGTATCGTGGGGGTGTGGAGACGCGGGAACTGCGGTACTTCGTGGCCGTCGCCGAAGAGCTGCACTTCGGGCGGGCCGCACAGCGGCTCGGGATCGCGCAGCCCCCGCTGTCGCGGGCGATCCGCCAGCTCGAACGGCGCCTCGGGGCGACCCTGCTGGAACGCACCAACCGCACGGTGACCCTGACCGACGCCGGGTCGACACTGCTGCGGGAGGGGCGGGCGGCGCTGGACGCGGTTGAGGCGGCCGAGCGGCGCACGCGCCGCGCCTCTCTCGCCGCCGATGGCGAGGCCGGCCTGATCCTGGTCTCGAAGGCCGGTGCGTCCGGCGAGTTGCTGGCGAAACTCCTCGACGCCTACGCCGCGGAGCCCGATGCGGCCGCCGTGGAGGTCCTGCTGTGCGGGCCCGGCGAGCAGGAAGGGCTGCTGCGCGACGGGCGGGCGGACGTGGCTCTGCTGCACCGCCCGTTCGACTCGACGGCCGGGTTCGACACCGAGGACCTCGTCGTGGAAAAGCAGGTCCTGGTCCTGCCGGCCGGTCACCCCCTGGCCGGCCGGCCGCACGTACGGCTCGCCGAGACCTCCGAGCTGCCCGGCCTACCGCTCCCGCGCTGGCCGGCCCCCGACGGCACCTACCCCGAGGGTGCCGGCCTGCAGGTCCGGGACCACACGCAACTGCTCCAGCTGATCGCCCTGGGCCGGGCCTGCGCGATCCTGCCGGAATCCAGCCGGGTCCAACTGCACAGCGGGCACACCACCGTCCCGGTTCTCGACGCCCCGGAGGTCACCACCGTCATCGCCTGGCCACCGCACAGCCGCTCCCGCGCCGTGGCCGCCCTCGTGCGCACCGCGACGGCGCTGTGACCCCGCCGGGAACCGGGAACCGCGCCCTCGGCGCCCTCCGCTGCGACCGGGCGTTTCGAAGGGGCTCAACCCGGCGATCCCGCCTGTTGGTCGGGTGACCCGATGGACATGGCCGAGGGAGCAGGACAGGCCGCGGAGCAGGGAACGGGACCGCTGGACGGTTCAAGTGGCCCGGGTCGTGTGGCGTGTTCAGCCGCGCGCCGACGACAGTACGTCGAGGATGTGGTCCTTGGCGAAGGTCTTGTCCCACGGAGTGTCCAGGACCAGGCAGCCGCCCAGCTTCTTGATGTCTTCCCTCACCACGTCGGAAGACCCCATGGGGGCTCTGCTGGTGAACTCGAATTTCCACGGCATCCACAATGATGCCGTGCTGTCCGTGGCGGCACGGGAGTAATCCGGTTTCGCCGCCGGAAAGGCGGGGCACGGGCGGAAACCGGAGGTGACGATTTCACGTGTGGGAAAGTATCCGGTTTTCGATCGGCGATTTTCGATGTAGAGCTCCCCCGCTGTGGTGATGTAGAACATGGGGGTGGTTCCGGGGCCTCGGTTGATAATCCACCCGCCGGGATGCGAGATGAACCGGTCCACGAATCCCGGGCCGGTGGGTGACCTGTCGCGACCCCGGCCCACCACTTCTTTTCCGGTTTTCGGTGGGATCCCGCGCCGGGGAGCCAGCGTGGCGAAATCCCGGCAGTAGGCGAGGAAGTCGTTCCAGACCCGCGAGGCGGTCTCGAAGGTCGACTCGACGCCGCTGCGAATGTCGGATTCCGAGCCTCGGGCAGCCGCCTGGGCCTTGTTCAGATCGTCCTCCAGTCCCATGACGGAAGCCTACCCGGCCTCCTGAGCGTGTCCATGCAGGTGCGGAATCGGTCGCCGGGTGTTGTCCGCCGCGTCAATCCAAGAGCCGTGCCCGTGCCCTGCGCCTCGCCCACAAGGGCCGGATCGAAGCTCCGCAGAGACGACGTCAGTGGCCGCCTGCTGATTCCACGGTCAAGTCACCGTTCGTCGTCGACAGATCCAAGCGGTACTTTCCCGACGGGTCGTTCCTGAAGGCCACCTTCTTGTCGCCGTGGGAGTCGCTCGCTGAGATCCGGTAGTCGGCAGGCGGGGCCGTGACCGTGAGGCTGCCGCTGGTCGTGCGGGCCTTGATGTTCTGCGGGGTGGCCGTCCGGATCGTCACCTCGCCGTTCGATGTCTGCGCGTCGATGTCGCCGCCCTCGGCGTCATCGACGTGGACGCTGCCGTTGGTGGTGCGCAGCCGCACCGTGCCCGTCGCCCCGCTCACCGTGATCTCGCCGTTGCTCGTGTGCACGTCGACCACGCCGACATCGCTCAAAGTGAGGCTGCCGTTGGACGTGCCTCCCGTCACCGCAAGACCGGCGGGCACCTTGACGACGTAGTCGACGCCGCAGTCCTTGCCGCAGCCGGAGAGCGTCAGGACGCCGTCCTCGACGCTGAACGAGGTGCCCCTCGGCTTGTCACCGCGGTAGTTGACCTTGCGGTGCACGGAAGTCGTTGAGATGTCCGCCGAGGCGTCCACCTTCACCCCGCCGTTCCTTGCGTCGAGACGGATCGAGGTGATCTTCCGGGGCACCGTGGCATCGTCCTCGAAGGTCTTCTGGTTCAGGACCGAGCACGCGGAGAGGCCGCCGACGGTGAGAGCGGCCAGAGCCACAGTTGCAAGGAGACGCGTCCGCAGGCGTCGCACGAAGTTCCCCCGTGTGGAGTGAGTCGGACGATGATCGGTCACTGCGACCTTACGCAGCGACAGTCCCCGCCCACGATGGGGGAAACCCCCCAATTCCCGGACCGGGCCGGCCTGCACGGCGATCACGGGTACTCGCTGAAGGACCAGTCGGCACCACCGACGACAGTGGCCGTGCGCGACCGGGCCGGCCTTCGACGAGGGGGCGCTGCGGCCGATCGTCGGCAGCCGGGCCGTGGCGGCCACCTCGGCCGGTGCCGGGCCGGGGTGCCGGCCACGGCACCGGCCCGGCCCGTTCGGCCCCCGTTCGCACGGTCCACGGGCCCCGGGCCGGAGGCATTCGGCCCCTGATCGCCGCGAACAAGTCGGGCGCACGCTGGGCGCACGACGACCCGAGGAGGCGGCCGTGCGCACCACCACCAGCCTGGACGCCGCGACACTGGAGAAGCTCATCTCCGCCGCCGTCGCGGCACCCTCCCAGCACAACACCCAGCCCTGGCGCTACCGGCTGGACCCGGACACCACTACCGTCGAGGTGCGCGCCGCCCCCGAGCGCGGTCTGCGGCACACCGACCCCGTCGCCCGCGGCCTGCACGTCTCCGTCGGCGCCGCCCTGTTCAACCTGCGCGTCGCCGCTACCCACTTCGGGTGGCACCCGGTGGTGAGGCTGCTGCCCCGTCCCGCCGAGCCGGGGCTGCTGGCGACGGTGCGCCTGGCCGGACCTCGCACCGCCGGCCGCCTGCACCGGCCCGACCTGTACGACGCGGTGTGGCGCCGGCACAGCAGCCGCTTCCCCTTCACCGGCCCGCCCGTTCCGGCGCGGGTGCTGGCGGAGATCGCCGAAGCGGCCACCGCCGAGGGGGCCTTGCTGACCTTCCCCGGCCCCACGGAGGTCAGCCGCATCATGCGCCTGACCGCCGAGGCCGAGCACCACAGCGCCGCCGACCCGGCCCGCAGCGCCGAGACCCGCGATTGGGTGCGCGAGGGCGCCCCGGACGGCCTTCCCGGCGCCGCGCTGGGACCCTACGACGCCATGGGCCGCCTGCCGGTCCGCGACTTCGCCGGTATCCATTCCGCGAGCCGCCCGCGCTCTGCCGCCTTCGAACGCCGGCCTGTCATCGGCGTGCTGGCCACCGCGCACGACACCCGCGCCGACTGGCTGCGCGCCGGGCAGGGGCTGCAGCACGCCCTGCTGGTCGCCACCGCCCACCACGTGCGCACCTCGCTGTTCAGCCAGGCCGTGGAGTGGCCCGACCTGCGCTGGGCGCTGCGCGACCCGCGGACCGGCCGCCGTCACGTGCAGATGCTGATCCGGTTCGGCCACGGCCCCGACGGCCCGGCCACCCCCCGGCGCCCGGCCCGCGACGTGCTGGACGTCGACGAGGCACAGGATGTCCGAGCCGGGGGCCGGCCCCGAGCGGTCACCGGCCGGGGCATGGCCGCTCCCTGTTCCGCACAGGGCTCCGCACGGCGGTACCGGAGCGAACGGCCGGCCCCGTGAGCCCGGCGGACCCGGGGCCGGCCGGAGCCCGGGTCAGGGACCAACGGCCCTGCTCGGCAGCGGAGTTCGGGTTCAGGATCGAAGACGAGGGCGGAACGTACCGCCCGCGGGCACGGGACAAGCGCGAGAGCGCGGAGAGGAGTTGCGATGACCGTGATGACGCGGCCCGCCGAGGACATCGACCCCGGCGCCTGGCACGGATTCGGCGGTACGGCGTGGCGCGAGCGCGTCGACGTGCCGGACTTCGTCCGGGCGAACCACACCCCGTACGAGGGCGACGCGGGCTTCCTGGCCGGCCCGACGAGGAGGACCCGCGCGGTGTGGGAGAAGGTCGCCGCGCTCTTCCCCGAGGAGCGGCGGCGCGGGATCCTCGACGTCGACCCGGCCACCCCGTCCACGATCACCTCGCACGCGCCCGGCTTCATCGACCGCGACCGCGAGCTGATCGTCGGCCTGCAGACGGACGCGCCGCTGAAGCGGGCGATCATGCCGAACGGCGGCCTGCGGATGGTGGAGAACTCGTTGCGGGCGTACGGCTACGAGCCCGACCCGTTCGTCACCGAGGTGTTCGGGAAGTACCGCAAGACCCACAACGACGGGGTCTTCGACGCCTACACCCCGCAAATGCGGCGGGCCCGCAAGGCCGGCATCATCACCGGTCTGCCCGACGCCTACGGGCGCGGCCGGATCATCGGCGACTACCGGCGGGTCGCGCTGTACGGGACCGACCGGCTGATCGAGGCCAAGCGGGCCGAGCGGGCGCTGCTCGACGAACGGCCTTCGACCGAGGACGTGATCCGCGACCGCGAGGAACTCGCCGAGCAGATCCGGGCGCTGGGCGAGCTGACCGCGATGGCCGCCTCGTACGGCTGCGACGTCTCCCGTCCCGCGGCCGGCGCGCACGAGGCGGTGCAGTGGCTGTACCTGGCGTACCTGGGCGCGGTGAAGGAGCAGAACGGCGCCGCGATGTCGCTGGGCCGCACCTCCACCTTCCTCGACGTCTACCTCCAGCGCGATCTGCGGGCGGGCGTCATCGACGAGACCCGCGCGCAGGAGCTGATCGACGACTTCGTGATCAAGCTGCGGATCGTGCGGTTCCTGCGCACCCCCGAGTACGACGCCCTGTTCTCCGGCGACCCCACCTGGGTCACCGAGTCCATCGGCGGCATCGGCTCGGACGGCCGCACCCTGGTCACCCGCACCTCCTTCCGCTTCCTGCAGACCCTGTACAACCTCGGCCCGGCCCCCGAGCCGAACCTGACCGTGCTGTGGTCCCCGCGCCTGCCCGAGGGCTTCAAGCGCTTCTGCGCGCAGGTCTCCGTGGACACCAGCTCCATCCAGTACGAGTCCGACGACCTGCTGCGCCCGCGCACCGGCGACGACACCGCGATCGCCTGCTGCGTGTCCGCGATGGCGGTCGGGAAGCAGATGCAGTTCTTCGGCGCCCGCGTCAACCTCGCCAAGGCCCTGCTGTACGCCGTCAACGGCGGCCGCGACGAGATGACCGGCGAACAGATCGCCCCGCCCACCGAGCCGCTGACCGGCGAGTACCTGGACTACGGGGAACTGTCCGCGGCCTACGACCGGGTGCTGGACTGGCTGGCCGCCACGTACGTGGACGCCCTCAACGTCATCCACTGCATGCACGACAAGTACGCCTACGAACGCCTGGAGATGGCCCTGCACGACCACCCCGTGCACCGATTCCTGGCCTGCGGCGTCGCCGGCCTGTCGGTCGCCGCCGACAGCCTGTCGGCCGTGAAGTACGGCCGGGTGAGGGTGGTCCGCGACGGCACCGGCCTGGCCGTCGACTACGTGCCCGAGGGCGACTGGCCCGCCTACGGCAACAACGACGACCGCGCCGACGCCATCGCCGCCGGCCTGGTCGAGTCGTTCATGGCGAAGATCGCCCGGCACCCGGCCTATCGGGGCGCCGAGCACACCCTGTCGGTGCTGACGATCACCTCCAACGTCGTGTACGGCAAGCACACCGGCAACACCCCCGACGGCCGCCGGTCCGGGGAGCCGTTCGCGCCCGGCGCCAACCCGATGAACGGCCGCGACCGGCACGGCATGGCCGCCTCGGCCCTGTCGGTGGCGAAGATCCCGTACGACAAGGCGCGCGACGGCATCTCGCTGACGTCCACGATCACCCCCGAGGGGCTGGGCCACGACCCGGCCGAGCGGGCCGGCAACCTGGCGGCGCTCCTCGACGCCTACATGACCGCCGGCGGCTACCACCTCAACGTCAACGTGCTCAGCCGCGCCACCCTTGAGGACGCGATGGCCCACCCGGAGAAGTACCCGGACCTGACCATCCGGGTCTCGGGCTACGCCGTCAACTTCGTGCGGCTCACCCGCGAGCAGCAGCTCGACGTGATCGGCCGCACCTTCCACGGAAGCCGGTGACCGGGCGATGACCGGAACACCTCCCACTCCCCCACGAGCGGCCTCGCACGCCCCCGGCACCGACGCCGGGGGCCCCGCCGGGGACAACCCCACGGCCGTCCCCGGGCGGTCCGGTGCCGGGGCCGGGAGGCCCGCCGCGGCCGCGGGCGCCACCGGCCGGATCCACTCCTGGGACCTGTCCACCGGCGTGGACGGGCCCGGGACGCGGTTCGCGCTGTTCCTCAGCGGCTGCCCGCTGCGCTGCCTGTACTGCGCCAACCCCGACACCTGGCACATGCGCGACGGGCGGACCGTCACGGCCGACGACACGCTGGCCCGGATCGCCTCCTACGCCGGCTTCCTCAAGGCCGCCGGCGGCGGCGTCACCCTCACCGGCGGCGAACCGCTGCTGCAGGCCGCCTTCACCGCCCGGCTGCTGCGCGGCTGCCGTGACCTGGGCCTGCACACCGCGCTGGACACCTCCGGCTACCTCGGGGCGCGCGCCACCGACGCCATGCTCGCCGACACCTCGCTGGTCCTGCTGGACATCAAGCACTTCGACGCCTCCCGCTACCGCCGGCTCACCGGCGCCCCCCTGTCCCCCACCCTGGCCTTCGCCACCCGCCTGGACCGTCTCGGCGTGCCCGTCCGCGTCCGCTACGTCCTCGTACCCGGGTGGACCGACGACGAGGAGGGCGTCGACGGCCTGGCCGCCTTCGCCGGGGGCCTGTCCAACGTCGAGCAGGTCGACGTCCTCCCCTTCCACAAGCTGGGCGCCCGCAAGTACGAGGAGCTCGGCGTCCGCTTCCCGCTCCGCGACACCCCCGTACCCGATCCGGCGCTGACCGAGCGCGTCCGCGAGCAGTTCCGGGCCCACGGCCTGCGCGCCTGCTGAACGGCGGCCGGGCACCCGACCGCCCCCGCTCACTTCGTCCGCAAGGAGGGCCCTGCCATGACCGGCAGTCCGCACATCGTCCGCGACGTCATGACCGCCGACACCGCCACCGTGGACCGCACCGCACCGTTCAAGGAGATCGTCCGCATCCTGCAACGGCGGAAGGTCGGCGCGGTGCCCGTCGTGGAGGCCGACGGCCGGGTCGTCGGCGTCGTCTCCGAGGCCGATCTGCTGCCGAAGGAGGAGTTCCGGGACAGCGAGCCCAGCCGCCTGACCCAGTTGCGCCGCCTGGAGGACGTACTCAAGGCCGGCTCGGCGGTCGCCGGGGACCTGATGACCGCCCCCGCGGTCACCATCGAGGAGGACGCCACCTTGTCCCAGGCCGCCCGCGTCCTGGCCAGGGCCGGTGTGAAACGGCTGCCGGTGGTGGACGGGGCCGGGCGGCTGCGCGGCGTCGTCAGCCGCGCCGACCTGCTGAAGGTCTTCCTGCGCGAGGACGAGGACATCGCCGAGGAGGTGCGCCGGGAGATCGTCGCCCACGTCTTCCCCGGCGAGCCCCCCACCGTCCGCGTCCACGTCGCCGAGGGCACCGTCGTCCTCCGCGGTCACGTCGCGGACACCGCCCGTATACCGGTGGCGGCCCGGCTGGTGCGCGCCGTCGAGGGCGTGGTCGACGTTCGCTGGGACCTCGACCAGGCACCCCGGCGCCCGGCGGGGCCGCCGCGGGTGGGGCCGTTGTTGTGACCGCCTCGCGGCATCCGGCGGGCGGGGGCAGGCGCTCGCCGGGTGCCGCGGGGCCCGCGGTCGGCCGCCGCGTACGGCGGGCGGCACCGCGGGCTCGTCAGGGCTCGGGCGGAAGGGGTACGAACACGACGGGTGTGGTGCTGTGCCGCAGGCAGTACAGGCCGATGCCGCCGGGGATCTCCGGTGAGCTGATGCCGGTGGTGCCCAGGACCAGCAGCGACGCCCCTTCGGCGCGGGCCACCAACTGCTCGCCCGGCGACCCCTGCACCGGGGCGCTGATCACCCGCTCGGGCAGTTCGCGGTGGCGGGCCAGCGCCTGGACGGCCCGCTCCAGGCGTTCACGGGCGACCGCCAGGTGGCCGTCGGCGGCGGCGCCCGGCGGCCGGGCGGCGAGTTCCTCCCAGACCGCCACCAGGTCCAGGACCGCGCCGCGCTCGCGCGCCTGCGCGGCCGCCCAGGTCACGGCGGTGCTGGAGCCGAAGGAACCGTCGACGCCGACGACGATGCGCTGAGCCCGTTCCCGCCCGGCCAGCTGCTCGCTTGCGACCTCCTCGGCGGTCAGGTTCGCGCCGTCGAACTGAGAGGGCATGGTGTCTCCCTTCCTCGGGGCACGGCTTGCCGCCAGGCGGACGCGGAAACCCCGGGGCCGGAGCACCGGAGCGGTTCGTGGTGGTGCGCACGCGGACCGTGACGACGCCGGGGCGGCGGGGCAGCGGACGGCCGCCGGCCGGCAGACACCGCGGGCGCCGCCCGGCGTCTGTTCCGGCCGGCCGGGTCAGGGCCCGCGTGGCCTTCGAGATGTGACCTCCCGTACGGCGGGAGGGGAGAGGACGGACGTCATGCCGAAGTACGTGTACGAGTTCGCCGAGGGCAGCCGAGGCATGGCAGCCCTGCTCGGCGGCAAGGGCGCCAATCTGGCCGAGATGACGGGCCTGGGCCTGCCGGTGCCCCCCGGCTTCGTCATCACCACCGACGCCTGCCGCGCCTACCTCGCCGACGGCCGGGAACCGGTCGGCCTCGCCGAGGAGATGGCCGGCCACCTGGCCGGGCTGGACGCGCCCGCCTGTACCGCAGGCGCGAGCACATCCCCGACGACCTGGGCACCGCGGTCACCGTCCAGGCCATGGGCGACGGCAACCTCGGCGACGACTCCGGCAGCGGTGTCGCCTTCACCCGCGACCCGGCCACCGGACGCCCCGGTGTGTACGGGGACTACCTGCCCGACGCGCGGGGCGAGGACGTGGTCTCCGGAGTGCGCAACACGATGCCGCTGACCGACCCCGACTTGACCCAGACGGTGTGGGGCTTGTCCCGCGACGACGTCGAGGCCGCCTTCTTCACCCAGTACCTCGACCAGCACATCTTCGAAAGCTCCCCCTTCGAGACCCTCGACCGCGAAGGCGTCGGACGTCTGGTGCGGCTGGCGGTCACCGAGGGCCGCGCCGCCCGTCCCGGCCTGAAGACCGGGGTCTGCGGCGAGCACGGCGGCGACCCGGACTCCGTGCACTTCTTCCACGCCGCCGGCCTGGACTACGTCTCCTGCTCCCCCTTCCGGGTCCCCGTGGCACGCCTGGAGGCCGGACGGGCGGCTGTCGAGCAGGCCGAGCGGAGCCCGGCGCGGAGCTGAACCGTATCCACCAGCGGGTTCGCCGGCGCGGCCCGCGTCGACGGGCCGCGCCGGCCACCCACCGACCACACCACCGGGAGCACACCATGAAGCACCGCAGGATCGGGCAGGTGATGACCGAACAGGTCGTCAGCGTCCGCCCGCAGACACCGTTCAAGGAAGTCGCAGGACTGCTGGGCAGGCACCGCGTCAGCGGCCTGCCGGTGGTGGACGCGGACGACAGGGTCGTCGGCGTCGTCTCGGAGAGCGATCTGCTGCAGCGCCAGGCGCTGGCGGACGTCCAGGAGCCGCGCCGCCGGCTGTGGCGTTCCCGCGCGGCCCGCGCCGCCGGACGGAAAGCGGCGGCGCTGACCGCGGGCGAGCTGATGTCCGCCCCGGCGGTCACCGTGCGGGCCGACGAGTCCGTCGCCCGCGCGGCACGCACCATGACAACCCGCCGCATCGAGCGGCTGCCCGTCGTGGACGGTGAGGGCCGCCTCGTCGGCATCGCCACACGCCGGGACCTGCTGCGCGTCTTCCTGCGTTCCGACGAGGACATCCGCAAGGAAGTCATCGACGAGGTCCTGGTCCGCTCGCTGTGGCTCATGCCGCAGGAAGTGGGGGTCCGCGTCAAGGACGGCGTCGTGACGCTGGAGGGCAGAGTGGACCGCGAGAGCGAGGTCCACATCGCCGGGCGGATGACGGAGCACATGGACGGCGTGGTGGGCGTGCACAACCTCCTGACCGCGCGGTTCGACGACTCCCACCTGCGGCCCGTCCAGCCCGGCGGGAACGGGGTCGTCCGGGACCGGTGACGCGGACCGTGACGGGCGCCGGAGGAGCCCAGGCCCGCGGTCCGCCACGCCGCGGGCCGAGGCGCGTCCGGCGGCGCCCCGACACCACAGGCCGTCCGCCGGCCCGTACCGGCGGACGGACTGTCGCCATGGCACGTGCCTGTCGCCGACTGGCGGCCCGCTCGGCGAGGCCGCGCAGCGCGTGGCGGGCCGTACACACCGGTACCGGCCCGAGGAGGTGGTGCGGCCGGTGCTGACGGAGTGTCTGCCCGGATCGGCGCGGCCGTCGGCGGAGCATGGTGGCCACCGCCCCCGGGACCGGTCACGCGAGGCGTCGGGGCGCACAACGCGCGAGCGGGCGGCCGCGGCATCCGAGGAGGCGAATGGTGTGAGCACCGACCGGGCCGATGCCGCGGCGGAGCGGCTGATGCGTACGGCGCAGTACTTCTTCCCCGGCACGCAGTCACCCGACCGGCGGACCCTGTACCGGGAGGGCGGCCGGGCGGCGGAGGAGTTCTACCGGGAACGGTGGCGCCACGACCGGGAGGTGCGCTCCACGCACGGGGTGAACTGCACGGGCTCGTGCTCGTGGCGGGTGTTCGTCAAGGACGGCCTGATCACCTGGGAGACACAGGCGACCGACTACCCCTCGGTCGGCCCGGATTCCCCGGAGTACGAGCCGCGGGGCTGCCCGCGCGGCGCCTCGTTCTCCTGGTACACCTACTCGCCCACCCGCATCCGCTACCCGTACGTGCGCGCCCCGCTGCTGGACCTGTGGCGGCGGGCCAGGGCGCGGCACGCGGATCCGGTCGAGGCGTGGGAGTGGCTGACCGCGGACCCGCGGCGGTGCGCGGCCTACAAGCGGGTCCGGGGCAAGGGCGGGTTCGTCCGCTGCGGCTGGCGCGAGGTGACCGAGCTGGTGGCGGCGGCGCAGGTGCACACCGTGAAACGGTACGGCCCGGACCGGATCGTGGGTTTCTCGCCGATCCCGGCGATGTCGATGGTGTCCTACGCGGCCGGGACGCGGTACCTGTCGCTGATCGGCGGCACGATCTCGTCCTTCTACGACTGGTACGCCGACCTGCCGATGGCGTCGCCGCAGGTGTTCGGCGACCAGACGGACGTGCCGGAGTCCGCCGACTGGTGGAACGCCGGCTACCTCGTCGTGTGGGGCACCAACCTGCCCATCACCCGCACACCGGACGCGCACTTCATGACCGAGGCCCGCTACCGGGGCCAGAAGGTCGTGGTGGTCTCCCCGGACTACGGCGACCACACCAAGTTCGCCGACGACTGGCTCGCGGCGGCTCCCGGCACGGACGGCGCGCTGGCGATGGCGATGGGGCACGTGATCCTCACCGAGTTCCACCGCGACCGGCAGGTGCCGTACTTCACCGAGTACGCCAAGACGTACACCGACCTGCCGTTCCTCGTGCGGCTGCGCGGGCGCGAGGGTGGCGGGTTCGTGCCGGAGAAGTTCCTCAGCGCCGCCGACCTTCCCGGCCGGGGTGGTGAGGAGGAGGCGGCCGAGTTCAAGACGGTGCTGCTTGATGCCCGTACGGGAGAGCCGGTGGTTCCGAACGGGTCACTGGGTTTTCGCTGGACGTCGCAGGACGGTGGCCCCCGGTGGAACCTGCGGCTGGAGGGCGCGGATCCGCTGCTGTCCCTGTACGGGCGGCCGGGCGGCGAGGCGGTGGCCGTCGACCTGCCGCGCTTCGACACGGGGCCCGGTGAGTCCGGCGGGGTGCTGCGGCGCGGTGTGCCGGCGGCGCGGGTCGGCGGTCACCTGGTGACCACCGTCTTCGACCTGGTGCTCGCCCAGTACGGGGTGGCCCGCGAGGGCCTGCCCGGACGGTGGCCGAGCGGTTACGACGACGCGGCGGCCCCGTACACCCCGGCCTGGCAGGAGGCGATCACCTCGGTGCCGGCCCGCGCGGCGGCCCGCGTGGCGCGCGAGTTCGCCCGCAACGCCGAGCGCACCGGCGGCCGTTCGATGATCGCGATGGGGGCGGGCACGAACCACTGGTTCCACTCCGACCAGATCTACCGCGCGTTCCTGTCGCTGGTGATGCTCACCGGCAGCCAGGGCGTCAACGGCGGCGGCTGGGCGCACTACGTAGGGCAGGAGAAGGTGCGCCCGCTGACCGGCTGGTTCCATCTCGCGTTCGGCCTGGACTGGCAGCGGCCCACCCGGCACATGGTGGGCACGCCGCTGTTCTGGCTGGCCACCGGCCAGTGGCGCTACGAGGCGTTCTCCGCCGACGCGCTGGCCGGCCCGCTCGGGCAGGGCCGGCTGGCCGGGCGCACCCTGCCCGACTGCAACGCCCTGGCCGCCCGGCTGGGCTGGATGCCCTCCCACCCGGCGTTCGACCGCAACCCGCTGGACCTGTGCGACGAGGCCGAACTGGCCGGCACGGACGTACCGGATTACGTCGTCGGGGAGTTGAAGGCCGGCAGGTTGCGGTTCGCCGCCGAGGACCCGGACAACCCGGCCAACTTCCCCCGCGTGCTGCTGGTCTGGCGGGCGAACCTGTTCGCGTCGTCGATGAAGGGCCACGAGTACATGCTGCGGCACCTGCTGGGTACCGACGACGCGGTGACCGCCGCCGAGACCCCGCCCGGCCTGCGCCCGGCCGAGGTGGTCTGGCGGGAGCCGGCCCCGGTCGGCAAGCTCGACCTGTCGGTGGCGGTCGACTTCCGGATGACCAGCACCTGCCTGTTCTCCGACGTGGTGCTGCCCGCGGCGACCTGGTACGAGAAGTACGACCTGTCGTCCACCGACATGCACCCGTTCGTGCACGCCTTCAGCCCGGCCATCGCACCGCCGTGGCAGGCGCGTACCGACTTCGACGTCTTCCACACCCTCGCCGCCGAGTTCTCCCGGCTGGCCGGGACCCACCTCGGGGTGCGCCGGGACGTGATCGCCGCTCCGCTCGCGCACGACACCCCGGACGAACTGGCCCAGCCGCACGGACGCGTGCGGGACTGGAAGGCGGGAGAGTGCGAGCCGGTACCGGGCCGGACGATGCCGAAGCTGATCGTGGTGGAGCGCGACTACACCGAGGTGGCCGAGAAGATGGCCGCGGTGGGTCCGCTGCTGGACACGCTGGGCACCTCCACCAAGGGCCTGACGTGGCGGCCCGGGCAGGAGATCGAGGACTTGCGCCGCCGCAACGGCGCCGTGCGCGGCGGCGTCGCCGACGGGCGGCCCTCGATCGCCCGCGACGACCAGTTCTGCGAGGCGATCCTGGCCCTGTCCGGCACCACCAACGGCCGGCTGGCGGTCGCGTCGCTGCGCGCGCTGGAGGAGCGGACCGGCGTGGACCTGGTGGACCTGGCCGAGGAGCGCTCGGGGGACAGGATCACCTTCGAGGACACCCGCGCCCAGCCGCGCGCGGTGATCACCTCGGCGGAGTGGTCGGGCACCGAGTCCGGCGGGCGCCGCTACTCCCCGTTCACCGTCAACGTCGAACGCCTCAAACCCTGGCACACCCTCACCGGCCGCCAGCACTTCTTCCTGGACCACGACTGGATGGCCGAGTTCGGCGAGCAGCTTCCCGTGTACCGGCCGCCGCTGAACATGCTCGCGCACTTCGGCGACCCGACCCGCGCACCGGACGGCCGCACGGAGCTCGTGGTGCGCTACCTGACTCCGCACTCGAAGTGGTCGATCCACTCCGAGTACCAGGAGAACCTGCACATGCTCACCCTCTTCCGCGGCGGGCCGGTGATCTGGATGAGCCCGAAGGACGCGGAGACGATCGGCGTGGCCGACAACGAGTGGATCGAGGCGTACAACCGCAACGGCGTGGTCGCCTGCCGCGCCGTCGTCACCCACCGGATGCCGACCGGAACGGTGTTCATGTACCACACCATGGACCGGCACCTGAACGTACCGAGGACGGAGACCTCCGGTCTGCACGGGGGCGGCGACAACTCCCTCACCCGGCTGATGATCAAGCCCACCCATCTGATCGGCGGCTACGCCCAGTTCTCGTACGCCTTCAACTACATCGGCCCCACCGGCAACCAGCGCGACGAGATCACCGTCATCCGCCGCCGCGACCAGGAGGTGGACTTCCGATGAGGGTCATGGCGCAGGTGGCGATGGTGATGAACCTCGACAAGTGCATCGGCTGCCACACCTGCTCGGTGACCTGCAAGCAGACGTGGACCAACCGGCCCGGATCGGAGTACGTGTGGTTCAACAACGTCGAGACCAAGCCGGGTACCGGCTACCCCCGCCGCTACGAGGACCAGGAGAAGTGGAAGGGCGGCTGGGCCCTGAACCGCCGTGGGAGGCTGACGTTGAGGGCCGGTGGCCGGCTGCGCAAGCTGGCGACCATCTTCTACAACCCCGACCTGCCCTCGCTCGACGACTTCTACGAGCCGTGGACGTACGACTACCGGAGCCTGACCACCGCGCCCCTGTCCGACAGCTTCACCAGCGCCCGCCCCACGTCCCGGCTCACCGGCCGCGACATGCGCCCCGCACGCGGGCCCAACTGGGACGACGACCTCGCCGGGGCCGCCGAGTACGCGGCCGCCGATCCGAACCTGGAGGGCATGTCGGAGCGGGTGCGGATGGACTTCGAGCACGCGTTCATGTTCTACCTGCCGCGGATCTGCGAACACTGCCTCAACCCCTCCTGCGTCGCCTCCTGCCCGTCGGGGGCGATGTACAAGCGGGAGGAGGACGGCATCGTGCTGGTCGACCAGGACCGCTGCCGCGGCTGGCGGTTCTGCGTCTCCGGCTGCCCGTACAAGAAGGTCTACTTCAACCACCGCACCGGCAAGGCCGAGAAGTGCACCTTCTGCTACCCGCGCGTCGAGGCCGGACAGCCGACCATCTGCTCGGAGACCTGCGTGGGCCGGCTGCGCCACCTCGGCGTCATGCTCTACGACGCCGACGCCGTCCTGGACGCCGCCTCCGTCAGGGACGACAAGGACCTGTACGAGGCGCAGCTGTCGGTCTTCCTCGACCCGCACGACCCGGACGTGGCGGCCGCGGCGGAACGTGACGGCATCGCCCACGACTGGATGCGGGCCGCCCGCCGCTCCCCGGTGTACGCGCTGATCAAGAAGCACCGGGTGGCGCTGCCGCTGCACCCGGAATACCGCACCATGCCCATGGTCTGGTACGTCCCGCCGCTCTCCCCGGTCACGGACGCGGTGCACGCCACCGGCTACCACGACGACGACCCCGACCGCGTGTTCGCCGCCATCGACGCCCTGCGCATCCCCGTGGAGTACCTGGCGAACCTGTTCACCGCCGGGGAGACCACCGTGGTGGAGGGTGTGCTGCGCAAACTGACGGCGATGCGTGCCCACATGCGCGCCCGGCAGCTCGGCGACCCGCCCGACCAGGACCTCCTCGGCCAGGTCGGCGCCAGTGCGCAGGACATCGAGGACCTGTACCGGCTGCTGGCCATCGCCAAGTACGACGACCGCTACGTCATCCCCCGGGTGCACGCCGAGGACTCCGGCGCCCTCATGGCCCAGCACTGTTCCCTCGACCACCTCGGCGGGGCGGCCGATCCCGCCGCCCGTGACGCGGACCGGCCCGCCCCGCCCCTGCCGGGCCTGAACCCGCCGGGCGGCGGCAGCCGGTTCCGCGACGGCGACGGCACGGTGCGTTTCAACCTCCTCGGCTGGAACGGCAGCGGCCCGGCCCCCGGCCTCTTCGGCGAGGGGAGCGGCCGGTGATCCCCCGCCGAGCCCGCCGCCCGGCGGCCGACACGCCCCTGGTGCACCGCATCGCCTCGGTCCTCCTGCGCTACCCGGACGAGCCGATGCTCGCCTGCCTCGACGACATCGCCGCCGCGCTCCCCGCCGTCGCCGACCCGGCCGACCGAAACCTGCTCGTCGCCGCCTGCGACCACCTGCGGTGCCTGACCCCCACCGAGGCCGCCCGGAGTTACGTGGAGACCTTCGACCACACCCGGCGCCGCAGCCTGCACCTGACCTACTACCGGCACGGCGACACCCGCGCCCGCGGCATGGCCCTGCTCGCCCTCAAACACGCCTACCGGCACGCGGGCCACGAACCACCCGAGGCGGAGCTGCCCGACTTCCTGCCGCTGGTGCTCGAATTCGCCGCACTCGCGCCCGAAGCGGGCCACCGGGTCCTGCTGCGGTGCCGGGCCGGACTCGAACTCCTCCGCCAGGCGCTCCACGAACGCTCCAGTCCCTACGCCGGCGTCCTGGACACGCTCTGCGGCCGGCTGCCCGAGCCGGCCCGCCGCGAACGCGACGCCTGGCAGCGGCTGGCCGCCGAGGGGCCGCCGGGCGAAGACGTCGGGCTGGAGCCCTTCGGCCCGCCCGAGCAGACCGGACGTCCGCCCGAGCGGACCGGCCGCGAGCCGTTCGCCCCGCCGGGAGACCCCACGCCCAGCGCGGGCCCGGTGGGTGAGGCGTTCCTGAGCGCGAAGGAGGGACGGTGAGTTCCTGGGACCTGTGGTGGTGGGTCATCCTGCCCTACCTCGCCCTGGCCACCTTCGTGGTCGGCCACGTCTGGCGCTGGCGCTACGACCAGTTCGGCTGGACCAGCCGCTCCACCCAGCTCCAGGAGCGCCGCCTGCTGAAATGGGGTGGGCCGCTCTTCCACTACGGCACCTTCGCCGCCATCGCCGGGCACGTCCTGGGCATCCTCGTCCCCGAGTCGTTCACCCGCCGGCTGGGCATCCCCGAGGACACCTACCGCTGGTTCTCCGCCGTCGGCGGCACCCTCGCGGCACTCGCCGTCGCCTTCGGCGTGGCAGTCCTCGCCTTCCGCCGCACCACCGTGCCCAAGGTCCGCGCCACCACCAGCCCCGTCGACTGGATCGCCCTCGTCCTGCTCGCCGTCGTCATCGTCCTCGGCATCCTTCCGACCATGGGCATCAACCTCTTCGGCGGCGGCTACGACTACCGCCGGAGCGTGGCGCTGTGGTTCCGCGGGCTGTTCGCCGGCAGCCCGGACGTGACCGCCATCGCGCACGCCCCGCTGATCTACCAGGTCCATGCGACCGCGGCCTGGGCCATCCTCGCGGTGTGGCCCTTCACCCGCCTGGTCCACGCCTGGAGCATCCCGCTGTGGTACCTGTGGCGTCCGTACGTCCTGTACCGCTCCCGCACCGCCGCCCACCCCACCGAACCCGGCACCAGCGGACGCCGCTGGCGCCGCATCGGCGTCCGCTACTGACCCGAGCTCATGGCCGTACGTGCCCGTACGTGCTTACGTGCCCGGTACGGCCGGGTATGACGGTTCAGGCGGGCGGCCAGGACGCGAGCCGGTCCGCGAACGCCTCGGCATGCGGGATACGGAGTGCGGGATGCGGGTCATGGGGCGTGGGGGAACGGTCTCCGCGCCGTGGCGGCTTCCTGGGCCGTCACTCCCCCTGCGGTGGAAGCGCGGCGACGACCGGATGGTCACGCTCGATCAGCCCGAGCTTGGCGGCGCCGCCGGGAGATCCCAGCACGTCGAAGAACTCGGCGTTCGCCGGGGTGTACTGCGACCACTGGTCCGGTACGTCGTCCTCGTAGAAGATCGCCTCGACCGGGCAGACCGGCTCGCACGCGCCGCAGTCCACGCACTCGTCCGGATGGATGTACAGCGAACGCTGTCCCTCGTAGATGCAGTCCACCGGGCATTCCTCGACGCACGCCTTGTCCTTCACGTCGACACACGGCTGCGCGATCACGTAGGTCATCGCCCCGACTCCCCTCTCGTCCCGGAGGTGTTCAGCACCAGGTTTCTACGAATAGTACATGTAATAATTACTGGCATCCGACGGGGATGCTGCGGGAGAAGGGCCGACCGGCGGCGCTTTTCACTCGTTTCTACGAAACGCACTGGGTAAAATCGGCGAGATGAGTGAGCAGCCGTTGCACGATCCGGCCGGGCCTCCCGCCGTGAGCGAGAGCCGGGCCCGCGTACTCGACGTCCTGCGCGCCACGCCCGAAGCCGTGGGCGTACGGGAGATCGCCGAGCGGACCGGCCTGCACTCCAACACGGCCCGCTTCCACCTCGACACGCTGGTCAAGGAGGGGCTCGCCGAGCGCGGTACCGAGGGCGGCGGCCGGCCGGGCAGGCCCCGCGCCGTCTACCGCGCCGCCCCTTCCCCGGTACCGGCAGGCCGCCGCAGCTACCAGCTGCTCGCCCAGATGCTCACCGGCCTCGTCGCCGAGGCGCTGCCCCAGCCGGCACAGGCCGCGGTCACCGCCGGCGAGGCGTGGGGCCGCTACCTTGCCGACACCCCGTCCCCGGCCCAGCGCATCGGCGCCGACGAAGCCGTCCGGCGGCTGACCCAGGTGCTCACGGACGTCGGCTTCGCCCCCGGCTCCGTCCCGGCCCGGCCGGACAGGGTCCTTCCCCTGCGCCACTGCCCGTTCAGGGAAGTCGCCGAGGAACACCGCGACGTGGTGTGCTCCCTGCACCTGGGACTCATGCGCGGCGCCCTGCAGGAAGTACGCGCGCCCATGGGCGTGGACCGACTGGAGCCGTTCGTCGAGCCCTCACTGTGCCTGGCCCATCTCACACCCGTGGAGGAGCCGGCGGACCGCGCCGGCTGAGCGTGCGCGAAGGCGCTGACGACTTGCCTGCGTCGGGCGGCGTCACCGACGTCCCGGCCTCCTGCGGTGCCAGGGTGCGCACGACGTCGAACTCGTCGCCCTCGGGGTCGGCCACGACCACCCGGCTCCGGCCGGGGCCCTGGCCCACGTCCACCCACGAAATGTCGAGGCCCGGTTCGACGGCGTGCCAGCCTGCCGGGTCCTCCCGCACCCGCGTGGCGGCCTGCGGCCGCTCACGCGGCTGCGCGGCTCTTGTCGGGGCCGTGGACGCGGAAGCGTTCGGCGGCGCTCCACTTGACCTCCAGGCCGTGTCCCGGCCGCTCCCGGTCAGGGGCCAGGGCGCCCGCGGCGGGACCGAGGGTGCCCTCGAACAGCATGTCCTCGATGCGGACGTGGTCGTGGAAGTACTCCAGGTGGCGCAGCCGCGGCACCGCGCAGAAGGCGTGGGCCGACACGGCCGGCGCGCAGTGGGCGGACAGGTCCACGTGCCGGGCCGCGGACAGGCCCGCCACCTGCAGCAGCCCGGTGATGCCGCCGCAGCGCGTGACGTCGGCCTGCAGGCAGTCCACCGCCGGCCCGTCCAGCAGATCGGCGAAGTCCCGCAGCACGTAGCCGTACTCCCCCGCCGCCACCTCCAGCGGCGCCGGAGCGCGCTCACGTACCAGCCGCAGCCCCTCCGGATCGTCGGAGCCGACGGGCTCCTCCAGCCACGACACACCCCACTCCCCGGCGAACCGCGCCGCCCAGTACACGGCCTCCTTGCGGCCCAGGGCGCCGTTGGCGTCGGTGAACAGCTCCGGCCCCGCGCCGATCGCCTCGCGTACCGCCCGCAACCGCCCCGGATCCTGCTCCGGGTGGCGGGAGGTCTTCAGCTTCACCCGCGTGATTCCGTCCTCGACCCACCCGGCGAGCTGCCCGGCGAGGCGGTCCAAGGGGTAGTTGGTGAAGCCGCCGCTGCCGTACACCGGCACCCGGTCGTGGAAGGCGGGCAGCACCGCCGTCAGCGGCAGGTCCAGCAGCCGCGCCTTCAGGTCCCACAGGGCGATGTCGACGGCCGAGATCGCCATCGCGCCCGCTCCCGGCCGGCCGGCGTTGCGCAGCTGCGCCTGCATGCGCCGCCAGGCGGCCGGCGGGGCCAGCGCGTCCGCCCCCAGCAGCACCCCGGCGAGCTTCGAGGACACCAAGGACGCGGTGGACACGTCGCCGTACGTGTAACCGGTGCCCGTCCGGCCGCCCGCGTGCACCTGCACCAGGACCATCGTCGTGGAGTCCCACTCCAGCGTGCCGTCCTGCTCCCTGCCGTCCGGCCCGTCGGTCGGCACCTCGAAGGCGTGCACGTCGACGCCCTTGATCGTCTCCTGTACGGCCGGCACGGCACTCACTCCTCCTGCGGTTGCCCTTGGTCACGTGGTCGCCCACGTCGCGCGGCGGCCCGCCGCGACCACGCCGGCCGCCGCACCGTCCGGGCATGTGCTCGGCCGTCCCGGCGAGCCTCTGCCGGACCCCCTTGGCGGCGATACCGGTCCCCTCGGGTCGTGGACGGCGGCCTTGGTGGCCTTCTTCCCCTGGACGGCCAAGATGTGCGGCGGGATCGGCGCGATCTGCGGGCCGGTCCTGAACTCAGGGACCACCGGACTCAGGGACCACCGGCTCGCTGTGCCCTACGGGTGTCCTCCCTGCGAGCCGGCAAGACCTCGGTGCGCCAGTCGGGTGACCTCGACGCGGAAGCCCTGGTCCGGGACCGGGCCGGGTGGCGATCACGGTCCGGCCGAGGGCACTGTCGAGGACGGCAGCGGCCCGAGCCGACCGCGTCACGGTCGGCCTCGTCCCGCAGGCCGGTCCGGTGTGCCTGCGGGAGCCTGGCTGCCGTCCGGCGCCACGGGTAGGAGGGTCGGAACCGACAGTCGACAGTCACCGGGAGAGGTGACAACCACAGGAGGCATGGAGCGTGCCGGTAAGCGGAAAAGCTGACAGGTGGCTGCGCCGGGCCGGGAAGGCGCTGGGCGGGGTGGCCGCCCTCGTGATCGTCGGGGCCGCGTCGATGTGGCTGGCGGTCCGGCTCACGCCGATGCAGTCGGTGTCGGCCGCGGGCCAGAGCGTGAAGGTGGGCGCCACCCAGCCGGGCTGGAGCCTGTCCGGGCCGGGGGAACTGGACCTGTTCGGTGAGACCATCGCCACCCGTCCGCACTTCGACGGCCCCATCCGCCCCCGCCTGAAGCTCGCCCACATCAGTCTCGGCTCCCAGGTCGACGACGCGGCACGCGGCGGCGGCGAACTGGTGCCCGTGCTGAGCCGCCGTCTCGCCTCCGGGTGGCTCCACTACTGCCTGTGGGAGTCGCTGATCGCTGCCGGATGCGCCGCCGTCATCGCCGTCGCCGTCGCCGGGATCAGACGCGCCTCGCGCCGCGCCACGCTGGCCGCCGTGGCGGCCGCGGTGGCATCGGTGTGCGCCGTGAACGCCGTGGGCATCTATCTGCTGGCATCCGGCACGCCCCAAGTGCTGCGGCGGGTCCGAACGCTGGACGACCTCGTGGGACGCGCCCCCGCCAAGAACGTACCCGCGGCAAAGGGGCCGGCGATGCCGGACGTGCGCGTCGTCGTGCTCGGCGACTCCACTGCCGCGGGCATCGGCAACCGTCCGGTGGACCACCCGACCGCCACGGACCGGACGTGCGGGCGCAGCGCCGACTCCTATGCGGCCGACCTCGCGGCCGTCAACGACTGGAACGTCCTCAATCTGGCCTGCCAGGGGGCCACGGTGACCGACGGAATCCTCGGCGTCCAGACGCGCGGCGACGACATGATCGCGCCCCAGCTCGCTGTCGCCCAACGCGCCACCAGCGCGTCCGCCCTCGTTGTCAGCGTCGGCGCCAACGATCTCGACTGGGCCGCGCTGACCGCCCTGTGCGCGCAGGCACCGGTCTGCGACGACAAGGCGTCCACCGCCTACTTCACCAAGCAGATCGCCGCGTTCAGCCAGGACTACCTCGACCTGCTGCAGCAGCTGGCCGCCCTCCCCCACCACCCTCACGTTTTGGTCAACGACTACTACGACCCCTTCGGCGAGGACACCGGGTGCCTGAGCAAGGACGGCGTCACACCTGACAAGGCCAAGGTCCTGCGCTCCCGCCTCTCCGACCTGAACACGGTCCTGGAAAAGGGCGCGGCTGCCTTCCACTTCGTCTCCGTCCGTCCCCACTTCGACGGGCACGGGCTGTGCAGCGAACAGCCATTCGTCCAGGACTCCGCCGACAGGGCACCTCTGCACCCCACCGCGGCAGGCGAACTGGCCATCGCTCTCGCCGACCAGCAGGCGCTGACCGGCACGGTCGGAACCGGGCCCGCGGGCGGTACCGGCTCGGCGGCCTCCGGCACAGGCGCATCGCCTGATGCCACGCCGTGAGCAAGCACTCGGTCCGGCCACAGCCGTTCGACCACAGCCGTCCGATGCCGGCCGTTCGATCCCGGCCGTTCGGCGGCGCGAGCGCGGACGTCGTCGTGCGGGAACGTTCAGGACACCGAGGGTTCCGGCGCGGACACGGCGCCGGCGGTGCCCGGGGTGTCGACGACTCCCAGCCGCAGGTGCTCGATGTGGTGGACGGCCTGGTCGAGGAGCTCGGCCACGTGGTCGTCGTGCAGGGCGTAGACGACCGAGCGACCCTGGCGGGTGCCGGTGACCAGGCCGAGGTTGCGCAGCAGGCGCAGTTGGTGGGAGCACGCGGACTGCTCCATCCCGACGGCCACCGCCAGCTCGGTCGCGGCCAGGGGCCCTTCGCGCAGACGGGCCAGGATCAGCAGTCGCGAGGGCGTGGACAGGGCCTGCAGCGTGGTGGCGACCTGCGCGGCGTTGGCAGTCGTCAGGCGGGTGCGCGGCGGCGCGCCGTCGGGGGTGTTCGCTCCGTGGCCCATGGCACCATCCTACGGAATGAACCCATGAACGATTCTTCAAGTATTCCTGTTACGGTGGGGTGGTTGCCCGCTTCTCGCGCGAAGGAACCGCTCTCGCCATGCCTGCCGCCCTCGACCAGCGTCCGATCCAGGCCCCGCCCCGGCACACGCCTGCCGCTGCCCCGCGGCGGCGTACCCGGGTGCTCGCTCCGGCCGAGGCCCGCTGGGCCGCGGCCGCCCTGGCGCTGTTCCTGATCGCGCTGCCGTTGCAGCTGACCGGCGCCCCGGCGTGGGCGTGGGGTCCGCTGTACGCGCTGACGTACGCGGCCGGCGGCTGGGAGCCCGGCTGGGCGGGGCTGCGGGCTTTGAAGGACAGGACGCTGGACGTCGATCTGCTGATGGTCGTCGCCGCCCTCGGTGCGGCCGCGATCGGGCAGGTCATGGACGGGGCCCTGCTGATCGTCATCTTCGCCACTTCCGGCGCGCTGGAAGCACTGGCGACCGCCCGCACCCAGGACGCCGTACGGGGCCTGCTCGACCTCGCCCCGACCACCGCCACCCTGCTCGCGGACGACGGCACCGAGACCACCGTGGAGACCGGCCGGCTCGCGGTCGGCGACACCGTCCTGGTGCGCCCCGGTGAGCGCATCGGCGCGGACGGTCGCGTACTGGACGGGTCGAGCGACGTCGACCAGGCGACGATCACCGGCGAGCCCCTGCCCGTGGACAAGCATGCCGGGGACGAGGTCTTCGCGGGTACGTTGAACGGGACCGGCGCGCTGCGGATCAAGGTCGAGCGCGACCCGTCGGACTCGGTGATCGCCCGGATCGTGGCCATGGTCGAGGAAGCCTCCCGGACCAAGGCACCCACCCAGCTGTTCATCGAGAAGGTCGAACAGCGCTACAGCCTCGGCATGATCGCCGCGACTTCGGCCGTTTTCCTCGTCCCACTGGCGTTCGGGGCGGCGCTGACCGGGTCGCTGCTGCGCGCGATGACGTTCATGATCGTCGCCTCTCCGTGCGCGGTGGTGCTGGCCACGATGCCGCCCCTGCTGTCCGCGATCGCCAACGCCGGCCGCCACGGCGTACTCATCAAGTCCGCGGTGGTGATGGAACGCCTGGGCCAGGTCGACGCCGTCGCCTTGGACAAGACCGGCACGCTGACCGAGGGGACGCCCCGCGTGGCCGCGATCCGCCCGCTGGCCGGGTCCGGCCTGGACGACGACGGCCTGCTGGCGCTGGCCGCCGCGGCCGAGCATCCCAGCGAGCACCCCTTGGCCCGCGCCGTCGTCGGCGCCGCCCGCGAGCGCGGCCTGGCCCTGCCCGCCGTGCGGGACTTCTCCTCCACCCCGGGCGTCGGCGTCACCGCCACCCTCGACGGCTCCGTCGTCACCGTCGGCGCCCCGGCCCGGCTGCTGAACGAGTCGGGCGACGGCAGTACGGCGGCCCGCGCCGCGGTCATCGCCGGCGACCTGGAGGACGGCGGACACACCGCCGTCCTCGTCCGGCGCGACCACCGCCCCGTCGGCGTCCTGGGCATCGCCGACCGGCTGCGGCCCGACGCCGCCGCGACCGTCTCCGCCCTCGGCCGCCTCACCGGTACCGGCCCGGTGCTGCTGACCGGCGACAATCCGCGTGCCGCGGCCCGCCTGGCCGCCGAGGCCGGCATCACCGACGTCCGCGCCGGCCTGCTGCCCCAGGACAAGGCCGGCGCGGTCAAGGAACTGGAGCGGTCCGGCCGCAAGGTCCTGGTGGTGGGCGACGGCGTCAACGACGCACCCGCACTCGCCGCCGCGCACACCGGGATCGCGATGGGCCGGGCCGGATCCGACCTGGCCCTGGAGACCGCCGACGCCGTCGTCGTCCGCGACGAACTCGCCGCCGTCCCCACCGCTGTCGGCCTCTCCCGGCGGGCCCGCCGCCTGGTGGTGCAGAACCTCGTCATCGCCTCGGTGTTCATCACCGGCCTGGTCACCTGGGACCTGGCAGGCCACCTGCCGCTGCCGCTCGGCGTCGCCGGCCACGAAGGCTCCACCGTCGTCGTCGGCCTCAACGGCCTGCGCCTGCTCGCCGACGGCGCCTGGCACCGCGCCCGCACCGCGACCCCGAGGTGAGCCGCCCCAGCCCGGAAGCCACCCCAGCCGCTGCGCCGGGAGGCCCGCAAGGCCGCTCCCAGCCGGGCGTGGCAGCGGGCCGGCGCGTCATCGTGCGCCGGCCCGTGCGAAGCTCACCGCGGGGCGTCACCCGTGACACCGCGCGGGCGGATCAGGTGTTGGTCGACCACCGCGGGGCCCCGTAGCAGGGAGCGGTGCCCGCCACCGGGGCGTAGATGACGAGGTTGCCGTCGGTCTGGAAGCACAGGTAGTAATAGCCGCCGGGGTTGCCGCCGGTCCCGGAGTTCCACAGCGCCCGCGTGCCCTGGTACACGACGAAGTTGCCGTCGCTCTGCATCGTGGCGTAGTCGCCCACGTTGTTGTAGGTCTGCGTGTCCCACAGCGGGTGCCCGGCGACGTCGTAGATCACAAGGTTGCCGTCGTGCTGCATGATGAGCTGGTACTGCCCGACGCACCAGCGCTCGCCGGCGGTGAAGTCGGTGCCCGCCGGGAACGCCTTGTCAGTGGTGAGTCCGTACTGGCAGGGGACCCAGGCGTCGGTGCGAGAAGCGGGAGCGGCGTTGGCCGCGGAGGGGACGAGCACGGTGGCCGCGGCGGCGGCCATCAGCGTGACGGCGAGGCGCGTGGCCGCCAGGGCGGAACGTAATCGCATGGCATGGGCCTTCCTGGTAGGGGGATGCAGCGAATCCGGAAGTACTCATAACCGTTCGCGCCCCGTGCGGGGGCGCGAACGCATGTTATGTCCCTGGCGTGCCACCGGCAGCCGAAGCGCTCAACCTGCCGGTGCACAGCCGAAACCGCACCGGCAGGCCGGGTGCGGGCTTCGGCGAGGATCTCGATGGCCTCGGTGTTCGTTTCGGCGGCGGCGGTCTTGAGCTGGAGCCAGTTGGATGACGCGCGCAGGTCGTCCGGCTGCCAGGGCAGCCCCAGCGAGCGTGATGGCGCGGAAGAGTGACCACTCCCGCAGGCGCTGAGTCAGAAAGGGGCCGCTGATCGTGGCTTGGGTCATCGCCCGCGCCCACTCCCCGTAGGCGGGCCCGGGGACGAGGCAGGCGGCTCGACCGTCCAGAAGCATCGTGACACGCGGCCGCGTTAGCGGCGCGGACGGCGGCTTGCCCCGCTCGCACCGGCGGCCTGACCCCTCCTCCGCCTGCCGACGCGCCGCGGTCCGGCTTCCCGGAACGCACCGGCGATGCCGACGCAGCCGGTTCGCCAGCACGTTCTTGGTGCGAAAGGTGTGTGTGCGCAAAGGGCACGGCCCGCCCCTTTCCGGTGGCGGGCCGTGTTCCTGCGGTCCGGGTGGTCAGTTCAGCGGGCCGAACTTCAGGCTGCCGTCCGTGCCAAGGACGTCGACCTGGGCCGTGTAGCCGGGCCCGTCGTAGTACCAGGCGCTGGAGTCCGAACCGGTGGTCGTGATGGTCCTGTCCTCCACGACGGTCCACACTCCGTTGTACTCCCGGTTGATCTCCGCCTCGCAGCCCTTCGACCCACCGCTGGTCGTCCAGCGCATGTAGTCGTGTGCCGGTGATCCCTGGAGCTCGACCTGCTCGTAGACGTGGCAGTTGACGAGTTGGTTGATCGAGTAGCTGCTGGCGCTGGCCGGTGCCAGCGCGCCGACCGTCGCCACGCCGACACTCACGGTGAGAATCGCGAGTCGGCGTGCTCTCCTGGTGATGGACACAAATCCCCCTGAGAAAGCGGCGCGCGGCGCCGCATGGATGTGAAACGTGCCTGGCCGATGCGGATGTCCCTCCGTGGCGTGGACGCGTTCACCCCACTGCGGGCCACGGCCACCGGAGCGTATTCCTCCGGTCGTGACGACCTGCCTGGCTCGGGCAGACCGTCATCCGCTGCCAGCGAGACTAGGCGGCCGTCGAGGAGCCTGTCCTTGGCACCGCGTCTCCAAAGCCTTGACCATGCGTCGCCCGCGTGCTGTGCCCGTGCGCGCCCGTTGACCCGCTGCTCTGCGGAAGTGCGAGCGGACGGGGAACGAGCGGGCGGCGCCGTTCGAAACGCCCTGCGGATGACGTCGGCAGGCATCTGCTTCCTGGTGCGGGCGGCGGCGCTGTTCGCCCTCGCCGGTGACTGGGTGGAGGCGTCGAACGCCTCGTGGGAGTGCGGGTACGGCGGCACCTGCATCGACCGTGGACTTTTCGGGGCGACCGTCACCGTGGAACTCGTGCTGGTCGCGGCCGAGTTCGTCGTCGCGACGGCCTGGTGGGCCCGGTTTCTGTGGCGGCAGCGGCTTTCTCCCGAGCTCGACGACTGGTGGGCGCTCCTCATGGTCCGCCTGCCGTGGACCGTCATGGCAGGTTGCCTCGTGTCGGTGCTCGCCGTGACCGGGTGGAGACTTCTCGCGTGAAAGGGCGTGCGTGAGGAGGCCCCCACTCGCCGTGGCGTGTGGGGGCGTCGCGCCAGGGCGCGCCCGCCCGCGGATCCCGTTGATCAACTGCCACCCGGACCGGGCTGGTGGCCGCCCTGGCTTCTCACCCACCGGCAACAGCATTCCAGCCCGGTCCATCGCACGCCCGTCAGACCCCCACGCCTCACCGGTGGATCACGACAGACCTTGATCACTTCCGGAAAACGCCCTAGTAGACGCGGGGCCCGGTGGTGTCCATGCCGGTGGGGTCGTACACCTCGACCCACAGGTAGTGAACGCCGTCGGCGTGGTAGAGCTGGTACGTCGAGGATTGGGACCACGGGGTCGCCTGCGTCCCTCCCGTGCTGGTGGTCGCGAAGAGCCTCACCCAGCAGCCCGACCAGCCGATCACCGTCCCGTAGGCATAGTGGCCGCTGTCCCCCGGAGCGACCCAGGCATGGCAGTTGGGCGTCCAGGCGTCGCCTCCCAGTCCGTCGGCCGAGGCATTTGTGGTGGAGAAGACCAGGCCCCCCGCGGCGATCGCGCCGATGACGGCGGCTTTGATGCCGCGCCGCTTGGAGGTACCCGTCGTACGGATTCCCCGAGTTGGCTGTGACGTGCGCTTCATGTCTCTCCTCAGGACTGCTGGTGCTCACGGGCCGGTATGCGCCGCCAGGTGCGCGGGAATGGCCGGCCACCCCCTGCGGTGACGTTATGGACCCGGGTCCTCCGGCCGTCCTGGATCCGTCCTAACGCGAGGTCGGCGGGCGGATCGGCGCCCAGGCCGGAGTCCACCGGAGGCGCACGCCTCGCCCGGCGTGCGGCGGCCCGGCGTGCGGCCGCGGAGGCGCCATCGGCCCATGGAGGACGACCCCTCCCGGGCGGAGCGGACCTTGCGGGCGTGGGAGCGGATCGAGGCGTGGTTGCGGACGCACGCGCCGCGGACGTACGCCGCGCTCCCCGGCCCGGCGGAGCCGTCCGCGGTCGAGGCGGCGGAGGCCACGATGGGCGTTCCGCCGCCGGAGGGCCATGAGCCGTGGCCCGTGAGCCACGCCCACGGCCCACGGCCCACGGCCTCGCGGAGCGTCAGATGCCGGTCACGGGGTGACCAGCATGCCGCAGCTGAGCGACCTTCCGTTCGGGCTGCACAGGGCGGACATCCCGGTGTCCAGCCAGTACGCGTCGCGATCCATCAGCCGCATGTTCCTGGCGAATCCGCCGAACTGGTTCATCGAGCCACCGTTCTGCGAGTTGGATATGGACGAGCGTCCGCACACCTCGGTCCACTGGGGCGCGTAGCCGCCGATGTTGTACAGGTGGACGGTCCCGTTCACCATCGTCGCGTACGTCTGCAGGCACTCGCTGCCGGAGAACACCGGGTTGAGTCCGTCGTCGTCGGCGGGCATCCCTCCGCTGTTGTACGTGGCGTTGCCCGCGAACTCGTCGCAGCTGAGGGTGTCGGTGGTGCCGCTCAGCACCGCGGGATCCCCGTTCGCCCCCGCCCATCCGGCCTCGTCGCAGATGACCGCTCGGTTTGCGCCCTCCCGTCCACCGGGCGCGTAGTAGAGCGGCTTCTGCAGGCCGCGACTGCCCGGATGGTTGGCCAACTGGCTCTGGACCAGCCACGCGTGCGCGGCCGCCTGCGGGTACCTGGCCGCGTTGAAGGTGTACGTCGGGGCGTAGTTGCCGAAGACGCAGCCACCGGCCGTGGTGATGACCGTGTCACAGCGGACCTCGTCGAGCCGCGTCGGGTTGTCCGCGCTCCACTGGTTGACGTATTGCTGGATTGCCGCCCCTCCCTCGGCGGGCGTGACCTCGGCCTGGATCAGCAAGTCCGGCTTGAAGGTGTAAGTTTTGTCCGCCGTACTGTTGTCCCACGAGTACTGGGTGGTGAGTTCGGCGGTGTGGCCGTCGCCCAGCACCCAGACCGGTGGGCTGCTCCACCCGGCGCCGGCGTCATTGGGTGTGCAGCCGGAACTGCACGTGTGCTGGATGGTCAACTCGATCGTGGCCATTTCCGGCGGAATGGATTCCGGCGTGGCGGTCAGGTACTCCACGAACGTGGACGCGTCGCTCAGATCCAGTTCCCGTCTGAGGTTGTAGTGCGCCATTGCCTCGACCACACCGTCCTTTTTGAGGACGACGTAGTAGTCGCGGTTCTCGCACTCGACGCGCCGGGTCGCCGCCACGCCGGGGATGGAATCGTCGCACCAGTCTCCGTTGTCGGTCGGCGGTAGCGCGGCCCTGAGCCCGGCGGATTTCGCCCGCGGGACCGATCGGGTACAGACCTGCAGGCCACCCCGTACCGGTCCGCAGTGCAGCGAGGGTTTGGCGCTGGAGGCCGGTGCCCGGTTGGCGCCGCTGATCGGCAGAGGCAGTGTGACCAGGGCGTCCGGTGCCTGGAGCGTCGGGTCCGGGTTGGGGCTGGTGGGGACGGGGTCGGGAAGTGTCAGGTCGATCGCCGGGCCGTCGGGTATCCCGTAGTCCCCGGGGACGAAAGCGACGGCGTCCCAGGCGATGTCGTCGTCGGCGTTGCCGGTGTTGACGGTGTTGGACAGGCTCACCTGGGGAGCCTTGTCGTTGAAGCGGTAGGCGCCGAGGGAGACCCACTTGTTCGACGCGTTGGCCTTTTGGCTGATCGTCTTCTTGACGGGGCCGAACGCGGTGTCGATCCGGTAGACGGCCTGCGTGGCCTGCGCTCCGGTGTCGGGAATGTGGACGAAGACCTCGCCCTGGGGCTGGGGAAGGGCGGAGTTCAGCGTCCACTGGCCGAGCACGGTCATGCGCCCGCCGTCGCCGCCCAGGCTGGTCCTGTCGCGGGCGTGCGCGTACCAGAAGTGGCCCTGGTAGCCGCCGCCGATCTGGTGGAGGTCGCCCTTGGCCTCGTACAGGCCCATGGTGTCGGGGTAGAAGGTGAACTGGAAGGTGCCTTGGGAGGTGGTGGTGCCGCAGTCGCTCCAGCTGTTGGTGCCGGCCGGGACGGAGTGGACGACGAGGGAGCCGGCGGGCGGTGCGGCGCAGTCGGGTGTGCCGTACTGGAGGCGGTAGCCGCGGCCCGGTTCGGCGCGCAGGGTCTGGTACTTGATGGCTTCGTGACCGCAGGTGTCGGCGCAGTCCGGCTTCCAGACGGTGTTCTCGTTGTTCCACCAGTGCAGTTGGTCGCAGCCGTCGATCTGCTGGGTCTCGCACGGCGGCGGGTCGGTGATGTCGCAGGCGTTGTCGGGTGTGCAGAAGGTGCCGAGCGGCGGCTTGATGGCGCTGCGGTCCCCGTCGCTGAGCCACCAGGAGGGCCGGAAGCCGGCGGAGGAGAAGCCGGATTCGCCGGGCCAGTCCTGGCGGCCGGAGGTGGCGTAGGAGTGGCCGGTGTCGATGGACCAGGCGGCCCAGCCCATGACCTTCTCCTCGTAAGGCCAGTCCTGGGGGTGGGCGGCGTCGTGGTTGGCGTTCGGGTCGAGCTTGGTGTCCATGAACGCCTGACGGGCGGGTGGATAGATGGGGTTGGCCGGGTTGTTGTACCAGCCGAGACCCCACGGAACGCCCGGGGCGCCGGCAGGCGGGTTGAAGCCGAGGTTGTAATTCCACACGGCGGTGAACCAGTTCTCCGGCTTGGAGGGGTCGTCGTTGTTGACGGTGACGGTCTGGCCGCTGGTGTGGACCTCGTTCCACTTGTCGGCCAGGATCTGCAGCGAGGCCGCGACGTTGACGGTGTAGTCCAGCGCGACAGCCCGCTGCACGGTCGGGTCCAGGGCGGTCTCGCCTGGCTTTTCATGGCCGGCCATGCGCATGCCGTCGGTGATCTGGCCCACGCCGTAGCCGCAGTCGGACTTGGTCCAGTCGATCTTCCAGTAGTCGGACGGGGCCGTGCCGGTGTGGCCGTAGAAGCCGGCCGTCGACGCCAGCGGGTTGCCCATCTGGCCGGGGATCGCGCCGGATTCGGCCTGCCACAGGTTGGACTCCTGGGCCAGGATGCCCAGTTCGACCTGGGCGGGAACGCGGCCGCCGCCGATCAGGGACGGGGCCGGGAACAGGCCCTGCGGGTCGATGGTGGAAAGGCCGATCTGGGAGCGCCAGCCGCCCTGGGCGACCCAGCCGGAGGTGAGGTCGCCGCGTACGGCCATGTCGACGGCCCACTCGACCTGGTTGGGCGTGGGCTGCAGTGCCTGCGAGTTGATGTCGTTGCGGGGCACGGAGCACCAGCGGTCGGTGTCGACGGGGTCGTGCTCGATGGTCGTCGCGGCGGTGGTCGTACCGCTGTGCGTACGGGAGGTGCCGCCGGCGCCCGTCAGGGCAGGAGAAGGGTCCGTACCGGTTGTCGGGGCGGGGGCGGCCACCGTCTCTGTGACCTTCTGGCCGGTGGCGGTCGCGGTGGCGGTAACGGTCAGCGGCCCGTCACCGCCGGCGGGGGCGTTCTCGGCGGCCGGTTCCGAGCCGCTGAAGTGGCGCCCGGCGTCGGCGATACGGGCCAGGCCGGCCCGGACAGCGGGCGAGAGCACCGGGTCCACGGCCAGCCGGCCGTTCGTGGAGACGTCCGTGCCGGCCGGTGCGTCGATGCGCGTGACACCCGTACCGGCGGTGTGCACCGCTCCCTTGGGGTGTCCGGTCAGGAACACGCTGCCGGTACCGGCCTGCTGAAGGGACAGGTCGGACAGACCGCCGGTGGCCAGGGTGGAGACCTTGCCGCCGCGCAGGACCTTGGCGTGCGCGGTGGTGTCGCCCTTGCGGTCCAGGAAGGCGATCGAACCGCCCGCCGCGGGGCGGATGTCGAAGGGCACGCTGTCGGTGGCGGCCAGGTCGCGGGTCCTGCCGGACCGGTCGATGTGGACCACGTGGTGGTACAGGGCGGCCACGGCGCCGTCGGCGACCGGGACGGCGGAGGTGACCTGTCCGGTGGCGGTGGTGTCGGCCACGGTGCGGCCGGCGGTGTCGACCGTGACCAGGCGCGTCCTGTCGTCCCGGAACGCGGTGAACGCGGCGGTGCGGGTGGCGGGGTTGCAGGACGGGTCGAAGTAGGCCAGCGACGCGGTGAAGGGCAGCTTGGTGACGGTGCCCTTGTCGAGGTCGACCACGGCGGCGAACGCGCCGCCCAGCATCAGGTCCTCGTGGTTGGTGAAGGTACGCGGCGCGTAGACCACGGCCGCGTGCGACGGGTCGAGGACGCACTGGTTGCCGATCCAGGTGTCCGCCGGCATGCCCGGTTCGGACAGCACGGCCGCCGTCCGCCACGCATACGCCTTCTTGCTGTCCGCGACCAGCACATGCAGGCCGTCGCTGTCGGCGGCCGACGTCACGGCACGGTCCGGTGAGGTCCGCCAGCCCTTGCCCAGCTTCTTGTCCGGCTGCTCGACCCCTGGAGCGGCCTGGCGGCCGCCGTGCACGGCCGTACCCGCCGACGCGGTACTCGCGCTCGCGGCGGTCTGGGTCGAGACCGCGCATACGAGCCCTGCCAGGACCACACCGGCAGCCGCGGCGGCGACGGGTCTCCTGCTACGGACGGATCTCATGTGTTCCCCCTTCTTCGCCGTCGTGACAGCCACGCCGGCGGGCCGAGCGGCAACCCGGCGCGGCCCCGGGCAGCCGCGCCGGGTTCCGGAGATCGGCGGCAGCGGCCCGGGGCCCGCGGGTGTACGGGCACGCGGGTACGGGTTTACGGGTACGCGGGTGCGGCGGTCGGGTCGCGGCCGCGTCAGTTGATGAACATCGCGACGACCTTGTTGTAGGCGACGTCGGGCAGCCTTCCGGCGTACTGCTGGGCGATCGGTATGCCGCAGTTCAGGTCGTCGGGCGGCGGAGCGGGGACGCAGACGTTCCAGGAGTAGCCGGTGTTGTTCACGGCCGACGCCGCGTTCTCCCAGACGGGCTGGTTGTAACCCGAACTGTTGCCGTAGTCCCGGAAGTAGAACCCGTGCAGGTCGCTGTACGAGCCGGGGCTCCAGTGCTCGAACGATCCCCAGCCCGCGCCGGGTGAGTTGTAGTACAGGCAGAAGGATCCGTTGGGACAGGCCTCGACGCCGCCCGGTCCGGCGGCGTAGGCGGGGCTGGTCGTGGCGAGCAGCGTCGCGACCACTGCTGTGGCACCGACCAGTCCGCCGGCGAGCTTTCGCTTCATGGATGGCTCCAGAGGTTCGTCGGGTGGGACCGGGGGCGCTCGGCCCGCCGGTCAGCCGCGGCGCCGTGCCGCTGCGGTCGTGGTGACGGCGGCGGCGGTCGTCGTCGTGGCCGCCGTTGCCGCCCTGACCGGACGTTGCGTCGCCGCTCCTCTCGTTGCGCGCGAACGGCCGACCGCCCCCGCGGCGACGTTATGGGTCCTGGTCCTTCGGCCGTCCTGGATTCGTCCTAGGAACGGTTCGAGGCGCCCGTGGCAACAGATGCCTTCGCCAGGCCGGGTCGGCCATGGCCCGTGCGCCCGGTGGCTCGCGGCGGGGAAGCGGCGGTTGCCGCCGGGCGGCACGTCCAGGGGGTGAATCCTCCGGCGGCGCCACCGTCCGTGTCGGTACGTTGGCCGAGTGCGACAGATCGGCGATTTCATCGTGGAACGGCAACTCGGGGCCGGTGGCATGGGAGTGGTCCATCTCGCGCGCAGTCCGGCCGGGCGCCAGGTCGCGTTGAAGGTGATCCGTCCCGAGTACGCCGACGACCCCGACTTCCGGGCCCGGTTCCGGCGGGAGGTGGCGGCGGCCCGGAAGGTGAGCGGCGCCTTCACGGCGTCGGTGGTGGACGCCGATCCGGACGGCGATCCGCCGTGGCTGGCCACCCAGTACGTGCCCGGCCCGTCACTGGCTGCCCGGGTACGGGAAGGCGGGCCGCTGGCCCGGGCGGACTGCGCGCGATTAGCCGGTCAACTGGCCGAAGCGCTGCGGGACATCCACCGGCAGGGAATCGTGCACCGGGATCTGAAGCCCGCGAACGTCCTGCTCGCCGACGACGGGGTGCGTGTCATCGACTTCGGTGTCGCCAGGTCCCTGGTGCAGAGCCGGGCCTTGACCCGCACCGGGTCCATGGTGGGCACACCGGCTTTCATGGCCCCGGAACAACTCAGCGCGCCGCACAGCGTCTCCTCCGCCACGGACGTGTTCGCGCTCGGGTGCGTCGTGGCCTTCGCGGCCATCGGCCGCAGCCCTTTCGAGGACCCGCGGGCGGCCGGCATGGAACCGATCGCCGTCGCCTTCGCGGTGGTCCACGGCGAGCCCGACCTGACGGGCATCACCGGTCCGTTGCGTGAACTGGTGGCCGGCTGCCTGGCGAAGGATCCCGCCCGGCGGCCAGGGGTGGACGAGGTGGTCCGCCGGGCGGCCCGCCTGCGGGAAAGCGTGTCCGGCGACACCGGCGGCGATGCCGTGGGCGGGCCCCCGGGACGGCGCCGGCGGCGGGCCCGGATCCTGGCCGCCGCATTGGCCGTACTCGCCGCCGGCTGGCTGTTCCCCGGCGATGCGCCGATTCCGCGACTGCGTTCTGGTTGCGGACCCGGCATGCGCGGCATCCAGGAGGGGGCGACACACAGCTGTGTCGGGCTTCTGCGGGACGCGGCGGCGTCCTCGCGTCTCCTGCCGGCCGGGGACCGCGACCTTGCCGCTGCACTGGACCGCGTCACGGCGCAGAACAGCGAGGTCGTCCAGGCGTCGCGGAAACCGGGCGGACGGCCGTTCGTGTCGGTGGTGTACATGACGCCGATCACCGCGGAGTACGACGGCACCGCCCTGATGGAGTCCGTGCGGCACGACCTGGAAGGCGCTTTTCTCGCCCAGTTCGCCCTCAATCGCCAAGCGGCCGACGTGGCCGGTGTCGGCATCAGGGTGCTTTTCGCCCAGACCGGCGGGACGGCCGAGCAACGGCACTACACCGTGGAGCAGATCCTCGCTCACCGGCGTGCCGATCGGATCGTGGCGGCGGTGGGCCTGGGCGGCAGCACCGCCGCCAGCCAGGACATGGTCGGGGAACTGACTGCCGGCGGTCTGCCCGCCTTCGCGTCCGTGATGACCGCCGACTCATGGGCGGGAACCCCCGGGCTGGTGCGGGTCGCGGCCCCCAACGCCGACGAAGCCGCCGCTGCCGTACGCTTCCTCGGCACCGGCCGGATGGCGCGCGAGCGAGTCCTTTTCGTCCAGGACGTCGCCACCGGCGACCAGTACACCAGTACGCTGGCCACCCAGTTCCGCAACCGCATGCCCCCCGCACGGATGGTGGCCGCGGAGCCGGTCCTCTTCGATTCCTCCCGGCCGGGCATGGCGGCGACGTTCCGGGCGCAGGTGGCCGCGCTGTGCGCGGCACGGGCGGAGGTCGTCTACTTCGCGGGCCGGGGCACCTCGCTGCCCCCGTTCCTTCAGGCGCTCGCCGTCCGCCCGTGCCGCGACCACCGGGTGACCGTGCTGTCGGGGGACGACACCATCACCGCCACCCAGACCCCCGGTTTCAGCTCCTCCGTACTCGCGGCGACCCTGCGTGAGGGCCGCATCGATCTCGTCTACACCGGCCTGGCCCACCCCGCGGCCTGGAAGGTCGACCCCGGGGCGTTCAGCCCGCAGGCCATCGCCCCCTTCGTCGACGGCACGTTCACCTCCTCGTTCCCCCAAGAGGACCTGCAGGACGGAAGGGCGATCATGATGTACGACGCCGTCCTCACCGCCTTCCAGGCCGTGCGCGACTCCCCCGCCGTGGCGGAGCAGCCCACCGCGGCCGATGTCTACCGGACCCTTGCGGACCTGCGCCGAAGCCCGGCGCTGCCCGGAGCGAGCGGCTGGATCGCCATCGGCGAGGACGGAGGCCCCCGCGACAAGGCGATCCCCCTCATCCGCATAGGACCCGACGGCCGCACGACCGCCATCGCCGTCCTCACCGCGGACGGACGCAGCCCGGCAGCGCCGGCGTTCCAGCCCGGATGACCCCGGTGAAGCCTTCGACGGCTCCGTTTCGGCCCCACCGCGATCGGTGGGGTGCGTCACTGTGCTCGGGGGTCACGCAGGCCGACTGCGTCGTGCCGCCAGAAAGGCTCCGTGTAGACCAGCGTCCCCGTCATCCACGGCTCATGCTCCGGGAACCTGATGACCTGGAAGGCTTCGTCCGGGATACGCAGGGACGGCTTTCGAAAGCCCAGGCCGGCGCCGGGCACGAAGCCGAAACGCGAGTAATAGCCGGGGTCGCCCTCCAGGAAGACGAGGGGAACGGCCCGCTCGGCGAGGACCCCCAGTCCGTGTCGGACCAGGGCCGAGTCGATACCCCGCCCATGGGCACCGGTCGGCCGCCCGCGCGGGCCGCCCCCGGCGCGCGATGGCGCTTCCCGCTCGCCGCCTTCCTCACGGCGACGACGGGCGTGCCGGGGCGTTCGCCGCGGACGTGTCCCCGATCGTCTGCCACAGCCGCAGTGCCCGCCCGCGGTGCCGGCGCGCCAGGTCGTGGTCGCCGGCGGCGGCGTCCATGTCGCCGATCAGCTGCCAGCACGCGGCCTCGTCCTCGCGGTCGCCGTGCCGGTGGAACAGTTCCGCCGCGCGCTCCAGTGCCGGGCTCGCCCGTTCCCGGTCGTGCCCGCCCGCGTACACGCGGCCGACCTCCAGCAGCGTGTACGCGGCGCAGCGCTCGTCCGCCAGTTCCTCGAACGTGGTCAGCGCCTGCCGCAGGCAGCGCAGCGCCTCGTCCTGATCACCGCGCCGGTCGTGCAACCGGCTGAACCGTCGCAGGACGACCGCCACCCGGTGCACGTCGTCGAGCGCCTTCGCCTGGCGCAGGGCCTCGCCGAACCAGGACTCCGCCTCGTCGAGTCTGTCCTGCATGAGCCGCATCACGGCCATCGAACAGGACAGTTGCGCCTCAAGATGCCGGTCGTTCTCACCGACCGCGATGTCCAGCGCACGCTGGACACGGTCGACGGCTTCCTCGTAACGGCCCTGCACCCGGCTGACCGTGGCCAGCATCGCCATCGACAACGCCTCGCCCCGCTTGTCCCCGGCGTCCCTGCACAGCCCGGCGGAGGACGTCAGGGCCGACGTGGCCCCGTCGAACTCGTCCCGGTAGATGTGCAGTTGGCCGAGGCCGCGCAGCAGCACCGACTCGCCGCGCGCGTTGCCCGCGGCCCGGACCGCGTCCAGCGCGAGCCGGTGTCCGTGCTCCCAGTCCTGGTACAGGCACCGGTGGTCGTAGTACGTCACCGCGCCGGCCGCCAGCTCCCAGGCCAACTCGTCCAGTCCCCGGTCCACGGCCAGTTTCACCGCGCCGAGCAGGGTGGCGCGTTCCGCGTCGAACCAGCCGGCCGGATCGGCCAGCAGCCGGTCCGCCACCGCTTCGGGCAGCGGCAGGCGCGGGGCGGAACCGGGTTCGGCGACCAGCAGCCCGGCCGGCAGCCCGTCGGTGCCGCGCCCGGTCAGGTCGAGCCAGGCGGCCAGCACCCGGACGATCGCGTCCCGCTTGTCCTGCTCCGGCAGCCGGTCGGCGACCTCCACCGCGCAGGTCCTGATCAGGTCGTGCAGCCGGTAGCGTGGCTGGCCGATGGCGTCGGTGGTGGTGAGCCGCACCAGGCTGGCGTCCACGAGGGTGTCCAGCACGTCCTCTGCGTCGGGGCGGTCCAGCAGCGGGCCGACCACCCAGCCGGGCAGGGTGTAGGGGCCGAGCAGACCCAGCAGGCTGAGCGCGCGCACCGCCTCGTCCGGCAGCAGCCGCAAGCTCAGTTCGACGCTGGCGCGCACGCTGAGGTCCCCGATCCTCAGCTCGGCCAGCCGCTGGGACTCGTCCTCGATCCTCTCCCGCAGCACCCGCAGCGACCAGGCCGGGCGGCCGGTGAGCTTGGCGCTGGCGATCCGGATCGCCAGCGGCAGGTTGCCGCAGCAGTCGAGGATCGCGTCGGCCTCCGCCGGCTCCCGCTCGACCCGCTGCCGCCCGACGATGCCGGTGAACAGTTCCCGCGCCTCTTCCGGCCTCAGCACGTCCAGGTCGATGTGCCGGGCGCCGGGAAGCTGCGTCAGCAGAGTGCGGCTGGTGATCAGCACGGCACAGCCGTCGGCCCCGGGCAGCAGCGGCTGCACCTGACCGGCGTGGCCGGCGTCGTCCAGCACCACCAGCATCCGGCGGTCCACCAGCAACGACCGGTAGAGCGCGGCTCGTTCGGACAGGCCGCTCGGGATCGCGCTGCCGGCGATCGAGAGCGCGCGCAGCGCCTCGGCCAGCATCAGCGCCGGGTCCCGCGGCTCGTCCGAGGTCGCGGCGAGGTTGAGGTAGAGCTGGCCGTCGGGGAAGTTGGCGCTCGCCAGCCGCGCCGCGTGCGTCACCAGTGAGGACTTGCCGACGCCCGGACCGCCCACGACGACGGCCACCGGGGCCCGGTTCGCCGCCGACCCGTCGAGCAACCCGGCGACCTCGGCGAGCGCGTCGGCTCGCCCGACGAAGTCGGTGACATCGAGCGGCAGTTGGCGTACCGGCATGGCCATGACCGGCTCGCCGTCCGCCGTGGCGGATTCTTCCTGCCGTACGACCGAGGGGCCGCTCGGCGGGACGGGGACGCCCAGGGCGGGATCGGCGGCCAGGATGCGCAGGTGCAGCTCCTGGATCGGCGGGGTGGGGTCGACGCCGAGGTCGTCGGCCAGCGTCCGGCGCAGCCGCTCGTACACCTGCAGGGCCTCCCCCTGCCGCCGGCACCGGTACAGGGCGACCATGAGGTGCTCGGCGACCTGCTCGTCGTAGGGGTGCTCGCGCCCCAGGGCGGTCAGCTCCTCGATGATCTCGCGATGGCGCCCCAGGTCGAGTTCGATGCTCAGGCACAGTTTGTGCGTTGCGGCGCGCATCTCGTTCAGCCGGGCGGCGTCGAGCTCCAGGACCCGGCTGGAGATGTCGACCAGGGCGTCACCGCGCCAGCAGGTCAGTGAGCGCCGCAGCGCGGCAGCCGTCTCGGACGGGGTCTTGTGCCGTTCGGCGAGGCGCCGCTGCTCCTCGAACTCCAGCAGGTCGAGCTGATCCGTGGTCAGGTGGATCTCGTAACCGCCGCGCCGGGTGCTGATCAAGGTGCCGGGCGCTCCGCACGCGGCGAGATTGCGGCGGAGCCCGGAGAGCGCGTCCTGGACCTGGCGGACGGCGGTGGCGGGTGCCTTCCCGTCCCACATCACGGCGACGAGCCGTTCCATGGCGACGAGGTTGTTGGCGTCGACCAGAAGCGCGGCCAGCATCTTGGCCTGCCGCGGTCCGTCGAGCCGGACCTCTTCCCCGGTGATCTGGGCGCGTAACGGCCCGAGCACGCCGAATCTCATGTCCCCCCCCGGCACGACCAGCGTCCAGCCCCCCGGCCGACCTCGCACTAGGACGAATCTAGGACGACCGACGGACTCGTGTCCATAGCGTCAGGTGGGGCACAGCACCGTTCCTGCGACACAAGGAGCGGTCATGTTGCCGCGAAAAGGGGGGAAAGCACGCATGAAGACCTTTGGCGCCCGCAGTGGCGCCGACCGGCGGCGGACCGCACCGGCCGTCGCGGCCGCGGCCCTCGCGGCTTCTGCCGCCGCGACGAGCGTGCTCGCCGCAGTCGGGCCCGCCGCCTCCGCCGACGCCGCCGGCTCCTGCCACCGCGGCGGGTGCACCGGCAGGGACCCGCAGGCCGTACCCCGTGCCTGGCCGCACCACGACGTCCCGGTAACCGGCTGAGCCGGACCGGGGGCAGCGGGGCGACCGGAGCGCACGGGGGACTCCGGCCGCCGTCACAAACGACTCCGCCGACTCGTGCGATCACCGCGTCGGGCATCCGCCGGCACGACCACACAAGGAGTTCGATGACAATGCGCCGCGACTGCGCCGTGCCTGCCGTCGTCGCAGTGTTCCTGGCAGCCGCTGTGACCGGCTGTACGAGCGCCGCCGGCGGTCGTCCGGCGGCGGCCGGGAATCCCGAACCGGCGGTGACCCCGCTGCCGCTCACCGCGACCGCCACTCCGTCCCGGCCGTCGGACCTCGTCCTCCCCATAGCGCCTTACCTCTTCACCGACGCCCAGTCCTCGCAACTGGCGGCCGCCCATACCGAATTGGTCTCCGCATGCATGAAGCGCTACGGCTTCGCGTACAGCGTCTCGACCGCCTCGGCCCCGAGCGTGCGGCTGCCGGCGAACGAATCGCGCTACGGCGTGATGACGCCGGACCAGGCCCGGTACGGCTACCACTTCATGGCGGAGGAGATGAAGCGCCTGCAGCCGGCCGCGGCACCGGCCCACGACGCGCCCAAGGTGACGCCCGCGATGGCCTCGGTCCTCACGGGCACGGCCGGCGGGCCGGTCAACGGCAGGAGCGTCCCCAGCGGCGGCTGCAACGCGGAGGCCACCGCGAAGCTCGGCGGAAGGAACGGGCGGTACGGCGACCCGGACATCGCCGAGAGCATCCAGGCCGACAGTTTCACCAGGTCGCAGTCGGATGTCCGGGTGCTGAAGACCTTCGCCGCCTGGTCGGCCTGTATGCGGGCCGGCGGCTACCACTACAAGGACCCGAACGCGGCCACCAACGACCCCCGCTGGTCGTCGTCCGCCGAGCCCACGGCCGCGGAGATCGCCACCGCGAGGGCGGACGTCGCCTGCAAGCGGCGGACCGATCTCGTCGGCGTCTGGTTCTCCGTCGAGTCCGCGTACCAGGCCGCGGCGATCGAGCTGAACGCCGGCTCGCTGCGGCAGGCGCGATCCACCATGCGGCGGGAATTGAGGATCGCGGCGGCCCTTATCGGGTCCTCGCGGTAACCGCTCCCGCGTTCCGCTCGCGTCTGCGTACGGACCGGTGCGGACCGGGCGTTCCGAGCGTTCGCTCGGACCGATTGCCCGGACCGACCGATCGAACCAACCGTTCGAACCGACCGTTCGGACCAACCGGTCGAATTAACCAACCGAACCACTCATGAGGAGCGTGGTCACGATGAGAACGAGGATCGGATTCGCCGGCGCCGCGGCGGCCGTGACGGCCATGGGCGCTGTCTTCTTCACCGCGGGGCCCGCCCAGGCCGTTCCGATCTGGCCGTGCTTCAGCGCGGTCAACTCCAGTTACGACTCGATCACCTGCCTCTGGTACAACTCGGGCCAGAAGGGATCGAGTACGGCGTTCTGGTTCAACGGCGGAGTCGACGGCTCGGAGGGAACGGGCACCAGTAACGTCCCCAATCTGCTCGACTACCCGTTCCTGGGTTCCGGGGCGGGACAGAACATGAGCGTCAAGAACCACGCCGCGACGGCCTCCAACACCTATTCGACCGCGGCCGTGAAGACGGACATCTGGTACAACTCGAATTACGGCGGCAGCATGTACCAACTGCTGCCGGGGGACGCCCCGTACCGTCTCGGAAACGGCCTCTACAACCAGGACGCGTCGCTCTCCTGGCAGTACTGAGGAAGGCGGCGCCATCCCGAAGTGCCCCTGATTGCCCGGACCCCGGGCCTCCGGGGAGCCCTGCGAGGACTCCACCACCCGTGCGTCCGGCGAGCGGCTCTGCCGCTCGCCGGACGCACGCTTTCGCAACAGACCCTGGATGCCGGTATGCGACACACAGAGGATTGTCGCAGGCACCTGCGGTCATCTCCCCCGCTCGCTCCGGGGCCGCGCCGGCCGCTGTTGCATCAGAGCGTATGATCAGCTCTTGAGCTGGGCATCGATCACGAAAGCCATCTCCCGCAAGATGCTGTCCGAGTCGCCACCGTATCCGCTCCGATCCTGAGCCCGTCGGAGTTCGACCTCCACGTTGTACCGCCGGAACCCCAGCCCGGCTATGGCCCACTGCGATGTCTCACCTGCCTGCACGGCACGCGCACCGGCCGGAACGGACATACTGATGTCGGCATCATCTCCGATGCCTGGCTCGTACTGGTGGATCATGTCCTGCCCGGACCTGACGTCTTCACCTGATTTCGCTCTGTCAAAATACTTCTTGGCCTCCGCTCGATCTCGCCAGCGAAAGACGATGACGGAGACCTCTGCCTTCTGTGACGGACTGACCCAGGAACACGACGTGAGTTCTGGCCCGATTTCCGGCGGAGTGCCTTCCTTGGCCCCCGGGACCCATCTCTCGAAGTTGGGGTTCTGCCAGATCGTGCCGCACACGTATGGCGGCGAGGAGAATTTATGATCGTACCGCTCGCGATTCACGTAGTACCCTGCGATGGCCGCCAGGCCAAGGATTGCGGCTGTGATTCCAGCCGCGTGTCGCACCTGTTGCTTCGACGGAGACCATCTCGGGGGACGATGGTAGCTGTGCACCCCACCGGTGATCGTGCCTGCCTGAATCAACGGGCCATGAAATTCTCCACCCGCGACATTGTTGTGCACTTCGCTCCTCGACGTGGCCTTCGGAGCGCCTTCCTCACGGTCCTGTCCGTCCGTCACCTTGCCTCCCATGCCCCGAACCGCATCGCAGTGACATCCCCGAACCATGAAGCAAAACGGGTCACATCGCCTATGGCGACCATGAGCTCAGTCTGCGCTCGGGGCTACGCACATACAGGCCGGAAAGCTACCGGAACGCCTGGTGGGCCCGCGCCGAATCCGCCACCGCATGACGTGGTGGTCGAGATGTCGGAGCGGGCCCTTGGAGACCGGACGCACGAGTTCACCGCCCGCCGGTTCGGCTGTCTCGGCGATGAGGCGGTCGCGCCGGCGGAGTCGTCGGCGGAGTCGCCGGCGGCGCGGGCTGGGATCAAGCGCGTGAGGGAAGGCCGGCCTGATCCGACGAGCGCCCGCGGCCGGCGCCGTCAAGAGTGATCCAGTAACGGCGCTTGACGCCGAGTCCGGTGCCGCGCACGTCTTCGAGGACGCCGCCGTTGCTCTCGATGGTGCGCGCCGAGCCGACGTTGCCGTCGTCACAGGTGAGGAGGACCCGGTCCAGGCCGAGGGACGGCGCCTGGAGCAGAACGGCTCCCAGCGCCCACGTGGCAAGTCCCCGCCTCCTGGCGGAAGGCCGGACGCTGTAGCCGATGTGCCCGCCGCCTTCCAGCAGCAAGGCGTTCAGATAGTGCCGGAGGTCGATGGCCCCGAGGTACGTCCCGCCCTCGACGATCCACCAGTGGGTGGCGTGAACGCGTCCTTCCCCGACGGGCAGCGACCGGTCCGACTGCTGCCGCAGCCGCTCGGCCCAGGACTCGAACCCTTCCGGGCTGCCGAGGTCGTCGCCACCGGCCAGACGCAGGCCCGCCCCGTCCTGGTGAGCGCCGGGCTCCCATTCGGCGCGCGCCGTGAGCCATGAGGCATGCAGCCGCCCGGTGGGAGCGATGAGTTCGGCCATGTGCGGGACCGTAGCACCCATCCCCTGCGCCGGCGGCGGCCTCCCGCGAGTCAGCCGCCGACGGCGGTCAGCCGCATGGACAGGGCCCAGAGCCTGCGGGCGTTGTCCGGGTCGATCGCGTAGTCGGCGACTCCGCGACGCACGCCGGGCGTGTGGGGGCCCGCTTCCCGGCAGTCCTCGAAGTACCGGCCGGTGACGCCTTCCACCAGGGGCGACGCCGCCAGCAGCACGGAGGTCGCGGCGCCCTGCTCGATGGTCTTCTCCGTGACGCCGCTCTTTCCCGAGGGGTCGAACGCGGCGGGCGGTACGTCCATGTGGCGGCCGAGCCCCGTTCCCCAGATGCGCCCGGGGTTGAGTGCGTTGACCGTGATGCCGTCGGCGGCCCAGAGCCTGGCGGCCTCCACCGCGAACAGGATGTTCGCGGTCTTGGACTGGGCGTAGGCCAGCCACGGGTCGTAGGGCCGCGCGGTGAAGTCGGGGTCGTCGAACCGGACCGGCCCGTTGACGTGCCCGACGGAGCTGACGACGACCACCCGGGCGTCACCGGCCCGGGCGAGTGCGTCGTTCAGGCCGACCGTGAGGGCGAAGTGGCCCAGGTGGTTCGTGGCGAACTGCAGCTCGCGGCCCTCGGGGGTGCGCAGCTCGGGGGTGGCCATGATCCCGGCGTTGTCGACCAGGATGTGCAGCGGTCCGGTCCAGCCGGCGACGAAGGCGGCGACGGAGGCGGGATCCGCCACGTCGAGCCGGCCGGCCTTGGTGCGGGCGTTGCCGGTCTCCTCCGCGATCTCCCGCGCGACGGCGAGAGCCGTCTGCTCGGTCCGTCCCGTGACGGTCACCTCGGCTCCGGCCGACGCCAGGGCGCGGGCGGTCTCGCGGCCCAGGCCGCCGGTGGCACCGGTCACGACCGCACGGCGGCCGGTGAGGTCGACGCCCGCGACGACCTCGGACGCCGTGGACCGCGCACCGAAGGGTGTGGTGACCGGCTGTGTCATCTCGATGTTCCTTTTCCCGCAGGCTCCGCGGCCGCGAGCTTGGGCGGGGACGGAGCGATCGCTACGATGGAGGTAAGCGGACTCGGCTCCGCTTACCTCCCGACTGTAAGCGGAGTCGGGTCCACTTGTAAAGGAGGAGTGATGCCGCGCACTCTGCGGGCCGATGCCCAGGCCAATCACGACCGGCTGCTGGAGGTCGCCGCCCGCGCCTTCGCGCAGCACGGCCCCGACGCCTCGCTGAAGGCGATCGCCGCCGAGGCCGGCGTCGGCATCGGGACCCTGTACCGCCGCTTCCCCACCCGCGAGGACCTCGTCGAGGCCACCTACCGCAACGAGACCGACCGGCTCTGCGCCTCCGTCCGGGACCTGCTCGACGACCGCGCGCCCGTCACCGCGCTGCGGGAGTGGGCGGAGATGTTCGTGGACTACATGCTCACCAAGCAGGGCATGGCAGACGCCCTCCCCGCGATCCTCGCGGCCCGCGAGGGACTGCGCGCGCACAGCCGCGACGCCCTGGGCGCGGCCGTGACCACTCTCCTGGAGGCGGGGACCACGGCGGGACAGATCCGTGAGGACGCGGCACCCAACGACGTCCTGATGGCGCTCGGCGGGATCACCCTGATCAGCGGCCACGAGCACCAGCGTCCCCTGGCCTCACGGTTGATCGCCCTGCTCCTGGACGGCCTGGCCACGGGCGCCGCAACCGCTCGAGGGGGGTCCTGCGACGTGCCCCGGAACGATCCGGGAAGCCGTTGGAAGGCCCTGGACGACGGATGAGGATCCCGGCAGCGGGCCGCCCCACGACCAGTCGCAGCCGGGCCTGTTGGCCCTCGGCGCGGGCTCCGGTGTGCCCCTTCCGGCCCTCTTCGCCGGGGAATGCGCCGCCTACGGTGGGGGCGATGGTCCGGCCGAAGGGGAGGAGAGGTTCGTGGAGATCGTTGCCTACGGCGTTCTGGCGGACGAGGAGCCGCTGCTGCGGGACGCGTTCGACCAGGTCCTCGGCGGGAAACGCGGTGGGAAACCCGATGGGGGGTTCGACGAGGGGTTCGACGAGGGGCACGAACTGCGCTGCCTGCGGCTCTTCCTGGACCGGGACACGGTTGCGACCGCCGTCGGCCACGAGGTGGTGCTCAGCAGTGTCAACGACGTCCTGGACGCCGAGGTGCTCGGCGCGCTGGCCGAAGGCGGCACGAGGATGATCGCCCAGCGCGCCACGGGGTGGAACAACATCGACCTGGTGGCGGCCGAGAGGCTGGGGCTGACCGTGGCCCGGGTGTCGTACTACTCGCCGTACTCGGTCGCGGAGTTCGCCTGGACGCTGGCGCTGGCCGTGAACCGGCGGATCGTGCGGGCGGCGCACCGCACCCGTGAGTTCGACTTCCGGCTCGACGGGCTGCTGGGGCGTGACCTGCACGGCCGCACCGCGGGCGTGGTGGGCACCGGCAAGATCGGGGCCGCGTTCGCCCGTATCGCCCACGGCTTCGGCATGCGGCTGCTGGGCTGGGACGTCACGCGGAACCCCGAATGCCTGGCGCTCGGCATGGAGTACGTCGAGCGCGAGCACCTGTTCGCACAAGCCGACCTGGTCAGCCTGCACGTGCCGCTGCTGCCGCAGACGCACCACCTGGTGGACGCCCGGGCCCTGTCGCTGATGAAGGACGACGCCGTCCTGGTCAACTCCAGCCGTGGCGGCCTGATCGACACCGACGCCCTGCTGGAGACCCTGCGCCACGGGCGCCTGGCAGGGGTGGGCCTGGACGTGTACGAGGAGGAGGCCGGCGTGTTCTTCCTCGACAAGTCGCTGGAAGTGATGACCGACGAGCGGCTGGCGCGGCTGATGACGTTCGGCAATGTCCTGGTCACCTCGCACCAGGCGTACTTCACCCGGGACGCGGTCGGCCAGATCGCGCGGACCACCATGGCGAACGTCGCCGACCACCTCGCGGGCCGCGCCGGCGAGAACACCCTCACCCGCGCCGCCGCTTGAACGGTGCCGCGCCCGTGCGTGCACGTCAGGCCGGCGCGGGACGGTGGGCGGCGGCCCTGCCGCGGCGGTCCCGGTCCCGGCGCTGCTGGACGGATGCCGGGCCGGCGCAGGAGGGACGTCGGCGGCCCACTGCTCACGGCCTGAGACCTTTGGGCTGACGGCACAGGGTTTCGGCGGGATTCCGCCGACCGCCTGCCTGATGCCGGACGTCGGCCCGTCAGGCCTGCGGCGGCGCGTACGGGCTCGCCGTGCGATGCCCCGGACGGGCCCGTTGGCGGCGCGGGAGCCGGGCGCGGCCCGGGCGGGAGCGCATCATCGAGGGACAGCCGGGCGCGACGGACGGAGGTGGCGGTCGTGGCGGACGCCGAGGTGGACGCGGTGGTGGTCGGGGCCGGCCTGGCGGGGCTGGCGTGCGCGCAGGACCTGGTGGCCGCGGGGCTGCGGGTGGTGGTGCTGGAGGCGTCCGACGGCGTGGGCGGGCGAATGCGCACCGACGCGCGCGACGGCTTCCTCTTCGACCGCGGCTTCCAGGTGGTGAACACCTCGTATCCGCAGATGCGCCGCCGTATCCGGTCCGGAGAACTGGACGCGCGCCCGTTCAGCCCCGGCTTCCTGGTGCACACCCCGCGCGGCAGGCTGCGCTTCGCCGACCCGACGCGGGCCCCGCGGCAGGCCGCCGACCTCCTGCCGGGCCGGCTGGGGTCGCTGCGGGACATGTCCGCGCTGGTGATGCTGTGCGGCCGGGACCTGCTCACGCCGCCACGGCTGCTCAAGCGGGCGCGAGACCGTACGACCAGGACCGCGCTCGCCGACGCCGCCATCGGCGAGGACCTGGTCGAGCGGGTGCTGCGCCCCTTCCTGTCGGGGGTGTTCCTGGAGGACGAACTGGAGACGTCCAGCCGCTTCTTCCACCTGGTGTGGCGCTCGATGATGCGGGGCAACCTGTGCCTGCCGACCCGGGGCGTCGCCGCGGTGCCCGAGCAACTGGCGGCCGCGCTGCCGGACGGCACCGTACGGCTCGGCACCCCGGTGGAACGGCTGACCGGCACCGGCGTGCTGACCGCCTACGGGAACGAGCAGCCGGCCCGGACGGTGGTCGTCGCCACGGGGCCCACGGCGGCGGCGGAGCTCGTGCCGGGCCTCGACGTGCCGCCGGTCCGCGCGGTCACCACGTACTACCACGCGGCGCCGGTCTCCCCGCTGGCCGAACCGACGCTGGTCGTCGACGCCGGGCGGCGCATCCTCAACACGGTGGTCCTCAGCGAGGTCTGTCCCTCGTACGCGCCACGCGGCCGCGCGCTGGTGTCCACCTCGGTGCTGGGCGCGGACCGGGCGGCGGAACGGGAGGCGGAGGTCCGCGACGTGCTGGCCGAGGTCTACGGGACCGGCACCGGGGGTTGGGAGGCGGTGGCCGTCCACCCGGTGGCGGAGGCACTTCCCGCGATGCTCCCGCCGTGGCCGCCGAGCCGCACGACCCGGCACTCCCCCGGTGTCTACGTCTGCGGCGACCACCGGGCCACCGGCTCGGCCCAGGGCGCCCTCGCCTCCGGCGCCCGCGCCGCCCGCGAGATCCTGGCGGACCGCCGCGCGGGCACCCGACCGGACCATGGATCGGCGCGCCGCTGACGGCGAGGGCCGGGGCCGGCCGGACGGCCGTCGCAGCCGACGCCGTGCGCACCCCGTGGGGGTGCAACCGGCACAGCAGGCCCAGCGCTCCCGCCCGCGGAGCCGGCGACAACCGAGGAGGGCGGCTACGCCGGCACAGGCGAGGACACGCTCGGGTCGGCGTTCCAGCCGTCACTCGCCGCGATGGACAGGGCTCCCTGGTGGAGGTCGAGGCTGCAGGCGGCACGTGGCTCCCCCACCTGGACGAGCCGGCCCGGGCCTTGGAAGGCGGCGGTGTCCAGGTGGAAGGCATCGGGATTGGCGCAGCTGACGGTACGCAGCCGCCAACGAGCCGAGGAGCCCTCGCCCCGCCCTGGCGGCAGGGCGAGTTGGAGCCGGGCGGTGGCCGGACGCTCCGAGCCGTAGCGGGTGTGCGCCGCCGTCCAAGCGGCCATGACGAGGACCGCCTGCGCGGGCGGGCCGGGCAGGAGCACACCGTCGGTGCGAGAGGTACGGGTCCGATCGGCAGCCCGTGGCATCTCGACGAGATCCGGGCGGCCCGCACGCTTGTTGAGGAAGCCCGCGAACCAGTCGGAAAGTTCCGGGCCGCCTCGCTCGGCCCAGGTTCGGATCACCGCCCGGAACGCCGATTCGCGGCGTCGGGAGCCGCGTCGTGATCCTGCCTCCATGATCGCGTGACCTGCGCGAGAGAAAGCTTCGCACAGGCCGAGTACGGGGACGTGATCGGCGCGGTGGGCGTAACGCACTGAGCGGAGCTCCAGCATGGCCCAGTGCAGCAGGGCGGCAGCGGCATAGGCGTCGGTTCCCGGGTGCGGGGCCGGCGGTTGGCGGCGGTCCGGCCGGCCGCTGCGGGGCGGGACGACGGCGTCGGCACGTCGGCCGGCGGACGACAGGTGCCATGAACGGTCGTCGAGGCGGTACTCACCGGTAGCGGCGCGGAGCCTGCCACCCGCGCCCAGGGACACCGTGATCCCCGTCGGTCCCGCGTCCAGGGTCACTCCCCGCGTGTCGGAGGAGTCGAAGGCCGCGTCGGTGACCCCGTCCAGCCACACATTCACGAGGGCGGGTGGCGCTGATTCGCTCTCCTCGATGCGGAATGCGCGGTCGGCGACAAGCTCCAGGAAGGCCGTCAGGTGAGTGCCGCCACGCTCCACTTGGAAGTGGCGGACCGATGCCGTTGCCAGGTCGTAGTCGGGAACCAGACCATCCACGTTCTGCCGGGTGAGCCGGTATTGAGGTGCCATGACGTGTCCGAGGGAGTCGCGGCCGGGGATGTACGGCGCGGCCGGCGGCAGAAGCGGCTCGATGTCGTACCCGGCCATCGCGGCCTGCTCGGTCATCCAGCCGCGCCGCCGCTCTCCGAAGCCGGCCATCCACTCCAGCGCGGCCGTCGCCCGGCGCTCGCGTTGATCGGTGTCGGACGTGCTCGCGGCCCAGACCAACGGAAACAGGTTGTTGTCCCAGACATCCGCCACCGTACGTATCGTTTCACGGTCGAACCGGCGAACGTCTGCGGCGGCGTCCGCGATCTGTTCCACCGAGCGGTCCAGCAAGGCCGCCAGCACGGACATGGCCGACGTTGGGCCCGTCGGCATGTGCGGGGAACCGAACGGCGGAGGAGTGCGTCTGGCCACGTTCACGATCGTCGCACACTCCCTGGGTGGGCTCATGAAAGAACGTCAGCGGTGCACCGGTAGGCGGTGTTGCGGCAGGACATCCGGTCGGGACCGCTTGAATACCGTCGTGACTCCTCCACCCCGG
>NZ_JAINVH010000023.1 GCF_020400825.1 Streptomyces sp. HPF1205
GGGTCCCGGCCGGCACCGGCGCGATTCGCTACCGCCACCTGCGGGTATCAGGGCCGCTCCGGCTCACTCGTCGCGCGTTCCGCGGTCGTCCTCGCGGGGTTCGGGCCCGAGTGCCGGGGCGACGAGCGGGCGCTGCGCACGCTTGTGCCGGGCGTACGTCTCGTAGGCCGAGCGTGTGGAGTCCAGTCGCGATTCCTGGCCGACCGGGACGTCCCACCAGCTGTCGCTGCCGGGAGTGGGCACCAGGGGGTCGGTCTCGACATGGATGACCACGGGGCCGCCGTCGTCCGGCCATGCCTTCGCCTCAGCGATCGCCGCCCGCAACTCGGCGCGCGACCGCACCTCGATGACATGAGCGCCCAAGCTGCGGGCGTTGGCGGCGAGGTCGGTCGGCAGCACGGGTCCGTCAAGGCGCCCGCCGGCCGAGCGGTAGCGGTAGCTGGTGCCGTACCGCTGCGAGCCCAGGGACTGCGACAGCGACCCGATGGAGTGGAAGCCGTTGTTCTGCACCAGCACCACGACGATCTTCACCCGTTCCTGAACGGCCGTCACGAGCTCGGTCGGCATCATCAGGTACCCGCCGTCGCCCACCATCGCGAACACGTCCCGGGAGGCGTCGGCGAGCCGCACACCGATGGCCGCCGGGATCTCGTAGCCCATGCAGGAGTACCCGTACTCCACGTGGTAGGCCTTGCGGTCCCGGACCCGCCACAGTTTGTGCAGGTCACCGGGCATCGACCCGGCCGCGCACACCACCACGTCGCGCGGATCCGACGACTCGTTGACGCACCCCAGGACCGTCCCCTGGGTCAGCACCCCCTCGGCCAGTGACCGCGTCACCGACTCCGGCGGGTCGTAGGCCGCCTCGACCTCCCGGTCCCATGCCCGCCACAACGCGGCCCGCCGCTCGTCGTACCCGGTCGGCACCCGGTAGCCCCGCAGGGCCGCGGTCAGGGCCGTCAGCGCCTCCCGCGCGTCGCCGACGACCGCCAGTCCCGCGTGTTTGCCCGCGTCGAAGGCCGCGATGTTGACATTGACGAAACGCACTCCCGGATCCTGGAACGCCGTACGCGAGGCCGTGGTGAAATCCGTCCACCGCGTCCCGACACCGATCACCACGTCGGCCTCGCGGGCCAGCGCGTTGGCCGCGGCCGTACCCGTCGAACCGATACCGCCCACCGCCTGCGGATGCCCGTGCGGCAGCGACCCCTTGCCCGCCTGCGTCTCCCCCACCGCGACACCCGTCGCCTCGGCGAACGCGCGCAAGGCGTCCTCGGCGCCGGAGTAGTGGACACCGCCACCGGCCACGATCAGCGGCCGCCGGGCCGAGGCGATCAGCTCCGCCGCGGCCGCGACCACGGACGCCTCGGCGGGCGGCCGCGCCACGTGCCACACCCGCTCGGCGAACAACTCCGCCGGCCAGTCGTAGGCCTCGGCCTGGACGTCCTGCGGCAGCGCCAGCGTCACCGCACCGGTGTCCGCCGGATCGGTCAGCACCCGCATCGCGGCCAGCAGCGCCGACGGCAACTGCTCGGGCCGCAGCACGCGGTCGAAGAACCGCGACAGCGGACGGAACGCGTCGTTGACGCTCACGTCCGCCGCGTAGGGCACTTCCAGTTCCTGCAGCACGGGTGCCGACACGCGTGTGGCGAACGTGTCCGAGGGCAGCAGCAGCACCGGCACCCGGTTCACCGTCGCCAATGCCGCGCCCGTGAGCATGTTCGTCGAGCCGGGCCCCACCGACGCGGTGCACGCCCACATCGCCAGCCGGTCCCGGTGCCGGGCGTACGCCACCGCCGTGTGCACCATCGCCTGCTCGTTGCGCGCCAGGACGTACGGCAGGTCGGGCGCGCCGGCGGCCTCCTGCTCGGCCTGCAGCAGCGCCTGCCCGATCCCCGCCACATTGCCGTGGCCGAGGATGCCCAGTACGCCGGCGAACAACCGCCGGCGCTCCCCGTCGCGCTCGGACCACTGGGCGGCCAGGAACCTCACGACGGCCTGCGCCACCGTCAACCGCACCGTCGCCGCGCGCCGCGTACTCATCGTGTCTCCCCGTGGGCCGGTGCGGACAGCGGAAGCCGCTGGTCGAAGGGCTGGTCGGGCCAGGTGTCGCGGACCCACGCGTGCGCGGGGTCGTCACGGATCAGCCACGCCCGCTCGGGACCCGGGCCGGCCATGACGTTCAGGTAGTACAGGTCGGCGTCCGGCGCGGCCACCGACGGCCCGTGCCACCCGTACGGGACCAGCACCACGTCGCCCGTGCGCACCTCGGCCAGCACGTCGATCGGCCGGTCCGGGTCCGAGGCGTACACCCGCTGGTAGCCCACCGGATCCAGGCCACGGGGGTCGGTGGAGCGCGTCTCGAAGTAGTAGATCTCCTCCAGCGCGCTCTCCTCGCCCGGCCGCTCCTCGTCGTGCTTGTGCGGCGGCCACGAGCTCCAGTTGCCCGCGGGTGTCACCACCTCGCACACCACGAGCGCGTCGGCGTCCAGCACCCCTGGCATGCCCATGGTGCGCACCTCCCGTGACGCCGGACCCGCCCCGCGCCTTTCCACCGGTACGTCACCAGCGGCCAGGTGCCGGAAGCCGTGGCCGCCGGGTGAGCCGGCGGCGCCGCCGGGAACCAGCGCCCCGGTCAGCGCCACACGCGCGGGACCGGACGGGGCGCGGACGGTGACGCGCGACCCGGCGGGCGCGTACGCGATGTCGGTGGGCCCGGCGAAGACGTCCGGCCGGCCGGCGAGTGCGGCCTCGTGGACGCTCCCGTCGGCCGTCTCGACGGTGACGTGCGCCGCGCCGGACAGGGGTACGACGGCGTACTCCCAGGGGCCTGCCGCCACGGTGCGGACGTCCGGTCCGTCCAGGGCCGCCACCCGCAGACTGGTGTGGCGCCAGCCCGGTTGCGTGTCGGTGACGGCGGGTTCCCACCCGCCGCCGCCCGTCGTTCCGCGCGGCAGGACCCACCGGGCGTCGTTGTTCACCTGCTGCTCCCATGCGTGAGTTCGGCCGCGGCGTCGACGGCCGCGGCGACGTCGCCGTCGGCCCGGATCCCGGTGAACCGGGCGGCGTCCGTCACGGCGTCCTTCCGGGGCCGCGCTCCCGGGAGGCGAGGGCGGTCTCGACCTCTGCGGTGGTCGGCATGGCGGTGGAGCATTCGAGCCGGGACGCGACGAGGGCCCCGGCGACGTTGGCGAACTCGATCACCCGGCGCAACTCCCATCCGCTGAGCAGGCCGTGGACCAGCGCGCCGCCGAACGCGTCGCCGGCGCCCAGTCCGTTGACGACCTCGACCGGAAACGACGGCACCTCGATCCGCTCGTCCCGCGTGGCCGCCAGCACGCCCCGGGGGCCCTGTTTGACGACGGCCAGCTCCACGCCACGCGCCAGCAGCGCGTCCGCCGCCCGTTCCGGTTCGCTCTCCCCCACCGCCACCCGGCACTCCTCGCGGTTCCCCACCGCGACCGTCACGTGTTCCAGGGCCCGCTCCACCTGCTGCCGGGCCTGCTCGGGGCCGGCCCAGAACATGGGCCGGTAATCGAGGTCGAGCACGGTCGCGCGCCGGCGCCCTCGCGCCCGCCAGGCGGCGAAGTGCGCCGACCGGCTCGGCTCCGCGGACAGCCCGGTGACCGTCGCCCAGAAGACGGCCGCGTCACGGATGGCGTCCAGCGGCAGGGCCGCCGCCTCGATCAGCAGGTCCGGCGCCGCGCCGTACCGGTAGAAGTACAGAGGGAAGTCGTCCGGCGGGAACACCTCGCAGAACGTCACCGGAGTCGGCGGCCCGCCCGGAGCGGTCAGCGGCGCGACGTGCGTGGCGTCCACGCCCAGCCGCGCCACCTCGCGCCTGACGTACCGGCCGAAGGGATCGTCACCGACCCGCGTGATCAGCGCCACGGCTCGGCCGTGCCGCGCCGCCGCGACGGCGACGTTCGTCGCGCTGCCACCGAGGAACTTCCGGAACGTCCGCACGTCCTCCAGACCGACACCATGGTCGAGCGGGTAGATGTCCACCCCGGTCCGCCCCATGGTGACGAGGTCGTGGGCCATCGGTCACGCCTCCGCCGGGGCGTGCGCCCGGCCCGGGGCGCCGTCGAGGGACAGCAGGTACGCCACGCAGGCGCGCACGTCGTCCAGGGGGTCGGCGCCGCCGGGCGAGCCGGGTGCCGCGGTGAGGACGGTGTCCTGCTCCAGCACGTACCACCCGCCGTATCCGCTGCCTTCCAGGAGGCGGACGACGGCCGCGATGTCGACGTCGCCGGCGCCGAGGGGCACGTACATGCCCTCGGCGACGGCGGCGGTGTACGTCATGACGCCCGCGCGCACCTTGGCGGCCAGGTCCAGCCGGACGTCCTTCAGGTGCACGTGCGCGACGCGGTCGGGCCGGCGGGCCGCCACCGCGACCGGGTCGCCGCCGCCGATGAGCAGGTGCCCGGTGTCCAGGCACAGGTCGATGCCGGAGCCCTCCAGCACGCGCTCGGTCTCCTCGCCCGACTCGATCATGGTGCCCACGTGCGGGTGGAGGGCGGCGGTGAGTCCGGCCGCGGACGCGGTGGCGCGGACGCGGTCGAGGTTGGCGAGCAGGCGGCCCCAGCCCGCCGCGTCGAGCACCGGGCGGGCGTCGTAGCCGTCGGCCCCGGTGGCCGCCGCCACGACCACGGTCCCGGCGCCCGCGGCAGCGAGGGCGGTGACCGCCGCCTCGACCTCGGGGAGCGGGTCGTGGCCGGGATCGTGCAGGACGACGGGGACGAACTGGCCCACGGCCCGCAGCCCGTGTGCGGCGAGGGTCGCGGCCTTGTCCGGGGTGGCGTCGGGCAGGAAGCCCTCGGGGCCGAACTCGGTGGCCACCAGGCCGGCCTCGCGCATCTGCCGCAGCACCAGCGGCGCGGGCAACTGGTGCCCCCATCCGGGCACCTCGCACACCCCCCAGGAGATCGGCGCGCCGGCGATGCGCTGTGCGAGCGGAACGGTCATGACCGGGCTCCCTTCGGCCGGCGGGGATCACGCCTGCACGAGCGTGCCTTCCGGGCGGCGACGTGTCAACTATTTGTCCTGACATCCTGACTATTGCCGAGATACGCAGAGCGCGGTGGACGGCCGCGGCCCGCGAGGTCAGCGCGGCCCGCGAGGTCAGCGGGCCGACAGGGTCATCTCGAAGGAGTAGCGGGAGGCGCGGTAGACGTGGGAGCCGTACTCGACCGGCCGGCCGGCGTCGTCGTAGGCGGTGCGGACCAGCGTCAGCAGCGTGGCGCCCCGGGTCTCGTGGAGGAGCCCGGCCTCGGCGGCGGTGGCGCGGCGGGCGCCGATGGTCTGGTCGGCGGTGCTCAAGGCCGTGCCGGCGCGGCGCAGGAGCTGGTACAGGCTGGCCCCCGCCAGCGCCTCCTCGGTCAGCTCCGCCGAGCCCGCCGGCAGGTGCAGGTGGTTGCGCAGGAGCGCTATCGGCTCGTCGTCGGCGTAGCGGATCCGTTCGACGTCCAGCACGTCGGAGCCCTCCTCCACCCGCAGCGCGGCGGCGACCTCGCCGCGGGCGGGAACGGTCCGCAGGGCCAGCACCTCGGTGCGCGGGTGGCGCCGGGCGCGCTCCAGGTCCTCGTACAGGCTGGTGAACTGGACCCTGCGGTGGACGCGGTTGGTCAGCACCTCGGTGCCCACCCCGCGCCTGCGGCTGAGCAGCCCCTTGTTGACCAGGTGCTGCATGGCCTGGCGCATGGTGGGCCGGGAAAGACCGAACTGGTCGGCCATGGCGACCTCGTTGCTCAACCGGGTGCCGGGCGGCAGCGCGCCGGACTCGATGAGCTGCTCCAGCTGCTCGGCGAACTGGAAGTACAGCGGCACCGGACTGCCGCGGTCGATGGTGATCCGCCGCAGGATCGCGTCCATGTCCACCCCTCCCGGGACCGCCGCCCCCACCAGTAGGGCGTATTCCATCCTAGGCTCTGTCGTCCATATGTCATAACAAACTGACACCGGCTCTCCGCCGGGGCCGGTGGTCGAAATCGTGTCGCCGGGCGAGCGGGCGCCGCCCTAGGGTTCCGGCCATGGACTGGCAGACCTGGCACGACAAGTACGACCGCCCCGGCACCTGGATGGCGCGGCGGCTGGAGACCGTCCAGGCACGGATCGGGGAGGCCCTGGACGGCAGCCCGCCCGGGCCGCTGCGGGCGGTCAGCCTGTGCGCCGGTCAGGGCCGTGACCTGCTGGAGGTACTGGCCGGCCACCCGCGCCGCGACGACGTCCGCGCCCGGCTGGTCGAACTCGACCCGCGCAACACGGCACTGGCCGAGGACAGGGCCCGTGCCGCCGGGCTGCGGCAGGTCGAAGTGGTGACCGCCGACGCCTCGCTCACCGACCACTACCTCGGGATGGCGCCGGCGGATCTCGTCCTGGTCTGCGGGGTGTTCGGCAACATCCGCGACGAGGACATCGAGCGGACCGTCGACACGTGCGCCGGTCTGTGCCGGACCGGCGGCACCGTGATCTGGACCCGCCACCGCGGCGCTCCCGACATGGTGCCGCGGATCTGCGAGTGGTTCGAGACGCGCGGGTTCACCCGGCAGTGGCTGTCGGAGCCGGACGCGGGCTTCGGTGTCGCGGTGCACCGTTTCACCGGCGAGCCGCGGCAACTCGCCCCGGGCACGCGGATGTTCACCTTCGTCGGGTACGACGTGCTGCGCGAGGCGCCGGCTCCCGACGCGGGGTGACCGCGGGCCTCGGCGGTCCCGCGTTCGTGGTCCGCCCGCCGGAACGGGGGTCCGCCGAGATCCGTGCGCGCCGGCCCGCGGCGGCGGCGCGGCAGGTCCCGCGGCGCTCCCGCGGCGACGGTGGCCGGTCCCGCCATTTGCCGTCGGCGCGGGCGGGGCGCACCGTGGAAGGACCGAGGGTGGAGCGGATGAACACGACGGCGGGTCCTGCGTCCGCCGGGCACGACGGGCCGGTGCGGGCGCCCGACGGCCCGGTCGACGAGGCGTGCACGGCCAGGGCGACCGTGGACGCGCACGGCGCGGTGTCCACCTGGAGCCGGGGGGCCGAACTGCTGCTCGGATACGGCTGCGCCGACGTCGTCGGCCTGCCCGCGGCCCGGCTGCTCGCCGACGGACAGCTCGCGGGGGCACCGCGGTCCCTGCGGGCGCTGCCGAGGTGGAGCGGCACGGTGGAACTCCTGCACCGGGACGGGCACCGTGTGCCGGTGCGGCTGCTGGCCCACCGCCGCCGGTCCGCGGGCGAGGGCGACGCGGGCGAGCAGTGGCTGCTGTTCTGCTCGCGCACCCCGCCGTCGCCCGCGCAGGACGACGCGCTGGTGGTGAGCGCCTTCTCCCGCTCCCCCACCACGATGGCGCTCTACGACACGGGCCTGCGGCTGCGGCGCGCGAACGCGGACATGGAGCGCGTCGTCGGTCTGCCCGAGGAGGCCATGCGGGGCCTGCGCGTCACGGAGATCGTGACCGACCCCGAGAGCGAGCGTACGGAAGCCGGCATGCGGCGGGCGCTGGAGACCGGCGAGCCCCAGTACCTGCGGCACACCCTCCAGCTCACGGGCCACTCGCGCGAGAGCGTCTGGACGACCACGCTCACGCCGGTACGGGACGGCGCCGGGGTGGTGCGGGGAGTCGCGCTCTCCTCGCAGGACGTGACCGAGGAGCACCTGGCCAGGAGCCGCCTGGTCCTGCTCAACGACGCCGGCGTCCGCGTAGGCACCACCCTGGACCTGGCCCGCACCGCGCAGGAACTCGCGGACGTCGCCGTTCCGCGCTTCGCTGACTTCGTCACCGTCGACCTGCTGCCCGCGGTCGAGGGCGGCGACGACCCGCCCGCGGGGCCGCCGCCCGGTCCCGTCATGCTGCGGCGTCTGGCCGCGCAGTCGATCCTGGAGGGCTGCCCGGAGGCGGTCGTCGAGTACGGGGCGCTGGCGGCCTATCCGGACGGGTCGCCCGCCGCCGAGTGCCTTGCCGCGGACCGGCCCCTGATCCGCGCGGTGACCGAATCCGCGATCGGCGCGTGGGAGACCCGGGACACCGCCGACCGGGCCGACCGGGTGCGCGAGTACGGCTTCCACTCGGTGCTGGCCGTGCCGATGCGCGCCCGCGGCATCACCCTCGGGGTGGCCACGTTCTCCCGCCACCGGCGTCCGGAGCCCTTCGTGCGGGACGACCTGCTGCTGGGCGAGGAGATCACCGCGCGGGCGGCGGTCTGCATCGACAACGCCCGCCGCTACGCCCGTGAGCGGCGCACCTCCCTGACGCTGCAGCGCAGTCTCCTGCCGCAGCGGCTGCCCCGGCAGGCCGGGGTGGACGTCGCCTCCCGCTACCTGCCCGCGAGCGCGCAGGCCGGCGTCGGCGGCGACTGGTTCGACGTGATCCCGCTGTCCGGCGCCAGGGTCGCGCTCGTCGTCGGCGACGTCGTCGGCCACGGTGTGCGTGCCTCGGCCGCCATGGGGCGGCTGCGCACCGCCGTCCGCACCCTCGCCGACGTCGACCTTCCGCCCGAGGAACTGCTGACCCACCTCGACGACCTCGTCCTGCACCTGTCCGCGGAGGCCGACACCGCGGCTCCGGGCGGCGACATGGGCGCCACCTGCCTGTACGCCGTCTACGACCCGGTCTCCCGGCGCTGCGCCGTGGCCCGCGCGGGCCACCCCGTACCCGTGCTGGCGACCCCGGACGGCCGCGTCACGCTCCTCGACGTGCCGGCGGGGCCGCCGCTGGGGCTGGGCGGCCTGCCGTTCGAGGCCACCGAGATCGAACTGCCGGAGGGAAGCCTCCTCGCGCTCTACACCGACGGACTGGTCGAGGCTCCCGGCCGCGACATCGACGAGGGCGTCGACACGCTGCGCGAGGTGCTGGCCCGGCCGGCACCGTCGCTGGAGAGCCTGTGCGACGCGGTCGTACGGGCGCTTCCACCGGAACGCGCCGCCGACGACGTGGCGCTGCTGATCGCGCGCACCCGCGCCCTTGACGGGGACCACGTCGTCACCTGGGACGTGCCCTGCGACCCCTCCGCGGTCGCCGCGGCGCGCGGGAACGTCTCGCGGCTGCTGGCCGACTGGGGCCTGGACGCGGCCACGTTCGTCACCGAACTCGTCGTCAGCGAACTCGTCACCAACGCCATCCGCTACGGCGGTCCCCCCATCCAGCTCCGGCTCATCCGCGACCACGACCTCATCTGCGAGGTGTCCGACGGCAGCGGCACCACGCCCCATCCACGCCGCGCCCGGACGTTCGACGAAGGCGGCCGCGGCCTGCTCCTGGTCGCCCGGCTCAGCGCGGGCTGGGGCACCCGCCAGACCTCCGCCGGCAAGACCATCTGGGCGGAACTGCGCCTTCCCGCCGGCTGAGCCGCGCCGTCGCCCGTCGGGGTCCCGGTCGTGCGCCGTGCCGGCCCGGTCCGGCACGGCCCCGACACATGGTCGTGACGTTCGTATGTCATAACAAATACTGGGTCCTGGGCGCCGACGACCGGATACTGAACCCCTGGGCGCCCCGAAAGCCCCGCACGAAAGGCTTCCGCAATGCGTATAGGACTCATCGGCACCGGCCGCATCGGCGCGTTCCACGCCATGACGCTCGCCGGCCTCCCCCCGGTCGCGGGCGTCGTGGTGCACGACGCCGACGGGGACCGCGCCCGTGCCGTCGCCGACCGGATCGGCGGCGAGTGCGCCGCCGACCTGGACGGGCTGCTGGGCGCGAACCTGGACGGCGTCGTCATCACCGCTCCCACCGCCGCGCACGCCGAGCTGATCCTGGCCGCGCAGCGCGCGGGGCTGCCGACGTTCTGCGAGAAGCCGGTCGCCGCGTCCCTGGAGGAGACCGACGCGGTCCTGGCCGCGCTCGACGGGTCCGGGGTTCCGGTGCACATCGGCTTCCAGCGCCGCTTCGACGCCGGGTACCAGGCGCTGCGCGAGGCCGTGGCGAGCGGCCGGCTCGGCTGGACCCACACCCTGCGTGCCTGCACCTTCGACCCCGCGCCCCCGCACCCCGGCTACATCGCGGGCTCCGGCGGCATCTTCCGCGACTGCGCCGTGCACGACTACGACATCATCCGCTGGGTCACCGGCCGCGAGGTCACCGAGGTCTACGCGACCGGCGGCAATCGCGGCGACGACTTCTTCGCGGCGGCGGGCGACGTCGACACCGGCGTCACCGTTCTCACCCTGGACGACGGCACGTTGGCCGTGTGCACGGCCGGCCGCTACAACGGCGCCGGCTACGACGTGCGCCTGGAGGTGTGCGGCTCCAAGGGGACGCTGGTCGCCGGCCTGACCGAGGAGAGCCCGCTCGCCTCCGCCGAGGACGCCGCATGGCCGGGCGGCACCCCGTACCCCGGTTTCATGGAGCGCTTCCGGGACGCCTACCGCGCCGAACTCACCGCTTTCACCGAGGTCGTCGCCGGTGCCCGCCCCAGCCCCTGCACCGCGCGGGACGCGCGCGCGGCCCTCGCGATCGCCGACGCCGCCTCCCGCTCGCGCGCCGAGGGGCGGCCGCTGCGCCCGCGGGAGGCGGCTTGACCCGTGCGTGTGCCGCCGCGATCGCCGGACGGCACGGGAGGCGCGAGCCGGTGCCACATGCCGGACAACACACACCCGCGGGCGGGTTCACATGTTTCCCGGGAGGCACCGCGGCGCGGTGCACGGTGACTCCACAGGCGGTCGCGCCCAAAGATGCGGGTAGCATCCTCTCCCAAACTCCACATGCACCGCAGAAAGGGACCGGCCGTGTCCGAAACGCCCTCGGAAACCACAGGAATCCACGCGCAGTACGCCGCCCAGGTGACTGCCGACCTCGAACGCAACACCAAGGAGCAAGAGCGCGTCGCCACCGAGATCGCCGCCCTGGAGGACCAGTTGCGGGTGCTGCGCCGTGACCACGGCCTGCTGGTGAGCGTCCAGCAGGCCCTCGGCGTCGAGTCCGCCGGTTCGGCCGCCGAGGCGGCGCCCGAACCTTCCGCGGAGGCGACAGCGGAGGCGGGGACAACGGCACCGCAGGCCGAGGCCCCGGCGGCCGAGCCGTCCGGTGAGTCGCAGGACGGCCAGGCGGCGCAGGTGCCCGGCCCCCGTCCCGCCCCCGCCGAGCGCAAGAAGCGGACCGCACGCAAGAAGGCCCCCGCCGAGACCGACAAGTCGGCCACGGGCAAGGGCCGGAGCAGGCGCGGGAAGAAGGCCGAACCCGCCAAGAGCGCCACGCCCGCCGCCGCCCCCGCCGCTACCGCCCCCGCGGCGCCCGCCGCCGCTCCCACGCTGGTCACGCTCGTCCGCGAGTACCTGCGGCAGGAGGCCGAGCCGCGCTCGGCGGCCGAGATCGCCGCGGCGCTGTCCGAGCGCCACCCCGACCGCACCGTCAAGGCGAACGTGGTGCGCACCACCGTCGAGGGACTGGTCGCCAAGGGCGCGGCGCAGCGCACCAAGCAGGGCTCGTCGGTGTTCTACGTCGCCGCCGAGGACACCGCGGACCGCCCGGCCGAACAGGCCGAGCCCGCCGCCGTCTGAGGGTTCCGGAAGCACCCGCGGACGTCGCACCGCGGGACGACAAGGTGGATGTGGTGGGTGCCGCCGGCGTGGTGGGGCAGCCGGCGGCCGACCCGGGTGAATTTCTGTGACGGGTGTGGCATCTGTTGACTGAATGTCAGCGGGCGGTCACGCTGCCTGTGTTCGACGTCCGTACGGTTCCTTTCGACGAAGGAGCTCCGTGTCCAGACGCCTCCCCCCACCACGGGCCCCGCACGACGGATCCCCGGAGCTCCGTACCAACCTGGAATTCCGTACGAGACGGGTGTCCGGTCGGCTCGCGGCGCCCGGTGCGGGGGGACAGGTGCGGGGCCACGGGTCGCGAGCCGGGCGGCCGTCGCGTTCGACGTCCTTGCTCGCCGGCTCACTCCTGACCGTTCTCGCGGTGTTCTCGGCCCTGATGACGGCCGCACTGCCCGCGGCGGCCGCGACCGCGAAGCCCACCGGCCCCGCGCCGCGTTCCGCCGCGGGCACTTCCGTCGCCCGGGCGGCGATCACCCGCCTCGTCGGCCCGGCGCTCGCCGGGCAGCTCGACCTGCGGGAACTCGACGCCGGGTCCGGCCAGGACCGCTACCGGATCGAGGCGGCCGACGGCCGCACGCGGATCAGCGGCACCACCCCGGGCACGATCCTCGCGGGCTTCGGCCAGTACCTGCGCGTCGTCGCCCACGCCGACATCTCGCTGAACGGCGAGCAACTGCGCCTGCCCGCGCGCCTCCCGCTGCCGACCTCCCCCGTCGTCCGCTCCGCCGCCGTCCCCCACCGCTTCGCCCTCAACGACACGAACGAGGGCTACGCGGGCGCCTACCTGGACTGGCCGCAGTGGCAGCGGCGGATCGACGTGCTGGCGCTGAACGGCATCAACGAGGTCCTCGTCCACGAGGGCCAGGAGGCCGTCTACGACGAGACGTTCCAGCGGTTCGGCTACACGGACGGCGAACTGCGTGCCTGGATCCCGCAGCCGGGCCACCAGCCGTGGTGGCTGCTGCAGAACATGTGCTGCCTGGACGGCCCGATCAGCCGCCGCCTCATGGACCGGCGGGTGGCGCTCGGGCAGCACATGACAGGCTACCTGCGGCAACTCGGGCTCACCCCGGTGCTGCCCGGCTATTTCGGCACCGTCCCCCCGGAGTTCGCGGCGAGGAACCCCGGCGCGCACGTCGTCGCGCAGGGCACCTGGAACGGATTCGCCCGCTCGGACTGGCTGGACCCGACATCGGCGCTGTTCGACCAGGTCGCGGACACCTTCTACCGCCGGCAGAGCGCGCTGTTCGGCGACAGCGCGATGTACAAGATGGACCTCCTGCACGAGGGGGGCCGGCCCGGCGACGTCGACATCGGCGACGCCTCCCGCGCCGTGCAGAACGCGCTGGAGCGGGCCCACCCCGGGGCGATCTGGGCGGTACTCGGCTGGCAGAGCAACCCGCGCCCGCAGACGCTGCGGGCGGTCGACACCTCCCGCGTGCTCGTCCTCGACGGCAACTCCGACACCACTGCCGCGACCGACCGCGACCAGGACTGGCTCGGCGCCCCGTACGCCTTCGGCACGATCTGGAACTTCGGCGGCAGCACCGGCATGGGCGCGAGCATGAGCCTGTGGAACGAGAAGTTCCATGCCTGGCTCGCCAAGCCGGGCACGGCGCTGCGCGGCATCGCGCTCATGCCCGAGGCGATCGACAACAACCCGGTCGCCGCGGAGTTCTTCACCGATCTGGCGTGGGAACCTGCGCCCGTCGACATGGACACGTGGATGGCCGGGTACGCGACGGCCCGCTACGGCGCCGCCGACCCCGACGCGGTCGCCGCCTGGCAGACCCTGGGCCGGACCGTGTACTCCTGGCCGGGCAACTCCCAGACCCGGTACGCCGGCAGCCTGTTCTCCGTGCAGCCGGGGCTGTGGGCGAGCGCGGGCAGCGTCCCGTACGACCCGCGGGACATCGTGCGGGCCTTCGACGACCTCCTGCGGGTCGGGCCGGGGCTGCGCGGCAGCACCGCGTACGGCCACGACGTCGTGGACCTCGGCCGCCAGGTGCTGTCCGACGACACCAAGGCGCTGCTGCCGGCGATCCGGCAGGCGTACCTCGCGCGCGACACCGTGTCCTTCGACGCGCTGACCGGGCAGTGGACGGCGGAGCTCGACCTGATGGACCGCCTGCTCGGCACCGACGCCACGTCCCTGTTCGGCGTCTGGCAGAAGGAGGCGGCCGCCGAGGCGGCGACCGCGGCCGAGGCCCGGCGGCTGGAGTACGACGTGCGGACGCTGGTCAGCGACTGGTCCGAGGAGCACCCCATCCAGGACTACGCGGGCCGCGAGTGGAACGGCCTGGTCGGGGACTACTACGGCACCCGCTGGCGCGCATTCTTCGCCTCGCTGCGCACGTCGCTGCGGACCGGGGACGACCCCGGCGCCATCGACTGGCACGCGGTGGCGTCCACCTGGGTCCACCAGGACACGCGCTACCCGAGCACACCGGTCGGCGACTCCTACGCGGTGGCCCAGGAAGTCGCCGCGTACCCGCGAGGGCACCTCGTGCCCTCCGCGGACCCGAAGGCCGCGCCGCCGGGCGCGACCGTCCGGATCACCGCGGCGTTCACCAACGACAACACCCTGCGCCCGGCCGGGGCCGCGCGGTTCGCCCTGACGGCGCCGCCCGGGTACGGCGTCCACCCGGTCGATGTCTCCGCCGCGCCGGTGGCCCCGGGGGCGACGGCGACCGGTGCCTGGGACGTCACCGTTCCCGCCGGCGCGGCCCCCGCCGATCTGGCGCACCTGACGGCGACGGTCCGCTGGTCCGCGGGCGGCCGTACCGCCTCGGCGTCCGGCACGACCGACGTCATGGTGACCGGGCCGCCGGTGGCGGAGCCGTACCGCACCGCGGCCTCCGCGCCGGTCGCCGCCGCCCAGCGGGGCGACGTGTTCGCCCTGGCCGGCGGCGGGGCGGACGTGGGCGGGTCGAAGGACGAGTACGGCACCGTCTACCGCTCGCGGTGGCTGGCCTCCGGGCAGGCCGTGGCCACCGCGGTGGTGGACCAGGAGGACAGCGGCCCCTGGGCGAGGGCCGGACTGGTCGTCCGCTCCGACCTGTCCCGCCCGGGAAGCCCCGGCTATGCCATCCTGGCCGTCACCCCCGGCCACGGCTGCGACTTCATGTGGGACGCCGACGGCGACGGAACCCTCGACCACTACACCACCAGCGGCGGCTTCACCGGCCCGGTCCGCCTGAGGATCAGCAGGGACGGCGACACGTTCACCGGCTGGTGCGGCCAGGACGGCGGCGACTGGGCGGAGGTCGGTTCGGCCCGGCTGCCCGGCGCGACGGACGCCGAGGACGCCGGCCTGCTGTTCACCGCGGTCGACGCCGCCACCCACCGCCTGGGCGCCGCGCGATTCGACGGACTGGCGGTGACACCGTTCACCCCGCGCGACACCTCGGGCGACACCGTGCTGAGCCTCGGCCGGCCGACCGCCGCCCTGTCCTCCGAGGCCGGCACCCCGCCCTCCGCGGCGGTCGACGGCGACCGCACCGACAAGGCGTACTGGGGCAGTCCGCTGAGCGGCGGGTACACCTGGTGGCAGGTCGACCTCGGCGCGCAGCACGAGCTGTCGTCGGTCGATGTGCGTCCTTACGTCGACGGCAAACGTGCCTACACGTACACGCTGGAAGGCAGCACCGACGGCGTGCACTGGTTCGTGCTCGGCGGGAAGAACACCTCCGCGGTGGCGACGGACGCGGGTGACGCGTTCACCCTGGAGGCCGCGGCACGGTACGTGCGCGTCGTCGGCCTGAGCAACACCGCCAACTCCTCGTTCCACCTGACGGAGGTGACCGTCACCGGCGCACCGGCGTAGCGCGCGGCGCGTTCCGGCTTCCTGGCGGCGCCCCGCGTTCCGCCGTCGCCTCCGCCTCCGCCTCCGGGGAGCCGGAACGCGCCAAACCGCCGCGGGGAGTCTTGTCGGTCCGCGCGCGATGGCCTACGTTCCCTCGAAAGCACCGCGGTGCCGTGGCGACCGGGATGTTAGCGCTCACATACGCTCAGTCGTCTTCGCTGCGGCCCGGCGGTTCCCCCCACCACTCCTCCCCCCCCACATGCGAGGACGATGCGATGCCCACCTTGCCCCGCACCCTTGCCCTGACCGTGACCGGCATGCTCTGCGCCGCGGGACTGTCCGTCACGGCCGCGCCCGTACAGGCGGCGAGCGGCGTCACGCTGACCGTGGCCCACAGCGGCGCCCAGTACAGCAGCATCCAGGCCGCGATCAACGCGGTGCCGAACAACTCCTCGACGCCGTACACCATTTCGGTCGCGGCCGGCACGTACGACGAGTACCTCACCGTGCCCGCGAGCAAGCTGCACCTCACCCTTGCCGGCGCCACCGGCAATCCCGCCGACGTGAAGATCGACGGCTCTCACTACGCCGGCCAGTCCAAGCCCGGCGGCGGCACCTACGGGACGCAGGGCTCGGCGACCGTCCACGTCCAGGCGCCGGGCTTCACCGCGAAGTACGTGAGCTTCCGCAACCTCTTCAGCCGGCTCGCCAACCCCTCCGTGACAGCCACCCAGGCGGTGGCGGTGTCCATGGAGGGCGACCGGCAGACCTACCTCGACTGCATCTTCTACGGCCACCAGGACACCCTGCTGTCCTGGAGCTCCAGCCCGACCACCGACATCCGCCAGTACGTCTACGGCGGCGAGGTCGAGGGCGACGTCGACTTCATCTTCGGCGACGGCAGCCTCGTGGTGGACCGCTCGCACATCAAGGTCCTCGACGACGACGGCTTCACCGGCGGCTACCTCGCCGCACCGGCCACCGACGCCGGCCAGAGGTACGGCATCCTCATCACCGGCTCCACGGTGACCAGCACGTTCGCGGCAGGACGGCTCTACCTGGCCCGCGCGTGGAAGCCGTTCGGCAACGCGTCCCCGCAGATGGTGGTGCGCGACACGAGCCTGCCCGCCGCGCTCAACACGTCCAACCCCTGGACCGGCATCTCGGGCGCGACCTGGACCAGCGGCCGCTACTACGAGTACGCCAACACCGGCGCCGGCGCGACCGTCAACTCCGCGCGTCCGCAGCTGAACAGCTCCTCCGCCGGCGCCTACACCGCCGCCGCGTACCTGGCCGGTTCCGACGGCTGGAACCCGGTGCAGTAGCCGACGGCGCGGCGGCCGGAATCCGTCCCCCGGCCGCCGCGCCCGTGTCCGCGCCCGTGCCCGTGTCCGCGCCCGTGCCCGTGTCCGCGCCCGTGCCCGTGTCCGTGTCCGTGTCCGTATCGGGCGAGGGTTCAGCGCCTGTGCTCGGCCCACCGCACGGCCGGGACCATCGCCGCGCCGCTGAGCGCGAACACCGCGGCGGGCACCGCCCAGCCGGCCGGGCCGTGGCCGATGGCCGTGGCGGTGACGACGGCCGGACCGGCCATCAGGCCCGCGGACGAACCGGCGTTGAACACGCCCTGGTAGGCCCCGGTGGCGTTCGGGTCGGCGAGGTCGTAGCTGAGCAGCCAGCCGGCGGCCTGGGAGAACACCTCACCGGCCGTCTGCATGACGACGGCGGCCAGCAGGACCGCCGAGGCCGCGGCCGCCGGCAGGCCGTGACTGGCCGCGACGACCAGGCAGGCGCCCGCCAGCAGCAGCCCGGACCAGCGGCAGGCGCGAGCCGCGGAGCGCAGGTCGCGGGTGGCACGGGTGGCGCGGACCTGGAAGGCCACGACCAGCACGGTGTTGAGGATCATCGTGGCGCCGACGACGGCGCGCGGCGCGTGGGTGTCGCGCACCACCCACAGCGGAATCCCCACGGTGAGAACGGCGAACTGCAGGGTCAGCAGGGCGTTGAGCGACGTGACGACCAGGTAGGGCAGGTCGCGCAGGGCGCCGCGGCGCGACGCGCCCGGCTCGGCGCCGGCGTCCGGCGCCGCGTCCGCCGCGCGCACCACCACCGGTATGCCCGGCAGCATCGCGGCGACCGCGGCGAAGGAGGCCGCGTTGGCGAGGATCGCCGCCACGTACGCTCCCCGCGTGTCGGCCTGCAGGGCGAGGGCGGCCAGGGCCGCACCGGCGCCGATGCCGACGTTGGTGACCGCCCGCAGGTAGGCCCGGCCCGCCACCCGGGTCTGCTGGGGCAGCGCGTCCGCGTAGAGCGCGTTGCGCGCCGTCGCCGCGCCGCGGTCGACGGCGGTCTCCGCGCACACCACCAGCAGGAAGACGGCGTACGAGTGCACGAGGACGTACGAGGCCATGCCCGCGGCCTCCGCGACGCACAGCACGATCAGCACCCGCCGGCTGCCCCAGCGGTCCGAGGCGCGCCCGGCCGGGATGCTCGACACGACACCGCACAGGCCGGCGGCGGTGAGGCCGACTCCGACCCGGCCCACACCGAGCCCCACGACGCGGGTGAAGTACAGGGCGCTGACCGTCATGAACAGGCCGTTGCCGAAGGTGTTGACCAGCACCATCCAGGACAGCCGGCGGATCACCGGGTCCGGGTGCAGGAGGCGGCGGGGTGCGGCGGGCGGGCCGGCTTTGACGGCGGTCGAGGTCATGTCCTGATCACAACGGCTCACCGCGCCGCCGGGAACTGATTTAGTCTGGCGCTCAATGATCCGCTTCCGGCTCGGCCTCGCCGACCTCGCCTCGGCCTCCTTCGCGTGCTCGGCGCTGCAGGAGGCGGCGTTGAGCCTGCGCATGTGGGAGCACCCGGGCCGTTACCCGGAGCAGACGCGCTGGTTCCGGCACATGCGCCCGGACTTCGAGGCATTGGAGTGCCGCGGGCTGTTGCTGTCCCTGGTCGCCTCCAACCGCTTCGTCCCGGACTTCCTCACCCCCCGCCCCACCACCGCCTGGCCGGACTTCCAGGCCGAGCTCGCGGTGTTGCGGGCGACGCCGCCCGAGCTCGTACGCCCCGATCTGGAGCGGACGTTCCTGCCGCACGACGGCGTGATCCCCGCGCCGCTCGCGGACGGTCTCGACGACCCGCGGGGGTTGCTGGACCGGATCGCCGACGCGATGGCCGCGTACTGGGAGCGGTGCCTGGAGCCGGCGTGGTGGCCGCGCGCCCGCTCGGTGCTGCAGGCCGATCTCGTCCACCGGGCGCGGATGCTGGCGGAGGGCGGGGCCGACACCGTGTTCGCGGACCTGTCCCCCCGGCTGCGCTGGCAGGACGGGGTGCTGACGATCCGCTGGGACCGGCCGGTGCGGCTGGCCCGTACCGAAGTGGACGTGGACGGCCGGGGCCTGGTGCTGGTCCCGACGTGCTTCACGCGGGGCGCCTGCACGTACATCGACCCCGGGGCGGTGCCGGTCATCACGTACCCGGCGCGCGGCCGGGCCACGATGGCCGAGAACGCGCAGCCGCCGCCGGCCGGGCCCGCGCTCGCGCGCCTGCTCGGTCCGCCGCGCGCACGCCTGCTGCTGCTCCTGGCCGAACCCGCGTCGACGACGGAGCTGGCCCGCCGCCTCGACGTGACGCCGGGGGCGGTAAGCCAGCACCTGCGGGTGCTGCACGAGGCCCGGCTGGTCAACCGCGCCCGCCACGGCCGTGTCGTCCTCTACGCCCGCAGCGCCCTGGGTGACGCCCTGTGCGGCTGAAACCCGCGCGTCGTCCCCGCCCGCCGGGGGAAGCGGCAGCAGCTCCTGCCGGTCGCGGGGCCGGGCGAAAAGCCGGGGCGCCGACCGCGCTGATCATGTCAGGATGCTCGGCATGCCCGATCGCAGCTTGAGTTTCGGAGTGGTGGCGCAGGCCTACGAACGGTTCCGGCCGGGGTATCCCCCGGAGCTGTTCGACCGGGTGGCGGCCTACGCGGGCGGTCCGCCGCGCACCGCCCTGGAGATCGGCGCCGGGACGGGCAAGGCGACCCGCCTGTTCGCCGGGCGGGGCGTCGCCGTCACCGCGACCGAGCCCGACGCGGCCATGCTCCGCGAACTGGCCGGGCACGTGCCCGCGGGTGTGCGGACGGTGCGGGCCGCGTTCGAGGAGCTGCGCCCCGGCGAGACGTACGAGTTGGTCTACGCGGCGGCGGCGCTGCACTGGACGAAGCCCGAGAACCGGTGGGAGCGGGTGGCCGCGCTGCTCGCGCCCGGTGGTGTGTTCGCCTCGTTCGGCGGGCCGGTCGACCTGGCCGACCCGGCGCTGCGGGAGGCCGTCCGCGCGGCCCGGGCGCCGTTCCTGGTCAGCGACGAGATCCCGTCCCCCGACGGCACACCCGCCGGCGAGGCCATGCAGTGGCCCGGTACGGAGCTGCTGCGTTCCGGGGCGTTCACCGATGTCCGGCAGTCCGTGGTCGAGTGGCGCCTGACAATGAGCCGCGGCGACTACCTCGGCTACCTGTCGACCGTCTCCGCCTACCTGATGCTGCCCGCACCGCGGCGGGAGCAGGTGTTCGGCCTGATGGCCCGGGTCCTGCCGGAGACGGTCGGCATCGTCGCCGACATCACCGTCCATCTCGCGCGCCGGCGCGCCGAACCGCGGTGACCCGCCGCCGGCCGATGACCGGCCGGGCCGGGACGACGGCCGGCGGCCGGGACGACCGGTCGGCCGCGGGGCGGCGTACTGATGGATGACTGATTCCGTCCTCCCGCCGCCCGCCTAACGTCGGTACCGGCGCCCGACGGGAAAGAGGGCGCCGCGCCGCGGAGGCAACGCGACGCGACGCCAGGGCCCCGAAGGGGCCGGTACGAAGGGGAGACCATGTTCTTCGAGACGCACGACGGCACCCGGCTGGCCTACGAGGACTACGGCACCGGCACGCCGGTCGTCTTCATCGCCGGCGCCATGCTCAACACGGACATGTGGGAGTACCAGATCCCCTTCTTCGCCGAACGCGGCTACCGCTGCGTCGCCCTCGACCGCCGCGGCCACGGCCGCTCCGACCGCCCCTCGACGGGCTACGACATCGACACCACCGCCGCCGACCTGGCCGCGCTGCTGGACCACCTCGACCTGCGGGACGCCACGCTCGTCGGCCACTCCACCGGCGGCGCCGAGGCCGCCCGTTACCTCGCCCGGCACGGTGACGAGCGGGTGGCGCGGGTGGTGTTCCTCTCCGCGATCCTGCCGTTCATGAAGCTGACCGACGACAACCCGGCCGGCATACCGGAGGAGCTCGCCGAGCACCTGTTCCACAGCATCCGCACCGACCGCGGCAAGTGGATGGCCCGGCAGACCCAGGCGTACTTCGCCACCCACCTGGGCAACGACGTCTCCCCCGAACAGGCCGACGCCACCTACCGCCAGTGCATGTCGACATCCCCGTGGGCCACGCTGAAGATGCAGCAGGCCTGCTTCCACGCCGACAACCGGGAGGCGCTGCGCCGGATCACCGTGCCCGCGCTCGTCGTGCACGGCGCCGCCGACTTCTCCGCCCCCGTCGACGTCACCGGCCGCCGCACCGCCGAACTGCTGCCGCACTGCGCGTACCGCGAGTACCCCACCGGCGGCCACGGTCTCTACGTCAGCCACGCCGAGCAGCTCAACAACGACATCCTCGACTTCATCAAGGCGTGAGAGGACACCGGACGGGGTCCGCGCCCGCGGGCGGGCGAGCGGCCCACGCCTCGGGAAGCGGCGGGCGTCCTACGCCTCGGGAAGCAGGGAGGCCAGGAAGACCCGGCGGGCGTTGACGACGGCTTCGAGATCGGTCAGCGGCTCGAAGGAGAGGTCGCCGATCGGGCCCCGGCCGCTCGCGAGCAGGTGCACGCGGCCGGGATCCGCGCGCAGCAGCCAGGATCCGGCGGGGCCGCGTACGAGCGTGGCCGGAATCACGCTGCCGTCGACGTCGATGCCGATGTCCTCCGGCGCCGCCGCCGGAAGGTCGTCGGGCACGTCCGGGACGAAGTCCTGGCCCGGCAGGTCGCGCCAGGTCGTGACCCGGATGTGCGGCTCGCCGGTCGTCCAGGGGCCGTGGATGAGGGTCACCGCCTGCAGGGAGCCGTTGACGGTGTGGGACTCGCCGAGCGTGCAGGGCGCGAGCCAGGGGGCACGCAACTGGTACACCGGGTCCGGATCCGCCGCGAACGCCCGCGCCAGCTTCGCGTACCCGTCTTCCATGAGTGCCCGTGCCCGGTCACGGGACGCGCTGACATGACGCATGGGCCCAGCATTCCAGGTGGACGGGCCCCGCCGGTAGCACACTTTCCGCCGTCGCCGTCGCCGTCGCCGTCGCCGCCTTCGCCTGTGCCGCGGGCCGGGCGACCGGGCGGGTGCTCGGGCGGGCCCCGGCCGTGGCAGTCCGGACGGCACGGGACCCGCGGCCGTAGGATCGGGCGCATGACCCCAGTCCGCCCGGCAGTCGTCGGCCTCCTCGGTGTCCTTGCCCGCTACCGGCCGGCCACCGTGTCCGAGCGGGCCGACGTGGACCGGATACGCGCCCTCGTCGAGGGCGGCGAGCCGTGGGCCAGGTCGGCCCCGCTGCACGTCACGGCGTCGGCGGTGATCGTGCATCCGGACAGCGGCCGGGTGCTGCTGCGCCGGCACCAGCGCCACCAATCGTGGCTGCTGGTCGGGGGGCACGCGGATCCCGGCGAGCACGACCCGCTCGCCGTCGCCCTGCGCGAGGGGCGGGAGGAGACGGGCCTGAGCGATCTCGTCGCGTGGCCGCGGGAGCATCTGCTGCACGTGGTGATCGTGCCGGTTCCCGCGAACAGCCGGGAGCCGGCGCACGAGCACGCCGACCTGCGGTTCGTACTGGCCACGAAGCTGCCGGAACAGGCGCGGCCGGAGAACCCGGAGGCGCCGCTGCGCTGGCTGCCGATGGACGAGGCACGCACGACGGTCACCGAGGCCAATGTCCGTGACACGCTGACCCGGGTGGAACCCCTGCTCGCGCGCTGAGCGCGTCCGGGGCCCCCGCGGCCGGGACGGGGCGTCCGTGCCGGGACCCCGCGGCCAGGTGGTGGAGCCACCGGCCGCCGGGCGGCCACTGAGAGAATCCGGAGAGTCCCATGGCCCGACAGCCCTGCCGGCACCCCCACTTCGCCCGCTTCTGGGCCGCGGTGGCAGGTCCCGGTCTCGACAGGGCGGGTATCGGACCCCATCGCGCCCGCCTGCTGGCGGGCCTGTCGGGCCGGGTCGTCGAGATCGGGGCGGGGAACGGGCTGACCTTCCCCTACTACCCGCCGGAGGTGACCCGCGTCCTGGCCGTCGAGCCGGAGCCGCGGCTGCGCGCGCTCGCCGGGGAACGCGCGAGAAGGCTCGCCCGAGAACCCGGAGGCGTACCCGCCGGGGAGCGCGCTGCCGGGGTCACCGGCACGACGGTCCGCCCGGCGCCGCCCGAGGTGCGGGTGGTGGGCGGGCGCGCCGAGCGGCTTCCGGCCGCGTCGGGGGCGTTCGACGCGGCCGTGGTCTGCCTGACCCTGTGCTCGGTGGCCGACCAGGCCGCCGCTCTGGCCGAGATCCGTCGCGTCCTTCGTCCCGGCGGGCAGTTGCGTTTCCTCGAACACGTCCGGGCGCGGACCCCGGGCATGCGCCGGGTCCAGCGGGCGGTGGACGCGACCTTCTGGCCGCTGCTGTGCGGCGGCTGCCACACCGGACGCGACACCCGGGGCGCCATCGCCGCGGCCGGTTTCACCCTCGTCCGGGTAGAGGACTTCGCCTTCCCCGACACCCGCGTCCCCTCTCCGGCCACCGCCCACATCCTCGGCGTCGCCGAGCGCCCGGAGCAACCGGTCCCCGGCGCCGCCTCGGGCTGAAACGCCCCCGCGGACAAGCCGCGGACCTGCCCGACCCCGGCCGGACCACCGTCTGCCGGCGGGTGAGCGCCCCGCGAACGGCGACCGGATCCGGCGCGCGGCCAGGACGGCCTCACGCGCCGGCCCGAGCGGTCACCGCCTCGGGGCACCGCACGTCCGCGGGCGGCGCACGCCGTCACCACCGGCTGTCATCACGGGCCGTCACCACCCGCTGTTCTCACGGGCCGCCCTCACCGGCCGCCTCGCCGGCCGCCTCGGGCGGTGGGCGGCTCTCTCCCCCGCTGAGCGCGGGCGCGCGCACCAGGACGAGGACGGAACCGGCCATCACCACGGCGCACACGATCGCCAGGGCCAGGCGGAGGCCGCCGCGGATCTCCTCGCCGAAGGCCAGGACGCCCCACAGGACGGACACCAGCGGATCGGACAGGGTGAGTCCCGGCTGCGCGGCGACGAGCCGTCCGGCGTTCATCGCGGCCTGCAGCAGGAGCAGTCCCATCAGGCCGGACACGGCCATCGCGTAGAACTGCCAGCCGGTGAACAGGGCGCCGAAGCCCTGGCTGAAGCGGTCCGTCATGCTTTTGATCAGCGCGGCCGTCAGCCCGAACTGGCTGCCCGCCGCCACACCGTACGCGGCGGCGCGGCGATCGCTGCCGTGCCGGTCGGCCCGGTCCCGCGGCTGCCTGCTCCCCCAGTAGGCGACCGCGGCCACCACGGCCAGGTTGGTCCCGGCCCCGGCGACCCACACGTACCACTGCACCGACGACCGCGTACCGGCCCGCGGCTCCAGGAAGACGAGCAGCCCGGCCAGGCCCGCGGCCATGCCGACCGTCGCGGCCAGCTCCCGGGCCCGCAGCGGCGCGCGGAAGACACGGGCGGCGAGCAGCAGGGTCAGCGGGAGCTCGATGACGAGGATCGGCTCGACCGTCGTCAGTTCACCCGCGCCCAGAGCGGCCGCCTGCAGCAGGAAGCCGGCCACCACACCGGCGATCCCGGCGCACCACGCGGGGCTGCGCAGGAGCCCGGCGACCACCGCGCGCCGCGGGCCGCCCCCGCCGGCGGGCAGGTCGCGGTTGGCCTTGCGCTGCAGCACCGACGACGTGGCGTTGACCCCGGCCGCGACGACGGCGAGGAGAATGCTCAGCACAGGCGGTTCCTTCCCGCACACATCGCGCCCGGTCGCGCGATGTGTGCGGGCCGCCGGTCCCTTCGTCGTACGGTCGGCGCGCCGCCGCGCACAGGGCCGCTCAACGGGTGTCCTGCCCGGTCTCCTTCCGCCGGCCGGCCGGCATGGCCGGGTGGCGCCCCAGCAGGAAGACCCCGGCGAACACGGCGACGACCGCGACCGCCTGACCGGCCAGCGCGGCGGGCGTGGACGACAGCCTGTCGTCGAACAGCCCGATGCCGCAGGCGATGCCCGCCAGCGGTTCGGCGGCGGTCATGGGGGGCAGCGACTCGCGCAGGGGACCGGCCTCGAAGGCGCTCTGCACCAGCATCAGGCCCACGACCGCGGCCGCGACCACGGCCCAGGGCTGCCAGGAGACCACGAGCCGCGAAATCCCGGAGTGGGAGGCGATGGTGCCCGACGCGCGGGTCATCGCGTCCTGGACGCCGTACAGCACCCCCGCGGAGCCGGCCAGCAGCGGCGGCCGGTGCACGAGGTCGACGGCGAGGGCGGCCAGGACGAGGGCCCCGGAGACGGCCAGCAGCAGGGCCAGCACCAGCCAGTACCTGAGCGGGCCGACGTGCCCGCCGCCCTGCTCGGGCCGGCCGGCCACGATGAACACGGCGACGCCTCCGCTGAGCGCCACGACGCCGGCCCAGCCCGCCCGGCCGAGGGCCTGGTCGCTCAGCCACCGCGCGAGCGCCATCGCGAACAGCAGGTTGGTGGCCAGCAGCGGCTCCACCCGTGACAGGTCCCCCACGGTCAGGGCGAGCGCGCCGAGGATCTGCCCCACCACCATGCAGCCGATGCCGCCCAGCCACAGCGGTACCCGCACCAGGTCCAGCAGCAGCCGGAACGAGAGCATGTCCGACAGCGGCGCGCGTTCGGCGGCGTGCTGCTGCAGCACGTAGCCCAGCCCGAGCAGACACGCGGCTACCAGACCGAACGCGTAGACCACTACCCTCACCCATCCGTCGAGGCAGCGCCGGACATGGCCCGGGGGTCAGTCGGCGGTGTCCCGTACGGGCGGACGCGAGTGCACGTAGAGCTGCCGCCGGTTCCCCACGTCGAGGTGCCGGGGCAGCGGCAGCTCGTAGCGGACCGGGCGGAGGTGGTCGGCGACCTGCCGGTCGACGTTGTAGACGCTGTTGAACTTCCACAGCATCCGGGCGAAGTTGGTCTGGCCGCGGGCGAGGTTGCCGGCGAGGAGCCGTATGGCGCCGACCGCCGTGCGCAGGCCGAGGTGCTTGCGGTTGATGACCGCCTGCGTACGCACCAGCTCCCGGTAGAACTCCTCCAGCGGCAGCGTGGTCGGCACGACGGCGTGCTGGATGTCGAAGAGCCGGTAGTCGCGGGTGGTCAGCCGCCGGGACTCGGTGTGCCAGATCTCGGTTCCCGGGTACGGCGTCATCACCGTCAGGTGCACGATCTCCGGTACCGACATGGCGAACTCGCGCACGACACGGAAGCGCTCGGCGTCCCAGGCAGGGTCGACGATGAGGTTGATCGCCACGTTGATGCCCAGCCGGCGCGCGGTCTCCAGGGCGCGGAAGTTCTCGTCGGGACTGACGCGCTTGCGGTACAGGTCCAGGCCCTCGGCGTCGATGGCCTCCATGCCCAGGAACATGTAGCGCAGGCCCAGGCGGGTCCAGCGCGCGAAGACCTCCTCGTTGCGCAGCAGGACGTCGCTCCTGGTCTCCAGGTAGTAGCGCTTGCGGATCCTGCGGCGTTCCAGTTCCGCGGCGATGGCGTGGCCGTGCTCGGGGCGGATGAACGCCACGTCGTCCACGATGAACACGTTGGGCTCGGCGATGGAAGCCATCTCCTCGCCCGCGGCCTGCGGGGACGCCTTGCGGTAGCTGCGCCCGTAGAACGTCCACGCCGAGCAGAACGAGCAGTCCCACGGGCAGCCGCGGGTGAACTCGATCGACGCGCAGGGGTCGAGCTCCCCGATGAAGTAGCGGCGCCGGCGGCGCGTCAGGTCGCGCGCCGGAAGGGGATTGTCGATCGAGTGCAGCATCACCGGCTCGGGTCCCCGTCCGGACGCCGTGACCACGCCGGGCACCGCGTCCACGCCGCCGTCGCGCACCGCCTCCAGCAGGGGGGCGACCGCCGGTTCCCCCTCCCCTCGTACCACCGCGTCGACCGCGCCCTGTGCCTGGTCGAGTACGTCCTCGGCGACGAAGGACACGCTGTGGCCGCCCAGGAAGACGAAGCAGTCGGGGAAGGACAGCTTCACCTTCCTGGCGAGGTCGATCGCCTCGGGGATGTTGGCCAGGTAGTTGAGCGAGACGCCCATGGCCTGCGGCCGGAAGGCACTCACCTCCCGGCGCAGCTCGTCGTGGGAGAACACCTGCAGGTCCACGACGCGTACGTCGTGGCCCGCCGCGCGCGCGGCGCCCGCCACTCGTTCGAGTCCGAGCGGCTCCAGCCGCAGGAAGATCTCCGAGTACATCAAGGCGCTGGGGTGGACGAGCAGGAGACGCATGATCACCTCGGTGAGTGGGCGGACTCATTCGGGGTATCCGCGATGGGGTGCGGGCAACCGGCGGTGGGCCAATATCGCCCGGCCGGGCGCCCGCCGTCGGAGCGGAGCCGGGGGGACCGCCCGGTTCTCGTGGAACGAGGTGAGCATGCGACTGGTGGGTGTGCGCGCCGCCCGGACGCGGGCCGCCCGGACGGCGGCCGGCCGCACGAGGGCGGTCCGTGCGAGGGCGGTCCACACGCGGGCCGTCCGCACGAGGGCCGTCCGCACGAGGGCCGCGGTGGCGGCGGCGCGCCCGGCGCCGGGCGGAGCACGGGCCCGGTGAGCCGCGTCCTGCTGGTCAGCGCCAGTATGGGCGGCGGCCACGACGCGGTGGCGGCGGAGCTGGCCCGCAGGCTCCGGGCGGCCGGCCACAGCACGCGGACCGCGGACGTGCTCGCTCTCCTGCCCCCGCCGCTCGGTGCGGGCGTGCGCGCTTTCTACCGGACCACCGTGCGGCACTTTCCCGTCGTGTACGGCGGCATCTACGCGGCGTTCTTCCGCGGGCGCGACGACGGGCGGGGGCCGAGCAGCGCGCCCCTGGCGGACCTGGCCCGCGAGCGGCTGGCGGCAGTGGTGGCGGAAATGCGCGCGGACGTCGTCGTCCCCGTGTTCCACCTCGCCGCGCAGCTCACCGGCCGCATGCGCGCCGACGGTTCGCTGGGCGTCCCGTCCGCGGTGGTCGTCACGGATTTCGCCGTCCACCGCCAGTGGCTGCACCCCGGCAACGACCTCCACCTGTGCCTGACCGCGGACGCCGCCGACGAGGTGCGCCGGCGCGCCGGACGGCCGGCGGTGGTGTCGGGGCCGCTGGTGTCCGACCGGTTCCGTGCCCCGCGGTCCGCCGCCGGGCGGCGCGGGCCGGCTCCGGACGGCGGGGAGACGGTGCTGGTGTCGGCGGGGGCGTGGGGCGTGGGCAGCGGTCTGGAGGCGACCGCGCGCCTGCTGCGGGGGGCCGGCTACCTGCCGGTGGTGGCCTGCGGCCGGGACGAGCGCCTGCGGCGCCGGCTCTCGCGCCATCCCGGGGTGCGGGCCCTGGGCTGGGTCGACGACATGCCGGGGCTGCTGGCGGCGGCCTCGGTCGTGGTCGACAACGCGGCCGGGCAGACCGCCCTGGAAGCGCTCGCCCGCGGTGTCCCCGTCGTCGGGTACCGGCCGATTCCCGGTCACGGGGCCGACGGGGTCCGCCGGATGGCCGCGCTCGGCCTGAGCGACTACGCCCGCGGGCCCTGGGAGCTGGTGCAGTGCGCCGACCGGCTGACCGCCCAGGGGGCCGCCCGGCAGCGGCGCGTCGCGGCCGGGCTGGCGCTCTTCGAACGGCCCGGCGCCGTCGCGCCGCTCGAAGCGCTGGCCGCCGGTAGGCCGCCGGGGACGCCGGCCGTGTCCGCCGGGTAGCCCGCCCCGTTCCCGGGCAGCCCTGCGCCCGGGCAGCGGCCCGGGTTCAGCGGCCGATCCCGTGCTCGCGCAGCGGCCCCACGGCGAGGCCGGCCGACCGGCAGCCGGCGACCAGGGCGGGGAGGGCCGCCAGGGTCGCCCTCCAGCAGCCCGGGGCGGACCGGCTGTCGCTGTCGTGGAGCAGGACGGTGCCTCCTCCGCGCAGGTCCGCGCGCGTGGCGGCCAGCACCGACGCCGGTGTCGCGGCGGCCGTCCAGTCCCTGCCCCAGGCGGACCACAGCACCGGCCGCAGTCCCGCGGCCCGGGCGGCGAGCAGGCGGTCGCCGGTGAGGACACCGAACGGCGGCCGGTACCACAGGGGCGGGGCCCCGGCCAGGTTCTCGACGGCCGCCGCCGTCCGCGCGATCGCGGCGGCCTCGGCCACCGGGGCCGGCAGCAGGCGCGGCTCGTGCGTCCAGCCGTGCACGGCCAGTTCGTGGCCGCGTGCCGCGATCTCCCGCCCCAGGTGCCGGGCGCGCGCCAGGGACTCCCCCAGGACGAAGAAGGTGGCCTTGGTGTCGAGCGCGTCCAGGACGTCGAGGAAGGCGGCGGTGGACCGCGGGTCGGGGCCGTCGTCGAAGGTCAGGGCCACGTGGTCCGGGCGCCCGATCCCGGCGAGAGACGGGAAGCAGACCCGCCGCAGCCGCGGCAGCCAGGTGGCGGCCGGGACGACGTGTCCGGCGAGGACCGCGGCCGTGACGGCCGCCGCCGCGCGCCCCGCCGCGGCGGGGCGCGTCATCCGAACCGCGCGGCCAGGCGGCGGAACGAGGACGGGGCCAGCGCCCGGACGCCGACGGGCCAGCGCAGCCACCCCGGTACGTACACCTCGTCGCGGTCCCGCCGCACCGCCCGCACGACCGCCTCGGCCACCCGCTCGGGCGCCATCGGCCGCGGCCAGCCGCGCGTGTACAGGGCGCCCCGGCGGGCGAAGAACGGCGTGTCGACCACGCCGGGCACCACGTGGAGGACCTTCACGCCCGTCCCGGCCAGCTCGTAGCGGAGGGAGTCGGCGAAGGCGCCGAGCCCGGCCTTGGCGGCCGCGTACACGGCCTCGTCGCGCACTCCGACCGAACCGGCCAGCGAGCCGATCAGGACCACGTGCCCGCGGCCCGCCTCGGCCATCCGCGGCAGCACCCGCCGTACCAGGTGCACCACCGCGGCCAGGTCGACCGTCAGCACCTGGTCGACGGCGCTGTGCGGCATGCGCAGGAAGGGACCGGCCCAGCCGACCCCGGCCGCGGCGACCAGCAGGTCGATGCGGCCGCAGATGCCCAGGGCCCGGTCGGCCAGGGAGCGCGCCATGCCGGGTTCGCGCAGGTCGTACGGCAGGGCCAGGCCCGAGGTGCGGCCCGCCGCGGCCTCCAGCCTGCCGGGGTCCCGGCCGCTGAGGATCAGCCGCCACTGCCGGTCCGCGGCCAGCCGTTCGGCGATCGCCGCGCCGATTCCGGAGGACGCCCCCGTCACCAAGGCGACGCGGCGGCCATGGCGCTCCCGTACGCGAGGGGCGGGCCCGGCGGCGGGCGACGGCGGATGCGGCACGACCTCTCCCCTCGGCTTCGCGCGCTGACCAGAGCCGTGTAACCGGCCGGCGGGGTCCGCAACCACCCGGCCCCGCCGGGTCCGGCCGCCGGCTCACCCGGTTCACCCCAACGGCGCCCGGCGGGACGTGGCGCGGTGGCGGCACCGGACCGACCGCGGCCGGCGGTGACGGCCGCCGTCCGCCGTCAGTCGTCCTCGATGAGGAAGCGCGCCCCCGCGCCCCGCTCGGCGGCCGTGTCCCCGGCGTTGTACAGGGCGCACCGCGTCAGGGACAGGCAGCCGCAGCCGACGCATCCGGTGAGCTTGGCCTTCAGGCGCTGGAGTTCGGCGATCCGGTCGTCGATGCGGCGCTCCCAGGTGCGGGCGACCTCGCTCCACTCGGCGGCGGTGGGGACCTGACCGGCCGGGAGCCGGGCCAGGCAGGCGCTGACCTCGTCGAGGGAGAGGCCGATGGTCCGGGCGGCTCGGATGAAGGCGAGCCGGCGCAGGGTGGCGCGGCGGTAGCGGCGGCGGCCGCCCGAGGTGCGCTCGGAGTGGATGAGGCCGAGCTCCTCGTAGTAGCGCAGGGCGGAGGGCGCCATGCCGCTGCGGGCGGACAGCTCGCCGATCGGCAGGCGGTCGCGGGAGGAGAGCGTCATGCGGCCGAGGGTAGCGCTTGACCTCAAGTGGACTTGACATTGCATCGTCGACGGCATGACCACGACCTCCGCGGGGCCCGCCCCCGCGTACGGATACGCCGACCTGCGCGCGCTGATGTCCCGCATGACCGGCGACGAGAAGCACGGTCCCGCGGCCACCTCCACCCTCGACGTGCTGTGGGTGCTGTACGACAGGGTCCTGCGGGTCTCCCCCGCGACCGCCGACGATCCCGGGCGGGACCGTTTCCTGCTGTCCAAGGGCCATGGCCCGATGGCCTATTACGCGGTGCTGGCCGCCAAGGGCTTCGTACCGGTCGAGTGGCTGAGCGGCTTCGGGGGCTACGGGTCCCCGCTCGGGCACCATCCGGACCGCACCCTGGTGCCCGGCGCCGAGATCGGGTCGGGGTCGCTGGGCCACGGGCTGGGGCTTGCGGTGGGCACGGCGCTCGGGCTGCGGGCGCAGGGGCTGACGGACCCGGCCGTCTGGGTGCTCGTCGGGGACGCCGAGATGGACGAGGGCAGCAACCACGAGGCGCTGCGGTACGCCGCCGCCGCCGGGCTCGACCGGCTCCACGTGGTGGTGGTCGACAACGACTCGGCCACCCACGGCTGGCCGGGCGGCCTCGCCTCCCGGTTCACCGCCGAGGGCTGGTCCGCGCCGACCGTCGACGGGCGCGACCACTCGGCCCTGTACGACGCCTTCACCGCGCCGCACCCGGGCCGGCCGCACGCCGTCGTCGCCCGCGTCGAGCCCAAGGGCTGAGCCGCGCGGCCCCGGCACCGCCCGCGAACCCCCGAATCCCCCGAAGTCCCCGACCCCCCAAGTCCCGAGTCCCCGAATCCCCGAATCCCCGAACGTCCAACCCCCGAGGACCCCCATGGACACCATGCGTGAACGTTTCGCCACCGTCACCACCGAACTCCTCGACGAGGACCCGCGCCTGGCCCTGGTCCTGGCGGCCATCTCCGCGGACCGGTTCCAGGACGCCGCCCGCGCCCATCCCGACCGGGTGATCGACGTCGGGATCAGGGAGCAGTTGCTGGTGGGCGTGACCGGCGGGCTGGCGCTGACCGGGATGCGGCCCCTCGCGCACACCTTCGCGAGCTTCCTCGTCGAGCGGCCCTTCGAGCAGGTGAAGCTCGACATCGACCACCAGGGGGTGGGCGCGGTGCTGGTCAGCGCGGCCGCCTCGTACGACGCCGCGGCCGGCGGCCGCACTCACCAGGCGCCCGGCGACGTGGCGCTGCTGGACACGCTGGACGGGTGGACGGTGCACGTGCCGGGGCACCCGGACGAGGCGGAGGCGCTGCTGCGGCACGCCGTCGCGGACGGCGACAACCGGGTGTACGTACGCCTGAGCGCGCAGGAGAACCGCACTGCGCTGCCCGCCTCCCCCGGGCGCTTCCAGGTGGTACGCGAGGGCCGCGCCGGTGTGGTGGTGGCGGTGGGGCCGCTGCTCGACGCGACGCTGGAGGCGACCGGCGGGCGGGACGTGACGGTGCTGTACGCCTCGACGGTGCGGCCCTTCGACGCGGCGGCGGTGCGGCGGGCGGTGGCCGGGGCGGACGCGGCGGACCTGGTGCTGGTCGAGCCGTACCTGGCCGGCACCTCCGTGCCCTTCGCGAGCCAGGCGCTGGCCCACCTGCCGCACCGCGTGCTGGGCCTGGGCACCGGGCGCGAGGAGATGCGCCGCTACGGCACCTGGCAGGACCATGTCGCGGGGCACGGCCTGGACGCCCCCGGCCTGCGCGCGAGAATCGACGCCTTCCTCGCGGTGTGAGCCCCGGGGGGCCGGGCCTCGCGGCTTCGCCGCCGGCTCAGGTCCCCTCGGCGGTCGCGTCGCCGGTCGCCTGGTCCACGCCCTCGCCCGGCTGCCCGGCGACCGCGACGACGGCCGCGTCCGCCCCGCCCGCTCCGCTCGAAGCCTCTCCCGAGACCGAGCCGGCCGACGGCCCGGAGGCGGCGGCACCCGGGCCGTCGGTCTTCCTGACGCCGGCCACCGCCCGCACGTGCCGCCGCGCGTCCTCCGCGCTGTTCTGCGCGCCCAGCGTCCCGAAGTAGAAGCCCGCCACCGTCGCGAGCACGGTCATCAGCGAGGTGACGATGGTCTTGCGCAGGTCGCCGGAGTCGGCGCCGGAGGAGAGCATGGCGACGGCGAGGGCGAAGGCGACCAGCGCGAGGATGAGCACGGCGATGACGCTGCGGGTCAGGCCGCGCACCCCGCGCGGCTCGCGCAGGTCGCGCAGGAAGTCGCGGACCTCCGGGTCCGTGCCTGCCTGGTCGATCAGCCGCTCGGTGATCTCGCGGCGCCAGTCGGTCGCCCGCCGTACGTCCATGATCAGCGGGATGACGGCGACCACGGCGACGACCACGACCACGGCGGCGATCAGCACGAAGGCGGCCGGGCCCTTGAGTCCGGGTACCGGCTGGCCGGCGCCCGCGGCCAAGGCCAAGGACGCGGCGGCGGCGGCGTGCGCCATGGCGGTTTCCCCCAACTTCCCCCGACTGCTACGGGCGGGCATGCTCCCAGCGCCGGAGCCGGCGGGTCAAGTCCGGTGCGCCGGGGCCGACTTCCGGCGCCGCGTACCGGCCGCGGCGCGCTGCCTCGGGGCCGGGCAGGCGTCCGGCGCGCCAAATCCGTGATCAATACATCTGGCATCCGCGCCCCCACCTCAGCAGAATCGATCCCGCGGACGCGCGGTCCCACGCGCGCGCCCGCGTCCCCGCCCGCACCCCGCGCGCACGAGCACCGCGCGCGTCCAGAACCGCACGCGAACACCGCGCATTTCGAGGAGCCGCACCATGCACGAGGCGCCGCCGTCCGGGACGCTTCCCTATTACGAGGACGTCTCGCCGAGCACGGGAGCGCTCCCACCGCGGGCGTGGTGGGGCACCTCGGACGCCCGGCGGGTCGGTCTGGGCGGCGCGTGGCGGTTCCGGCTGTCGGCGACCGCGCAGGCCGAGGACGACTCGTTCGCGCGGCCCGGTTACGACGCCTCGCGGTGGGACGTGATCGCGGTGCCCTCGCACTGGCCGCTGCAGGGGCACGGCCGCCCCGCGTACACCAACGTCCGCTACCCCTTTCCGCTCGACCCGCCGCGGGTGCCCACCGAGAACCCGACCGGTGACCACCTGCGCGCCTTCGACCTGCCCGACGACTGGCCGGGCGGGGCGGCGGTGCTGCGCTTCGACGGGGTGGACTCCTGCGCGCGGGTCTGGCTCAACGGCCACGAGCTGGGCACCTTCAAGGGCAGCAGGCTGCCGGTGGAGTTCGAGGTCGGCGAGCTGCTGCTGCCGCGCGGCAACGTCCTGGCGGTGCGCGTCCACCAGTGGTCCTCGGGCAGCTACCTGGAGGACCAGGACATGTGGTGGCTGCCCGGGATCTTCCGGGACGTCACGCTGATCGAGCGGCCGGAGGGCGCGGTCACCGACTTCTTCGTGCACTGCGGCTACGACGACGTCACGGGCCTGGGCACCCTGCGGGTGGACTGCGAGCCGGCCGGCACGATCAGCGTGCCCGAACTGGGTCTGGACATCCCGACCGGTGAGCCGGCCGTCGTGCCCGTGCAGCCGTGGTCGGCGGAGCGGCCGCGGCTGTACGACGCCGAACTGGCCACCGAGGGCGAGCGGATACCGCTGCGGATCGGCTTTCGCACGGTCGCCGTCGAGGACGGGGTGCTGAAGGTCAACGGCCGCCGGATCCTGCTGCGCGGCGTGAACCGGCACGAGTTCGACCCCGACCACGGCCGGGTGGTGGACGGCGAGACCATGCGCCGGGACCTGCTGCTGATGAAGCGGCACAACATCAACGCGGTCCGCACCAGCCACTACCCGCCGCACCCGGCCTTCCTGGACCTGTGCGACGAGCTGGGCCTGTGGGTGGTCGACGAGTGCGACCTGGAGACGCACGGCTTCCAGGAGGCCGGCTGGCGGGGCAACCCCGTCGACGACGAGCGGTGGACGCCGGCCCTGCTGGACCGGGCGGCCCGCATGGTCGAGCGGGACAAGAACCACCCGTCGGTGATCATGTGGTCGCTGGGCAACGAGTGCGGCACCGGACGCGGCCTGTCCGCGATGGCCGACTGGATGCGCGAGCGCGACCCGGCCCGGCCGATCCACTACGAGGGCGACCCGTCCTGCGCGGACGTTGACGTGTACTCGCGGATGTACGCCGACCACGCCGAGACCGAGCTGATCGGCCGGCGCGAGGAACCGCCGCTGGCCGACGCCGGCCTGGACAGGCGGCGCCGGGCGATGCCGTTCGTGCTGTGCGAGTACGCGCACGCCATGGGCAACGGCCCCGGCGGCCTGCCGGAGTACCAGCGGATCTTCGAGACGTACGAGCGCTGCCAGGGCGGTTTCGTCTGGGAGTGGATCGACCACGGGCTGCGCCGGCGCGCCGCGGACGGCACGCGGTACTTCGCCTACGGCGGCGACTTCGGCGAGGAGCTGCACGACGGGAACTTCGTCTGCGACGGGCTGGTCTTCCCCGACCGCACCCCCTCCCCCGGCCTGGTCGAGTACAAGAAGGTCGTCGAGCCGGTGCGGATCGAGGGCGACGCGGCCGGGGGCACGGTGACCGTCACCAACCTCTACGACTTCACCGACCTGTCCGGGCTGTCCTTCCGCTGGGTGTACGAGGTGGCCGGCGAGTTGAGCGACGCCGGCCGGCTGGAGGTGCCCGAACTCGGGCCCGGGCGCAGCGCGGTGGTGGAACTGCCGCTGATGCCACGGACCACGGGGAGCGGTGAGGCGTTCTGGACGGTGCGCGCGGTGCTGGCCGAGGACACCGCCTGGGCGCCCTCCGGGCACGAGGTCGCCTGGACGCAGTTCGCGGCGGCGCCCGGGCCCGGCGCCCGGGCCGTTTCGCGGGCGACCGGGGGCGCCCCGCACAGCCCGCGCCGCGTCGAGGGCGGCATGATCGTCCTCGGTCCCGGCACCTTCGACGCGGCGAGCGGCGCGCTGAAGTACTTCGGCGGCCTGAAGGTGGACGACCTGGCGCTCGACGTGTGGCGCGCGCCGGTCGACAACGACCGGGGCGCCCCCTGGTACCCCGAGGGCCAACTCGACCGCCAGTGGCGGGGGCTGGGCCTGCACCGCATGCGGCACCGCGTCGAGCGCGTGACCCCGGGCGGCGACACCCTCACCGTCGTCACCCGCGTCGCCCCCGCCGCCTCCGACCTGGGCCTGCGTACCGTCTACTCCTGGTCGGCCACCGGCGCCCGGCTCCGCCTTGCCGTGGAGGTCGCCCCCGAGGGCGACTGGCGGCTGCCCCTGCCCCGGCTGGGGATACGGCTGGGCGTCTGCCCGCAGCTGTCCTCGGTCGAGTGGTACGGCGGCGGGCCCGGCGAGGCGTACCCGGACACCCGGGCGGCGTCCCGGATCGGGCACTGGACGTCGACGCTCGACGCGCTGCAGACGCCGTACGTGCGCCCGCAGGAGAACGGGGCGCGGGCCGACGTGCGCTGGGCCGAACTGCGCCGCGAGGACGGCGCAGGGCTGCGGGTCGAGGGCGACCCGCCGTTCTGGTTCACCGCGCGGCCCTGGAGCACCCAGGCCCTGGACGCGGCGGAGCACACCCACGAGCTGGCGCGGTCGCGCACGGTGTGGCTGCACCTGGACCACGCCCTGCACGGCGTGGGCACGGCCGCCTGCGGCCCGGGGGTGCTGCCCGCGTACCGGCTGACGGCGGCCCCGGCCGCGTTCGCCTTCACCTTCGAACCGCTGGCCGGCGACGGCCCGACCGACGACGACACGACCATGGGAGGAGTACGGCGATGAGCCGGACGACCACCGCGACCGTACGACCGTACCGGCCCGGCGACCTGCCCGCGCTGTACGACATCTGCCTGCGCACGGCAGAGGCGGGCGAGGACGCGACACCGAACTACGCGCCGCGCGACCACGAGTTGCTCGGGGCGATCTTCGCGGCGCCGTACGCGGTGCTGGAGCCGGAGCTGACGTTCGTGGTCGACGACGGGCACGGGCAGGCGGTGGGCTACAGCCTGGGGACCGGTGACACCGCGGGGTTCGCGCGGCGGTTCCGGGAGGAGTGGCTGCCGCGCGTCGCGGACCGGTGGCCCGCGCCCGAGGGCGAACCGGCCGGCCCCGCCGAGGTGATGGCCGGTCTGCTGCACGCCCCGGAGCGCATGGTCGTACCGGCGCTGGCCGGCTATCCCGCGCACCTGCACATCGACCTGCTGCCGGACTTCCAGGGCGCGGGGCTGGGGCGGGCGCTGATGGAGACGTTCCTCGCGGCGCTCGCGGCACGCGGGGTGCCGGCGGTGCACCTGGGAATGGTCACCGTCAACACCCGCGCCCGCGCCTTCTACGACCGGCTCGGCTTCCACGAGATCGCCGTGCCCGACGCGGGTGTGCTGACCTACCTGGGCCGGGCCACCTCGTAGCGGGTCCCGGCGCTGCGAGGCGGCCGGCGCCTCCCGCCGGAGGGGTCAGCCGCAGCAGCCCCCGGACGGCTCGCCCGCCCCGCCGATGTCGACGGCGGCGGCGGGGCCGATGCCGATCCGGACCGGTTGCGGGGCCGGGGTGCAGCAGCCGCCGGCCGCCTGGCCGCCGGGGGCGTCGAAGAGGCCGGAGCCGCCGCACACCCCCGTTTCGGGAAGGGTGAGTTCGACGCGGTCGGCGGCCTCCAGGTCGCCGGCGAGGGCCGCGGCCACCGAACGCGCCTGTTCGTAGCCGGTCATGGCGAGGAACGTGGGGGCGCGGCCGTAGGACTTCATGCCGACCAGGTAGAAACCGGGCTCGGGGTGGGCGAGTTCGCGGTGGCCGTGCGGGCGGACGCTGCCGCAGGAGTGCTGGTTGGGGTCGATCCCGCCGGCGAGGGCGTGCGGCGCCTGGAGGCGGTCGTCCAGGCCGAGCCGCACTTCGGTGAGGAAGGACAGGTCGGGCCGCAGGCCGGTCAGCACGATCGCCTCGTCGACGGGGTCGAGCCGCGTGCCGTCGTCGCCCACCAGGACCAGGCGCCCGGCCTCGTCGCGTTCGACGGCGGCGGTGCGGAAGCCGGTGACGGCGTCGGCGTGTCCTTCGTCGACGGCGGCCTTGGCCGCCAGCCCGAGGGCGCCGCGCGCGGGGAGCTGGTCGGCGCTGCCGCCCCCGAAGGTGGCGCCGGAGATGCCGCGGCGCAGCACCCACACCGCGTGCGTGCCGGGCTCCCGCCCGGCCAGGTCGGCCAGCGCGGCCAGGGCGGTGAACGCCGAGGCGCCGGATCCGATGACGGCGGTGCGGCGGCCCGCGTACCGGGCGCGTACGGCACGGTCCGCCAGGTCCGGGACGCGGTAGGTCACACGGTCGGCGGCGGCGCGCTCCCCCAGGGCCGGCAGGCCGTTGCCGCCGGCGGGCGAGGGCAGGGTGAAGGTGCCGGAGGCGTCGATGACGGCACGGGCCAGGACGCGGTGCTCGGCGCCGTCGGCGGTGGTGTGGTCGACGGTGAAGGGCACGCCGGCCCGGTCGGCGTCCACGATCCGGTCCCGGCCCAGGCGGGAGACCCCGGTGACGGTGGCGCCGTACCGCACGGCGTCGCCGAGTACGCCGGCGAGCGGCCGCAGGTAGCGCTCCACCCAGTCGGCCCCGGTCGGGTACGTGCCGGGGTCCGGCTTGGCCCACCCGGTGGGGGCGAGCAGCTTCTCGGCGGCGGGGTCGGTCAGTTCGGCCCAGGTGGAGAACAGCCGCACGTGTCCCCATCGGCGTACGGAGTCGGCGGCGGCCGGACCGCGCTCCAGCACCACGACGTCCAGGCCGTGCCCGGTCAGATGGGCCGCCGCGGCGAGTCCGACCGGGCCGGCGCCGATCACGACGACCGGAAGGCCGGTGGTGGCGGGTGACGACATGGCGGTGCCCCTCTCCGATGCGCCCGGGTGGGCCCCGACGCTGCTTCGACGCTTGTCTATACAGCGAAGGTTGCCGCACACATCGACGAGTGTCAACATAGACGTATGTCGAAGTCACCCACGGCCGCGCTGCCGGTCCTCCAGGACGAGCCGGCCGTGCCGTGCTGCCCGCCGATCACCTCCGGGGAGCTGTCGGTGGCCGACTCGGAGAAGATGGCCGCGATGTTCAAGGCCCTGTCCGACCCGGTCCGGCTGCGCCTGTTCTCCAGGATCGCCTCCCGTCCGGGCGGGGAGGCGTGCGTCTGCGACATCCAGGACGTCGGCGTCTCCCAGCCGACCGTCTCCCACCACCTGAGGAAGCTGCGCGAGGCCGGGCTGCTGACCTCCGAGCGGCGCGGGACGTGGGTGTACTACACGGTCACGCCCTCGGCGCCGGCCGCGATGAGCCGGCTGCTGGCCATGCCCGCGTGAGCGGTCGGCCGGCCACCGGCTTCCGGCGGACGGGGGCGTCCGGCGCCGGTCGTGCGGCGCGGCGGGACGCCCGTCACCAGCGGTCGCCGCTGTCCCGGTCGGCCGCGGGACCGTAGGGCCGGCGGTCCGGGGCCCCGCCGCCGAAGTACGGGGAGTTCGCGGGCCCGCCGTCGTAGTACGGGCCGTCCGCGCGGGGGTCGTAGTACGAGCCGTCCGCGCCGCCGCCGAAGTACGGGTCCGCCGCGCCGGTGCCTCCCGCGTACACCTCGTGGGTCGGCGAGGCCACCGGGCCGGGGGCGGCGGGCGTTGGGGCGGGAGCAGACGCGGGCGCGGGTACGGACAGGCTGCCGTAGCGTTCCATGCGCTGCCACCGCAGCCGGTTCCCGGCCACGGCCGTGACCACCGACTGGATCACGACCAGGTACATGAGCTGCCGGTAGACGAACTGCTGCAGCGGCAGCGTCCACAGCGGACGCGGGCTCTCCCCGTCGAGCCGGAAGGCGTACAGGCCCATCAGCGCCTGGACGGCGAGGAAGCCGAGCCACAGGGCCGCGACGCGCACCGGGTCGAGGAAGACCAGGCCGTAGACGGCGAAGAGGTCGACCACCGGCGCCAGCAGCGGCAGCAGGACCTGGAACAGCAGCAGGTACGTCAGCCCCCGCCGGCCGAGCTTCCCGGCCGCGCCGCGCCGCCAGAAGGCGCCGCGGTGCTTCCACATCGCCTGCAGGGTGCCGTAGCACCACCGGTAGCGCTGCCGCCACAGGGCGCCCAGGGAGGCGGGGGCCTCGGTCCAGGCGACGGCGTTCTCCTCGTAGACCACGCGCCAGCCGTCGCGGCAGATGGCCATGGTCAGGTCGGTGTCCTCGGCGAGGGTGGCGTCGCTGACGCCGCCGACCCGGACGAGGGCGGCACGGCGGAAGCCGCCGACCGCGCCGGGCACGGTGGGCATGCACTGGCCGAGGTCGAACAGGCGGCGGTCGAGGTTGAAGCCGACGACGTACTCGATGTGCTGCCAGCGGCCGAGCAGGCCGCCGCGGTTGACGACCTTGGCGTTGCCGGAGACGGCGCCCACGCGCGGGTCGGCGAAGGGCTGGACGAGGGTGCGGACGGTCCCGGGTTCGAAGACCGTGTCGCCGTCGACCATCACCAGCAGGTCGCAGGAGGCCGCCGCGATGCCGGTGTTGAGGGCGGCGGGTTTTCCGGCGTTGGCCTGGCGGACGACGCGCACGCCCGGCAGGCCCAGCGACTCGACGAGGTCGGCGGTGCCGTCGGTGGAGCCGTCGTCGACGACCACGATCTCGACCGGGTGGTCGGAGGCGAGCAGGGAACGCACCGCGGCCTCGATGCCGGCGCTCTCGTTGTACGCGGGCACGATCACGCTGACCGGTTCGGTCACCGGCGGCCCCCAGCCGCGGCCCCGCCTGCGTACGTGGCGGCGGGCGGCCACCAGCACGGCCACGGCGCGCAGGACCGCCAGCGCCCCCGCCGCGTACATCAGCCAGCCGATGATCCGCAGCGTCCAGGCGCTTCCCGTCATCGCCGCGAGCAGGCCGCGGCCCAGCCAGCGGTCGCCCGCCGAGGCACGGGTCATCGGCCCGCGGATGCCGACCGCGTCCGAGACGGTGGTGACACGCATGCCGCGGGCGGCCAGCCGCGGCAGCAGCCGGTCCAGGGCGGCGACGGTCTGGGAGCGGTCACCGCCGGCGTCGTGCATGAGCAGGATCTGCCCGGCGGTCCCGCGGGGGGTCGCGTCGGCGAGGATCCGGTCGGCGCCCGGCCGCTTCCAGTCGTCGCTGTCGAGGGTGGACAGCACCGTCAGGTAGCCGGCGGCGCCGGCCGAGCGGACGGCGGTCCAGTCCTTGTCGGTGAGGGCGTCGTTGACCGAGGAGTACGGCGGGCGCAGCAGCGACGTGGTCCGGCCGGTGGCTCCGGCCACCGCGAGCTGGGCCTCCCGCAGTTCGAGCCGGCGCTGCCAGGCGGGGATCGAACCGAGGTCGGCGTGGGTGAAGGTGTGCAGGCCGATCTCGTTGCCGTCGGCGAGGATCCGCCGCACCAGGCCCGGATGGGCGGCCACCTGCGTGCCGACGACGAAGAAGGTGGCGTGCACGTGGTGGCGGCGCAGCACGTCGAGGATCTTCGGGGTCCAAGCCGGGTCCGGGCCGTCGTCGAAGGTCAGCGCGACCGTACGCTCCCGGGGCCGGGCGGTGCGGGCCGGTACGGAGGCGCTGTCGATCACCGGGCCGCCGAGCGCGACCGCGGGCGGGACCTGGCCGGCCGGGCCGCCGCCGGAGCCCGCCGAGTCGTCGCTGATCCCGAACATGTGCTGGGTGTAGCCCTGCAGCAGCAGCGCGGCGGCGAGGGTGAGCAGCAGGGTGGTCAGCAGCAGCCAGTGGGTGCGCAGAGGGCGGTTGCGGACCGTGCCGTGGCGCCTTCTGGAGCGCGCTGCCTGCCGCGGGCCGGCGGACGCGGAGGTCATCGTGCGGGTTCCTTCACGGCGGTCGTCCGGGCTCACGCGTGGCCGCGGCCGGTGTGGGTGGGCTGGGGGGAGGGTGTGGGGTGGCTCGCGCTCTTGCCGTGGGTGACGGTGGGGGTGGGCGAGGCCGTGGCGGTCGTGGCCGGTGCGGAGGTGGGCGGCAGCGACGGCGACGGCGAGAGTCCGGAGGCGGTGGGCGCGGTGGCCGCCGCCGTGGGGGCGGCGCCGCCGGTCGCCGGGCCGGGAGCCGCGCTCGCGGAGCCGCGCGGCGTGCCGCCCGTGGCGCCGCCGGGGCCCTTGCCGGTTCCCGTCGTGCGGCCCGGGGAGTGTCCGGTGGAGTGGCCGCCGCCGGAGTGGCCGCCGGAATGGTGGCTCCCCGCCTCGGGCAGCGGAAGGTACGGCGAGTCCACGGTGGGGCCGCCCAGGGCCGAGCTGAGCAGCAGCGCGATGTAGCCGGCGGCCGGCACGACCAGGATCCGGCCCGCCCGCCGTACCCGCCGCTGCCGTCGGCCCGAGGCGTCGAGGAACACCGGCGCGGTGGCGGCGCGGCCGCCATCGGCGCGGCTGCGGCGGGCGCCGGGCGTCGCCTCGGGTTCGGATGTGGTGTGCACGGCGGCGCACCTTACAAGAGGCCGCCGACTGGTCGCGACACGCACCATATTTCTGCCTAAGGACGGGTATTCCCGGCGGTTGCCGCATCGAATTCCGCGCTGGATGCCGCGCTGGATGCCGCGCCGGTCGCCGCGCCGCGGGCCGCGCCGGACCGCGCGATCGGCTCGAGGCGCGGGGCGGGTGGCGACGCGGCCGGCGTAACGCTTTTCCGGTGGCCCGCGCTTCTGGGTTCGAGCCGTGTGGACGCGGTGGGACGAGTCAGGAGAACGCGATGGCCGAGCACATGGTGAGCGACGCGCCGGCGACCGTGCTCGGCCCCCGTCTCGCGGCCGGCGTCGTGGCGATGGTGCGGGCCAGGGCCGGTATCCGGCTCGACTACCTGCCGGGCAGCCTGACGCTGGTCGACCGGATCATCGACGGCATGCGGCGGACGGACGGCTCCGGCGCCCCGGCGCGGGAGGTCCTGCTCGGCTTCGGCGCCTACACCGGCCAGGTACTCGTCGGGGCGGCCGCGGCGGCGTGGGTGGATTTCGGCGCCGACCAGCGCGCCATGTTCGGGCAGCCGTTCGGCGTCATCACTCCCGACGGCCGGGTGTGGAACCCGCTCGGCAAGGCGGTCAAGCGGTACGAGAACGGGGCCGAGGACAGTCTGCGCCTGTTCTGCCTCTCCGTGGCCGGCCGCGCCGCGATGCGCCCCCCGCCGGACCACGGGGCCCGGGGCCCGAGGTCCGGCGGGGCCGCCCGGTCGCTCGGCTTCTGAGGCGCCGGGCGCGCGTGAGGTCCGCTCCCCGCGGCCACGCGGACCGAGGCGGGCAGGGCCGTCTGCCGCAGACGGCCGTCCGGCAAAAGGCCCAGATACGGGCGGCCCGCCCGCGCCGCCGCGGTCGGCGGCGTAGGAAGGTGGTGCAACGGCCGCGCGTGCGGGACGGACCGGCGCGGGGCCGCCAACACCGCTGGGGGGATCGTGAAGTCCTTGAGGCCCTTGAGGTCGTTACGTCCGGCGCGTGCCGCCGCTTTGGTGTCGCCGGTGTTCCTCACCTGCGCCCTCGTCGGGCTGTCCGCGGGCCCGGCCGACGCGGCGCCACCGCCGCCCGGCCGGGCCCCGGCGGCGGCACCGGCCGGCTGGACCGTCCAGGACCTGGGCACGCTCGGCGGCTCCACCAGCCGGGCCACCGCGCTGGACGCCGCGACCGTCGTCGGCGACTCCGGCACCGCGGGCGACGACACCCATGCCTTCGCCTACGACCGCGGCAGCGGCCGGCTGACCGACCTGGGCAGCCTCGGCGGCACGTACAGCACGGCCGTCGCCGTCCACGGCCGCTACGTCGCCGGGGACTCCACCACCGCGGGTGACGCGGCGACCCACGGCTTCGTCCGCGACCTGCGCGGGCACACGATGACGGACATCGGCACCCTCGGCGGCGCCACCAGCACGGTCGCCGCTTTCGACGGCCGCACCGTCGTGGGCAGCGCCTCCACCGCCGGCGACGCGGCCACCCACGCCTTCGCCTACTCGTTGCGCACCCGCGCCATGACCGATCTCGGCAGCCTCGCCGGTCCCGGTGGCACGAGTCAGGCCGTCGGGATCACCGGGGGACGGTACGTCGTGGGCAACTCGTCCGTCCCCGGACAGCCGGCGGCCGCCACCCACGGCTTCGTCCACGACCTGGTCACGGGCACCACGACCGACATCGGCACCAACGGGGGCACCTACAGCAGGATCACCGCCGTGTCCGGCCGGACCGTCGTGGGCACGTACGGCGCGCCGGTGAACGGCGGGGGTGCCAGGCCGTGCGGGTTCGCGTACGACGTCGGCACCGGCGTGTGGACCGACCTGGGCAACGGCGTCTTCGTCCCCCTCTCGGTGTCCGGCCGCCACGTGGTGGGCTGGGACGGCGAGGCCGGGTGGGCCTACGACCTGCGGACCGGCACCCTCTCCGAAGTCGGCTCCCGTGGCGTGACCCAGCCGCTGGCGGTCAGGGGGAACGTGGCGGTCGGCGACCAGTTCGCCGCGAACTCCTTCGCCTTCACCTACCGCACCGACACGGCCGACTTCACGCTGCTGCCCTCGCTCGGCGGCCTCAACTCGGGGGCGGCGGCGATCGACGCACAGGGCGCGGTGGCCGGTGAGGCGGCCACCCCACCACTCGACCCGTACAGCTCGAACGGCCCTTCCCACGCGGCCCTGTGGACGCCTTCGACCTCCTGACGAGGGCGCGGACCGCAAAGTCGTTTCCCCCGCCGCGGGTGCGCTTGGCATGATCCCACCGTGAAAACGGGCGAGTTCGAGGCGCACATCACCGTGCGCTGCGACGACGACGGAGCCGCTCCGGCCGCCCGGCTGGAGCGGTGGTCGGCGGCACGCGGCTGGAAGTTCACGCACATCGTGCTGGCCCGGGGGCGCACGCCCTCGCAGCCGATGCTGACACTGCGCGGCGGCGGGTCGTACGAGGAGCAGTTCGGCGCCTGCCGCCGGGCCTGCGCGGCGCTGCGGGACGCGGGCTTCGTACCGGTGCGGGTGAAGATCGAGGTCGCCCCGTGGGCGCCGCTGGTACCTCGCTCCGACGAGCAGGCGCGGCAGCCGGCCGGCCCCGCCGGCGGCCAGGAAGGCGCGGGCGAGCGGTACTTCGAGCACCACCTGAAGGTGCGGCTGGACCCGGCCGGTCCCGACGCCGCCGCGCGCCTGCGCGCGCTCACCGCGACGGCCGTCGCCCACGGCGCGCACCTGTCGTGGAACGCCCGGCGGACGCTGGCCGGCGACGACCGCCGCGAGGAGCGGTTCGTCACGCAGCGCTGCTACGGCGTCGGACTCCCGACGGCCCGCGAGCGGCTGGCGGCGCTGAGGCGGGCCGTGACACGGCTGCGGGTCGAGATCACCGAGATCGAGCAGGAGTTCGTGGTCCACGACAGCGACACGTCCGTCGACGACGGATGGATCGGGGACGGACGGGTCGGGGACGGACGGGTCGGGGACGGACGGGTCGGGGACGGATGGGCGGAGGCGGGGCAGCGGTGACCGAGAGCTGGGAGCACTTGGGCGTGCGGCGCGAAGAGATGCCGCGCTCGCCCTTGGGCGAGGCGGAGCTGGCCCGGCGCGGCCTGCCGCTCACCTTGCGCCGCATCGACGACGAATCCGCCGTCCAGCAGCCCCTGTTCGACCCCGCGCTCAAGCACCACCGCAACGCCTACCGGGCGAGCGACCCGGACTTCGCCGATCCGGCGGCCCGCGCCCGGTGGTCGCCGGCGCGCCGCACCGCGATGGACCTCGTGCTGGCCGCCGTCGCGGACTCGGGGTGGCGGGAGCACTTGGTGCTGCGCGGCAGTGTGCTGCTCGCGCGGTGGTTCGGCGCGGCGGCGCGCGAACCCGCCGACCTGGACTTCGTCGTCGTACCCGAGCGGTGGCGGATCGAGGAGGAGCGCACCGCGGCCATGCTGGACGGCATCGCGCGGGCCGCGGACCGGGCGGCCTCGGCGGCGCGCGCCACCACCGGGTCCGCGCCCGCGCCCGCGGAACAACCGGTCATCCGTTTCGACGCCGGGGACGCGGTCAGCGAGGACATCTGGACGTACGATCGCGTGCCCGGCCGCCGGCTGGTGCTGCCCTGGACCTGCGACACGACCCCGGGCGGCGTCGTCCAGCTCGACTTCGTCTTCAACGAATCGCTGCCGGTGCCGCCGCGCGAGGTGTCCTTCGGCGGCTCACGGCTGCTCGCCGCCACGCCGGCGCTGTGCCTGGCCTGGAAGCTCGTCTGGCTGGTCACCGACATGCACCCGCAGGGCAAGGACCTCTACGACGCCGTGCTCCTGGCCGAGCACCGCGAGCTGGACGAGCTCGACTACGGGACGCTGGGCGCGGCGTTCGTCGCCGCCGACCCCTACTACGCCGCGAACCCTCTGACGCTCGACATGACGTCGGACATGCACCCCGCCTGGGAGTGGCGGCACTTCGCGGCCGAGTACCCCTCCCTGGCCGGTGATCCGGAGGCGCTGCTCGCCCGGCTGCGAGCCGCACTGGAGCCCGTCTTCCGTACCGCCTCGGCTACCGCCTCGACCGACGCGCGGGCCATGCACCGCCGCTGGTCCGCGCACTGGATCGGCACCTGCCGGGAGGTGTACGCGGCGGGCGGCCTCGACGCGCTGCTCGGCCACCTGGCGGAACGGCAGACCTCGACGGCGGTGGCCGCCGCCCTCGTCCGCGAGTTCCTCGGCACCTCCTCGTGCGACCCGGCGCGGGCTGTCTCCCTCGTGCTGGCGCACCCCGCCTCGTCCGGCGCGGCCCAACTGGTCGCCCGCCGACCGGAGTTCCGGGCGGAGCTGACCGAGGCGGTCGCCCGCATGGACATCGGGGCGTGACGAGCACCGTCACGTCGCCGGTTCGCCCTCCTGGGTGCGGATCCGCGCCCACACCGTCTTCGTGAGTGCGTCGTCGACCCGGCAGCCCCAGCGGTCGGCGTAGGCCTGTACGAGGAGCAGCCCGCGGCCGGACGTCCCCTCGCCGCCCGGCGGCGTCGCGAGCGGCGGCAGCCGCTCGGGCCGGGTGTCCGTGACCTCGATCCGCAGGCCGTCGGCCAGCAGGAACAGTCCCAGCCGGAAATCCCGGCCGGGCAGGTGCCCGTGGCGGACCGCGTTCGACGCCAGCTCGGCCGTGACGAGGGCGACGGCGCGCACCGGATCGGAGTCGTCCGGCAGGCCGGTCCACCGCGTGAACTGCCGCACGGCGAACCGGCGTGCGAGGTGCGCACCGCGATTGGTGCTGCTGAAGAGCGTGGCCAGGTGAGCGGTGGGGACGATGGGCTGCGCCGCCTGATCGGTCGTCTGATGCTGTGTCACTTCGTCAGCGTCGTACGGGCAATGAGCGGCTGACCAGGTGCGATGCCCGTACGCCGGGCGGCTCGTACGGGGAGAACGACCGGGCGCGACCTTGGTCGTACGGGTCTCGTACGGCCGTTGTACGGGTCCCGCGGCGTGTCCCCGTTCCTCCGCGTCGCGTTGGACATGGCCCGGCGGCGGTTGCGGTGATGGGACGAAAGGGGCGTGGGATCGTGAGGACGGCACGGGACGGGCACGGCACGCGGGACGCGCGGGACACGCGGGCGGCGGGGCGCACGGCGCGGACGAAGGAGGAGGGGCCCGACCTGCCGGGCGTGTGGTCGGCGTACGGCGTACTGCTCCAGCACGTGCGCAAGCGCGCCGGGTTGAGCCAGCAGCAACTCGGCGACGCGATCGGCTACTCGCTGGAGCAGGTGGCGTCCGTCGAACAGGGCAGGCGCCCGGCGAAGGCGGTGTTCACGGCCGCGGCCGAGCGGGTGCTGCAGGCCGGCGGCGTCCTGGACGTCCTCCAGGACGAGGTGGACCGGGCGAAGCTGCCGAGGTTCTTTCGCAACGTGGCGTTGCTGGAGGCCGAGGCGCTGAGCAGGTTCTCGTACGATCCGTTGCTCGTTCCCGGGCTGCTGCAAACCGAGGCCTACGCGCAGGCTTTGCTCGACGCGCACTTCCCGCCACTGGACGAGGAGGTCATCGAGCAGCGGGTCGCGGCGCGTCTGGCACGACAGGCCCTGCTGTCCCGCAAGAGCCCACGCACGGTGTTCGTGTTCGTCGTGGAGGAGGACGCCCTGCGACGAGCGGTCGGTAGCAAGGCAGTGGTGCGCGAGCAGTTGGAGCGCCTGCTGGCATGCTCAAGGATGCGCAATGTCGAACTGCAGGTCATGCCCACCGCGCGGGGTGCCCACAGCGGACTCAACGGACCCATGGTGCTGCTGGAGTCGAGGGATCGCCGGCGCCACGTCTACGTCGACGCGCAGGGTGTGGTGACGGTCAGGTCCGACGATGACGAGGTCAGCGAATTCTGGCTGAGGTATGGGATGCTGCGGACGCAGGCCCTCAGTACCGAGGAGTCCTGTCGTCTCATCGAGCGCATGGCAGGGGAGCTATGAGCACTGACCAGCAGACTACTCAGACCGCTGACCTGGCCTGGTTCAAGAGCAGCTACAGCGGGACGAACGGCGGCGACTGCGTCGAGGTCGCCACCACACCGAACGCCATCTACGTACGCGACTCAAAGACCGCAGGCAACGGACCCATACTGCGCGTCGACCGGGCACAGTGGGCGGCCTTCGTGGCGCACACCGCGAGCTAGGACCGACACCCTTCTGCATCGCAGGGGAGCCATGAGCACCAACCAGCAGACTACCGACCTGACCTGGTGCAAGAGCAGCTACAGCGGCTCGGGAGGCGGTAACTGCGTCGAGGTCGCCGCCACGCCGGACGCCATCTACGTACGCGACTCGAAAACCGCAGGCGACGGGCCGACACTGCGGGTCGGTCCGGCCGCGTGGGCGGCCTTCGTGGCGTACGCGGCCGGGTAGGGGTGGGCGTCGGCGGGCGCCGTCAGGGGTCCGCCGGCGTACAGGGCTCCGTACAGGGAGAACGCCAGCATTCGCGCACGCGCGGCATCCGCTTCCTCGGGGCGCTCCCGCGCGAGGCCGACGGCGTAGGCACGCAGCAGTAGGTGCAGGCTGTAGTGGCCCGCGGCTTCCTGGCGTACCAGGTGCTCGTCCTGCAGACGCTCCAGCAGGCGGCGGGCCGCCGCGCAGTCGGTGCGGGCGAGGACGGCGGCCGTCCGCGGGGTGATGCCGCCGTTCGGGTGCAGTCCGAGCAGGCGGAACATCCTGCGGGCCGGGTCGGGCAGGCCCGCGTAGGAGCCGTCGAGGACCGGCCGCAGGGCCCGTCCCCCGGCGCTGACCGCGTCCACCCCGCCGGTTCTCAGGTGCTCGGCGAGGTCGGCGACGGTCCACGCGGGCCTCGCCCGTAACCGTGCTCCGGCAAGGGCGACGGCGAGCGGCAGCCCGCCGCACAGGCGGGCCACGTGGGCGGCGGCGCGGGGATCCGCGGCGATCCGGCCGGGGCCGGCGACGGTCGCGAGCAGGTCCACCGCGTCAGGTACCGGCAACGTGTCGAGTCCGTGCGGGTCGAGCCCGTCGAGACCCGCCAGGCTGCGCCGGCTGGTGATGAGGACGAGGCAGTCGGGGCCGGACGGGATCAGGTCGCGAACCTGCGTCTCGTCGGCCGCGTTGTCCAGCAGGAGCAGCGCTTCCTTGCCGTGGAGGCGGTCGCGGAACATCGCGGCGCGCGCGTCCTGCCCGTCCGGTACGTGCCGGCCCGGCACTCCGAGGGCGCGCAGGAACCCGCCCAGTACGTCGGCCGGCGCGGCGGGCGCACGCTCCGGGTCGACGCCGCGCAGGTCCACGTAGAGCTGGGCGTCGGGGAACCGTCCGGCTCGCACCAGCGTGTGGGCGGCCCGCAGGGCCAGATGGGTCTTGCCGACCCCGCCCATCCCCTCGATCGACAGCACCGCGGCCGTGTGTGCGGCGGTGCTGCCCACCGGGGAGGCCGCCGCCCGCAGGATCGCGGCGAGTTCCCGCTCCCGGCCCGTGCACCCGGACGGGACGCGGGGCAACTGCCTGAACACGCCCGCCGGACCGCCGTCCTTGGCCGCCGCCTGCACGGCCACGCAGGCCGAACGCCAGCGGTCCACCGTCGTCTCGTCGGCTCCGAGCGCGCGTACGATGCCGACCACGAGGTCGACGTCCAGGCGCCTGCGGCGCGTCTGGAACACGTCACCGATCGTCGACTGGGACACCGCCTGCGCGGACCTGAGCAGCGGTCCGACCCGCCTGGCCAGCGCACGGTAGGACGGTGCGCCGGCCCAGAGGCGGTACTGGTTCAGGGTCACGATGAACTCGGCCAGGTCCGCGGCCCGTTCGGGATCGGGGCGCGTCCCTTGGTGCGGGACGGTCGCGGTGGATCGTGGGGCAGGGCGAGTCATTCGTCATCCGTCCGGCGGGGTTTCCCTTACGACCGTCAGCGTCGCGTCGGCGCCCGGGACGTGTCGAAGGTTTCGGCCGGCGGTAAAGCATTGTCGCGAACCGGGCGCCGATGGTAGGGGGCCGGTCGGATCTCGGCTGCGGTCACCGCTTGCGCAAGGGGTTCACACACCGCGTCGCCCCTTTGCCGCGGCCGGGACTCCCCGCTCCCGGCCGCGGCCTTCGGCAACCCGCGGTCTTTCAGGGTTTGACGCCGACGCCCACCCACAGGCTGACGGTGGCGTCGGTGACGCTCTCGTCGGGTTCGGCGCCGGCGTCGGGGCGCCAGCGGTGGCCGATCGCGATCCCGGGGTCGAGCAGGTCGAGGCCGTCGAAGAAGCGCGCGACCTCCGCCTGGGAGCGGAAGCGCACGGGGGTTCCGGCGGCGGTGTAGATGTCGGTGACCTTCTGCCAGGTCTCGGGGTCGAAGTCGGGGGTGCAGTGGCTGATGGCGAGCGCGCTGCCGGAGGGCAGTTCGCTCACCAGGCGTTCGACCAGGCCGTACGGGTCCTGGGCGTCGGTGACGAAGTGCAGCAGGGCGTTCAGGGACAGCGCCACCGGCCGTGTCAGGTCGAGCACTTCGGTCAGTTCGGGGGCGGCCAGCAGCGTGTCGGGGTCGTTGGCGTCGGCGTGGATGTAGGTGGTGCGGCCCTCGGGGGCGCTGCGCATGAGCGCCTCGGCGTACTTCAGCACCAGCGGGTCGTTGTCCGCGTACACCACCCGTGCCTCGGGTGCGATCGCCTGGGCCACCTGGTGCAGGTTGGGTTCCGTCGGGATGCCGGTGCCGATGTCGAGCCACTGGCGGATGCCGTGGTCACGGGCGAGCACCCGGGTGGCGCGGTGCATGAAGGCGCGGTTCTCCCGGGCGCAGACGAAGATCCCCGGGTACGCCTCGGCAACGCGCTCGGCCGCCTGCTTGTCGACGTCGAAGTGGTCCTTCCCGCCGAGGTAGTAGTCGTACATCCGGGCGGAGTGCGGCTTGCTGGTGTCGATGTCCTGTGGGGTGCGGGGGCCGGTCAACGGGTACCTCCAGGAGGTGCGGTGGTGGCGGGTTCGGGTGGAGCGAGGGTGCCGAGGGGGTGCGTCAGGGTGTGGTCATGTGGTCGGCGAGGCCGTTCTTGACGCCGGTGACGAAGGCGCCGATCTCCTCGGGGGTGTAGATCAGCGCGGGGCCCGCCGGGTCGGTGGACTGCCGTACGGCGATGCGGCCGTCGGGCAGCCGCTTCATCTCCACGCACTGGCCGCCGCTGGTCCCGCTCCAGGGGCGCTCCCAGCCGCTCTCGCCCAGTTGGCGGGCCGGGATGCCGTTGTAGACGCCTGTGTCCGTACGTCCGGGTCTGTCGTCGGTGAGTGCCCTGTCGATGAACGGGCTGTCGGTGAACGGGGTGTCGGTGAACGGATTGTCGGTGACGGTCACGAGTACTCCTTCCGCATGCGGTTCAAGAGCGCCTTGCTCTCGCTTGCTGAGGTCAGGAGGGACATCCGGTTGTGGGCTTCCAGGTGCGCGACGACATCGGGCCGCTGGTCGAGGTAGATCGACCCGGACAGCAGCTCGGTGTAGACGATGTCGGGCAGTTCGGGGGCGTCGAACCGGAAGTAGGTGAACGGGGCGAACGCCCCGACGTGGGCGCCGGCGGTGAACGGCACGATGTCGATGGTGACGTTGGGCAGCTCGGCCGCCTCCAGCAGCCGGTCGATCTGCTCCCGCATCACCTCCGCGCCGCCGATGACCTTGTGCAGCACCGCCTCCTCCATCACCATCCACAAGGTGGGCGCGTCGGGGCGTTCCAGCAGCACCGCACGGCGCAGTCGCAGTTCCACCCGGCGGGCCAGGTCCTCCGGGCTGTCGTTGGGGAAGCCGGCCCGCAGGATGGCCCGGGCGTAGTCGTGCGTCTGCAGCAGCCCGGTGACGTAGTGCGGTTCGTACGTGCGCAGCGTCCGCGCGTCGCTCTCCAGGCTCACGTACGCGGTGAACCAGGAGGGCAGGACGTCGCGGTAGCGGTGCCACCAGCCGGGCCGGGCGGCCTGCTCGGCCATGCCGACGAACTCGCCGGTCTCCTGCTCGTCGGCGCCGTAGATCCGCAGCAGCTTCTCGACGTAGGGGATCTTCAGGCCGACTTCGGCCTTCTCCATCCGCCGGATCGTCAGCGGCGTGACGTGCAGAGCCCGCGCCGCGGCCTCCAGCGACACCCCGGCGTTCTCCCGCAGGTCCTTCAGCCGCCGGCCGAGGATCATGCGGAGCACGGTGGGGGCGCTGGTGCCGCCGCCAGGACGGGCCTCGCTCACGATGTACCTCCTGAGGGACTGTCACCAGCACCAAACAATAGGCGACATGGTGAGGACGGCAGCCAGACAATCACGAACTGAAATTATCAGGGAGACGGTTGCGCGTTGAGACTGGCAACCACCATAGTGTCACTGTCGTGAGTCACAGTCGGCACAGACCGTGATCGTTTGCCTCACCAGCCACAAGTGCACCTCGTGCGGCCGCAGCGGTCCCGATCGGGCCGGTCCGTGTGGCGGTCCCCCGTTCCGCCCGTCCGCCATCCCCGTCCGCCATCCCCCGTCCGCCCGTCCCCCGTCCCCCCACCCGCCTGCGCCCTCGCCGACGGAAGGCGAAACCGTGCCCCTTGCCGCGTTCTACCGCTCTCCCCAGCTCCTCGACCCCGCGCCGCGGGACAGAGTCCACTGGCTGGACCTGCCGCCCGGTCGCCCCGGCATCGGCGCGGCCCGCTCGGCCGCCGCCGCCTGGCTGGGTACCTGGAAGCTGCCCGAGGGCGTCTGCGAGGACGCGGTGCTCGTCCTGTCCGAACTCGCCACCAACGCGCTGCGGCACACCGCGAGCAGCAACTTCCTGTGCTGCGTCGGGCTGACCGCGGGCGATCTGGTGCACCTGGAGGTCCACGACCGCGGCCCCCTCATCGGCAGCCTCGACCCGCGCAGCCCCGGTCTGGACGACGAGGGCGGCCGCGGCCTGCTGCTGGTCCAGCACCTGTCCCGGCGCTGGGGCGTGGCCCGGTCGGTCATCACCGGCGGGAACGCGGTGTGGGCGCGCTTAGGTGCCGGCTGATGAAAGAAGGACGGCTCAGGAGGCGAACGACTCGATCTCCCCCGCGAAGACGATGACCTGGTCGATGAGGCTCCGCCGCAGATGAACGACGTCCGTGCCCGCCAGGCGGGGGCCTCCACCCGGCGTGGTGAAGACCCACTGGTACCGGGCCCACTCGCCAGGCATGTCCACCGCTGAGCAGCGCACCATCGTACCGGTCCCCGCCGGGTGGCGCCGGATGTCCAGCACGAACCGCTCGACCGCCGCGATCCCTTCGCTGCGGCCCAACGGCCCCCAGAAGACCACGTCCGAGGTCAGGGCCTGGGAGAGCAGGGCAGTCACATAGCTGTCGTCCGAGGCGTTGAACGCGGAGATGAAGGTGTCGATCGCGGAACGTGCCGTCTCTTCCTGCATGTCCCAGTAATACCAGCCGTTGCGCGTGCGCTCGTCCCGCGAGCCGCCGGGTCCACCCGACGCGTCCGGCCACCGGGCGTCACCGGGACGCCCGGTCACCTCCCGCCCGGCCCGGGGATCATCCCAGGCCGTGCGGCGACCGCGTCCCGCCTCGGGGCGCGGTCCGCGACGGCTCCCGCCTCAGGTGCGCGCAGGCCGAGGGGAAGGTGTCGCAGTAGCTCTTGTACGTCCGCACCGACGTGGCCGCGAGCATGGCGTGGGCGACCGCCCGTGACAGGGTGTCGGCCGCCACCGCGTCGATCCGGGTCAGTTCCGCCAGATCGTCCCCGTTGTCGTTGGACAGTTGGCGGCCGGTGCCGGTGGCCACGGAGAAGACGGTGTCGCCGTCGGACAGGGTGTGCGAGGGAATCATGGCCCGGGCCAGCCCGTCCTGCGCCGACGAGGCCATCCTGGTCAGTGCGCCGTTCTGCATGGCCGCGCTGGTGGCGACGATCGCGATCGTGGTGTTGCGGGCCGCCCCGCGCGACCCCGCCCGCAGGCTCCGTGTGAACGCCTTGCACTGCGCGGGGGTCGGCGGGCGCAGCCCGGCGAACTCGCCGCCGATGCCGAGCGCGGCTCCCAGCAGTGTGCAGTCCTTCGGATCGACGGTGCTCCCGAGGGCGTTGACCACGACGACCGCGCCCACGACGGTCCCGTCGTCCAGCACAGAACTGGCCGTGCCCACGCCGCCCTTGAGGGTGCCGAGCGCGGTGAGCGCGCCCGTTCCGGCGCCGACGGTGCCCTGCCGCACCGGCCCGCCCTTGGCCTCCTGCATCGCCCGGTAGCCCCAGGAGGCCGTCGGGCGCGCCCGGTCGCTGCCGCCCCTCCCGATGTCCCAGATCACCGCTCCGGGCACGATGGGGACGGTGATGTCCTTGTGGTCCTCCAGCCAGTGCATCGCGCCGACGGCGACGTCCATGCCCCAATCGCTGCCGCCGGTCAGGACGATCGCGTCGACGCCCGGGTTGGCGCTGGTGGGGGCGAGCGTGTCGGTCGTCCAGGTGCCCGGCGATCCGCCGCGTACGCTGACGCCGGCGAGCGGCTGGTCGGGCGTGTAGAGGACGGTGGATCCGGTGAGGTACGGCGGGCGGGTGGACTGCACCTGGCCGACCAGGATGCCGGGGACGTCGGTGATGGCGTTGAGCGGGCCGGGTACGGGCCCGGGTGCCGCCGCCGTCCGCTGGGCCGGCCGCGGGGCCGGGGACGCCTCGGCGCCTGCGAGCAGGAGGGACGACGCGGCGGCCGCGCAGGCCAGCCCCACCGCCAGCGGACGGGTGCTCGGGAACACCATGCCGACCTCTTCTCACGTTCCTGGTGGTCCGCGCGCGCCGCGCCGGACACCGCCGCTCTGCCCGGCGGCGGCGATCGGAAGCTACCGGGACGGGGCGTCCGGCGGCCGGTGGCACGCCAGGCACTGGGCCGTTCGTGGTCCGGTGTCCGCCCGGGCGCCGCAGCCCGCGCGGGACGGGCGGCGCCGTGGACGAGGTTTCCCCGGTCAGCCCAGGTCGAAGGTGTTGGGCAGGCCGAGCCGGTAGCGGACGTCGTCGACCCGCTGCAGGGCGGTCAGTTCCGGGGCGCGGAACAGCGTCCACACCCGGCAGCGCGGCTCGGGCGAGCCGTCCGCGTCGAGCAGGGCGTTGACCGCGCGCCGGGCGGACTCGTTGGCGCCCTCCATGGTGGCCAGGTCGACGTCGGTGCGCACGTAGTCGCCGGCGAGGAAGAAGTTGGGCACGCGGGTGGCCGCCGACGGGCGGTGGTAGAGGGTGCCGGCCGGGTGGATCAGCAACTGCTCGCGGTTGGCCGGGGCGGAGCCGCCCAGGCCCGTGACGGCCGGGTCCATGAACCAGGTGTGCAGGTCGCCGTCGGAGAGCACCTCCTCACCCGTGTCGTTGAGCGCCGCCTTGAGCTGCGCCCAGGTCTCGGCGACCACCTGCTCGCGGGTGCACTGCTTGGCGGTCCTGCCGTAGAGGATGCCCGGCTGGTTCCACTCCGATACGCACACCGACAGGCAGTCCACCGCCCGCCCGTCGCCGTAGTCGGCCGGGAAGTCGCGGTGGTCCCAGAACTGGGCCTGGTCGATCGTGGTGAGCGACCACGGCGAGTCCGGGTAGATCGCGTGGCCGTGCGCGATACGCGGGCGGCGGCGCAGGTAGAACTGCACGCCCACCATCCAGTCGGTGTTCAGGGCGTCGCAGGCGGCCAGTTGCGGGTCGGCGGCGCGCAGCGCCGGGCCCCAGGTGGGGCGGGCGTGCTCGACCGGCAGCGCCGAGAGGTAGTGGTCGGCGGTGACGGTCCGCTCGGCGCCGCTCCCGTCGGACGCGGCCACCCGCACGCCGGTGATCCGGCCGCCCTCGTACACCACCTGCCTGACCTCGGTGCCGAGTTCGAAGCGCACGCCGAGCGCGCGCAGGTGCTGTTCCCAGGGGTCGATCCACGCCTCGCTGGTGGGGGCGTTGAGCACCCGGTCCAGGTCGCCGTCGGTGCCGCGGCCGAGGATGCCGTTCAGCAGCCACGCCTCGATGATCGTCCGGGCGACGGTGCGGGTGCTGGCCTGTTCCGCCTTCGTCGCCACCAGGTCCCGCGTCAGCCCGACGCCGAGCAGCCGCTGATAGTCGTACGACATCCGGCCCGCCTTGATGAAGTCCCACCAGGGGACCTTCTCCCACTGCTCGTCGCGCCGCCGGTCGCAGCTGGTGAGGTGGACCAGTACCCGGTCGGCGAAGTACGCGACCTCGTCCGCGGGCAGGTGCAGGGCGGTGTCGAGGCCGCCGGCGATCAGCTTGCGCAGCGCCTCGACACTGAGGTCGCCCGCGGCGGGCGGGCTGGTGAGGGCGTGGAAGGGCAGGGTGACGTCGGGGCGGCCGCCGGAGCGGGCGAGCCGGGTCTCGGTGCCGCTGCGGAGGTTGCCGTGGACGCCGTCCGGATTGCCTGGGAAGGGGATGCGGCGCAGCGTGTCGGGCAGGTTGCGGTAGAACCCGGGGAAGAAGCGGAAGCCGTGCTCGCCGGGCAGGGGCGCCCGGCCGCCGGCCGCGGAGCCGGGCACGTCCATGCTGCGGGCCTTGCCGCCGAGCCGCCCGTAGTACTCGTAGACGGTCACCGCGTAGCCGCGTTCGGCCAGTTCGTGGGCCGCGCTCAACCCGGAGACACCGCCGCCGAGCACGGCGACCGAGCGCCGCGTGTCCGCCGCCGCCACCGCGGCCGGGGCCACGGCGCCCAGCGCGAGCGCGCCGCCGATCCCCCCGGCGGCCGACAGCACCTCGCGCCGTGTCCGTTCCCGTCCCGGTCCCATGGCTCCGCCCTTCCCGTCCGCCGTCCGTGCGTCGGACGGCCCGCCACCTGGTGCGGAGCGTCATGCTAGGGACGGGCAGAACGGCCGGGAAGCGTCCGGCCCGCGGCGCACAGCACCCTCACACCACGTTCGAGGACGAGCGAGCGATACGCGCCGGCAGGGGGCGTTCGGGGTGCGGACGCGCTCAGATCCTGCCGCCCGCGGCGGTGTCGCCCGACAGCCGCTGGGCCGCGTACACCGGGACCACCGAGAGCAGGACCAGGACCGCGGCGACCACGTTGACCACCGGGGCCTGCCGCGGGCGGGCCAGGTTGCCGAAGATCCACACCGGCAGGGTCTGCACGCCGGCGCCCGCGGTGAAGGTGGTGACCACGATCTCGTCGAAGGACAGGGCGAAGGCCAGCAGGCCGCCGGCCAGCACAGAGGATCTGACGAGCGGCCAGGTCACGTCGCGGAAGGTCCGGAAGGGGCCGGCGCCCAGGTCCCGCGCAGCCTCCTCGTAGGAACCCGACACCCGGCGCAGCCGCGCCACCACGTTGTTGAACACGACGACCACGCAGAAGGTGGCGTGCCCGATGATCACGGTCAGCAGCCCGAAGCCCAGGCCGAGCGGCGGCAGCACGTACCGGAAGGCGCTGTTGAGGGCGATGCCGGTGACCACGCCGGGCAGCGCGATGGGCAGCACCACGAGGAAGGACAGGGTCTGCCGCCCGAAGAAGGCGTACCGCTGCACGGCGAAGGCGACGAGCGTGCCGAGGACCAGGGCGACGGCGGTGGCGCCGAGACCGGCCCGGACCGACACCCACAGCGCCGAGCGGGCCCCGGCGCTGTGCCAGGCGTCGGCCCACCACCGCCCGGTGACACCGCTGGGCGGCCAGCCGAAGGAGCGGTCGGGGTTCACCGAATCGACCAGTACCAGCAGCAGCGGCAGGTAGATCACGGCGAAGCCGAGCATCGCCGCCGTGCCCAGCAGGATCCGTGCGGTGCGGGAGAGTCGCATCGGCGTGGGTCGCCTCGCCTTCGGGGGAAAGGGCGCCGTCTTCGAGGGGGCGGCGGGCCGGGGGCGTCGGATGAGCGAAAGGGTCGGGGTGGGAGGGACAGGGGGCGGGAGGGACAGGGGGCGGGCGCGCGGGGATCGCCTCGGCTCACAGCGAGTCGAGCGCGCCCGTCCGGCGTACCGCGAGCAGGTAGAGCACCACCGCCGCCACCGGCAGGGTGCCCAGGGCCGCGGCCAGCGGCAGGTCGAGGGTGATGTCGGAGTAGACGACGTTGCCGATGAGCTGGGTCCTGCCGCCGACGATCTGGACCGCGATGTAGTCGCCGAGGCTGAGCGAGAAGGTGAACACCGATCCGGCGGCCACCGACGGCAGGACCATCGGCAGCACCACCGAGCGGAAGGTGCGCCAGGTGCCCGCGCCGAGGTCGGCGGCGGCCTCCAGGACGTCGTCGGGCAGGTTGGCCAGCCCCGCGTGGATCGGCAGGATCATGTACGGCAGCCACAGGTACGCCAGTACGGTGATCACCGCGGGCAGGCCGTACCCGGGTCCGTTCAGCCCGAACGGTTTCAGGGCCCAGTCCAGCGGCCCGTCCGCGGACAGGACGGTCCGCCAGGCGTACGCCTTGACCAGATAGCTCGCCCACAGCGGGGTGAGCACGGCGACCACCAGCAGGTGGCGGTGGCGCGGGGCGGCCACCCGGGCCGTCCAGAAGGCGATCGGGAAGGCCACGACCACGTCCACGGCGGTCACGGCCAGGGCGGTGCCGAGGCTGCGCAGGGCCACGTGCCAGTAGACGGAGGTGGTCAGCACCTCGCGGAAGTTGGCGGTGGTCCAGGTCCGCACGACGTCCGAGGTGAAGGGGTCGGTGGTCCAGAAGGCGGACAGGAACAGTGCCGCCAGCGCGCCGAGGTACGCCACGACCAGCCAGGCCAGCGGGGCCGACAGCAGCAGGGCCAGGCGCAGCCGGGGCCGCCGGTGCAGTGCGCGTACCAGGGCCCGCGCGGGCCGCGGGCTCAGCCCTTGACGGACGTCCACGCCTGCGCCCACTTCGCGTACGGAACGCAGGTGACGTCCTTGCGCCCGTCGACACACTGCGGGATGGGTGTGGTCCAGAACCACACCCGCTTGTAGTACGCGCTGTCCCCGGCGTGGTAGTCGGTGCAGAACGTCCGGCTCACCGTGTGCTCGCAGGCCAGCCGGTTCGCCGGGGCCTCCCCGAAGTACTCGGCGACCTGGGCGTTGACCCGCGGCGAGACGATCCAGTCGAACCAGGCGTAGGCGCAGTTGGGGTGCGCGGCCTTCGCCGAGAGCATCCAGGTGTCCGACCAGCCGGTGGCGCCCTCGCTCGGCAGCACCGCCCTGACCGGGACCTTCTCCGACCGCGCGGTGTTGGCGATCACCTGCCAGGTGGTGCCGAGCACCGAGTCGCCGCTCTTGAAGGCCGAGACCTCCTTGAGGTAGTCGCTCCAGTACTCGCCGATGTTGGTGTTCTGCTGCCGCAGCAGCGCCACGGCCGCGTCGAACTGCTTCTGGTCCAGCGCGTAGGGGTTCTTGATGCCGAGTTCCGGCCGGGTCCGCATGAGGTACAGGGCCGCGTCGGCGATGTAGATCGGCGAGTCGTACGCGGTGATGTGTCCCTTGTACGGCGAGTCCTTCGCGAAGACCGCGCCCCAGGAGGTGGGCGCCGGGGAGACCTTGTCGGTGCGGTACATCAGCAGGTTGGCGCCGTAGCCGTGCGGGATGCCGTACGCGACCGACCCCACCGAGTTCCACGCCTGGAGTTTCAGGCCGCCGAAGACGTCCTTGTAGTTCGGCACCAGGGCGGTGTTGACCGGGGCCGCGTCGCCGGAGGCGATCAGCCGCAACGAGGCGTCGCCGGACGCGGACACGGCGTCGTACTGCCCGGTCTTCATCAGGCTGACCATGTCGTCGGAGGTGCCGGCCACCTTGACGTGGACGGTGCAGCCGGTCTGCCGTTCGAAGGGGTGCACCCAGTCGGCCTTCGGGTCGTCGGAGCCGTCCTCGACGTATCCCGCCCACGCGATGAGGTTCACCGCGCCCTCCCTCGGGCCGAGGGTCTGCTGGGCGGTCAGCTTCGGCGGGTGCAGCCTGCCGTCGGGCCCGACCGATCCGGACCGGCCGGAGGAGCCGCCGCAGGCGGCGGCGAGGGCGAGGACGGCGGTGAGGGCGGCGGCGGGGGCCGCGAGGCGCCTGGTCACACGCACGGTGTCTCCTTGTCTCTCGGGGGCTGGGGTGGGGGGCCGGGGTTGGGGGGCCGGCTTGAGGGCTGGGGGCTGAGGCTGTGGACCGGGGAACTGGCTGGGGGCTGGGGGCTGGGGACCGGGGAACTGGCTTGGGGGCTGGGGGCTGTCGCCGGGCGCGGCTGTCCGTCGGGGGCCGGTTCGGGCCGCGTTCAGGGGGCCGGTACGGTCGCGGGCGCGCCGGGGCCGGAGTCCGGGTCGTGATCCGGGCCGGCGGCGGGTTCCGGCCGCCGTGCGGGGTCCGCGGGCAGGGGGACGGCGTGGGCCGCGGGCCAGCTCAGCGTCACCCGGGCGCCGGTGGCGGCCTCCGCGGCGGGTTCCCCGGCGTGCCGCAGCACGGTCAGCCGCCCGCCGGTGTCGAGGTCGACCAGGACCCGGACCGCGTGCCCGAGGTACACCGCGTCGGCCACGACGCCGCTCACCCGGTGCCGCGCCGCGCCCTCCCGGCCGGCGCCGCCGTACGGCGCCCCGCCGCCCGCCGGGTCCTCGGACGCCGCGGACAGCGTGATCCGCTCCGGGCGGACGCTGTACGGTCCCGGGCCTCCGGTGACGCGGCGGGCCGGTTCGCCGCCGAGCAGGTTGGACCCGCCGACGAAGCCCGCGACGAAGGCGGTGGCGGGCCGCTCGTACACCTCGGCCGGCGTGCCGACCTGTTCGATCCGGCCGGCGTGGAACACCGCGACCCGGTCGCTCATGCTGAGCGCCTCGCCCTGGTCGTGGGTGACGAAGACGAAGGTGATGCCCACCTCGCGCTGCAGTTCCTTGAGCTCGGCCTGCATCCGGCCGCGCAACTGCGGGTCGAGGGCGGCCAGCGGCTCGTCCAGCAGCAGCACGGCCGGGCGGTCGATCAGGGCCCGGGCCAGCGCCACCCGCTGGCGCTGGCCGCCGGACAGCCGCGCGGGGCGGCGCCGGCCGTGCCCTTCGAGCCGCACCGATGCCAGCGCGGCCCGTACCCGCTCGGCCCGCTCGGCGCGGGGCACTCCCCGCACCTTCAGCGCGTAGCCGACGTTCTGCTCGACCGTCATGTGCGGGAAGAGGGCGTAGTCCTGGAAGACGGTGTGCACGTCCCGCTCGTACGGGGCCAGGCCCGTGACGTCCTGGCCGGCCAGTTCGACGCTGCCTTCGGTGGGCTCCTCGAACCCCGCGATCAGCCGGAGGGTCGTGGTCTTGCCGGACCCGGAGGGGCCGAGCAGCGAGAAGAACTCACCGTGGCGCACGTCGAGGTCGATCCCGGCCACGGCGTCGGTCCCGCCGTAGGACTTGCGCAGGCCGCGCAGGCGAATGGCTGCTCCGGTACGGGCCACGTCGGACCTCCGCCTCCAGCGCCGCCTCCTGCGGCACTTGAGCAACTTTGCCCGCACGAGGGCCCTCGTATGCGGGAAATCCGCCACCGTACCCGTGCGGTCCCTCCCCCGGCCCCGTCGCGCCGCGCCTCGGCCGGCACGATCGCGGCTGAACACAACAACAAATGGACCGATTCCCTCCGCTCCAACGGATTTGACGCGGCGTTGACGCCTGGCCGGAATTCGCCCTCGTCCGGCGGTGCCGGAAACCATGAATAGGCCGTTCCGCCCGCCGTATTCACCCCATTCACGGTATTCACGGTATTCATCGCGCTCATCGCACTCATCGCACTCATCGCACTCATCGCGCGGCGGAAGGCGGCTCGGCCGGTCGTCGTCAATACACAACGCGGGCGGAGGTGCCCGCACACACACGTCCGTCAACTCATCGGGGCACCGCGGTAATTAGTAGTTTCAGCACCACCTAACAGTCTCGACCGCTCCCCCCGCATTGCCGCAGACTCTTATCAGGACGGCTATGGCAGATGCGGGGTCGACCGCGGCGGATCGCGGAAACCACCGAGCGGGCCCGGGCGGCCGCTCGGGTCGGACGCCTGCCGTCGAGTGCGCCAACCACGGGGGTTAGCGGATGCGAGTGTCCGAACAGAGGTTGTCCGATCGACTCGCGGTCCAGGTGGTGATCGGAGCCTATCCACCGGAACTGGTCGAGCGGGCCATTACGAGCACGGGGCGGGCGGGGGCGAGGAACCGCCTGCTGCCACCGAGGGTCGTGGTCTATTTCGTCCTGGCCATGAGCCTGTTCGCCGATGAGGGGTACGAGGAGGTGGCCCGGCGGCTCGCGCAGGGGCTCTCCTTGTCGGGGTACCCGGCCAGCGAGCGGCTGGCGGACCCGCCGTCCACGGCGGCGGTGTCCAGAGCGCGGGTCCGGCTGGGCGCCGCACCGCTGAAGTCGCTGTTCGCGCAAACCGCGGCGGCCCGCGACGGGGCCGGTGAGGACCGGCCGGGCTCGCGGTACCGGGGCTGGCGGCTGCGGGTCATGGACGGGTACCAGGCCGTCGTACCGCACAGCCCGCAGAACGCGGCGACGTACGGCAGGGCCGCGGGCGGGCCGCACCGGCCCGCGCCGCCCAGCGCGCGGGTCTCCGTCCTGGTGGAGAACGGCGGCTCCGAGCTGCTGGCGGCGGACGTGTCGGCCGGGGGCGGCTGCCCGTCGGTGCCCGTCAAGACGCTGGCGCGGCAGCTCGGGCCGGGTGATCTGGTGCTCGCCGAGGGCGATTACGCGCGCCCGGCGGTGCGCCGGACGCTGGCCGAGGCCGGGGCGGACCTGCTGTGGAAGGTGCCGGTGTCCGCGGCGCAGCCCGGCGGTGAGTTACTGGCCGACGGCTCCCGCCTGTGCGCCCTGCGCGATGCCGGCGGGTCGTCGGCCGGCGGGGTCGTGCGGCTGCTGGGCACCGTCCGGCCTGGCGGACGCGGGCTGCTGGCGACCACCGTCCTGGATCCGGCCGCGGCACCCGCCCACGACCTGCGCGACCTGTACGAGCGGCGGTGGAGCTTCCAGCAGTGCGAGGTCTTCGGCGACCGGCAGAAGCTGCCGCTCAGGTCGCGCTCCCCGGAGATGGTCGAGCAGGAGATCTGGGGGCACCTGCTGGTGTACTCGGCCATCAGACGCCTCGCCAACTCCGGGCTCGCCTGAATCCCGCCGCCGGACGGGCGGGGCGGGTGGGCCGGGGGCCGGGCCGGTGACCGGGGGCCGGCGGCCGGAAGGCCGGTGACCGGGGGGCCGGTGGTGGGGCGGGGGTCGCGCCGCCCCACCACCGGCGGGCCCGGGTTCAGCCGGTCGCGGGATCGCCGAGGCAGGCTGCCGCCATGCCGGGGAGGTCCAAGGCGGCGCCGAGGTCGGTGAGGCACTGGCGCGTGGTCCCGAAGCCCACCGCGCGCCAGCCGGCCGCCGTGGCGGCCGCGCAGTTCTCCGCCAGGTCGTCCACCAGGACGCATTCGGCGGCCGCGGCCCCCGCCGCCGCCTCGGCGATCCGCAGGATCCGCGGGTCCGGCTTGCGGACGCCGATCTCGCTCGAATCCACGATCCGGTCGAATTCCCCGGCCGGCTCGATCATCCGCCGCCAATAGGGCTGCCATTCGCGCACGTTGTTGGACAGCACGCCGACCCGGTGACCGGCGTCGCGTACGTACCGGACCGCGCGGAGCATGGGTGCGTTGGCGTGCGTGCCCTCGAACCACTGCCGGCCGAACTCCTCCGGCCGGGCCCTGGACAGGTCCACCCCGGCGCCGGTCAGCGCCGCGCCCAGCAGGCGGCCCCAGTCGGGCTCGCTGATCGCGCACAGTTCCAGGGCGGCGAGGGCCGGCCGCCCCAGTTCCTCGCTGACTTCGCCCAACGCGACCGCGAGTTGCTCCGCGGTGATGCCGGTCTTGCGGTGGTAGGCGGTGAACAGGTCCTTCGGCGACGGGCCGAGCACTCCGCCGAAGTCGAACCAGATCATCCGCACGTCCATGGTCGTCTCCTGAGGTCCCGCGGTCGCCAGGGGTGAGCCGGTCATGTCATGGTGTCCAGGACGGGTCGCGTCCGCTCAGCCCGATGACCCGGTCCAGCAGCGGCGCGTCGGCCGGTACCGCGACCGGCGGGTCGAAGGTGCCGCCGGGCTGCCGGTCGGCGGCGGTCTCGGCGAGTATCGCCAGGGACAGTTCCAGGTCCGCGGTGCCCGGCCGGTACGGCCGGCCGGTGGCGACCGCCAGGTCCCAGCCGTGGACGACGAGTTCGGTGAGGGCGATGGAGCCGGCCCGCGCGGCCGGGAAGGTGAAGCCCGCGCCCTGGGTCATGCCCTCCCAGGCCGCCGGTTCCCGCCAGACGGCGGTGAGATCCCGCAGCAGGCCGGTCAGCGCGGTCCGCCAGTCCCCGATCCCGTCGAGGTCCGCCACGATGTGCGTCGGTTCCGGGAAGGGCGGTACGGGGGGAACCTTGCGTCCGGCGTCGCACAGCCCCGCGGTCACCGCGATGACGTGCCCGATCACCTCGCGCACCTGGTACTTCGCGCAGGGCGTCGGCAAGGCGAGGTGCTCGTCGGTGATACCGCCCACCAGTTCGCCGACCCTTTCGGCGGCCGGGCCGAGGTCGAGCACGACCGGGGCGCCGGCGCCCGTGGGAACCGTCTTCGTCATGGTTCGCCTTTCTCTCGTCGCGTGCGGAAAAGGAACGTGCTGCCAAGAGGGCGGCCCCCGGGAAGGGGCCGGGCCCCGGAAAGCGCGGCCTCGAACGAGCCGGCCGGTTGAAGCAGCCGACCCGTGAAAGGAACCGATTGGCCGAAGCAACCGATCGATCGAAGGAGCGGCCGATCGAGGGAACGGGTCGATCGACGCGGCGGACCCTCAGCGGCCGGCCAGGGCACGTGCCACGACGCCCGGCCGGAACAGGGCCGACGGCGGATCCACCAGGCCGGTCACCCGCAGGAAGGCGCGGGCCAGCACGGGGTCCTTGGCCGCGGCCCGCTGCAGCCGCGGGACGTACGTGTTGCCCAGGCGCACGGCCAGCGAGCGGTGGCCCTCGGCGTGCGGGAAACCCAGGTCCGCGCCGACCGCGAGCCCCCAGGGCGCGTCGACCGCCCGGCTCAGCTCGCGCAGGAAGACGGCGGGGCGCACGCCCGCGTACCGCTCGATGTGCCGCCGCAGCAGCTCGGCCGCGAGCGCGGCCACCGTCATGCCCTGCCCGTACATCGGGTTGAAGGTGCTGAACGCGTCGCCGACCACGACGAGCCCGTCGGGGAAATCTTTCATCCGCTCGTACCGGTGGCGGACGTTGGCCGTGTAGTGGAAGACGTGCGGCGGGCCCAGGGGTTCGGCCGCGGCCACCGCGCGGTGGATCTCGGGTACGGGCACGGTCGCGGCGAAGGCGAGGAACCCCTCGCGGTCGCGCGGCGGGTGGTCGCCGCGGATGCCGGTCAGGGCCAGCGCGTAGCGGCCGGGCAGCCGGCCGAGGACAGCGCCGCGCGGGTGTCCGGGGGTGGCCACCGGGACCATTCCTATGCCGTCGCCGATCGGGTCGAAGTCGGGCAGGCTGTGGAACTCCTGGGTGACATAGCCCAGCCCGACCCTGACGACCTCCTCGTCGACGGCCGCGCGCCCCAGCTCGGTCAGCCAGCGGGCCAGCTGGGAGCCGCGTCCGGCGGCGTCGACGACGAGGTCGCCCTCCAGCCGGGCGGAGCCGCCGTCCCGCCCGTCCCGCGCGGCCACCCGCACACCGGTGACCCGGGTCCGGCCCGGGTCGGTGAGCAGGTCGGTGACGTCGGTGGCGTCCATCACGGCGACGTTCGGCAGGCCGGTCACCCGGCGGCGGATGCGCTGTTCGAGCAGTGGCCGGCCGGCCGCCACGCAGGTCATGCTGGTACGCGTCCTGCTCATCATCCGGCCGTCGAAGTACCAGCTCACACTGGTGCCGAAATCGCCGACCGGCGCTCCCGCCGCGACGAGTTCGTCCCTCAGTCCCGGCAGCAGCCGTTCCAGGATCTGCTGGCCGCGGGCGAGCAGCGCGTGGACGTGGTGCCCCTGGGGCACCGCTTTGCGCGGCGCGACGTCGTCGGTGAGCGGATCCCGCTCGACGACCGTGACGTTCGAGTAGAAATCCGACAGCACACGGGCTGCCAGCAGGCCGGCGATACTGCCGCCGACCACTATCGCGTGTTCTCCAGCGCTCACGTGCGCGCTCCCCCTCGGCCATCGGTATCCGTGACACGGCAGAGCTGCCCGCAAAGCGAAAATCCCCGGACGTGATTGTGCCACGCCGCTTACCGGACGGGAAGGCGATTCAATTCCGGGGTCCCGCCGGCGCTGGTGACTTTAACCGGTGACTTCAACCGGGCCCGCGGGTGGGCACCTGCCGCCTGCGGGCGGCGCGGGGGAGGTCATTCACGTCGTGGCGCACATTTCGCCCACCGCAGGCCCTGGACCGCGTTCTTAACTCACCGGTTTCCCGGCCGGCCGGGCCGCGCCTAGCATCGGGGGAGCCGCCCTGAGAATCCCCCCGGTGAATCCTTGAGGCCCTCCCCCGTATTCGCGGAAAAGGACACGGCCGCGCATTCGGGACGTCGCGGGAAGGACGTCCGCGGCGGAGCACCGCAGGCCACCCATGTCATTTCCCATGACCACTCGACCGTCCCGGCCGTCACGGTGGACGGGACGGGGTCGACGACCATCGCGGAGCGTGATGCCATGCCACAGCCGTCGCGGGACCCCGGAGCCGACCGGCGGCTCACCACGGAACAGCAGGGGCCGGTACTCGTCGTGCGGTTCGGCAACGAGCCGGGAAACTTCATCACCGACTCCGTCGTCGCCGAACTGTGCCGGGTGGTCGCCGCCGCGGAGCGGGACCCCTCGGTCCGCGCCGTCGTACTGTGCAGCACCGTTCCCGGCATGTTCATCGGCCACTACGACTCCGACGAGCTCCTGGCCGGCTCCCGGCGGGGCGGTGTGCCGCTGAACCGGCACGTGGTCGGTCCGGTGCTGCGGCTGGTCGCCGGCCTCGGCCGCGTTCCCGGCGCGGGCCCGCTGCTGGACCGCGGCCCCACCGGCGGCCTGCGGGCGCTGCTGCGGTTCAAGGAGGCGGTGCAGCGGATGCGCCGCAGCGACATGGTGTTCGTGGCCGCCATCGGCGGGTACGCGCTCGGCGCCGGTTTCGAGCTGGCGCTCGCCTGCGATGTGCGGATCATCGGGGACGGCTCGTACGGCATCGGTCTGCCGGAGATCACCTTCGGTCTGGTCCCCACCGGTGGCGGCACCCAGATGCTGGCCCGGCTGGTGGGCTCGGGGACGACCATCGACGCCCTGCTGGCCGGCCGCCTGTTCACCCCGGAGGAAGCGCACCTGGCGGGCATCGTGCAGCGCCGGGTCAAGCAGGAGGACCTGCTCGGCGAGGCGGTCGAGGTGGCGGCCCGGCTGAGCCGGCGCGGGCCCGGGACCGTCGCGGCCACCAAACGCGCGGTGTACGACGCCGGTTCGGCCCGGCTGTGGCGCGGCATGGCCCTGGAGCGGGGCGAGTTCATGGCGCTGGCCACCCGCAAGCCGGCCCAGGCCACGGTGCGGCGGTACGCCCTGTTCCTGCGGGACAGCCTGCGTGGCGGCCAGGCGCCGACGGACTTCTACCGGGAGAACCTGCCGGACTGGGAGGACAACGCGCCGGCCGGCCCGTCGGACACGTGAGGCATCCCGGCCGCTGGAGCGGTGCGGGGTGAACGGCGGGGCCGGGAGGGGATCTGCCCTTCCCGGCCCCGCCGTTCGTCCGCGGACGGCTCAGACGCTCTTGATCACACCGCCGTCGGCGAGGAAGTCCGCCCCGGTGAGGTTCCCGGACCGCGGCGAGGCCAGGAAGGCGACCAGCGCGGCCGTCTCCTCGGGCTCGGTGAGCCGGCCGGTGGTGATGCCCATCCGCTGCGGCACCGCGGCCAGGAACCGGTCGAGGTCCACGCCGGCGGCGCGGGCCAGCTGTCCCGCGTAGCCGTCGGGCTCGGACCAGTGCCGGGTCCGGGTCGGACCGGGCGTCACGGTCAGCGCGCGCAGGCCCCGGCCGCCGAACTCCTCGGCGAGCGCCTTGGTGAGGTTGGTCAGCGCGGCCTTGGCGGTCCCGTAGTCCACCGGCGGGAAGGCGGCGCGGGCGCCGACCGAGGAGATGTTGATCACGATGCCGCGCTTGGTGAGCAGCCCCGGCAGCAGCGCGCGGGTGATGCGGACGGTGCTGAACAGGTTGAGTTCGTACGTCCGGCGCCAGCCCTCGTCCTCGATGTCGAGGAAGCCGGCCCCGAGCGTACGCGAGGTGTCCCCGCCGCCCAGGTTGTTGACCAGGATGTCGGCGTCCCCGGCCGTCGCGGCGAGCAGCGCGGCGCTCCGCGGCACGGTCAGGTCCGCCCGCACGACGGTGACCGTCTCGCCCAGCGCCTCCAGTTCCTTGCTCACGGTACGCGAGGCGGTGACGACACGCGCCCCCTCGTCGGCGAGGGCGCGCACGATGGCCAGGCCGATGCCTTTGCTGCCGCCGGTCACGACCGCCGTCTTGCCGGTCAGTTGCAGATCCACCAGGACTCCTTCTCGTGTGCCGGGTCTCGCGGCCCGGGATGCGCCGAGGACTCCCCCGGGGGCCTCGGCGACTCGACGTATGGGCTTGGCTCGGCGTGCTTCGACGCCTCTCTCACCGGGGGCTTGCTCACGGGTACGGGGTGAGGTCGATGCGGCCCTCGGCGATCTCGGAGCCGAACTGGTGCAGCCCCACCCGGACATGGGCGCGGCCGTCGGTGGCGGACTCGCATCGCGCCGAGTACTCCAGCGGGGCCTCGAACTCCCCGAAGTCGGTGAAGGTGGTGCTCAGTCCGGTCAGCGCGGCCACCGGGGAGGTGAGGTCCCCGGAGCGGTTCGCCGCGAGCAGGGCGGTCTGCCGGAATCCCTCGACGATGAAGGGGCCCGGCACGTGGTCGTAGTCGTGGTCGAAGTACGAGGGGTGGGTGCGGTCGACGACCAGCGGGTAGCGCGGCGGGTCCGCCGGGCGGGACGTCGCGGCCGGCTCGCCGACCACGACGTTGCGCCGGTCGGCCCGGCCGACCAGCTCCGGTGCCACCGGCCGGGCCGGCTGCCACGGCTCGACGCCGCCGCGCAGCTTGCGCGAGCGCTGGAAGGCGCGCAGCGCCGTGTAGTCGGCGCGGGACATGAACACCACGTCGCCCTCGACCGTCATGGCCGGGCGGCCGTCGATCACGATGTCACCGTGGATGGTCATGCCGCCCAGCTCGCCGCCCTGGAACCGCCGGTCGGACAGGCGGTACGTCAGCAGGCCCTGCAGCGGGGAGTGCCGGTTGTCGCGGAACGGCTCCAGGTCCGGCACCTGGAAGGCGAACCGCCGCAGCGTGAACGGCAGTTCCAGGGGGATGCCGAGGTGCCGGTGGACGACCACGAAGGACCCCTGCCGGGCGGCCTCGGCCACCGAGAAGGGGTCGTGGAAGGGGACCTGCCGGTCGCCCCACAGGGCGTGCGCCCGCGGGATCTGCCAGGCCAGCAGGAACTCGTCGTCGGATACGGATGCGGAGTCGGTGACGAAGACCTCGCCCACGGCACGGCGGTGGGCGAGGGTCCGCGGCACGGTCCGGTCGAAGGTGAGGAGCGCCTGCCGGGCGGCTGCGTTGGCGGGCATGGGAACCCCTGCTTTCTCGGTCGGTCAACGGTCTGACGGTCGGCGGCCTGATGGTCGGCGTACGGGCGGTGGGCGGTCAGCGGGCGGACGGAGGGTGGGCGGAAGGGCGGTCGGGGCGCGACCCGGCCGTCACCACCGCGCCGAACCGCTCCGCCGCGGCCACCCCTTGAGTCGACGGGTCCATGAGTCGGCGAGTCGGCGAACGCGGTCCGCGCTCAGGGCAGCCGGACCACTTGCGCGGCGTAGGCCAGGCCCGCGCCGAACCCGATGAGCAGGGCGAGGCCGCCGCTGGGCGCGAGGCCCTCGGTCCGCAGCCGGTCCAGGGCCAGCGGGATCGAGGCGCCGGAGGTGTTGCCGGCCTCGGCGACGTCCCTGGCCACCACCGCGTCGTCCCGCAGCCCCAGGTTCCTGGCCAGGTTGTCCACGATCCGCTGGTTGGCCTGGTGCGGGACGAAGACGTCGATGTCGGTGATCGCCACTCCCGCCTGCTTGACCGCCAGCAGGGCCACGTCCGCCATCCGCGAGACCGCCCACCGGTAGACCGACGGGCCTTCCATCACCAGGGACGGCGAGGGGCCCGACAGCTCCTGGCCGGCCGCGGGCCAGTACTCGTTCATCCGGATCAGGTCGCGCCGGCGGCCGTCGGAGCCCCAGACCACCGGCCCGATGCCCGGCTCCTCGCAGGGCCCGATCACGGCCGCGCCGGCACCGTCGCCGAACATGAAGGCCGTGCTCCGGTCGGTCGGGTCCAGCAGGTCCGACATCCGCTCGGCGCCGATCACCAGGACGTGGTCGGCGCTGCCGCCGCGGATCATGTCGCCGGCGATGGCCGTGGCGTAGCAGAAACCCGAGCAGGCCGCGCCGAGGTCCACCGCGGCCGGGCTGCGGGTGCCGAGCCGGGCGGCGACCTCCGCGGCCAGTGACGGGGTGGCCATCCGGTGGGTGATGGTGGCGACCAGGACGGCGTCGACCTGCTCGGCGTGCAGGCCGGCGTCGGCCAGCGCGGCGCGCCCGGCCTGCTCGGCCATCATGCCGAGCGTCTCGGTGCCGGAGGCGAACCGGCGGGTGCGGATGCCCGACCGGGTGACGATCCACTCGTCGGTCGAACCGATGGGTCCCGCGACCTCCTCGTTGGTGACGACGCGGGCGGGCCGGAAGGATCCGGTGCCCAGTACCCGGCTGTTGCGTGTCCCCGGCGGTGCGGTGAGCGCTGTAGAGGTGGCCATGGCGTCCTCCCTGTCTGCGTCGGCCCCGCCGGCGTCCGGCGCGGCGGGTCGTGCCCTCACCCGCCCGGGCCGGGCCGGCGGGTGTCGTGCTGTCGTCGTGCGCCGCTCGGCCGCCGCGGGGACATCGGGGGTGGCTGGGGTGGCGGGGGCGCGGCTGTCGTCGGCGGGGCGGTTGTCCCGCGGGGGCGTCACCGATCGGCGGCCGGCGCGCCGGAGAGCCGCCGGCGGACGACCCCGAGCGCGAGTTCGGTGTGGTCGGCCAGGCGCAGCCGCGCCCCGGGCCGCGGGACCGTGCGGGACAGCGCGCCCCCGGCAGGCGCGGCGGCCGTCCCGCCCGCGGCCCTCCACTCGGTCCCCGCCGCGTCGTCGCCGTGTCCGTTCATCGAGCCCCCCTTCCCTCGACGGTGACGGTGTCCGCCGCCAGGCTCTCGGCGACGGTGCGGACGAGGCCGTCGATGCCGCCGCCCTCCAGCAGCGCCTGGAGGGGCACCGCGACCGCGAAGTCGCGCTCGATGCGGTTCTTCAGCTCGACGATCATCAGCGAGTTCAGGCCCAGGGACTCCAGGGAGCCGTCCGGCGGCAGCGCCGAGCCGTCCGGCAGGTCGAGGGCGTCGGCCAGTTGCCGCCGGACGTACCGTTCCAGGTTCTCCGCCGGCTCCGCGGGGGAGGCTGCGGCGAGCGGCGCCGACTCGTGCCGCTCGTGGTGCTCGTCGTGCTCGTGGCTCGGGTCGTCCTGCCGCGCCGGGTCCTGGGCGGCGGGCGCCGGGGCGGCGGGCGCCGGGGCGGACCGCGGCGCGAGCCAGTGCCGTCGGCGCTGCCAGGGGTACGCGGGCAGGGCCACCGGGCGGTCCGGCGGCGGCAGCACCGTGTCCCAGCTCGGGTCGGCGCCGCCGCGGTAGAGGCCGGCGAGCGCGGCGTCCAGGGCGGTCCCGGCCGGCCTGTCCCGCCGCAGGGAGCCGACCACGACGGGCGAGGGGACGCGGTCCTCGACCGTCGCGAGGATGTCGCGGACGAGCGCCGGGTGCGGGCCGATCTCCACGAAGCCGGTGATGCCGTCGTCGGCCATCGCCCGGACCGCGTCCGCGAACAGGACGGCCCCGCGCAGGTTGCGGCCCCAGTGCTCCGGGGTGAGGTCGGCCGGGCGTATCCGGCCGCCGGTCACCGTCGAGTACTGCGGCAGGTCGCCCGCGCCCGGCACCAGATGCCGTGCGGCGTCGGCGAGTTCGGTGTCCCGGCCGTCCAGCAGCGGACTGTGGAAGGCGTACGCGACCGGCAGCCGCCGCACCCTGGCGCCCAGCACGGCCGCGGCCGCCTCCACCGCCTCCACCCGGTCCGGGTCGCCCGCGACCACGGTGGACCGCGGCCCGTTCACCGCGGCCACCGCGATCCGCCCGCCGGCCCCGGCGACCAGTTCCTCCACACGGGCCGCGGGCAGCGCGATCCCCGACATGGCGCCGCCGCGGGCGCCCGCCTCGGTGATCCGCGCCCGTACGACGAGGAGTTCCAGCGCCTGCCGCCGGTCCAGTGCCCCGGCCACGCACGCGGCGACGATCTCGCCCATGCTGTGCCCGGCCACTGCCTGCGGCCGCACTCCCCACGAGCGCCACAGCGCCACCAGCCCCAACTGGAGGACCGCGATGCACACTTGGGCCATCTCCGTACGGTCCGGCCGGTCGGCCCCGGCGGGCGCCCGCAGCTCCTCCAGGACCGACCAGCCGGCCAGCTCGCGCACCACGGCGTCGCAGGCCTCGGCCTCGGCCAGCACCACCGGCTCGCGGGCCAGCAGGTCACGGCCCATGCCGGCCCACTGGGTGCCCTGTCCGCCGAAGACGAAGGCGATCCGGCGGCCCGGCGGCTGCGGACGGAGGAACTCCGTGCGGGCCGAGCGGAGTTCGGCCGCGAGCCCGGCGGCGTCCGCCGCACTCGCGCACAGCCGGTACGGGTGGTGGCTGCGGCCGTTCGCCGCCGCCGCGCAGAGCCGGGCGGCCTCCCGCGCGTCCTGGAGGCCGGGGCCGTCCAGGCGGTCGGCGTAGGCCGCGGCCAACTGCCCGAGCGCGGCGGCGCTGCGGGCCGACAGCGGCAGCAGCAGGCGGTCGCGGACCGGTGCGGCCGCCGCGGGGGCCGGCTCCCGCGGCGGCGCGGCCTGGAGCACCACGTGGACGTTCGCGCCGCCGAAGCCGAAGGAGCTGACGGCGGCCAGCGGCCGGTCCCGGCCGGCGAGTCCGGTCAGCGCGGTCGGCACGGTCAGCCGGGAGCCGTCCAGGTCGATCTCCGGGTTGAGCCGGTCCAGGTGCAGCGTGGGCGGCACTTGGCGGCGGTCGAGCACGAGCACGGTCTTGAGCAGGCCGATGATCCCGGCCGCGGCCTCCTGGTGGCCGAAGTTGGTCTTCACCGAGCCGATCGCGCACGGCAGCGGCCCGGTCCCGTAGACCTGGCGGATGGCCTCGGCCTCGATCGGGTCGCCCAGGCGGGTGCCGGTGCCGTGCGCCTCCACGTACGACACGTCCGCCGGGTCGGCCGCGGCGTCGGCCAGGGCGCGGCGCAGCAGTTCGGCCTGCCCGCGCGGGCTGGGCGCGGTCAGCCCGTTGGTGCGGCCGTTGTGGTTGACGGCCGAGCCGCGCACCACGGCCCTGATCCGGTGGCCCCGGGCCAGCGCCTCGTCCAGCTTCTCCAGCAGCACGACCCCGCAGCCCTCGGCGCGGACGATGCCGTCCGCGTCGGCGTCGAACGCCCGGCAGCGGCCGCCCGACGCCATCGGGAGCACCTTCTCGGTGGCCGACATCGTCGACTCCGCCAGGACCAGGTTGACGCCGCCGACCAGGGCCGCGTCGCACTCGCCGTTGCGAAGTGACTGGACGGCCAGGTGCAGGGCGACCAGCGACGAGGAGCACGCGGTGTCGACCGCCATGCTCGGCCCGTGCAGGTCCAGCAGGTAGGACAGCCGGTTGGCGGCGATGCTGTGGGTGCCGCCGGGCGCGGTGTAGGCGCTGATCCCGGCCTGGCCGGACAGCTGGAAGCCCAGGTAGTCGGAGCCGTAGATGCCGAGGAACACCCCGGTGGTGCGGTCCTTGAGGGTCTCGGCGGGGATCCCCGCGTCCTCGACGGCCTCCCATGCGGCTTCCAGCAGCAGCCTTTGCTGCGGGTCCATGTGGTCGGCCTCGTCGGAACCGATGCCGAAGAACTCCGCGTCGAAGCCGTCGATCCGCGACAGGAGCCCGGCCCAGCGGCCGGTGTCGCGTCCCGCCGAGCCGTCCCGGCGGCCGGTCGGGTCGTCGCGCCACGGCGTCACGGTGTCGGTGCCCTCGCTCAGCAGCCGCCACAGGCCGTCCATGTCCTCGACGCCGCCGGGCGCGCGGACCGCCGCCCCGACGACGGCCACCGGCTCCCTGCGGGCGCGCTCGGCCCGGTCCACGCGGGCCCGGGCCTCGCGCACCTGGCGCAGTGCCTGCTCCAGCAGCCGGCGCTGGTCGGTCGCGGTCGTCATCGCGTCTCCTTCCCGTCCGCGTCCAAGGCGTCCAGTTCCGCGGCGAGCAGGGCCGCCACTTCCGCGTCGTCGAGTCCCGCGAGGTCGTCCTCCGGGCCGGCCGGGGTGTGCCCGCCGTCCGGTACGGGCCCGGGGGCGGGGGCCGGCCCGGGGGTTCCGGGGGCGGGGGCCGTACCCGCGGTTCCGGGGGCGGGGGTTCCGGACGGCCCGGGCCCGAGACGGGTGAGCAACTGCTCGGTCAGCGCGTCGGCGGTGGGGTGGGCGTAGACGAGGGTCGCGGACAGCTTCAGGTCCAGCGCCGCCTCCAGCCGGCCGCGCAGTTCGATCGCCATCAGCGAGTCGAAGCCGAGGCTCTGGAAGGGGACGTCCGCCTGGACGGCGCCCTCGCGCGCTCCCAGCACCTGGCGCACCTGCTCGGTGAGGAACCCGAGCATCGCGTGCCGGCGCTCCGGCTCCGAGCCCAGCGCGGCGATCCGCGCGCGTACCGTGCCGCGCCCGGCCGCCGCCGAGGGTCCCTGGCCGGCTCCGGCGGGTCCGGCGCCCGGCAGCAGCGGCGCGAGCAGGCCGCGTGCCGCGCTCCAGCCGCCCGCGCCCGCGAGTCCGGCCGGCGCGAAGGCGGACACCACCAGATGCGGCCGTCCGCCGCGCAGCGCCTCGTCGAACAGGGCGATCGCGGTGTCCGGGTCGAGCGGCGGGACACCGCGCGCGGCCAGCCGGTCCAGGTCCCCGCCGGCGGCGGCGAGGGTGTCCCCCGCCCAGGGCCCCCAGTCCAGGCTCTGCGCGGGCAGCCCCGCCGCTGCGCGCCGCCGGGCGAGGGCGTCCAGGAAGGCGTTCGCCGCCGCATAGGCGCCTTGTCCGGGTGAGCCGATGATCCCGGCGAGCGAGGAGAACAGCACGAACATCTCCACCGGCTCGTCGCGGGTCAGTTCGTGCAGGTGCCAGGCGCCCGCCGCCTTGCCCGCCAGCGCCCGGTCCAGGGCGTCGCCCGTCAGGTCAGGCAGCAGGGCGTCCTCCAGGACACCGGCCAGGTGCACGACGCCGCCGATGGGCACCCGCGTCCCGGGGCCGGACAGCGCGGCCCGTACCTGCTCCCGGTCGGCGGCGTCCGCCTGGGCGGTGCGCACCTCGCAGCCCGCCGCGGTCAGTTCGGCGATCCGCCGCGCGGCCTCGGCGGACGGGGCGCCGCGGCCCAGCAGGAGCAGCCGCCGCGCCCCGTTCTCCACGAGGTGCCGCGCGACCCGCAGGCCCAGCGCGCCCAGACCGCCGGTCAGGACGTACGTCCGGTCCGCCCGCACCGCCGGGGGCCGCGCGGCGGGCGCGCGCGGCGCCTCCGCCAGGACCGGGGCGAACAGGCGGCCGTCCCGTACGGCGACCTGCTGCGGCGGCTCGGCCGCGCGCAGCGCGGCGCCCAGGGGCGCAAGGTCGGCGTCGGGGGCGGCCCGGTCCAGGTCGACCAGGGTGCACCCGGACTCGGGGAACTCGTTGGAGAACACCCGGCCCAGGCCCCACAGCACGGCCGCGGCCGGCGCCCGCGGATCCGACGGGCCGGGCTGCGCCTGGGTGCCCGTGGTCAGCAGCCACAGCCGGGGTGCGGCCGCCTCCCAGGCGTGCCCGGCGACCGCCTTCGCCAGTCCCAGCGCGTCCTGGGCCCGTAGACGCAGTTGCGCCACCGGGTCCGCGCTTTCCGGCGCGTGCACCGCTCGCCCGGCGTCCTGGCCTCGGCCATCGGACTCCTCCTGCCGTACGGACGGTTCCGGCACGACCGCCCGCGCGTCGATGACGCCGCGCAGCTCTCCCCCCGCGGCGGCTCGCGCCCGGTCGAGCAGCGGCTCGTACCGTGCTGCCTGCGCGCCGCGCGCCCCGGCCCGGCGGCCGGACACCGCCACGACCCGGCCGCCGCTTCGGGTCACCAGCGAGCCCAGGGCCGCGGACAGGCGCTCGTCGTCGGCGAGGACCAGCCAGTCGCCGCAGTCCGCCGCGGGGGCGCCCGGTTCGTACGGCTGCCAGCGCACGTCGTACACGCGGCCGTCCTCGGGGCGCCGCCGGGGCCGGGTCATGCGGACGCGGAAGCCGGTCGCGGACCACACGGGGACGCCTTCGGTGTCGAAGACGGTGACGTCGGCGGTGATGGTGCGGTCGTCGGCCTCGCGGACCCGGGCGTGGCACCAGCCCTCGGTCAGCGCCGGTCCCGCCGATTCCGCCCGCACCAGGTCGGCGCCGACCGGCAGCGGCAGCGATCCCTCACGCCCGACCCGCCCGGTGGCGGCGGACACGGTGTGCAGGCACGAGTCGAGCAGCGCCGGGTGCAGCGGCGGCGCGGCGGCGGGCAGGCCCTCGGGAAGGCGGAAGCGGGCGAGCGCCTCGCCGTCGGCCGCGTACAGCTCGCGCAGCGCCCGGAAGCGGGGGCCGTAGCGCAGTCCGGCGCCTTCCAGCAGGGCGTACTGGGCGTCGACCGGCTTGGCGGTCGCGCACCTGGCGGTGATGGCGGCGAGGCCGTCACCGGGTGGCGTCCGGTCCGCGGCGCCGCCGACGACGCCGTGCGCGTGGGTTGTCGGCCGGCCGTGCGGCGGGCAGGAGGTGACGGTGAACCGCTCCCGCCCGTCCGCGCCGGGGCGGACGCTCAACTGCACGACGTCCTCCTGCCCTTCCCGGAGGGCGTACGGCTGGGAGAAGCCGACGTCGCGCAGGACGACGGGTTCGCCGCCGGACAGCTCGGCGGCGGCCTGGGCGGCGGCGGTGAGCCAGTACGCGCCCGCGACGACGGGGACGTCCTCGACGACGTGGTCGAGGAGTTCGGGTGTCCGCTCGTGGCCGACGGCGACCTGCCACAGTTTCAGCGACGGTTCCACGCCGACCGGGATCCGCGGGCCCAGCAGCGAGCCGGGGGCGGCGGGCGGTGCGGCGGGCGCGCGGGGCCCGTCGAGCCGGGCGATCGGGAAGTGCCGGCGCCGCCAGCCGTGCGGAGGGGTCGGGACGTGCGCGGCCCCGCCCGGGTAAAGCGCGGGCCAGTGGACCGGGCTGCCCGCGGTGTACAGCGTGCCGAGCGCGCCCAGCAGGTGGCGCGTCTCGTCCTCGCCGCGGCGCAGGGAGGACACCACCAGGGCGTCGGGGCGGCCGTGCTCCTCCAGCAGGTCCGCGACGGGCCGGGCCAGCACCGGGTGCGGCGCGATCTCCACGAAGGCGTCGTAGCCGGCGGCGGCCAGCAGTTCCAGCGCGGGGTGGAAGCGCACCGTGGCGCGGACGTTGGTGGCCCAGTACCCGGGTCCGAGCTCGCGGCCCCGGACGGTGGCGCCGGTCACCGTCGAGTACAGCTCGATGTCGGCGTCGCGGGGCCGCAGGCCGGCGAGTGCCTCGCGCAGGCGCGGCTGGAACGGTTCGACCTGCGGGCTGTGCGCGGCGAACTCCACCGCGATGCGGCGGGCGAACACGCCGCGGGCCGCCAGCGTGGCCAGGACGTCCTCCAGCGCCGCGGGGGTGCCCGACAGGACCGTGGCGCGGGGGCCGTTGAGCGCCGCGACGGACAGCTCGTGCTCCCGGCCGGCGACCAGCCCGGCCGCCTCGTCCGCGCTCAGCTCGACCAGGGCGAGCCCGCCGCGACCGGATATCCCGGTGAGCAGGCGGCTGCGTTCGCACACCACCCGGGCGGCGTCGTCCAGGGACAGGGCGCCCGCCGCGTGCGCGGCGGCGATCTCGCCCATGCTGTGCCCGATGACGCCGCAGACGTCGAGCCCCCAGGCCCGCCATGTGGCGGCGAGCGCCACCTGGGTGGCGAACAGCGCGGGCTGCACGGCGGCGGTGCCCTCCACGACCAGGCCGTGCTCGTCGCTCCACAGCGACCGGCCCAGGTGGCGGGCGACCGCCGCGTCGGCCTCCCGTATCGCCTCGCGGAAGACCGGCTCGGTGGCGGCCAGCCGGCGGCCCATGCCGGGCCACTGGGAGCCCTGGCCGGGGAAGACGAGCGCGACCTTCGGCGCCCGGCGGGCGGCCGGCCCCGGTCCTGCCGCGGCGCCGGCCGTCTCACCGGCCGCCAGCGCGGCCATGGCGTCGGCGAGTTCGCCGCCCTCCGCGGCGACCACGGCGGCCCGGTACGGGGCGTGGTCCACGCGCAGCGCCGCGGCGGCCGCCGCGTGGCGGACCCAGTCCCGGTCGCCGGCGTGCGCCCGGGCCGCGGCGGACCAGGCGGCGGCGCGTTCGCGCAGGGCCTGCTCGGACCGGGCGGACAGCGGGACGAGCAGCGGGCGGGGGTTGTCCCCCGCGTGGCCGCCGGCCGGCGGCGGGGTGCCGGGAAGGGGGAGCGGCGGCCGGGCGGCGGTGGCGGCTCCCCCTTCCCGCTCGGCGGTGGCGCTGGGGCCCGCGGCCAGCACCAGGTGGGAGTTGGTGCCGCCGAACCCGAACGAGCTGACGCCGGCCGGGGCGGGTGTCCCGTCGGGCCGCAGCGGCCACTCCTGGGCGTCCGCCACCACGGCCACCGGTATCCGGTCCAGGTCGAGCAGCGGGTTGGGCTTCTCGAAGTGCACGGTCGGCGGGAGCCGCCGGTGGTACAGCGACAGGGCGGTCTTGATCAGGCCGGTGACCCCGGCCGCCGCCTCCAGGTGGCCCACGTTGGACTTCACCGAGCCGATCCGCAGCGGCCGGTCGGCGGGCCGGCCCTCGCCGAGCACCTTCGCCAGCGCCGCCACCTCGATCCGGTCGCCCACCGCGGTGCCGGTGCCGTGCGCCTCCACGTAGCCGATGTGGGCGCCGGACAGCCCGGCGGACCGGCAGGCGGCGCGCAGCACGGCTTCCTGGGAGGGGCCGCCCGGCGCGGTCAGGCCGTTGGTGCGGCCGTCCTGGTTGACGGCGCCGCCGCGGATCACCGCGTAGATCCGGTCGCCGTCGGCGACGGCCCTGGGCAGCGGCTTGAGGACGATCACGCCGACGCCCTCGCTGCGGACGTAGCCGTCGGCGCGGTGGTCGAAGGGCTTGCAGCGGCCGTCGGCGGCCATCAGGCCGCCCTGGCTGAAGCTCAGCGCGATCCGCGGGCTGGTGATGACGTTGACGCCGCCGGCCAGTGCGAGGTCGGCCGCACCGTCCCGCAGCGCCTGGCAGGCGGTGTGCACGGCCACCAGCGACGAGGAGCAGGCGGTGTCGACCACCATGCTGGGGCCGCGCAGGTCGAGGATGTACGAGATGCGGTTCGCGACGATGCTCAGCGCGCCGCCGGTCCCGTCGTACGGCTGGGCGCCCTCCAGGGTGCCCCACAGGGCGGTGCCGTGGTCGAACGTGGACGCGCCCATGTAGACGCCGGTCCGCGAACCGGCCAGGTCGGAGGCGGGGACACCCGCGTCCTCCAGCGCCTCCCAGGCGGTCTCCAGGGCGAGCCGCTGCTGCGGGTCCATCCGGGCCGCCTCGCGGGGCGAGACGCCGAAGAAGTCGGCGTCGAAGCCTTCGACGTCGGAGAGGAATCCGCCCCAGCGGGTGTTCATCCGGCCCGGGACGTCCTTGTCGGGGTCGTAGTAGGCGTCCGCGTCCCAGCGGTTCGCGGGCACCTCGCCGACCGCGTCGGTGCCGGCCAGCAGCAGCCGCCAGAACTCCCCGGGGCCGTCCGCTCCGGGTACCCGGCAGCCGATCCCGACGATGGCGACGGGAACGGGCGCGCCGCTCGCCGCCGGCTCCACCGCGTGGGGCGGCGCGGCGGTGGGCGGCGCGGCCTGGGCCGGCGGGCGGGCGGCGGCCGGGTTCGCCGCCCGGTCCAGCAGGCCGGCGACGTGCGCGGCGATGGCGTCGATCGTGGGGTGGTCGTACGCGGCGGTGGGCTCCAGCTCCACGCCCGCGCGTAACCGCAGGTCCTCGGACAGTTCGACGGCCTGCAGCGAGGACAGTCCGAGTTCGGTGAAGGCCTCGTCGGTGGGCACCTGCTCCGCGGGCAGGCCCGCGAGCGCGGCGATCCGCTCGACGAGCCAGTCCCTGATCGGCTGCTGATCCGCCATCAGGCCGTCCTCCCGAGGGCACGGTTCGCGGGCTCGGGAGCCGGGGTGAACCGGCCGCTCTCGTAGGCGGCGCGGTTGGCGCGACGCTGGATCTTGCCGCTGGAGGTCCTCGCGACCGAACCCGGCACCACCATGTGCACGTCGGCCAGTTGGATGCCGTGCTCGGCGGCCACCGCCGCCGTCACCGCGCGCTTGATCTGCGCGAGGGTGGGTACGGGCGCCCGTTCGCCGGATCCGGTGTGCCGTCTGGCGCCCTGGGGGCGCAGCACCTCCACGACGAGGGCGACCTGTTCGCGGCCGTCGCGTTCGACGGCGAAGGCGGCGCTGGAGTTGTACCGGACCCAGGGGTGGGCGGCCTCGGCGGTGGCCTCGATGTCCTGCGGGTAGTGGTTGCGGCCGCCGACGATGACGAGGTCCTTGAGCCGGCCGGTGATGTACAGCTCGCCGTCGTACAGCCCGCCGAGGTCACCGGTGCGCAGGTAGGGACCGGCTCCGCTGTCGGAGGTGTACGCCCGGTACGTCTCCTCGGTCGCCCCGGGGTTGCGCCAGTAGCCCGGCGGGATGTCCGCGCCGGCCAGCCAGATCTCCCCGATCCGGCCGGGTTCGCAACGGGCCAGCGTCTCGGGGTCGACGATGAGGACCTCGCGGCTGAGCCTGGGCTTGCCGACGCCGACGATCAGGTGGTCGGTGCCGGGCACGATCCGTCCGCCGCGCAGCGCCTCGCGGTCGACGGGCAGCGTGGTCGGCCCCTGGCCGGCCACCGTGCCGGTGGCGACCAGTGTGGCCTCGGCCAGGCCGTAGGCGCACATGAGCGCGCCGGGGTCCAGGCCGTAGGGCGTGTAGGCCTTGGCGAACGACTCCAGGGTGGCGGTGCGGATCGGCTCGGCGCCGCTGAAGGCGACCCGCAGGCTGCTCAGGTCGAACTCGGCCCGGTCCTCCTCCCGGATCCGGCGCACGCAGGCGTCGTAGGCGAAGTCCGGGGCGCCGGTGAAGGTGGCGCGGTAGCGGGTGATGGCCCGCAGCCACCGCGACGGGCGCTGCACGAAGGCCAGGGGGGGCATCATCACGATGTGGGCGCCCAGGTAGAGGTTCTGCAGCACCATGCCGATCAGGCCCATGTCGTGGTACAGCGGCAGCCACGAGACGATCACGTCCTCGGAGCCGAGCCCCATGATGTGGGCGAACATCTCCTCGTTGCGCAGCAGCGCCCGGTGGCTGACCATCACGCCCTTGGGCAGTGAGGTCGAGCCCGAGGTGTACTGCAGGAAGGAGATGTCCTCGGAGGCGATCGCGGGGGCCCGGAACCCGGCCGCCGCCGACGGCGCGATCGTGTCGACGTCGATCCACTCCAGCGCGCCCAGCTCCGGCGCGACCTCGCAGACCGGGGTGCGCAGGTCCGTCGCGCTGCCGGTGAGCACGACCTCGGCCCCGCTGTCCTGGGCGATGGCCCGCAGCGTGGCCGCCTTGCGCGGATCGCGCGGCGGTTGCGGAGGCGCCACGGGAACCGCGATGACGCCCGCGTGCTGGCAGGCCATGAAGGCGGTGACGAAGTCGGCGCCGCCGGCGGCGAGGATCATCGCCCGGCCGCCAGGCCGTACCGACTCCAGCAGCCGGACGGCCACCGCCCGCGCGGCCTCGTCCAGTTGGCGGTACGTCAGCGTCCGCGACTCGTCGTGCCCGTTGTCGAGGAAGGTGTACGCGGTCTTCTCGCCCCGGCGCGTCGCGTTGTCGCCGAGCAGCGCGGAGATCGTCGGGCCGGTGAGTTGCGTTTCCAATTTCCCGCTCCCCCTGTAGTGCGAAAATCGCAGCTCGGCGCGGTGCGTATCCGGCTGCGATTTGCAGATACGATACGATGCGGCGACACTGCCGCATTTCGCGGAGAATACTCGGAACCCGCGCGGTCCCCGGTGCCGGTTTGTGCAACGCGGCCGGCCGTAAGCGCTGGCACCGGATGTCACGCCAAACACTAGCTGCGGGTGTCACGCCAGTCAACGTAATTCTTGTTGCCACCGGGCTGCATTCATGACATCGGAGACGGAAGGCGGAAATTGTCCGCCGGGCGAGTCCCGGGCCGTCCCGGTGACTTAAGCGCGGGGAATGGGATGCGGAATCCAGTGACTTAAATCAAGGGATTCCCGGCCGTGTTTCCGGTGCGCCGAGCGGCTCCTGCCGGGCATGGACCGGCCGCCCCACCTGGGCAGTTGTCCGGTCGGCGGGTCCTGTGCACCGCGGAAGGGCGGCCCGGTGGCGGGTCGTGCGCACAACGGCCGCACAGCGCGCGCCGGTCCTCGACAGCGGTAATCCGCCTTAAGTCACTCGACGCTCCCGGGACTGTCTTGATCACAGTTGCCGCGGCGCCCCGCGTTGGTGTTGTATTCCTTGGTCGGACGGGGGCCTCGCGTAGTGCCGACCCGTGGTGTCCTCCCGGATACCCGAGTCCGGGAGGACACGACGTGGACACGGTTGCGATGATTCGCGGCAGGCGCGGTTTTCTCGGGGCCGGCCGCGGCGCCGGGCACAATAGCCGCCCCGTGGCCGTGCGGAGTTTCGCCGGCCCGGGCGCCGAATGCGGTTCCCCGGTCTCCGGGCCGGCCATGCCGATGACGCCACGACCGGCCCGTACAAGGGCGTCGTCACGCTGCTCGGGGGAGGGGCCGGGTCACGGCACGGGCAGTGGTCTGCGCAGCAGGTACACGGCGACCGCGGCGGCCACCGTGGTCAAGGCCGCCACGAAGGCGATTCCCGCGCCGCGCAGACCCGGCCCCAGCGTCACGGCGCCGATCCCGACGACGGGAATGGACAGCCCGACGTAACCCGCCACGAACAGCGCCGAGAGGGTGGCGCCGCGCTGCTCGGCGGGGGCGACCCGGCTGACCGCGCGGACGCTGCTGCTGAACGACAGCCCCTGCCCCAGACCGCTCACCACGGCTCCGCCGACCAGCAGTGCCAGCACGCCGGCCAGCAGCGACGCGCCGATCAGAAGCAGCCCGGCCACCATGACGAGACAGCCGAGGGACAGCGACCTCGCCGCGCCGAGCCGCTCCGTCAGGAACTGCCCCACGAGGGACGCGAGGAACGCGGAGGTGACGACCGCGCCGGAAGCCGCGATGTTGCGCACTCCCAGGTACGTCGCCAGGAAGGCCGGCGCGACGGCCGTGAACAGCCCGAACACGCAGAACCCCGCGAACACGGCGACGGCCGCCGGGGTGAACACCGCCCGTGCCGGGGCCGGCACCACCATCCCCTGCGCCCGCAGCGGCGGTCGCGGATCCTGCCGGGGAACGGTCTCCGGGGCCGCGAGCACCAGGGCGCAGGACAGCGCGAGGAGCGCGAGGTCGACCACGAACGCCAGCCGCAGCGGATGGGGGGCGTACTGCCCCAGCAGGCCGGCGAGCACGGGCCCGCACCCCAGTCCGCCCATGTTGGCCGCGGTCGCGGCCAGGGCGGCCCGCCTGCGCTGCCCGGCCGTCGCCAGCTCCATGACGGCCGCCGTGGCCGCGCCGCTGAACAGTCCCGCGGAGAACCCCGAGAACACCCGCCCCACGAACAGAAGCGTGAGCCCACGGGCGGTGAGGAAGCACACCGCGCTGATCACCGACAGGCCGATTCCCGCCATGAGCACGGGCCGTCGCCCCAGCACGTCCGAGAACGAGCCCGCGATCAGCAGGGCGGCGATCACACCGCAGGCGTAGACGGCGAACACCACCGTCACGACGAACTCGGAGAACCCGATGTCCCTGCGGTAGAGGCCGTACAGGGGCGTCGGCAGCGTGGTGCCCGCCATGACCACCGCGAATGCCAGCGCCATCAGCGCGTACCACGGGGGTGTGCGACGCCGCGGCCGGCCGGATGGGATCACGCCCTCAGCGTAGTGACCGCATCCGCCGTGACCGGGTCGACGTGCTCCAGCGTTCCCCCGTCACGGTCGGCGCCACGGCGTACGCCGGCGGAGGTGGGCGAGCGGCGGCCGCGTGAGCGGCACCCGGGCCGGTGAGGGGGAGCCGGCCCGGGTGCGGTCACGCGCTCGGCATCGCGTCGGGCCACAGGCGCGAGGAGGTGGTCAGCGTGACGTAGCCAGGCAGTGGCGGTACCTCGGACAGGTCGGACTCCAGTACGAGCACCCCGTTCTGCCGGCCCACCTCGCGGAAGCCGCCCAGCCGGTAGGCGACGTACATCATCCGGTTGCGGTCCGTGCGCACGAAGTCGGCCAGCAGCCGCCGGCCCGCCGCACGGGCGCGCTGCCGCAGCAGGTTGACCAGGATGGCGCCGATGCCGCGGGAGAGCACCCGGCAGGACATCAGCAGCAGCCGCAGCGTCCACGTGTCGGCCCCGGTCTCCAGCAGGACCAGGCCGATGGTGCCGTACGGGCCGAAGCGGTCGGTGAGCTCCACGACGAGCAGCTCGTGGGTGTCCGAGGTCCGGAAGGCGTCCAGCTCGGCGTACGAATAGGTCCGGCCGGTCGCGTTCAACTGGTGTGTGCGCACGGTCAGTTCCTCGGCGCGCCGCAGGTCCTCGGCGCGGGCCGCGGCGACCCGCAGCCGCATGTCCAGCCCCGCCAGGAAGCCCTCCTGCGGCCCGTCGAACGCCTCCTCGGCGGTCGTGCGGCGCTGCGCCGCCCGGTACATCTGCCGGCGCCTGCCCGCGTCCTCGGTGACGTACGCGGGGGAGAACTCCGGCCGCCCCGCCAGCCCGGCCACCTCGCGCGCGTCGAGGCACAGCACCTCCGGGACCGCGAAGGCCACCTCCCCGCGTTCGAACGGGTCGTCGTCGACGAAGGCGAGCGCGTCGACGCCGATGCCGAGCGCGCCGGCGACCGCCCGCACCGACTGCGACTTCGGCCGCCAGCCGATCTGCGGGTGGAGGAAGTACTCGTCGAGGCCGAACTCCCGCAGCTTGGCGAGCGCCTGCTCGGGGTCGTTGCGGCTGGCGACGGAGTGCAGGATGCCGCGCCGGTCCAGGGTGCGCAGCGTGTCCGCGACCCCCTCGCGCAGGGTGAGCCGGTCGCCCTCCAGGAGCACCCCGTCCCAGACCGTGTTGTCCAGGTCCCACACCAGGCATTTCTTCACGGCGTCACGGGCCGTCATGGACCTTCTCCGTCCTGTTGGGCTGCCGGTCCAGCACGGACCGGGCGATGATGGTCTGCTGGATCTCGGTGGTGCCCTCGATGATCTCCATGACCTTGGCGTCCCGCAGGTGGCGCTGCACCGGGCTGCCGGCGCCGCAGCCGTTCGCGCCGTGCACCTGAACGGCGTCGGCGGCCGCGCGGAACGCGGCGCCCGCGGCGAGGTACTTCGCGCTCCACACGGCCGGGACCGCCTGCGGGGAGCGCAGGTCCATCAGGCGGCCGGCGTGCAGGCAGGCGAGCCGCGCGCCATGGGCGCCCACCGCCATCTCGGTGAGCATCCGCTGCACCAGCTGGTGCTCACCGATCGGGCGGCCGAACTGCGTGCGCGAGACGGCGTAGGCCGCGGAGGCGTCCACACAGGCCCGGGCCAGTCCCGCGCAGCCCCAGGCGACGCTGTACCGGCCCCATTCCAGCGCCGCGGCGGCGACCGCGGCCAGGCCGAACCCGGGCCGGCCCACCACGGCCCGGGCGGGCACGAAGCACCCGTCGAGCCGGAGCTCCGCCGTCATCGCGGCCCGGGTGCCGAGCAGCCCGCCCACCGGATCCACCCGCAGTCCCGGGCTGTCCCGCGCCACCAGGAACGCGGTGACCCCGGCCTCGGCGCGGGCGAAGAGCAGGTAGACCCCCGCGATCCGGCCGAAGGTGATCCAGCGCTTGGTCCCGGTGAGCCGGTAGCCGCCGGGAACCTCCTCGGCCGCGGTGCGCAGGTCCGCCGCGTCCGAGCCGGCCTCCGGCTCGGTGAGGGCGAAGGCGCCCACCGTGCGGCCCGAGGTCAGCTGCGGCAGCCAGCGCTCCCGCAGCGCCGCGCTCCCCCACCGGCTGACCGCCTGTACCGCCATGCCGTGCACGGTCAGCAGGCTGCGCACGGAGGAACAGGCGTGTCCCATGGCCTCGTTGAGCAGGCCGAAGGTCACCGCGTCGTGTCCCGGGCCGCCGTGGCGGGCGGGGGCGGGCGAGCCGAGCCAGCCGCGGGCGGCGAGCGCGCGGACGACGTCGCCGGGCAGTTCCTCGGCCGCGTCCCACCGGTCGGCGTACGGGCGGACGTGCTCCTCGGCGAAGTCGGCGAACTCCTGCTGGTGCTTGGCCTGCTCGTCGGTGAGCCCGTACTCCTTCGCCCAGAGGGACGCCTCCGGGGCGCCCCCGGTCACCGCTCCGCCGTGGCGGACACGGCCGCCTGCTTGCGGGTGACGAAGTCGGTCAGGGCGTTCACGGAGCGGAAGTTGGCCCGTTCCAGGTCCTCGTCCTCCACCTCCAGGCCGAACTCCTGCTCGACGAAGAGGACGAGCTGCATGGTGAACAGGGAGTTGACGTATCCGGTGGCGAAGATGTCCTCGTCGTCGCCGATGAAACGGTCGCGGATGTGCCGGCTGAGGAAGTCCCTGATCCGGGTCCGGGTGTCTGCCATGGGGTGTTTCCGTCCTCGTCGGTGGCGGGGTCGTCGGTGGCGGGTCGTCGGTGGCGGGTGGTGGTCGGCCGGCGGCCGGTCGCGGGCCGGCGGCCGGCGGCACGCCGGGTGGGGCGGGTCAGGAGTACGTGTAGAAGCCCCGGCCGCTCTTGCGGCCGAGCAGCCCCGCGTCCCACATGCGGCGCAGCAGCGGGCACGGGCGGTACTTCGGGTCGCCGAACTCCGCGCACAACCCCTCCAGGGAGCGCACGATGGTGTCGACCCCGATGAGGTCGATGGTCTCCAGGGGACCCATCGGGTGGCCGAAGCAGCCCTTGAAGAGCCGGTCCACGTCCTCGGCGGCGGCGACGCCCTCGTGGACGAGGAAGGCGGCCTCGTTGACGGTGAGCATCAGCACCCGGTTGGAGACGAACCCGGCGGCGTCGGCCACCACCACCGCCTCCTTGCCGGCGCCGGACAGCAGCCGCACCCCGTACTCGATCGTCTCCGCCGAGGTGTGGTGGCCGCGGATGACCTCGACCATGGGCTTGAGCGGCACCGGGTTCATGAAGTGCATGCCCAGCACGCGCTCGGGGTTGCCGGTCACGGAGGCGACCCGGGTGATCGGGATGACCGAGGTGTTCACGGCCAGGACCGCGTCGTGGCGGCAGATCCGGGTGAGCTCCCCGTACAGCGGGCGCTTGATCTCCCAGTCCTCGGTGACGTTCTCCACCACGGCCTCGGCGTCCGCGAGTGCGGCCAGGTCCTCGGTGAAGACGATGCGGTCCAGGACGGCCCTGCGTCCGGCGGCTCCCCCGGGCGCGAACGTCGCGTCCGGGCGGACCAGCCGTTGCAGGCGCAGGTTCGCGTCGATCTCGGCGCGGGCCCGGTCCAGCGCCTCCTTGGCCGCGTCCACCAGGATCACGGGGTGTCCGGCCTGGGCGAACGTCTGCGCCACGCCGCTGCCGATGACGCCCGCGCCGACGACGCCGACGACCTGGCGCGGGCCGGCGGAGGGGGCGGAGCTGTTCTCTGCGGGGTTCACGTCCTGCTTCTCCTGGGGATCGGGGGTGGCGGTCATGCGGGCTCGGCGGCGAGGCGCCCGGCCAGTCCCGCGGCGGTGAGCGAGTCGAAGAACTCGCCGAGGGAGATCGACGTGCCGAACTCCTGCCGCAGCCGGGACAGGAGCTGGAGGGCGAGCAGGGAGTGTCCCCCCAGGTCGAGGAAGGGGTCGTGGGCGCCGACGCCCTCCACGCCGAGCAGTTCGCCCATGAGCGCGGCGACGCGCTCCTCCGTGCCGCCCCGCGGTTTGCGGTAGGCGACGCTCAGCGCCGGCCGCGGGTGCCGGCCCTCCGTCCGGGCGGCCGGGGGCCGCGCGGGGTCGCCCTCGCCTGTGGGCGCGGGCGGGCGCAGGCCGCCCGGCGCGACCACGACCTGGGGGCGCAGCCCCGCGTCCAGCACCCGTACCAGCGCTTCCACACCGCGGTCCGGGGCGATGGTGCGCGCCAGCTGCCCGGCGAGGCCGAGCGGCCCGCCGCCGCGGCGCTCACCGCTGCCCGCGCCCCGGTACGGTGCCAGGTCGGCGGCGGTGCCGTCGCGCACGGACTCCAGCCGCCCGCGCAAGTTCCCCGGGTGCTTCAGGACGAAGCCCTCGGTCCGTGCCAGCAGCCGGCCGTCCGGGTCGTAGAGTGCGATCTCGGCCGTGCTGGTCTGCCTGCCCGTGTGGTCCGACCCGGTGGCGCGGTGATGGCTGAAGAACCGGCGCGGCAGGGGCGCGTGCAGGACCAGTCGCCCGTAGGCGATCGGGATGCGGAACTCCTCGGCCAGGTAGACGCCCGGGTAGGCGTTGGCCAGGTCCAGCAGCGACGGGTGCAGGTGGAGCCGGTCGAGGTCCGCGGCGAACTCCTCGGGCAGCTCCAGTTCGGCCAGGGTCTCCCGCGGACCGCTCCACATCCGCGTGACGCAGCGCGAGCGCGGTCCGAAGCCCATGGGGCCGTCGTGGACGGCTCCGGACACCTCGGTCAGCCGCCCGGCCAGCGCCGCGAGGTCGACGGGGGCTGCGGGGTCGGCGGGGTCGGCGGGCCGCGGCCGCGCGGCCTCGCGGATCAGGCCGGTGCAGTGGCGCAGCCAGGGCGCGTCGGGGCCGCGGTCCTCCCGGCGGCTGAGCACCGAGAACCGCGCGCTCAGGGCCCGGGGGGCGTCCGGACCGCCGTCCGGGCCGTCCTGCCGGGCTCCGTCCGGGGCGCCGTCCGGGGCGCCGTCCGGGGCGCCGTCTGCGGCTCCGTGCCATTCCAGGACCGTGCGCAGGGTCCGCGTCTCCTGTTCGTCGAGCACGACGGGCGCGAAGAAGGAGACCTCGTCCAGCTCCAGGCCGGCACCGGGCTGCGGCAGGTGGCGGGCGAAGGCGGCGCGGGCGAGCTCCAGGTGGCCGGTGCCGGGCACGACCGGGTGGCCGTGCATGCGGTGTTCGTCGACGAGCCAGTCCGCGGCCGCGCTGATCCTGTTCTCGTAGACCGCGTGCCGCGCGTCCTCCTCGATCAGCGCGCCGAGCAGCGGATGCCCGGTGGGCCGGGCCGGGCCGTCGCCCGCGGCCTCCCGGGCCGCCATGCCGACCTCCTGCCAGCCGTCCCAGTCGATCGCGACCACGGGCGGCCCGCCGTGCTCCTGCTCGTGCGCGGCGAGCGCGTCGAGGTAGGCGTTGGCCGCGCAGTAGTCGGCCTGGCCAGGGGCGCCGGTGACGCCGAGCGTGGAGGCGAACAGGGCGACGAAGTCCGGAGCGAGCGGTCGCAGGCTCTCCACCAGGTTCCGGGCGCCGCGCACCTTCGGGGCGAGTACGGCCGCGGCGGAGCCCGGATCGCGGAACTGGATGACCCCGCCCCCGGCGATCCCGGCGGCGTGCACCGCGCCGTGCACCGTCCCGAACCTGGCCACCGCCTCGCGTACGGCCGCCGCCATGTCCTCGGCGTCGGCCGCGTCCGACCGCACGACCAGCACCCGCGCCCCCGCCTTCTCCAGCTCCTGCACGGCGCGGACACGGGCGGCCGCGGCGGCGTCGGCGGGCGGTGCCCCGGGCGGTGGGAGCGGCGTACGGGTGGTGAGTACGAGCCGGGCGCGGACGGTGGCGGCCAGGTGCCGGGCGACGGTCAGGCCGAGGCCGCCGAGGCCGCCGGTGATCAGGTAGACGCCCTGCTCCCGCAGGACGGGCGCGGGCCGGTCGGCGCCGTCGCCCCCGCCGTGCGGGAGCGGGACCGGCAGCATGTCCCGCGCGTACCTGGCCGGGCCGCGCAGCACCACCTCGGCCTCGTCCGCGGCCCCGCTCCTGGCCAGGCACTCGGCCAGGACCTGGCGGGCGACGCGCCCGGAGTCGGCCTCGGCGGGCGGCGCGATGTCGACCGCCCGGCAGTCGACCGCCGGGTTCTCCAGCGGCCAGACCCGGCTGATGCCGAGCAGCACCGCCTTCTCGGGGCTGGAGCCCGCCCCGGCCCCGAAAGCGTGCAGGCCGGAGGAGACCACCGTCACCCGCGCCGGTTCGCCGCCGCCGTCCTCGCCGAGTGCCTGGGCGAGCAGCAGCAGGCTGCCGAAGCCGAGCCGTTGCGCCCGGTCCGTGTCGCGGGAGGCTGCCCGCTCACCGGTGACGGACCACAAGTGCACGATCCGGCGCGCCGCCCGGCCGGTTCCGCCCGGCCCGCGCAGCAGCCGCAGGTAGCCGGCGCGGTCCTCCGGGTCGAGTACGTGGTCGGGCTCGCCGGGCACCGCCACGCCCTCGGGCGCGACGGTCTCCACCTCGGCGCCGAGACGGCGCAGTTCGGCGGCCAGCTCGCCGCCGATCCCGGCCGGGTCGAGGAAGACCAGCCATGGCTCCCCCGCCGGTGGCCGCACCCGGGCGGTCAGCGGCGGCAGTTGGCGCCACCCGGGTACCGAGAACCAGGAGGCGAGGCCGTCGCCGGGCGTGCCGGCGGCTTCCGCGTCCCGCGTCCCGGCGGCGGAACGGGCGGTGGTACGGGCGGTGCCGGCCGGGGCGTCGGCGGCGGCCGGGGCCGCCCAGTGGCGGCGCCGCTCGAACGGGTAGCCGGGCAGCGGCACCCGGCGGCGGCGCTCCCCCGAGTGGAACCCGTCCCAGTCCACGGGCACCCCCGCCTGCCACAACCGTCCGGCGGTGGAGAGCAGGAACCGGTCCTCCGGCTCGCGCTCGTGCCGTGCCGGCAGCGACGCCAGCACCTCGACGCCCTCGGCGGCGCCGGACGGGCGGGCCTGCAGGGCGAGGCTGCCCAGCGCGCGGCCCGGGCCCACCTCCAGCAGCACCCTGCCCGGCACCTCCCACAGCCGTGCCGCGCTCCGGGCGAACCGGACCGGCTCGCACAGGTGCCGCACCCAGTGGCCGGGGTCGAGCGCCTGCTCGGGCGTCATCCAGTCCCCGGTGACGTTCGACAGCAGGGGGATCCGCGGCTCGCGCAGGTCGAGCGAGGCCACCAGGGCAGCGAACTCGGCGGCGGCGGGGCGCATCATCGGCGTGTGGAAGGCGTGGGTGGTCTGCACCGGCCGGCTGGGAACGCCGTCGGCGGCCAGCCGCTCGGCCAACTGCCGTACCTGGTCGGCGGGCCCGGCGGCCACGCACAGCTCGGGGCCATTGACCGCGGCCACCGCCACCTGGCTGTGGCCGGCCCCGTCCGCGGCGAGCAGGTCGCGCAGCCGCTCCTCGCCCAGCGGCACCGCGAGCATCGACCCGCCGGGCAGCGCGGCGAGTATCCGCGCGCGTTCCGCCACCAGGTGCAGCGCGTCCTCAAGACCGAGCACCCCGGACAGGCAGGCCGCGGTGAACTCCCCGATGCTGTACCCGAGCAGGGCGTCCGGCCGCACCCCCCAGTGTTCCCAGAGCCTGGCCAGGGCGTATTCGACGGCGAAGACCGCGGGCTGGGCGAGCCGGGTGTCGGGCAGGTCGTCGCGGCGGCGGCCGCGGCCGAGCATGGCCCGCAGGTCGAGGCCGTCCCCCGGGGCCGGCTCCGCGGCGTCCTGGACACCCGGCGGGTAGAGGGCGCCCAGCAGGTCCAGGCCGTCCCGGGCGCCCAGGAGGTCGGCGCACCGGTCGAGTTCGGCGCGGAAGACCGGCTCGGTCTCGCGGATCCGCCGGGCCATCCCGATGTGCTGGTCGCCGAGGCCGGGCAGCAGGAAGGCGACCGACGGGCCCGGGCCCGGCCGGGCCCGCACGCCGGGCAGCGCGTCCGGGTCGGCGAACGCGGCCGCCGCCGCGGCCGGGGTGTCGGCGACCGCGAACCGCCGGTGCGCGAAGGCGCGGCGGCCGGCGTGTGTGGTCCAGGCGGCGTCGGCCAGGTCCGGGGCGTCCGGTTCGCCCAGCCGGCCGGCCAGTTCGCGGCACAGCGCGGCGCCCGCGGCCTCGGAGCGGGCGGAGACGGTCAGGAGGTGCCAGCGGCGCCCACCGCCGGCCGCGGTGGCCGGTGCGGTGGCCGGTACGGGAGCCGGTACGGGGGCCTCCTCCAGGACCACGTGCGCCCCGGTGCCGCCCAGGCCGAAGGAGCTGACCCCGGCGCGGCGCGGCCGGTCCCCGCGCGGCCAGGGCACGGCCTCGCGCGCGACCTCGAAGGGGGAGGCGTCGAAGTCGATGCGCGGGTTCGGCCGGTCGAAGTGGAGGCTGGCGGGCACGCGTTCGTGTTCCAGGGCGAGCACCGTCTTGAGCAGCCCGGCGATGCCGGCGGCGGCGTGGGTGTGGCCGATGTTGGTCTTCACCGATCCGATCGGCCGCCGTCCCCCGCTCCAGCCGCGGTCCCGCCAGGCGCGGGTGAGGGCGTCGACCTCGATGCGGTCGCCCATCGGGGTGCCGCTGCCGTGCGCCTCCACGTAGCCGACGGTGTCCGGGTGCACCCCGGCGGCCTCCAGGGCAGCCGCCACGATCCGGGCCTGTCCCGCCACGCCGGGCGCGGTGTAGCCGACGCGGGCCGAGCCGTCGTTGCCGACCGCGGAGCCCTTGATCACGGCCCGTACGTGGTCGCCGTCGGCGAGCGCGTCCTCCAGCCGCTTGAGCACCACCAGGCCCACGCCCTCCCCGATCACCGTGCCCTCGGCGGCGGCGTCGAAGGAGCGGCAGTGGCCGTCGGCCGAGTAGATCCCGCCCTCGGTGGCGATGTAGCCCGGGCCCTGCGCGGCGCGGACGGTGACCCCGCCGGCGAGTGCCATCCGGCATTCCCCGGCCAGCAGCGCCCGCGCGGCCAGGTGGACGGCGACCAGTGAGCTGGAGCAGGCGGTCTGCACGGTCACCGCGGCACCGGTCAGCCCCAGCAGGTAGGCGATGCGGGTGGCCATGTAGTCCGGCTCGTTGCCCACGTCGCGCAGGAAGGACTGGTGCGGGTCCCGGCTCTGCCCGATGAGCTCGAAGTAGCCGTTGCGGTAGCCGCCCGCGAAGAGGGCGACCGGCCCGCCGGCCCGCTCCGGCAGGTGGCCGCTGTCCTCGAAGGCGTGCCACGCGCACTCCAGCAGCAGCCGCTGCTGCGGGTCGATCAGTTCGGCCTCCTTCGGGTTCAGGCCGAAGAACTCCGCGTCGAACAGGTCCGTCCCGTCCAGGGCGCCCTGGGCGGGCACGTAGCGAGGGTGGTCGCGCAGCCGGGCCGGGGTGCCGGCCGCGTCGAGTTCGCCGGGAGAGAAGAAGGTGACGCACTCCACCCCGCCGCTGATGTTGCGCCAGTACTCCCGCAGGTCCGGCGAACGCGGGAAGCGTCCGCTCATACCGATGATCGCTATGTCGCCGGCGGAGGCGGGGGCGCCGGGTGCGGCCATGTGGGGGCTCCTTCGGGTCGGACGTCGGCTCCGGACGGCGGCTCCGTCTCCGGACGGGTACGGGTCGGGGGTTCGGGGGTTCGGGCTCCGAGCGGGCGCGGGTTCGGGGGCGGGGCTCCGGACGGCTTCGGGCTCAGGGGGCGGGCTCAAGGGGCGGGCTCAAGGGGCGGGTACGGCTTTCCGGCGTCTTCAGTCCGGGGCGCCCGCCTCGGTGGCGGCCCGGCGCAGGGCGACGCGGTCGACCTTGCCGATGCCCACGTAGGGGATCGTGTCGACGATCTCCAGGCGCTCGGGCAGCTTGAACGTCGCCAGGCCCCGGTCCTGGAGGTGGCGGCGCAGCTCCAGCAGGGAGGGTGGGGCCGCGGGGTCCAGCGGGACGGCGAAGAGGCACACCGTCTGGCCCAGCACCGGGTGCGGTACGGCGACGGCCGCGGCCGCCCGCACCGCGGGGTGGTCGATGACCAGCGCCTCCAGGTCCAGCGGGGAGATCTTCTCCCCGCCGCGGTTGATGACGTCGCCCAGCCGGCCCTCCACCACCAGCCCCCCGGAGGGGAGCAGGCGCACCACGTCGCCGGTGCGGTAGAAGCCGTCCGCGGTGAAGGACCGCTCGTCGGCGCCGGGCGCGTTGTAGTAGCCGGGGACCGTGTACGGGCCGCGGGTGAGCAGTTCGCCCGTGGTGCCGGGCGGTACGGGCGCGCCGGACTCGTCGACCACCCGCAGCTCGTCACCGGGGGAGGCGGGCCTGCCCTGGGTCCCGGTGACGACGCCTTCGGGGTCGTCCAGCGCGGTGAAGACCAGCAGGCCCTCGCTCATCCCGTAGCACTGCTGCACGGTGCAGCCCAGCGCCTTCATCGCCTCGGTTACCAGCCGCGCCTCGGGGCGCGCGCCGCCGACCTGCACCACGCGCAGGGTGGACGGGCCCCGCCCGCGCCGGCGGGCCGCGGCGACCCACTGGTCCACCAGGGCGGGTACGAGGGCGCAGTGCGTCACGCCTTCCCGCTCCACCAGGTCGAGCGCGCCGTCCGGGTCGTCGGCCGATGCCAGCACCACGCGCCCGCCGAAGGCCAGTGTGCCGAGGATGCCGGGGCAGTTGAGGACGAAGCCGTGGGCGCCCGGCATCACCGCCAGATACACGGTGTCCGCGGAAAGGGCTGCCCATTCGGCGGAAGCGCGGATCATGTAGCCGTAGCCCTCGTGCGCCCGCGCGATGGCCTTGGGGCGGCCGGTGGTGCCGCTGGAGAGCAGCATCACCGCGGGCTCGTCGTCCTGCGGCGGCCCCAGCTCGGGCAGCGGGCCCTCGCCGGGTTCGGGACGGCACAGCGCGACCAGGTCGTGCGTGTCCTGCTCGGGCGCGCCGCCGCCCGCGCGGTCGGCCACGAGCAGCAGGCGCAACGACGGGCAGTCCGCCGCCAGGTGCCTGGCCAGGGCGGCGTGGTCGAAACGGCCCACGCGCCGCTGCACCGCCATCGCCACCGGCGCGGTCGCCTCGACGACGTGCGCCAACTCGTACCGGCGCAGGGCGGGATGGGCCATCACGGGGTGCGCGCCGAGCCGCATCAGGGCCAGTGGCAGCACCACCAGCTCGACGTCGTTGGGCAGTTGGACCAGGACCCGGTCCCCGCGGCGCACGCCCAGCCGGGCCAGCCGCCGGGCCGCGCCGGCCACCGCGTCGGCGAGCTGCCGGTAGGTCAGCCGCCCGCCCGGGGCCACCACGGCGACGGCCTCCGGCCGCTCAGCGGCCCGGCGCAGCGCCAGCCGGTCCACCCGCTCGGGCAGCCACCAGCCGCGCCGCCGGTACTCCTGCGCGCGTTCCGCCGGTACGCGCGGAAGGGCGGCGGGCGCGGGGAGCCCGGAAGCGGGACCGGGAGCGGGTGCGGGCCCGGCTCCGTGGGCGGGGGAGGCAGGGGCCGCGGGCCCGGCGGCGCTCATCCGCGCTCCCCGCCGGCCGCGCCGCGCTCCGCGCTGATGGCGTCGGCGAGCTCGGCCAGGCTGTAGTCGGCGGCGTCCCACAGGTCGATGTGGGCACCGAAGCGGCGTGTCATCTCCAGGCCGAGCTCGGTGGTCTCCGTGGACGTGAGGCCCAGGCCGGAGCGGAGCCGGGTGTCGGGGGTGAGCAGCTCGGGCTCCACCCCGAGTTCCGCGAGAATATCCGTCAATTCACTGAGCACAGCCATGGCTACGCTCTCCTTCCGGGAGGGCGAAAGCGATCAAGAAATGGGGGCCGGTATGCCCCGGCACCGGGGTGGAAAACGGATCACCGGAATTACGGCCCAGCAAGTACCCCGCCGTCTCGGAACTGTCAATGACGTCCACGGGTACCGCGGACCGAACTGGCAGCCGCGGGCCCGATCCGGAATCTCGCCAGACCCCATCATCACCGTGTCGGCGACTTCGTCAACCTCTCCCCGGTGAGCGGAATATCTCCCTCCAGAGCCGCCAGAATCGATGAAGTCGCTGATCAGGACGGTACGTGTAGGTGCCCTGATCCGTTTCGAGTCGCCGGCCCCTTGACCAGAACACGCCCCGTTGGCCGGAAGCCCACCCTTTGCGTTCCCGCCGCCGTGAATCTAAGCTCCCGGGCGGTCATATCCCACTCCTTCAGCGAGCTAGGACCGCCCACATGCCAACGGAGATCGGTAAGTATTCAATACCCGCTGCCCAGGTGGGGAGTGTCCTCGGCGACGCCGAAATCGCGGCCCTCACCGACTTGATCCGTTCCGGTGCCACGCTCTCCCAGGGACCGCTCAGGGAAGAGTTCGAACAGCGATTGCGCGCCCACATCGGCACCCGGCACGCCCTCACCGTCACCAGCGGGACGGTCGCGCTCGCCATCGCGGTGCACCTGCTCGACCTGCGGCCCGGGGACGAGGTGATCGTCACCCCGCAGTCGTTCAAGGCCACCGCGGAACCGCTGCTCGCCCACGAGAAGGTGGCGGTCCGGTTCTGCGACGTCGACCCCGACACGCTCAACATCGACAGTGCCGCGTTCGAGGCGCTGATCACCCCGCGCACCAAGGCGCTGCTGCTGGTCCACTACGGCGGCCGGCCCGCCGAGATGCGGGAGATCATGGCGATCGCCCGCCGGCACGGCGTCCTGGTGGTCGAGGACTGCGCCCACGCCCTGGGCTCGGAGTACCGGGGCGGCCGTCCCGGCTCCCTCGGCGACATCGGCTGTTTCAGCTTCCACTCCACCAAGAACATCAGCTCTCTGGGCGAGGGCGGCATGATCACGTTCGACCGCGACGACTGGGCCGAGCGGGTGGACCGCATCCGGTCCAACGCGGTGGACGGGGATTACGTCAGCAAGCCGCTGCACGTCGGTCACGGGCGCCAGCCGTGGATGATGTGGGTCGACGACTCCTACGAGAACATCTGCAGCACGGTACGCGCTCCCGGCAGCAACGCCACCATGAGCGAGGCCGGCGCGGCCGTGGGCCTCGTACAACTCGACCGGCTGGACGCCTTGGTGAGCCGCCGCCAGGAGATCGCCGCCCGGTACGCCGAGGTGCTCGGCGCGGTGCCCGGTGTCCGGCTGCCCGAGGTGCCGCCGGAGGTGAACCACCCCTACCACCTGTTCACGTTCTTCGTCCGGCCCGAGAGCGAGGTGGGCCGCGACGCGGTGGTCGCCGCCCTGGAGGAGGCCGGCATCCAGGTGCAGCTGCGGTACTTCCCGCTCCACCTGCGGCCCGAGTGGCGCGGCCGCGGCCACCGCTACGGCGAGTGCCCGGTCGCCGAACGCCTGTGGTTCCGCGAGCAGGTCAACCTGCCGTGCCACCCGTCCCTGACCGACGACCAGGTCGAGTACGTCGTGAGCTCCCTCAGGACGGCCCTGCGCGCACCGCGGAGCCGCCGGCCGATGACCGCAACCTCCAGGTAGGAGCCCCAGTGAACGCGACCCCCACGTACAGCGGCACCTATGACGTCGTGACGGTCGGCGCAGGCCCGGTCGGCCTCTCCGCCGCCTGGCAGACCGCCGAGCGCGGCTGCCGGGTGCTCGTACTGGAACGGGACCAGTTCTTCAACGAGAAGAGCGGCACCAGCGGCGCCGAGCGGCACTGGCGCCTGCAGTACACCCAGGAGGATCTCTTCCGCCTCACCCTGGAGACCCTGCCGCTGTGGAAGAGCCTGGAGAGCCGGTGCGAGCGGCGGCTGATCCACGAGATCGGCAGCCTGTGGTTCGGCGACATCGACGTGGCCACCAACGAGGGCAGGATCTCCGAGACCGTCCACCACATGGACCGGCTCGGCGTCCGCTACGAGTGGCTCGAATCGGCGGACATCGAGCGCCGGTTCGGGTTCCGCGGGCTGCCGTCCTCGTACGCCGGGTTCCTGCAGCCGGACGGCGGCACCATCGACGTGCGCGGCACCACGGCCGCCCTGTTCACCCTCGCGCAGGCCGCCGGGTGCGACCTGCGCGCCGGGGAGACCGTCACCGGGCTCGTGCCCGACGCCGACGGCGTCGACGTCCACACCGACCGGGGCGTCTACCGCGCCGGGAAGGTCATCCTGGCCAACGGCCCGTACACCAACGACCTCCTCGCCCCGCTCGGGGTACGGCTCGGGTACGCGGTGTACGAGATGGTCATCGCCGCCTTCCGGCACACCTCGCCGGCTCCGGAGTCACCGTTCTGGTTCGTCTTCCAGCAGCCCACCGACGAGGACACCAACCTCTTCTACGGCTTCGGCCGCAACCCCTGGGCCCCCGGCGACCTGGTGCGCTGCGGCCCGGACTTCGAGACCGACCCGCTCGGCCACCCGCGCGAGGCGACCGGCACCGCCCATCCCCGGCAGGTGCGCAGGCTCACGTCCTGGCTGGAAAGGCACCTGCCCACGGTCGACCCCGACCCGGTGCGCACCGGCACCTGCCTGGCCGTGCTGCCGACCGACGCCGACCGGCAGTTCTTCCTCGGCACCGCCGCCGGCCTCGTACCCCACGGGGAGAACCTCGTGGTCTACGGCGCCGGATGGGGCTTCAAGTTCGTGCCGCTGCTCGGCCGGATCTGCGCCGACCTCGCGGAGCGGGGGAAGACCGGGTTCGACATCGAGCGCCTCGGGCTGCGCGCCGCCGCATCCTGAAGTCCCGAAGCCTTCGGCCGGTGCCCGTTCACCTGCGCGGGGCGCCGCCGCGCCCGGCCGGCCGCCACCGCGGCGGCCGGGGGCCGCGGCCGCCCCCCGCCTCGCGCCGCCGCAGACTGAGCAGCACGCCCGCGACGACCAGCGCGCCCCCGGCGAACTGGGCCGGCCCCAGCGACTCGCCGGCGATCACCACCGCGGAGACCGAGCCGAAGACCGGCACCAGGTTGAGGACCGTCACCGCGGTGGTCGAGGAGACCCGGCGCAGGCCCAGGTTGTAGCAGAGGAAGCCGCCGATCGAGCAGACACCCGCGAGGTAGGCCACCAGCAGCCAGTCCCCCGCGGCCGGCGCCCGCCAGCGACCCGCCTCCCCCAGCGACAGCACCAGGAACCCGGCCGCCCCGGCCAGTGTCTGGTAGTACGTGGCGGTCAGCGCCGACACGCCGCCCTGCGTGCGCTCCCCGACCAGGTTGTACGCGGTCCACACCACACCGCCCAGGCTCAGCAGGACGTCGCCGAGGAGCCGGTGGCCGTTCCCCGACGAGCTGCCGTGGGCCACCACGACCACTCCGCCGACGGCCAGGGCCATCCCCAGCGCCCGCACCACGGAGACACCCCTGCGGTACAGCAGGAACTCGACCGCAATCGCGACGACGGGGTAGGAGGCGACGATCAGCGTGGCGTCGGAGGCCGTGGCCAGGCCCACTCCGGAGTTCTCCAGGGCGAAGTAGGCGGTGATGCCCAGCAGCCCGGCGATCCCCATGCCCACCCGCCGGCGTACCGGGGGCGGCCGCCAGCCGCGCTGTGCGCGTACCGCCACGGCCAGCAGCAGCGCACCCAGGACGAACCGCATCGCGCCCACCGTCATCGCCCCGTGGTGCCTGAGCAGCAGCTTCGTCACCGCGAAGGACGTGGACCACGCCAGCGCGGCGGCCGCCACCGCGGCGACCCCCAGCCAGGTGGCGCGGCGGGACGGCTCGTCCGGCTCGCCGCCCGCCCGACCGATCTGCTCGCCGCTCTCAACCGCGGCTCCGGCCTCGGACCTGCCCGCCAAACCAACCCCCAGGCGGCGTGTCACGGCTGCCCGCCCCGGATTCCCGCCGCCCCCGGCGGCGGGCCGATGGCGAGAACGACGTTCGCACATCCCGCGGCCGAAGACCGGCAGGCCGTCGATCAACGGCCGAAAGTGACGGGGGAGGCGGCCACCGGGCGACCTGACGGCATGTCGGGCGCCGGCCCGTGGCCCGTGCCCGGGATCGTGCCCGTGCCCGTGCCCGTGCCGGGTGGCCCGGCCCCGGGGAGGGGGGTGGCGCGCGGCATGCGGCGCGAGGGGCCCGGGCGCCGGTGGCGGGATCGGCGGGATCAGGCGGGATCAGGCGGGTTCGAGGACGCCGAGCTGCAGGTCCATGGGGAGCTGCTGGCGGCCGGCGATGCCGAGTTTGCGGTAGACGCGGGTGAGGTGCTGTTCGACGGTGCTGACGGTGATGTAGAGCTTCAGCGCTATCTCGCGGTTGGTGTGGCCGTGCACGGCCAGGACGGCCACGCGGCGCTCGGAGTCGCTGAGGGTGTCCAGCAGGTCCGGGCGCGCGGCGGGCGGTTCCGCGGGGGCGGCGGGCTCCTCGGTGTGGCCGGGCATGATGCGCTCGCGCAGCGCGTCGGCGCCGCAGGTGTGGGCCAGGTGCCAGGCGCGGCGGTTGACCATCGCGGCGCGGGCCGGGTCGCCGGTCTCCTTCAGGGTGCGGCCGAACTCGACCAGGGCGCGGGCGAGTTCGTACCGGTCGCCGGAGCGGCGCAGCTCGTCGATGGCCTTGGCGAGCGTCACCTGCCGTTCGCGCGGTTCCTGGGCGGCGGCGCGGATGCGCAGCGAGACGCCGCGGACCCACGGGTCCTGCCCGTCGCGCGTGGCGAGCTGGTCCACGATGAACCTCTCGGCCTGCTGGGCCTCGCCCAGCCGCATCAGCGCCTCGGCGGCGTCGGTGCGCCACGGGGTCGCCTTGGGCCGGTCCAGGCCCCAGCGCTTGAGCTGCCGGCCGACGTCGAGGAAGTCGCCGAGGGCGGCGTGGAAGCGGCTGGTGAGCATCAGGTACTGGCCGCGGGCCCGCAGATAGGCCAGGCCGTGGACGGTCCCGCCGAGGCCGCTGGGGACGGACCGGGACAGCAGGGCCGCGGCCTCGTCGGGGCGGCCGGCGGCGGCGTGGGCGCGCACCAGGGTGGCGGCGACGCCGGTCAGGAGCACGCTGTCGGACCACTGCGGCATCGCGGACAGGACCGCCGATGCCTCCCGTGTGGCGCCGGCCAGGTCCCCCTGCCGCATCAGGGCCTCGGCGTGGACCCCGGACAGGGCGGCGTACCATCCGGTGGCGCCCCGCCGGCGGGCCTGCTCGACGAAGCCGGCGCACAGCGTCACGGCGCGCTGCGCGCCGCCGAGGTAGAGCAGTGCGCGCAGGGCCTGGACGACGGGTTCGACGGTGCCCTCCGCGAGCGAGGCGCCGCGCAGGAAGAGTTCGGCTGTGCGCGCGATCGACATCTCGTCGCCGCGGTCGGGCAGCGCCCACAGGACCGCGGGGTCGGTCCGCGGCGGGCGGCGCCGTGCCGCGCCGGGCTCGGCCGGCGTGTGCTGGCGCCCGCCGGTCCACTGCGGGAAGGCCGACAGGCCGTCCAGCGGGTCGGTGCGCCGGATCTCCTCCCAGCCGGGGGCGGGCTGCCCGGGGGCCGGCTGCCCGGCCGCGTTCCGCCCGTCGTGCAGTCCCTCCAGCGCCTCGGCGGCCTCCACGACCCGGCCCTGCACCACCAGCAGGCGGGCCAGCCGGCTGAGGTGGGCCGGTGCCAGGCCGTCCTCGCGCAGCACAGTGAGGAGTTCGGCGAGCCGGCGCTCGGCGGCGGCCGGGTCGGTGTGCCAGGCGATCTCGGCCAGGCGCAGCCGCAGTTCGGTACCGCAGCCGGTGTCCTGGCACGACTCCAGGGCGAGTTCGAGGGCGGCGGCGGCGCGGGCGGCGTCACCGCCGGCCAGGAACTGGTCGGCGGCCGAACGCAGTACGCCGGGCCCCCACTCCTCCCCCACGTGCCGGGCGGCCAGCAGCTGGCCGGCCACCACCACGGCCGGCTCGTCGCGCCGCCACGCCAGCTCGGCGGCACGCCGGTGGGCGGCCTGGCGTGCGGACGGTTCCATCCGCTCCAGGACGGCGCATCGGGCGACCGGGTGCCGGAAGGCGAGGCCGTCGACGAGGCCGGCCGCGATCAGCGCGGTGACGCCCTGGGCGACGGTGGCGGCGCTGGTGCCGAGCAGCTCGGCCAGCAGGCCGGGGCTGCCGGCCCCGTCGAGGACGGCGATGCCCTCGGCCAGCCGGGTGGTGGCCGGGCCGCAGCGGTACAGGCAGGCCAGGACGGCCTGGGCGAACGGGCCGCCGGCCCGCGGGCCGGTGTCCTGGAGCAGGGCCCGCAGCAGCAGCGGGTTGCCGCCGCTGGCGGCGTGCAGCCGGTTGGTCTCGAACTCGTTCGCCGCGCCCGCCAGTTGGCCGACGCCGGCGTGGTCCAGACGCTCCAGGCGGATCCGGGAGAAGTTCGGCTGCCGCAGCAGCTCGGTGCCGAAGAGGGGGTCGGCGCTGCGCTCGTGCAGCAGTTCCGCGAGCACCATGAGGATCCGCGCGGACCGCCGGAATCCGGCGAGGTGGAACAGGTAGCGGCTGGAGAGTTCGTCGAGCTGGTGGATGTCGTCGACGCAGAGCACTACCGGGGTGTGCTCGCTCAGGCGCACCAGCGCGGCGGCGAAGGCGTGCATGGTCTCGCTGCCGACGGGCTGCTCGGCCTGGGCCGGGTCGGGGAGGGAGCCTTCCGGGGCGCCGCGTACGAGCTGGGAGATCACGCCCAGCGGCACGGACCGCTCGGCCTCGGTGCCGACGGCCCTCAGGACGAGGTGTCCGCGGCCGGCCGCCTGGGCGCTCACCGTTTCGACGAGTTCGCTTTTCCCGCAGCCGACCGCGCCCTCGATAAGGACGAGTGTGGTATTTCCGGCGGCACTGCATTCAAGAGCGGATTCCAACTGCGCGACACTTGTTTCACGCTGTACCAACATCTGCGGAGCCCCCGGTTTTCCCGGCACGGCGGACGGGCGCCGCGCTCGCGAATTCGATCGGTCGATGGTCGGTCGACCCGAAACTGGTTGCCAGTGTATCCAGGGTCGAACATCCCTACGCTGGCCAGAAGTTGCAATGCAGCATGACGCACCGCGCGCAACCGGGGCCGGCTCGTGGTAAGGGACGGTGCAGGTGGTTGGGTACCCGGCGCCGCGAACCGCGGACGCGCCGTGGCCCGGCCGCCCGGTGGCGCGGCCGGGTTGAGGGGTCGGGCCGGGTCCGCTAGGGGTGTGCGGCCGGATCGGCGGTCGATAGCTTTCCCGGCACAGGACGGCCCGTACGGGCGTGTCTCGCATTCCCGTGTCCCGGCGCGTGCGCCCCCGGCGGCATTTCCGTGATGCCGTGCGGGGCATGCGGCAGGAGGGTTCGGCACCGGCGAAGGATTTTGGATGACAATCCCGACGAGCGACCAACTCCAGGAACAGGCGATGACCGCCACGTTCGTGTGGCAGATGAGCGAACTGGGCGATCCGTACGCGAAGATCCTGCTGCGCCAGCTCAATCCGTACCGGTTCTGCGAGCAGGCCCGGGAGCTCGGGCCCATCCACCGCAGCAAGGTGGGGCCGTGGGTCACGCCGGACCACGCGACGGCGCTGGCGATCCTGCGCGACAAGCGGTTCGGGGTGCGGCGGGCGGACGGTGAGCGGGACTACGCCCGGTTCACGTCCATGGACGACTCGTTCCTCAAGCTGGATCCGCCGGACCACACCCGGTTGCGACGGATGGTGACCCCGTTCTTCGGGGCGCGGCGCTTCAACGCGCAGCGGCCGCGTATCGAGTCGCTGCTGAACGCCTCACTGGACGCGATCGACACCACGCAGCGCTTCGACCTGATGGCGGCGGTGGTGCGGCCGCTGATGAACACACTCGTGCGCGACCTGTTCCGGGTGCCGCAGGCGCAGGCGGAGCGCTTTGACCGCAACTGCACGACGACCGGCCGGGTCTTCGAGGGCTTCACGTCGGTGGAGCAGTTCGACGAGCTGGAGACGGCCGTGGCGGACCTGAGCGCCGTGCTGCGCGACCTGGTGGAGCTGCGCCGGGAGGCGCCGGGCGACGACGTGGTCAGCGAGCTGCTGGCCGCCCACCGCGACGGGGGCCTGAGCCTGGACGAGGTGATCGGCGTGCTGGGTCTGCTGTCGATCGCCGGGACGGAGTCGACCTCGCACCTGATGGGCAACGGCGTCCTGGCGCTCCTGGAGCACCCGGAGCAGTGGGAGCTGCTGAAGGCCGACCCGGACCTGGCGCCCGCGGTGGTGGACGAGACGCTGCGCTACGACCCGCCGAACCAGCTCATCAGCCGGGTCGCGCACGTGGACGTGGAGGTCGCCGGGCAGCACATCGAGGCCGGCGACACCGTCATCATCCTCACCGGCGGCGCCAACCGGGATCCGCTGGCCTACCCGGACCCGAACCGGTTCGACATCACCCGCGGCGCCGGTCCCGACTCGCTGACCTTCTCCACCGGCATCCACTTCTGCCTGGGGGCCGCCCTGGCCAGGACGGCGGCCGAGATGACGTTCCGGGTCCTGGCGCGGCGCCTGCCCGGGCTGCACAAGGCGGGACCGCCGCGGCGGCGCATGGCGTCGTCCATCCGCGGCCTGCACGCCTTCCCGGTGGCCGCCTGAGCGGCGGGCACGGGGACGGCGCCACCCCTTCGGCATGGACGGCGCCACCTTCGGCATGGACGGGATCGGACGGAACGGACGGAACGGATGGGAACGAGGAACATGGAAGACAAGTCACTGATCTGGGACGTCATCTCCGACTCCGGCGAGGGCGACCTGGTCCTGGCCGTGGACTACTCGGTCAACGGGCGGCGGGAGGCGGGCTTCAAGGACTTCGCCAAGCGACTCGGCCCGGACGTGAACGTCTGGGAGACGCTGTCGCCGCCCATCGGCGAGGAGGAGGGCATGTCCGCCGCCCAGTACGTGGACCGGTGGGTGGACGTGGTCCGCGACTCCGGCCGGCGGGTGTCGGCGGTGCTGGGCTACTGCGCCTCCAGCGCGTTCGCGAGCGCGATCGCCGACGGGGTGGCGCGGTTCCAGGAGGACGGGCCGAAGCCGGTGCTGTTCGACCCGACGCCGTCCAACGCCTGGGCGATCCTGCACTTCGGCTTCTTCAAGGTCATCGAGAGCCTGTCCTCGTCGCTGACCGAGGAGGAGATCGTCCAGGTGCAGAAGGACGGCTGGGAGTGCGCCGCCCGCACCGCGGAGGACCTGGAGGCGTTCCGCACCGAGATCGTGGCGGTCTACCGCTCGGTCGGCGAGCTCGCCTTCGACCGGATCGGGCTGTCGCCGGAGCTGGGCGAGCAGATGGTGTCCTGGTTCCGGGCGTACGTGACGTATCTGATCGCGGCCGCGGAGCTGAACGGCACCTTCGACCTGTCGGCGTCGACGGTGGTGTGCTCCTCCGCGCTGAAGGACCTGCCGGGCGAGGTGCTGGAGGAGTACCGCTTCGACGTGGACCACTCCGAGCTGCTGAACAGCGAGGAGGTCGCCAAGGAGGTCGCCGGCCTGCTGGCCGGCTGACCCCGCGAGAACCCGCCGCGTGCCGGCGCTCCTTCCCCCGGGGAGGGCCGGCACGCGGCGTTCGCGTGTCCGTTCACGGTCTTCCCGGGCCTGCGGGCAGGGCGTACGGAAGGGCCGGCCGCGCGGTCGCGCGGCCGGCCCGGAAGGGGTGGTGCGATCAGGCGTAGGTGTGGAAGCCGGCACCGGTCTTCCTGCCGCGCAGACCGCCCTCGACCATGCGGGACAGCAGCGGCGGGCGGACGTACTGCGGTTCGCGGAACTCCTCGTGCAGCGCGTCCGCGATGGCGGCCACGACGTCGAGGCCGATCAGGTCGGCCAGGGCGAGCGGCCCGAGGGGGTGGGAGCAGCCGAGGACCATGCCCTTGTCGATGACCTCGGGTGTGGCGTAGCCGGACTCCACCATGCGGATGGCGGCCAGCAGGTAGGGGATGAGCAGGGCGTTGACCACGAAGCCCGAGCGGTCGCCCACCTTGATGGGCTGTTTGCCCAGGGTTTCGGCGACGAAGCGCTCGGCGCGGTCGCGCGTGGCGTCGGCGGTCAGCAGCGAGCCGGTGAGCTCGACGAGCGGCAGGGCGGGCACCGGGTTGAAGAAGTGCATGCCCAGCACGTGCTGGGACCGGTCCGTGGCCCGGGCCAGCTTCATCACGGGGATGGAGGAGGTGTTGGAGGCGAGGATCGCGTCGTCGTCGGCGACGACGCGATCCAGGGCCCGGAACACCTCCAGTTTGGTTGCCTCGTCCTCGTGGACGGCCTCGACGACCAGTTGGCGGTCGGCGAGGTCCGCCAGGTCGGTGGTGAACGTGATGCGGTCCCAGGCCGCGTCGCGCTCGCCGGCGTCGAGCCGGCCGCGGGCGACCGCGCGGTCCAGGGAGCCGCGCACCCTGGCGCGGCCGCGCTCGGCGGAGGCCGGACCGGAGACGGCGACGGTCACCGACAGGCCGGAACGGGCGCAGACCTCGGCGATGCCTGCGCCCATGACGCCGGCGCCGACGAGGCCGACGCGGGTGATGTCCGGGGCCTCGGCGGCGGTCATGCCGCGGCTCCCGGAGCGGGAACGGAACGGACGTCGTCCGCCGGGTCGGATCCGGGTCTGCGCATACTGCGAACGCCTTTCGGGCCGGTGGGACACGGCGTTATCGCTGTGTTCGGGGTGTTCGGGGTCTTCGGTGTGTTCGGTGTTCTCGGTGTTTCGGTGTGCTCGGTGTTCCCGGTGTCTCGGTGTTGTCCGCGCGCGGGCCGGCCGACGGCGTTTTCCCGCCGGGGTGGCCGCGTCGCGTGCGAACACCCTAGGAAGGTGTTTCTCGGGCCGTGAACCCTTATGCACCCCTGCCGTCGCGTCTTTTTCACTCCGGGTGCCCGGGAATACGGGTGGCGGCGGGGTGTGGCCGGCCCGGAATAGGGGGTTGTCCGCGGCGGGCGGGTTGCTAGCGTCGGGGCGCGGAACCGTCGTTCGGCCATTTACTTTTTTCGATCTCTTTTCGAGGAGCCGCGATGCCTGTCCCGACCCGGGAGCAAAAGGAAGCGGAACTCCACACGTCCCGCTTCATCTGGTACATGGGCGCGATGGGCGACCCGTACGCACTGCTGCTGCGCGGCCAGGAGGACCCGTACGAGCTCTTCGAGCAGGTGCGGGCGCGCGGACCGCTGCACCTGAGCCGCACCGGTACGTGGGTGACGGCCGACCACGCGCTGGGCAACCGGATCCTGCGGCACCCGAGGTTCGGCACGCGCAAGGCGGACGGCTCGCGGGTGGCACCCAGGTTCTCGTCGCTGGACGACTCGTTCCTGAAGCTGGACGAGCCGGACCACTCGCGGCTGCGCCGGCTGACGATCCCGCTGTTCAGCCCGAAGAAGATGGGCGGCTACCGGCCGCACGTGGAGCACGTGTGCGAGGAGCTGCTCGACGGGGTGGACCCGGCGGGCGGCTTCGACCTGGTGCGGGACTTCGCCAAGCATCTGCCGATCGCGCTGATCCGGGGCCTGCTGGGCATCCCGGACGCCTACCGGGAGGACTTCGACCGTTGCTGCCACGGTTCCGCGCTGGTGCTGGAGGGGTTCGTCTCGCCGGAGCGCAGCGAGGAGCTGGAGCGGGCCGTCGACGAGCTGTACGCGATGTTCCAGGAACTGCTGGAGATGCGGGCGGCGGAGCCCGGTGACGACGTGCTGAGCCGGCTGGTGAAGGCCGAACGGGAGGGTGTGCTGACCCGGCGGGAGTCGATCGGCGCGGCCGGCATCATCGCCGTCGCCGGCACCGAGACCACCACGAACCTGGTCGCCAACGGCATGAAGGCCCTGCTGGACCGCCCGGAGCAGTGGGAAATGCTGAAGGCCGACCCGGATCTGGCGCCGGGCGTGGTCGAGGAGACGCTGCGGTGGGACTCCCCCGCCCAGATGGCCACCCGGGTGGCGCACGAGGACGTCGAGGTCGACGGGCACCTGCTGAAGGAGGGCAGCCTGGTGGCCGTCCTGACGGCGGCGGCGAACCGGGACCCGGCGGTCTTCGAGGACCCGGACCGGTTCGACATCACCCGTGACTGCAAGACCGAGCACCTGGCGTTCTCGGGCGGCCCGCACTACTGCCTGGGCGCGCCACTGGCCCGGATGGAGGGCGACGCGGCGTTCCGCGCGCTGGCCCGGCGCGTGCCGGACCTGCGGCAGACCGGCCCGGAGGAGCGCTGGGTGTCGCCGACCGCGCGGGGCCTGCGCGGGTTCCCGGTGGCGGCGGGCTAGTGCCGGGGCCGTGAGGTTTCCGGCGCCACCGGGCGTGGTGCGCGAGGCGTTGCGGCCTCGACGGGCAGACAGCGACGACGAGGACGGAGACGACGGGGATGGACCCTCGCGAGATCACGCCGGACGGCACGGGGCGTACGGTGCCGGCCGGCCGCAAGGAGGAGGCCCTGTGGCTCCTGGAGCGGCTGGTGCCGGGCAGCAACGTCAACAACGTGCCCGGGGCGACCGTCCGGGTGGAGGGGCGCCTCGACCCGGACCTGCTGGTGGCGTCGGTGCGGGCGCTGCTGCGCCGCCACCCGGTGATGCGGACCGTCTTCCACGCGGAGGGCACCCGGCTGACCAAGGAGGTCCTGCCGGCCGACGAGGCCCGGCTGCCGCTGGAGTCCCGGCAGGTGGCCGAGGACGAACTCGACTCCGAATTGCGGGAGTTCGTGGTGCGGCCGTTCACGCTGGACGGCACTCCGCTGGTGCGGCTGGCGTGCTTCTCCACGAAGAGCGCGGACGTGCTGTGCCTGGCGGTGCACCACCTGGTGTTCGACAACACCTCCAGCATCGTCTTCCTGGAGGAGCTGGCCGCCGTCTACGACCTGGCCGCCGCCGGGCAGGACCTGGAAACGGCGCCGGTGGAGGAGGTGGCGGCGTGGCAGGAGCACGTCCCGGACGGGTCGAGCCTGCTGTGGTGGCGCGAGCACCTGGACGGCCTGGACCCGGACAGCGGTGAGCTGTGGCTGGGTTCGCGTCCCGCGGGGTCGGGGACGCTGGCGGGCGCGAGTGTGGTGCACGACCTGTCCGCGCCGGCCGCGGCTGTGCTCAAGGGCGCCCGGCGCTCGCTGAAGGCGCCGGACGCGGTGGTGATGCTGGCCGCCTCGTACCTGCTGCTGGCGCGGCACGGGGCGGGGCCGGACTTCGCTGTGGGGCTGCCGGTGAACATCCGCTCCCAGGCGGCGAGCCGGACCATCGGCTACCACGTCAACATCCTGCCGCTGCGGGTCCGGGTCGATCCCGCCCTGAGCTTCCGGGAGTTCACCCTGCGGGTGCGGAACCTGTTCATGGACGCGGTCGCGCACGCGGACGCCCCCGTGGACGTACTGCTGCCGCAGGCGCCCCGCATCGGCGCGACGTGGCGGTCGGCGCTGTTCCGGCACGTCTTCAACTTCCTGCCGGGGCGGGGGACGGACACGTACCGGATCGGCGGGATGGACGGCCGGCTGGAGATCGTGGAGACCGGCAGCAGCAAGTTCGACATCGAGTTCCTGGTCGTGCCGCTCGGCGAGGGCTACCGGGTCAAGGCGATCCACTCCACGGACGTGCACACCGCGGCCGAGGTCGAGGCGCTGCTGCGCCGCTACGACGCGCTGCTGACGGCGCTGGGCGCCGAGCCGGACCGCCCGGTCGGCGAGGTGCTCGCGTGGCCGGACGCCGACAGGGCGGCGGTGGCGGCGGCGCACTCCCCCGCGCCGCAGGCGCCGGACGTGGTGACCGCGGTGGCCCGGCATGCGGCGGCCGCACCTCACGCGGTGGCCGTGCGCGAGCCGCACCGCACCACCGACTACGGACAGTTGTGGCGGGCCGCCGAGGCCGTACGGGCGTCGCTGGCGCACCGCGGCGTGGGCGCCGAGGACGTGGTGGGGCTGCGCGGCCCGGCCGGCGCCGAACTGGTGGCCGCCGCCCTGGGCGTCTGGCTGGCCGGGGCGGCCTGGACCGGCGCCGCCCCGGACGCGACGGCCGAGGAACTGGCGCAGGCGCAGGTGAAGGCCGTCGTCGGCGACGGGCCCGGCGATCTTCCGCTGGTCGACCCGCACACCGCGCCGCCGGCCGAGCACATCACCGGGAGTCCCGAACCCGGCCGCGCCGCCCTGGTGCTGACCGGCGGCGCGGCCGACGGACCGCGCCTGACGCACCGGGACCTCGCCGTTCAACTGGCGTGGCTGGGTGAGGCGCTGGGCGAACCGGGCCGGCCGCTCGACGCGGTCGCGCGGGCCCCGCTGGGCAGCGCCGCCGCGCTGGCGGAGGTGTGGCTGCCGCTGGCCACGGGCGGGCAGGTGGTGCGGGCGGACGACGACAGGACACTGCCCGGGACGCTGGAGGCCGCGCCGGGCGCGCTGCTGCGGACGTCCGGCGCCCAGGCGTGGACGCTGCTGGAGCGGGTGGAGGCGCGCCTTGAGGGCCGGCCGGTCCTGGTGGGCCCCGACGCCCTGACGGAACCGGTCACGCGGCGCCTGGTCGCGGCCGGCGCCCGGGTGTACGCGGCCCGCGCGGACGGCGGCGGCTGGTGGGCCGGCGCTCCGGTCACGGGCCGTACCGTCCCGGCGCTGCGGCCGCTGCCCGGCACGCGGGCGTCGGTGGCCGCGCCCGACGGGGCGGAACTGCCCGTCGGGGTACGGGGCGTGGTCCGCGTCGGCGCCCGGGACACCGGGGTCGTCGGCCGGTGGACCGGCGAGGGCACGCTGGAACTGCTGGGCGCCGCGAGCCGTCGGCTGCGGCGGCGCGGCGGCGAGGTGCGGCCCGAGGAGGTCGAGTCGCTGCTGGCCGGGCACCCCGCGGTGTCGGCCGCCGCGGTCGTACCGGTGGGCGCGGCCGACGGCGACGGGCCGGAACTCGTCGCGGTGGTGGCGCGCGCCGGCGCGCTGCGGAACGACGACGCGAAGCTGCTGCGGGAGCTCGCCGAGGCCGCCGAGGCGCGGCTGCCCGGCGCCGCGCTGCCGGACCGGTACGCCGTGGTGGCCGCGCTGCCGGTCACCGCGGACGGGCTGCTCGACCTGGCCGCGGTCACCGCACTGGCCGGCCGGGCGGACGGCGGCGCGGACGCGGGCGCGGACGGCGCGGCGGCCGGCTACCTGCCGGGCCTTGTCGCCCTGTGGCGTGAGCTGATCGGCCGGGACGACCTGGACGCGGACGCCAACTTCTTCACCAGCGGCGGCCATTCGCTGCTCGCCGCGCAACTGGTGCAGCGGGTGGAGGAGCGGACCGGCGTGAAGCTGAAGCTCGCCGACGCCTTCGAGCACCCGACGCCGGCCCGGCTCGCCGACCGCCTCGCGGCGGTGGCCGGCGCCTGACCCGGCACCCCGGCCCGGGCCCGCGCGTGCGCGCGCGGGCCCCGCGCCCCCCTCGGCCGTCGGGACCGCGTCCCGCCGGCTTCCCGTTCACGGGCCGCGCCGGACGGCACGCCCGCGCGACCGGGCCTTTGGCCCAGGAGGAATGACACCGTGGCAGGACTGGCACCCCCGCCGGAGTGGAATCCGGCCCCGCACGCGCCCCGGCGCGGGCGGACCGTGCACGATCTCTTCGACTGGTGCGTGACGCGGTGGCCGCGCGCGGTCGCCGTGCGGCACGGCGAGCGCCGGGTGACGTACGCGGAACTCGCCGCCGCCTCGCACGCCTACGCGGCCGGTCTGGAGGACGCGGGGGTGGGGCCGGGCCAGGTGGTGCCGGTGCTGCTGCCGCGGTCGCCGGAGCTGCTGGCGGTGCTGCTCGCCGTACTGCGGCGCGGCGCGGCCTACGCGGCGCTGGACCCGCGCTGGCCGCGGGAGCGGCTGGCGGCGCTGATCGGGCGGCTGGACGGCCCGGTGCTGGTGACCGGCGAGAGCGGCCCGTGGGCCAAGCCGGTGTGGACGGTGCCGCCGGCCGCGTTCGACGCGCTGCTCGCCGAGGGCCGGCGGGCGACGCCTGTGGTGGTGGGCGGTGACGACCCGAGCGCGGTGTTCTTCACCTCCGGCAGCACCGGCACGCCCAAGGGTGTGCTCACCGCGCACCGCGGCAACGTGCGGCTGTTCGACGACTGGGCGTTCGCGCCGGTCGGCGGCGGCGCGGTGATGCCGCAGGCGCTGGCGGCCACCTGGGACGCGTTCGGCCTGGACTCCTGGTCGGTGCTGCTGGGCGGCGGCACCGCCGTCGTACTGGACGACACGCTGGAGCTGGCGCGCCGGCTGCGGGAGCTGGTGGCCGAGGAGGGCGTCGACACGGTGTTCCTGCCGACTGCCGTCTTCCACATGGCCGTCGACACCGACCTGGACGCCTTCCGCGGGCTGCGCGTGGTCGGCACCGGCGGCGAACGCCTCTCCCCCGGCCACGCCCGGCGGTTCCTGCGGGCCCATCCGGACATCCCGCTGCACAACATGTACGGGCCGGTGGAGTCGACCATCGCGGCGACCGGGCACGTGGTGCGGCCGGTGGACTGCGTGGAGGGGACGGGGGTGCCGATCGGCCGGCCGTTCCCGAACACGGGTGTGCACGTGGTGGACGGTGAACGGCTGTGCGCGGTGGGCGAGTCCGGGGAGATCTGCCTGTCGGGCGCGGGCCTGGCGCTGGGCTACCTGGACGAGCCGGAGCTGACCGCGCGGAAGTTCACCGACCTGCCGGTGGGGCCGGGCGGCGCCCGGTTGCGCGTGTACCGGACGGGCGACCTGGGGCACTGGTCCGACGAGGGGCTGGTGTACTTCGACGGCCGCGTCGACCGGCAGGTGAAGCTGCGCGGCTTCCGGGTGGAGCTGGACGACGTGGAGCGCAATGCCCGCGAGGTCGCGGGCGTCGGCTCGTGCGCCGTGGTGCCGCTGACCGGGCCGGACGGCGGGTGCGAGGACCTGAGCCTGTTCTACGTCCCGATCGGCGAGGGGACCGCGCCGCCGCTGGAGGAGGCCGGGCTGCGTGCGGCGCTGGCCGGACGCCTGCCGGGGTACCTGGTGCCGGGGCAGATCCACCGGCTGGACATGCTGCCGGTGCTGGAGGACCGCAAGGTGGACGTGCGGGCGCTGGCCGCGCTGGCGGTACGGCTGCGCGGCCGGGGTGCCGACGGGGAGGCGCCGGTCGGTCCGACGGAACAGGCGCTGGCCGAGCTGTTCGGGGAGATCCTGGGTGTGGCCTCCGTACCGCGTGACGCGTCGTTCTTCTCGCTGGGCGGTACGTCCCTGACGGCGGCGCAACTGGCGGGCCGGCTGCAGGACCGGTTCGGGACGCGGCTGCGGCTGGCGGAGATCTTCGACGCCCCGTCGGTGCGCGCCCTGGCCCCGCTGCTGGAGGCCGCGGCGGCGCCCGCGGGCTGACCGCCCCCGCCCGCCGGCCGTCCCACGGGATGCGGCCGGAGACGGGTGAGCCCCCGCCGGGATCCGTGGATCCGGGCGGGGGCTTCGTCGTACGGTCCGGGGCCGGCGCGGGGGCCCGGTGGCGCCGGCGGGCCGTCCGGGCGGGTACCCGGGCGGCCCGCTCAGCCCGCGACGGATGCGCGGAGGCGGTCGCGCAGGGTGGTGGCGATGACGTCGATGACCCGTCCGGCGTGCTGCTCCAGGTAGAAGTGGCCGCCGTCGAAGGTGTGGAGCGTGGTGCCGCCGGTGGTGTGGTCCTCCCAGGCGGCGGCCTCCTCGACGGTCGTGCGCGGGTCGTCCTCGGCCGTCATGACGACGACGGGCGCGCTGATGCGGGCGTCGGTGCCGCGGCTGTAGCGCTCCACGGCCCGGTAGTCGTTGCGGATCGCGGGCAGCACCATCTCCAGCAGCTCCGGGTCGCCCAGGACGCGGGAGTCGGTGCCGCCGAGTTTGCGCATCTCCTTGATGATCCCGGCGTCGTCGCGCAGGTGCACGTTCTCGTCCCGCTGCCGGCTGGGGGCGCGGCGGCCGGAGGCGAACACGACGACCGGGCTGATGCCGTCGCGCTCCTCGAAGCGGCGGGTGACCTCGTAGGCGAGGACGGCGCCCATGCTGTGGCCGAAGAACGCGACGGGGCCCTCCATGGCGGGGGCGATCGCGGTGTGCAGTTCGTCGGCGAGGGCGTCGATGGTGTCCACGAACGGGTCGCTCCGGCGGTCCTGGCGCCCGGGGTACTGCACGGCCAGGACGTCGAACTCCGGCGAGAGCGCGGCGGAGACGGGGAAGTAGTAGCTGGCGGAGCCGCCGGCGTGGGGAAAGCAGATCAGCCGGGCGCCGGCGCCGGGGGCCTTGTGGTAGTTGCGCAGCCAGAGGCCGGACTCCACGGGGTTGGGCACGGTCGGGTCCTTTCGCTTGGCGGACGGCGGGTGCCGTGCGCCGGTCGGCGTCCGGGGGCCGGTTCCGCCGCGGCGGAACCGGCCCCCGGACGGGGTTTCAGTGTGCGTCGAGCCAGGTGTGGACGGCCTCGGCGGTGGCGGATGCGCCAGAGCCCAGGATCTCCAGCGGGTCCCCGGGAAGGGTGGCGGCGTCGTGCGCCCCGGGCCAGGGCTGCCGCCCCTCGCCGATCTCGCCGGTGAGGGCGGGGCCCTGCGGGGCCAGCAGCAGGGTGGGGGCGGTCAGCGCCCGCGGGGTCCACGCGGGCAGCAGGGTCCGGTAGCCGCCGGTGGCGATGAGCCGGTCGTCCTCGGCGGTGAGCGGGTCGGCGGTGACCAGGCCGCCCACGAGTTCGGCGGTCAGCGTCTCGGTGAGGTCGGTGCCGGGCGCGGGTGCGTCGATGAGGACGAGGGCGCGGGCCGCGCGGCCGCGGCGCTCCAGCTCGTGGGCGAGGTGGTAGGCGGTCAGGGTGCCCGAGGCGTGGCCGAGCAGGGCGATCGCGCCGCCGTCGGCGTGGTCGAGCAGGGTGTCGGCCTGGCGCTCGATCAGCTCGTCGTAGGAGCGGGGCAGTTCCTCGCCCGGCAGGAATCCCGGCACCGGCAGCAGCGCGGTCCGCCGCCGTCCGCGCAGGGCCGCCGCGAACTGCCGGAACCGGGCCGGGCCGGCGAGCGCGGTCAGCGAGGAGCAGCACACCAGCGTGGTGCCGTCCGGCCCGTCGGCGAGCGGGATCGGCGCCGGTGCCCAGGCGCCGCGTCCCGACCCGGGTGACCTGCGCAGCGCGGCCGCGGTGCCGACGAGGTCGAGGAACTGTCCGGTCCGGCCGGTCCTGCAGGCCTCGGTGAGCAGCGAGACGAAGGCCCCGGCCTCGCGGGCCCGGGTCGCGGACGGCGGCGACTGCGGCGACTGCGGCGACTGCGGCGACTGGCGCCGGACGGCCGCGTCGGTGAAGGCCGGTGCGGCCTGGACAGCGGCCCCTGCGGCCCCTGCGGCCGCGGCGCCCACCGCGGCGAAGGCGGTCCCGGGAGCCCCGGCCGCGAGGGCCGCCGGCTCCCGTGCCTCCTCGCGCGCGGCCGTCACGGCGGGTGTACCGGCCGGCGCGAGGGCCGGGACGGGCGCATGGGCGGCCTGGGCCGAGGTCCCGGCCCACGCCGCGGCGGGAACGGGGACGGTCCCGGCGGGAAGGGCCGTCGCGGCCGGGGCGGTCTCCGGCTCCGGCGCGAGGGCGGGTGCCGCGGGGGCGAGGGCGGCCTCCGCCTCCGTGGCGGTGGCGAGGATCTCGGTGAGGTGGGCGGCCAGTTCGGCCGGGGAGGGGTGGTCGTAGACGAGGGCGGCGGGCAGGTCCAGGCCGGTCAGGGCGGCGAGGCGGGCGCGCAGTTCGACGGCGGTGAGGGAGGCGAAGCCCTGGTCGAGGAAGTCGCGGGTGGGCTCGATGGTGTCGGCCCCGGCGTGGCCGAGGACGTCGGCGGACTGGGCGAGGACGACGTCAAGCGCCGTTTCGTACCACTGGTCCCGGGGGAGGTCGGCGAGGGTGGCGCGCAGCAGGGGCCCGGCGGCGGGGGCGGCGGTTCCCGCGTACGCGGGGGTGGCGCGGGCGCGGCTGCGGCGGATCCAGTCGGACAGGACGGGCAGGGCGGGGCGCAGGGCGTCCAGGACGCGGTCGCCGTCGCCGGTCCCGTCGTCGCCCAGGGCCGCGGACAGCCCGGCGAGGTCCTCCTGCTCGACGGCCGCCCAGAACGCTGCGTCGGCGAGGCCCGCGGACGGGAGGGCGTCGGGGTTCTCGCTGAGCCAGTAGCGTTCGCGCTGGAACGCGTACGTGGGCAGATCGGTGCGGCGGGCGCCGGAGCCGGCGAAGTACGCGGCCCAGTCGACGGCGGCGCCGTGGACGTGCAGGGCGGCCAGGGCGTGACCGAGGGCCTGCGGTTCTGGCCGGTCGGATCGCAGCAGGGGCACCGTGGCGGCGGACCCGGTGCCGCCGAGGGAGTCCAGGCAGGTGCGGGCCAGGGCCGCGAGGGTGCCGTCGGGGCCGACCTCGGCGAAGTGGCGTACGCCCAGGGCGTGCAGGGTGCGGACGGCGTCGGCGAAGCGCACGGTGCCGCGGACGTGGCGTACCCAGTACTCGGGGTCGGTGAGCTCCTCGGCGCGGGCGATCTCGCCGGTGAGGTCGGAGACGACCGGGATGCGCGGCTCGTGGTAGGTGACGCGGCCGGCGGCCTCGCGGAAGGCGCCGAGGGCGGGTTCGGTCAGCGGCGAGTGGAAGGCGTGGCTGACGGGCAGCCGCTTGGTCCTGCGGCCGTCGGCCCGCCAGCGCTCCTCCAGGGCGGCGAGGGCGCCGGCCGCGCCGGAGACGACGACGGAATCGGGGCCGTTGACGGCGGCGAGGCCGGCGGTGTCCTCCAGGCCGGCCAGCGCGGCCCGGACCTCGTCCTCGCCGGCCTGCACCGCGAGCATGGCGCCGCCTTCGGGCAGGGCCTGCAGGGCGGTGGCGCGGGCGGCGACGAGGCGGCAGGCGTCCTCCAGGCTCCACACGCCGGCGACGTGCGCGGCGGCGAGTTCGCCGACGGAGTGGCCGGTGACGTAGTCGGGGGTCAGGCCCCAGGACTCCACGAGGCGGTAGAGGGCGACTTCGAGGGCGAACAGGGCGGGCTGGGTGCTGCCGGTGCGGTCCAGTGCGGCGGGGTCGTCGCCGTACAGGACGTCGCGCAGCGGGGTGGGCAGCAGCGGGTCGAGGTGGGCGAGGACGGTGTCGAGGGCGGTGGCGAACGCCGGCCAGGCGGCGGCCAGTTCGCGGCCCATGCCCAGGCGCTGGCTGCCCTGTCCGGCGAACAGGAACGCCAGGGGGGTGTCGGCGGCCAGGCCCTGGGTGGTGCCGGGCGCGGGGCGGCCGGCGGCCAGGGCGGTCAGCGCGCCGCGCAGGGCGTCGGGGTCGGTGCCGGGCAGTGCGGCCCGGTACTCCAGGGCGGCGCGTCCGGTGGCCAGGGAGAAGGCGGTGTCGAGGAGGTCGGCGTCCGGGTGCCGGTCGAGGTGCGTGGCGAGGGCGGCGGCCTGGGCGCGCAGGGCGCCCGCGGTCCGGCCGTGGAGCAGTACGGGGAGGGCGCCGGGCACGCCGGGCCGCTCGCCGTCGCCGGGCCGTTCCGGCCGGGTGTCCCGCGGGGCCTGTTCGACGATGACGTGGGCGTTGGTGCCGCTGATGCCGAAGGAGGAGACGCCGGCCCGGCGCGGGCGCCCCGTCTCGGGCCAGTCCTGGCGCTCCGTCAGCAGTTCGACGGCGCCGGCGCTCCAGTCGACGTGCGGGCTGGGTTCGTCGACGTGCAGGGAGCGGGGCGCGACGCCGTGCCGGATGGCCTGCACCATCTTGATGACGCCTGCGACGCCCGCGGCGGCCTGGGTGTGGCCGATGTTGGACTTGATCGAGCCGAGCAGCAGCGGGCGGTCCTCGGGGCGGTCCTGGCCGTAGGTGGCGATGACGGCCTGGGCCTCGATGGGGTCGCCGAGGGTGGTGCCGGTGCCGTGGGCCTCCACGACGTCGACCTGGTCGGCGGTGAGGCGGGCGGCGGCCAGTGCCTGGCGGATGACGCGCTGCTGGGAGGGGCCGTTGGGGGCGGTCAGGCCGTTGCTGGCGCCGTCCTGGTTGACGGCGGAGCCGCGCAGGACGGCGAGTACGGGGTGGCCGTTGCGGCGGGCGTCGGAGAGGCGTTCCAGCAGCAGCATGCCGGCGCCCTCGCCCCAGCCGGTGCCGTCGGCGGCCGCCGCGAACGGCTTGCACCGGCCGTCGGCGGACATGCCGCGCTGGCGGCTGAAGTCGATGAAGATACCGGGGGTGGACAGCACGGTCACGCCGCCGGCCAGGGCCATCTCGCACTCCCCGGCCCGCAGCGCCTGGGCGGCCAGGTGCAGGGCGACCAGGGAGGAGGAGCAGGCGGTGTCGACGCTGACCGCGGGGCCCTCGAGGCCGAGCGTGTAGGCGACGCGGCCGGAGGCGACGCTGCCGGAGCTGCCGGTGCCGAGGAAGGCGTCGACGCCTTCGGGGAAGGTCCGCAGCCGGGAGGCGTAGTCGTGGTACATGACGCCGGCGAAGACGCCGGTGCGGGTGCCGCGGGCGGCGCGGGGGTCGATCCCGGCGCGTTCGAACGCCTCCCAGGACGTCTCCAGCAGCAGCCGCTGCTGCGGGTCCATGGCCAGCGCCTCCCGCGGGGAGATGCCGAAGAAGCCGGGATCGAAGTCGGCGGCGTCGGGCAGGAAGGCGCCGTTGCGGGAGTAGCTGCGGCCGGGCAGGCCGGGTTCGGGGTCGTAGAGGGCGTCGAGGTCCCAGTCGCGGTCGCCGGGCAGTTCGCCGACGGCGTCCGTCTCGCCCGCGACGAGTTCCCACAGGTCCTCGGGGGTGCGGACCCCGCCGGGGTAGCGGCAGGCCATGGCGACGACGGCGACGGGTTCGCCGGGGGCCGCCGCGGAGGGCCCGGGGGTGGTGCGGTCGGGGGCGCCGGTGGTGCCGAGGACGCTGTCGGCCAGGCGGGTTGCGAGGGCGGTGGGGGTGGGGTGGTCGAAGACGAGGGTGGCGGGCAGGCGCACGCCGGTGGCGGCGGCCAGGCGGTTGCGCAGTTCGACGCCCATGAGGGAGTCGAAGCCGAGTTCCTTGAACGCCGTGCCCGCGCCGACCGCTTCGGGCGAGTCGTGGCCGAGGACGGCGGCGGCTTGCGAGCGCACCAGGGTGACCAGGGCGTGGTCGCGTTCGGTCCGGGTCATGCGGGCGAGCCGCTCGGCCCAGTCGGGCTGTCCCGAACCCGCGGCGGCCGCGGTACGGCGGGGGGTGTGCGGGACCAGGACGCGGTACAGCGGCGGCAGTCCGGCGCCGGCGGCCTGGGCCCGCAGGGCGGGCAGGTCGAGGCGGATGGGGACGGTGAGGGCGGCGCCGTGCGCGGTGGCGGCGTACTCGGTGGCGGCGTCGAAGAGCGCCATGCCGTCGGCGTCGGGCAGCGGCAGTACGCCCTGGCGGGCCATGCGGCGGCGGTCGGCGGCGCCCAGGTGCGCCGACATGGCGCTGGTGGACTCCCAGAGGCCCCATGCCTGGGAGGTGGCCGGCAGGCCGGCGGCGCGGCGGTGGGCGGCGAGGGCGTCGAGGAAGACGTTGCCGGCCGCGTACGCGGCCTGTCCCGCGCTTCCGGCGGTGCCGGAGAAGGAGGAGAACAGCACGAACGCGGTGAGGTCGCGTCCGGCGGTCAGGGTGTGGAGGTGCCAGGCGGCGTCGGCCTTGGGGCGCAGGACCGCGCTGAGGCGTTCGGGGGTGAGGGAGGTGAGCATGCCGTCGTCGAGGACGCCGGCGACGTGGACGACGCCGCGCAGCGGGTGCGCGGGGCCGATGCCGGCGATGAGGGCGGCGAGCGCTTCGGGGTCGGCGGCGTCGCAGGCGGCGATGTCGGCGTGGGCGCCGGTCGCGGCGATGGCGGCGGCCAGTTCGGCGGCGCCGTCGGCAGCGGGGCCGCTGCGGCCGGCGAGCAGCAGGTGGCGCACGCCGTGTTCGGCGGCGAGGTGGCGGGCGACGAGGCCGCCGAGGGTGCCGGTGCCGCCGACGATCAGCACGGTGCCTTCCGGGTCCCAGACGGGCGCCGCGGGGGCGGCGGGCTCGGGGGCGCGGACCAGGCGGGGCACGGTGACGGTGCCGTCGCGGACGACGGCCTGCGGTTCGTCGCCCGCGGCGAGCCGGGTCAGGGCGGCCCAGGAGGCTCCGGTGCCGTCGATGTCGGCGAGCAGCAGCCGGCCGGGGTTCTCGGTCTGGGCGCTGCGCACCAGGCCCCACACGGCGGCGCCGGCCAGGTCGGTGACGGGCACCCCGGCGTCGGGGGCGGCGCCGCCGGTGAGGACGACGAGCCGGGTCGCGGCCAGTTCCTCGGTCTCCAGCCACTCGCGCAGCACGGTGAGGACGGCGGTCGTGGCGCGGTGGACGGCCGCGGGGACGTCGGCGCCGGGGACCTCGGCGCCCGGGGTGTCGGAGGCGCGGGTGTCGAGGACGATGACATCGGGGGTGTCGCCGGTGAGCGCGGCCAGGGTGGGCGCGGTGGTGGCGGTGGCGCCGACGGCGGTGAGGGCGGCGGCGGTGCGCTCGCCCGCGCCCAGCACGGTCCAGCGCAGGGGGCCGGGTTCGCCGGTGGCGGGTTTCTCGTCCCAGCGCACGGTGTAGAGGTCGTCGGTGGTGCGGGGGGCGGTGGGCCGGGCCGCGTTCGGGCGCAGGACGAGGTGGTCGACGGTGGCGACGGGGGCGCCCTCGGCGTCGGCGACGAGGACGGAGACGGACTCGGGGCCGGTGCGGCGCAGCCGGACGCGGAGCATGGTGGCGCCGGTGGCCTGCAGGCGGACCTCGTTGAAGGAGAACGGCAGCCAGCCGGGGGCGTCGGGGCCGTCCTGGAGGAGCCCGCCGACGGCGATGGCGTGCAGCGCGGAGTCCAGCAGGGCCGGGTGGAGGCCGAACGCGGCGGCCTCGGCGCGGTGTTCCGCGGCGAGTTCGACCTCCGCGTACACCTCGTCGCCGGTGCGCCAGGCGGTGCGCAGGCCACGGAAGGACGTCCCGTAGTGGTAGCCGCGTTCCGCCATGGCCGGGTAGAGGCCGGTGGCGTCGAGCGGGTCGGCGCCTTCCGGCGGCCAGGCGGTGAGGTCGTCAGGGGCTGCGGGGGCGGGGTCGGCGCTGAGCAGGCCGACGGCGTGCCGGGTCCAGGGCTGCTCGCCGGAAACCGGGCCGTCGTCGTCGTCGCCGTCGTCGGGCTGGGCGTGGACGGTCAGGGAGCGGCGGCCGTCGGCGCCGGGCGCGGCGACGCGGACCTGGACGCGGACGCCGCCGTGCCCGGGCACCGCCAGCGGGGTCTCGACGGTGAGTTCGTCGACGGTCCCGCATCCGACACGGTCGGCGGCGTGCAGGGCCAGTTCGAGGAAGGCGGTGCCGGCGAGGATGACGGTGCCGCCCAGGGCGTGGTCGGCGAGCCAGGGCTGCGCCTTGGCGGAGAGCCGTCCGGTGAGCAGCAGTCCGTCGTCCTCGGCGAGGCCGACGGCGGCGCCGAGCAGGCCGTGTCCGGCGCCGCGCAGGCCGAGCCCGGCGGGGTCGCCGGCGGCGTGGCGGCGGGCGGGCGGCCAGTAGGGGCGGCGCTGGAAGGCGTACGTGGGCAGGGCGGGGGCGGCGCTCGCCGTGGCGGGCGCGGCGGCGGCGGGCAGCAGCGCGGTCCAGTCGACGCGGGCACCGTGGGCGAAGGCGCGGGCGGCGGACTCGGCGAATTTGGCGGCGCCTCCCTCGTCGCGGCGCAGGGTGCCGGTGGAGACGCCGTCCACGCCGTCCTCGGCGAGGGTGTCGCCGACCGCCGCGACCAGCACGGGGTGGGCGCTGACCTCGATGAAGACGCGGTGGCCGGCCCGGGCGAGGGTGCGGACGGCGTCCTGGAACATCACGGGCCGGCGCAGGTTGTCGTACCAGTAGTCGGCCGTCATCTCCGGGCCGCTGAACCAGGTGCCGTAGGCGGTGGACAGCAGCGGGACCCGTCCGGCGCGGGGGGTGATGCCGGCGAGTTCGGCCTTGATCTCGGCTTCGAGAGGCTCGACTTCGGGGCAGTGGGAGGGGAAGGTCGAGGCGAGCCGGCGGGCTCGCACGCCCTCGGCCTCGCACCGCGCCACGAGCCGGTCCAGGGCGTCGTGGGTGCCGGAGACAGCGACGGTCTCGGGTCCGTTGACGGCGGCCGTCCACAGCCGGCCGCCGACGTCCCGTACGAGACGTTCGGCCTGCTCGCGGGTGGCGAACATGGACACCATGGCGCCGACGCCGGTGAGCGGGCCCATGACGCGTACCCGCAGGGTGCTGATGCGGGCGGCGTCCTCCAGGCCGATGACGCCGGCGACGCAGGCGGCGGCGATCTCGCCCTGCGAGTGGCCGACGACGGCTGCCGGTTCCACGCCGGCGGAGCGCCACAGCGCGGCCAGCGAGACCATCGTGGCGAACAGCGCGGGCTGGATGACGTCGACGTGCCGCAGCCGCTCGGCGTCGTCGACGACCTCGGTGAGCCGCCAGCCGGTGAGGGGGGCGAGGACTTCCTCGCAGGCGGCCATGGAGGCGGCGAACGCCGGCGATTCGGCGATGAGCCGGCGGGCCATGCCGGGCCACTGGGAGCCCTGGCCGGGGAAGACGAAGACGGGGCGTTCGCCTCCGGCGGCCGCGCCGCGCACGACGGCCGGGTGTTCGGCGCCGCGGGCCAGCGCGTCGAGGCCCGCGGCGAGTTGCTCCCGGTCGGCGCCGAGGACGACCGCGCGGTGGTCGAAGACGCTGCGGTGGCGGACGAGCGCGGCCGCGGTTCCGGCGAGGCCGGCGTCGGCGTCCTCCCGCGGGCCCCCGGATCGCGCGAGGTGCGCGGACAGGCGCGCGGCCTGCCCCGCCAGGCCCGCGGGTCCGTGTCCTGAGACCACCCAGGGCGTGACGGGCAGGGCGGTGACCGCGCGGGGCGCGGCGGGTGCGGCGGGCTCGGGGGACGCGGAGCCGGGGGACGCGGGCTCGGGGGCGGCGGGCTCGGCGAGGGCCTGCTCGCCGGCAGGGGCGGGGGCCGCGGTGGGGCCGCCGTCGGCCGGCAGCGGATCGGGGGCCTGTTCGATGATGGTGTGGGCGTTGGTGCCGCTGACGCCGAAGGACGAGACACCGGCTCGGCGCGGCTGCCCGGTCGCGGGCCAGTCGCGGGCCTCGGTGAGGAGGGCCACGGCGCCGGAGTCCCAGTCGACGTGTGTGGTGGGCCGGTCGACGTGCAGGGTGCGCGGCAGCTTGCCGTGCTGGATGGCCAGGACCATCTTCATGACGCCGGCGACGCCCGCGGCGGCCTGGGTGTGGCCGATGTTGGACTTGACCGAGCCGAGCCACAGCGGCCGGTCGTGGTCGTGCGCCTGCCCGTAGGTGTTGAGCAGGGCCTGCGCCTCGATGGGGTCGCCGAGCATGGTGCCGGTGCCGTGCGCCTCGACGGCGTCGATCTGCGCGGCCGTCAGCCGGGCGCTGTCGAGGGCCTGCTGGATGACGCGCTGCTGGGAGGGGCCGTTGGGGGCGGTCAGGCCGTTGCTCGCGCCGTCCTGGTTGACCGCGCTGCCGCGCACGACGGCCAGGACGGGGTGTCCGAGGCGCTGGGCGTCGCTGAGGCGTTCGACCAGCAGGACGCCGGCGCCCTCGCCCCAGCCGGTGCCGTCGGCGGCCTCGGCGAACGCCTTGCACCGCCCGTCCTGCGACAGTGCGCCCTGCCGGCTGAGGTCCACGAACACGCCCGGGGTGCACATCACGGACACGCCGCCGGCCAGGGCGAGGGAGCACTCGCCGCCGCGCAGCGCCTGCATCGCCATGTGCAGGGCGACCAGGGAGGCCGAGCACGCGGTGTCGACGGTGGCGGCCGGTCCCTCCAGGCCGAGCGCGAAGGAGACCCGGCCGGACAGCACGCTGGCGGCGTTGCCGGTGCTGACGTAGCCTTCCGCGCCTTCGACGTTGCCGATCAGCAGCCCCGCGTAGTCCTGCCCGTTGGAGCCCATGAACACGCCGGTGCGCGAGCCGCGCAGGGCGCGCGGGTCGAGTCCGGCGCGTTCGAACGCCTCCCAGGACGTCTCCAGCAGCAGCCGCTGCTGCGGGTCCATGGCCAGCGCCTCACGCGGCGAGATGCCGAAGAAGGCGGCGTCGAACTCGCCTATACCGTCGAGGAACGAGCCGTGCCGGGTGTACGAGGTGCCGGACCGGTCGGGGTCCGGGTCGTAGAGGGCTTCCAGGTCCCAGCCGCGGTCCTCGGGGAACGGGGCCAGCGCGTCGCGCCCCTCGGCCAGCAGTTCCCACAGCTGCTCCGGTGTGCGCACCCCGCCGGGGAAGCGGCAGCTCATCCCGATGATGGCGACGGGCTCGGGGGCACCGCTCTCGGCCTCGCGCAGCCGCTGCCGGGTCTCGGCCAGGTCGGCGGTGACGCGCTTGAGAAAATAGCGGAGCTTTTCCTCATTCGGGGAAGCCATGGTGCTCTCACCTCGGGAAGTCATAGGGGCGGTACGGCTGAGGGGCGGGTCCGGGGTGCCCGGCGGGTGGCGCTGCTCAGGAGATCCCGAACTCTTTGCCGATGAACTCGAAGACCTCGTCGTCGGTGGCTCCTTCGAGTTCACCGGTGACCGACTCGCCGCTCGCGCCCGTCCTGGCTCCGTCCAGGGCGGACAGCAGGGCGCGCAGCCGCTCGGTGACCGCGTCGCGCCGGGCGGGGTCGGCGTCCGGCGCCGTGAGGGACGCCTGCAGCGCGTCCAGTTCCCGCAAGCCTGGCACGCTCGGCTCCGGCACAAGCTCCCCGTACAGGTGCCCGGTCAGCGCCTCCGGGGTGGGGTAGTCGAAGACAAGGGTCGTCGCGAGGCGGGTACCGGTTGCCTTGCCGAGCCGGTTGCGCAGTTCGACGGCGGTCAGCGAGTCGAACCCCATGTCGCGGAAGGCGCGCCGCGGGTCGATCGCGGCCGGCGAGGCGTGGCCGAGGACGAGGGCGACCTCGGTGAGGACGAGTTCGGCCAGCAGCCGCTGCCGTTCGGCCTCGGAGGCGCCGGCGAGGTGGGCGAGCAGGTCGGTGCCGGGGCTCGCGGTGACGGCCGCGGTCAGCGCGGCCCGCGCCTCGGGGACCCCGGCCAGCAGGGGGCTGGGGCGTACGGCCGCGTAGCCGGGTGCGAAGCGCTCCCAGTCGACGTCGGCGATCGCCACGTAGGTGTCGCGGGCCAGAACGGCCCGCTCCAGGGCGGCGACGGCCTTCGCGGCGGCCATGACGGGCAGCCCGCCGCGGCTGACGCGGCCCTCGACCAGCGCGCTGTCGGCGACCATGCCGCCCTCGGCCCACGGTCCCCAGGCGACCGAGGTGGCCGCCAGGCCCCTGGCGCCGCGGTACGCGGCCAGGGCGTCCAGGTAGGCGTTGGCGGCGGCGTAACTGCCCTGCCCGGGGCCGGGGACGGTGCCGGCGACCGAGGAGAACAGGACGAACGCGGACAGGTCCTGGTGAGCGGTCAGCTCATGCAGGTGGCGGGCGGCGGCGGCCTTCGCGGCGAGCACGGAGGTGAACCGGTCGGGGGTCAGCCTGTCGAGGACGCCGTCGTCGAGCAGGCCGGCGGCGTGCACGACGGCGGTGAGCGGCTGGTCGGTGGGTACGGCGGCCAGGACCCGGGCGAGCGCGTCGCGGTCGGCGGCGTCGCACGCGGCGATGGTGACGGCGGCGCCGAGTTCCTTCAGTTCCGCGGCCAGTTCGCCGGCGCCGGGGGCCTGGTCGCCGCGGCGGCTGAGCAGCAGCAGGTGCTCGGCGCCGTTGCGGGCCAGGGCCTTGGCGACCTGCGCGCCGAGGGCGCCGGTGCCGCCGGTGATCAGCGTGGTGCCGCCGGGCCGCCATGCCGCCTCCTCGGCCCCGGGGCCCGCCGGCACGCCGGCGTGCTCCAGCCGGGCGGCGAAGACACCGCTGGTACGGACGGCCGTCTGGTCCTCCTCGCGCCGGGCGAGGACCGCGCACAGGCGGGCGCCGGTACGGGCGTCGAGCACGGCGGGCAGGTCCACCAGGCCGCCCCAGCGGTCCGGGTACTCCTGGGCGGCGACGCGGCCGAGGCCCCAGATCGCGGCGTGCTCGGGCCGGTGCACCGCGTCGAGGCCGCCGACGGAGACGGCCTGCCGGGTGGCGCACCACAGCGGGGCGGCCTGGTCGAGGTCGCCGAGGGCCTGGATCAGGGCGGCGGTCGCGGGCAGGGCGGCGGGGACGGCCGTGTGCTCCCCTTCCGGGTGGGCGGCGTCGGCGTCCGCGAGGAGGGAGAGCACTCCCGCGACGGGGAACGGGCCCTCGATCCCGTCGAGCCCCATGGGTACGGTGGGTGCGGCGGCGGCGAGCACCTCGCCGATGCGAGCGGCGTACTGCTGCCGGTCGGGGGCGGCCGTGTCGAGGGTGACGCGGACGGGCGTGGCGCCGGCCGCCCGCAGGGCGTCGGCGAGAGTACCGGTGTCCTCGGTGTCGCCGGGCGGGGTGACCAGCAGCCAGGTGCCGTTCAGGACCGGTTCGCCGGAGCGGGTGAGCGGCGCCCACGCGAGGCGGTAGCGCCAGCCGTCGGTCTCCGACCCGGCCCGCCTGCGGCGGCGCCAGGAGGACAGGGCGGGCAGCGCGGGCCGCAACGCGTCCAGCGCCGCGTCCTCACCGCTGATCGCCGCGCCGAGAGCTTCGAGGTCTTCGCGTTCGACGGCGTCCCAGAAGGCGGCGTCCACGTCGTCCACCGCCTTGACCCGCGGTGGGGT
>NZ_JAINVH010000024.1 GCF_020400825.1 Streptomyces sp. HPF1205
GACAGGCGGAACCACCACCGGAGGAACGACGACCGGCGGAACCACGACAGGCGGAACCACGACGGGCGGCACCACCACCGGCGGCACGACCACCGGCGGCACGACGACGGGCGGGACGACGACGGGCGGGACGACGACGGGCGGCACGACCACCGGCGGGACCGGTTCCGGGTCCTGCAAGGTCATCCTCACCCCGCAGACCTGGACCGGCGGCTACACCGCCAACGTGACCGTGGCCAACACCGGCTCCGACACCGTCAACGGCTGGAAGCTCGGCTTCACGCTCCCCTCAGGGCAGACGATCACGAACGCCTGGAACGCCACCATCAGCCCCTCGTCGGGCTCGGTGACCGCCACCAACGTCTCGTACAACGCCCAGATCTTGCCCGGCGGCAGCCAGTCCTTCGGCTTCCAGGGCACTGACACCGGCAGCTACAGCCCGCCCACGGCCTTCACCCTCAACGGGTCGGCCTGCAGCGCCTCCTGAACACCTGAGCACCTGAGCACCGAGTGCCCGGGCGCGAGCGCGCCCGGGCACTCGTCCGTCCCGGTGCGTCGGCGGGAGCCGCGATCATCCCTCCGGCGGGGGCGTGCGCAGGGCGAGCAGGGCGACGTCGTCGTGGCCGGGCGGGTGGACGCGGTGCAGGAGCCGGTCGGTGAAGGACGTCAGGGGGCGGTGGGCGAGGGCGGCCGCGTGCTGGCGCAGCCGGTCCAGGCCCTCGTCCAGGGTGCGGCCGGGAGCCTCGACGAGTCCGTCGGTGTAGAGCAGGAGGGTGGAGTCCGGGGGCAGGTCGACGGACGCGTCGGGACGGGAGGCGTGCCCGCGCAGTCCCGTACCGAGCAGGAGGCCGTGGCCGTCGGTGAGATAGCGGGCCAGGCCGTTGCCGGTGACCAGCAAGGGCGGGGGGTGGCCCGCGTTCGTCCAGCACAGGCGCCAGCCGCCGTCGTCCCCGCGGGTCAGTCGGGCGAAGATCAAGGTGGCCATGGTGACGTCGGTGAGCGGCGTGACCGCCTCGTCCAGCCGCTCCAGGATCCGGCTCGGGGGCTGCTGCTGGGACCAGGCGTAGGCGCGCAGGACGTTGCGCAACTGGGCCATGCCGGCCGCCGCCTCCAGGTCGTGGCCGACGACGTCCCCGATGACCAGGGCCGTGGCGCCGTCGGGGAGGGTGAAGGCGTCGTACCAGTCCCCGCCGACCTGGGAGGCGTCGGGAGCGGGCAGGTAGCGGACGGTCATCCGCAGGCCGGGGACGTGCGGCATCTGGGGCAGCAGGTGGTTCTGCATGGTCTCGGCGACCGCGCGCTGGCGCTGGTAGAGGCGGGCGTTGTCCAGGGCCAGGGCGGCGCGGCGGGCGATGTCCTCGAACAGCGGGAGATCGGCGGTGGTGAAGGGGCCGCGGCTCCCGGCCCGGCCCACGGTGAGGGCTCCGAGCACTTCCCGGGTGCCGCGCAGGGGGACGATGGCCGCGGAGCGGATACCGGTGGCGTCGAAAAGCCGGCGCTGTTCGACCGCGATGCCCGAGTCCGGCCGGCCCTGGTAGGTCTCGGGGCCGGCCAGGGCGGAGGCGACCCCGCGCAGCGCCCGGGACAGCGGCATCATGGACTCCTCCGGCACCGGCGGCATCGGCCCCTGGAGCTCCTCGTGATCGACCAGCGTGCCTCCGTCGGCCTGGACCACGACACTGCGCCACACTTCGTCGCGTTCGGTGATCAGGTCGACCACGGCCCAGTCCGCCAGCCGCGGCAGGATCAGGTCGACCAGCCGGCGCACCGCCCCCTCGACGTCCAGGGTGGCGGTGACCCTGGTGGTGGTCTCGGCCAGCAGGGCCAGGCGCTCCACCTCCGTCAGCCGTTCCGCGGGCCGGTCACGCCGGTTCGCGGCGGGCCGCTCACGCCCGGAGGCGTGGAAGACCACCAGCGTCCCGGCCCCCCGACCGCCGAGGTCGTACGGGGCGATCAGCCACGAGACGGGCACCACGGAGTCGTCGGCACGGGCGAAGTACTCGTCGTCGCCCTGCGCCGGGTGCCCGTCGTGGAACGCCTGCCGCATCCTGCACTGCGTGGCCGGCAGCCGCTGGCCCTGCGGCCCGCGGTGCAGCAACTCGTGGGCGTCGTGCCCGATCATGTCCGGCGCCGCCCTGCCCAGCAGATGCCCGGCGCGCGAGTTGACCGCGACGATCCGGCCCGACTCCTCCACCACGTAGGCGCCGGTCCCGATGGCCTCCAGCGCGACCGCGAACGGGTCGCCCGGCACTGCGCCCGCCTGCGGACCGCCCTCGGCCCGCTGAAGCCCTCCCACCTGCCTCACCTCCCGGATCGGGCGTCCGCGCCGGCGCCGCCTGACCGCCGTTTCCGCGGCGGCCCACGCCGCACGCTCCCACCCATTCACCTTCCCGTATGCCCCGCCACCAGGCAAAAACCGCCGCACGTTCCCCCGCGCAGCCGCCACGGCGGCGATCTGCGGCCGGGCGGGCGGGCCGGTGGGGCCCCTGGGGCCGGGAGGGCGGGCCGGCGGGCCGCGCGCCGGCCGTCGCCGTACGCACGGGAGCGGACCGGACGTCCGCGGTCAGACGGGCTTGTGTCCCTGGAGGTAGTCGCGTACGGCTGCCGGGAGCAGGGCGCCGGCGGTCTCGGGGATCGGCGTCCAGCGCACCTGCGCCGGCGCGAGGGCCGCCTCGTCGGACGGGGTGTGGCTCAGCAACTGGCACAGCACCGACGGCGGGCCGTCCGCGGGCGCCGTGTCGCGCCGCGTCAGCGGTTCGGTGCCGTCGACGAGGTAGCCGGTCAGTTCGTAGACCACGCGCGCCGCGGTGGCCTCGGCCGACTCGGCGGGTTCCGCGGTGCCCGACGGCAGGACCCACTGGTCGCCCCGCGCGACCAGCAGCAGCTGTCCGTCGTAGAGCACGACCGCCTGCACCACGCCCTCGGCGGGCTCCATCGTCATGACCGACCGTCCTTCCGTCCCCCGGCGCGCACGGCCGTGTTCTCTTCCCTACCCGTTGCCGAGCGGTCATGCACCGACGCCGTGCCGCTCTTCGACCGCCTCGGCGGTGTCCACGGCCTGCGGTCGCTGACGCCGCATCAACTCGCCGCCCCCGGGCGGCTGCAACGCCCCACCACCCGAACGACCGCGGACCCCGGGCAGGGCATGATGGCCCGGACGGAACCTACCCCCGTGGCTGGAGTGACGCATGGACATCGGTATAGGCCTTCCCAACACCGTGCCCGGAACCGAGGGACCCGACCTTCTCGCATGGGCGCGAAAGGCGGAGGCCGCAGGATTCACCACCCTCGGCACGATCGGCCGGCTGGTCTACGGGGGGTACGAGGAGCTGATCGCCCTCTCGGCCGCCGCGGCGGTCACGAGCCGGATCAGGCTGACCACCGGCGTGCTTCTCGGGCCGCTGTACACGAACGCCCCGCTGCTGGCCAAGCAGGCGGCGTCGCTCGACCGGCTGTCCGGCGGACGCCTGGTCCTGGGCGTGGGCCTCGGCGGGCGCGACGACGACTACAGCGCGAGCGGGCTGTCCACCAAGGGCCGCGGGCGCCGCCTGGAGGAGCAGCTCACGCAGATGAAGCAGGTCTGGTCCGGCGAGGAGCGCGGCCTGGCCGGCGCGATCGGCCCGGAGCCGGCCCGCAAGGGCGGCCCCGAGCTCATTCTGGGTGGCGCGACGGCGGCCGGTTTCCGGCGCGTGGCCCGGCTGGCCGACGGCTGGATCATGGGCGGCGGCGGCCCCGACATGTTCGTCAAGGCGGCCACCGCCGTGGACAGTGCCTGGCAGGAGGCGGGCCGTTCGGGCCGTCCCCGCAAGCTGTCGCTGGCCTACTTCGCACTCGGCCCCGACGCGCGCGGCCAAGCGGACTCCTACCTCCTGGACTACTACGGGTTCGCCGGCGACTTCGCGCGCCGGATCGCGGACAGCGCCGCCGTGACCGCCGACATGGTCAAGTCCTGCATCGCGGCTTTCGAGGCCGGCGGCTGCGACGAGCTGATCCTCGTTCCCACCGGTTCCGGGCTCGATCAGGTCGAGCTCCTCGCCGAAGCGATCGCCTGACCACCGCGGTCAAGACGTCCGCGCGGCCCCGGCCGGCACGTCCGGCCGGGGCCGCGCGGCGGATCCGGCGGACGTCGCGCTCTTCGTGGAGTCGGCGGACCGGCCCTGAGCGGCCCGCTGCGGTGCTTTCGGGGCGGGCGGGGCGCCGATGGGGGGACGTTCCGGACGGCGGCGAGGTCCCGGAGTGCGGCCTGGTACGGCCGCGGCGGCGGATTTTGGCATATGCCAGCGTGTCCGCTTGTGGAAGACGGCCGGGCCGCGCCGGTACCTTCGAAGCACCGAGGAACGTTGGAGGCGGCCCCATGAGCGAGCAGGCGTGGACGATCGAGCGCATCCGCGATGCCCTCGGTCACCCGCGGCTCGCCCAGCGCTTCCTGGGCGAGATCAACCGGGCGCCCGCCCACGAGTTGCTCACCGTGTTCGCCAAGTGGCAGCGCATCGCCCAGGACACCACCTCGGCGGTGGCCCGCGGCCACGACCTCGCCGCCTACGACAGGCGCGGCGAGGCGGCCCCCGGTGAGTGGGTCGACGCCACCGACCGCGTCCTGCGGCGGGCGGCCGCGCTGCGGCGGCGGGGCGTCGCCTGACCGCGGTCCCCGGCCGGCCCCGGTTCTCCGGAAAGCCGGGCCGCGCCCGCGCGCTGTCGCTACGCTGCATGCCGTAGTTCACCTGGGGCGGAGAGACGCCGCGCACGCACACCAGCGGGCCCCGACGAAAAGGGGCAACCGGCATGTACCGCCTGAAGTACGACCCGGCAGCGGAGGCCGCCTACGACGCCCTTCCCGCCGACGCCGGCCGGCAGTTCACCCTCGCGCTCGCCGACGTCTGCCGGGACCCGTTCGGGCACAGCATCCCGTACGACGACAACGACGGCGTCGTGCGCATGGTCGTCACCGACCAGGTCTTCGCCGTCGTCCTCGTCGGGGACGCCCTCAGGACCGTGACGGTCCTGCAGATCAGTTCGTTCGGCTGAGGCGCCCGCCGGGCGGCGTGCCCGCGGGCGCGGTCGACGGTCCGGCCGCGGGGCACCGCTCACCGGGCCGTCAGGGTGACCACCAGGACGTCGCGGCGGGCGGGTCCGGCGGACGGGTCGGCCGGGCGGACGGGGGTCACGTCGTGCCGGGTGCGCCGGTCGTCGCCGAGGAGCAGGGCCCCGGGGGTGCGGAGTGTGGTGGTCAGCAGCGGCTCGCCGTCGGGTCGGAAGACGGCGCTCTCGCCGCCGTCCGCGTTGCGCCGCCCGACGAGCAGGGTGGACACCAGCGTCACGCCGTCCCGGTGGCGTCCCTCGGGAGCCGGTTCGCCCGCCTGTCCGGGCGCGGCGACGACCCGGAAGGGGTGGACCTTGGCGCTCCAGCCGTCGGTGTCGTCCAGGCACGACGCGACGTTCGCCAGCAACCGCAGCAGGGCGGCCGGCACCGGGTCGGCGGCGAAGGCGTCGGTGAGGGGTTCGAAGTGCCGCTCCACGTCGACGTACAGGGGATTGGTGTCCTGCGGCTGCCGGAACACCTCGTGCGTCGACGCGGTGATCTCCCCGTTCCGGTCGAGCAGGAAGTGCCCGTACCGGCGCAGCCGCCGGGTTCCTGCCGCAGCGGCGTAGGCGTCCGGGACCAGGTCCTCCCAGTGCCTCGCGAACCGCTCCCAAGCGCCGGCCCGGTCCGCCCCCACCCACTTGCGCACCGTCCCGGCCCCCATCTCGTACGCCCCCTCCCGCGTCAGTGCCTCCCGCGCGGCCGCCGGCGCCGCGGCGCGAAAGGTACGCGAGGTACCCGTCGTGGTCACCGTCGCCTCCTCACCCCGTGCGCGGACGGCCCGCGCCCGGCTCACCCGTACGCAACGGCCTTCGCAGGGCGTCTTGCCGACCCAACACCGGACAAAACATGCCTTATTGATTCCCGCGTACGCCGGGTCCAGGGCGGCAGCCGAGGGCGCCGGTACCGATGGCGCCCTCTTCCGCCTTCTCTTCGCCCCCTGGATACGCCCCCTGGTGGCGCCCGGGCGGGGCCCCACCCGATCGGGGGCGAGTGGCGGAAGCCGTGCTGGGTAGTGTCCCCGCCGAAGACCGTCAGCGGGTGAAAGGGGTTGCGTCGTGCACAACGGGCTCGTGCAGATCGCTTTGTCCACGGACGCGCGGGACGACATCATCTGGTATTCGGTCATCGCGGCGATCTTCCTGATCGGCGTGATCTTCGCGATCCGCAGCAACTAGCCCGGCCCGCCGGGCCGGGGCCGAAGCGCCGGCCGAGGGCGAACGTGAGCGTCCCGTGCGGTGGGCCGGGTCCCGGGCCCGTTCGGGTCCTGTTCCGGTCTGCTCGGGCCTGTTCCGCTCTGTTCGCGCCTGTTCCGGTCCGCTCGGGCCTGTTCAGGTCCGCTCGGGCCGTCCGCGTCTGCCGAGCCGGTACGCCGGGCGGCCGCGGTTCCTGCCGCGCGTCGGCCGGCCGGACGGCGGGCTTGGCGAAGGTGCGCCGCGTTCAGCGGCCGGTGGGGTCGGCGAGGCCGTGCCGCCAGGCCCAGGCGATGAGCGCGGACCTGTCCTCCATCGCGAGCTTGGCGAGGATGTGGTTCAGGTGCGTCTTGACCGTCGCCTCGCCGACGACCATCTCCTTGGCCACCTGCCGGTTGTTCAGGCCCTGGGCGACAAGGCGCACCACGTCGACCTCACGGCGCGTCAGTCCTCCCGCCTCGGGCGGCGGTTCGGCCGGGAACGCCGGGGGTGAGGAGGGCGGCGGGGCGGCGCCCGGGGCCTGCCCCGCGGCCGGATCCGGTTCGCTGACGACCAGTTGCACCAGGCGCCGCTGGACGGCGGGGTCGAGCACCGTGCGCCCGGCCGCCACGTCGCGCACCGCGGCCAGGAGTGCCTCGCCGGTGACATCCTTCGTCAGGTAGCCGACCGCCCCGGCCCGCAGCGCGGGCAGAACCGCGTCGTCGTCCGCGTACGTGGTCAAGACCAGCACCGGCACCCCCAGTCCCGCGGCGGCCACCTCGGCCGTCAGCCCGGCGCCGTCCAGCTCGGGCATCCGCAGGTCGACCAGGGCCACGTCCGGCCGCAGCTCCGCGGCCAGCCGCAGGGCGGTACGCCCGTCGCCCGCCTCGCCGACGACTTCCATGTCGTCGGCCGACGACAGCAGCAGCACCACCCCGTCGCGCACCACCGCCTGGTCGTCGGCGACCAGCACCCGAATCGTCACCCCTCCGCCTTCCCGCCGGCCCTTTCGGGGCGTTCGAGCTCCCCGGCCGGGAAGGTGGTCCCGGCCGCGCCGCGCCGGGCCACCGGCACCCGCAGCTCGATCCGCCAGCCCGGGCCACCCGGCTCGGGTCCCGCGGTCAGCTCGCCGCGGACCGCCTCGATCCGCTCCGCCATGCTCCGCAGCCCCGTGCCGCCGCCCTCGACGCCCGAGGGGCTGCCGCCGGCGGGCAGTCCGTTGTCGCGCACGCCGACCCGCAGCTCCTGTTCGTCCCAGGCCACCCGCACCTCGATGGCGCTTCCTGTCGCGTAGCGCGCCGCGTTCGTCATGGCCTCCTGCACCGCACGGTACACGGCGTGCGCGGCCTCGGGACCCAGTGGTGCGGGCCGACCGGTGACCTCCAGCCGCGCGTCGCCGGGGAAGGCGTGGACCAGTGCGCGGAGGGCGTCGACGTCGTACGGGGTGGACGCGCGCAGCGCGCCGACCGCGGCCCGCGCCTCCTGCACACCGTCCCTGGCCAGACGTGCGGCCCGGTCGATCGGGCCGGTCAGCGCCGGTGGGGCGCCTTCCCTGGCGGCCACCGCCCGGATCGCCTGCAGTTGCACCGACAGTCCCGCGAGGCTGTGCGCGAGAACGTCGTGCATCTCCCCGGCGATGCGGTTGCGTTCCTCGGCGGCGGCCGCCTCACGCAGCGCGTGCCGGGACGCCTCGACCTCCGCCAGCAGCGCGACCGCCCGGTCCCGCTGCACCTGGACGGCCTCGTGCTCCACGGTGCGGTCGGCGATGAACCACGCTCCGGTCCCGGCGAGCAGCCCGGAGTAGTCGCCGGAGACCACGGTGATCGTGACGCCGAAGGCGACGGCGACCACCGCGATGGACGCGTTGCGCACCGGGCCGGCCGGCACGTGCAGGGGCAGCACGGAAGCACCGGCCAGCACCGGCACCAGGCCCAGCCCCTGTGGCGCGATCACCGTGATGACCAGGCCGGTGCCGATCGCGACCGCCACGGGCACCACGGCGGCGGAGGCCGGCAGGACGCGGCGCCTCAGGACCATGCCGAGCTCGCCGGCCAGGACGAGCGCCGCCACGACCGCCGTGGCGGCCGTCCCGGAGGCCGAGCCCACCGAGACCACGCCGCAGGCGAGCACCGTCACCGCCCCGGCCAGCTCCCGTCGGCTCACGGGTACCCGGCGCACGCTCACCATACGCACGGCCCGGTCACCGGAATGTCGCCGTGTGTCACCGCGCCTCCTCCGCTCGCGCGTGTCGCCCGCCTGCGCCGCGCCCGCCCACCAGTGTGGATGATGCGGCGGCCCGGAAGGGCCGCGGACCACGGGCCACGGGCCTCGCGGCGCGGCCCGCCGTCACCCCGACAGCGGGCCCCTGCCGTGATCGTGGTCGTGGTCATGCGTACAGGTCGGCGCGGGGCGCGGACTGCCCGCCCCGGGCGCCGCGGGCGGCGAGCAGCTGGCCGCGGACCACGATCGTGCCCAGCCGGAAGACCACCTCGCCGAAGGCCATCAGCAGCAGTGAGGACACCCACGCCTGTCCGCTGGTGATGTCGTGGGCCGCGGAGAAGTGCGCGAGGTGCCGCTCGCCGGAGGGGTGGGAGGACCACACGGCGAAGCCGAGCCGGAAACCCATGCTGATCACCCACAGCGCCGCCGCGCCGAGACCGGCCCTGATACGGACGTGCCCGTCGGCGTACCGCACCCGGGTCAGCAGGCCGCCGGCCACGCCGAAGGCGACGCCGGCGGCGGTGAACAGGGCGACGAGCGCCAGGTCGTGACCGGCGGTCGGCACGCCGTGGAGGTAGTGGCCGGCCGCCCAGCCCACCAGGGCCAGCGGCAGCAGGATCGTCCGGGCGGTGAGCCGCTCCTCGCGCATCTGGCGGAAGACCACGAGCAGCAGGGCGATGTCGATGAGCCAGTCGGAAGTCGTCATGCGAACGACTGTCGCGCTCGGCCACCCCTGATTCCTTCAGCCCCGGGGTGGAACGCGGGTGGAAGGCAGGTGGAGCGCGCGTGGAAGGCGGCGGGTGGAGCGCGGGTGGGAACGGCGGGGAAGGCGGCGGGTGGAAGGGGGGTGGAGGCCGCCCGCCGCGCCGCGGGCCGGCGGCGGCCCGTGCCGCGGTGGGGTCCGCCGCAACGGGCCGGCCGTTGCGGTCAGGTGGCGCGGATCAGTACGAGTGAGCCGTGCAGGAAGGGCTGCCGGCGCAGATGGCCGTGGCGCTCGTCCCATGTGCCGTCGGCCAGGTCCGTCCTGAGGTGCTCGGTGTACCCCAGAGCCACGTCGGGTTCGACGAAGCTCCACGCCGAGCAGGACTGGCGGGCGGCCGGATCCAGCAGGCACTCGGGGCGGGCGTAGTACGCCTCGTTGAAGCCGTCCCGGCAGTCGGCCGGAATCGGCACCGTGGTGACCTCGGCGCGGCCACCCAGGGTCGCGGTGATGTCGTCGATCGACGGGTAGCGGCGTGCCTCGGCGTCGAGCACCAGCGGCGCGTACTCGTACAGCCAGAAGTCGCGTACGAGGAGGGGGTCGCAGGTGAGGACGACGACCGGCCCGCGGGCGACCCGGCGCATCTCCCGCAGTCCGGCCCTCAGGTCGCTCCACTGGTGCACGCTGAACGTCGTCATCGCGGCGTCGAAGGCGTCGTCCGCGAAGGGCAGGTGCTCGGCCACCGCGTCGACGGCGGCGGGCAGGTGCGGTGGCCGCTGCGCCCGCATCGACGCGGACGGCTCCACGGCGGTGGTGTCGAAAGCCGCCGACTCGTACGATCCGGCGCCCGCGCCCACGTTGACCACCGTGCGGGCGCCCGCCAGGGCCTGCTCGATCAGCGCGGCGATCCGCGGTTCCGGCTGCCGGTACGCGCCGTACGCGCCGCCGATCGCCCCGTAGTCCGCGTCGCCCGCGCTGCCGTCCGCTGTTCTGCGCATCATGCGGTCGCCTTCATCCATTCCAGTACCTGCCCGGCGTGCGCGCCGGGCTCGTCGACGGGGTGGAAAACGTGCTCGATCAGGCCGTCGCGGACGATCAGCGTGAGCCGCGAGTACAGCCGGTCCCCACCCGCCTCGAACGTCGGCAGTCCGAGCACGGCCGCCAGCCGCAGACCGGGATCGGACAGCATCGCGAACGGCAGCCGCAGCCGCTCGACCACCTCGCGCTGGTACGCGGTGTCCTGGCTGGACACGCCGTAGACGGCGGTGGCGCCGGCCGCGAGCAGGTCCCGGTGGTGGTCGCGGAAACCGCATGCCTCGGCGGTGCAGCCGCGCGCGCCGGGGATGGAGTCCCAACCCGCCGGAAGGTCCACGTCCGGCCGGCCGGTCAGGGGGTACACGTAGAGCACCGACCGCCCTGCTCCCAGTCCGTCCAGGGCCACGGAACCGCCGCTGGTGGCGGGGAGGTCGATGGCCGGGACGCGCCGGCCGCGCACATGGCCGGCGCCGCCGGGCGGCGGCGCCGCAATCGCGGCCGGGACGGCGTCCGCGCGTGCCGGACGGGACGCGCAACTGTTGCGGTACGCGGCCGTCTCCAGCCGGTCGGCCAGCCGCTCCCGCAGTGCCGTCAGCTCCTCGATACGCGCGGTCAGCCCGTCGATCGCCGTCCGGTACTCGGCCATCGAGGACGGGCAGTCGTCCGCCGTCTCGGCCCCGGACGCCAGGCAGTCCAGGAACGGCCGGGTCCGCCCGGCCGGGATGCCCAGCTCGCGCAGCGTGCGCAGTTCGCGCACGGCGCGCACGTCGTGCTCGCTGAACGCGCGGTAGCCGTTCGCGAGCCGGCGTGGCCTGATCAGTCCCAACGCCTCGTACCGCCGGATGGCCTTCGTACTCACGCCGGCCTGTCTGGCCACGTCACCGATGCGCACCGACCCCACCTCCTTGGCAGCCCGTCGCAGCGTAAACCTTGTCCTCGGGGTCAAGGTCAAGGGCCGGGGCGGCGGTGCGCGTGGTCACCGCGGTGGGCGGCTCGATCGACGGCGGGGCCACGGGCCGAGGGGCTTCGTCAGTGGCCGGCGAGGTCCCCGAGGTGGTCCACGGCGCCGTAGCGGGACAGGCGCATGCGGGTGCCGTCGCCGTCCCACGCGGACAGGGAGGCGTTGGGCACCGGCGTGGGATCGGGCGGCGGCGCGCCGATGCCGGCGAGCACCTGGCGGACCGCCGCCGTGACCGAGTCGTGGGTGACGAGGAGGACGTGGCGGCCGGCGGCGGCGCCGCGCAGCTCGTTGACGAAGTCCCTGACCCGCAGCGTCACGTCCGCCAGGGACTCCCCGCCCGGCGGGCGGTGGAACCACTCCCCCACGCGCTCGGCCCTGGCCGCCTCCGCGGCCGCCCGCGCGCGGACGGCGGGCCCGGTCATCAGCTCCAGCGAGCCCGTCTCCCGGTCGCGCAGGCGCTCGTCGATCAGCGCGTGCGGCGCGGGGACGTTCGCATCGCGGGCGCTCTGCGCGATGGCGTCCCACGTCTGCACGGCCCTCAGGTACGGGGAGCAGACCACGACGTGCGGGCGGTCCGCCGGGCCCAGCCGGGCGAACCACCGGCCCACGGCCCGCCCCTGCCGCAGCCCGCGCGGCGACAACGGGACGCGCGCGTCGGTCGGCTCGGGTACCGCGACCGCCGGGTCGTCCGCCTCCTCGGCCCGGGCGAAGACCGCGTTGGCGGTGCTCTGTCCGTGGCGGACCACCGTGAGGCGAGCCAGGCCGCAGGGGTACGCCATCGGCTCGGCCACCATGAACACTCTCCCGCCGGTCGGTCCACGTCGACTCTAACCGGCGGGCCGGTGACGGCAAGCGGGTCCGGCCGGGTGGTGTCCGGTACGCAGCGCGGAGCCCCGGGCAGGCGGCGGTGGGCGCGCGGGCGCAGATGCGCATCCCTTGCAGTTGGGGCTCCGTCGCACCTGGTCACGGCATGTTCTTCGCTGGTGGCTGCAACGGGATCCGGCTGGCACGGTGGTCCCATGGCGACCCGCGGCACCCACCACGACCACGCGCACGACCACGACCACGACCACGGGCACGGGCACGAGGGGCACGGGCACGACGGCCACGCGCCGGGACACGAACACGAACACGACCACGACCACGGGGGCGGACACGGCCCGGTGACCGGCGGCCGGTGGGGGAAGGCGCGGCACGAGCTCGCGCACCTCTTCACCGCGCACAGCCACGACACGAAGGACAAGGTCGATTCCGCCATGGAGGCCTCCCGCGAGGGGATGCGCGCCCTGTGGCTGTCGCTTGGCGTCCTCGGGGCGACCGCCGCCGTCCAGGCCGTGATCGCGGCGCTGTCCGGTTCGGTGGCACTGCTGGGGGACAGCGTCCACAACGCCGCCGACGCCCTGACGGCCCTTCCGCTGGCGGTGGCGTTCGTCCTCGGACGGCGGGCCGCGAACCGCCGGTACACGTACGGCTACGGCCGCGCCGAGGACCTGGCCGGCATCGCCATCGTGCTGGTCGTGGCCGCGTCCTCGGCTCTGGCCGGCTACGAGGCCGTCGCCAGGCTGCTGCACCCGCGCGGCGTCACGCATCTGTGGGCGGTGGCCCTCGCGGCCCTCGCCGGGTGCGCGGGCAACGAGTGGGTGGCCCGCCACCGCGTCCGCACCGGCCGCCGCATCGGTTCCGCGGCGCTGGTGGCCGACGGCCTGCACGCGCGCGCCGACGCCCTCACCTCCCTGGCCGTCCTCCTCGGCGCGGGCGGCAGTGCCCTCGGCCTGCGGTGGGCGGATCCCGTCACGGGCCTGCTGATCACCGTCGCGATCCTGAGCGTCCTGCGCGGCGCCGCCCGCGAGGTCTACCGCCGGCTGATGGACTGCGTCGACCCGGCCCTCGTCGACGCCGCGGAGCGCGCGCTGCTCGGCGTCGACGGCGTCCTGGGTGTCGGGCAGGTCCGCCTGCGCTGGATCGGCCACACCCTGCGCGCCGAGGCGGACATCGTCGTCGACGCCGGCCTGACGGTGGTCGCCGCCCACCAGCTCGCGGTGGCCGCGGAACACGCTCTCGTCCACGCCGTCCCGCGGCTGACCGCCGCCACCGTCCACACCGATCACCCGCCGCACGGCGCCGATCCGCACGCGCCGCTCGCCCACCACAGCGCGGCCTGACGGTCGGACGGGACCGTCCACCGCGCCAGGGAACGCTCCGCCCGCGGGCCCCGGTCGGTCCGAGATGCCCGCCGCGAGCGCGGTACGCAGGCGGTGGGCGCCCGGCGGTACTCGCCCGGGCGGCGGCCGGGCCGTCGGGGACGACGAGGACTCCGGTCCCGGGGCGGAACGTGCCCGCCGTGAGCGGGACGGGGACGGGAATCGGAATCGGTGGCGAAAGCGGAACCGGGAGCGGCCGGCGGCGGGGCGGCCGGCGCCCGCCACCGGCCGGCTCGCGGCGGCGAAACCCCGGCGCCCTCGCCGGGCGCGTGATCTGCGTCGCGGTGCCGCCCTCTTGACCCGCATGCCCCACAGGCGAATCGCCGTCATCCCGGCAAAGCCGGAGCGGTGCCGCGAACGGCGTGCGGCGGGGCGAAAATCGCGGAGAACCCCGCAGTTCACGGCCGAAGACCACCGGTCCCGCGACTCCTTTCGGGCCGCCGGGCGGGCCGGGAAACGGGGCCCGGATGTAATTCAAGCCAAAACCGGTTCGCCGCACTGGTCCCGCGTGAGTACAGCAATGGGACGAGAGATGACGTATCTTCCGCCAATCGCGCGCCGGCGACGGTCGGTGACCAACTGGTATCCTTGTGCTCCGCTTCCCCATCGGCCTGTGTCTTCCGTCGCGGATCCGCGCCGCGTGCCCGGCGCCGCGCGGGCGGGACCAGGCGTGCGGCGCGCGGACCGCCTCACGCCTCTCCGGACGGGCGGCAGCCGCGGGAGATAAGGTTTCGGACAACATTGGCAGGCTAATGACCGTCCTATCAGCCGGATCTGGGGCGTTAGGCGAGTGATTCAAGCCATCGGTGTGGCGCCAGTGGTGTTCTACGCGGGGCAAGGGTTGAATGCCGCTGTACTGCAGTGCGACTGCGGACGCCGAGACCTCGCGTTCGCCGCCGACGAAGCAGTGCCTACGGGGGACACGGGGAAGGCTTGGCGTGAGCGCAGAGCAGACGCATTCATCAGTCATCCGGAATCGCCGGCTTCGGCCGGTACCGGTCAGCGCCGGAGCATCCGTCACACAACCGGTCGGCGAGTTCCGCCGGTTGGACGTCACGAAAGGCACCACCGGCGTCGGGCGTGCCGACTGCCGGCGCCGGCCCGCGGGGAGTGCCGGTCCTCGCACGATTCCGGGACATCGCACACGCGCCGAGCCTGTCGCCCCGTGCGGTCCTCCGCCGCAGTTGCACGGCCCTGACGATTCATGCCCGGGTATGTCGCGGTAAGGGAACTGGAGGCTCCGTGTCCACCATCCGTCTTGGCTGTGGTCGTGCCGGAACGCTGTTCTACGAGCCGGACGGGCTGCTGCTGCGCAGTTGCCTGATCCCGGTCAGCTCGCGCCACGGTGAACATCTGCTCACGTTCCAGCTCGGCTACCTCGGCCCCGGGGAGATCACCGTGCACATCGCCCTGGAGGGCGACACCGGCGCGCTGAGCAGCCCGAAGAACACCACCGCCCTCCTGCGCGGTACCGACGCCGACGACGAGGACGAGGACGGCGAGTCGGCGCACCGCCGAATACCGGGTGTCTGGCTGACCTACGCGACGGTGCCGGAGCGGGAGGTGGCGTACCGGTACACGGTCTCGGGGCAGCCGGCCGAGGCCGACGACCACCTGCGCGGCGAGCTGGTGACGGAGATCAGCGGCAGGCTGCCGCTGCTGACCGCCACCACCTTGGCCCAGGCGACCCGCGAGCCCCTGCCCGAGGGGGTGCGGTCCCAGCCCGTGATGGACTGGGACCAGGCCGACGGCAGCGGGGCCGAGCCGTGCTGCCCGTACTCGGCCCGGCCCCGTGCCGTCCAGCGGAGCAGACCTCACCACCGGGCGTTGGGCCCCATGCGGAACATCTGCACGTAGTTGCCGCGCCAGTAGCCCAGCGGGAAGCGCGACTGGTCCACCCGGCCGCCGATCAGGTGGCCGAGGACGATCACGTGGTCCCCGGCGTCGATCAACTGGTGGACCGAGCACTCGGCGTGGGCCAGGGTGCGGTCCAGGATGGGCATCCCGGCAGCCGCGCCGGGATGCCAGCCCACCTTCTCGAACTTGTCCTGGCCCGGCCTCGCGAACAGCTGGGAGACCTCCCGGGCGTGCGCGTCGAGGAAGTTCACCGCGAAGCGCCCGCGGGCCCGGATCGCGTCCAGGGTGCTGGACGGGGTGCGCACGCAGGACAGCAGCAGGGGCGGGTCGGCGGAGACGCTGCACACCGCGGAGCAGGTCAGTCCGTACGGCTCGCCGTCCTCGGTCATCGTGGTGACCACGCTGATGCCGCTGGCGAACGAGCCCATGATGTCGCGGAACGACTCGTAGTCCAGGCCGGCGGCCTGACCGGCCGGCGGTACGGCGGTCATGGTGGTGGAGCCGGGGGTGGCGGGGAGGGGGGATCCGGAGGTGGGGGTGGATACCTGGTTCGTCGTCACAGCTCGCCTCGCTCGATGGCGGCCAGCAGGGCCGGCCTGTCGGTCTTGCCGTTCGGGGTCAGGGGCAGGGCGTCGGTCAGGTGCAGGGCGTCCAGGACCATGTAGGTGGGCAGCCGGGCGGCGCTGAAGCCCTTCAGGTCCAGCAGCCGGGGCCGGGCGCCCTCGGCGGGCACGGCGATCGCGTGGAGCTCGGACTCCAGGCCGGAGCCGACGACGACCACGGCGGCCGCCGCGACGGCCTCGTGGGCCCCCAGCACGGCCTCGATCTCGCCGAGTTCTATCCGCTGGCCGCGGATCTTGACCATGTGGTCGATGCGGCCGACGTACTCCAGTTCGCCGTCGGCGCCGATCCGGCCGATGTCGCCGGTGCGGTAGGGGCCCCGGTGCGCGGGCCGCCCCCAGTAGCCCAGCATCACCGTGGGCCCGCTGACGACGATCTCGCCCTCGCCGGGCGGGTCGAGGGTGACGGTGTCGCCGCTGGCGGCCGAGCCGATGGGCAGCGGCCGGGTACGGGCCAGGTCGGCGTCGGTGACCTCGTAGGAGGTGCACACGTTGGTCTCGGTGGGCCCGTACCAGTTCAGCAGCCGCACCCCGGACCAGTGTTTGCGCAGGGTCTGGGCCTGGGCGAGGGCGAACGGCTCGCCGGCGAACACGCAGGCGCGCAGCGCGGGCGGCTGGGGCCGGTCCAGCAGCTTGCCGTCCCGCATCATCAGCACCAGCGCGGAGGGCACCGAGTACCACACGGTGATGCGCTCGCTGGTGATGAACTCGGCCAGGTGCAGCGGCGTGTAGGCCATCTCCGGGGAGACCAGGTGCACCGAGGCGCCGGCCAGGAAGGCGCCGTACAGGTCGAAGACGGACAGGTCGAAGTTGAAGGGCGCGTGGTTGGACAGCCGGTCCTCGGGTCGCAGGTCCAGCAGGCGCGCCGCCCAGGTGACGAAGGCCAGCGCGTTGGTGTGGCTGATGCTCACGCCCTTTGGCGTCCCGGTGGAGCCCGAGGTGTAGAGGATGTAGGCCGGCGCGTCCGGGTCGGCCCGGTGGGGCGGCTCGGCGGGCTGTCCGGCGCCTTCGGCCAGCAGGTCGTCCAGCGGCACCAGCGGCGCGCTGCCGGGGCCGAGGGCGTCCGGGTCCTGCGCGGCCCGGGCGGCGGCCGAGTCGTCGACGGCGACGAGGACGGCGTCGCAGTCGCGGGCGATGGTGGCGACCCGGGTGGTGGGGTTGGAGGAGGTGACGGGCACGTAGAGCGCGCCGGCCCGCAGCGCGCCCTGCATCAGGGCCACCGCGGCGGTGCTCTTGCCGCCCCAGACGAGGACGCGGTCGCCGGGCCGCACCCCGCGGGCGCGCAGGGCGGCGGCGTACCGGTCGGCCGCGGTGTCCAGTTGTCCGTACGTGAGGGTGTCGTCGCCGCAGGCCACGGCGAGGGCGCCGGGGTCGCGGCGGGCGGAGTCGGTGACGAGTTCGTGGAGGATCACAGTCCCAGTTCCTTCGCGATGAGCAGCCGCTGGATGTCGGAGGTGCCGGAGAAGATCGTGCTGGGGACGGTGTCGCGCAGGTACGCCTCGATGCCCTGGTCTCGCCGGTAGCCGCGACCGCCGAAGATCTGCACGGCGTCCACGGCGCTGGCCAGGGCGCCTTCGGAGACGGCGAGTTTGGACAGCGCCACGCTCAGCACGCTGTCCTCGCCCTGGTCCATCTGCCAGCAGGCCCGGTGCAGCAGCAGCCGGGCGCTGTCCAGGCGCAGCTTCATCTCGACGACGCGGTGAGCGACGGCCTGGAAGTCGCCGATGCGGTGCCCGAACTGGCGGCGGGAGCGGGCGTGCTCGACGCAGCGCTCGATCAGCCGGTCCATCAGGCCGAGGTAGCCGGCGAACAGGCAGGCCCGCTCCCAGCCCATGGAGTGCTGGAAGATCGCGCCGCCCATGCCCTCGCCGCCCAGCACCTGCTCGTCGGGCACGAAGCAGCGGTCGAAGGTGACGGTGCCGGCGGGGCAGGCCAGCAGGCCGAGTTTGTCGAAGGGTTCGCTCGCGGTGACCCCGGGCGTGTCGCGCTCGACGACGAAACCGGTGACGCCCAGGTGGCCGGCCCAGGGGTCGGTGGTGGCGTACGTGACGTAGACGTCGGCGACCGGGCCGTTGCTGACGAAGCTCTTCTCGCCGCTGAGCAGCCAGCCGCCGTCCGTCCGCTCCGCGGTCACGGCGAGCCGGGAGACGTCGGACCCGGCCTCGGCCTCGGTCATGGCGTTGCCCGCGACGAGGTCGCCGGAGCACAGGCCGGGCAGCAGTTTGGTACGGACCGTGTCGGTGCCGAAGTCGGCGATGGGTACGGTGCAGGCGAACAGGTGGGCGGAGGCGGCGAAGACCAGGCCCGTGTCGGCGCAGCCGCGGCCGAACGCCTCGACCATGCCGGCGGTCTCCAGCGCGCCCAGGCCCTGGCCCCCGTACTCGGTGGGCACGCACAGGCCGAGCAGACCGAGATCACCGAGCGTGCGCCACTGCCCGCGGGTGAAGAAGTCGGTCCCGGGGCGGCCGTCGAACGCCTCGCGCACCGCCTCCAGCACCGCGCTCTGCGCGGCCCGCTGCTGCGTGCTCCAACTGAAGTCCACGGTTCCTCCTGTCACACGGATCCGGATCCGGCCGGTCGGCCGGTTGTTCGGGCGAAAGCCGGGAAGCCACGGCCAAAGCCATGGCCAAGGGGTCTCAATCGGGTCGCAGTGTTGCCCCACCGGTGTCGGCAAGCGATTGAGTGGTGCACCATGGACCTGTGCCACGTGACACGTGATCACGTACCGAGGCGAGCACCGGCCGGTCGCGGCATCGTTGGGACGGGCCGGTGAGGGTCGGCGCCGGCGAGCGTTCACCGGCCGGCGCTTCCGAGTGGGACGAGGTGGATACATGCAGACCGGAGACTCCACGGAGCACAGCGCGGAGTCCCAGCAGCCCGTGCCCTCCACTCGTCAGTGGCTGATCGAGGTGGCACGGCGGGAGATCTCCGAGCGGGGTTTCACCGGGGTGAGCATGCGCAGCATCACCGCCCGCGCCAATGTCGACCCCAGCCTGGTCAGGCACTACTTCGGGTCGAAGCAGAACCTGCTGATGCAGGCCATGAGCGTGTCGCTGGACACCGATGAGCTGGTCGCCGAGGCGCTGCGCGGCACCCCGGCCGGGGTGGGGCGGCGGACCGTCAAGATGCTGCTGGCGCTGTGCGACAGCCCCGGCACCTCGGCCCGCACGCTGGTCGGCTTCTCCGCGCCGCTGAGCAGCCCGGAGCACACCGACTTCGGTGACGCCGCCTATCTGGGCGGGCTGTTCGGGCAGATCGCGGCGCAGGTCAGCCCGGACCGGCCGGAGTTGCGGGCCTCGCTGGTCACCGCCCAGATGATGGCGCTGATCATCGGGCGCTACCTGGTGCACGACCCGGTGATGGCCGGCGTCGGCCAGCAGGACCTGATCCGGATCGTGGGCCGCAGCGTCCAGGAGTTCCTGACCGGCCCGCTCCCGGAGGAGGACGGCGACGACGCTCCGGGGGCGTCGGGCGGCGATGCCGCGGGCCTGGGTGCGGGCCAGCACTTCGTCGCTTCCTGAGCCGCCCGGCGGCCGGCCCGGGACCCTGTCCGTCACGTCTTCGGCCGGGCCGCGGCCCGCGCCGGGGGTGGTCCCCCGGCGCGGTACCGTCGGCCGGCGCCCGGCAGGGCCGGGCCGCACGGCGGGCCGCATGTCAGCCCTCCCCTCCGAGCAGGTGCTCGGAGGCGGCCAGCCCGGCCATCAAACGCTCCATGAGCTCGTCGTCCGACAGGCTGTCCAGGTCCTCGTCGCCGCCGGACGCCGCGCCGCTCGCGCCGGTTGCCGCCGCCCCGGCCGCCTCCGCCGCCGCGGCCTCCTGCCCGGGGTCGTCGTCCCCGGACAGGCCGTCGAGCAGATGGCGGGCCAGCGCCCGGGCGGTGGGGAACTCGAAGGTGAGCGTGGCCGGCAGGTCCACGCCCAACTGCTCGTCCAGCCGGGTCTTGAGGGCGACCGCCATCACCGAGTCCATGCCGAGTTCGAAGAAGCCCCGTTCCGGGTCGACCTCGCCGCCGGAGTCCTCCCCCAGCACCTCGGTCACCGTCCGCAGCACCCGTTCCAGCAGGACGTCGCCGCGCAACTGCGGGCTCAGGGCGAGCAGTTCGGCCACCAACGGTGGCCGGTCCCGGCCCGGGTCCCGGTCCGGGTCCTGCGCGGTCCCCGCGGCCGGTGAGCCGTCCGAGGGGCGGGCGAGCAGGTCGAGGAAGCCGCGGGCGGTCTGCCGCCGGCAGGCGTCGGCGTACCGGAGCGTGTCCACCCGGGCGACCGCCACGTCCGCGTGGCCGCCGCGCAGCAGGAGGTCCGCTGCCTCGGCGATGTCGCCGGCGGTGAGCGCCGTCAGCCCGCTGTTCTCCATCATCAGCCGGTCCCTGCGGCTCAGCTCGCCGGTGTCGGCCCGCGGCATCCAGCGGATCACCGCGGCCGCCTGTCCCGCGGCGGTACGGGCGGCGGCCACCGCGGACAGCGCCCCTTCCAGCGCTCCCGCGGCGGCCATGCCGGCCGATCCCCAGGACGCCGCGGCGGAGCCGAGGACGTAGAAGAAGTCCAGCGGCACGCCGCGCAGGGCGGCCTCCAGGCGGGCGACGAGGCCGGCGAGCGCCCGGCCGGCGGCCAGGTGCTCCGGTTCGGTGTCCGCCAGGTTGCGTACGGGGGGCGCGGGCGGGGCGACGACCACCCCGGCGACCGGCTCGCCGCCCGTCACCGCGGCCAGGACGTGGGCGTCGCTCGCCCCGTCGTGGCCGGCGGCGACGTCGCGGGCGGACAGTTCGGCGACCTTGACGTCCACCCCGGCCAGCGACATGTCCTCGGCCCAGTCCGCGTCGGGCTCGGCCGGGCCGTCGCCGTCGGCGGGCCGGACCACCAGCAGGCGCCGGGCGCCCGCGGCCACCAGCCGGTCGACGACGGGACGGACCGCCGCGGTCAGCGCGCCGGCGATCACGTACCAGCCCTCCCGGCCGAAACGCAGCGACGGCAGCGGGCCGGACGGGGGGTCGGCCGCGAGCAGGCGCGGCGCCCACCAGGTGCCGTCCCGCAGGACCAGTTCGTCCTCCACCGCGCGGTCCGGGGCCCGGTCCGCGGTCAGGACGGCCGCGGCGGCGTCGAACTCCGCCTCGGTCGCGGCCGGCAGGTCGAGGCAGCCGCCCCACGCGTCCGGCGCCTCCATCGCCATCACACGGGCCAGGCCCCAGGCCGCGGCCTGGCCGCGGTCGGGCGGCGCCGCGCCCGCCGGTTCCTGCGCGCCGCGGGTGACCAGCCACAGCCTGGGCGCGGTCCCGGCGGCCGCCGCCGCCCGTGCGGCGGTCAGGAGCGCGACCGCGGCATCGCCTTCGGGGCCGTCGGACCCGCTCTCGCCGGTGGGGGCGGTCGCGGCCAGCACGATGCCTGTCAGGTCGCTGCCGGGACCGGACCTGTCGGGGGCCGTGGCGACCGCGCGCGCGTCGGCTCCGGCGCGGACCAGTGCCGCCGCGATCCCCTCGGCCGCCGTGGTGTCCCGCGGCGTGGCCGCGGCCACCAGCCACTGCTGCCCCCGCGCGCGCCCGGCGGGCCCGGGCGGTTCGGCCGGCTGCCACCGCACGGTCCAAAGCCGCTCCTCGACCCGGCGCCGTACCCCGCCCGGGACCTCGGGGTCGGCCGCGGGCGCGTACCGCACGCCGCTCAGCTCGGCCAGCACCCGGCCGTCGGCGGCGAGTACCCGCACCCGGCCCGTGTCGTCCGCGTCGGCCACGGCGTGCAGCAGCACCTCTTCGCCGGCGGCAGCGCCGTACGACCGCACCGATCGAGCGGCGGTCGCCGGCAGGCCGGGTCCCGTCAGGCAGGAGGACAGCAGGTCCACGGCCGCGTCGAGCACCGCGTCCGGGAGCGGGGCGGTACGGGGGCGTGCTCCGGCGCCGCCGGGTGCGGCGGTCAGGCGCAGCGCGGCGAGCCGTTCGGTCCCGCCGGATCCCTGCGTCAGCGCGGCGACCTCGAAGGCGCCCGGGGAGCCGCCCGTCGCCTGCCGGTCCCCGCGCCACGGTGCCTGGTCCCCGGGGACGGGCAGCGCGAGACGCGCGCGCAGGGCGGCCGGGTCGACCGGGTCCGGCCGGCCGGAGGGTCGGGTGAGGTCCGCGGTCGCGGCCGGTGCGGCGTCGCGGCCGCCGTGGCGGCCGGAGACGAGGGACAGGGACCAGGCGGTGCCGGTCCTGCGTGCCGCGATCTGCGCGCCCGCCGCGGGTGCCAGGGCGGTCGCGGCGATAAGCGGGGCGTCGAAGGCGACCTCCCGCAGCTCCACCGCGTCACCGCCCAGCAGGTCGCGTCCGGCGGCGAGCAGGAGCCCGGTCACGGCGGCGGCGCCGACCGGGCCGCCCCCGCCCACGGCCCGCCGCACCGGGTAGTAGCGGGCGCCGGGCGTGTCGTACGGGACGACGGGCGCGCCGAGCGCCTCGGAAGTGTCCCGCGCCGGATCGGACGCGGGCTCCGGCGCGCGTCCCGCCGCCGTCGCCGCCGGGACGTCGATCCAGTGCCTGCGGTGCTGCCAGGGGTACGCGGGCAGCGAGACCTGCCTGCCGCGTCCGGCGAGCAGCACGTCCCAGTCCACCGGGGCGCCGTGCGCGTGCAGGGCGGCCGCGGCCCGTACGAGCGCGCCCTCGTCCGCCGGGCCGGCCGGCCGGAGGGCCGTCAGCTCCTCGGCGTGCGCGGCGAGTTCGGCGGCGGCGGAGGCGAGTCCGGCGTCCAGGAGCAGTTCCACGCCTTCGTCCAGCAGCCGCTCGGCCGTGGCGGGTGCGAAGGCGGAGGCGTCGGCGGGTGAACCGGGTGTCCACGCCGCCAGGGCGGGCGGCCGCGAGGCCAGGTGCAGCGGCACGGCGGGCTCGCCGGACAGCCGCGCGCCCTTCAGCCCGCCGGCCACGGCCATCGCGTCGCGCAGCCCCAGCACTCCGGCGACGTGGGCGGCGGCGATCTCGCCGGTCCCGCGCGCGGCCAGCGCGTCCGGACGTACGCCGTGGTCGGCCCACAGCGCGGCCAGGGCGATCTGCGCGCCGACCGCGGCGACCGGTGTCATGGCGGACGCCGTCCGGTCGGCGGGCCCGCGCCGGGTGAGCTCGGTACGGACCGAGGTGCCCAGCACGGCCAGGGCCGCGGCCTCCACCGCGTCCAGGGCGGCCCGGAAGGCGCCTTCCCGCTCGTACAGCGTCCGCCACGGCAGATCGGCCACGTCCGGGCCGAACACGGCGGCCAGGCGGGCCGGTTCGCCGGGCCTGGCGGTCGCGGTGACCGGCGCGGAACGCAAGGAGGCCAGCAGTTCGGCGCGGTCGGCGCCGGTCGCGACCAGCCGGTGTTCCAGGTGGGTACGGCGCACGCCGAGGGTGTGGGCGAGGTCCGCCGGCGCGGGGCCCGCGGGGTCCTCCAGGAGGGCCGCGACCCGGCGCGCGGCCTCGTCCAGTGCGGCCGGGCCGGCCGCGGAGACGGCCAGCGCGTACGGCCGGGAGCTGTCACGCGCCGCGGCCCCGGACCCGGATCGGGACGCGGTTTCGGCGGGCGGCTCGCTGAGCACCACGTGCGCGTTGGTGCCGGTGAAGCCGAAGGCGCTGACGCCGGCGGTGCGCGGCCGGCCGGTCCGCGGCCAGGGCGTGGCCCGGCCCGTCACCCTCAGCCGGAGCCGGTCCCAGGGGATCTTCGGGCTGGGCTCGGTGAAGTGCAGGTGTGCCGGGATCTCGCCGTTGCGCATCGCCAGGACCGTCTTGATCAGGCCGGCCACGCCGGCCGCGGCCTCCAGGTGCGCGATGTTGGTCTTCACCGAGCCGACCAGCAGCGGCCGTCCGTCCGGCCGGTGCGCGCCGATCGCCCGGTCCAGGGCGGTGAGTTCGACGGGGTCGCCGAGGGGGGTGCCGGTGCCGTGCGCCTCGACGTAGTCCACCTCGGCGGGGTGCACGCCGCCCTGGGCGAGCGCGGCGCCGATCACCTCGGCCTGGGCCAGCGCGCTGGGCACGGTCAGGCCGCCTGAGGCGCCGTTGTGGTTGACGGCGCTGCCGCGGATCACCGCGTGGATCCGGTCGCCGTCGGCCCGGGCCTGCGAGAGCCTTTTGAGGATCAGCGCGCCGGCGCCCTCACCGCGGCCGTAGCCGTCGGCGCTCGCGTCGAAGGTCTTGCAGCGCCCGTCCGGGGCGAGCGCCCCGCCCGCCGACATCGCCATGTAGACCGTCGGCGTCAGCAGCGCGTTGGCCCCGCCGACCACGGCGATGTCGCTCTCGCCGGAGCGCAGGCTCTGGCAGCCCAGGTGCACGGCGGTCAGCGACGAGGCGCAGGCGGTGTCGACGGCGACGCTGGGCCCGCGCACGCCGAGGAAGTACGACATGCGGCCGGCGCTGCCGGAGAAGGTGTTGCCGGTGCCGTAGTAGAGGTCGACCTGGTCCGGGGCGCCGGCCAGCATCTGCCCGTAGTCCACGGTGTTGAGGCCGACGAACAGGCCGGTGCGGCCGTCGCGCAGCGCCTGCGCGTCCAGCCCGGCGTCCTCCAGCGCCTCCCAGGCGACTTCGAGGAAGATCCGCTGCTGCGGGTCCATGCTGCGGGCCTCGCGGGCCGAGACGCGGAAGAAGGCGTTGTCGAACCGGTCGATGCCCTCGATGAACGCCCCGCGGCCGGTGGCGGTCCTGCCCGGCCCGGCCTGCCCGTCGTCCAGCAGCCCCGCCGCGTCCCACCGGTCGGCCGGCACGTCACTTGTCGCGTCGACGCCCTGCGACAGCAGCGACCAGTAGGCGTCGAGACCGGGAGCGCCCGGCAGGCGGCAGCTCATGCCGACGATGGCGATGGGCTCGGGAACCGGAGCGGCCGACGCGGCGCCCCCGGACGGCCGGCCGGGCACGGACCGGGGGGCGGGGTCGGGGACGAGTCGCGGTACGGCCGCGGAGGCGGGGACGGCTTCCGGTACGGGCGCCGCTTCCGGTACGGGCGCGGCCACCGGTACGGGCGCTTCCGGCGCGGGCACGGTTTCGGCCGGAACCCGGGCCGGCGCGGCTTCGGCCGGGGCCGATGCGGGTGCGTCCTCGGCGACGGGATGCGGGGCGGGTGCGGTCGCGACGGCCGCGACCTCGCCGAGGATCCGCTCGGTCAGCGCCTCGATGCTGGGGTGCTCCAGGCCCACGCCGGCGGGCAGTTCGACGCCGAACCGCTCGCTCAGCCGGTTGACCAGCTCCACGATGGAGAAGGAGTCGAAGCCGAGCTCGTAGAAGCCGCGCACGCGCGAGAGCCGCTGCCCCGGCACGCCCAGCACCTCGGCCGCGATGCGGCCGACGGTCCGCGCGGCCTGCTCCGGGGCGAGCTCGGGAGCTCGTTCCGTGGCGAGTTGCGGGGCGAGTTGCGGGGCGAGCACCTCACCGGGCCGCACGGATTCGGCGGACGCCTCACCGGGCGGCACGGGCGTCGGTGCGGGCACGGGCCGGGAGGGGGGCGTGGGCGCCGGTACGGGCATGGGCTGCCGTACCGGCGCCTCCCCCGCCGGTGTCACCGGCACCGGCAGGTCCTCGAACGCCGCCACGAGCCGGCGGTCGGCGTCGAACAGGCGGATCTCCGCGCGCAGTTCGCGCGGCGCCCACGCGGCGGAGCCGCCCTGGTCGCCGCGGGTGACGCCCGGCAGCCAGTAGCGGTCCCCCGCCAGCGGCACCGGCGGCAGCGCGACATGCCGGCCGCGCGCCGGGTGGACGGCGGCCCAGTCGACGGCCACGCCGGTGGGGTACAGCGCGGCGAGCGACGCGGCGAGCGTCAGCGCCGCCGACTTGCCGCGGGCCAGCGAGGAGACGACCGGTCCCGAGCGGCCGCGGTGGGCCAGCGCGTCGCGCAGCGGCCTGGTGAGCACCGGGTGGGGGCCGATCTCGATGAACAGGGCGTCGCGCTCGGCCAGCCGCCGGTCGACGGCGGGCCAGAACTGCACGGCGTCGCGGACGTTGCGGCCCCAGTAGGCGGCGTCGGTGACGGGCGCCGTGGTCCCGGGGGCGACGCTGGACAGCATGGGGATGCGGGCGGGTTCGGGGGCCAGGCCGGCCAGACGCTCCTCCAGCCGGTCGCCGTGGGCGTGGACGGCCGGGCTGTGGAAGGCGTAGTCGACACCGAGGGGCATGCAGTGGGCGCCGGTGCGCTTGAGGTGCGCCACCGCGCGGTCCATCGCGGCGGTGGGCCCGGCGATCACCACGGAATGCGGTCCGTTGACGCCGGCGATGACGACGTCGCCGCCGAGCGGGCGCAGCGCGGTGCGCACCTGCTCGGGCGGCAGTTCGACCTGGGTCATCCGGCCGGAGCCGGTCGCCTCCTGCATGATCCGGCCGCGGTCGACCACGAGGCGCACGGCGTCGCGCAGGCCGATCGTGCCCGCGGTGTGGGCGGCGGCGATCTCGCCGACGCTGTGCCCGACCACCGCGGTGGGCGTCAGGCCCCAGGAGGACCACAGGCGGCTGAGCGCGACCTGGACGGCGAAGACGGCGGGCTGGGCGATCTCGGTGCGGGCCAGCCGGCTGTCGCGGGTGCGGGCGATCTCCTCCAGCACGGACCAGCCGGCGAAATGCCGTACCAGGGCGTCGCACTCGTCGAGCGCCGCGCGTACGACCGGCTGGTCGCGGTGCAGGTCCATCGCCATGCCGGGCCACTGGGAGCCCTGGCCGGAGAAGGCGTACACGATCCGCGGCGGCCGTCCGCCGAGCACGTCGCCGTGCGCGGCGCCGTCGGCCTCGCCGGCGAGGTACGCCTCCAGCGCGCCGGCCAGGGCGGGGCCGGTGGTGCCGGTCACCGCGAGCCGGTGGTCGTGGTGGGTACGGCGGGCCGAGGCGCTGTGCAGCAGGGCCGGCAGTTCGTCGGGAGCGGTCCGTGCGAGCACGTCCCGGTAGGCGGCGGCCTGTGCGGACAGCGCGGCCGGGGTCGGCGCGGAGACCAGCAGTACGGGCAGCGGCTCGGGACGCCGGCCGGCCCCGGATTCATCCGCCGGCTCGGCGTCCCGGGCGGGTTCCGTACCGGGGGCGGCGGGCGGGGACTGCAGGACGACGTGCACGTTGGTGCCGGACAGGCCGAAGGCGCTCACGCCGACCAGCCGCGGCCCGTCGCCGGGGAGCGGGGTCGGCGTGGTCGCGACCCGGACCGCGCCGTCGGTCAGCGGGTCTATCGGGTTCTCGATGTTGATCTGCGGGGGCACGACGCCGTGGCGTGCCACCGCGATGCCCTTGAGCAGGCCGAGCACCCCGGCGGCGGAGTCGCAGTGCCCGAAGTTCGCCTTGTGCGAGCCGATGTGCAGCGGCCGCACCGGATCGCGGCCGTCGGCGAACACCGAGGTGAGGGCCGAGACCTCCAGGCGGTCGCCGAGCGGGGTGCCGGTGCAGTGGGTCTCGACGTAGTCGACGTCCCGGGGGTCGACCGCGGCGGCCGAAAGGGCGGAGCGCAGCAGCATCTCCTGGGCCTCGGCGCTGGGGGCGATCAGGCCGGCGCTGTGGCCGTCGTGGACGGTGGCGCTGCCCTTGAGCACCGCGTAGATCCGGTCGCCGTCGGCGACCGCGTCGGCGTACCGCTTGAGCACCACCATGCCGGAGCCCTCGCCGCGGACCACGCCGTCCGCGGCGGCGTCCAGCGGGCGGCAGATCTCGGTCGGGGACAGCGCCTCGATGCGGCTCATGAAGATCTGCAGTTCCGGCGAGAGGATCAGGTTGACCCCGCCGGCCAGCGCGGCGTCGCACTCGCCCGCGCGCAGCGCCTGGCAGGCCAGGTGCACCGCGAGCAGGGAGGAGGAGCAGGCGGAGTTGACCATCATGCAGGGGCCGTGCAGGCCGAAGGTGTACGCGATGCGGCCCGCGCCGAAGCTGGCCTCCTTGCCGCTGGCGTAGTACGGCCCCACGCCCCGCTCCCCCCTGGTCTTGGCCAGCAGGAGGGAGTAGTCCATGCCGAGGATCCCGGTGAAGACACCGGTCCTGCTGCCTTCCCAGCGGTCGCGGGGTATGCCGCTGTCCTCCATCGCCTCCCAGGCGACGGTCAGCAGCAGCCGGTGCTGGGGGTCGATCTCGGCCGCCTCGCGCGGGGTGACGCCGAAGAAACGGGCGTCGAAGCGGTCGATGTCGTCCAGGAAGCCGCCCCGCCCGCAGTACATGGTTCCCTCGGCGCGGTCCTTGTCCAGGAAGCGGGCGTCCCAGCGGTCCGCGGGAACCGGGGAGGTCAGGTCCCGGCCGTCGAGGATCGCCCGCCAGAGGCTGTCCAGGTCGTGCACTCCGCCCGCGTACTGGCACCCGATGCCGACGACCGCGATGTCGCCGCGGCCGGCCGGGTCGGTGGAAGTGGAGGCCGGGTCTTCGAAATCAGGGTGTTCGCGGTTGTCCCGCACCGTCATTCCCCTCGCTCGACGTGTCCGCGGAGCCGGGTCGGCCGGGTGCCCCGCGGGGTTCCCGCGGGGCCTGGTGCTCGGACCGGCCACGATCGACTCACCACGCGATGATTTCATCGAGTGGGGAGTCTATGTATGATGTGGTCGTCCGGTCAACGACGATTAACCCGGAGTGACGAGCCGACGAGGGGATGCCGTGGCCCGGCCCGAGGTGCACGTCTGGCTCGTGGACGTCGACGACGAAGCCGCTTCCCACGCGGCCGCGGCCTGTCTTCCGCCCGCCGAGCGGGACCGGCTCGCGGCGCGCGTCCAGCCGCACCGGCGGCGGGCGCTGTCCGCCAACGCGGCGCTGCGGATCCTGGCGGCGGGCGCCTCCACCGGAATCCTGCCCCTGCCCGAACTCGCCCACGACCCGCGCGGAAAGCCGTTCCTGGCCGCGTGGACGCACGTGCCGCGCGAGGCGGACGAGGTGGACGAGGTGGACGAGGTGGACGAGGTGGACGAGGTGGACGAGGTGGACGAGGCGCCCGGCGACGGCCGGTGCCCGCCGCCGGGCGGGCCCGGCGGCGGGCAGTGGCCGGGCCGCGCGGACGTCACCGGAGCCGCTCCCCCGCTCGCGCTGCGGCTGAGCCTGTCGCACGCCGGCGCCTACGCCGCGATCGCGCTGAGCTGGGCGGGCCCGGTCGGTGTGGACATCGAGGAGTGCGCCCCGCTGCCGGACCGGGAGCGGTTCGCCCGCGGCATCCTGTCCGACGCCGAGCGCGCCGACTGGCGGACCGTCCCGGAGTCCGTCCGCGACGCCGCCGTCGCCCGTGCCTTCACCCGCAAGGAGGCCGTACTCAAGGCCCTGGGCACCGGGCTGGCCGGGGACCTGCGCCAGGTGGCCACCGACCTGCGCTCCGCCGGCCGGGTCCGGGTGCGGGGACTGCCCCGGGAGGCGGGCCCGGCCGGCGTATGGTCGCTGGCCGACCTGGCCGGAGTCCCGCCGGGCCTGCGGGGGGCCGTCGCCGTGCAGTGCCCGCGGGCCGTCGTGCACGAGCACCGTACGACGATCGCCGAGCTGCTGCGGGCCGCCCGGCAGCCGCGCCAGGACGGCGACCCGCTCCCCTGGGCCGAGCCCCGGCCGTCCCGGCCGCAGCGACGAGTGCGACGGCCCCGACCGGCGCGAGCTCCGCGCCCCCCGCGACCACCGCGAACCCCGCGACCACGAGGAGAACGCCCCATGACCGCCACGCCCTTCGCCCACGACCCGGCGGCGCCGGACGACGCCCTGCCGCCGGCCGGGCTGCAGCTCTTCTGCCTGCCGCACGCGGGCGGCAACAGCGTGGTCTTCCGGAGCTGGCGCTGGCTGGCCCCGTACGCCCGGGTGGTGCCGATGGACCTGCCGGGACACGGCAGCAGGCTCGGCGAACCCCTGGCGGAGGACTGGGACCTCCTGGTGGCCGGGCTCACCGACACCATCGCCGCCCAGGTGGACGGCCCTTACGCGCTCGTCGGCCACAGCCTGGGCTCGCTGCTGGCCTTCGACATCAGCCACCGCATGCTCGCCCGGGGGCTGCCGCCCGCGCTGCTGGTGGCCGCGGGCCGCAACGGGCCGAGCGCGAAGCCCGCGTACCCGCCGGTCCACCAGTTGCCCGACGCGCAGTTCGTCAGCGCGCTGCGCAGGCTGGGCGGCATGCCCGACGCCCTGCTGCGCCAGCCGGAACTCCTTCAGGTGTTCCTGCCGCTGCTGCGCGCCGACCTGCGGCTGGCCGAGCGGTACGTGCGGCCCGAGGTCCCGCCGCTGCCGGTGCCCGTGGTGGCCTTCGCCGGCGGCGACGACCCCATGACCGACGACCTGGGCATGCTGGCGTGGAAGCGGGAGACGACCGGCACCTGCGAGCTGGTCTTCCTGGAGGGCGGCCACTTCTTCCTGGACCGCCCGCAGTTCGCGAGCGCGCTGACCGAACGCGTGGCGCGCCTGGCGTATCCCCTCACCGTGTGACGCCCGGCCCGCGAGCGGGGCGGCGGCGAGCCGCAGGCGGGGTACGCGGGGCACGACGGCCGACGACGGCGCACGACGGCAACGGGACGTTCCGCCCGCCGCAAGGGATGCGCCGCCGCTCAGGCGGTCCGACCGCCCCGCCGCCCCGGGCGGGCTACATGCGGTCGCACATGTACGCCTGGCAGGTCCCGCTCATGACGCCGACCAGTTGCCGCCGGCTGAGCGAGGCGGTCGGCTCGGTGTGCGAGACGTAGCGCAGCGCGGCGATGCCCAGCAGGAAGGAGCCGCACAGCGAGGCGCGCAGTTCGTGGCGTCCCTGTCCGACCCTCGCGGCGACCGGGAGCAGCGTCTGCGCGAAGAACTGGCGGATGGCCAGCGACGCGCCGTCGAAGGCGGTCGCCGAGCGCATCAGGGCCACCAGCCGGGGCAGCATGTCGGGACTCTCCCAGTGCCGCACGTACGCCCAGGCGAGCCGTTCGCCGACGGCCTGCGGATCGCCGTCGGCGACGACGGTCATCAGGTCGGGCACGGTGAACACGTCCTGCACGGCCGCCGAGAACAGGCCGCCCTTGGACAGGAAGAAGTGGTGGATCAGCGCGGCGTCCACCCCGGCGGACCGGGCGATCGCCCGCATCGTGGTGCCCTCGAATCCATGCGCGCTGAATTCGGTTCGAGCGGCGTCCAGGATCACGTGCTGGCTGCTCGTCGGCCCGGCCCTGCGTCCGCTGTGCTTCTTCGGCGGGGGGCGCATCTCGTCCTCTCCGACCAACCGAATGACACCCCCTGAAGGCCGCGGGCTGCTGGGTCCGGGCTCATCGTACGGTAAACCCCCGGGCGCGGACACAATGCCGCGGGGGCGGAACCCGACGTCGTCGTCGGGTCCGCCCGCGCGCACTCGCCGGCGCTCCCGTGGCCGCCGCCTCGCCGGCGAGAGTCAGAAGCTCGCCTTCGCCGTCGGTGCCTTGAGTTCACCGAGGAACGGGCGCCACAGGTGCGTCTCGTCCTGCTCCACCGCGGCGACGACCTCCCGCATGGCGGCCAGGGCCTTGGGCTCCTCGTCGTCGTACACGTCGCCCTGGAGCATCTTCAGGACGTCCAGCCGGTAGCGCGGATCCTGGACGAAGGCGGTGAACAGGATGTTCAGCCGGTAGTAGATGGAGATGAACTCGTACCAGTTGTTCACCGCCTTGCGCAGCTTGTTCTCATAGGTGGCGAACCGGGCCTTGGAGAAGTCGCCCGCCTGGTGCGCGGCGATGATGTCGGCGGCCGCGAGCCGGGCGCTGTTGAGGGCGACGCTCACCCCGCTGGAGAAGATCGGGTCCACGAACCGGGCCGCGTCGCCGACCAGCAGGAAGTTGTCGCCGGCGATCCGGCTCATGCCGTAGCTGTAGTCGCCCTCGGTCTTGAACGGCCTGACCTGGTCGGCGCGCTTGAGGGCGTCCAGCAGCTCGGGGCGGCTGGCCACGGTGTCCCAGAAGAACTCCTCGCGGTTGGAGGCGACCTCCTGGAACCGCTTCTTCTGGGTGACGACGCCGATCGAGGTGATGGTGTCGGTGATCGGGATCTGCCACACCCAGGTGTCGGTGATCGGCAGGAAGTGGATGAAGATGAAGTCGGCCTGGCCCTTGTTGGGGTTGAGCGAGTCCCGGTCGAAGTTGTCGAACCAGGTGTGGATCGCGTACTGGTTGAAGACCGGGTCGTTGACCTTCACCTTGAGCTGGTTGCCGAGCAGGGTGCGGCGCCCGCTGGCGTCCACCACCATGCGGGCCGTCACGTCGGTCGTGCGGCCGCCGATCCTGGCCTTCAGCACCGGGAACTCGCCGTCGAAGTCGATCTTGCTGATCCGCACGCCCTGGTGGACGACGGCCCCCAGGCTCTCCGCGTGCTTGAGCAGGATCAGGTCGAACTTCCCGCGGTCCACGTGGTAGGTGAAGTCGCGGTCCACCCCGGGCTGGTCGCGCTCCTGGAAGCGGATCTCGGCGGTGCCGAAGCTGTGCGGGCCGACGTTGTAGCCCAGCGGGTTGATCTCGCGGGTCTCGCCGGAGGTCCACGCGGCGCCGTACTTCTTGGGAAAGCCGGCGGCCTCGACGGCCGGCATGGCGCCGATCTCCAGCAGGACCGGAGTGGTGGCCGTGACCAGGGACTCGCCCACGTGCTCACGGGGGAAGTTCTCGGCCTCGAAGACCGCGACCGACAGGCCGGCCTTGGCGAGGTAGGAGGCCGTGGTGGAGCCGGCCGGCCCACCACCGATGACCGCTACATCGAAGTCTGTCGTCACGACGATCTCCTACTCCGTGAAGGGGGTGCGGGTCTGAAACGGCACGACCGGCGTCGCCGGTCCGGTCGGGGGCGCCTGGACGTCGCGGGTCGGCCGGATGTCACCGGCATTCAGGCGGCCAGCAGTTCGGCGACGAGGCCACTGATGCTCTCCAGGTCTCCGAAGTACTTGCCGGTGATGCGGGTCGGCGGCACGGAGACCCCGAACTCCTCGTGGATGTACGCCAGGAGCCGTCCGGTGTTGCGGGAGTTGAGAATCCCCAGCTGCAGCAGCGGCGTGGTCCCGTCGAGCTGGGAGTCGCCGTCGATGTCGTCCAGGAAGTTCTGGCGCACGTACTCGGTGATCTTCAGGAGAATCTCTCCCTCACTCACGGCGGTCGTCACGGTTCCTCCTCGGGTCGGCCCGGGGGCCTCGAGCCCCAGCCGGTGGAAACCGTGGGCTGACCTCCCCGGTGCGCAGCGTTCTCCTCGCGTTGAATTCTACAATCGATGAGATCCGGGTCAACCCCCGGCCCGTGCGAGGGACGCCACAGCGGGCCGCACGGGCGGGACCGCCGGAAGGAACCGGCCGCACCGGGCACGCGCGGCCGGGAGGGCGGGCCCGGGGCGGCAGGCGGGGCGGACACGCAGGAATCAGGGAGCAAGGAGCGGGGAGCCGGACGAGCGCGGCGGGGCGGAACGGGCGCGCGGCGAGCGGGAGGTGGCGGGCGGCTGTTCGCGGCGGATCCACCGCGTCCACCGCCGGACGCGGTGCGGACCGGGACGATCGGGGGCGGCGGCCGGGCGCGGCAGCCGACCGGCGGCGGGGTCAGACGGCCTCGGCCTGGTCCCCGCCCAGCGACTGCGCGTTGTCGGCGATGCGGGTGAGCGCGGCCATCAGGTCGCGGATCTCCTCCTCGCCCATTCCGGCGGTCAACTGCTTCTCCAGCAGCCGCAGTTCCTCCTCGACGGGCTCACGCAGGGCCCGTCCGGCATCGGTGAGGTAGAGCCGCACCAGGCGGTTGTCGCGGTCGTCGCGGCGGCGGGTGAGCAGACCCGCGGCGGTCATGCGGTTGGCCATCTTCACGATGGTCGGGGTGGTGACGTGGACCGCGGTGGCGATCGCGCCGGGGGTCTGTCCGTCCTCCTCCCACAGCGCCGCGAGCACCAGGTTCTGGCCCAGGTGCAGGCCGTGCCGGCGCAGCGTGGTGTCGGTGACGCCGCGGAAGGCCTTGGAGGCCCGCGTGTACACGTCCATGAACTCGCTCACGCTACTACCTCCGGTCATCGGCAGGGGCGGCCGCACCCGCCACCTCATCCTAATCCGCGGGACGACACGTCACTAGCCAGCGAATAACTTGACGGCTATCGATCGGCACCCTAGAGTCGGTTTCGACGCTAGCCGGCAACTGATGTTCTCTCGTCCCCAGCCAGGAGGCAACGTAATGAGCTCACCCAGCGCGCCACCGGGGGCCCCGGCGGCCGGCCTGGATCCACGTCGCTGGACCATGCTGATAGTCGCCCTGGTGGCCATGTTCATGGCGATCTTTGACTTCTACGTCATCAACATCGCCACTCCCTCCTTGCAGTCGCAGCTCCACATCGGCGAGGCCACCCTCGAACTGATCATCGGCGGCTACACCTTCACGTACGCCAGCCTGCTGGTGACCAGCGGGCGCTGGGGCGACATCTTCAGCTACAAGCGGCTGTTCATGCTCGGCATGGGCCTGTTCACGGTCGCCTCGCTCGGCTGCGGCGTCGCGCAGAACGGCACTCAGCTCGTCATCGTCCGGCTGATCCAGGGCATCGGCGCGGCACTCATGGTGCCGCAGGTGGTCGCCTTCATCACGGTGACCTTCCCGCCGCCGGAGCGGCCCAAGGCGCTGTCCTGGTTCGGCGCCACGGTCGGCCTGGCCGTCGTCGCCGCGCAGATCCTCGGCGGGGCTCTGCTGTCCGCCAACGTGGCCAGCCTCGGCTGGCGGGTCATCTTCCTGATCAACATCCCGATCGGCGCGGTCACCCTGCTGCTCGCGGCCCGCCTGCTGCCCGACACCAAGGCAGCGCGCAAGCCCAAGCAGGACGTGGTCGGCAACCTCGGCATCGCGCTGACCCTGGGCCTGGCCATCCTGCCGATCGTCATCGGCCGCTCCGAGCATTGGCCCGTCTGGGGCTGGATCATGCTGGCCGCCTCGGCGCCCATCGCGGTCGCCACGGTGATCTACGAGAAGGGGCTGCCGGCCAGGGGCGGCGAGCCGATGCTGGACCTGCGGCTGTTCACCAACCGCTCGTACAGCGTGGGCGTGCTCACCATCGTCGGCGTGATGACCTTCTACGCCGGGTTCATCTTCGGCATGACGATGTTCCTGCAGTTCGGCCTCGGGCTGTCGCCGGCCAAGGCCGGTCTGACCTTCGGCCCGATGGGTCTGGGCTTCGCGTTCAGCTCCTTCATGGCCCGCCCGATGCTGATGAAGTACGGCGTCAAGGTGATCAACCTCGGCCAGGTGCTGCTGGTGCTGAGCACCGTGGTCCTGCTGGTCGAACTGAAGGCCTCGGGTACGGACACCAAGGCGTGGGAGATGGTCATTCCCATGGTCCTCGGCGGCATGGGCACCGGTGTCACGCTGCCCGCGCTGACCGGTGTGGTGATGTCCAAGGTGCCGCCGCAGCAGGCGGGTGTCGCCTCGGGCCTGCTGTCCACCGCGCAGCAGTTCGCCAACACCATCGGTGTCGCGGTCTTCGGCGTGATCTTCTTCAACGCCCTGGGCAGCACCCCGAGCAAGGCCCACTACGTGCACGCCCTGGAGGTCGTGGGCGGTACCGGGATCGGGCTGAGCCTGGTCACCCTGGCGGCCACCTTCCTGCTGCCGCGCGGTCCGATGGGCCCGCCGCCGGGAGCCCGCCCGCCGGCCGGCGCTCCGGCCGCGGCCGCACCGGCCGGCGCCGCCTCCGGCGCCACCGCCGACGGCAAGTAGCACTGCCTCCGCGAGGACGGCGCCGGGGAACCGTTCTTCCCCGCGGCTCCGGCCCCGTCCCGCACCGAGCTCGGCCCTGTTCTCGAGTCCCCCGTCCGATGACAGGGCCGAACCCCGGCACACCCCCGGTGCCGGAGCACGGCCCGGCCCCGCTTCCCCGGTCACCCCCGTCCGGGAAGCGGGGCCGTTGGGTTTTTCCGGCCCGATTTCACTCCACATTCGATGAGTTTCCCTGTCGGGCATTACCGGACATATGACTCGTCCATATCGCACGTCTGCTTGTCATACCGTCACCGCCGATGAGACGCTTTCACATGCGAGCCTCAACAATCGTTGATTTCCATCACGAGAGTGAGCGGGGATGAGCAATCATCAGGCGGACATACTCCAGGCGACCGTGCTCGCCGACATCGGCCTCGTACTGGTGGTCGGGGCGTTACTACTGAAGCTCTGCCGCTGGGGCCGGCAGCCGGTGGTCGTGGGCGAGATCGTGGCCGGGATCGCGCTGGGACCCAGCCTGCTCGGTCTGCTGCCGGGCCATCCGACCTCCCGGCTGTTCCCGGCGGACGGACGGCCGTACCTGTCGGCGATCGCCCAGGTGGGGCTGCTGCTGTTCATGTTCCTGCTGGGCTGGGAACTGGAGCCCGCCAACCTGGGCCGGTCCAAGAGCTCCGTGGCCGCGGTGACGCTGGGCAGCATGGCGCTCCCGTTCGCGCTCGGCCTCGGGGCCGCCGCCGTCATCTACCACGAGCACAGCACGGTCGACGGCCGCCATGTGAGCTTCGGCGTGTTCGGCGTGTACGTCGGCATCTCCATGGCCATCACGGCCTTCCCCGTGCTGGCCCGCATCCTGGCCGACCACCACCTGGGCGGCACCCGCATCGGCGCCCTCGCACTGGCCAGCGCCGCCGTCGGCGACGTGCTGGCGTGGTGCGCGCTCGCCGTCATCGTCGGCGCCACCACCTCCAGCGGCATGGGCCAGTTCGCCACCACCACCGGCGGCGCGGCGGTCTACGTGGTCGTGCTGGCCGGCGTGGTGCGCCCGCTGCTGCGCCTGGGTGTGGACCGGGCGCTGCGCCGCGGGGGCGGCGCCCAGGGCCCCGCGCTGTACACCGCGGGCCTGGTCGCGGCCGGGATCTTCTTCTCCTCGTACGCCACCACGCGCATCGGCATCCACCCGGTCTTCGGTGCCTTCGCCTTCGGCCTGGTCATGCCGCGCGAGCCGCGCCGCGAACTGGAGCAGTACATGTTCCGCCCCTTCCAGGGGATCAGCCGGGTGCTGATGCCGGTGTACTTCGTGGTGACGGGGCTCGCGGTGGACATCAGCGGGCTGCGCGGCCGGGACTGGAGCGACCTGGCGCTGCTGGTCGCGGTGGCCTGCGTCGGCAAGGTGCTCGGCGCCGGTGTGCCGGCCCGGCGGCTGGGCATGTCCCGCCGCGACTCGGTGGGCGTCGGCGTGCTGATGAACGTGCGCGGCCTGACCGAACTGATCATCCTCAACATCGGGCTGAGCCTGCACGTCCTGGACGACCGGCTGTTCACCGTGATGGTCCTGGTGGCGCTGCTGACGACCGCGCTGGCCGGACCGCTGCTCCCGGTGCTGCTGCCCCGGCCGCCCGGCGACCGCGACGCCACCGCGCCCGGCGCCCGTACGGCGGCGGGCTCCCCGGGCGCCACCGGCCGCAGCAACGACCTGTCGGCCACCGGCTGACCGGCGCGGCACCGGCCGGACGGGGCCGGGCCGGGCCGGGCCGGACACGAAGCGTGCCCCGGGCGCTGGGACCGCCCGGGGCACGCTGCTGTGGGTCGCCGAGACCGTCAGTGGACGGCCGGCGGCGGCACGTTGGTCAGGTTCTCCTTGGTGAGCATGGTGCGGAACTCGGCCGGGGCGATGGTCTTGGTCCAGGCGAGCGCCTTGAGCCGCTTGCTGAGGGTGAAGTGGTAGAAGCGGTCGTCGGGGTCGGCGAAGCCGTACAGCGGCGGGGTGAACGGCGCCTCTTCCAGGGCCTTCCAGATCCGGTCGGCGGCCGCGCCCGTGGTGAGCCGGCCCTCACGCACCTCCTCGGTCCACGCGAAGGTCTGCTCCAGCAGCTCCGGCAGGCCGCCCGGCAGGGCGAACCAGAACGCGCCGTCGTGCCGCCGCTCCGTGCGGCTCCAGTCGCCGTCGCCGAGCGCGTGGTTGCGGTTGCTCTTCAGCGACAGCGCGCCCAGCATCGACCACAGCAGCCACACCCGGCTGAAGGCGTTCCACAGCCGGAAGTCGCGGGTGGCGACCCGGGCCGCGGCGATGATGCGGTCGTTGAAGGCGATCAGCTCGGACTGGAAGGCGGCCACCTGCGCGAACCGCTGCGGCGACCAGTCGTCGGTGCGCGCCGCCTCCACCAGCACCGGCGCGAGGGCGTAGACCATCTCGCCGGCCATCGTGACGTCCCGCGACAGGAAGAAGTCGTTGCGGCTGGCCGAGCGCTCGAACAGGAAGTGCCGGTTGCCGACGGTCTCGGCGACCGTGCGCTGCCAGAGGATGTCCTCGGTCCACGGCGTCGTGGCCACGGCGCCGGAGAACGTCTCCCGCAGCTGCGGGAACCGGTCGATCAGCGCGCGGAAACCGGCCTCGGGGTCCTTCGGCAGGTCGCTGAAGGCATCGGGGTCGACGCTGACGGTGACCGAGGCCCGCGCGGTGCCCGCCTCGGCGTGGTTGTCGAAGTGGACGACCTGGATCCAGCCGCCGTCGAACAGGTGGCTGATGGTGCCCTGCGACCAGGGGGCCGCCTTGGGGTAGTCGGACAGCGGGACCCGGTCCTCGAACTGCTGGACACCGCTGAAGTGGGCCGTCATCACCCTGGAGCGGGTGCGCAGGCGCGCCACCGGGTCGGGGCCGCCGAGCTTGGCGATGATGGGCGAGTCCATGCCGATCGAGTCCACCAGGTAGCGGGCCCGGTAGCTCGCCCCGTCCGCGGTGGTGACGCTGACGCCGTCCCCGCCGGGCAGCGGGGCCATCCGGCTCATCACCCGGCGGTGCCTGGGCACCTTGGCGCCGTAGGCGCGGGCCACCTCATGGGCGTACGCGTCGACGTCCGGGCGGAACATGTGCCACTCGGAGTGCTCGCCGGGCACGTTGAACTGGACGCTGTGCTCGGGGTTCTGCGCGCGCCCGGCCCGGTGGTACAGGAAGCTGAGGCTGCGCTTGACACCGCTGGTGCGCCGGACCCGGTCGGGCAGGTCGCAGGTCAGGCCGAATGCGGCGAGCTCGGGCATGTCGAACCGCCGGGCCAGGGTGAAGAACACCTCGGCCGTGTAGGGAACGGTGGTCTCCCCCGCCGGGACGGCGCCGTCGGCCTCGCTGTCCACCAGCAGGACGCGCAGCCCGTGCCGGGCCAGGACGGCGGCCAGCAGGTTCGACGCGAGATGAGCGCCGACGAGGGCGACGTCGTACTTCTCCTCGGGGTCGGCGAATTGCTGCCGGCCGTCGTCCATCGTGCTCCTCCAGTGGTGAGTCGCTGACGAGCTGACTTGGGATGACCGGGCCGGCCGTCCCGCTGTGCGGGCGGCCGGCCGGGGGTGCGGGCGGGCGGGACCGGCGGGACCGGCCGCGCTCGGCCGGCCGGTACCGCCGCCACTGCCCCGCCGCGCCGGTCAGAACAGCTTCTTGCCGCGCAGCCGGGACTTGATCGCCGCGCGCATGTTCGCGGTGAGCATGCGGGCCACCTGCGGGTCGCCCTCCTTCGCCGCCCACCGCACCAGGTTGAGCATGTTGCGGGGCGAGGGGATGATGAACTTCACGTCGCGCTCGGCCAGGCCGAAGCCCTTGGGGAAGTAGTCGGCCCGCTGGATCTCCTCGTACAGCAGGTCGGTGGCGTCGGCCGCGGTGGTGGCGCCCGCCTCGACCGCGTCGGTCTGCTTGACCATCAGGTTGTGCAGCTCGGCGAAGCCGTCGTTGTCGGGCCAGTACAGGCCGACGTGCGGCACGTCCTCCAGCGCGGTGAAGTGGTCGTCGCGGCCGTCCTCGCGGAATTTGGTCAGCGCCTCCTGCATGCGGTAGGTGCCGGCGTTGGCGCCCCAGCCCCAGATGCGGAAGACCGCGGACCACAGGCCGTAGTCCTGCCAGGAGATGAAGGCCGCGTTGACCAGCTCGTCGTTGCAGTCGAGCATCGTCTGCTGCAGGCGGTCGACGTGCTGGAACCGCTCGCCCGAGAAGTCGTCGTCCTTCACGGCCCGCATCAGCCGCCAGGCCAGCACGTTGACCGCCTCGGCGGTGTTGGACAGGCCGCGCGAGAACAGCGGGTCGATGAACCCGGCCGCGTGGGACAGCAGGCACCAGCGGTCGCCCGCGGTGGCCTTCGAGGAGTACTGCAGCCGGTCGGTGGAGATCCACTCGCGCACCGGGACGCAGCCCTCGTACTGCCGGGCGATGTCCGGGAAGGGCGCGCACAGGCGGGCGAAGTCCTCCTCCGGGCTCATGCCGGGGATCTTGGGGTACTTGCGCGGGTCCACGGTCATACCGATGCTGCACAGCGGGTTCGTGGACCACTTGTTGTTGTCGAAGGCGATGACCCACGCCCAGCCGCGCTCGAACATGTGGTGGACGGTGCCCTCGTACCACGGCGTCGGGGGCTTGAGGTCGTCGTTGATGTGGGTGAACAGCTCGTCGGTGCGCTTGACGTTGAGGGCGTGGTTCCACATGGACCGCGAGTGGTGCTTGAAGCGGACCGGGTCCTCGCGCAGGTCCAGCTTCGTCGCCAGCGGCGAGCGGAAGCCGGAGGCGTCCACGATGTAGCGGGCCCGGAACTGGCCGCGCTTGCCGCTGAGGGTGACGCCGGAGCCGTCGAAGTCGACGTCGTCGACGATGAAGTTCTGCCGGATCTTGGCCCCGTACTTGGCCGCGACCTGGAACAGGTAGTAGTCGACGTCCTGGCGGAAGTAGTGCGCCGCCTCGTGGAGCACCTGCGGCGGGGTGCCGAACTCGTTGACCTCCAGCGGGTTCTGCGGGGCCCCCTCGTGGTGCAGCAGGAAGCCGAAGTGCCGCTTGATGCCGAACCGCGGGCCGAGCGCCTTGGTGGTGTCGGTGAACGAGGCGAGGGCGGCGATCTCGGGTACGTCGTAGCGCTCAGCCAGCGTGCGCAGCGTGAGCAGGGTGTACGGGATCGTCGACTCGCCGATCGAGAACCTGGGGTGCTGGCCGCCGTCCAGGAGCAGGGTGTTGACGCCCTGCCGGGCCAGGATGGCGGCGAGCATCGAGCCCGCCATGCCCGAACCCAGGATCGCCACGTCGTAGGTGACAGCCTCCGACGGTCCGGTGTCCATGCCGAGTTCCGTAGCTGTGGTCACGTCGCCCTCTCCTCGTCGATTCTTTGCGTCGTGTTCGGTGGTGCTCACGGGGGTAGCGGGGGCCGCCGCGGTCGCGGGCCGGCGGGTCACCGGCGCAGCCGCGGGAGCAGGTTGCGCAGTCGCTCCTGGACCAGGCCGCCCATGGCGCCGTGCAGCACGTGGCCGACTTCCTCGGGGGCTTCGGAGCCCGCCCATTTGGCGGCCTGGACCATCTTGGGCGGGGTGACGTAGACGTACCGTTCCTTGGGATCGCCCATCTTGAAGGCCGAGGGCATGTAGTCGGCCTGCTGGAGCACGGCGAACAGGCGGTCCGCGGCGGTTTTGGGGTCCAGCGCGCCGGTCTCGACCTGCTGGCACAGCTTCACCGCGGTGCCGCACATGTCGTTGAAGCCGTCGCTGATGGGGAACGGGGAGCCGGGGTAGCGGGTCTGCTCCAGGTTGCGGAAGACCTCGTCGCGGCCGTGGCCGGCGAACTCGAAGTAGGCGTTCTCCAGGTTCAGGGCGGCCAGCATGGTGCCCATCGCCCAGGTGCGGAAGACCGCGTTCCACAGGTCGTAGTCGCGGAAGGAGACGAACGAGGTGTAGACGAGGTCGTCGTGCACGTCGAACAGGCCCTGCTGCAGGTCCTCGACGTACTGGAACCGCTCCATCGCCCAGTCGCCGTCGCGGGAGGCCTCGATCAGCCGCCACGCCAGGGCGTTGACCACCTCGAAGGAGTTGGTCAGGCCGCGGGAGTAGAGCGGGTCGATGAACCCGGCCGCGTGCGAGGTCAGGCAGAAGCGGTCGCCGATGACCTGCTTGGAGGAGTACTGCAGCCGGCCGGTGGCCACCCACGGCCGGGCCGCCCTGGCCTCCTTGAACTGCTCGGCCACCGCCGGGAAGCGCCGCAGGAAGGTGTCGAACTCCTCCTGCGGTCCCATGGCGCCGGCCGGGTGCACCCGCGGGTCGAGCGTGAGGCCCACGCTGCACAGCGGGTTGAGGGAACCCTTGCTGTTGTCGAAGGGGATCACCCACAGCCAGCCGCCGTCGAAGACGTGGTGCAAGGTGCCGTCGTGCCACCGGCTGGGCTGGCCGTGCCTGCTGCCCGAGTCGGTCTGGTCGAACGGCTTGACGCCCAGCATGTGCGTGAACACCGAGCGCGAGTGGGTGCGGGCCCGGGTGGGCTCCTCGCGCAGGCTGAGCCGCTCGGCCAGCGGCGAGCGGAACCCGGAGGCGTCCACGATGTACTCGGCGTGGAACTGCTCGCCGGAGTCGGCGTGCAGCACCACTCCGGTGCCGCCGTCGATGTCGACGTCGGCGATCTTCACCCCGGTCCGCGCGTCGGCGCCGTACTTCAGCGCCACGTTGAACATGTAGGCGTCCACGTCCTGGCGGAACAGGTGCGTCTCGGTCTGCAGCGCGACCGGGAGGACCAGCTGATTGGCCTCGACCGGGTTCTGGGCGAGGCCCGGCCGGTGGTAGACGAACCCGAAGTTCTTCTTCCAGCCGCAGTTGCGGGAGATGTTGTTGCGGATGTCCTTGTAGGTGGACATGTTCGCGATCTCCGGCACGTCGTAACGCGCCGAGATCAGCCGGACGAGCGCCGAGGTGTACGGGATGGTCGACTCGCCCACCGCGAACCGCGGATGCAGGCCGGCGTCCACCAGCAGGGTGCGTACGCCGTTGCGGGCGAGCACCGCCGCGAGCATGGACCCGGCGATTCCCGCGCCCAGGATCGCCACGTCGTACCGCTGCCCGCCGGCAGGGGCGTCGATGGGGTTGCTCATAAACTTCACCAGCCTTGATCGGCCGCGGTACCGTCCGCGGAGTGGGCGGGTTCCGTGTCGAGGTGGCGTTCCTCGACGCGGGTGAGAAGGAAGGCGGCCCAGAAGTTGGCGTCGGTGGCGAAGAACTCCGGGCTCTTGATCTCCACCCCGAGGTCCTTGCGGCAGCGGCTGATCAGCTCCATCACCATCAGCGAGTCCAGGCCGAAGTCCAGCAGGTGGAACGGCCCGTCCAGGTCGGACACCGGTACCCGCAGCAGTTGGGCGAGCTGCTCGCGGACGTAGGTGTCGAGCAGCGCGAGCCGGTCGCCGGGCGCCGCGGCCAGCAGTTCGCCCAGGATCGCGGCGGCCTCGCCGCCCGCCGCGCCCTCCGGGGGACTGATCTCGATCCGCCGCAGCACCGGGCGCTCGGCGCGGGCCTCCAGGATCGACTTGTACGTCGGCCAGTCGGCCGAACACACGACGTGGTGCGTCTCCTCGCTGTCCAGCAGCGCGCTCATCAGCCGCAGCGACTGGGGCGCCGACAGCGGCCGCAGTCCCGTGGCGGCCAGGAACGCGGCGATCTCGCCGTCGAACAGGGCCGATTCCAGTTCCCAGGACGACCAGGCGATGGTGAGCGCCGAAAGGCCCCGGGACCTGCGGTGGTAGGCCAGGCCGTCGAGGAAGGCGTTGCCGGCCGCGTAACTGGTCAGGTGCTGCGAGCCCCAGGTCGCGGCGATGGAGGACAGGCCCAGGAAGAAGTCCAGGGGCACGTGTTCGGTCGCCTGGTGCAGTGCCCAGCCGCCGAGCACCTTGGGCCGCCACACCTTGTCGTACTCGGGGCGGGAGACCTCGCGGACGAATTGCGGGCCCGAGACGCCGGCGGCGTGCACCACGCCGGCCAGCGGGGTGTCGGGGTCGGCGGCGAGCCGGCGCACCAGCGCGGTGACGGCCTCCTGGTCGGCGACGTCGGCGGCGACGACCTCGACCTCCGTGCCGATGCCCTCCAGTTCGCGCACCACCTGGATCCGCTGCTTGACGCCTTCCTTGAGGCGGGAGTTGTTCCACTTGCGTCGGTCGGGCAGTTCGGTGCGGCCCAGCAGCACCAGCCGTCCGGCGCCGCGCAGCGCCAGCCAGCGGGCCACCTCCTGGCCGATGCCGCCGAAGGCGCCGGTGATCAGGTAGCTGCCGTCGGGGCGGACGGCGACCTCGCGCCGCAGTTCGTCGCCGCCTGGGTGACTGGCGACGATCCGCGCCGCGAGCCGGGCCCCGCCGCGCAGCGCCTGCTGGTCCTCGGCCTCGGTCCACGCCAGCGCCTCGGCCAGCGCGGCCGGGCCGTCCTCGGCGTCCGGGTCGAGGTCGATGGCGCCGCCCCAGTGCTGCGGGTGCTCCAGGGCGACGACGCGGCCCAGGCCCCACAGCGGTGTGGCGGCCGGGGTGTGCCGGGCCTGGTCGTCTCCGGTGGCGACGGCACCGCGGGTGACGAGGGTGAGCTTGACCCGCTCGTCGGCCGGCTCGGCCTGGAGCGCCTGGGCCAGGCCGACCGCGAGGAGTTCGGCCCGGTCGCGGAAGGCCAGCAGCGCCTCGGCGTCGGTGGCGTCGGGGTCCGGGGCGTCCAGACCGGTCAGCAGCACCACGCGGCCGGGCAGGGCGTCGAGGGGCGCGCCCTGGGCGGCGTGGGCGTCGGCGGCGGCGCGCGCGGTGCGCTCGCGGCGCCAGCGGCCGAGCAGTTCGGTCAGCGCCTCGCGGTGGAGGGCGCCGTCGGGCTCGTCGCCCGGCCCGCCGGTGGGGGCCGGTACGACCGTCGCGGACGCGCCTGCCTCGTCCAGGGCCGCCGCGAGCGCCTCGGCCATCCCGCCCGCGTCGGCGATCAGCAGGACGTCGCTGTCGCGCAGTTCGGCCCGCGGGGGCACGTTCTCGGTGTCGGCCGGCTGCCACTCCATGCGGTAGAGCAGCTCGTCCGGGTCCCGCCACGGCTCGGGTGCCGGGCCGGGCGGCGGGACCGGGATCTCCACGCCGTCCACCGCGCCGAGCCAGCGGCGGGCCTCGTCGTAGAAGTCGGCGCGGCCGCGGACCGTGCCGTCCGCGCCGGCCTCGGCGGCGGCCCGCAGGTACCGTACGGCGCCGGGCTCGGGGCAGACCGCGTCGGCGATCGTGCCCGGGCGGGCGGCGGGCGCGGCCTCGTCGCCGGCCGCGGCCCAGGCCACCGCGGCGACGGCCGTGTCCAGCAGGGCGCCGCGGCTCGGCGCCGCGTCCGCGAGCCGGAGCAGGGCGGCGCCGGCGCCGCGTTCGGCACCCGCCGCGATCCCGGCGAGCGCGGGCGGCAGGCCGGCCGGCGGCCCGGCGGGCTCCGCGTCCTGTCCGGGGCCGGCGTCCTCGGCGGCGAACGGCACGGGCCGGCGGACCGCCGCGCCGGGGCGGCGGCGGACCCGGCCGCTCAGGTGCAGCCGCCAGGGCGCGGCCGAGGCCTCCTCGGCGGGCGAGGTGCTGCGCACCTCGAACGTGGCGGCCGTTCCCTCGTCGGAGAGGGTCAGGTGCACGGTGCGCTCGTCCTCCAGCCACAGCGGCTCGGCGGCCACCACGTCGCCGGCCCCTGCCCAGGCGCCGCCGAGGCCGTCGGCCGCGGCGGTCAGGGCCGCCTCGACGAGGGCGCCGACCGTGATCCGCGGGCGCCCCTCGGTCGACTCGTCCGCCTCCTGGCGCAGGCGGGGATCGGCCAGGTCGAGCTGGTACGCGGGCCGCGCGGAGCGCAGCCTGCGCCCGAGGCCGGGGACCGCCTCGCCGACGGGGGCGGCCTGCGCGGCGGGGGCGGTGGGGAACCAGTACGACTCGCCCTCCCACACGTAGGTGGGCAGCGGGACCCGGCGGGCGCCGTCGCCCTCGTGGTAGGCGGCCCAGTCGACCGTGGCGCCGCGCAGGTGCAGCGCGCCCAGGGCGGTGGCGACCGACTGCCGGTCGTCCAGGCCGCGGCGCAGCGCGGGGACGAAGCGGCAGGCGGCGTCGTCCAGGCCGCGCGAGCCCAGGCCCGACAGCACCGGCTGCGGCCCGATCTCCAGGAAGGTGCGGAAGGAGTCGTCGTACAGCGTGCGGATGCCGTCGGCGAAGCGGACCGTGCCGGCGGCGTGCCGTACCCAGTACTCGGCGTCGATCTCGCCGGGGGACACGGCCTTGCCGGTCACGTTGGAGATCAGCGGGATCCGCGGGGCGCGGTACGTGATCGTCCGGGCGACGGCGCGCAGGTCGTCGAGGGCGGGGTCCATCAGCGGGGAGTGGAAGGCGTGCGAGACCGTCAGCAGACGGTGCTTGATGCCGTCCTTCTCCAGCGCGGCGGTGATGGCGGCGACGTCGGCGGCGGGGCCGGAGATCACCGTGTCGGCCGGTCCGTTGACCGCGGCGACGGCGACGGTGGCGCGGTGGCCGGCGATCGCCTCCAGCGCCCTGGCCTCGTCGCAGACGACGGTCGCCATGACGCCGCCGTCCGGCAGGGCCTGCATCAGCCGGCCGCGTGCGGCGATCAGCCTGCAGGCGTCCGCCAGGTCCATCACGCCGGCCACCGTGGCCGCGACGATCTCGCCGACGCTGTGGCCCATCAGGGCGGCGGGTACGACGCCCCAGGACTGCCACAGCCGGGCCAGCGCGTATTCGACGGCGAACAGCGCGGGCTGGGTGTATCCCGTCCGGTGCAGCGGCGAGGACGGGTCGCCGGGCTCGGCGGGGTCGGACGGCGGCAGGGCGAGCAGGTCGGCGAGGGGGCGGTCCAGCAGCGGGTCGAGGTGGCCGGCCACTTCCTCGATCGCGGCGGCGTAGGCCGGTTCGGCGCGCAGGAGTTCGCCCATCCGCGGGTACTGCGAGCCCTGGCCGGTGAACAGCCAGGCGACCTTGCGCTGGGTGTGCAGGGCGAGGTTCGCGGTGACGGTGCGGTCCTCGCGGCGGCCGTCGGCGAAGGCGTCGAGGGCGTCGGCGAGTTCGGCGGTGCCGGAAGCGGCCACCGCGACACCCGTCGGCAGCCGGGAGCGGCCGACGTGCGAGGTCAGGCAGACGTCGGCGAGCGACAGGGCCGGGTCCTCGCGCAGGGCGGCGGCGTAGCGGCGGGCCAGCGCGTTCAGGGCGGTCGTGCTGCGGGCCGAGAGGGTCAGGACGTGCGTCCCGCGGGCGGCGCCGGCCGCGGGCCCGCGGGTCGCCCCGCCGGCGGACGCGGCGCGGGGCGGCGGCTGCGAGACGATCGCGTGCGCGTTGGTGCCTGAGGCGCCGAAGCTGCTGATGGCGCCGATCCTGGCGGGCTTGTCCGCGGGCCAGGGGCGGCGGTCGGTGACGACCTCGATGTCCAGCGCGTCCCAGTCCACGTTGGGGTTGGGCGCGGTCATGTGCAGGTGCGGGGGGATCTCCTCGTGCTGCAGCGACAGGACCAGTTTGAGCAGCCCGGCCACGCCGGCCGCGGGCTCCAGGTGGCCGATGTTGGTCTTCACCGAGCCGATCAGCAGCGGGCTGCCGCCGGCGTGGTGCCTGCCCACCACCTGCTGCAGGGCGCGCAGTTCGATCGGGTCGCCGAGCGCGGTGCCGGTGCCGTGCGCCTCGACGTAGCCGACCTCGGCCGGGTCCGTGCCGGCCTGTTCCAGGGCCGCGCGGATCACCGCCTGCTGGGCCGCCGGGTTGGGCACCGAGATGCCGCTGGAGCGGCCGTCGTGGTTGACGGCGGTGCCGCGGACCACGGCCAGGATGTTGTCGCCGGCCTCAAGGGCGTCCGACAGCCGCTTGAGCACCACGACACCGGCGCCCTCCCCGCGGGCGTACCCGTCGGCGCCCGCGTCGAAGGTCTTGCAGCGCCCGTCGGGTGACAGCGCGCGGAACTTGCTGAGCAGCACGAAGCTGTACGGGGTCAGCATCAGGTTGACGCCGCCGGCCAGTGCCATGTCGCACTCCCCCAGGCGCAGCGCCTGGCACGCGTCGTGCAGGGCGACCAGCGAGGAGGAGCAGGTGGTGTCGACGACCTTGCTCGGGCCCATCAGGCCGAAGGTGTAGGACACCCGGCCGGCGACGAACGACGGTTCGCCGATGAGCTGGTAGCCGTCCACGTCGCGGATGTCGCCGTACTCCTGGCGGGCGCGGACGTAGTCGGTGGTGGACACCCCGATGAACACGCCGGTCCTGCTGCCTTCGAGGCTGTCGGGCGCGTATCCGGCGCGCTCCAGTGCCTCCCACACGACCTGGAGCGTCATGCGCTGCTGGGGGTCCATGCCGACCGCCTCGCGCGGCGAGATGTTGAACACGCCCGGCTCGAACCGGTCGACCTCGTCGAGGAATCCGCCGCGGATCACGTACGCCTTGCCGGGCGCCTCGGGGTCCGGGTCGTAGAGCTTCGCGGCGTCGGCGCGGGAGGCGGGGAACTCGCCGGTGGCGTCCACGCCGTCGCGCAGCAGCTCCCAGAAGCCCTCCGGGTCGGTGACGCCGCCGGGCATCCGGCAGCCCAGGCCGATCACGGCGATCGGTTCCGCGGCGCGTCGTGCGGCGCCGGCCGCCGCCGCGGCGTTCAACTGCTCGATCCGCCGGAGCGCCTCGACCAGCAGCCTCCGGTCGCTGCCCGCGCCGCCGCCGGGCCCGGCCTCCGGTGCGGCCGGACGCCCCGGGCTCTGCGCGGGACCACTGTCGCGTGCCATGAACTCTGGACCTCCAGGAAGACGGAACCCACAGTTGACGACTTCAACACTTGATGAACGATGCTCGACGATGCACGAGTGCCGTGTCAACGGAGTTTCGGGGAAAGCGGAAGCGGATTCGGCCACCGGCCCGGGGGCGGGGCATGCCACAGGCCTCCGCGTCCGGTGGGGGGGCCGGGACGCGGAGGCACTGCGGGGTGTGCGGTTGGTACGGGGCGGCCGGACGGGCCGGCCGGGAAGGGAGTGAGCGGGGACGCGGGGACGGGGAGGACGACGGGGGACGGGCGGGTACGCCGGGGAACGGGCGCGAACCGGCACGCGGGGGCGCACGCTCAGCACCCGGGTCCCGGGCGGGCGAGGACCCTCGCTCAGCACCCGGCTCCGGGACAGGCGGGCCCTCGGCGCCCAAGTCCCGGGCGGGCGGACCTCAGCGCCCGGCTTCCGGGCGGGCGGCCCTCAGCGCAGGAAGACCGGCATCGCGTCCAGGCCGCGGAACGGCGTGCGCAGCTCCCAGTTGAGCTCCTGCTCCGGCACGGCAAGCCGCAGCGCGGGGAAGGCCTGGAGGACGGCGAGGGTCGCCACGCCCACCGCCTTCAGCGCCAGCCGGGAGCCGACGCAGTAGTGCACGCCGGAGCCGAAGGCGATGTGGTCGGCGGCGTTCTCCCGCTCGAAGTCCAGCACATCGGGGTCGGGGAACTTGCGCGGATCGCGGTTCGCGGCCGACGGGCACAGGATGACCAGCGAGCCCTTGGGGATGAGGCCGCCGCCGACCTCGATGTCCTGGGTGGCGTACCGGTTGGAGCCGGGCTGCTGGGGGCCGTCGAAGCGGAAGATCTCGTCCATGGCCGCCGGCATCACGGCCGGGTCGGCGAGCAGTTCGCTCTTCTTCTCGGGGTACTTCAGCAGCCAGTACACGCAGTTGCCGATCATGCTCTGGATGCCGAAGTAGCCGGCCAGCATGACCTGGATGGCGGCGGCGAGGAGTTCGACCTCCTCCATCCGGCCTTCTTCCTCGGCGACCTCGACGAGCGTGGTGAGCAGGTCCTCGGCCGGCCGACGGCGCTTCATCTCGATCTGCTCGGCCAGCAGTTCCTTGATGAGGTCCAGGCCCTTCTGGGCGGCCTCCACGTCCTTGCCGCCGGTCAGTTCGTCCATGCCGAAGGTGAAGTCGTCATGCTTGTCGGCGGACACGCCCAGCAGTTGGGACTGCACCTTCACCGGGTACGGCTTGGCGTAGTCCAGTACCAGGTCCACCCGGTCCTTGCCGGCGAAGCCCGCTATCAGCTCGTCGGCGATGCGCTTCATGTGCGGTTCCATGGCGTTGATCCGCTTGGCCGCGAAGGAGGGCACCACCAGCTTGCGCAACCGGGTGTGGTTCGGCGGGTCCTGGTTGATCATCATGTGGCCGGAGACCTCGTCGCGCCGCAGCACCAGGCCGCCGACCGGCGGGGCCGCCATCGAGCCGGCCCCGCGGGGCTTGGGCGCCTCGTCCAGGCTGCTGCTCAGCCGCAGGTCGCCGTAGCACGCCTTGACGTCGTCGTAACGGGTGATGATGAACGCCTCGGAGCCGTCCCTGAGCGTGATCGGCCGGACGGGTCCCGCCTCCTGGATCTCCTTGTAGACGTCGTACGGCATGTTGCCGAACTCGTCGCCCAAGTGGACCGGGCAGCCGGCGGCCGCGGCCGCCTCGGCCACGCTCATCGGCTCCTCGTCCGTACCCACCGACACGCCTTCAGCAGACATTCAGACCTCCAGTCGATCGGCCGCTTCCGGGACCCCGACACGGCACGCGCGGACCTCAGCGGACCCGACAAGACAGACAGACAGTCAACAAGCCACTAGGAAACAGACACTCGCAGCACACGAGTCGAACGGGAGCGGCGGCCGGGGCGCGGCCGGTGGCGCGGCCTCAGAAACCAGCCCACTGACTATTCTTCACTTGATGACTTCACTACCCGTTGAAGAATACGCGACTGCGCTCGACTGTCAACGGACTTGGGGGTCCTGCCGCGGGCGGGAGCGGGGCGGGCGAAGAACGGCGGGGCCGCCCGACCGGCCGGCCCCGCCACGAGAATTGAAGGCCACGCGCCCGCGCCCTTCGCGGGGCGCGGGCGCCGATGGCCCGTCAGGCGACCTTGCGGCCCGCGAACGCGGCCAGCCGGTCGGCCGGCGAGGCACCCTCGGGAGCGGTCTGCTCGGCCCCGAAGGGCAGGCCCGCGCGGTCACCGGGGAGCATCATCCGCAGCTGTGCCTCCGCGGCCTCGACCACCGGCTCGGTCAGCTCGATCGTCTGCCCCGTCGAGTCGGCCAGGTCCCAGCCGTGCACGCTCATCTCGATGACCCGCGTGGTCACCAGGCGCGGCGCCGGACGCTCGCCCATCGGGGTCTGGAACACCTTGTCCATCACGCCGTCGGCGGCGAACGCCTCCTTCAGCCCGGCCAGCGAGTCGCGGAACGCCTGCACGGGGTCGTCGCCCAGCACGTCCCCGCCGGCCGGCGCGCCGCCGCCGGAGACCATGGCGGTGAACATCAGGTTCCCCGACACGACGTGGGCGATCAGCTCCCGCACGGTCCATCCGTCGCACGATGAGGCCTCGGCCAGCCGGCCGGGCTCCACTCCTCGCAGGACAGCCTCGAAAGCGGCTCCTGCGTCATCAAGCAATCCAAGATTGTTAGCCGTCACAGGATCGGAATCTACCACCCGTGCAACACCCCAGCAACACTTGCCGATTGGTGCGCGGCGCCGCCGGCACGCCACCGCCCGGGGGGCGTCGGGCCGCGCGACCGGCCGCACACGAGAAGCCCGGAATCCTGGATGCGTTCAACATGCGATGAACTGCGATGAGCAACGTACTCGCGGCGCGCGGAGGCCGGGCGGGGTCCGCGCGCCGCAGGTCGCCATCGGCCGGACGGCGGGGTCGGAACCGACTCGAGCATCGACGGGGGAATCGGCCCTCACCACACGATGACTTCATTACGTGTTGAATCCTACGCGCCCGCATGGTGTTGTCAACGCCTCGCCCGCCCGCGCGGACCGCCGGACCGCCCGCGCGACCACCCGACCACCCGACCGCCGGACGACCGACCTCCCACCGCCCTGCGCGGACCGGTGGGGCGTCCGCACCTGCGCGCCGGGGCCCGCTCAGTCGTCCTGCGGCACTTCGGCGGTGGGGTCCGGGACGTGCGGCAGGACGTCGGCGATGTAGCTGGCCACGGTCGCCTCCAGGCCCACGTCGTGCTGCGCCCGCTCCGAGAGGTACCAGCGGTGCTCCAGCAGTTCGTGGTAGACCTGCGCCGGGTCCATGCCGCGGCGCAGCTCCACCGGCACGGTGCGTACGGCGGGCCGGAAGACCTGGCGGACCCAGCGGTGGGCGAGCACTTCGGGGCGCGCTCCGAGGGGGTCCCCGGGGGCGTAGTCGTCCTGGGTGGCCATCCACTGCTCCAGGTCGTTGAGCAGGCTGCGGGCCTGGTTCTCCTCGGTGTCCATGCCGGTCAGCCGCAGCAGTTGGCGCTGGTGGTGGCCGGCGTCCACGACCTTCGGCAGGAAGGTGACGGTGTCGCCCTCGGGCGAGCGCTGGATCTGCATCTCGGCGACGTCGAAGCCGAGGTCGTTCAGGCGGCGCACGCGCCGGTCGATGTAGTGCCGCTTGCTCGCCGGGTACACCGACTCGCGGGTCAGCTCGTTCCACAGGTCGCCGTAGCGCGCCACGATGGCCTCGCCGGTGGTCACCGGGTCGACGGAGGGGTGCAGCGATCCGCCGGCCTCCAGGTCCATCAGCTCGCCGGCGATGTTCACCCGGGCGAGGTCGATGTCGTACTCGCGCTGCCCGTCGCTGAGCCGGGGCTGGAGCTGCCCGGTCTCGGCGTCGACGAGGTAGGCCGCGTAGGCGCCCGCGTCACGCCGGAACAGGGTGTTGGACAGCGAGCAGTCGCCCCAGGCGAAGCTGGCCAGGTGCAGCCGCACCAGCAGCACCGCCAGCGCGTCCAGCAGCCTGTTCACCGTCCCGGGGCGCATCGTCGTCTCGAACATCGACCGGTACGGCAGGGAGCCGTTCAAGTGCCTTGTGACCAGCGCGGGTTCCAGCGGCGTGCCGTCCGCGGCGACGCGGCCGGTGACCACGGCCATCGGGTCGACGGCGGGTATCGCCAGCCGGTCCAGGTCGCGCAGCAGCTCGTACTCGCGCTCGGCCGCCCACTGGCTGACCTCCTTGATCGCGACGACCTCGGCGCCCGCGCGGGCGAAGCGCACCACGTGCCGGGAGATGCCGCGGGGCAGCGCCACCAGCGACTCGGCCGGCCACTGCTCCAGCGGGAGGTTCCACGCCAGGTCGAGCAGCGCGGACGGGTGTTCGGCATCGTGCGCCGTGATCTGCAGGGGCATGGCGTGGTGCGTCCTCTCGTCCGCGGGCCGCGCGGCGACGTCCGGCCCGGTCGGAGCATGCTAACGGCCTGACCTGCGCCGGTGACCGGCCCCCTCGGCCGCGCCCTCGGCCGGCCCGTCCCGCCGCCGCGCCCGGCGGGCCCCGCGGCCCGGCCGGCGTTCAGCAGCCGTCGCCTCCCGCGGCCGGCACGGTGTCGGGGGGCACGCCGAGCGTGGCGCGCAGCACCAGCGCGTAGACCTGGAGCCGGAACGCCGGGGAGTAGGAGGTGTACTCGTAGCAGCCGCCCTGGTGGAGGCCGCCGATGAGGCCCACCACGGCGGTGCGGCGGGTGCCGGGCACGGTGGCCAGCCAGGGGCTGCCGCTGCTGCCGCCCACGTAGCCGTGGCAGTCGAAGGAGGGGAAGCCGCCGGTGTAGTACACCGGGACGGTGCAGCGGACCGGCTGGTCGCCGATGCCGGAGTTGTACGCGACGTCGGTCACCTCCTGGCCGGCGGGCGGGGCGAGCCCGAGCACGTTCGCGCCGGTCACGTCCTGTACGCCGACCTCTCGGCCGTCGCGCTCCTGGTCGGCGACCCGCAGGATCGCGTAGTCGTACCGCGGATCCTGGTCCCGACTCCACTTCGGGTCCACGTAGGCGCCGGTCACGGTCCAGACGCCGTACGGGGTGCGGCCCGCGTCGTAGCCCGGGGCGAACAGCCAGCCGGCCGCGGTTCCTCGCACGCAGTGGGCGGCGGCCAGGATCAGGTCGTGACCGGGCGCGGCGACGACACTGGCCGTGCAGGAGTGGTCGTGGTCCAGGCCGCCGCGGAACAGCGGGCCCACGGTGGCGATCCCGTCGAACCGGGTCGCGGTGGGCGTCCCCGGCGGCGCCCCCGGGCCGTCGTCCGCAGCCGCGGGCACCGCGGTCAGCGTCCCCAGCGCCATGAGTGCCGCCACGGCGAGCCCGGTGAGAGTCGCGCCGGAGAACCTGGGCATGCGGAAGAACCCCTCGTCGGACGGTCGCCCATGGCGCGAGGGGCCTCACGCGTGGCGGCCGTCAGGGACGGTGCCGGCGCGGCTCGCGCGATGGTTCGGTGGGCGCTGACGCGCCGTTCCTACCGGTCCGCCGACGGCCTGCGCAAGGGCGCGCCGTCGCCGGAGCGTCGGGGATCCGGGCCCGCTGGGGCGCCGGCCGGCCGACGGGTACGGGGCGCACACCGGAACCCTCCTGCCCGGCCCCGGCGTCCGGCGCGGCGGGCCACCGGCGGCCCGCGACCGCCACGGCGCAGACCGCGCCCACGCAGGGCAGCCAGCCCGCAAGCGTCGGCCGCCCGGCCGCGACCAGCGATCCCGCCGCCCAGCTGCCCAGCGCGGCCCCCGCGGGCTCGGCCGCGCTGATCCACGCGAACGCCTCGGTCAGCCGCGACGCCGGGACCAGCTCCGGCACGAGGGAGAGGACGGTCGTGAGCGCGGGGGCGAGCGCCAGCCCCGCCGTCAGCAGGGTCAGGGCCCGCCACAGCAGGTCGGACCACACCGCGAACAGGGTCAGGAAGGCGGCGAACCATGTCAGGGCGATCGCGGCCCGGCGGGCCGGCGGTCCGGCCCAGCCGCGGCTTCCGTACCACAGCCCGCCGGCGAGACTGCCGACCGACCATGTCGCCTGGACGGGACCGCTCAGCGCGATCGCCCCGGAAGCCTGTGCGGTGGCCGGGACGACGACCGCGACGGCCCCGAGTGCCACCCCCACCGAGACCAGGGCGGCGACCGGTCGCACGACGCCGGTCAGGGAGCCGGACCGTGTCCGGCCGGGCGGGGCGCTCGCGCCGGCGGAGGCGCCGGCCGGCACGCTCGCGGCCAGCAGCGTGCCCGCGAAGGCGAGGACGCCAAGGACCACCACGGGCACCGCCGGGGGCGTCAGGGCGACCAGCACGCCGACCAGCAAGGGCCCGCTGACCAGGGCGAGTTCGTAGAGCACCGAGTCGAGGGCGTACGCCGTGCCCAGCAGGTCCTTCGACACGGGAAGCCCGGCCCACGCGACCCTGATGAACGCCGACAGCGACGGGAGGGTGAGACCCGCCGCCCCGCAGAGCACCAGGACGGCGCCGGCGGGGGCGCCGCCCGCGGCCGACGAGGCGAGGGCCACCAGGAGCACCAGGTGCGCGCCGGTCAGCAGCCGCAGCAGTCCCGCGCGCCCGTAACGGTCCATCAGCCGCCCCTGCACCGGCCGGTTGGCCGAGGCGGTGACGAGGTAGACCGCGACCGACAGGCCGCCGGCCCGGTAGGAGCCGGTCTCGTGGTGGATCAGCAGGACGAGCGCCAGGCTCATGCCGCCGACCTCGGTCCTGGCCACGAAGCCGCCCACGATCAGGGGCAGGGCGCGAGGCGCCTTGAGCACGGCCTCGTACCGGCGGTAGACCGCCGTGTTCCGCGGTGCGCCCATCCTCGCCCTCCGTCCGCCGCCCTCCGCGGCACAGTGGTGCGCGCCCGCGTCGTACGACCTTGCCCGGCCCGCCCGTGACGGCGCGCTCCCCGTCCAACGTCCGGCCGGGAGCCCCCAGTTCCTGCACGAACACACGCGGGCCGGGCAGGCCGGACGAACGGGAGGCGTCCCGCACCGCGGAGGTGCGCCGCCACCGCGGGCCCGGCCGGCGGGCGGCGCGCGTACGCTCGGTGCGGGGGCGGCCGGTGAACGGGAGGTGGGCGGTGCGGCGGACGTACGCGCTGTGGGCGACGGCGGCGGCCGGGCTCGCGGTGGACCAGGGCACGAAGGCGATCGCCGCGGCAGCCCTCGAGGGCCGCGAGCCGAGGCACGCGCTCGGCGGGACGGTGACCCTCACCGCGATCCGCAACCCGGGCGCCGCCGGTTCGTTCGCGCCCCACGCGACGGTGGTCTTCACGCTCATAGCCGTGGCGGTGCTCGTCTTCATCGCCCGGGTGTCGCCGCGGGTGCGCGACCGCGGCTGGGCGGTCGGGCTCGGCCTGCTCTTCGCCGGCGCGGGCGGCAACCTCACCGACCGCCTCTTCCGCAGCCCGGGACTCGGCCGGGGCGCCGTCCTGGACTTCATCCAGGTCGGCCACTCGGGCATCTTCAACCTCGCCGACCAGTGCGTCACCGCGGGCGCCCTCGTCGTCCTCGTGCAGACCGTGCGCGGCGTCTCCATGCGGGCGCCGGCCGCACGCGGCACCGGACCGGGGAACGGCCCGGGACCGGGTACGGGTACGGGAGCGGGACCGGGCGCCGGCCGGCAGTCCGGCGGCGAGGGCCAGCCGGTGTAGCGGCGAGGCCCCGCCGTACGGCGCGAGCGGCGGCCGCGGCTTTGCGGACGCTTGACGGCCGCTTCACCCGCTGCCGGTGGGATGGGCCTGCGCACCGCGCAGTCGGTTCTCGCTCGCGTGAGGCAGGTTCGTATGAGGAAGACGCCGGTCCAAGGCGGTGGGGTCGAGGAGCACGCGGGCCGGGTCCGCGGCGACGGGGGCGGAGACCGGGGCGGGGGCGGGGGCGCCCGGCTGGAGTCGCTGACCGGCCTGCGCTGGTTCGCCACCTTCGGTGTGTTCCTGTCGCACGTCAACATCCTCCTTCCGCTGCCGCGCACCCGCGGGCTGTTCTCGCTGGGCGAGACGGGAGTCTCGCTGTTCTTCGTGCTGTCCGGCTTCGTACTGGCCTGGAACTGGTCGCCCGATCTGCCCGCGCGCGCCTTCTACGGGCGCCGCTTCGCCCGGGTGTGGCCGCTGCTGGTGGTGGCGGTCGCCCTCCCGACGGTCTTCGCCGCGACCTCCGAGGGCGGCCCCGCGGTGACGCACCTGCTGCTGATCTCGGCCTCGGCGGTGCTGCTGGTGCAGGCGTGGGTACCGGGCTGGATCCTGCTGGGGGCGAGCCCGGTGACCTGGTCGCTGTCGTGCGAGGCGTTCTTCTACGGCCTGTTCCCCGGCCTCATGCGGCGGTTGCACGCGGCGTCCGCGGGCCGGCTCGTCGCCCTGGTGTGCGCCGCGGTGGTGGCGCTGTGGGGCGTACGCGTCGGGCTGTGGTGCGCGTATCCGCCGGTGCGCCACGTGTCCGGCCTGGACGGATACGGCCCCGCGGTGTTCTGCGTGTACTCGCCGCTCGCCCGGCTGCCGCAGTTCCTGATCGGGATGGCGGCGGCGATCTGGGTGCGCCGCGGCCGGCGGGCGGTGCCGGTTCGCACGGCGGCCGCGGCGCTGCTGGTCCCGGTGGTGGCGCTGTGGCTGCTGCGGGGGTACCCGTTCCGCGGCGCGGTGCTGTTCGACGCGGGTGACACGGCCACCACGCCGTTCCTCGCGCTGCTGATCGCCGCGCTCGCCCGCCGCGACCTGGACGGCGGCCGGTCGTTCCTGCGCAGCGCGCCGCTGGTGCGGCTCGGGCAGTGGTCGTACGCCTTCTACCTGTTCCAGTTCACGGTGCTGCTGCCGGTCGCGCTGGCCTCCAGTCCCGGCCGCCAGGTCGCGGACTTCTTCACCGACCCGGTCCCGCCGAGCGTCGGCCACCTGGGGTACGCGGTGCTCGCACTGGTACTCACCCTGGCCGTTTCGGCGTTCTTCCACCGTTTCGTGGAGCACCCGATGGAGCGGCGGCTGCGGCGGCGGCTCGGCAGCGGGCGCTCCGGCCGGAGGGCGTGGCAGCCGGCCGGGGCCGCGGGTCCCGCCGTCAGCCGGAAGTAACGTTTCTGAGGATCCGGTCGAGCAGCGAGCCGAGCTGCTCGACCTCCTCGTCGCTGAGCCCCTCCAGCATCCGCTGCTGGCTCTTGAGGGCGACCGCCTCGATGTCGGCGTACATCCGCTCGCCGTCCGCGGTCAGCGCCACGGTGGCGGCCCGGCGGTCGGCGCCGTCGCGGGTGCGCGCCACCAGTCCGCGCCGCTCCATGGTCTCCAGGTGGCGGGAGAGGGTGGGGCCCTCGATGTTCAGGTAGCGGGCCAGCGCCCGCTGGATCATCGGGCCCTCCAGCTTGAGGGTGGCCAGCATCGTCCAGGTGGTGAAGGTCGCGCCGGCCCTGCCGAGCTCGGCCTCGAAGAACGTCCGGCTCTCCTTCGCGGCCTGCCGCAGCTTGGGCGCGATGCTCCGGTGCAGCCAGGTGGGCCCCGCCTCCGACGGCGCCGACCGCCCCGACGGACTGTGCTCCTGACCGCGCACCACTACCTCCGCTCCCGCGTTCATCACTCAAAAGGGTATCCCGTGACGTGATCCGAGCCGGTCCGGACCGGTTGCGGGGGCAGAATTAGTTCGTTAGGTTGCGAAGTAATTCTGAATCATGGGAGTCCCCGATGAGTGATGCCAGTTTCGAGGAGGCCGTGGCCTCCGCCGCGGCCGTGTCCGATCCGCGGGCGCCCTCGCGCCGGGCCTGGCTGGGGCTGGCGGTGATCCTGCTCGCCGCGTTCATGGAGCTGCTGGACGTCACCGTGGTGACCGTCGCGTCCCCGACGATCCAGTCCTCGCTGCAGGCCAGTTACGCCCAGGTGCAGTGGATCCTGGCCGGCTACCAGCTCGCGTTCGCGGCCGGGCTCGTGGCCGGCGGCAGGCTCGGTGACATCTACGGGTGCCGCCGGGTGTTCATCTGGGGCGTGCTGCTGTTCTCGGCGGCCTCGGTCCTGTGCGCGGCGGCGGGCAGCGGCACCACGATCGTGCTGTTCCGCCTCCTGCAGGGGCTCGCCGCCGCGGTGATGTTCCCGCAGGTGCTGTCGATCATCCACGTCACCTTCACCGGGCGGTACCGTGCGGCGGCCTTCGGGGCGCTGGGCGGCACCATCGGGCTCGCGGGCATCGCCGGTCCGCTGGTCGGCGGGGCGCTGATCCACTTCGACCTGTTCGGGACGGACTGGCGCGCGGTCTTCCTGATCAACATCCCGATCGGCGTGGTGGCCGCGATCGGCGCCCGGCTGCTGGTGACGGAGTGGAAGTCGCAGCAGCGCCCCGGGCTGGACCTGTGGGGCACCGCGCTGGGCACGGCGACGGTGGCGCTGGTGATCTTCCCGCTGGTGCAGGGGCGGGACGCCGGCTGGGCGTGGTGGATCTGGACACTGCTGGGCCTGTCGGCGCCGGCGCTGTACCTGTTCTGGCGCCACCAGCGCCGTCTGGAGCGGCTCGGCGGCTCGCCGATGGTGGACCTGGCGCTGTTCCGGGGCGGCTCGTTCGGGGTGGGCCTGCTGGTGGAGTTCGTCTGCTTCACCGGGGTGTCCGCGTTCTTCCTGGTGCTCGCGGTCTCGCTGCAGGCCGGGTACGCGTGGTCGCCGCTGCGGACCGGGGCGGCGTTCCTGCCGATCGCGGTGGGCACCGGTCTGGCGTCGGGTGTCGCGATCCCGCTGCTGCCCAAACTGGGCAAGCGGGTGCTGCAGATCGGCGCGGTCGTGATGGCGGGCGGCATGGCCGGGCTGATGCTGACCCTGCACGCCCGTCCGCACGACCTGACGCTGTGGAGCCTCGCGCCCGCGGGCCTGGCGATCGGCGTGGGCCTCGGCATGATCGTCACGACGGTGAACGACGTGGTGCTGGCGGAGGCGTCGGGCCCCAGCGCGGGGTCCGCGGCCGGGGTGCAGACCACGGTCGGCCAGGCGGGCAACGCGGTGGGCGTGGCCGTGCTGGGCGCGGTCTTCTTCGGCCTGCTGAGCGGGAACGCGACGTCGGCGGCCCAGCACTCCGTGCCGCGGCTGCGCGAGGAGTTGCGGAGCGCGTCCGTCTCGGCGCCGGCCGCGGCGACGCTGGAGCGCTCGCTGGTCACCTGTTTCTCCGACCAGGCGTCGGCGGACGACCCGGGCAAGCTGCAGCCCAGTTGCGGGGCCCTGATGGACCAGGCGCGTCGCACCGGCGACCCGGCGGCCGTCGGAATCGTCGGCCGGACCCTGACCGACACGCGGCAGCAGCACTTCTCGAACTCGATGCGGACCAGCCTCACTTACGAGATCGCCGTGCTGGGACTGGTGTTCCTGCTGGTCTTCCTGCTGCCGCTGCGGCGCGGCCTGCAGGCGGGGACCGCCCACTGAGCCCGCCGGGCACAGCCCGACCATCGTCACACACCGTGTCCGCGAGGGCCCACGGCGACCGCCCGCCGGGGGCCTTCACGGTCACGCCCATCGGATCCGCGCAATGCGGTGGGCGTGCGCACGCGCCCCGCGCTCCGGCCGCGCGCCGCGCAATACCGGTGCGACGCCCGCGCCGGGGCGGATGGCGGAGGAATTCATCCCAGGGGTTGATATACGCAAGCCGCCACCCTGGTACTTTTGAAATCCACGGCATTGCGACGCAAACGAGGCCATAAATATGACTTTCACTGTGACGCGTGCCTGATGTTTCTTGGCCTACGACCAGGGGGGACGTGGTGGAAGGCAAAACCACTCGGAAAGTCGGGACCGGATGCACAGCGACGGACCAGCAGACATCACGCTCGACCGCCGGGTGCCGGGCGGCCGGAGCCCGGCTCCTCACCCTCCGGCGCCCGGCGGGGCCGTCCCCGGTGACCGCGGACAGCGGTTCGCGCCCGGCCTTCCCGCAGCAGCCCGGGGGGTCGTAGCCAGTGCGCTTCACATTGCTGGGGCAGCTCCAGGTGCACGACGGGGGGCGCATCCTCACTCCGCAGGCGCACAAGCAGCGCGTTCTGCTCGCCGCCCTCCTGCTGCACCACCACACCGTACTGTCCGTCGAATCACTCATCGACGAGCTGTGGCCCGAGGGGCCGCCGCGCACCGCCCTGCAGGCATTGCGGGTCTATATCTCACAACTGCGCAAGATACTGCAGAGCGGCGGCGGCCCGGGCGGTCCGGCACTGACCGGCCAGGCGCCCGGCTATTGCCTGGTCGTCGAGGACGGAATACTGGACGTCCGCGAATTCGACCGGCATCGGGAACTCGCCCGGGCCGCGCATGAGCGCCACGACTTCGACACGGCGCTTTCCCACTACCGGGCGGCGGCCGGTCTGTGGCGCGGCGCCCCACTGGTCGACCTGCGCGAGGGAATGCTGATACGGAGCGTGACCTCCCGGCTGGAGGAGTCCTGGATGGCGGTCGAGGAGGGCCGCATATCACTGGAGGTCCGGCTGGCCGGCAGCCGCGGCGAGGCCATCGCCCGGCTGCGCGAGCTGGTCGCGAGACACCCGTTCAACGAGCGCCTGCACGCGCTGCTGATGATCGGTCTGTTCCTGTCCGGCCGGAGCGGGGACGCGCTCCAGGTCTACCGCAGCACCCGGGAGTGCCTCATCGACGAACTCGGCATCGAGCCGGGCGAGGAGCTCCGCCTGGTCCACCAGGTCGTCCTCGACTCGAATCCTGCCGCCCTGGCGAACGTCCGCATGTGGACGGCCTGACGCCGGGGCCGCGGCCCGCCCGGCCCGCGGCCCCGGTCCTCAAGCGGTCCCGGTACGGGGCGGCCCGGCCACCGCGGGTGCCTCGACCGCCCGACGGCACCGGTTCCTGCCCCCACACCCCACCCGCGGCCCCGGCCCCGGCCCCGGCCCCGGACGTGCGGGGAACCGGCGCCGACGCACCCCCGCCCTCACCACCGACCCCTGTCCACCCCTTCGTCAACGCCTGGAAAAGGACCCCATGACCCTCGCCGACCGCCGCCCGGCCCCCCGCACCGAGCCGATCACCGACGCCTACGACCTGCTGATGGTCGGCTGGTCGTTCGTGCGCGGCAACCTTCTGATGAGCGCGGTGGAGCTGGGCCTGTTCGAGGCGCTCGCCAAGGAGCCCGGCACCGCGGAGCAGCTCACCTTGCGGCTGGGGCTCCACGAGCGGGGCACCCGCGACTTCCTGGACGCGCTGGCCGCCCTCGGCGTACTGCGCCGCGACGGGGAGGTCTACCGCAACAGCCCGGCCGCCGAGCACCACCTGATCCCCGGCCGGCAGGACTTCGTCGGCGGATTCCTCGCCATGACCACTCAGTTCATGGGCGGGGCCGGCTGGAACGCCCTGACCGGCATGCTGCGCACCGGCGAGCCGCACGGCCACGACGCGGGATCGGTCCCCTTCGACGAGGTCTTCCGCGATCGGCGGCGGCTGCAGCTGTTCCTGTCGGCCATGGACAGCCTGGGCGGGGCGATCGGCCCGGAGCTGGCGAAGCGGTACGACTGGTCGCGGCACAGCACCTTCGTGGACGTCGGCGGCGCCCGCGGCAACCTGGCGGGCACCTTGCTGCTCGCCCACCCGCACCTGACGGGGGGCGTCTTCGACCGCCCGGTGATGGAGCCGTTCCTGGACGAACTCGCCCGCGAGCGGGGGGTCGCGGACCGGCTCGCCTTCCACGGCGGCGACTTCCACGTGGACGCCCTGCCGGCGGCCGACGTGCTGATCTTCGGCAACGTCCTGCACGACCTGCCGGTCGGCGCCCGGCGCGGCCTCATCGCCCGGGCGGCCCGGCGCGTCCCACCCGGCGGCACCGTGCTGGTCTACGACCCGATGCTCGACGACGACCGCACCGCGATCGACAACCTGGTGCTCAGCCTGGTGATGATGATGCAGTCCCCCGCGGGCAACGAGTACCCGCCGGCGCAGTGCCGGAGCTGGATGGAGGAGGCGGGGCTGCGTGTCGAGGATGTGTTCGCGCTGCCCGCGCACGCCACCGCGGTCGTGGGCCGCAGGCCCGCCTGAGGGCCTGCGCGCACCCGCCGTCGGAAGCCGCCCCAGCGGCGGCAGAGCTCCAGGGGGAGAGAGTGCTTTCCGTACTCGTCACGGGCCCGTACGACGCCGGTCGGCGGGAGCTGGAGCGACGGGCCGCCCGGATCGGGGAGTTCGTCCTCCTTCCGGACGACAACCGGCGTCCGCCCGCCGCCGATGTGCTGCTGGTGGCCGCGGACCGCGAGGGCTTTACGGAGACCCGCAGGATCGCCGTGCGGGCCGCGGCGGCTCGAACGGCGGCGCTGATCGTGGTGGACGAGCCGTTCGAGGAGCTGCTGAGCGTGGTGGGGCTGGGCGCCGGCGGTATCGTGCTCGGCTCGGCGCCCGACCGGGAGCTGGCGGACTGCGCCGCCCTCGTCGCCCGCCGCGGCACCGTCGTACCCGAACAGGTGCTGGAAGGAGAGCGGTTGCGCGGTGGAAGCTGCCCGTGCCGGAAGGCGCCGGGCCAGGACCCGCGCGAGGCCCTGGCCCGGCTCTCGACGCGGGAGCTGGAGGTGCTCGCGCTGGTGGGGGCCGGCCGGAGCAACGCCGAGATCGCCCGGCTGCTGTGGCTGAGCAGCAACACGGTGCGGTCCCATGTGCAGCGTCTGATGCGGAAGCTGGAGGTGCGCAACCGTCTGTGCCTGGTCATCCTCGCCCATGAGGTGCGGCTGATGATCCCCGCCGCGGCGGCCGCGGACGCGCCTGCCGCGGACGTACGGGCAGGCGGCCCGGGCGACGGCTTCCCGGCCGGCGTCCCGGCCGGGAGCGTGCGCCGTCGGGTGGCGGCGGGGTCAGACCCGGTACACGCGCCGCACCAGCGCCTGTAGCAGGGGGCGGGGGAACAGGCCGAGCAGGAACGGCTGCGGGCGGTTCATCGCGCCCGGGGTGACGAAGGGGCGGCCGCGGGCGACGGCCCGCAGCGCCGGGGTGACGACCTGGTGGGGCTCCATCCAGGCCAGGCGCGGCAGCCCCTCCGTGTCCAGCCCGGCGGCCCGGTGGAACTCGGTGTGCACCAGCCCGGTCCGCACCGTGGTGATGTGCACCCCGCTCCCCCGCGCCTCCATGTGCAGGCTCTCGCCGAAGGAGCCGAGGAACGCCTTGGAGGCTCCGTAGACGGCCGACTTGGGCATCGGCAGTCCGGCGGCGATGGAGGAGACGTTGACGATGCCGCCGTGCCGGCGCTCGCGCATCGCGCCCAGCGCGGCGTGCGTGAGCACCACCGGGGCCACGACGTTGACCCCGATCTGCCGTACCTCGTGCTCCTGCGGGAGTTCGCCGAAGGGCCGGGCGGACGCGAAACCGGCGCAGTTGACGAGCAGTTCCACGGGTCTGCCGGTGTCGGCCAGCCGCTCGGCGGCCGTCTGCAGGTCGATGTCGCTGGCGAGGTCGAGTGCCAGGGGGTCCGCCCGCACGCCGTGGCGTTCGGTCAGCCGGTCGGCGAGCTCCTTCAGGCGGCCGAGGCGGCGTGCCACCAGGACCAGGTCGGTGCCGTTGCGGGCGAGTTGTTCCGCGAACTGCGCGCCGATGCCGCTCGACGCCCCGGTGACCAGCGCGGTGCGGTACGGGTAGGCCATGGCCGCCGCCCTCCTCACGCGTCGGCCGGTCGTCCGCCGGGGCGGCCGCCGGGCCGCGCGCCGGGCGGGCCCGCCTGCGGCCGGAAGCCGGTGATGCGGTGCTTGGCGGCGAGCGCCTGCATGGCCTCCCACTCGGGCGGGCCGGGCCGGTCCAGCAGCGCCCCGAGTTCCTCGAACCAGTCCTCGACGCCGCCGGGAGTGGCGATGCACAGCATGGTGCTGGGCTTGTGCCAGGTGTTCACAAAGGCGTGACCGATTCCGCGCGGTCCGTAGACGAGAGTTCCGGGGGGCGCTTTGTGCTTCTCGCCGTCGAGCTCGATTTCGTATTCGCCGTCGACGACGTAAAAGGATTCGTCGACGTCGTGGTGAATGTGGAGGGGCGGGCCGCCGCCGGGCGGCGTGGTCACCTCGAAAAAGGAGTAGAGGCCGCCGGTCTGCTCGCCGCGCAGCAGCCAGCGCCCGCTCTCCCCGGCCCACGTGACGGGCCTGACCCCGTCCAGTGCGACGACCCGCCCTCGCGTCACCGTCATGTCCGCTCCTCCTTCTCGACTGGCGACCAGCATCGGACGCACCGATAAAGCGGCCGATAAGGACTCATAACGCGCGTCGGCCGCGACAAAGCCGCGGTCGCGTTTTCCGCGGCTTTGCGGCGGCCTCATCCCCGCTTTTCCGCCGCCTCGCAGACTTCGAAAGGGATCGCGGCCGGATGTCCGGCACGAGCGCGGCGCGGCGAGCGGGACGGCGGTGCGCACGAGGGATCCGGCGGAAGGAGGAGCGTGAGCGACGTGGCGGACCGGGGACTGCGCGACCGTACGGCGGAACTCGCCGTGGTCAGGCAGCAGGCGGTGGAGGACCTCGACAAGCGGGCTGCGGCCCGGCAGCACCGGCTGGGCAAGCTGACGGCGCGTGAGCGGCTGGCGCGGCTGCTGGACCCGGGGTCGTTCACCGAGCTGGGGATGCTGCGCCGGCACCGTGTGACGGACTTCGGCATGGCCGGGCGGCGGCCCTGGACCGACGGGGTGGTCACGGGCTGGGGCACCGTGGACGGCCGCGAGGTCTTCGTCCACGCGCACGACTTCGGCATCTTCGGCGGCTCCCTGGGCGAGGCCCACGCGGCGAAGATCCACGAGGTGATGGACCTGGCCGAGAGCGCCGGCGCCCCCCTGATCGGGCTCAACGACGGCGCGGGGGCCCGGATCCAGGAAGGGGCCGCCGCGCTGGCCGGCTACGGCGGGATCTTCCGCCGCAACGTCCGGGCCTCCGGGGTGATCCCCCAGATCAGCGTGATGCTCGGACCGTGCGCGGGAGGCGCCGCCTACTCGCCCGCGCTGACCGACTTCGTGCTGATGGTGCGCGGGACGGCGAGCATGTACGTCACGGGACCGGACGTGATCAAGGCGGTCACCGGTGAGGACATCGACGTCGAGGGGCTCGGCGGCGCCGACGTGCACGCCCGGTCGGGCCAGGCGGCGTTCGTGCACGACGACGAGGACGACGCCTTCGACACGCTGCGCGCGCTGCTGTCGTACCTGCCCTCCAACAATCGCGAGTTCCCGCCGCCGGGGCCCGCGGACGACCCGGTGGACCGGTCCTGCGAGGCGCTGCTCGACCTCGTGCCCGCCTCCCCGAACCGGCCCTACGACGTGCGCCGGGTGGTCGAGGAGGTGGTGGACCACGGGGAGTTCCTGGAGCTGCAGGCGCTGTGGGCGGCCAATGTGGTGATCGGTCTGGCCAGGATCGGCGGCCACAGCGTGGGGCTGGTCGCCAACCAGCCGATGGTGCTGGCCGGGGTGCTGGACATCGAGGCCGCGCGGAAGGCGGCCCGTTTCATCAGGTTCTGCGACAGCTTCAACATCCCGCTGGTGACGCTGGTCGACGTGCCGGGCTTCCTGCCCGGGGTCGGCCAGGAGCGCGGCGGCATCATCCGGGACGGCGCCAAGCTGCTGTACGCCTACTGCGAGGCGACCGTCCCCCGTATCCAGGTGCTGATGCGCAAGGCGTACGGGGGCGCGTACATCGTCATGGACTCCCGCTCGATCGGCGCCGACCTGTCCTTCGCCTGGCCGGGCAACGAGGTGGCGGTGATGGGCGCCGAGGCCGCGGCCAATGTGATCCACCGCCGCCGGATCCGGGACGCCGACGACCCGGTGGGGACCCGCAGGGCGCTGGTCGAGGAGTACCGGCAGGCGCTGATGCACCCCTACCACGGGGCCGAACTGGGCCTGGTGGACGACGTGATCGACCCTCGCGACACCAGGTCGGCGCTGCACGCCGGGCTGGAGATGCTCCGCTCCAAACGCGCCCTCCTGCCCGAGCGCAAGCACGGCAACCCGCCGCTGTGAGCCGCCCTGTCCCGGGGCGGCGCGCGGCGACGCGTACGGAACCGGCCGCGGCGCCCGCGCCCGGCGTCCGCAACCGAACCATGTGAGGAGTTCACCCGTTCATGAACGACAACACCGCCGGCCGCGCCCGGCCGCAGATCCGCAAGGTCGCCGTCGACGACGTGCCGGTGCTGCGGCACCGCGGCGGGGCCCTGCGCACCGTGCTGGGGCCGGCCAACGCCGGGGCCACCAGCGGCTTCATGGGGCTGGCCCGGCTGGAGCCGGGCGAGTTCGTCAACGAGCACTACCACCCGTACTCCGAGGAGTTCGTCCTGCTGATCTCGGGGCGGATCACCGTGCGCCTCGACGGGGAGCCGGTGGAACTGGCCACGCGGCAGGGGCTGCTGATCCCGGTCGACGTCCGGCACCGGCTGGAGAACACCGGCACCGAGCCCGCCGAGCTGGTGTACCACCTGGGCCCGCTGGCGCCGCGCCCGGACCTGGGGCACGTGGACACCGAGGAGCTCCCCCACCCCGAGCTGGCGCCGGCCGCCGCCGGAGGGCGGCGGTGAGCCGGTGGGGAGCGGTCGTCACGGGCGTCGGCGTGGTCGCGCCGGGCGGCATCGGCCGGGAGGCGTACTGGGACGCGCTCACCTCGGGCCGCACCGCGACGCGCGGCATCACCCTGTTCGACCCGGCGGGCTTCCGGTCGCGGATCGCCGCCGAGGTGGACTTCGACCCGGTCGCGGCGGGGCTGTCGCCCGAGGAGGTGGCCCGCATGGACCGCAGCGCCCAGTTCGCGGTGGTGGCCGGGCGTGAGGCGCTGGCCGACGCGGGTCTGGAGCCGGACCGGGTGCCGCCGGAGCGGATGGGGGTGTCCGTGGGCAGCGCGGTGGGCTGCACCATGCGGCTGGAGGACGAGTACGTGGTGGCCAGCGGCGCCGGCGCCCGGTGGGAGGTCGACCCGGGGGCGGCGTCGGAGCACCTGTACCGGGCGCTGGTGCCCAGCACGCTGGCGGTGGAGCTGGCGTGGACGGCGGGCGCCGAGGGCCCGGCGGCGGTGGTGTCCACCGGGTGCACCTCGGGGCTGGACGCCGTGGCGCACGGGGTGCGGCTCATCTGCGAGGGCTCGGCCGACGTGGTGATCGCGGGCGCGACCGACGCCCCGATCTCCCCGATCACCGTGGCCTGCTTCGACGCGATCGGGGCGACGTCCCGCAACAACGCCGACGCGGGCACCGCCTCCCGCCCGTTCGACCGGGACCGGGACGGTTTCGTGCTCGGCGAGGGCGCGGCGGTGCTCGTCCTGGAGAGCAGGCGGCACGCGGCCCGGCGGGGCGCGCACGCCTATGCCGACATCGTCGGCTTCGCCCAGCGCAGCAACGCCTTCCACATGACCGGCCTGAAGCCGGACGGCCTGGACATGGCCGAGGCGATCAAGGCCGCGATGCGCCGGGCCGGGGTGACCCCGGAGATGATCGGATACGTCAACGCGCACGGCTCGGGCACGGTGCAGAACGACCGTCACGAGACGGCCGCGATCAAGGCGTCGCTGGGCCGGGCCGCGTACGGCGTCCCGGTCAGCTCGATCAAGTCGATGATCGGCCACTCGCTGGGCGCGATCGGCGCCCTGGAAGTGGCGGCGTGCGCGCTGGCCGTGGAGTACGACGTGGTGCCGCCCACGGCCAATCTGCGGCACCCGGACCCGGCGCTGGACCTGGACTACGTGCCGGTCACGGCGCGCAAGAACGTCAACGACGTGGTGCTGAGCGTCGGCAGCGGGTTCGGCGGCTTCCAGTCGGCGATGCTGCTGGCCCGGCCCGGGCTGACGGGCGGGGAGTGAGGCCGGTGGAGCCACGTGCGCGCACGGTCTTCAGCGGCCTGTCGGTGATAGCCCCGAACGGCTCCACCACCGACCGGTTCTGGCGGGCGACCCTGGCCGGGGTGAGCGGCATCGGGCCACTGGACCGGTTCGACACGTCGGGGTATCCGGTGCGGCTGGCCGGCCAGGTCCGCGACATCGCGGGGCCCGCTCTGCTCGGGAGCAGGCTGGCGGTGCAGACCGACCGGTGGACGCAACTGGGCCTGGTGGCGGCCGAGCGGGCGCTGGCGGACGCCGCGCTGGACCCGGCGCGCCTGGATCCGTACGCCATGTCGGTGATCACGGCGACGTCGTCGGGCGGCAACGAGTTCGGGCAGCGCGAGATCGAGAAGCTGTGGAGCAGGGGTCCGCGGTTCGTCGGCCCGTACCAGTCGATCGCCTGGTTCTACGCAGCGACCACCGGTCAGATCTCCATCCGGCACGGCATGAAGGGCGCGTGCGGGGTGCTGGTGAGCGAGCAGGCCGGCGGGCTGGACGCGCTGGGCCACAGCCGCCGGGCGCTGGTGGACGACGCCTCGGTGGTGATCAGCGGCGGTACGGACGCGCCGCTGGGGCCGTACGCGCTGGCCTGCCACCTGTCGGCCGGGCTGATGACCGCGGCCGACGATCCGGCCACCGCCTACCGGCCGTTCGACGCCGGCGCCGGCGGCTATGTGGCGGGCGAGGGCGGGGCGCTGTTCGTGCTGGAGCGCGAGGACACCTGGCGGGCCCGCGGCGGCGGCCCGGGCTGGGGCGAACTGGCCGGGTACGCGGCCACGTTCGACCCGCGGCCGGGGTCGGCCCGCGAGCCGGGGCTGCGGCGGGCGATCGACCTGGCCCTGGCCGACGCGGGCGTCGGGCCGTCCGGGATCGACGTGGTCTTCGCCGACGGCCTCGCCGTCCCCGAGGCCGACCGCGCCGAGGCCGAGGCGATCAGCGCGGTCTTCGGACCGTACGGGGTGCCGGTGACGGTGCCCAAGTGCCTGGTCGGCAGGCTGCAGTCGGGCGGTGCCCCACTGGACGTGGCCATGGCCCTGCTGGCGATCCGCGACGGCGTGCTGCCCGGTACGCCGGCCCTCACCGACCTCGCCCCGGGCTGCGACCTGGACGTCGTCCGCGAGACCCGGCAGGCACCGGTGCGCACCGCGCTGGTCCTGGCCCGCGGCCACGAGGGGTTCAACGCGGCCGCCGTGGTCCGCGCCCTGCGGCCCTCGTGACCTCCCCCGCCGGCTCCGGCCTCTCGTACCCCGGGCACGTCGGGCCCTCCGCCTCCGGGCACCTTTCGTCACTTCACGTATGCCAGGCACTCCAGGAAGAGGTACCGCCCATGACGACCACCCTCGACGTGCTCACGCTCGACGAGTACACACGGCTGATCGACAGCGCCTCGGGCGCGGGGATCGGCCCCGCGGGAAGGCTCGATCCCACGGCCGCCTTCGACTCCCTGGCCATCGACTCGCTCGGCGTGCTGGGCATCCTGTCCGCGCTGGAGTTGCGGTTCGGCCTGGAGCCGGACGTCGACACCCAGCCGGGCCGCACGCCCGGCGAGCTGCTGTTCTCGGTGTACGAGCGGCTGATCGCGGCCGGCCGGCTCCCCTCGGGCCGCACCGAGCAGGCCATCGTCATCGCCGCGCCCTTCGCCGAGGTGTGGGAGCAGACCAACGACGTGGCCGCCTGGCCGAACCTGTTCAGCGAGTACGCGGCGGCGGAGATCCTCGACACCGACGGCGACACGACGACGTTCCGGCTGACGATGCACCCCGACGCGAACGGGACGGCGTGGTCCTGGGTGTCCCGGCGGACCGCCGACCGCGCCGCCGGGACGGTGCGGGCCCGCCGGGTGGAGACGGGGCCGTTTGCGTTCATGGACATCCTGTGGACCTACACCGAGCTGGACGGCGGGGTGGAGCTGCGCTGGCAGCAGGAGTTCGCCATGAAGCCGCAGGCGCCGGTGGACACCGCCTGGATGACGGCGAACATCACCGTCAACTCGGCCGTGCAGCTCGCGCTGATCCGCGACCGCGTCCAGGAGCGGGCCGGCGCCCGCGCCGAAGCCAGCTGACATCCACAAGGAGCGTCCGCCGCACACCGCGAGGAGCATGCATGCATTACACCCTGATCGTCGCCCGCATGGCGCCCGAGGACGAGCAGCGGGTCGCCGGGATCTGGGCCGAGTCCGACGCGACCGAACTGCCGCACCTCATCGGCGTCGAGCAGCGCAGGCTGTTCCGGTTCCACGGCCTGTACTTCCAGTTGATCGGCTCGCGGGGCGAACTGGGCCCGCGCATCGAGGACATGCGCGGCCACCCGCTCTTCAGGGACGTCAACGAGCGGCTGCGGCCGCACATCGCGGCCTACGACCCCGGCACGTGGCGGGGGCCGGCCGACGCCATGGCGAAGGAGTTCTACTCGTGGAGCGCGTGAGTGTGACGGTGGTGCGCGGCGCCCCGGACGTCCTGGAGACCGCGGCCGTCACCGCGGTGCTCGCCGCGGTGACGGCCCGGGCCCGCGCCCGGGGCCGCCGGCCCGGGGGCGGGTCCGGCGCGCCGCAGGCCCGCCCGGCCTGGCGGGCGTACACCGGCCCGTTCCCCGCCGTCCCCCCCGGCCGCGGCGGCAGCGGATGGAGGCGGCCGTGATCCGGACCGTGCTGGAGATGAGGGTCCGCGAGGGGCGGACCGCCGAGTTCGAGCAGGTGTGGCGGACCGCGGCGGCGGTGGCCGCCCGCTACCGGGGGGCGGGCCGGCAGACCATGCTGCGCGACCCCGTCGACCCGCTGGCGTACACCATCACCGCGGACTGGGCCACCCGCGAGGACCTGGGCCGCTACCAGAGCAGCCGGGACCGCCAGGAGCTGTCCGAGGTGCTGGAGCGGCTGCGCGAGGCCGCGTCCAAGACGCTGCTGGAAGTGGTGGCCCAGGTGGCCCCGGCGCCGGCGCCCGTCGGCGAGGACGTGTCCACGACCGCGGGCGCCCCTGCTCGCGAACCCGTCACCGTCGATGCCCAGGAAGGTTCGGTGCACGCATGAGCATCCGTGTCGTCATGACCGCCACCATCAAGCCGGAGGACGCCGAGGCCTTCGAGAAGGCGTACCTGGAGGTGACCGGCAAGGTTCGCGGCACTCCCGGGCACGTGCGGGACGTGCTGCTGCGCGACAGCGAGGACGCGACGCGGTACTCGCTGATCGCCGAGTGGGAGTCCGAGGGGCTCTTCCGGGCGTGGGCCGACGACCCGGAGCACATGCGGCAGTCGGCGGCGATGTACCCGTACTGGGCCGACAGCTTCCGCCGCAGCATCTACCAGGTGCGGGCGTCCCTCGACTCCCACGGCGCCGGTCCCTCGGGGCCCGGCGCCGTGCCGGCCGAGTAGGGGGCCGGCGGTGCGGGTGCGCAAAGCGGTGGTGGTCGGCGCCGGGATCGGCGGTCTGACCACGGCCATCGGCCTGCGGCAGGCCGGAATCGACGTCACGGTGTACGAGCGCAGGACCGAACCTGGCCGGCTGCTGACCGGCGGCGGCTTCATGCTGTGGCACAACGTGTTCGTGGCGCTGCGCCGGCTCGCGCTCGACGAGCGGGTGGAGAAGGTCGGTTCGCGGATCGACTTCCACGAGTTCCGCTCCGACCGGGGGCGCCGGCTGGCCCGGTGGGCCATCGCGCCGGAGTCCGCGCGGATCGGCGCCCCCGCGGTCGCGCTGCGCCGCTCCGCCCTCAACGCGCTGCTGCTGCAGGAGGCGGGGGACGCGGTGGTGATGGGCGCGCGGTTCACCGGTTTCGAGCAGGACGCGGACGGGGTGACGGTGCGCCTGGCGGACGGGACGCGAGACCGCGCGGACGTGCTGATCGGCGCGGACGGCATCCGGTCGGCGGTGCGCGGTTCGCTGCGCCGCGGGCACGACATGGCGCCGCGCTACGCCGGCTACACCGCGTGGCAGGCGATCGCCGAACTGCCCGGCGAGGACGTGGTGCCCACCGGCACGTTCTTCAACCTGTGGGGACGCGGCGGCCTGCGGTTCCTGTACTGCCGGCTGAACGAGCGCGAGGTCTACTGGGACGCCATCACCTCCGACCGGGTCAGCGCGTCGTTCGACATGTTCCGCAAGGACAAGCGGGCGGTGCTGGGCGAGGCGTACCGGGACTGGCCGCAGCCGGTGCCCCGTATCCTCGCCGCCACCGGGGACGAGGCGATCCTCCCCATCGACATCTGCGACCGGCCGCCGGACCGGGAGCCCGCCTGGGGGTACGGCCGGGTGGTCCTGGTGGGCGACGCGGCGCACCCCATGACGCTCAACCTCAGCCAGGGCGCCGGTCAGGCCATCGAGGACGGGGTCGTGCTGTCCGGGCTGCTGGCCGGGGAGGACGACGTCGCGGCGGCGGTCGCCGGGTACGAGCGGCTGCGCCGGCCGCGGGTCGACGCGATGGTGCGCGGCGCCTACCGGATCGGCGAACTGGGCAAACTGCGCGGTGCGTTGGCGTGCCGGACGCGGGACGCCTTCATGTGGGCGTTCTTCGGCACCTTCGCCAAGAAGGGCACGTACCGGCTGATGATGGACGTCGGCCACCGACCGCTGGAGCGCTGAGCGATGCTGATGGACGCCTTGGCGGGTGTCGTCGTGGTGCTGTGCGGTGCCCTGGCCGGCGTGCTGCTGGCGGTCGAGGTCGCCGTGGTGCCGATGATGGGCGCCCTGAGCGGTGACCGCTATGTGCAGGTGCACCGGCTGCTCGACCGGCGGTTCGACCCGCTGATGCCCGTCCTCGCGAGGATCGCGATGGGGGCGGACCTGTTCCTCACCGTGTTCGCGCCCGGCTGGGGCGCGCGTGCCGCCTTCGCCGCCGCCGAGGCGGGGCTGATCGGTGTCGCGCTGGTCTCCGAGCTGTCCAACGTGCGCCTCAACCGGTTCATCGACACGTGGGACCCGGACCGGCTGCCGGGGACCTGGGCGCGTACCCGCGAGCACTGGGCCCGTGCCAACCGCCACCGGACCCTCGTCGCCGCGGCGGCCTTCACGGCCGCGACCACCGGGGCGGCGCTGATGTGACCGGTCGGCGAGCCGGGCGCGCGGCCCGGACGGAAGGGGGACACAGATGTGGGCGGGGTGTTCCCGGCGGCCGGGCCGCCGGGAACACCCCGCCCGCGTGCGGTCAGTCCGGGACGACGCGGAAGACCGGGATGTCCGGGGCGGCGCGCTCGAAGCTTTCCGGGGAGCCGTTCTCGACCAGCCCGTTCTTGACGAAGATGCTCACACCCATCGGCACCTGGCGGGGCAGCTCGCGGACGATGGGCCCGCGCTCGGGCGCCGGCACCTCGACCAGGCGCACATGCCACTGCTTGCGGCCGCGCACGAGGACACCCTCACCGGCCGCCCGTACGTTCTTCACCCAGTCGGAGCGCGGGAAGGCCTGCAGCACGTACTGGGTGCCGTCGACGCGGACCGGGGCGACCGGATTGGTGTACTCCTTCCCGGAGACGCGGCCCCTGACGCGCAGCAGGTGGACCGGTCCCACCGGGATCCCGACGTTGTGGAAGAGCGCCATGATCTTGTTGCGGACCTTCAGGGCCGTGGTGATCTCGGGTCGTGCGGTGGTGGTGGACATGGTTCCGGCTCGGCTCTCTGTGCGCTGGGCGAACGGGGGGGCTGGGCGGGCTGCGGGCTGGGCCATTGCGGGGCCGTCACCGCGGCCGGACGAAGCCCGTGGTGTAGGCGGTGGTGATCACGTCGATGCGGCTGCGCAGCTCCAGCTTGCCCATGAGGCTGTGCACGTGGCTCTTGACGGTGGCTCCGCTGAGGGTGAGCGCCTCGGCGATCTCGGCGTTGCTCCAGCCGCGGAGCATCAGGTGGACGACTTCGATCTCCCGGCCGGTCAGCTTGTCGAACCGGTCCCAGGCGTGCGGCGGCCGCAGCGCGCCGGGCATGCCGCCGACGGCGGCGGGCAGGGCCTGGCCCACCTGGTACCCCGACCGCAGCAGGCGGATGGCGGGGACCAGGGTGGTGCGGTCGGTGAGGTTGACCGTGACGCCCGGGACGGGGGCGGGCACCGCGGCCCCGGCCGGGTCGCCGGGGCGGCCGTGGCCGGTGCCGGGAAGGCGCTGCGCGAACGGCGAGACCACGAGGATTCTGGGCGCGGGCTCGCAGGAAGCCAGCGCGCGCAGCGAGGGCAGCGGGTCGGGGTCGCCCAGGACGACGGCGACATCGGGCCGGTGCTCCGCCACGAGGGGTCCCAGGTCGGCCGGGTGGGCGCTCTCCGCCGCCACGGTGAACCCGCTCTCCTGCTCCAGGGCCGCCACCAGCGTCCCGCGGCCGATGAAGCTGCCGCCCGCCACCAGGATGGAGGCGGGCGGTCCTGACTCGCCGCCCGCGGACGGGGTCTGTGCGCGCATCGTGACTCTTCCCCCCGGCCGGCGGGAGCCCGGCCGCCGGACACCCGTCCGGTCCCGCCGCCCTCCGGGGCAGTTGCTTCCGAGTTGCTTACCTAGCGAACTATCAAATCATAGGGCGACGGCATGCCCGGGTGTCAACGCGAAACGGCCCGGCGCGGCACCCCCGGCCGACCGCCCTCCCCGCACGGCCTTCCATCACGGTGTGCGTCCGTCCCGTGCCGGTGTGTTTTCTCCCGGCTTTATCCGCGCTCCGTACCGTCGAGCCGTCGGACGACGTCGTGACTCACCTCCTGGAGCCGATTGATGAACGCAGCAACCGCCGTGGTCAAGCCCGCCGACATCTGGCGCGACGCCGACGCCGCCAAGGACTTCCTCGATCAGGCGGCCGCGGAACTGGCCGCGGCCAAGGAGCAGTTGGACGCGATGCTCAGGGTGCGGCCGGGCAGCCACGTGCTGGACGTGGGCTGCGGCACCGGGAACGACGTGCGGGCGCTGGCCGCACGGGTGGGGCCTTCCGGCAGGGTGGTGGGCCTGGACTCCAGCGAGCAGCTGATCGCGCGCGGCGAGCCGGGGGGTCCGGACGCCGCGCCGGTGGAGTTCGTGCTCGGCGAGGCGGGCGACCTGCCGTTCGAGGACGGCACCTTCGACGTGGTGCGCTCCGAGCGGGTGGTGCAGCACGTGCCGGACCCGGCGGCGGCCGTCGCCGAGATGCTGCGGGTGGTCAGGCCCGGCGGGCAGGTGCTGGTCACCGACCCGGACCACGGGATGTGGGCGCCCGACCTGGACGACCGGGAGCTGACCCGGCGGATCATGACCTGGTGGAGCGACCACGTGCCGAACCCGTGGGTCGCGCGCCGGCTGCGCGACCTGTTCGTTCGCGCCGGGGCCCGCGACGTGGCGGTGACGCTCCAGCCGGTGGTGCTCACCTCGCTGGCCGCGGCGGACGCGCTGACCTGGATCGGCAAGGCCGCGGGCGCGGCCGAGGCGCAGGGCGTGGTGCCGGCCGGGCGGGCCCGGGAGTGGGGCCAGGAGATCCTGCGGCGCGACGCGGAGGGCCGGTTCCTGATGTTCGGCGCCTTCGTCGTCGTGACCGGGAACAAGTAGGGCGGCGCGGATGGCGGATCAGGACACGGCGGCGGGTGGCGCGCCGCGCCCGGGCGGACGTGACGCGGCCGGGCACCGGGAGCTGGCCGAGCGGTGGTTCGGCCGCGCGTGGGCGGGCGGCGACACCGGCATCGCGGAGGAGGTCTTCGCCGGGGACTTCGTCCTCAACGGCCGCGTCGTCGGGCCGGACGGGCCGCGCCGCAGCGTGGCCGCGGTGCACCGCGCGTTCTCCGGCATCGGGGTCACGCTGGACCTGGTGCTGTCGGACGGACCGTACGCGGTGATCCACTACACGACGACGGCGCGGCACACCGGGACGTTCCGCGGGGTGCCGGCGTCCGGGCGGCCGGTGACCGCGACCGGCATCGTGATCTGGCGGATCGAGGACGGCAGGGTCGTGCGGGACTGGAACGTCTTCGACACGGCGGCCCTGCTCGCGCAGATCTCCGGCGCCGGGCCCGACCCCGCGTCCCCCGGGGGACCGGCCGGGCCGGGGGCGGGCCGGCCGCGGCCGGACGACGCGGGGCCCCTGGTGCGGAGCCTGTCCGCGCGCGGGCCCGCCGGGGAGCCGGCGGGCTGAGGTACGGGCGGGAGGCACACGGATGCGGGGTACGGCCGGCGCGGGCACCGCGGCCCCGGCCGGGCGGGCGGCCCGAACCGGCGGCCCGGTCCGCCGGGCGCCCGGTGTTGACCGCCCGGCCGTCCGGGCGCCCGGTGTTCACGGCCCGGGCGCCCGGGCCCTGCCGGGAGCGCCGGCCGGGCGGGGTACGGCGCGCGGGTCAGCGCCCGTACCACACGGTGGTGACGTTGCAGAACTCGCGGATGCCGTGGCCGGACAGTTCGCGGCCGTAGCCGGAGCGCTTGACCCCGCCGAAGGGCATGGCGGGGTGGGAGGCGGTCATGCCGTTGAAGTAGACCGCGCCGGCCTCCAGGTCGCGGACGAAGCGGCGCTGCTCGTCCTCGTCGCGGGTCCAGACGTTGGAGCTGAGGCCGAAGGGGGTGTCGTTGGCGAGCCGGATCGCGCTGTCCAGGTCGGGCACCTTGTAGAGCGTGGCGACGGGGCCGAACGCCTCCTCGTGGTGGATCCGCATCCGTTCCGTGATGCCGGTCAGCACGGTGGGCTCGTAGTACCAGCCGGGCGGCAGTGCCTTCGGGCGGCGGGCCCCGCACAGCGCCCGGGCGCCCTGGGAGAGCGCGTCCGCGACGAGTTCCTCCAGGTCCGCGCGGCCCTGCTCGGTGGACAGCGGACCGATGTCGGTCGAGTCGGAGGTGGGGTCGCCGACCACCAGGGCGCTCATGGCGCGGGAGAAGCGCTCGGCGAACTCGTCGTGGATGTCCTCGTGGACGATGAACCGCTTGGCCGCGATGCACGACTGGCCGTTGTTCTGCACGCGGGCGGTGACGGCGGTGTGGACGGCGTGGTCGAGTTCGGCGGCCGCGGAGGGCATGACGACGAAGGGGTCGCTTCCGCCGAGTTCCAGGACGGTCTTCTTGACCTCGTCGCCCGCGACGGAGGCCACCGCGCGCCCGGCGCCCTCGCTGCCGGTGAGGGTGGCGGCGGCGACCCGGGGGTCGCGCAGGATGCCCTCGATGGCGCCGGAGCCGACCAGCAGCGTCTGGAAGCAGCCCTCGGGGAATCCGGCGCGGTGGAAGAGTTCGCCGAGGTAGAGGGCGGTCTGCGGGACGTTGGAGGCGTGCTTGAGCAGTCCGGTGTTGCCGGCCATCAGGGCCGGGGCGGCGAACCTGATCACCTGCCAGAGCGGGAAGTTCCACGGCATGACGGCGAGTACGACGCCCAGCGGGCGGTAGCGGACGTAGGCGCGGTGGGCGCCGCTGTCCTCGACGTCCGCGGGTGCGGGATGCTCGTCGGCCAGGAGGCGCTCGGCGTTGGCGGCGTACCAGCGCATCGCCTTGGCGCACTTGGCGGCCTCCGCACGGGCGGCGGCGAGGGTCTTGCCCATCTCCGTGGTCACGGTGCGGGCGATCTCGTCGCGTTCCTTGTCCAGCAGGTCGGCGGCCGAGGTGAGCAGCGCGGCCCGGGAGGCGAAGTCGGTGGTGCGGTAGGCCCGGAAGGCGCTCTCCGCCTTGGCGATGCGCTCGCGCACGCCCTGCTCGTCCAGCGGCTCGAAGGTCTTGACGGTCTCCCCGGTCGCGGGGTTCACGGTGGCGATGGGCATGACGGCTACCTCCTGGTGACCGAGGGACGACCGGGCGCTGTGCACGTACCCGGGGCGCGGCGGGTCCATACCCGCCCCGGTCCCCGGCCTCGTCCATCCTGCCCCGGTACGGGCCGGTGCGCGCCGACCCTGCGCGGCCCCGCGGCGCCCGGGCACCCGCCCGGCGCAACCGGCCTCTGGACTCGGCCCGCCCCGCAGCGTTCACTCTTCGGTAACGCCTGGCACATACATGACAGGTTCTACGCGCGCAGAATCGTTCCCCGAACCCTCACCCACCGCCCCACCTGGAGGTAAACGGATGCTTGGTCTCCGTACCGTTCGCGGCCGCGCCCTGATCGGCGCGAGCGCGGTGTTCGGCGCACTCGCGCTGGGAGCCGCGGGCATCGCCGCCGGCAGCGCCCAGGCGTCGCCGGGCACCGCGGGCGCCATGGCGCCGGCCGCCGCGACGACGCACCACGTGCTGTTCGACAACACCAAGGCCGAGACGGCCGGCAACGCCGACTGGATCATCAGCACCAGCCAGCCGGACCCGCTCGCCCAGAACCCGTCGCCCAGTGCGGAGACGGACTGGACCGGCGCGCTGTCCTCGTGGGGCGTGGCCCTGCAGAAGTCCGGGGGCTACGTCCTGGACACGCTGCCCTCCGGCCGCACCATCACCTACGGCGACTCGTCCAACGCGCAGGACCTCAGCAAGTTCGACACCTTCGTGGTGGACGAGCCGAACGTGAAGCTCAGCGCCGCCGAGAAGACCGCGGTGATGAAGTTCGTGCAGAACGGCGGCGGGCTGTTCCTGATCTCCGACCACAACGGCAGCGACCGCAACAACGACGGCTGCGACTCGCCGTGCGTGATCAACGACCTGCTGACCAGCAACGGTGTCGACAACACCGACCCGTTCGGCTTCTCGGTGGACCTGCTCGACATCAGCACCGACAACCCCCGTGCCGTCAGCGACAGTTCCGATCCGGTGCTGCACGGGCCGTTCGGCACGGTGACCGGCAGCATCCTGCGCGACGGCACCACTTTCACGCTCAAGCCGGCCGACAACCCCGCCGTCAAGGGGCTGCTGTACCGGACGGGGTACTCGGGCAACACGGGCGCCTTCTTCGTCACCAGTTCGTTCGGCAGCGGCCGGGTGGCGATCTGGGGCGACTCCTCGCCGGCGGACGACGGCACGGGCCAGTCGGGCAACACCCTCTACGACGGCTGGAACGACCCGGCCGGCACCGACGCCGCCCTCGCCCTCAACGCCACCGCGTGGCTGGCCAGCGGGGGCAGCGGCGTGACCACCCCGCCGACCACTCCCCCCACCACCGGGACGTGCACGCCCGCACAGGTGCTCCTCAACCCCGGCTTCGAGTCGGGCGCCGTCTCCTGGTCGGCCAGCTCCGGCGTGATCACCAACAGCTCCGGTGAGCCCGCGCACAGCGGCTCGTACAAGGCGTGGCTGGACGGGTACGGCACGGCGACCACGGACACGCTCTCCCAGCCGGCGGCGATCCCGGCGGGCTGCAAGGCCGTGTTCTCGTTCTGGCTGCACATCGACACCGCCGAGACCGGCAGCACGGCCTACGACACGCTCAAGGTGCAGGTGCTCAACTCCTCCGGCACCATCTTGAGCACCTTGGCGACGTACTCCAACGCCGACGCCGGCACCGGTTACGCCCAGCACTCGTTCGACCTGAGCGCGTACGCCGGGCAGACCGTCACGGTGAAGTTCACCGGGACGGAGGGCTCGAAGCTGCAGACGTCCTTCGTCGTGGACGACACGGCGCTCGACGTGAGCTGACGCGCCGGCGTCAGGTCAGGACTCGCGGCGGCGGCCGGCCCTGGGTCGGGTCGCCGCCGCGAGGGCGAACTCGCACCAGACCGCCTTGCCGTCGCCGCGCGGCTCGACACCCCACCGCGCGGCCAGTGCGTCGATCATCAGCAGCCCGCGGCCGGACGTGGCCGACTCTCCGGGCGACCTGCGGCGCGGCCACACGCTGGAGCGGTCCTGGACCGACAGCCGCAGCCTGCGCACCGGCTCGGGCAGCACCTCCAGGGTGAGGACGGCGCCGCCCTCGGTGTGCAGCAGCACGTTGCCGAGCAGTTCGCCGGCGGCGAGTTCCACGTCGTCGGCGAGATGGCCGAGCGCCCAGGCCGACAGCGCCTGCCGCAGGGCCTCGCGGGTCTCCGCCAGGCCCTCCGGATCGGCCTGGTGGACGTAGGCGTGCATACGGGGGGCCCGGGTGGCGCCGGGGTCGGGGGCGCGGCGCAGGAGGAGCAGGGCGACGTCGTCCTCCGAGCCCCAGCGCTGCCAGAGGCTGTCGGCGATGTGGTCGGCGAGTTCCTCGACGCGCTGCGGCCCGTGGTGGACGGCGTCGGCGAGGGCCTCCATGCCGATGGTGATGTCCGCGCCGCGTTCCTCCACCAGGCCGTCGGTGCAGAACACCAGGGTCTCGCCGGGCATCAGGTCGAGCTGCGTCTCGGGGAACTCCTGCAGGTCCAGGGAGGTGGCCAGGCCCAGCGGCAGGCCGCCGCGGACGCCCGGCCAGCCGGTGCGGCCGTCGGCGTGCCGGATCAGCGGGCCCAGGTGCCCGGCGCGCGCCGCCCTGATGGTGCCGGAGGCCAGGTCGAGCTGGGCGTAGCCGCAGGTGGCGAAGCGCTCGGTGTCGAGTTCGGCCAGGAAGCGGGAGGCGCGGGCGAGCACCGTGGAGGGCGGGTGGCCCTCGGCGGCGTACGCCCGCAGCGCGATCCGCAGCTGTCCCATCACGGCGGCGGCATGGGTGTCGTGGCCCTGGACGTCGCCGACCACGAGGCCGACGCGGTGCTGCGGGAGGGCCACCACGTCGTACCAGTCGCCGCCGACCTCGCGTCCGCTGCGGGCGGCGTGGTAGCGCACGGCGATCTCGGCGCCCTCGAACCGCGGGATGTGCCGGGGCAGCATCGACGCCTGCAGGCCGGTGGCGAACTCGCGTTCCTGGTCGAAGAGGATCGCCCGTTGCAGGGACTGGGCGAGGATGCCGGCCAGCGTCCCGATGAGCGCCCGCTGCTCGGGGGTGAACTCGTCGCGCTTGCGGTAGAACAGGCCCATGGCGCCGATGGCCCGGGCCTGGGCGATCAGCGGCACGAAGGCGGCCGCGTCGAGGTCGACCTTGTCGAGGTAGGGGCGCAGCAGCGGAAACCGCTCGGCGAGGTCGGCGAACGACGTCACGAACAGGGGCTGCTGGGTGATCACGGCGTGGGCGAGCGGCAGCGACTCGTCCAGCCGCCGCATCGCCAGCCCGCGAAAGCCCATCATGGGCTCGCCGCTGACGGCGACGACCCGCAGACTGCCGCCTTCTGCCAGGGCCAGGACCATGCCGTCGGCGCCGAACCGCTCCAGTCCGCCGGCCCCGGTGAGCACGGCGGTGACGTCCTCGACGGTGACGGCGTGCGACAGCGCCTCCGTGGTGCGGCGGACCAGCGACGACAGGCCGGGCCCGTCGCCCTCGTCGTCCCTGGCCGGCAGTCCGGCGGAGGTCCGGGCGAGTTCGTCGGTGGCGTCCCTGACGATGCCCACGAGCCGGTGGGCGTTGCCCGTCTCGTCGCGCAGGATCGTGCCCTGGGTGTGCACCCACTGCTTGACGCCGTCGCGGCGGGTGATCTGGAAGTAGCCGCCGTAGCTGCGCCCGCCCGACCGCAGGGCGCTGCGCAGCGCCCGGTCGAGCCGGGCGCCCTCCTCCGGGGTGACCCGCAGTACGAGCGAGTCCGGCCGCCGGTCGAACTCCTCCGGCCGCAGGTCGAACACGTCGAGGCCGGCTTCGTCGAGGTCGAAGATCCCCCGGTCGAGGTCCCAGTCGAAGCTGCCCATACCGCTCAGCGCCAGGCGCTGCGACGGTCCGAGTTCGGTTTCGGGCCGGCGCCTGTCGGGCGACGGGCCGACGCGGGGGTCGTATCCCGGGCGGGTCGGCCGGGTCGACCGCACGGGCGGCGTGGACCGGTTCTCAGCACTCATGCGCCTGCTCCGGGGGCGGGCCTGCGGTCCGGGACCGCGATGTCCGCGGGACGAATCCCCAGGATAGCTTTGGGCCGTTCTCCTGGCATCAGCGCCATTATGCACCGAATGTTCCGGCAGGTCGGGGGCCGGAGCGGCCGGGCCCGTACCGAGCGTCGGCGCGACCGCGGCGGACGCCACCGGGCCCGGGCCCGCCGGTCGCGGGCAGGGCGGTTCGATCCGGCTGAAGCACTCCACGAGGGCGCCGAACACGCGGTAGGGCTGCCCTCGTCCCTGGCGGTGATGAGGACGTGCGCGGGCCCTCGCCGCCGCGTGGCCCGCCGCTGCGCCCACTCGTCCCGTACGTCCGCCACCACCGGCTCCTTCCGTCGTCCCTCGGTCCGGCTGCCGGATGGGACCCCGGCGTGCGAGGGAGCGGTTGCGGGGCGTGGAGTGGTTCACCCGCACGAGGAGCGCGCGCGAGGAGCACGGGCCCCGCCGCACGCGGACCGGCGTGCGGCGGGAGGGGCCGGGCCGCGGGCGCGCGTGCGGCACGGGGCAGGGCGGTACGGGGCGGTACGGGGCGGTAGAGGCCGTACGGGCGGGCAGGGGTCGATACGGGCAGGTGGGCGGACGGTGCGGTCGGCGGGCGCGGCTCACCCGTACGGACGCGGCATGGGCGGGTGGGCGGCGGGTACACGCGAGGGTGCCGCGTGGGCGAGTCCGCGCCCGCACGAGAGCCTCAGGGGAGAAGCGATGACCGAGCCGCGTCCCGAGCCGTTCCCCGCACCGGCCCCGCGGGGACACCCTGGCGAACCCGCACCGGGGCCGGATCCCGGGCCGGCCCCCGAGCCGCATCCGGCGCCCACCCCGCCCGCGCCCGGCCCCGTGCCGCCCTCCCCGGGCCCCGACCCGGTGCCGCCGGGACCGGCGCCCGATCCGGTACCGCCCAGTCCCGAGCCGCACCCCGTACCGCCGTCTCCCGAGCCGCCTCCGGTGCCGCCGCCGCCCGGCCCCAGCCCCGTGCCGCCCTCCCCGGAGCCGAACCCCGTGCCCTCCCCCGGTCCGCTGACCTGAGCCGGGCGGCCGGGAAGGTTCCCGTGGAGGACCCCGGCCGAGTGCTGAGCGCCGCGTGCCGAGCGCAGTCGCCGGTGGCGACCTCGGTTTCACCACTGGACGGGGGTGCGCGCGGTGCGGCGGATGAGGCCTGCGGGCGCCGCACCCCGCCGTGGACCACCCCCGACCGCTTGCGCGTGCCGAGTGCAGGGCCGCGGCGCCCGAGCGGGGGGCGGCCGGGGCGCACCCCCGCGACCGGGGAGGCGACCGCCCCGCTCACCGTGCGAGCCGGCGGCGGTCGCCGCCGAAGGCCCGGTCGGGCGCTCTCGCCGAACGGTGCCCGGACCGGGCATGCTACGCGGGGACCGGCCCGGTGCGCAGGGGCCGTCCACTCCGCCGGCCACGACACCGAGGAAACGCCGATGCCGCTCACCGCCCCGCTCCCGACCGCCGAGTCCTTCGGCCGGACCTCCGCCGGCGAGCCGGTGGAGGTCTGGCGGCTCACCTCCCCCTCGGGGGTGACCGCCCGGGTCCTCACCCTCGGCGGCATCCTGCACGCCCTGGACGTCCCCGACCGGGAGGGACGGCCCGCGTCGGTGGTGCTGGCGCTGTCCGAGGTCAAGGAGTACGAGGACCGCAGCCCCTACTTCGGGGCGCTGATCGGGCGGTACGCGAACCGGATCGCGGAGGGCCGTTTCGTCCTGGACGGCACGCGGTACGAGCTGCCCGTCAACGACCGCGGCCACACCCTGCACGGCGGCCCGGAGGGCTTCCACCGCCGGGTGTGGGCGGCCGAGCCGCTCCCCGGGGCGCTGCGGCTGACGCTGCGCAGCCCGGACGGCGACATGGGATTCCCGGGCGAGGTGCTGGTCACCGCGACGTACACGCTCGCCGCCGACGGCACCCTGGCCCTGGACTTCGAGGCGCGTACGAACCGGCCGACGATCGTCAACCTCACCAACCACGCCTACTTCAACCTCGCGGGCGCGGGCCACGGGGACGGCACGGACGGCATAGCGCGGCACGAGCTGCGGATCGACGCCGACCGGTTCCTGCCGGTCACGGACGAGTCCATCCCCCTGGGGCCGGAGCGGGACGTCGCCGGCACCGCCTTCGACTTCACCTCGTCCCGGGTGATCGGACCGGGGCTGACCGACCCGGACCCGCAGATCGCGGCGGCCGGCGGCTACGACCACTGCTACGTGCTGCGTCCGGCCGCCGGGGCCGCCCCGCGCACGGCCGCGGTGCTGCGCGACCCCGGCAGCGGGCGGACGATGGAGGTCCGCACCACGGAGCCGGGCCTGCAGCTCTACACGGGCAACTTCCTGGACGGCTCGCTGAGCGGCGCCGACGGCCGCCCGCACACGCGGTACGGCGGGGTGTGCCTGGAGACCCAGCACCTGCCGGACTCGCCGAACCGCCCGGAGTACCCGTCGACGACGCTGCGGCCGGGCGAGGTCTTCCGTACCCGTACCGAGTGGGTCTTCCCGCACCTGCCGGCCGGGGGCGCCTCATGACCGTGCGTCACGGGGGCCGTCGCCCGGGCGCGGTGGCGCGGTGACCGGGCGGCCGCTGCTCGTCGTGGACGGCGCCAACGTGGTCGGCTCCGTGCCGGACGGCTGGTGGCGGGACCGGCGGGCCGCCGCGGAACGCCTGCGGGACGCCCTGGCGGGGTTCGCCACCTCGGGGCTGCCCGCGGGCGGCGTTCCGGGGTGGGCCGTCGGAACCCCGCTGGAGGTGGTCCTGGTGGTGGAGGGCGCGGCCCGCGGGATCGCGTCCGTCCCGGGCGTGCGCGTGGAGTCGGCCGCGGGAAGCGGGGACGACCTGATCGCCGCGCTGGCCGCCGCCGCGGGGTCGGCCGCGCCAGGCCGCCCCTGCCTGGTCGCCACCGCCGACCGCGAGCTGCGCGCCCGCGTCACCGCGTCCGGTGCCGCGGTGGTCGGCCCGCGGGCGGTGCGGCCGCGGTAGCCGGGCCCGCCGGCGGTACGGGTGCGCCGGCCGGGCCCCGACGCGGCCCTGCCGCCGGCGGACCCGGCGTCCGAAATCCGCTAGAGCCTGGTCCCGGACCGTCCCATACTGGGAGCATGACGACCGAGGACAGCAGGTACGAGGCCGTGCGCAGCCGGGACGCGCGGTTCGACGGGGTGTTCTTCTTCGGTGTTTCGACGACCGGGATCTACTGCCGTCCGAGCTGCCCGGCGATCACCCCGAAGCGGCAGAACGTCAGCTTCTACCCCACGGCCGCGGCCGCCCAGGGCGCCGGTTTCCGGGCCTGCAGGCGGTGCCGGCCCGACGCCGTTCCCGGCTCCGCGGACTGGAACGCGCGGGCCGACGTGGTGGGCCGGGCGGTCCGGCTGATCGGGGACGGGGTGGTGGACCGCGAGGGCGTCGCTGGCCTGGCCTCCCGGCTGGGGTACAGCGCCCGGCAGGTGCAGCGGCAGCTCAACGCCGAACTCGGCGCCGGCCCGATCGCGCTGGCCAGGGCGCAGCGCGGGCACACCGCGCGGGTGCTGCTGCAGACCACGTCCATGCAGGCCGCGGAGATCGCCTTCGCGGCGGGCTTCGCGAGCGTCCGGCAGTTCAACGAGACGATCCGGGAGATCTACGCGGCCACCCCCACCGAGCTGCGCGCCGCGCGGCCCGGGCGCGCGCTGCGGGCCGGGCCGGACGGGGCGGCGGGCGTGCCGCTGCGGCTGGCCCACCGGGGACCGTACGACGGCGCGCGGGTCTTCGGCTTCCTCGCGGCGCGGGCGGTGCCCGGGGTCGAGGAGGTCACGGGCGAGCCCGGGCGGCGCACCTACCGGCGCACGCTGCGGCTGCCGCACGCGCCGGGCATCGCGGAGGTCGCGGAACGGCCGGGCGCGGGCGGCTGGCTGGAGTGCTCGCTGCACCTGGGCGACCTGCGGGACCTGACCACGGCGAGCCAGCGGATGCGGCGGCTGTTCGACCTGGACGCGGACCCGTACGCGGTGGCCGAGCGGCTGTCCGCGGACCCGGGCCTGGCGCCGCTCGTGGCGGCGCATCCGGGGCTCCGGGCGCCGGGCGCGGCCGATCCGCAGGAGCTGGCGCTGCGGGTCGTGCTGACCGAGGGCCTGCCCGCGCCGCGGGCCGTGCGGCTCGCCGCGGATCTGGTGGCCGGGTACGGTGAACCGCTGCCGCGTCCGAGCGGCGCGCTCACCCACCTCTTCCCGGACGCCGGCGCCCTCACGGCGGCCGGCCTCGAAGACCTGGGCCTGTCGCCCGCCCGCGCGTCCGCCGTGCGCGCCCTGGCGAGGGCCCTCGCCGACGGCGCCGTCCGGCTCGACCCGGGGGCCGACCGCGCGGAGGCCGAGCGGCTGCTCCTCGCCCTTCCCGGGGTGAGCCCGTGGGCCGCGGCGTACATCCGCATGCGCGCGCTCGGCGACCCCGACGTCCTGCTCGACCCCACGCAGGCGAGCGCCTCCCTGTGGCGCCCCTGGAGTTCGTACGCCACGCACCTGCTCCTGCCCGGCTGAGGCGGCCGGCCGGGCGGCGCCGCACGGCCGGCGCGGGAAGACAGCCGGCGCGGGAAGACGGTCAGCTCAGGAAGCGGGACAGCCCCTCGGGCGAGAGCAGGTGGCGCACGGCCAGGCGGCGGGCGCCTTCGATGCCGGCGCGGCGGCCGAGGAGGGTGGTCTCGATGGCGACGGTGCGGGTGGCCAGCGGAAGGGCGCGGCGGTAGACGGCGGCCCGGATGTCGGCGAGCAGGTCGTCGTGGAGGCTGGCGATGGAGCCGCCCAGGACGATCGTGTCGGGGTTGTAGAAGCTGACCAGCGAGGCCAGCACGTCGCCGATCCGCTGGGCCGCCAGCCGTACCTGACGGCGGGCCAGCGGATCGCCGGCCGCGACGAGCCGGACCACGTCGGCGACGTGCGCCACCGGCAGCCCGGCCTCGCGCAGCGTCGCGGCGATGGCGGCGCCGGAGGCGACGGCCTCCACGCAGCCGGTGTTGCCGCAGTGGCACAGCACGTCGTCATGCCCGGGCAGCCGTATGTGCCCGATGTCGCCGGCCGCGCCGCTGGCCCCGCGGTGCACCACTCCGCCGGAGACGATGCCGCAGCCGATCCCGGTGCCGACCTTGACGTAGAGCAGGTGGGCGGCCGAGGGCCGGTGTCCGTACTCGCCGAGCGCCATCATGTTGACGTCGTTGTCGACCAGTACGGGGGCGTCGTACCGGCCGGCGAAGAAGTCGGGCACCCGGTAGCCGTCCCAGCCGCGCATGATGGGCGGGCGGACGACCGTGCCCGTGCTGGCCTCGACCGGGCCGGGGACGCCGATGCCGATCGCGCGGACGTGGCCGGCGGGACGGCCGCTCGCGGCCAGCAGCCGGCCGAGCTGCTCGTGCAGGCGGGTCAGGACGGCCTCGGGGCCGTCGTCGATGTCGAGTTCCTGCGTGGCCTCGGCCAGCACCTCGCCGCCGAGTTCGGCGACGGCGACCGTGCTGTGGGTGGCGCCCAGGTCGACCGCGCACACCACGGCGCTGTCCGACGCGAGCCGCAGGGTCAGCGGCGGCCGGCCGCGCCCGGTGGCGGCCGTACCGGTCTCCACCAGCAGGCCCTTGCCGATCAGCAGGTCCACCCGCTGGGCGACGGCGGCCCTGGACAGGCCGGTGGCGGTGACGAGTTGGCTGCGCCGGGTGGCGCCGTCCGCGACCAGGCGGGCCAGTTCGCTGAGCGCGGTCAACTGCCGGTCGCCCCTGTCGGCCCTGTTGCCCCCCGCCCTGTCGGCACGCTCCGCGGGGTCCGCGCGGTCGGCCCGGGTGTCCGCGTACGGCCCGTCGGCCCAGCCCGGCCGGTCCCGCTGGTCCGTCACGCCCACCCGTCTCCGCCTCCCTGACGCGGCGCCGCCCGGCGCGTGTTCCGCGACCGGTCCGAGCCCCATATTTATGACAGAAGTTAGCGTAATTCCCGCCATTGTCAACCGAATCCCTGCTGGCTAGCGTTTCAGGCAGCAGAAATGGAGGGCGGTTGTGGACCGGACAGCAGGGCCGCCGCGCACCGGCATCGCCGGGGTCGGCATGATCGGGCGCGTCCACCTCGACGCGGTCCGCCGGACGGGCGCGCCCGTGGCGGGGATCAGCGCGTCGACTCCGGCGCGGGCGAGGCAAGCCGCGGCCACCCTCGGCGTGGCGCGGGCGTTCGCGTCCTCGGAGGAGCTGGTCACCAGCGACGAGGTGGACGTGGTGCACATCTGCACGCCCAACGACTCCCACGCGCGCCTGGCCGAACTCGCGCTGCGGGCGGGCAAGCACGTGGTGTGCGAGAAGCCGCTGACCACCTCGGCGGCGGACGCCGACGCGCTGGCCGCGCTGGCCGCGGCGAGCGGGCGGGTGGCCGCCGTGCCGTTCGTCTACCGCTACCACCCGATGGCGGCCGAGGCGCGGGCGCGGGTGGCCGACGGCAGGACCGGTGAGATCCGGCTGGTGCACGGCCACTACCTGCAGGACTGGCTCTCGCTGCCCGGCGACACCAACTGGCGGGTGGACCGGGCGGCCGGCGGCCCGTCGCGGGCGTTCGCCGACATCGGCTCGCACTGGTGCGACCTGGTGGAGTGGGTGACCGGCCACCGTATCGCCGAGGTCACCGCGCTCACCCGGGCCGTGCCCCGGGACGGCGGCACCCCCGGCACCGAGGACGTGGTGCAGCTCCTGCTGCGCACCGACCGCGGCGCCACCGGCTCGGTGACGGTGTCCCAGATCTCGCCCGGCCGCAAGAACCGGCTGTGGTTCGAGGTGGACGGCACGCGCGCCTCGCTGGCCTTCGACCAGGAGAACCCGGAGTCGCTGTTCGTGGGCGGCCGCGGCGAGAACGCGGCGGTGCTGCGCGACCCCGCGGTCCTGTCGCCCGACGCGGCCCGGCTGTCGGTGGTCCCGGGCGGCCATCCGATGGGCTACCTCGACTGCTTCGCCGCGTTCGTCCGGGACGTCCACGCCGCCATCGGCGGGGGGAGCCCGGTACGCCATCCCACTTTCGACGACGCCGCCCGCATGGTGCGCCTCACCGAGGCCGTCCTGGACTCGGCGGCCGACCGGACCTGGAAAGAGGTCTCCTGAGATGAAGCTGGGCTTCCTGACCGCCTGCCTTCCGCGGCTCACGCTGGACGAGATCGCCGCCTGGGCCGCCGGGCACGGCTACCAGGCGCTGGAGGTCGCGGCCTGGCCGTCCACCGGCTCCCGCGACTTCGAGGCGAGCCACCTGGACGTGGCGGGCTTCGACGCGCGCGCGGCCGAGGACGTGCGCGCCCTGTTCGACAAGCACGCGCTGACGCTGTCCTCGGTGGCGTACTACGAGAACAACCTGCACCCGGACGAGGCCCGCAGGGGCGAGATCGCCGCGCACGTGCGCGCCTGCGTCGACGTGGCGGCGCTGCTCGGCGTGGAGACGGTGGGCACCTTCATCGGCCGCCATCCCGGGCTGAGCGTCAAGGAGAACCTGGCGCTGGGCGAGCGGGTGCTGCCGCCGCTGGTGGAGTACGCCGGCGAGCTCGGGGTGAAGATCATCATCGAGAACTGCGTGATGGAGGGCTGGCACCCCGACGGCTACCCCGGCAACCTGGCCTACTCCCCCGAGCTGTGGGAGTGGATGTTCGACCTGGGCCTCTACCTCAACTACGACCCCTCGCACCTGATGTGGCTCGGCATCGACCCGGTCGCGGCCCTCAGGCCGTACGTCGACCGCATCCCGCACGCCCAGGCCAAGGACGCCCAGCTCGACCCGCGGGCCCGGGACCGCTACGGCTTCTTCGGCCGCGCGGTGGCCCGCGAGGACGGCTGGGACAGCGGCTGGTGGCGCTACCGCGTGCCGGGCCTGGGCGACGTGGACTGGCGCCGGATCGTCGACGCCCTGTACGAGGGCGGTTTCACCGGGGTGCTGTCCGTGGAGCACGAGGACCCGGTGTGGAGCGGCGACGTGCACCGGGTCACCCAGGGCCTGGAGATCGCCCACCGCACCCTGAGCCCACTGATCGTCGGCTGAGCACCGCCCCTGTCCGCCGCGGGCGCCACCGCCCCCGCCACCGTCCACCCGCGCCCGCGTCCCCTCCCGGGGCTCCCGGCTCCGGGCTCCGGGCTCCCACCGCCATGCCGTATCCAGGAGGCACCGCTTCGATGGCCACACCCCTCAGCATCCAGCTCTACACCCTGCGGGAACGGATAGCCGCCGATCGCGACGGCACCCTTGCCCGGCTCGCCCGGATCGGCTACCGGGCGGTCGAGCCGTACGACCCGACGACCGACCCGGCGGGCTTCCGCAAGGTCGCCGACGACCTGGGCATCACCGTCACCGGCACGCACGCCTACGCGCTGTTCGACAAGGACGCCGGCGAGGTCTTCGACGCGGTCGCCACCGTCGGCACCGACCTGGCGATCATCCCGGGCGGCATCGCCCACGAGGAGTTCACCACCCTCGACGGCCTGCGGCGCACCGCCGACCTGCTCAACGGGTTCGCCGAGAAGGCGGCCCCGCGCGGTGTCCGGATCGGCTACCACAACCACTGGTGGGAGATCGAGCCGCGGTTCGAGGGACGCACGGCGCTGGAGGTGCTGGCGGAGCTGCTCGCGCCCGAGGTGTTCCTGGAGGTCGACACCTACTGGGCGCACGTGGGCGGCGCCGATGTGCCGCGGCTGCTGCGCGCGTTGGGCGACCGGGTGCTGTCCCTGCACGTCAAGGACGGTCCCGGTGTCAAGGACGCGCCGCACACCGCGGTCGGCAAGGGCGTCCTCGACGTGCCGTCGATCCTGGCGGCCGCGCCGGAGGCGGTACGCATCGTGGAGCTGGACGACTGCGCCGGCGACGTCTTCGAGGCCGTCGCCGACAGCCACGCCTACCTGACCGCTCTGGAGGGCGCGCGATGACCGCGGGCACGGGTTCGGGACCTGTGGGGGTGGCGCTGGTCGGGGCCGGTGTGATCAGCACCGCGTACCTGACGGCGCTGAGCACCTTCCCCGACGTGAGAGTGCTGGCGGTGGCCGACCTCGACACCGAGCGGGCCCGCGCCCAGGCGGCGGCGTTCGGGATACCCGTGGCCGGCGACCTGGAGTCGGTGCTGGCGGTCCCCGAGGTGGAGATCGTGGTCAACCTGACCGTCCCCGCCGCGCACGCCGAGGTGGCCGTCGCCGCGCTGCGGGCCGGCAAGCACGTCTACGGCGAGAAGCCGCTGGCGCTGGCGCCCTCCGACGGGGCGAAGATCCTCGCCGAGGCGCTGTCGCGCGGGCTCAGGGTCGGCAGCGCGCCCGACACGTTCCTCGGCGCGGGCCTGCAGTCGGCGATACGCGCGGTGCGCGAGGGGGTCGTCGGCGAACCGGTGAGCGTGACCGCGGTGACCCAGGGGCCGGGCCCGGAGAGCTGGCACCCGAGTCCGGAGTTCCTCTTCCAGTACGGCGCCGGGCCGCTGTTCGACATCGGCCCGTACTACCTGACCGCGCTGACCGCGCTGTTCGGCCCGGCGACGCGGGTCGCCGCCACGGCCCGCCGGGCCCGGGAGCGGCGGGTGATCGGTTCCGGCCCCAGGGCGGGGACCGAGTTCGCGGTGGAGGTGCCCACGCACGTGCACGCCCTGCTGGACTTCGCGAGCGGCCCGAGCGCGTCGGCGACGTTCAGCTTCGACTCCTCGGTGCCGCGCCGGATGATCGAGATCACCGGCACGCTGGGGACGCTGTCGCTGCCCGATCCCAACACCTTCGACGGACCGCTGCGGGTCAGGGAGTTCACGGCCGAGGACTGGCGCGACCTGCCGGTGACCGGTACGACCGCCGGGCGCGGCATCGGCGTCCTCGACATGGCCAGGGCGATACGCGGCGGCGTCCCGCACCGCGCGTCGGGCGAGCTCGCCCAGCACGTCCTGGAGCTGATGTCGTCGGTGATCGTCTCCAGCGAACAGCACGGATTCGTCGGCCTCGATACGGGCGCCCCGGCGGTGGCGCCCCTCCCGGCGGACTGGGACCCGAGCGCGGCCACGCTGAGCTGACGCGGCGGGGTTCGCCGCGACGCCGGGGGGCGCGCGGGCCTGCGCCCGCCGGGAGCGCGCCCCGCGCGCGCTCCCGGCGATCGGCCGGCGCCGGCCGCGGCGTTTGCGGCGGCGGGCGGCTCGCTCGGCCCGGAGCCGCAAATGCCGCGCGCGGCCACCGGCGGTGGCCATGATGCCCCTTATGATCACCCTGACGTACTCCGCCGCGTTCATCACGTTCTTCTCCGTGATCGGCCCGCCGAAGGTGCTGCTCGCGTTCGCGGGGCTCGCCCGGCTCCATTCGCAGCGCGAGCTCTATGCCATCGCGCTGGTCTCGTCGGCGGGAGCCGTGCTCGTCGGGGTGGTGGCCGGGTTCGCGTCGCCGTGGCTGCTGAAGCTGTTCCACCTCTCGACGCCCGCGCTGGCGCTGGCCGGCGGGGTGATCTTCTTCCTGTACGCGGTGGGGCTGGTGCTCGGCGTCCGGATCGGCCCCGGGACGGAGGAGGAGGAGACCCCGGCTCTGAGCAGCGGGGTGCGCGAGCTGCTGATGCCGTACGTGGTGAGCCCGCTGGCCCTGACCGCGGTGCTGATCGAGGCGACCGAGCGGGACGCCTGGAGCTGGCGTTCCACCGTCGTGGGGGCGTACGTCACGGTCATCGCGGTCGATCTGGTCTGCGTGTTCGCGCTGGGCGCCCTCCTGCGGCGCACCCACCACACCGTCATCGAACTGCTGGCCCGCCTGATCGGCCTGCTGCTGGCGGCCGTCGGGGTCGATCTCGTCCTGGACGGCCTGTTCGACCTGGGCGTCAGGTCGCTGGGCGCCCGTTCCTAGGGCTTGCCGGCAGCCGCCGCGCGGCGCGCGCGGCCGTCATGACCGGGGGCCGCGCAGCACCGGCCACAGCACCTTGGGGTGGAACAGGTGGGCGGGCGGCCGGGTCAGTGACATCACGGCGACGAAGGCGGCGCAGACGGCGGGGTCCACGGCGGCCCGGGCCAGGACCCGGTCGAGGTACTTGTGCTGCAGGCGCACCACCGACCCGCCGGGGCCGCCGGTGGTGGCGGGGAAGCGCACGTCCTCGCTGCCGGCCATGAGCCAGGCATTTGCGGCCGCCGCGGCGATGCCCCGGCGGGCCCGCCGGGCGCCGGCCGGGCCGGTGCCGTGCCGGCGTACCGCGCGGCGCAGCGCCAGGGCGCCGGCCGCCACGGTGGAGATGCCCTGCCCGTACACCGGGTTGAAGGTGCAGGCGGCGTCGCCGATCGCCACCAGCCCCGGCGGGCAGCGGCGTTCGTAGTGGCGCCGTACGCACGGCCCGGGCCGGAACCCGCGCACCTCGCCCGCGGGTTCCGCCGACGCCACCAGCTCCCGCAGGGTGGGGTCGCGCAGCTTGGCGAGCTGGGCGGCGAACCCCTCTTCCCCGGGCGCGGGTTCGGCGCCGCGCAGGCCGCCGACGGTGACCATCCAGCGGTCGCCCTCGACCGGCAGCAGGACGCCGAACGTGGGGTCGTGCGGCGCGCTGGTCTGCACGTAGACGGCCGGCAGGATCCGGCCGGGCCCGGGGGCGCCGGCCGGGGCAGGCCGCCCGGGCGCTTCGGGCGGCCTGCGGTAGAGCCTGCTGGCGTAGGCGACGCCGGCGTCCACCCGCTCCTCGGGGGGCGGTTCGCAGCCGATCCCGGACAGCCAGTCCGGGACTCGGGAGGTGCGTCCGGAGGCGTCCACGACCAGGTCGGCGGCGATGTCGGTCCCGGAGGCGGCGTCGTCCCCGGCGCGCAGCCGTACGCCGGTCACCCCGGCCGGACCGCCGAGCAGGCCCTCGACCGTCGCGCCCTCGCGGATCTCGATGGACGGCTCGGCGCGGACGCGGTCGAGCACGGCGTGGTCCAGGACGGGGCGGGTGCAGGCGAGGAAGGCCATGCCGGAGTCGAAGGCGGGCATCCAGCCGACGGGGCTGAGCCAGGTCAGCTCGCCGGGCATGCCCACCGGCCGGGCGCCGCGGGCGGTGAGTTCCGCGCCGATCCCCGGCATCAGCTCCTCCAGCGCCCGGCGGCCGCCCTCGTGCACCAGGTGGGCGTGCCGGCCCTGCGGTGTGCCCGGCCGGAAGTCGGGGCGCGCCGGGTACCGGTCGCGTTCCACCACCACGATCCGCTCCGCGCTCCCGCGCAGCGCCCAGGCGGCCAGCAGCCCGGCCAGCCCGCCGCCGATCACCACGGCCACACCCTGTCCGTCCGCGCTCACGCTCCGCGAAGTCGCCATGGCCGAAGCGTAGGACGTCCGCGGTCGTCGGCACAGACCGCCTCGGGCGCCGTCCCGGGGCGCCCGGGGGACGCGCCGGGCGCCCGGTACCCGCCGCGCACCCGGGCGTACGCCGGTCGACTCCTCGGCGCGACCGGTGAGTCGGCCTACCGGCGTCCACCTCGTCGTGCGTGTCGTACGCCCGATCATGCGACTGGCGGGGCGTCAGCCTCGTTCACTCACAGGCAATCACGAGCGACCAGGTTCATGGTTGACGTCCGCGCGAGCATGCCGGTTCTCGTGAGGGAGGGTTACGGCCCGCTCCTGGCCACGCGAGACGTCCGACGGCGCGGGTCCGGGACGGGGCGGGGGCGCCTGCGCCGCCGGGACGGGTGGGATTGGCTAGTGTGCCGCGTGTGCACCCGTGGGGCGCGCCGGAAGGAGACCTCGTGCCGATCGCCGACCCGATGCCCGTGCTGACCGACGCCGAACTGGCCACGCGCCTGGAACGACTCACCGAGAGCGGGGTGCGGCTGCTGGCCGGCTCCGTGGTGGACATGGCCGGCGTGGCCCGGGCCAAGACGGTCCCGCTGCGCCGGGCCGGGGTCTTCCACACCGCGGGCATGGGCGCCTCGCCGACCTGGAACGTCTTCTGCGCCGACAACGCGATCGCCTTCACCGACCGACTCGGCGTCGTCGGCGACCTGCGGCTGCGGGCCGACCTGGCGGCGGCGCGGGTGATCGGCGAGGGCTGGGCGTGGGCCCCGGCCGAGTTCTTCGACCAGTACGGCGAGCCGTCGCCCAACTGCGCCCGCGGGAGGCTGCGGAGCCTCCAGGCGGGGGCCGAGGCGTCGGGACTGACCGTGCGGGCCGGCCACGAGCTGGAGTTCGTCCTCACCGACGGCGAGGATCCCGCCCTGTCCGACCGGCACTGGCAGGCGTACGGCCTGGGCTCGGTGCTGCGGGAGGGCGGCTTCCTCGTGGACCTGTCCCGCGCCCTGGAGGAGGCGGGGCTCGGCGTCGAGCAGCTGCACGCGGAGTACGGCACCGGGCAGTTCGAGCTGTCCCTGGCCCCCCGCGACCCGCTGCGGGCGGCCGACGAGGTCGTGCTGGCCCGGCTGCTGACCGGGCGGGTGGCCCGCGACCACGGGCTGCTCGCCTCGTTCTCCCCGCTGCCCTTCCACGACGGCCCCGGCAACGGCGCCCACCTGCACCTGTCGCTGGAGCGCGGCGGCCGGCCGCTGCTGTCGGGCGGGGACGGGCCGCACGGGCTGACCGCCGAGGGGCGGGCGGCGATCGCCGGGATCGTGGAGGGGCTGCCGGAGGTCACCGGCGTGCTGAGCGGTTCGCTGCTGTCGGCCGGGCGGCTGGCCCCAGGCCGCTGGTCCGGCGCCTTCGCCTGCTGGGGCCTGGAGAACCGCGAGGCGGCCGTGCGGCTGGTCGCGGCCACGCCCGGCAGCCCGCACGGCGCCAGCGTGGAGGTCAAGAGCGGCGACCCGTCGGCGAACCCGTACCTGGCCTCGGCCGTGGTGCTCGGGCTCGCCCTGGACGGCATCGCGCGCGATGCCGTCCTGCCCCCGGAGACCACGGTCGACCCGGCGGACGACCCCGCGGCGCGGCGGCTGCCCGCCGGGCAGACCGAGGCCCTGGACGCGCTGGAGGCCTCCGCGACCGCCCGGGCCCTGCTCGGCGAGGACATCGTGGCCGCGCTGCTGGCCGTCCGCCGCCACGAGGCGGAGGCATACGGCGACCTGGGCCCGGCGGTCCTGGCCGAACGCTTCCGGTTCGCGTGGTCGTCGTAGGCCCGCCGGGCACGGGCGCGGGGCCCCGGTGGTGCGGCGTGCCCCTGGAGGAGTTCACCGCCGGCCTGGCGCTGGTCGACCACCACGTGCACGGCGCCTTCGCCGAGACGTTGACCCGGCAGGAGTTCGAGGAGGCGCTCAACGAGGGCTCGCCCGGGCCCGTCCCACCCGGCACCACCCAGCTCGACTCCCAGGTGGGATTCGCGGTGCGCGCCAGGTGCGCGCCGCTGCTGGACCTGCCGGCCCACGCGAGCGCCGACGCGTACTGGGCCCGGCGGGCCGAGCTGGGCGACCTCGCGGTGGCCGCGCGGCTGCTGCCCGCGGCAGGGGTCGACCACTGGCTGGTGGACACCGAGCACCAGGGCGAACGGCTGCTGTCCCCCGCCGAGCTGGCACGGACGGGCGGCGGCGCGGCCCACCGGATCGTGCGGCTGGAGGCGCTCGCCGAGACGCTGGCGGCTGCGGGCACGAGCGCCGCCTCGTACGCGGACGACTACCGGGACCTGCTGCGCGCGGCCTGCCGCGACGCGGTGGGCGTGAAGACGATCGCCGCCTACCGCACCGGTCTCGACCTGGACTGGAGCCGGCCGCGGGACGCCGACGTACGGGAAGCGGCGCGGCGCTGGCTGGCGGCGGCCGGGCCCGCGCCGAGACTGGCCGACCCGGTGCTGGTGCGGTTCGGGGTGCACTGCGCGGTCGGGCTCGGGCTGCCGCTGCAGATCCACACGGGCCTCGGCGACCGGGACCTGGACCTGCGCCGGGCCGACCCGCTGCTGCTGCTCGGCCTGCTGCGCCGGCCCGACGTCATGGCGGTACCGGTGATGCTGCTGCACTGCTACCCGTACCACCGCGGGGCGGGCTGGCTGGCCCAGGCCTTCGAGAACGTGTACTGCGACGTCGGCCTGGCGGTGAATCAGGTCGGCGCCCGCGCCCCGGCCGTCGTCGCCGAGTCGCTGGAGCTCGCCCCGTTCGCGAAGCTGCTCTACTCCTCGGACGCCTTCGGTCCGCCCGAACTGCACTTCCTCGGCGCGGCCCTGTGGCGGCGGGCCGCCGCGGCGGCCGCCCGTGCCTGGGTGGCGGCCGGCGACTGGTCGGAGCCGGACGCGCGGCGGGTGATCGCCATGGTCGGCCGGGAGAACGCGCTGCGCGCCTACCGGCTGTGAGCGGTCGCCGGCCGCCGAACGGCCGGCGACGGGGCGGCGCCCGGGATCGGGCTGCCCTCGGCACGGCTCGGGCCGCCGTATGCACCGGCTCGGGCTGCCGCCCGCACCTGCCTCAGGCTGCCGCGTACACCTGGCTGGCGAACTCGGCGACCTGCTGGTCGGTCAGGCTCCTGGCGAGGTCCGCCTCGGTGATCATGCCGCACAGCCGGTGGCCGTTGTCGACGTCGATCACCGGCAGCCGCTTGACGCGGTGGCGCTCCATCGTCTCCAGGGCCCGCGTCGCGTCCGCCTTGGCGTCGATCCAGTACAGCTCCCCGGCGAACCGGCCCGCCGTGATCCGCGAGGGGTCCTCGCCCGCCGCGACGCACTTCACCACGATGTCCCGGTCGGTGATCATGCCCTTCAGCCGCTCGTCGTCACCGCAGATGGGCAGCGCGCCGACCGCCATGTCGCGCATCATCCTCGACGCGTCCAGGATCGACTGGTGCTCGCCCACGCACTGCACGCCGCCCTCGGACATCAGGTCGCGCGCGGTCATCCTGCTCTGCGTGGCCATGATCGCTCCTTTCTCCCGTGACGGCCCCCGTCCGCCGCCGGGTGCCCCGCGTCCGCGAGGAAGCGGGGAAGCTCGGGGGTTTTGTCTCCATATGGGCGCCTTGCCGGGCACCCGGGCACGAAACCCCGGCGATCAGGTCCGGACCAATGTGACCGGAAAGCGCTCTCAAAGCCTTGACGATTGGCATGGACACATCTTCAATCTGGTCACGCCCCCTGCCCCGCCCGCGAGGGATCACCGCGCGGGCCGTCCCCCACCTGTCATTGGAGCCGCACATGAGACGTATCGGATCGGCCGCGGCGCTCGCCGCCCTGTGGGTGCTGGCGCTGTTCGCCGGCGGGGCCCCGGCGGCGCACGCGGTGACCGTGCCCGCCCCGCCCTCGGGGTGGTCCACGGTGTTCAGCGACGACTTCTCCGGGGCGGCGGGCAGCGCGCCCGACGGATCGAAGTGGACGTACGACACCGGGCCCGGCTCGAACTTCGGCACCGGCGAGATCGAGACGATGACCAACTCGACCGCCAACGTGCACCTCGACGGCAGCGGCCACCTGGACATCACCGCCCTGGGCAGCGGCGGCAACTGGACCTCGGGCCGGATCCGCACCCCGAACGCGGTGGTCGGCGCCCCGGCCGGCGGCAAGCTGGAGGTCACCGCGTCCATCCAGCAGCCGGATCCCGGCAACGGCCTGGGCTACTGGCCAGCGTTCTGGATGCTCGGCCAGGGGCAGTGGCCGGAGAACGGCGAGATCGACATCATGGAGGACGTCAACGCGCTGTCGCAGGTGGCCGGAACGATCCACTGCGGCACCTACCCCGGCGGGGTGTGCAACGAGGGCAACGGCATCGGCAGCGGCCTGCGGGCCTGCTCCGGGTGCCAGAGCGGGTACCACACGTACTCGATGGTCCTCGACCGCACCGACACCTCCAACGAGTCGATCACCTTCTACCTCGACGGCAACGCGTACTTCAGCGTCGGCGAGGGCCAGGTCGGCGCCGCGACCTGGCAGCAGGCGTTCGACCACAACCTGATGATCATCTTCGACCTCGCCATGGGCGGCGGCTTCCCCAACGGCGTGTGCGGCTGCACCTCGCCCGGCTCCGGGACCACCTCCGGCGGCACGATGAGCGTCGGCTACGTGGCCGCCTACACCACCACGGGCGGCGGCGGGAACCCGCCGCCGAGCGGGACCGGCCCGATCACCGGCTACGCGGGCCTGTGCCTGGACGACCGGTCGGCGAGCACGGCGAACTACAACCCCGTGCAGGTCTACACGTGCAACGGCACGGCCGCGCAGGAGTGGACCGTGGTCGAGGCGGGCAGCACCCTGCACGTCCTGGGCAAGTGCCTGGACGTGTACGCGGGCGGCACCGCCGACGGCACCAAGGTGGACCTGTACGACTGCAACAACACCGCCGCGCAGGTCTGGATCCCACGGTCCGACGGCAGTTTGTACAACCCGCAGTCCGGCAAGTGCCTGGACGACACGGACTGGTCCACCACCGCGGGCACCCAGGTCCAGATCTGGGACTGCGGGGGCACCGCCAACCAGAAGTGGGTCCTGCCCTCCTGACGGCCGCCGGCCGCGACCGCGTGGCGACCGCCCCGGGCCACGACCGGCCCTGACCACGACTGCCCCGCGCCGCGCGGCCCGGTACCGGCCGCGCGGCGAACCGTGCGGCGCCCCGCGCGAGTCGGGGGTCGATCGCCCGCCGCCGGACCGTCACCGGGGGCGGCCGCGCTCAACCGGGCGAATCCCGGGCATGAATGAGCCTGTGGTACGGGCGGTGGGGCGGGTCCGGGACGTGCGCGACGGGCAAGGGTCCGGGCGCGCGGGCCGGCGCCGAGGCGGCCCGGTGGCGGAGCGGATCGGTGACGAGGAAGAGGGGAAGCGAATGCCGCAGGTGACATTGGCGCTGGTGGGAGCGGGCATCCGGGGGCGGGCGTATGCCCGTCTCGCGGTGGCCTCGGGCGCGGGCCGGCTGGTCGCGGTCGCCGAGCCCGACCCGGGTCGGCGGGCCGCGGCGGCCCGGGAGTTCGGCATACCCCAGGCGCGGGTGTACGCGGGCTGGGCGGAGATGGCCGCGGACGGCAGGCTTGCCGACGCGGCCGTCGTCGCCACGCAGGACCGGGACCACGCCGCGCCGGCGATCACCCTGGCCGGTCAGGGCTATCACCTGCTGCTGGAGAAGCCGATGGCGCCGACCGAGGCGGAGGCGGCGGCGATCACGGAGGCGGCCGAGCGGGCCGGGGTGATGCTGGCCGTCTGCCATGTGCTGCGGTACACCCCGCACACCCGCACGCTCAAGTCGCTGCTGGACGAGGGCCGGATCGGTCGTCTGGTCGGCGTGCAGCACCTGGAGCCGGTCGGCTGGTGGCACCAGGCGCACTCGTTCGTCCGGGGCAACTGGCGGCGCAGCGACACCTCCGCGCCCATGCTGCTGACCAAGTGCTGCCACGACGTGGACTGGCTGATGTACCTGTTCGGGCAGGCGCCGGTCCGGGTCAGCTCGTTCGGCGGGCTGACCCACTTCCGGCCCGAGGACGCCCCGGCGGGCGCGGCCGGGCGCTGCCTGGACTGCCCGGTGGAGTCCTCCTGCCCGTACTCGGCCAAGCGCCTGTACCTGGGCTGCCTCGGCAACCCGCGGCGCGAGGTGTGGCCGCTGTCGGCGGTCACCGAGGACCGGACCGAGGAAGGGGTCCTGCACGCGCTGCGCACGGGGCCGTACGGCCGCTGCGTCTACGCCTGCGACAACGACGTGGTCGACCACCAGGTCGTCACCATGGAGTTCGCGGACGGCGCCACCTGCTCGTTGACCATGAACGCGTTCACGCCGATGGACCACCGCCGCACCCGTCTGTTCGGCACCCACGGCTACGCCGACAGCGACGGCAGGACCATCCGCCTGGTCGACTTCCGTACCGGCACCGAGGAGTCGCTGGACGCGACCGCGGCCGGCGGCCCCTCCGCCGCGGGCGGCCACGGCGGCGGCGACGAGGGCCTGACGACCGCCTTCCTGCGGGCCGTGGCGGAGTCCGACCCGTCCGCGCTGACCTCGGACGCGGCGACGAGCCTGGCCAGCCACCGGGTCGTGTGGGCGGCCGAGCGGGCCAGGACCAGCGGAACGGTCGTCACTCTCGCGCAGGCCCCCGCCTGACGCGCCCGCGCCTTTCAAAAGCACCGGGCCGGCCTGACCCCCGCGGCGGGGCACCGCCCGGTGGGCGGGCGGGCGTCACCGCACCCGGCGGTGGCTCCACACCAGCAGGCCGAGCAGGATCAGGCCGGACAGGATCAGGCTCGAACCGGTGCTCCAGCCGGCGAACGGCAGGCCCCGCACCACCCTGGCACCCCAGACGACGCCCGCGGCGAGCAGCCCGAGTCCGGCGAGGGCCGAGCCCGCGACGCGCCAGGGCGAGGCCACGCTCGCCTCGGCGGCCTGGACCGCCCGTACCCGCAGCGGCTCCTCGAAGCGGCGCACGGCCGGGACGGCCCGGGACAGCAGGACGACTCCGGCGAGCACCAGCAGCAGGCCCGGCCCCGGCAGCACCAGCAGCGCCGCCCCGACCAGCACCAGCACTCCCCCGGCGGTGCCGAGTGCCACGCGCTTGACCGGGTGCAGCGGCCGGTCGGGGACCGGGGGCCGCACCCGGTCCGCCTCCTCGCTCGCCTCACTCGCCTCGCCGGCCTCGGCCGTCCTGGTCCATCGTGCTGGGCTCATCGCTCCACCGTAACCGGACTGCCCGGCGCGCCGGAGCGGCGCACCGGGCCCGGGAGCGGCGCCGGGCCCTGTCCGCGGGCCGGCGCGGCCCCGTGCGGAAACCCCTGGCGGCACGGCAGGAGCCCGCTCCCCGCGCGGTGTGGGTCGCGGGGAGCGGGCTCCGGTCCATCGGACGGCCCTGCGGTGGGCCGGTCACCCGGCGGCGCGCCCGCTCACTTTCCGTAGCCGATCGCGAACAGGTGCACCGTGCCCGAGGCGCCGGTGACCGGCAGGGTCAGCGAGGCGACGGTCTTCGCGGGATCGAGCGGCACCCGTACGGCGAAGACGTACGCCGTGACCGTGTCGCGGCCGCCGCTCGCCGTGTCGCGGTAGCCGGTGGTCACGGCCTCGGTGTCGCCCGCGACGGGCTTGCTGGAACCACCGTTCAGGGTCCAGTCGGAGAAGGTGACCGTGGCCTTCGCCGTGGTCCCGTCGGTGTAGGTGACGGTCAGCTCGCCGGGGACGCCGGAGCCGTCGGTGGGGGCGTCGGCCGCGGCGCCGAGCAGCCCCAGGTAGGCGCCCGAGCTGCCCGCGGGCTGGGCGATGGTCTGCCCCGCCACCTCGATGTTGTCCGGCCGGCCCGCGGCGGACTCGGGCCAGGTGTACGAGATCCCGTCCGCGGTGACGGTGCTGCCGCCGGTGACGCCGGCCGCGGCCAGGGCGTTCTGCGAGTACGCCCACCCGCCGTCGTCGAATCCGCCGGTGAACTGGGCGCCGTCGGCGTACACGCCCTCGTTGCTCTGGTACGGCCACAGCTCGCCGGGCTTGGCGACCGCCACGCGCAGGTCGGCCTCGCCGAGGCGTGTGCCGGTGGCGTGGTCGGTGAGGGTGAAGGACACCGGGTACGCGCCCTCGCTGTCGCCGGCGGTGACCGGCACCTGGGCCTGGACGCTGCCCGCGGCCGGGACGGCCACGGAACCGGAGGAGGCGCCCAGGGTCACCCCCGAGGGGGCGGTCGCGGCCCAGTCGACGGTGACGGGCCGGTCGCCGAGGTTCGTCAGCTTCAGCACGCCCTGTCCGGCGCCGCCGGGCGCGATGATCAGTCCGTCGCTGGACGGCCCGGTGGCGGCGAGCACCCGGCCGCCGCCCGTGGTGTCGGACGGCGGGACCGAGTCGGGCGCCGAGGCCCACGAGGTGTTCGGCGCGGTGCCGAGCGTGTAGTCCAGCGTGCCGGCGCGGCCCAGTTGGGCGAAGGTCAGCCACGAGCGGTCCCAGGCGGCGCCGCCGACGGCGAGCGACTGCACGTAGGGCGCGTCGGGGGCGGCCTGCGGGGCGTCGATCCGCACCTGCCGTCCGTTGCCGAGGGTGACCTGCGCGACGGGGAAGGCGGGGCTGCCCAGCACGAGCGTGTCGGTGCCGGGGGTTTCCGGGTACATGCCGAGCGACGACCACACGTACCAGGAGCTCATCGCCCCGAGGTCGTCGTTGCCGAAGGAGCCGACCGGCGCGTTGAAGTACAGTTTCCGCTGCGCCTGGCGCACGGCGTCCTGCGTCTTCCACGGCTGCGCGAGGTAGTCGTACTCCCAGGGGATCTCCACGCTCGGCTCATTGCTCAGGTCGGCGTTGGTCCCGGAGGGGTCCGTGATGTCGCTCAGCAGGCTGTCGAGGTACGAGGAGTACGCCGCGGCGCCGCCGCGGGCCGTGATCAGCTGGGCGAGGTCGAAGGGCACCATGGGCGTGTACTGCGCCGAGGTGCCCTCGACGAAGCCGCTGGAGGTGCCGGGGGTGAAGCCGCCGGCGAACCGGCCGTCCTTGTCGCGGCCCTGCATGTAGCCGGTCTGCGGGTTGAAGGCGTTCATCCAGTCCTGGGCGCGGGTGGCGAACTTCCGGTAGTCGGCGTCCTTGCCCAGCGCCTTGGCGAAGGACGCCAGGGCGTAGTCGGCGGAGTCGTACTCCAGTTGCGTGGAGACCGGGCCGTAGAAGTTGCAGCACCCCCATCCGGTCCCGTCCAGCGGGAGGTAGCCCATGGCGTCGCGCACCGACTGGCCGGGGCGGTTGCGGCTGGGCGCGGTGGCCTCGTGCTCCATGGCCTCCAGCGCGTGGGCGGTGTCGAAGTCCCGGGCGCCGAAGGCGTACGCGTCGGCGATGATGCCGTCGGCCGGGTCGCCGACCATGACGTAGCTCTCGCCGTTGTTGGAGGCCCACTTGGGCAGCAGGCCGGTCTGGTCGTAGCCGTTGAGCATCGAGGTGACGACGTCGCTCGCCTGCCTGGGCGCGACCATGGCCATGAGCTGGGTCTGCGAGCGGTAGGTGTCCCAGCCGGAGTAGTTGGCGTACTGCGCCCGCTGGCCCCTGGCGAGCGTGTGGACCTGGTTGTCCATGCCCATGTACCGGCCGTCCACGTCGGAGAACGTGTTCGGGTGCAGCAGGGCGTGGTACAGCGCGGTGTAGAACTGCGTCTGCTGGTCGCGGCTGCCGCCGCCGATCCGCACCCGGCCGAGCAGGGCGTTCCAGGCGTCGTGGTTGGCCTCGCGCATCGCGTCGAAGTTCCAGCTCCTGGCCTCGGCGGCGAGGTTCGCGGACGCGCCGGCGTCGCTGGTGTACGAGACGGCGACGGCCGCCGTGACGGTGCGCTCCTTCGAGGTGTCGAAGGTGAGGTACATGCCGTTGGCGCCGGTGACCGGGGCGGAGGCGTTCGGGGAGGCGGTGTTCGGAGAGGCGGTGTTCGGGGAGCCGGTGTTCGGGGAGCCGGTGGAGGTGCCGTGCACGGTCGGCGCGGGGCGGCCCGGCACGGTGAAGTGCTTCTCGTGGTGCGTGGTCGCCGGCGGCCTGGTCAGGGTCTGCTGCGGCCGGCCCAGGCTCAGCGCGGTGGCGTCCGGGTCGATGGTGTCGCCGACCCAGGTGCCGCTGCCGGTGAACGCCTGGTCGAACTTGATGTCGAAGTGCAGCGTGTAGCGGTTGGCGGCGCCGCAGAAGTGCCCGCTGTCGACCGAGCCGCTGACCTCGTGGTCGCTGACCGCCTTCACGCGCGTGCCGTCGACCTGGCTCGCGCCGCTGCTCAGCTTGAGCAGCAGGTTCGCCCGGGCGCCGGCGGGGAAGGTGAAGCGGCCCAGGCCCGCCCGTGTGGTGTCGGTCAGTTCGGTCCGCACACCGTTCGCGTCGGTGACCGAGTAGTAGCCGATACCCGTTTGCTCGTCGGCGTGGCTGAACGGCGCCGCGGTCGAGGAGAGGTTGCCGGACAGGGCGCCGGTGACGGGGAGGATGGGCACGTCGCCGGCCACGTCGCAGCCGGGGCCGGAGACGTGGGTGAGGCTGAAGCCGGAGATCTTGCTGTCGTTGTACTCGTAGCCGCCGCCCTGCGTGCGGTGGGGAGTGGTGTCCGGGCCCCACTGGAGCATGCCGAAGGGCATGTCGGGACCGGGGAAGGTGTTCACCGCGCCGGAAGTCCCGATGAGCGGGTTCACCAAGGACGCCGGGTCCTTGACCGTTCCGGTTCCGGCCGCCGCGTGGGCACTGCCGGGGGAAGTGAGCGGCAGGGCCGCGATGCCCAGGACGGACACCACGGCCAGTCGCCGACGGATTCGGCCGCGGGAACCACCCGCACTCGAACGCCGTTGTCTGACCACAGATTGCCTCCGCAGTTCGTGCTTCGCGCATGGCGTCGCCAGGGGACGGATGGCGTCCCCGATCGACAACGTTGTCGGCGACAAGGCGATCTGACAACGTTGCCAACCCGCACGAGCGACGAGTAGAACGCGGATGCCGACGGTGTGTCAATGAGGCGGGCGGGAACCGGTGTTGCGCCCACTCGCACGGCCGCACCTTTCGCACCCGGACGCCCGATTCGGCGCGGCGCGCGGCCCCGACCGGGCGGACGGGAGTCGCACGGCGGCACGGACCGCACCGCCGAAGGACCGGACGCAACCGTCGGCCCGGACCGGACGGGAGCGCGAAACGGGGGCAGACTGGAGGGTGTGGTGAGCAAACGCAGCGCCGGGATCCTGCCGTTCCGCGGAACGGACGGCGACGAGGTGGAGGTGCTCCTCGGGCACATGGGCGGGCCGCTGTGGGCCCGGCGGGACGCGGCCGCGTGGAGCGTGATCAAGGGCGAGTACGGGCCGGACGAGGAGCCGCGGGCGGCGGCGCGGCGGGAGTTCGAGGAGGAACTGGGACTTCCCGTGCCGGACGGCGAGCTGATCCCGCTGGGTGAGGCGAGGCAGCCGAGCGGCAAGGTCGTCACCGTGTGGGCGCTGCGGGCCGACCTCGACCCGGACCGGATGGTGCCGGGCACGTTCACCATGGAGTGGCCGCGGGGCTCGGGCCGCCTTCAGGAGTTCCCCGAGATCGACCGGGCCGCCTGGCTGGGTCTGCCCGAGGCCCGCGACAAGCTCGTCACGGGCCAGCGCATCTTCCTCGACCGCCTGGCCGAGCGCCCGGAGCTGTGGCGGGGCTGACGGATCGCGCCGCCTTGCGCGCGGGCGCCACCGGGCGCGGGACACCGCCGGGCGACCGGGCCGGGCGCGGGCGGGTCACGGCTCCTGGCGCAGTACGGCCGCTCCCCGCGCGGGCAGCCGCAGTTCGCCCGGCGCGACCTGGCGTCCCGTCAGCAGCTCGTGACCGCCGGGCGCCTGCGGAACCGGCAGCGGCCCGTCGGTGTGGTTGAGCAGGAACAGCCAGGCGCGGGTGCCGTCCGGCGACCAGCGGCGCACCGCCTCGACCCCGGGCAGCGGCGGCGTCAGCTCGGGCGGCACGCCTGCCTCGACCGTGAGGCGGACCATCAGGTCGCCGTACGCGGTGTCGTCCAGGCGCGTCGAGAGGTACCAGGCGGTGCCCCGGCCGTAGGAGTGGCGGGTCAGTGCGGGGCGGCCGGCGAGCATCCCGTGGGTGTAGGTGGTCACCGGCGTCGCGCCCGCCGGTTCGACGCTCTCGCTCCACGCCGTGCCGGTGGAGCCGTCGGACAGCCGCAGCACCTCGCCCTGGGCGAGCGGGCGGTACTCCTCCACCCGTATCCCCAGCGCCTCCCGCAGCGCGGGCGCCGGGTAGCCGCCGAGCCAGGCCTGGTGGTGCTCGTCGACGACACCGCTGAAGTGCTGCACCAGCAGCGTTCCGCCGCCGCGCACGTACTCCCGGGCGGCGGCGGCCGCGGTCTCGGACAGCAGGTGGAGGGCGGGGGCGACGAGCAGCGGGTAGCGGTCGAGGCCGGGGGCCGCGGGGTGGGCGAAGTCGGCGGTGACGCCGGCGTCCCACAGGGCGCGGTGGGCCCGGCGCAGCGCGCCGTGGTAGTCGAGTTCGGCCGAGGGCGTGCCCTGGACGTCCAGCGCCCACCAGGCGTCCGAGTCGTGCAGCACCGCGGCCCTCGCCCGTACCCGCGAACCGGCCACCTCCGCCAGCCGGGACACGGCCGCGCCGGTCCCGGTGACCTCGCGGAAGATCCGGGAGTCGGGGCCGGCGTGCGGCACCATCGCCGAGTGCCACATCTCGGCGCCCGCCTTGGACTGCCGCCACTGGAAGAACAGGGCGCCTTCCGAACCGTGGGCGATGTGCGCCACCGAGTGCCGCAGCACGTCGCCCGGTTCCTTGGGCAGGACACGGTCGCCGCTGTAGAGGGTGTTGGTGCCCTGCTCGATGAGCAGCCACGGCCGGCCGCCGCCGAAGGAGCGGGCGCGGTCCCCGCCGAACGCGATGTCGGCGGCCGCCTCGATGCCGGGCCCGCACGGGTAGTGGTCGATGCCGACGAAGTCGACCTCGCGGCCGAACGCCCACAGGTCCAGGACCTGGTACTCGGGCACCATGAGGTTGGTGACCACCGGGCGGCCGGGGCTGTGCGCGCGGATGGCTTCGCGCTGCTCGCGGTAGCCGGCCAGCGCCTGGTCGGACCAGAACCGCCGGTAGTCAAGCGTCAGGGCGGGGTTGCGGTGCCACTGGGTGGCGCGCGGCGGCAGGATCTCGTCCCAGGACGCGTAGCGCTGGCTCCAGAAGGCGGTTCCCCAGGCGTCGTTGAGCTTGTCGAGCGTGCCGTGGCGCCGCCGCAGCCAGGTACGGAAGGCCGCGGCCGCGTGGTCGCAGTAACAGACGGTGGCGTACTCGTTGTGCACGTGCCACATGGCGACGGCGGGATGGTCGCCGTACCGCTCGGCGAGCGCGGTCGCGATGCGTACGGCGGCTTCCCGGTAGGCGGGGGCGGCCAGGCAGTAGGTGTCCCGGCTGCCGTGGACCAGCCGCACGCCGTCGGCGGTCACGGGCATGGCGTCGGGGTGCGCGAGGGTGAACCAGGGCGGCGGTGAGGCGGTGGGCGTGGCCAGGTCGACCGCGACGCCCGCCGCGTGCAGCCGGTCCAGGTGGGCGTCGAGCCGGCCGAAGTCGTAGCGCCCCTCCTCCGGCTCCAGCAGCGCCCACGAGAACACCCCGACCGTGACGAGGTTGACGCCGGCCCTGGCCATGAGCGCGTCGTCCTCGCGCCAGACGGCCTCGTCCCACTGCTCGGGGTTGTAGTCCCCGCCGAACGCGAGCCGCCCGCCGAGCCGCTGTACCAGTCCCCCGGTTGCGACGTCCGCGCCCTGGCTCGCCGCGGTTCCCGCGGCCCCCGCTCCCCCGGCGGCCCCGCGGTTGGGCTCGACGCTCATGACGGCTGTGCCTCTCGTACGTGGTGGACACCGCGGCGCACCGCACCGCGACCGAAGCGCTGATATCGAAGCGCTTCAATGCTGCGGGCGAGACTAGCCACGGGCCACCGGCCTCGACAAGGGCCGCGGCAGGGACTTCTCCCCCGGTGGTTCTCCCCCGGCGGCGGGAGTTCCGGCCGACGGCGGGCGTCAGGAGGCGGAGCAGGGGCGATCGAGGCGACGGCAGCGGGGGCGGGCGGCCGGCCGCGGGGCCGCGGGCCGGTGGGCCCGGGCGGACGGCGGGTCACCGGGCGGCGACGGGAAGCACCGGGCGCAGGTCGCGGCGGACCCCGTCCTCGAAGCGCTTCCCGAGGCCGTGTCCCCTGCCGTAAGGTGACCGTCGGCCGGCTGCGGCGGTGCGTCGTCCGCCGCTTGACGGTTGCCGCGACCGCGCCTGCTGTCCGTCCGGCTCCGGCATTTCGGACAGGGCGCGGACAGCAGGGCGCGGACAGCAGGGCGAGGGAAACAGGGCGCGGCAACAGGGCGCGCACGCGGGCGGGCCCATTGGGCCGCGAGGAGTGGCGTGACGACTTCCGGGACGGCCGGGGACGGTTCGGGGCGGGCCGACGCCCGCACGGGTGCGCGGGTACTGGACGCCACCCGGCACCCGGGCCGCCGTCTGGCGCTGACCTTCGACGACGGCCCGAACCCGCCGGACACCACCCGGCTGCTCGCGGTCCTGCGCGCGCACGGTGTCCGCGCGGTGTTCTTCCTGTGCGGCGACCCCGCGCTGGCCCACCCGGAGGTGGTGCGGGCCATCGCGGCCGGCGGCCACGTCCTGGGCAATCACTCGATGCACCACGACGACATGAGCGGGTGGCCGCCCGAGCGGATCCGCGCCGACCTGCTGCGGACCAACGCCGCGATCCGGGCCGCCGTGCCCGGCGTTCCCATCCCGTACTTCCGTGCCCCGTACGGGAGTTGGGGCCGCAGCCCCGAGGTCGCCCGGGACCTGGGCATGTGGTCGCTGGGATGGCGGCTGGCGATCGGGGACTGGGAGCCGCCGGGCACGGACGAGTTGGTGCGGCGGCTGACCGACGGCGCGGCGCCCGGCTCGGTGATCCTCATGCACGACGGGGGCGGCGACCGCGGTCAGACGGTCTCGGCCGTCGAGCGGTTCGTTCCCCGGTTCCAGGCCCTGGGCTGGTCGTTCGACGATCCGGAGCTCGGCGGCTGACCGCGGGCGGACCGCCCGCGCGGCCCTGGCCCGCCCGCTCCCGGTCACCGCGGCGGCGCCGCCGTACTCCTGCGCACGACGAGGCTGGTGGCCAGTTCCATCCGGGTCGTGGCGCTGGCCCCCGCGTGGAGCCGCAACAGCATCTCGCAGGCCGCCTCGGCCATTTTCCGCAGCGGCTGGTGGACGGTGGTGAGCGCCGGGCGGGACCATTTCGCGACGGCGACGTCGTCGTAACCGACCACCGAGACGTCCTCGGGGATGCGCAGGCCGAGGCCGGCGGCGGCCTCCAGGACGCCGATGGCCTGCAGGTCGCTGCCGGCGAACACCGCCGTGGGCCGGTCGGGGCGCTCCAGCATGGCCAGCGCGCGGTCGTAGCCGCCCTCGACGTGGAAGTCGCCGTAGGCGACCAGGGACGGATCGGCCTCCAGGCCGGCGGTGGCCATCGCGGAACGGAAGCCGTCCAGCCGGGCCAGTGAGCACATCATGTCCTCGGGCCCGGTGATGATGCCGATCCTGCGGTGGCCGCACTCGATGAGGTGGCGGGTGGCGGCCAGGCCGCCGGACCAGTTGGCCGAGCCCACCGAGGGCACGTCCGGCTCGGGGTCACCGGCCGGGTCGATGATCACGAACGGGATCGACCGGGATCTGAGCTGCTGTTTGTAAGCCTTGGGCAGTGCGGAGAAGACCAGGATCACACCCAGCGGGCGGCGTCTGAGCACCCCTTCGATCCACTCGGGGCCGGGCGCGTGGCGGGTGCCGCTCTGCGTGAGCACCACGCTTGCCCCGCTGGTCCGCGCGACCTGCTCGACACCGAGGATCAGCTCCATCGCCCAGATCGCGTCCAGTTCGTGGAAGACGATCTCGATCAGCGGCACTTCCGGGGTCGAGCGGGTCGAGCGGCGGTAGCCGTGGGCCTCCAGCAGGCGTTCGACCTTCTGCCGGGTGGGGGCCGATACGTCCTGTCGGCCGTTCAGCACTTTCGAAACTGTCGGCACTGAGACACCAGCAGTTTCGGCGATCTGCGCCAGGGTCACCTTGCCCGGTCGTTCCTCAGCATCCATGAGCCCGCAGCGTACGGCACATCTCCAGGTAACGCTTCAATAACCCGAGGCCCGAGGGTTGACCCCCATTCGGCCGCGGCCTAGCGTCACAGCGCGCAGCAAATTTCGGCGGCGTTGCCGAAACTTTTCGAAAGGCTGGACGATGAAGAAGCGCGCTTGGTTTTCCCGCGCCGCGGCCGGCGGTGTCACGCTGGCCCTCGGGCTGACACTTGCCGCGTGCGGCGGCGGCTCCTCCGGCGGCAGCGGCTCCGGTACGTTCAAGGTTCTCGTCTACGGGGACGCGACCAACAAGGTCGAGAAGCAGATCGTCGACACGTTCAACAAGACTTCCAAGGTCAAGGCCGTCCTGCAGACCATCCCGGGCGCGGACTACCAGCAGAAGCTGCAGACGATCATCAACACCAAGCAGGCCCCGGACGTCTTCTTCAACTGGGGCGGCGGCAGCATCCAGCCCTTCGTCAAGGCGGGCCTGCTCCTGCCGCTGGACGACATGATCGCCAAGGACCCCGGCCTGAAGAACAACTTCCTGCCGTCGGTGTTCAACAGCGCGATGGTCGACGGCAAGTCCTACGGCGTCCCGATGCGCGGCACCCAGCCCGTCATGCTGTTCAGCAACAAGAAGGTGCTGGCCGACGCCGGCGTGTCCCAGCCGCAGACCTGGGACGACCTGCTGAACGCGGTCAAGACCCTCAAGGACAAGGGCAAGACGCCCATCGCGCTCGGCGGCGGCGACCAGTGGCCGACGCTGATGTGGTTCGAGTACGCCTACGACCGCGTGGCGGGCCCCGGCCTGTTCGAGAAGGCCCTGTCCGGCGACAAGAGCGTCTGGGACAGCGCCGACAGCCGTAAGGCCCTGGCCATGCTCAAGCAGCTGGTGGACGCGGGCGCGTTCGGCAGCAACTACGACTCGGTGAAGTTCACCGACGGCGGTTCACCGGCGCTGCTGGCCACCGGCAAGGCCGGTTTCGAGCTGATGGGCTCGTGGGAGTACTCCACGCAGCAGGACGCCAACCCGGCCTTCGCGAAGTCCGACCTGGGCTACAGCTCCTTCCCGACCGTCAACGGCGGCAAGGGCGACCCGAACGACGTGGTGGGCAACACCAACAACTTCTACTCGGTGCTGAAGAAGACCAAGTACCCGGACGCCATCGCCCAGTTCCTCAAGCTGCAGTACTCCGACGAGTTCGTGAAGGCGCAGCTGGCCATCGGCAACCTGCCGACCACGACCAACACGCCGAACTTCCTGAACACCGCGGCCAACCCGACCTACGCGCAGTACCAGTTCGACCTGGTCAAGAAGGCTCCCTCGTTCCAGCTCTCGTGGGACCAGGCGTACCCGCAGACCGCCAGCACCGCGATGCACCAGGCGATCCAGGAGTTCTTCGACGGGAAGATCGACGCCGACGGCTTCATCAAGGCCATGCAGGCCCTGCCGCACTCCTGAGCCTGGAAAGCGACATGACCACCACCGCGACCACCACCGTGACCACCGTGGAAGGGCGCCGGTCCGCGAACCGGTCCGGCGCCCGGGTGACCCGCCCGGGCTTCGCCTGGGCGGTCCCCGCCACGTTGTTCTTCGTTCTCTTCGCCGTCGTGCCGCTGATCCTCGTGGCGGTGCTCTCCTTCGCCAGCTGGGACGGCCTGGGCTCCCCGCAGTGGGCCGGCCTGGACAACTGGCGGGCCCTGATCCACGACCACACGATGATCCAGAGCCTGTGGCTGAGTGTGATCATCACGGTCCTGGGTGTCCTCGTGCAGACTCCGCTGAGCCTGCTGCTCGGTGTGTGGGCGGCCGGCCCGCAGCGCAACCGTGCGGTGCTGTCGGCCGTCTACTTCGTTCCGCTGCTGCTGTCGGCGACCGCGGTCTCCGTGCTGTGGCGGGCCCTGCTCGACCCCAACTTCGGGGTACCGGCCCAGGCCAAGTGGCTGTTCGGCGACGGCAACCTGCTCGGCAAGCAGACCAGCGCGATCGGCGTACTGGTCTGCGTCAGCGCGTGGCAGTACACACCGTTCCACACCCTGATCTACCAGGGGGCGACGCGCGCCATCCCGCCGGTGCTCTACCAGGCCGCGCAGATGGACGGCGCGGGCATGATCCGGCAGTTCTGGCACATCACGCTGCCGCAGCTGCGCAACACCATGGTCACGTCGATGATCCTGATGGTGGTCGGCGGACTGACCACCTTCGACACGGTGCTGATCCTCACCCAGGGCGGTCCCGGCACCGACACCACCATCAGCGCCTACTACATGTACCAGCAGGCGTTCACCAGTTACGACTACGGCGGCGGCGCGGCCATCGCCCTCGTCCTGGTACTGGCGGCGACCGTCATCTCCCTGATCGTCGTCCGGGTGTCCGGCTACGACAAGATGCGCAGCTCGGTGGAGGGCCTGTGAAACGCCGTCCCAACTACCTCGCGGGCCTGGGGTCCCTGGTCTGGCTGTTCCTGGTCGGCCTGCCGCTGTACGTGATGCTGGCCGCGACCCTGCAGAGCCGCAGCGACTACACGGCGAGCGGCCCGCTGTCCTTCCCCAAGCACTTCACGCTGCACAACTACACGCAGGACTTCAGCAACGGCTTCGGACGGTTCTTCTTCAACACGCTGGTGGTGACCGTCGCGGTCGTCGCGATCGTGCTGCTGCTGGTGCCGCCGCTGTCGTACGCCATCGTCCGCAGCCGCGGCCGCGTCACCACCGGTGTGTTCCGGCTCTTCCTGCTGGGTCTCGCCATCCCCGCGCAGGCGGTGATCGTGCCGATGTTCTTCGTGATCAGCAAGGCCGGCCTGTACGACAACCTCATCGGGGTGATCCTGCCGACCGCCGCGTTCTCCATGCCGGTGTGCGCCCTGGTGCTGACCGGCGTCATGCGCGACATCACCTCCGACCTGTACGAGGCGATGGCGATGGACGGCGCGTCGCCGTGGCGGGTGTTCTTCCAGCTCGTCCTCCCGCTGTCCCGCGGCGGCCTGTCGACGATCGTGGTGTTCTCCGCGCTGCAGGCGTGGAACGGCTTCCTCTTCCCGCTGGTGCTCACCCAGTCGGACTCCTCCAAGGTCGTCACCTTGGGCCTCTACAACTTCCAGACCGAGCACGGCATCGACATCCCCGGCCTGCTGGCCGCGGTGGTCCTGTCGATGCTGCCCATCTTCATCGTCTACCTGTTCGCCCGCCGTGCCCTGGTCCAGGGGCTCATGGGCGTCGGAGGAAAGTGACCGACACCGTGGTCGAAGACACACATTCCGCTGCCCCCGCCTGGCGTGACCCCGCCTTGCCGCCCGAGGCCCGGGCCGACGCCCTGATCGCCGAGATGACCTTGCAGGAGAAGGTCGCCCAGCTCTTCGGCGTGTGGGTGGGGGCCTCGGACGAGGGCGGTGAAGTCGCCCCGTACCAGCACGAGATGGAGGAGGCCGTGTCCCTGGAGGCCCTGCTGCCGCAGGGCCTGGGACAGCTCACCCGGTCGTTCGGCACCGCGCCGGTGGACCCCGCGCTGGGGGCGCTGTCGCTGCTGCGCACGCAGCGGAGAATCGCCGCGGCGAACCGTTTCGGCATACCGGCCGTCGCGCACGAGGAGTGCCTGGCCGGCTTCGCCACCTGGGGCGCGACCGCCTACCCCGTACCGCTGTCGTGGGGCGCCACCTTCAACCCCGGCCTGATCCGCGCCATGGCGGTCCGGATCGGCCGGGACATGCGCGCGGTCGGCGTCCACCAGGGGCTGGCCCCCGTGCTGGACGTGGTGCGCGACGCGCGCTGGGGACGGGTGGAGGAGACCATCGGCGAGGACCCGTACCTCGTCGGCACGGTGGCCACCGCCTACGTGCAGGGGCTGGAGTCGGCGGGGATCGTGGCCACGCTCAAGCACTTCGCCGGCTACTCCGCCTCCCGCGGCGGCCGCAACCTGGCGCCGGTCGGCATGGGCGCGCGCGAGCGGGCGGACGTGATCCTGCCGCCGTTCGAGATGGCGGTACGCGAAAGCGGCGTCCGGTCGGTGATGAGCGCCTACACCGACACCGACGGCGTGCCCTCGCACGCCGACGAGGGGCTGCTGCACGGACTGCTGCGCGAGACGTGGGGCTTCACCGGCACGGTGGTCGCCGACTACTTCGGCGTCGCGTTCCTGTCCACGCTGCACGGGGTCGCGGGTTCGCTGGGCGCGGCAGCGGGCGCCGCGCTCACGGCGGGCGTCGACGTGGAGCTGCCCACGGTGAAGGCCTTCGGCGAACCGCTGCTGAAGGCGATCGCCGACGGCGAGGTCTCCGAGGAGGTGGTGGACCGGGCGCTGCGGCGGGTGCTGGCACAAAAGGCGCAGCTCGGACTGCTCGACGCCGACTGGAACCCGGTGCCCGAGGCGCTGGCCGGCGCCGACGAGGAGGACCCGCGGGCGCTGCGCGGCAGCGTGACCCTGGACTCGGAGGAAAACCGGGCCGTCGCCCGGGAGATCGCCGAGCAGGGCGTGGTGCTGCTGCGCAACGACGGGATCCTTCCGCTGGCCCGGCCCGCCCGGATCGCGCTGATCGGCCCCAACGCCGACACCCCGACCGCCGTGCTGGGCTGCTACTCCTTCCCCGTGCACGTCGGCAGCCAGCACCCGCAGATGCCGGCCGGCATCGAACTGCCCACCTTGCGCGAGGCGCTGGCCGCCGAGTTCCCGGACAGCGAGGTCGTCACGGCGCAGGGCGTGAGTGTCGACGGCCTGAGCACCAGCGGGATCGCGGAGGCCGCGGCGCTGGCGCGGGACGCGGACGTGGTGGTGCTCGCGCTGGGCGACCGGGCCGGGCTGTTCGGCCGCGGCACCAGCGGCGAGGGCTGCGACGCCGAGTCGCTCTCCCTCCCCGGCGTGCAGCAGCAACTGCTCGACACCCTGCTGGACACGGGCACTCCCGTGGTCCTGACGCTGCTGGCCGGGCGCCCGTACGCGCTGGGCCGGGCGGTCGGTGAGGCGGCCGCCGTCGTGCAGGCGTTCTTCCCCGGCGAGGAGGGCACCACCGCCGTCGCCGGCATCCTGTCCGGGCGGGTCAACCCCTCCGGCCGGCTGCCGGTCAGCGTCCCGCGCCTGCCGGGCGCGCAGCCGTCGACCTATCTGGCCGCGCGGCTCGGCCAGGCCGGCGAGTCGTCGAGCATCGACCCGACGCCGGCGTTCCCCTTCGGGCACGGCCTGACGTACACGACCTTCGACTGGACGGACCTGTCCGTGGAGGCCGGGCAGGCGGAGACCGACGGGGAGATACGGGCCGCCTTCACCGTCCGCAACACCGGCGACCGGGCGGGCGCCGAGGTGGTGCAGGTGTACCTGCACGACCCGGTGGCCTCCGTGGTGCAGCCCGTGCAGCGGCTGATCGGCTACCACCGGCTGCCGCTGGCCGCGGGTGAGGCGGCGCGGGTCCTGTTGACCGTGCCCGCCGATCTGGCGTCGTTCACCGGCCGCGACGGGCGGCGCGTCGTCGAACCGGGCGACCTGGAACTGCGGCTGGGCGCCTCGTCGGCCGACCCGCGTCTGGTGGTGAACTGCACGCTGACCGGGCAGGTGCGCGAGGTCGACCACACCCGCAGCCTGCACGCGCGGTTCACGACGCAGCCGGAACAGGGCTGACGGCGCCGGCCGGGCCGGGTGGCGCGGCAACCCGCGGCACCCGGCCACGGCCGGGCCGGGGCGGGCCGGGGCTTCGCGCCGCGCCGGCCCGCGCCGGCGACAACGGCGAACGCCCGCGGCCGGGGACGCGAAGTCCCCGGCCGCGGGCGTTCGCCGTTGCCGCGGTCGTTCGGCGTTGTCGCAGGGCTTCGCGGGCGTCACGGGCGCGGGTGGCGCCGCCCGCGCGGCGCGGCCGCTCAGGCGTCAGGCGAACCGCTGAGCAGTGCCACCTGCTCCGGGTCGAGGGTGAGCCCGGCGGCCGCCGCGGAGTCGCGGACGGTCTCCGGCCGGCTGGAGCCGGGGATCGGGATCACCACGGGCGACAGCGCGAGCATCCAGGCCAGGCACACGCGTTGGGGGCTGACCCCGTGGGCCTCGGCGACCTGGGCGAAGGGGGCGTACGCGGCGCCGAGGCGCTCGGCGTTGGTGATGCCGCCGAGCGGGCTCCAGGGCAGGAAGGCGATCCCGAGCTCGTCGCACAGGTCCAGTTCGGGGCGGCTGGACAGGAACGCCGGCGAGAACTGGTTCTGCACGGACACCAGCCGGCCGCCGAGGATGTCGTTGGCCAGGCGGATCTGGTCCGGGTCGGCGTTGGAGATCCCCGCCATCAGGATCTTGCCCTCGTCCAGGAGTTCGGCGACGGCGCCGACCGACTCGGCGTACGGGACCGCGGGGTCGGGCCGGTGGAACTGGTACAGGCCGATGGCCTCGACCCCGAGCCTGCGCAGGCTCGCCTCGCACGCCCGCTTGAGGTACTCCGGCCGGCCGTCCCGCGTCCAGGAGCCGTCGCCGGGCCGCAGGTGGCCGCCCTTGGTGGCGACCAGCACCTCGGAGCCGGCGGAGTGCGAGGACAGCGCCTTGGCGATGAGCGTCTCGTTGTGCCCCACCTCGTCGGCGTGCACGTGGTAGGCGTCCGCGGTGTCGATGAGGGTGATCCCGGCGTCGAGTGCGGCATGGATGGTGGCGACGGAACGCGCCTCGTCCGGCCGCCCCTCGATCGACATGGGCATACCGCCCAGCCCGATCGCGCTGACCTGGACGGCACCGATACGGCGGGTCTGCATGGGTTTCGTGCCTTTCTACGGCTCGACGTCTGTGCGGTGGCCCGGGTCGGGTCCGCGGAGCCCGGCCGCGGTCCCGCACCCGGCCCACCTCAGCCTCATTCACCGGCGGCCCAGCCGTCCAATAGAAGGAACCGAACGCATTGAGCGATTAGGCTGCTGAATCATGGAACTGCGCCACCTGGAACATTTCGTCGCCGTCGCACAGGACCGCCACTTCACCCGCGCCGCCCAGCGGCTGATGGTCTCGCAGTCCGGGCTGTCGGCATCCGTGCGCGCGCTGGAGCGCGAACTGGGCGCCCAGTTGTTCGTCCGCAGCACCCGCAACGTGGAGCTGACCGCGCCGGGCCGTGCGCTGTTCGCCGAGGCGTCCCGGACGCTGGCCAGCGTCCGCGCGGCCAAGGAGGCCGTGGCCGCCGTGCAGGGCCTGCTGCGCGGCACGCTCAGCGCGGGCACCGAGCAGTGCGTGACCGGCGTCGACGTACCGGCCCTGCTGGCCCGGTTCCGCACCGAGCACCCGCAGGTCCAGGTCAGGCTGCGGCAGGCCAACTCGGCCGCGCTCGCCGAGGACGTGGCCGCGGGACGCCTGGACCTGGCCTTCGTCGCCGTCGACGGCCGCGCTCCCGAGGGGGTGCGGCTGCTGCCGCTGGTCCAGGAGCCGATGGTCCTGCTGTGCCACCGCGGGCACCGGCTGGCCGGGGCCGCCGAGGTGAAGTGGACCGATCTCGACGGCGAGACCTTCGTGGACTTCCACCCCGAGTGGGGCTCGCGCCCCCTGGCCGACCGCGTGTTCGCGTCCGCCGGCGTGGCGCGCCAGGTCGCCCTGGAGGTCAACGACGTGCACACCCTGATCGACCTGGTGGGCCATGGCCTCGGTGTCGCGGTGGTCCCCCGCCCGATCTCCCGCAAGAAGCAGGCCGCCGCCCTGTGTTCGGCGCGGCTGACCCCGTCGGCCCCGCCCTGGCAGGTGTCGGTGGCCGCGCCGGAGCCGGGCCGTCTCGGCCCGGCCGCCCGCGAACTCCTGTCCTACCTGGGCCTGGAGCGGGCCTGAGCGCCGCCACGAGGGGTACGGGACGGCTCCCGCCCCGGGTGCCGCGGCGGCGCAGGTGCTGCCCGGGCCCGCTGACGGGCCCAAGGAAAGGAGGCGCGGGGAAAAGAACCCGGGGATATGGGCCCGATGGGCCCGGGGATATGGGCGCGGGAAAAGGGCGCGCGAGGCGCGCGGGCGCCCACATAGTCTCCCGGCATGGTCCGATCCTCAGCCCACCGGCCACCCCCGCACGACCGACCTCCGCCCGGCGCAGGGGGGAGCCGGAGTTTCGGGATCTTCTGGGCCGGCCAGACCCTCTCCGTCGTCGGCGACGCCTTCGCCCTGATCGCGCTGCCCCTGCTGGTGCTGCAGGCGACGGGATCGGTCGCGCGGATGGGCCTGCTCACGGCCGCCGCGGGCGGCGCCTCGCTCGTGGCGGGCGTCTTCGCCGGGGTCGTGGTCGACCGGTTGGACCGCAGGAAGCTGCTGGTCGCCACCGACCTGGCGCGTATGGCGCTGTACGCGGTGATACCGGTGGCGTGGGCGTTCGGCCCGCGGGTCTGGCTGCTCTACGTCGTACTGCCACTGTGCGAGGCGGTCGGCATGCTGTTCTCGGTCACGTACGTCACGGTCGTACGGGCGCTGGTCGCCCCGGACCTGATCACGCGGGCCAACGGCAGGCTGGGCGCGACCGCGTCGGCCGCCGGGGTGGCCGGGCCGGTGTGCGCGGGTCTGGTGGTGTCCCGCTTCGGCGCGGCGACGGCGGTCGGAGTGGACGCAGCGAGCTTCGCGGTGTCCGCCGCCTGCATGGCCCTCGTACGGTTCCACGGCGACACCCGGGCGCTGAGCGCCGCGCGGGCCGGGGCGCCGGCCACCGGGGACGCGGCGCGCGCGGGACGGGACACGGCCCTGCGGCGGCTCGGGCGGGACCTGCGCGCAGGTGTGACGTTCCTGCGCGGCCACCCCGTGCTGCGGTCGCTGACCGTCCTGCTGACGTTCTTCGTCTTCCTCACCCTCGGCCTGAACGACCTGATCATCTACCACCTCGAACACGATCTCGGCGAGAGCGACAGGACCGTCGGCGTCGTGTTCGCCGTGGCCGCGCTGGGCTCGATCACCGGTGCCCTCATGGTGGCCCCGGTACGCCGCAGGTTCGGCTTCGGGCCGACGTGGATCGGCGCGGTCGCGGTGTCCGGGCTCGCCGTGGCGGGCATCGGCTGGGCCTCCGACGTACCGGGCGTGGCGCTGCCGGCCGCCGCCTTCCTCGGCTGCACCGGCGTCGCGGGCACCTGCTCGATGTCGCTGCGCCAGGAGGTGACACCGGAACACCTGCTGGGCCGGGTCACCTCGGCCTTCTGGACGCTCCACTACTGCGCGGCCCCGGCCGGCGCGGCCCTCCTCACCTGGACCGCCCAGCGCGTCGGCACCGCCCCGGTGACGCTGACCGCCGGCGTCTGCTGCCTGCTGATCGCCGCCGCGGCCGCGGCGACCCCGGTACACCGGCCCCGCCCCGAGCGGCTCGCCGACGCCGTCTGACGGCGCGGCACCCGGGCGGCCGGGCCCGCGACCGCGGCGCCGTCAGCCGACGTGGACGCGCGGGCGGCGCGTCACGTCCGGCTCGGCCTCGCGCAGCACCTCGCGGGTGACCGGCGCGACCTCGCCCTGCCCGAAGAGGAAGAAGCGCAGGAAGTTGGCGAACGGGCCGCCCTCGGTCCACTCGAAGTAGATGTGCGGCTTGGCGCCGGTGAGATCGCGTACGTGCAGGAGGAAGGCGGCCAGCGCGTTGGGCACGGAGGTGCCGTCCAGGGTGAGCACGCGGTAGCGCTCGTGCATGACCTCGCCGCGCACGGTGACCGCGGACTCGAACTCGGAGGGGTCGCGCACGGTCACCTCGACGAAGACGAAGTCCTCGTCGGGTCCGAGGTCGTTGTCGTGGCGGATCTGCTTGGCCTTGTCCCGGTACTCGGCGACGTCCCGCCGGTCCGGTTCGTTGGCGATGAAGCGGATCCGGCGGCTGGCGATGTCCCGGACGAAACGCGAGGCCATGTCGTCCAGTTCCACGCTGGTCACCCGCAGTTCGAAGGAGCGGGCGAGCCGCGACATCAGCGAGATCAGGACGATCCCGGCGATGAAGCAGGCACCGATCTTCACACCGTCCGGGCGCTCCAGGATGTTGACCACCGTGGTGTAGAGGAACACGACGGCGATGACCGCGAAGCCGATGGTCCACTTGCGCTGCCCGGCCTTGCGGGCGGCGATGGTCACGGCGATGGCGGCCGAGCTGATGAGCACCAGGACGCCGGTGGCGTACGCGCCGCCCTGCTTGTCGACGTTGGCGTCGAAGATCCACGTCACCAGGAACGCCACCAGCGTGAACACCAGCACCATCGGCCGCACCGCCCGCGCCCAGTGCGGCGCCATCCCGTACCGCGGCAGGTACCGCGGCATCAGGTTCAGCAGCCCCGCCATCGCCGACGCGCCGGCGAACCACAGGATGGCGATCGTCGAGAAGTCGTAGGCGGTACCGAACCCGGAGCCCAGGTACTCGTGCGCGAGGTAGGCCAGCGCCCGCCCGTTCGCCGGGCCACCGGCCTCGAAGTCGCGCTTGGGGATCAGCACCGTGGTGATGAAGCTCGTCGCGATCAGGAACACGCTCATGATCAGCGCCGCCGTGGTCAGCAAGGTGCGCGTGTCCCGGATCCGCCCAGCCGGGGCGTCCTCGGTGTCCCCCGCGTCGCCCCGCACGTGCGGCATCACCGCGACGCCCGTCTCGAACCCGGACAGGCCCAGCGCCAGCTTGGGGAACACCACCAGTGACACCCCCACCATGACCCACACGCTGCCCCGCTCCGCGCGCAGCCCGTTCGACCAGTCCGTCACCAGGTGCGGGGCCGTCAGCACGTGGTAGAGGCCGTCGACCACCACCACCACGTTCATTCCGAGATAGACGCCCACCAGCACCACGGCCACGCCGATGGCCTCCAGGAACCCCTTCAGGAACACCGCGCCCAGCAGTGCCACCAGGACCAGCGTGATGAGCATCTGACGGCCGTGCAGCGCCGACGCGAAGTGCGGGTTCTCCACCAGGTGCGTCGACGCGTCGGCGGCCGACAGCGTGATGGTGATCAGGAAGTCGGTCGCCGCGAAGCCCAGCAGCGCCAGGACGAACAGCTTTCCCTTCCAGAACGACAGCAGCCGCTCCAGCATCGCGATCGAGCCCTGGCCGTGGGGGCTCTCCCGCGCCACCCGCCGGTACACCGGCAGCGCGCCGGCCAGTGTGACGATCACCAGCACCACCGTGGCGATCGGCGACAGCAGCCCCGCGGCCAGCGCCGCGATGCCCGGCTGGTACCCGAGCGTCGAGAAGTAGTCGACACCGGTCAGGCACATCACGCGCCACCACCGCTGGCCCGCGTCCGCCGCCTCCGGCGGCGCGTGCGGCCCCTGCTGCCGGCCCATGTCCGACAGCCCCTCCAGCAACCACCCCCGCAACCGGCCCTGCGCCCCGGGTTCCGGCGGCTGGGACGTCGTGCCGGTCGTCTCCGCTGTGGCGGCCATTCCTCATCTGCTCCTGGTCTGCGTGGCGCGAACCGGCTCCGCCGGCCGCGCTGTGTGCCGAGAAGATCAGCGTATTCGCGCCAATCGGGATGAACCGCGCGCCCTGCCGCGGCCCCGTGGCCGGTTCCTCCCGTACCCGCGGTCCTCGCGCGCGCCCGGTCGCCGTGCCCGCGGCGGCACTTGCCCGGCGTCGGCGGCCCGGCCCCAGCGTGGGCGACGGCCCGCCCGCGGGGCCGCGGGGGCGGCAAGTCCATACGCGTTCTTGACGCGCCACGCGCCGCGGCGGGCCCGGACGGCCGGCGGAATCGGGCGGTCTGGCCCATCAGGGGGGCGATGCGGTCTTTGCCGTTTCGATCCCGGGGCAGGCGGTACCGACGAGAGACGGGCCTTCGCCAACCGATCAGGGAGCACCATGAGCGAGTCCAACCCGATCCGGAAGATCGTGGACAAAGCGGCGGAACTGGCCTCGGAGGTGGCGCCGCGGCAGAAGGCCGAGATCCCGGGCGTACCGGGGGGCGCGCCACCCACGGTCGAGGAGCCGGTCGAGCCGCGCGAGCCGCTGCCCGCCAAACCCGACCAGTCCGCTCCGGAGCCGGTGAGCGCCACCGGGCGGCCGGGCGCCGGGCCGAGGTCGCAGGCCGGGCCCTTCCTCACCAACGCCCAGGGCACCCGGCTGCCCGACTCCGACCACTCCTTGAAGGCCGGCCCGCGCGGCCCCGTCCTGCTGCAGGATCACCACCTGCGGGAGAAGATCACCCACTTCGACCACGAGCGCATCCCCGAGCGGGTGGTGCACGCGCGCGGCGCGGCGGCGCACGGCGTCTTCCGCGGCTACGGGACGGCGGCCGGGGTGTGCAAGGCGGCGTTCCTCGCCGAGGACGTGACGACGCCCGTCTTCGTGCGGTTCTCCACCGTGCTGGGCTCGCGCGGCTCCGCCGACACCGTACGCGACACGCGGGGCTTCGCGACGAAGTTCTACACCTCCGAGGGCGTGTACGACCTGGTCGGCAACAACATGCCGGTGTTCTTCATCCAGGACGCGATCAAGTTCCCCGACGTCATCCACGCCGGGAAGCCGCACCCGGACCGGGAGATCCCGCAGGCGCAGAGCGCGCACGACACGTTCTGGGACTTCGTCTCGCTGCACACCGAGGCCGCCCACCACACGATGTGGAACATGTCCGACCGGGGCATCGCCCGGTCCTTCCGGATGATGGAGGGCTTCGGCGTCCACACCTTCCGCCTGGTCAACGAGCGGGGCGAGACCACGCTGGCGAAGTTCCACTGGAAGCCCGAGGCCGGCGTGCACTCCCTGGTGTGGGAGGAGGCGCAGCTGATCAGCGGTCTCGACCCGGACTTCCACCGCCGCGACCTGGCCGACGCGATCGAGGCGGGGGCCTTCCCCGCATGGGAGCTGGGCATCCAGACCTTCCCCGACACTCCCGACCAGATGTTCGAGGGCATCGACCTGCTCGACCCGACCAAGATCGTGCCGGAGGAACTGGCACCGGTCCGGCCGATCGGGCTGATGACCCTCGACGCCAACCCGACGAACTTCTTCGCCGAGACCGAGCAGGTCGCCTTCCACGTCGGCCACCTCGTCCCCGGCATCGACGTCACCGACGACCCGCTGCTGGCGGGGCGGCTGTTCAGCTACGTCGACACGCAGATCACCCGGCTGGGCGGGTCCAACTTCGCGCAGATCCCGATCAACCGCACGCACGCGCCGGTCGACGACAACCTGCGGGACGGCTTCCACCAGGACGCGGTGCACAGCGGGGTGGCCCCGTACAAGCCCAACTCGCTCGACGGCGGCTGCCCGTTCTTCGCCGGCGCCGGCGACCGCGCGTACATCGAGCACCCCACGCCGATCGCCGCCGCCGAGAAGGTGCGCGAGGCACCCGCGTCCTTCGGCGACCACTTCAGCCAGGCCCGGCTGTTCTGGCGCAGCATGAGCCCGGTGGAGCGGGAGCACATCATCGCCGCGTACACCTTCGAGCTGGGCAAATGCTACGAACAGGCCGTCAAGGAGCGGGCGCTGGGGACGCTGGCGAACATCGACCCGTACCTGTGCGCGCAGGTCGCCCAGGGGCTGGGACTGCCCGCGCCGAAGGCGACCGAGCCGCTCGCCGACCCGGCGCCGAGTCCGGCGCTGTCGCAGATCGGGCGCACCTGGCCGACCACCGGCCGGGTCATCGGCATCGTCGCGGACGACCGGACCGACCTGGCCGCGCTCGCGGCCCTCCGCCAGGCGGTGCTGTCCGCCGGCATGGTCCCGCTGGTGGTCGCGCCCGTCGGGGGTGAACTGCGCGCCGACGGAGCCGGCCCGGTGACCGTCCAGCGCACCTTCGCCACCGCGAGGTCCGTGGAGTACGACGCGCTGCTGCTGACCGGCGCGCCCGCGCCCGGCAAGGACGCGGCGCCCGGACGGGACGCCAAGGCCGGCGCGCTGCCCAGGCCGTCCGTACCGGTGGACCCGCGGGTGGCGCTGATGGTCAACGAGGCGTTCCGGCACTGCAAGGCGATCGGCAGCCTCGACGGCGGGCGGCCGGTCCTGGAGGCGGCGGGCGTCGCCGCTGACGCCACGGGCATCGTCCTCGGCCCGGACGGCGAACAGGTGCTGCGCGAGCTGACCGGACTGCTCACCCGGCACCGGGTGTGGGACCGCTTCCCGCCCCCGCCGGAGAGCGCCGCGTAGCCGCGCGTACGCCGCGCCCGGCCGCGGTACCGGAAGGGCCCGCCTCACCCGCGGGCCCTTCCGACCTTTCCGGCCCGGCCGGCGGCCGCGGCGGCCTCGTCCGGACCGCCGCCGAGCACGATCGGGGCCGGGCGTTCCGTACGGGCCGGTGAGCGCGCCCGGTCCGGCCGCCCGTCACCCGTTCGGCCGGGCCCGCGTGGTGCGGGAACGGCGGGCGGGCGCGGGTCGAACGCCGCTGTCAGTCCCGCGGGGGCCTGCGGGTGCGCGGGGCGGGACCGAGGACATCGGCCAGGTGGCGGCGGAGTTCGGGCGGCAGGGGGGTGCCCTGGGCGGCCGCGACCACGTGGTGGGCGACCACTCGCAGCTTGACGTTGGCGTGCTGGGAGACGGTGGAGATCGTCCGCCACGCCTCCTCGGCGCTGCAGCCGTTGAGCGCCATGAGGACACCGCGCGCCTGATCGATCACGGGGCGGCTGCGCATGGCCTGCTTGAGCTGGGCGATCTCCTCGCGCAGACGGGCGTGTCCCATGCCGTCCGGGACGTCGGGGCCGGGGTCGGGGTCGGGGACGTCGGGGTCGGGGTCGGGGTCGACCGCGGGGGGTTGCGCGTACACGGGTCGCCCGCACCTCCTCCTCGTCCCGGCTCGCGCCCGGCGCCTCGCCGGGCCCGTGAGCGGCCGACGGCCGCGGACCGCCCGCGGGGCGCGCCACGGTCCCGGACACTGTCTGGCGTTTACCGCGGCGGCCCGCGCGCCATGCGCGACAGCCGTCACCGGTTCCACCGGGCGGCCCGATCGCGCAGGTCAGCCGGGAGATTTGGGTACAGGAAGGTTGTCCGCCCGCCGCAGGAGCGGTATGACGGGTACAGGGAAGCCGTGACCGCGGCCGGTCCGCGCACGGCCTCTCCGCCACCGCCTCGACGATCAAGCCGCCCGCACGTCGGCGGCCCCGGGGCACGGCGCCCCGCCGGAAGCCGGCCGCCCGGTCCTCGACCGGGCCACCGCCGCCCGAACGGCACGGACGCCGTCCGCCCGCCTCCCCCGCCGGCACCGTACGGACCCGCGACCGCGGCGATCCCGCGACCGCGCGTACGCCTGCCGCCCGTACCACCCGTACGCGCAGGAGGGCGAGACCCATGGAACCGCTCACCGTATCCGCGGACCGCCGGGCCGGATGGACCGTCCTGGAGGTGACCGGCGAACTCGACATCGCGACACGCGCCGGCCTCGACGAGGCCCTGGCGGCCGCCGGTCCCACGGATGTCGTCCTGGACTTCTCACGACTCGACTTCTGCGACGTCACCGGACTGAACCTGCTGGTCAGCGCCCGGCACCGGCTCCGGGACCGGCACGGCGAACTGCGCGTGGTGTGCCCGCCGGGGCGGGTCCGGCGGCTGCTGGGGGTCGCCGGGCTGACCCGCTCGATCCCCGTGTACGACACGCTGGCCGAGGCCGTCGCGGGCGGCGGGGGGAAGTCCGCCGGCGATCGCC